>NZ_JBFBHD010000001.1:0-1736232 GCF_040685015.1 Microbacterium meiriae | reverse complement strand
CCGATCTCGTTTCCGTTGTCAAGTCCGAGTTTCTTCGGCCAGACCGTGGGAACGGATCAGCATCCTTCATCCTGTTCACTCAGTGAGTGTGTGGGATTCGGGAGGTGTTAGCTGCTTGACGGGAGCCGGTCCGAGGACCTCCGCTCAACCGTTTGGGGCGAACAGGTAATAACTTACGTGGGTTCCAGGCATCGGGCAAATCACCGCCGATTCCCGGGCGTGTCGCCTCCTCCCGCTCCGTCCGACACCCTCTCGGCCGATGCGATCACCGACGGACCGGACGCCTCCTCGGGCTGCAGGTCGCCGATGCGCTTCGGCGTCGCGACGACGGCCAGGAGCGACACGAGGCAGGCGGCGATGACGAACAGCACCACGAGCCAGAGCCCTCCCCCGGCGGCCACGACGAGCGCGGTGGCGATGAGCGGAGTCGGGCCGGCGACCAGCGCGCCATTGAGCTCCCGGGCCGTCGCGACGCCGGTGAAGCGGTACCGGGTCGGGAAGAGGTTCGTGAGGAAGGTCCCGGTGGACGCCGCGGTCGCACCCACGGCGATGACGCCGAGCGCCGTCATCCCGAGAGCAGCCAGCACCGGGTCGCCGGACTGCAGGGAGAGGAAGACCGGGTACGTGAGGACGATCCCGGCGACCGAGCCGAACATCACCACGCGCTTGGCCCCGAACCGGTCGACCGCGACGCCGCCGAGGACCGGAGCGAAGGCGGTGAGCAGTGAGGACACCAGGACCGCGATCAGCGCCTCGACCCGAGGCATCCCGACCGTCAGCGTGAGGTAGCTCAGCGCGAAGGCGCTCAGCACGTAGTTGGTCACGTTGTGCCCGCAGACGCTGAAGAAGCCGATGACGAGCTCGCGGGGGCTGCGGCGGAACAGCTCCGCCAAGGGCACCTTCGTCGCGGACTGCTCCGCGTTCGTCACGGCGTCCCGGTACTCGGGCGTCTCCTCGAGGCGACGACGGATCCAGAGCGCCAGGACGAACAGGACGGCGGAGACCAGGAACGGAATGCGCCAGGCCCCGCCGAGGAGCACGTCGCCGGGCAGCATCGAGGCGAAGGTGAAGGCCAGAGTCGCGAGGAACGCTCCACCAGGGGCGCCTGAGGTGACCAGTCCGATGACCCGCCCTCGGCGGCGCTCTGGCGCGTACTCGGCGACGAGCGTGAGCGCACCGGCGAGTTCCGCACCGGCGCCGAAGCCCTGGATGAAGCGGAACAGGATCAGCAGGATCGGCGCCGCCACCCCGATCGCCTCGGCAGTCGGGAGGAGCCCGATGCCCACGGTCGCGATCCCCATGAGCACGATGGTCAGGATCATCGCGGGCTTCCGGCCGACCCGGTCGCCGAGGTGGGAGATGATGAGGCCGCCGAGCGGCCGCACCACGAACCCGACGGCGAAGGTCGCGAAGGCGAGCATCGAGGCGGAGGCGGGGATGACGTCCGGGAAGAAGAGCGGGCCGATCACGAGGCCGGCGGCGGCGCCGTAGAGCGCGTAGTCGTACCACTCGATGAGCGTGCCGAAATAGGCTGCGGCGATCGCCCGCCTCGCCTGCGGGGTCATGGTGCGCTGCTGTTCGTTGGCCATGGGGTGTCCTTTCGTCATTGAAAAGTGCTGGCGTGGTCGTGGTTATCCGGTCGGTGCGAGGACCGTGGTCCCCCGGCCGCGTACTTCAGCGGTCGTGCGCACGCCGAGAAGCTGCATCGTCGACAGGGTCTCGTTCGCCACGAGGTCGAGTGCTCGCTCCACCCCGATCCGTCCGCCTGCCATGAGGCCGTACATGTACCCCCGGCCGAGGAAGACGAAGTCGGCTCCGCACGCGATCGCGGCCACGACGTCGAGGCCGCTACGGATGCCGGAGTCGAGGAGGATCGGGATGTCGTCGCCGACGGCGGCGCGCACCGCACCGACGACCTCGATGGGCGCGATCGCACGGTCGAGTTGGCGACCGCCGTGGTTGGAGACCCAGATGGCGTCCGCTCCGGCGTCGATGAAGCGCTCGGCGTCGATGGCGGAGAGCACGCCCTTCACGACGATCGGCCCGTTCCAGTTCCCCCGCAGCCAGCGCACGTCGTCCAAGGACAGCGCGGGATCGAACATGCTGCTGACCACGTCGGTGACGCTTCCGGATCGGGGCCCGAAGTTCGCCATGGCCGGTGCATCGTGTGCCAGCAGATCGAGCGACCACGCGGGATGCAGCGCCGACTGCACGGCGGTGCGCAGCGTCAGACGCGGCGGCATCGAGAGTCGGTTGCGGTCGTCGCGGTAGCGCTGCCCCGGCACCCGAGTGTCGACGGTCAGCACGAGGGTGTCGAAGCCCGCCGCAGCAGCCCGCTCGATGAGGGCGAGCGACGCGGCACGATCCCGCCGCAGGTAGAGCTGGAACCATCGGCGCGCAGCGGGCGCCGCGTCGGCGACGTCCTCGATGCTCCGCGTGCCCATAGTGGAGAGCACGAACGGCACATCGCGGTTCGCAGCCGCGCGGACCCCGTCGGTCTCGCCGGCCGCGCGCATGAGGGCGGTGAGGCCGATGGGGGCGATGCCGATCGGCATCGCATGCTCGCGTCCCAGCAGGCGGGTGGTGAGCGACGCTCCGGCTGCGCTCTCCGTGACGGAGGGCACGAACCTCCGGCGGGCGAAGGCCGACTCGTTGTCTCGGGCGGCTTGCTCGGTCACCGCGGCACCCTCGACGTAGTCGAAGACGAATCCGGGCACGCGACGCTTCGCGAGCCGGCGGAGGTCGCCGAGGCTACGTGCCTCCGCCACGCGCGTCGCCTCGGTGGGAAGCGCCGGCGGAGCGAAGCTCAGCAGCTCGGTGAAGGTGCGGATGCGGCGTCGCAAAAGTCCTGGTTCCTCTCGGCAGCCCCGGGCCGGTCGAAGAGCCGACCTCGGTGTCGGCACCACCATAGCCACCAAATATCTCGGACACAATAGCGATATGCGTCAGATATATCTGACACGACCAGAGGGTCGCTCCTTCGCGACGAGCGCGGGTCAGGCTTCGAGGAATGCCTGGAGGACGAACTCCCGCAGCTCCACGAGGTGGCCGCGCATGGCCTCCTCGGCAGCCTGCGGATCGCCGGTGCGGATCGCCTCCAGCACCTGCTGGTGTCCGTTGTTCTCGACGTCCGAGTGGATTCGCGCATCGATCGCCGGGATCAGGTGATGACTCCGTGTCGTCTCGTCGAACAGGCCGCTCATGAGCGTCTTGGCCCGAGCGTTGCGCGCCGCGCCGAGGATGCACTCGTGGAAAGCGCGCGCCGCATCGGTCAGCTCCGCCGTGCCGGAGCCGCTGCGCTGCGCGTCCAGGATCGAGCTGAGCTCCTCGATGAAAGCCTCGTTGCCGTAGCGCGTCGCACCCGCCGCCATCGGCGGTTCGATGATCAGGCGCATATCGAGCACCTCGCGCACCTCGTTGATGCCCAGCGGGCGGACGACGTATCCGCGCCGGGGAAGGGCGACGACGAGCCCCTCGACGACGAGGATCTGCAGGGCCTCGCGCACGGGCGTCTTCGACACCCCGAAGCGCGCGGCCAGCTCCGGTTCGATGACGACCTCGCCCGGGGCGAGCCGGGTGCGGACGATGTCGTCCCTGAGCGCCACGTACACCTTCTGCGTGCGCGACAGCACGCGATCCCCCTCGCCGAGGGCTGCGGCGCGGCGCCGGCTGTCGACGGCATGCGTGTGCAGGGTCGAGCCGGATTCGCTGGGCGTCGCGTCCATGTCCTCAGCCTAGGGGCACGGAATCGAACCCCCGCCGCTGCTGAGCGGTCTCGTCGCAGCGGTCGGTCCGGCCCAGCGCTTCAACGAAAGAACCTCGCCCTGCGAGATGCGGGGCGAGGCTCTTGCGTTCTGTTCCTGTGGACCTAAGGGGATTCGAACCCCTGACCTCCTCGATGCGAACGAGGCGCGCTACCAACTGCGCCATAGGCCCGTGAACGACATCTACGTTATCACGCTCGGGATAGCCGACAGGACGAAGGCCCCGCATCTCCGTGTTTCCAGGGGAGTCGGGGCCTTCGTGGTGGCGGTGACGGTGGGATTTGAACCCACGGTAGGGGGTTACCCTACACAACTTTTCGAGAGTTGCACCTTCGGCCGCTCGGACACGTCACCGCGGATCAGTTTACGACACCGGGGCCGAGCGCGCGAATCGGCGGGTCACCAGGCGGTGGCGACCTCGGCGTGGGTGCGGAGGATGCCCTCCGTGGAGCCGGCGGGGGCGCGGCCGATGCCGCACTCCGTGGCGACGCCGAACTCCGGGGCGAACGGGACAGCGGCGGCGATCCGGCGACGCGCGCCCTCCGCGCCGTCCTCCCGGTGCACGAGGCCGAGGTAGAGCTCCTCGACCGGGGTGAGCTCGGCGAGCGGAGCGAAGTAGGCCTCGTCGTCGTGACCGATCGGCACGGGAAGGTGCAGCCAGGTGAGCGGACGGTGGGCCGCGGCGATGACGGCGTTGGCGTAGCGGACGAGCGCGCCGGCGTCGGTCGGCTCGAAGAAATGCTTCTCCCCCGCGTCGCCGTAGCAGAGGTGCACGCCCACCTCGACGTCGTCCGGGACGGCGTCGACGAGGGCGGCCAGACGCGAGACGAGTCCGTCGAACGGGTCACCGGGCCACCACGCCTCCATGACGGCGCCGTAGCCGGAGGCCCCCTCGATGATGCCCATCTCGCTCGCGACGTCCCACTGCACGGCGAGGTCCCCGTGCGGGATCGCGGCGAGGATCTCGTGGAGCTCGCGGAGCATCGCGGCGGTGTACACGGGCTCGATCGCGGCCCGGTCGTCGCCATGGAAGAAGGAGGAGATGACGGCGAGCGGGGTGGGCAGCGACACCTGGAACCGGGTGCCCGCCGCGACTGCTCCCTCCTCACGCAGCCGGGCGAAGAGCCCGTACGACTCGATCGCCGCGGAGGCGTACCCGAGCGGAGGCAGTGCGATGGTCGCCGGGTCCACGCCCTCGGCGATGCGGAGGCCGCGGGCGTCGATGCCGGCGGGGAACGGGATGGGCTCGTCGCCGATCCGCTCGATGCCGTCCGCCTGGCCGATGACGTCGGGCTGGAACATGATCCAGTGGAACCGCTTGCCGACCTCGCCGTCCGGGATGCGGCGCAACCGGTCGCCCAGCAGCTCCGCAGCGGTACGCATTGTGGTCTCAGCGTCGTCGAAGTTCACACTGCCCACGAGAAGGGCACCCTGGGGCTGCGTCATGCCCTCAGAATATCCCTCGCCGACCCACCCCCTTCCGGCCGGGCCACCCCTCTGCGTGCGGCCGGAAGGGGGTGGGACACACGCAAGGGGGTGGGTCGGCGAGGGGAGGTCGGGATTAGGATTGCCTAAGAACCCGCCGCCTCCGGGGGCAGAACGACGGGAAGGATGCAAGCAGCATGGGATTCATCACGTCTGCGGCGCTCGCCGAGACCGGATACGTGGTCCTCGACGACGAGACCACCCCGGTGGACCCGTCCGAGTGGCGTGACCTCGAGTACGTCGGCTGGCGCTCCTCCGGCATCACCCGCTTCGCACCCCTGACGAGCTACGCCGGCGACATCGACTGCAACGGCTTCTGGAACCACACACCCCCGCGCACCGACAAGGACGGCGTCTGGATCCCGGCGCAGGTCACGATCGCCCCGACCCTGCAGCGCCGTGCCCTGGCCCCGGGCGCCGGCGTCGGTCGCTGCCGGGTCATCGAGCTCCAGCCCAACGACTACGCCGACGCGATCTACAACCTGCACCAGGACGACAACAACCGCCTCAATGAGCCGGGCACGGGCTGGGTGGTCCGCGGGTATTACAACCTCACCGACGACACCGACTCGATGCTCATCCTCCGCTCCGACCGGTTCGACCCGGCCACCGAGGTCCGGCTGCCGCTGCGCGCCGGTTCGCGGATCATCGTCGACACGCAGCGCTTCTGGCACGCCGTGTGGCACCGCGGCACGGGCCCGCGGTACGCGCTCATCACCTCCTGGACCAGTGGCCCCGAGCTCGACGCGTACATCGCCGCCCACCACGGCGACCCGCATCCGGCGACGGTCGACCTCGACCCGCGTCTCATCGACGAGGCCCAGGTCGAGATGCACCGAAGGATCGAGGAGCGCCGTCGCGCGTTCGAGGCGCAGGGCATCGTGATGGAGCCGCCCGCCGACATGAACCTCGTCGGCTGAGGCTCAGACCGTCCGGCCGCCCTCGATCCGCACGACCCGGTCGACCGTCCCCGCGGGCGGCGCCACGTGCGAGATAAGCAGCACCGACTGCTCCCCCGTCGCCTGCAGCAGATCGCGCAGCAAAGCGTCCGAGGCCTCGGGGTCGACGCCCGCCGTCGGCTCGTCCAGCACGAGCACCGGGAAGCCGCGGAGCAGCGCGCGAGCCAGGGCGATCCGCTGCGCCTGACCGCCGGACACCAGCGCACCGCGGTCGCCCACCCGGGCGTCGAGACCCCCGCGCTCGCGGACCCACGCCGCGAGGCCCACACGGTCGAGCACGGCGAGGAGCTCGTCATCGGTGGCGGTGTCCCTCGCGAAGAGCAGGTTCTGCCGCACGTCCTCGTCGAACAGCTGCGGCTGCTGCTCGCACAGACCGACGATGCGCCGCAGTGCCGGTCCGGACAGGGCTGCCGCGTCGAGGTCGCCGATCCGGTACTCGCCGTCCACCCGGAGGAAGCCGACCAGTGCGGCCGCCAGCGAGCTCTTGCCCGCCCCGCTCGCTCCGGAGACGAGCACCCGCTCCCCGGGTGCGAGGTCGAGGTCCACGCCGGTCAACGCCGCCGCGCCTCCGGGCCAGTGCGCCGTGGCACCGCGCAGGACGAGGGCGGGCACACCCGCGACCTCGGCATCCTGCCCCGCGTCGGGCCGCAGCTCCGGCGGCATCCGTTCGGGCAGCACGTCCACGATGCGCTCCGCACTCGCGCGCACGCTCCGCCACGAGGCCGCGGCGATCGGCACGGCGCCGAACACCTCGAACACGGCCATCGGCACGAGCACCGCGACCGCAAGCCACGGGGCGTCGATGACTCCCGTGGCGAGGCCCGGGGCCGCCACGGCGAGCGCCCACACGGATGCGGCCCCGGCCATCAGCGACACCACTCCGGCCGCGACGGCCTGCGCGAGCGACGCCCGACTGACCACGCGACGCAGCGCGGCGTCCGCGACGCGGATCCGCTCCCGCGCCTGCGCCTCCGCACCGAACGCGAGGAGCACGTCGAGACTCCCGAAGTAGTCGACGAGGGCCGCGGACACCTCGGCCCGACGCGCCGACACCGCGGCCTCCGCGCGGGAGCCGAAGATCCAGCCGAGCCCGACCGCCGCGAACGCGGCGACGAGGAGGCAGACCGCGAGGGTCAGCGCGGCGGGTGGCGAGACGAAGGCGAGGAAGCCCACCGCTCCGAGGGCGACGACGCCCGAGACGGCAAGCGGCTGCACGACCCGGAGCGGGAGGTTCTGCAGGTTCTCCACGTCGTCGACGAGCGCCGCGAGCACCTGCCCGCGGTCGGTCGCGCCGAGCCCCGCCGGCGAGAGCGGGATGAGGCGGCGCACCATGTCGGAGCGGGTCGTGGCGAGCTGCCGGAGCGCGGCGTCGTGACCGCTCAGCCGCTCCAGGTACCGCGTGACAGCCCGGGTCACGGCGAAGAACCGCACCCCGACGACCGCGATGGACAGCGGCACGAGGGAGTCGACGATCGACGCGCTCACGATCAGCCAGCCGCTCACCGCGAGAAGGCTCACTGCGGCGGCCGCCGACAGCACCCCCCAGATCAGCCCGGGGAGGAAGCGGCGGAACGGCGGCTGCGCGAGCCGGAGCATGTCCCGGACCCGCTCGCTGCGCGTCGTCTCGGTCATGCGCTCACCCCCAGCGCCACGATCCGGTCGGCGATGTCCCTGGCCGAGCGGCGGTGCGAGACGAGGAGGATGGTCGCGCCGGCATCCGCCCGTGCGCGCAGCGACCGCCACAGCCGCTCCTCGGTGTCGGCGTCGAGGGCGCTGGAGGGCTCATCGAGCGCGAGCATCCGCTCCGGGGCACCGTCGTGGCGATACAGCGCCCTGGCCACCGCGACGCGCTGCGCCTGCCCTCCCGAGAGTCCCGCTCCCTGCACGCCCAGCACGCGGTCGGCCTCGATCCCCTCCGCGCACGCGGCGTCGAGGGCCCGGCGCACGCGGGCGAGGTCGGGAGCCGCATCGCCCAGAGCCACGTTCTCCGCGACGGTGCCGCGCATCAGCCCCGGCGCCTGGCCGGCCCAGGCGAGCCATTCCGACGGCGCGAGCTCGACGACGTCCCGTCCGTCCCAGGTCGCGGTCCCCGTGTAGTCCACCGCTCCGCGGAGGGCGGCGAGCAGACTCGACTTCCCGGAGCCGCTCGGTCCCTCGATCAGGGTCACCGTCCCCGGCTCCGCGACGAACGACACCGGCGGCAGGTCCCTCACCCGGAGCCCCTCGACCACGAGTCCGTGTGCCACCTGCACGACTCCGGCACGGCTGCCGGACGAGTCCACGGGGTTCGGTCGTGCATCCGTGTCCGGATCGTGCCTGCGCACCCCGCCGCGGTCCCGGTCGCGCGCCGCATCGAGCACATCGAACACGTCTTCCGTGGCCGCGACGCCCTCGGCCGCGGCGTGGAACTGCACGCCGACCTGACGGATGGGGAGGAAGGCCTCCGGGGCGAGCAGCAGCACGAAGAGCCCGACCTCCAGGCTCAGGTCTCCTGACAGCAGCCGGAAGCCGACCGCGACCGCGATGAGCGCGACCGCGAGCGACGACAGCAGCTCCATCGCGAACCCCGAGAGGAACGAGAACCGGAGCACCTTCATGGTCTCGCGGCGGTACTCGTCGGCGGTCGCCTCGATGCGGTCGGCCGCCCGACGGTCCCGGCCGAACAGCCGCAGCGTCGACAGGCCCTGCACCGTGTCGGCGAAGCGGGCGGCGAGGTGCTGCAGCGTCTGCCACTGCTTCTTCTGCACCGTGCGGGTCGCGATGCCGATGAGGATGAGGAACAGCGGAATGAGCGGCAGGGTGATGACGGCGGTGAGCCCGCTCGGCCAGTCCTGCCACCACATGACCGCGACGAGCACGGGCGTCGCGATGACGGTGAGCACGAGCTGCGGGATGTACCGCGCGAAGTACGCGTCCAGGGCTTCCAGGCCGTGACCGGCGGTGACGGCGATCTGCGTCTGGTTCCGCTGAGCGAGCCAGCCCGGCCCGAGTCGCCCGACCGCTGCGACGAGCGCCGCGCGCAGCTGCATCCCGGTGCGGGCCGCGGCCTGCGTGCCCGCCGCATCGGACGCGGCGATGAGCAGGCCCCGCAGCAGCGCCGTCGCCAGCAGCCAGAGCAGGGTCGCGGTGACGTCGCGACCCGCGATGGCGCCGACCACCGCCTCGGTGAGCAGCCACGCGAAGGCGATCGTCACCGCGGTCTGGAAGACGCCGATCGCGGCCGACGCCAGGAGGAACCCCCGGGCGGCGGCCGCGTATCGGAGCAGCCTCGGATCGACGGGTTTCACGCGTGCGCCGGAGCCCCCTCGATCGACCGGCGGGTGACGCGCTTACGGAACACCCAGTAGGTCCAGGTCTGGTACGCGATGACCAGCGGGAGGGCGATCAGCGCGGTCCAGCTCATGATCTGCAGCGTATACGGAGTGCTGGACGCGTTGGCGATCGTGAGGCTGAACGCCGGGTCGATCGTCGAGGGCATCACGAACGGGAAGAGGGCGGAGAACAGCATGACGACGGCGAACATGACCGTGAGCATGCCGGCGAAGAACGCCCACCCGTCGCGGCGGACGAGCGAGAAGCCGACCGCCGCGATCAGGCTGACCGCCGCGAGCGCACCGGCTCCGATGACCAGCCACAGCAGCGGCGCCTCGCGGCCCATCGCGATCGCGACCGTCCAGACCACCGTCGCGGCTGCGACGAGGATCGTCGGGATGGCGGCCTTCTTCGCGAGCTTCCGGGCATCCTCGTGCACCTGGCCGTCCGTCTTCAGCGCGACGAACAGCACGCCGTGCAGGAAGAAGAGCAGCAGGGTCGTGACGCCGACCAGCAGCGCATACGGGTTCAGCAGCGAGAAGAAGCCGCCGACGTAGATGTGGTTCTCGTCGATCGCGACGCCCTGCACGATGTTGCCGAAAGCGACGCCCCAGAGCAGTGCCGGGACGACCGAGCCGATGACGATCATCCGGTCGAAGCCCTGCTTCCACTTCCGGCTCTCCCGCTGGTGGCGGTACTCGAACGAGACGCCGCGGAGGATGAGCGCGAGCAGGATGAGCAGCAGCGGCAGGTAGAACCCGCTGAACAGGGTGGCGTACCACTCGGGGAACGAGGCGAACAGCGAGGCCCCGGCCACGATGACCCACGTCTCGTTGAGGTCCCACACGGGACCGATCGTGTTGATGACCTGCCGGCGGGAGACGTCGTCCTTGCCGAGGAACGGCAGCGACATGCCCACACCGAAGTCGAACCCGTCGAGGACGAAGTAGCCGACGAACAGGAAGGCGACCACCCAGAACCAGATCGTTGCGAGATCCATGATGCTCGTTCCTCTCAGTACACGACCGACGGCAGCTGAGCCGTCTCCTCATGGGGCTGTTCGTCGGTGTCCGGCCCCTTCTGGGCGGCCTTGACGATCAGCTTGACCTCGACGACGGCCAGCGCGGCGTAGATCGCGGTGAAGGCGATCAGCGAGATCAGGACCTCGAGTCCGCTCACCCCCGGCGAGACGCCGTCGCGGGTGGACATCAGGCCGAACACGATCCACGGCTGTCGGCCCATCTCGGTGAACACCCAGCCCATGATGTTGGCGGCGAGCGCGAGCGGGAACGACCAGATCGCGACCTTCCACATCCACGGTGCGACCGGCTTCGTGGCCTTCTTGCGCGTGACCCAGAGGCCGGCGACGGCGACGAGGGCGGCGGCCATGCCGAGGCCGATCATCCAGCGGAACGACCAGTACGTGATCCACAGGACGGGGGCGAAGTCGGTGAGGCCGGTGCTCGCGTAGGTCTGGGCGTACTCGGCGTTCAGGTCGTTGATGCCGTGCACGCAAGCGTCGAGCGTGTGGGTCGACAGCAGCGACAGCAGGTACGGCACCCGGATCGAGAACAGCTCGGAGCTGCCGTCCGGCGTGCCCAGCGTGAAGATGCTGAAGGAGGCGTCGGCGCCGCAGACCGTGTTGAACGTCGCCTCGGCTGCGGCCATCTTCATCGGCTGCGCGGCGTACATCGCCAGGCCCAGCTGGTCACCGGTGAGCACGACGCCCGCCGTGGAGAAGATCATCGCCCAGAGGCCGAACTTCAGCGAGACGCGCATGGTGTCGAAGTGCTGCCCGCGGGCCAGGTGCCAGGCGGACACCGAGATCACGACACCGGCGGCGAACATGAGCGCGCCGAAGATGGTGTGCGGGAACGCGGCGAGGGCGACGGGGTTGGTCAGCAGCGCCCAGAAGTCGGTGAGCTCGGCGCGGTTGGTCACCTCGTTGTACGTGTAGCCGACCGGGTTCTGCATGAACGCGTTGGCGGCGATGATGAAGTACGCCGACAGGATGCTGCCGATCGAGACGCACCAGATGGTGGCGAGGTGGATCTTCTGCGGGAGCTTGTCCCAGCCGAAGATCCAGAGGCCGATGAAGGTCGCCTCGAAGAAGAACGCCAGCAGGCCCTCGAAGGCGAGCGGGGCGCCGAAGACGTCACCGACGAAGCGGGAGTAGTCCGACCAGTTCATCCCGAACTGGAACTCCTGCACGATGCCGGTGACGACCCCCATCGCGAAGTTGATGAGGAAGATCTTGCCGAAGAAGCGGGTGAGGTGCAGGTACTGGACCTTGGCCGTGCGCACCCACGCCGTCTGGAAGATGGCTGCGACGAGCGCCATGCCGATCGTCAGCGGGACGAAGAGGTAGTGGTAGACGGTCGTCAGCCCGAACTGCCATCGGGCCAGGGCGAGCGGATCAAGCCATTCCATGAGCGACTCCCGTTCTGTTCGACGCCTGCGCGGCGGTGTCGCGCAGCTGCACGGTGCATTCGGAGGGCAGCGCGGCCTCGCGCACGCACTCGGCTTCGAGCGGACCCCCCGCTTCTGCCAGGATGCCCTGCATCAGGCCGAGATGCACCTGGCACAGCATCGGGCGGTCCTCCGGCCGGCCGGCCGCGTGCGGGCACGGGCTCAGGTCGACGGTCAGCCCGCGGTCATCCACGACCGGCTCGAAACCGCTCTCCTCCAGGTGCTCGACGAGGGCGTCGAGCTGGTAGGTGGCGTCCCTCCCGAGGGCGCTTCCGGTGCCGGGAAGGACGCTGCGGAGGAGGTCGCCGCGACGGGCGGCGGCCTTGGCCTTGTTCCGCGCGACCGGGCTGGAGGCGTCGGGGGCGCCGGTGGCGGCACGGTACAGCGTTCGAGGACGGCCCCGGGTGGTGCGGTGCTCCACGGTCGGGATCACGTAGCCGCCCTCGATGAGCCGCTGGAGGTGCTCGCGCACCGTGTTCGGGTGGAGGCCGGTGGCCTCGCACAGGTCGCCGATCGCGAGTTCTCCGGAGGCACCGGAGTGCCCGGCCTCGAAGAGGAGGTGCAGGATGCGCACCCGGGAGTAGCTGGAGATCGGCCCGCAGACGGACCCGCCGTTGGACATGTCTCAATTATCGGCCGGGACCGGTGGCCGTCGGGGGAACCGGGCCGTGAATAATCGCCTGGTCGATAGGGATGTCTGATCCCGCCGATAGCCTGGGGGCATGGCCACCCGGAAACCCGCTCCCCCCGCGTACGTCTGCACCGAGTGCGGGTGGACGACGGCCAAGTGGGTCGGCCGCTGCGGGGAGTGCCAGCAGTGGGGCACGGTCCAGGAGCAGGCCGCGCAGACCGGGATCCTCCGTCGCGTGAACGCGCTCGCCCCGACCGCCGATCGCGCCGCACGACCGATCACGCAGATCACGACCCAGGACGCCCCGCGGCGCACGAGCGGCGTCGGCGAGTTCGACCGTGTGCTCGGCGGCGGCATCGTGCCGGGAGCCGCGATCCTCCTCAGCGGCGAGCCCGGCGTGGGCAAGTCGACCCTGCTGCTCGAGGTCGCCGCGCAAGCGGCGCGGAGCGGGCGACGGGTGCTGTACGCGAGCGCGGAGGAGTCGCCGGCCCAGGTGCGGCTGCGGGCGGAGCGGACGGGCGCGCTGCACGACGAGCTCTACCTCGCGAGCGAGACCGACCTCGCCACCATCCTCGGACACATCGACGAGGTGCAGCCGCAGCTCGTCATCGTCGACTCCGTGCAGACCGTGTCGTCGTCCCTCACCGACGGCGCGGCCGGTCAGCCCAGCCAGGTGCGGGAGGTCGCCGCGACCCTGATCCGGGTGGCGAAGGAGCGCGACCTGCCGATCATCATCGTCGGGCACGTGACCAAGGACGGCCAGGTCGCGGGGCCCCGGGTGCTGGAGCACCTCGTCGACGTCGTGTGCCACTTCGAGGGCGACCGGCAGACCTCGCTGCGCTTCATCCGGGCGCTGAAGAACCGCTTCGGCCCCACCGACGAGGTCGGCTGCTTCGAGATGACCGGAGACGGCATCGCCGAGGTCCCCGACCCGTCCGGTCTGTTCCTGTCGCAGGGCGCCTCCGAACCCGGGACCTGTGTGGCCATCTCCCTCGAGGGCCGTCGCGCTCTCCCGGTCGAGGTGCAGGCGCTCACCGTGCCGAGCAACGCCCCGAACCCCCGCCGCATCGTGCACGGCCTCGACTCCTCGCGGGTGGCCATGGTGCTGGCCATCCTCGAGCGCCGGGCGGGCGTGCCCACCGGCAGCCTCGACGTGTACGTGTCCACGGTCGGCGGCGTGCGGTTCACGGAGCCCGCGGCCGACCTCGCCATCGCGATCGCCGTCGCCGGATCCATCCAGATGATCTCGGTCCCGCGTACGGTCGCCGCCGTCGGCGAGCTCAGTCTCGCGGGTGAGGTGCGGCCGGTGACGCAGGCGGCGCAGCGGCGGTCCGAAGCCGCGCGACTCGGCTACGAGCAGGTCGTGGACGACCGTTCGAAGACGCTGCGTGCCGCGCTGGGAGACGTCAGGGCACGGAACAGCACCCGTCGGCCCGACCGGGACATCCCGCCGTTCTGAGCCGGAGCGCGGCTGAGGTCAGGCGTCGAGGGCCTTGAGCAGTTCCACCGGGTCGGCCTGCATCGGGTGCGGTCCTGCGATGTCGAGGAACACGGTCGTGATCGGGTGCGCGGAGAGGAACGCCCGCAGCCAGGTCGCGTCGTAGATGCCCACGCCGGGCGGCAGGTTCGCCGGCTTGTTCTTCGCGTCGCTGAACAGCAGGAGGGCGAGGTCACCCGAGTTCGGGTCGCGGTAGGTCCAGACCTCGCCGCTGTCGAGCGGGTTGTCGCGGGCGCCCGGCTTGATGAGCGGGACGACGGTGGTGCCGTGCCGCAGGGCGAGCGCGACTGCGGCGACGTCCTGCTTCTCGAGCGCGAGCGCGAGCGCTTCGGACCGGAAGTCCTCGGGGGCGGGCTTCTTCTTCGCGCTCTTCCCGGACTTCGCCTTCTTCGCTGCCATGCATCCAGCTTAGGCATCGGGGCGACGCGGCGGCGCCGGGGAAAGATTGGGGCCCTCTCGAGTCCTCCATTGGGGACTGGGGTACTCGAGAGGGCCCTCGGACTCTCGAGCGGCGGTGTCGAAGCGCTGGGGACGCTGTGATTCGACGCCACTGGGGATGGCATGTTGCCGCATATCGGGAGAGTCACCTCTATGGTATCCCAAAGAGTGAGCCCTGTCAGCACAAGTGCCGGTCACGCCCTCAGAACAAGAGGATCTGGGTGGTCGTGGCGCTGGGGAAACCGCCGATCGAGACGCCCACGTGATACGAGGCCCCACCGCCGGGAGCCCGTTGCCGGTTCTCCTGCGCGCAGGTCTCGACGCTGGAGCGCGTGCGATCCCAGACGACCGGCTCCTTGCTCACCACGGTGGATCCCGCGGTGAGTGTGGCGATCATGCTGCTGGGGTTCTCCTGGCAGTCGGTCGACCGCCACCACACGTCCGAGCCGCTGGAGACCGTGAAGACCTGGGTCGTGGAGCCGACGTCGATCGTGCAGTCCCTGGTGCCCTTGTTGGTCAGCGAGATGGAGAGCTTCGGCGAAGCACCGTCGGCGTATGACTCGGCATCCGTCACGGCCTTCACCTCGACGTCCTTCGCCTCGCACGCGACGACGGCCGGAGTGGCGTCCGCAGAGGGCGAGGGTGAGGGCGACGGCGAGGCTGACCCGGACGGCGTCGGACCGGCGGTGGCGGAGGAGGTCGGCGCGGGTGCGGTCCCCTGCCCGTCGGCGGCCGCCCACGGTCGTGCGACGAGGAGCCAGACGGAGGCTCCGACGAGCGCGAGGACGAGGAGCAGTCCCAACAGCACCGCCAACCGCCGACGACGATAGACGGCGGCGGAGTGACGGGGCATGCCTCCAGGTTAAGCGATCCCCCTCCACGAGCCTGGGAGGCGCGAGCGGTCGTCCGGGGCTCAGAGCACCTTGAGCATCCGGGTGTTGCCGAGCGTGTTCGGCTTCACGTGCGCGAGATCGAGGAACTCCTCGACGCCGGCGTCGCCGCTGCGCAGGAGCTGCGAGTACACGTCCGGATCGACGACCTGCTCCCCGATGGGGGTGAAGCCGCGACGGCCGAAGAAATCGACCTCGAACGTGAGGCAGAACAGGCGCGTGAGCCCGAGCGCCCGCGCGTTCTCCTCGAGCTGCTCGACGATCGCCCGACCGACGCCGTGATGGAGCCAGTCGTCGCGGACGAGCAGGGTGCGCACCTCGCCGAGGTCCTCCCAGATCACGTGCAGCGCGCCGCAGCCGATCAGCTCGCCGTCGGCCTCGGCGACGACGAACTCCTGCACGGCGCCGTAGAGCACGGCGAGGTCCTTGCCGAGCAGGATGCGCTGCTCCACCATCGGCTGGAGCAGGTTCCGGATGCTGACGATGTCGGCGCTGCGGGCCGGCCGGACGATGTACGCGCTCACCCGACCAGCCTAGGACCCGCTCCTCCCGTCGGCTCTCAGACGGGGCACAGCTTCGGAGATCCCGACCGACACCCCGCCGCCCAGAGGCTGCGCCCCCGCGTGTCGTCTGCCATCTCCGAAGTTGTGGCCAGGAGGGCGGCGGAGCGGGGACGACGAAGGGGCGGATGCTGTCGCATCCGCCCCTTCGGGTGACCGGGTCGAGGATCAGTCGTTGCCGGTGATCGCCAGGTCGGGCGTGCCGGAGATCGCGCCGCCGCCGGTGTTGACACCGACCGCGACCTTCTCGCCGCGCGGGCCGTGCTCGAACAGGAACTCCCCGTCCTTCGCGTCGACCTTCACGTGGTCGCCCGAGTCGAGCTCGCCGTGCAGGATCTTCTCCGACAGACGGTCCTCGATCTCGTGCTGCATCGCGCGACGCAGCGGACGAGCACCCAGAGCCGGGTCGAAGCCGATCTCGATCAGGCGCTCCTTGGCCGACTGCGACAGCTCGATCGTCATGTCGCGGTCGAGCAGACGCTCGCCGAGGCGCTTCGTGAACAGGTCCACGATCTGCACCAGCTCGCTCTTGCTCAGCTGCGGGAAGACGATGATGTCGTCGACGCGGTTGAGGAACTCGGGCTTGAAGTGCCGCTTGAGCTCCTCGTTGACCTTGCCCTTCATCCGCTCGTAGCTCGTGGCGTTGTTGCCCTCGATCTGGAAGCCCACGGGGCCTCCGGCGATGTCACGCGCACCGAGGTTGGTGGTCATGATGATGACCGTGTTCTTGAAGTCCACGATCCGACCCTGGCCGTCGGTGAGGCGACCCTCTTCCAGGATCTGCAGCAGCGAGTTGAAGATGTCCGGGTGGGCCTTCTCGATCTCATCGAAGAGGACCACGCTGAACGGCTTGCGCCGCACCTTCTCCGTGAGCTGACCGCCCTCTTCGAAGCCGACGAACCCGGGAGGGGCACCGAACAGCCGCGAGACGGTGTGCTTCTCGCCGAACTCGCTCATGTCGAGCGAGATGAGCGCGGCCTCGTCGTCGAAGAGGAACTCCGCGAGCGCCTTGGCCAGCTCGGTCTTTCCGACGCCCGTGGGGCCGGCGAAGATGAACGAGCCGGAGGGACGCTTCGGGTCCTTGAGGCCGGCACGCTGACGACGGATGGTCTTGGAGAGGGCCGCGATGGCCTCCTCCTGACCGATGACGCGCTGGTGCAGCGCCTTCTCCATGAAGACGAGTCGGCTGGACTCCTCCTCCGTCAGCTTGAACACGGGGATGCCGGTCGCCTGGGCGAGCACCTCGGCGATCAGGCCCTCGTCGACGACCGCCTGGGTCGCGACGTCGCCCGCACGCCACTGCTTCTCGAGACGCAGACGCTCGGCGAGGAGGCTCTTCTCCTCATCGCGCAGGGAGGCGGCCTTCTCGAAGTCCTGCTCCTCGGAGGCGATCTCCTTCTGCTCGCGCACGGCGGCGATCTTCTCGTCGAACTCACGCAGCTCGGGCGGGCTCGACAGGATCGACAGACGCAGACGTGCGCCGGCCTCGTCGATCAGGTCGATGGCCTTGTCCGGAAGGAAGCGGTCGGAGACGTAGCGGTCGGCGAGGTTCGCCGCAGCCACGATCGCGCCGTCGGTGATCTGCACCTTGTGGTGCGCCTCGTACCGGTCGCGCAGCCCCTTGAGGATGTTGATCGCGTGCGGCAGCGTCGGCTCGTTCACCTGCACCGGCTGGAAGCGGCGCTCGAGCGCGGCGTCCTTCTCGAAGTGCTTGCGGTACTCGTCGAGCGTGGTGGCGCCGATGGTCTGGAGCTCACCGCGCGCGAGCAGCGGCTTGAGGATGCTGGCCGCGTCGATCGCGCCCTCGGCGGCGCCCGCACCCACGAGGGTGTGGATCTCGTCGATGAAGACGATGATGTCGCCGCGCGTGCGGATCTCCTTGGTGACCTTCTTCAGCCGCTCCTCGAAGTCACCGCGGTAGCGGGACCCGGCGATGAGCGAGCCGAGGTCGAGCGAGTAGAGCTGCTTGTCCTTCAGCGTCTCGGGCACATCGCCCTTGACGATCGCCTGGGCGAGGCCCTCGACGACGGCGGTCTTGCCGACGCCGGGCTCGCCGATCAGGACGGGGTTGTTCTTGGAGCGGCGGGAGAGGATCTGCATGACCCGCTCCGCCTCCTTCTCGCGCCCGATGACCGGGTCGAGCTTGTTGTCGCGCGCGGCCTGCGTGAGGTTGCGACCGAACTGGTCGAGCACCTGCGAGCCGCCCTGCGCACCCGACGGGGTGTCGTTGGACTGCGCGCCGACGGACGCGGGCTCGCGGCCCGGAGCGCCGGAGAGCAGCTGGATGACCTGCTGCCGCACCTTGTTGAGGTCGGCGCCCAGCTTGACGAGCACCTGAGCGGCCACGCCCTCACCCTCGCGGATGAGGCCGAGGAGGATGTGCTCGGTGCCGATGTAGTTGTGACCGAGCTGCAGGGCCTCGCGGAGGCTCAGCTCGAGCACCTTCTTGGCGCGCGGCGTGAACGGGATGTGGCCGGTCGGCTGCTGCTGACCCTGGCCGATGATGTCCTGCACCTGCTCGCGCACGGCGTCGAGGGAGATGCCGAGCGACTCCAGCGCCTTGGCTGCGACGCCCTCGCCCTCGTGGATGAGGCCGAGCAGGATGTGCTCGGTGCCGATGTAGTTGTGGTTGAGCATCTTCGCCTCTTCTTGGGCGAGGACGACCACTCGACGGGCTCGGTCCGTGAATCTCTCGAACATGTTGACTCCTTATTCGCACGGGGCGAAGACGCATGAAGCGCTTGTACATCGAGAGTAACGACCAGAAATGGCGGGTATGCCCGTGTTCGCCGTGGGCATAGCGAGGCCTTGACGGGTTTATCGACAGTCGTTATGTTAACGAAAGTCGATAAACACCGACCCACAGGAGGAGCACATGCTCGCCACGGAAAGACGCCCTTCGCTCGCCGACGGCATCGCGCTCGGGCTCATCGCCACCGGTGCCGTCAGCGTCGGGATCGGCGCCATCGTCGCGGTCGCCCAGGCCGCCGGCGCCCTGTTCTCCCCGTCGCCCACGGTCGCGATGCCGGTGCACGACGTCGACCTCTCCACCCTCGACGGGGTCGCCGGGATCGAGGGCGCCGCCGTCGACTCCGCCCTCGTCACCCTCACCGCGCCGCCCACGGGCGCCCGCTGGCTGCTGCTTCTGGAGACGGCGCTGCCCGCGCTCGCCACCGTGGCCCTGTGCGCGGTGGTGTGGTGGCTGGGCGTCTCCCTCATCCGCTCCCGCCCGTTCCGCGCCTCCCTCGGGTGGATGTTCGCCGTCGCCGCCTGTCTGCTGATGGCGGGCACGCTGTTCGGCCAGCTCGCCGGCGGCATCGGCCGGGCAGAGATCGTGAAGGACCTCGCCGCGACCGACCCCGCGGTCGAGGACGTCCTGTGGACGCTGCTCATGGAGTTCGATCTCGCACCCGTCGGGTGGGCGTTCGCGCTGGCTCTCGTGGCCGGTGTCTTCACCATCGGCCGCCGCCTGCAGCGCGACACGGAGGGACTGGTCTGATGGCCACCACCGCCACCCGCTCCGAGCGGGCCGATGCGATCACCGTCATCCTCTATGCGGCGGCGGCCCTCGTGACCGTCGGCATCGCGACGGTGCTCCGCGTGGGCGGCACCTTCCGCGACGACGGGATCGCGTGGACGCTCCCCATCGACGAGCAGCCGATCTCGGCGACCACCGATTCCGGGCAGATCTCGATCGAGGGCATCGCGCAGGAGGCGATGGTCTTCGCGACGGGGGTGAACAGCGTGTCGATCGCCGCCATCGTCGCCGCCATCGCACTGTGGGCCCTGGCCGCCGTCGCCGTCATCGGCGCGGTCACGCTCGTCGCCTGGAACTTCCTCCGCGGACGGTTCTTCGTGCCGGGCAATGCGCGCGCCTTCGACGTGATCGGCTGGACACTGGTGCTCGCGCCGATGGCGATCGTGATGCTCGAGACGATGGGACGCAACGGCGTGACCGCGGCGCTCGGCCTCGGCGACGGGGAACCCGTGCACCCGATCGAGTTCTGGGCGATCGCGCCGATCTTCGCCACCGGGGTCACCGTCGGCCTCATCGCCGTCGCGTTCCGTCGCGGCATCCGGCTGCAACAGGAGAAGGTCGTGCTGGAGAAGGAGACGGAGGGACTGGTCTGATGATCTCGTTCGGTTCGGAGGCCGTCTGGCCGTCTCTGCTCAACATCGGGATCGCGCTCGCGGTCTGCGCGGCCGTCGTCGCCCTCGTGGTCTGGAACAGCCGTCGCCGTGGCAGTCGCACGGTCGCCCTCGACGCGGCGCTCACGCTGTCCGGGTGGTGGATCACGCTCTCCGCGCTAGGCGCGGTGGTCATCGTCGTCAAGGCCTTCACCGTGGACTGGGCGGAGCTGCACGGTGCGACGACGGTCTTCCTCGACTGGCCCTCGAGCCTCCCGTGCTCGGAATACGGCGACAGCACGACGACCATGCTCACCTGCGGCGGCACGGAGCTGTCGGACTTCACGGTGGGCAACGCCTCGCTCGGGCTGCGCCTCCTCGCTGCGGCCGCACAGCTCAGCACCCTCGCCCTGACCACGATCCCCGCCGTGGTCCTCGCGCTCATCTGCTTCCACACCCTCCGCGGCCGCGCGTTCTCCCGCACCGTGACCCGCGCCCTCGTCGGGGGTGCGATCGCGTTCGGGGCGCTGGGCGTTCTCTCGGACCTCCTCAACGGCATCGCCGCCACCACCGGACTGCGGGAGGCCCTGCCGGCGGACAGCGCCTGGTATCCGCAGACCTACTGGCTCACCGTGACACCGCTGCCGTTCGCCGCGGCGCTCGGCCTCCTCGCCCTCGCCGCGGTGTTCCGTCAGGGCATGCGCGTGGAGCAGGAGCGGGCCGCCCTGGAGCGCGAGACGGAGGGGCTGGTGTGAGCCCGGCGGAGAGCGACGACGAGTTCACGGGCATTCACTGCCGTCTGGACGAGCTGCTGGCGGCTCGCGGGATGACGCTGACGGAGCTGAGCGCCGCCGTGGGCGTCAGCATCGTGAACCTGTCCGTGCTGAAGAACGACCGCGCCCGCGCGATCCGCTACTCCACGTTGCGGGCCATCTGCGAGGCGCTCGACTGCGAGGTCGGCGACCTCCTCGTCCTCGCCGATCGCTGACTCCCGTCGACCCGCCCCCTTGAGCGCGCCCCGGCCTCTTGCGGACGCACGCAGGGGGCCGAGACGCACGAAGAGGGGTGGGTCGGCGGAAGGGCGAGCACGGTCACACAGTGGATTGCAAGCCCCTTCTATGAGTCGGCTGTGAGTGGATACGGTCGTCCCATGATCAGCACCCGCATCCCCTCGCGTCGCGGCCTCCGCCTCCTGGCGATCGTCCCGGCCGCTGCCCTCGCCTTCTCCCTCGCCGCCTGCGCCGGAGAGAGCCGCCCCTCGGTCGACGATGTCGCCGACGGCATCCAGAAGGTCTTCGAGGGCACCCCGCAGGAAGAGGCCATGACCGACGATGCCGCCACCTGCCTGGCCGAGGCCCTGGTCGACTCCGACCTCAGTGATGAGACGCTCGGCTACATCGCCGACGGCGAGGACAAGCAGCGGGACGAGGCAGACAAGGCCCTGACGACCCAGATCATCCAGGACAACCTCCAAGACTGCGTCACGCCCTGAGGGCGGGATCGCAGCGAGGGATGACGGCCTCGGGAGGGCGGCCGTCATCCTTCGTCATATCCGCCCAGGGAATTCTCAGGCTCTCCTAGCGTTGAGCCTCATGGCGTGCACCCGGCGCGCCGCGATTCTGGAGTCCCCACCTCAATGAGCACCACCGCACGCGCCCAGAAGGCGCCAGACACCCGCGGGCCGGTCCGGAAGCTGCTGACCTCGTTCGGCTTCCAGATCATCGCCGCCCTCGTCCTCGGCATCGCCGCCGGTCTGATCGGCCGCCAGCTCGGCGCCACGGCCGAGAACCCGACCGCCCTGTCGGCCACCCTCGACACGATCGGCAGCTCCTATGTGACGCTGCTCCGCGCGGCCGTCGTCCCGCTGATCTTCACCGCGATCGTCGCCAGCATCTCGAACCTCCGTCGCGTGCAGAACGCCGCCCGCCTCGCCGGCCAGACGATCCTGTGGTTCGCGATCACCGCTTTCATCGCGGTCATCATCGGCATCGTCCTCGGCCTCGTGATCCAGCCGGGCAGCCACGCCGGCGACGGCCTGGAGCCCGGCGAGCCGTACACGGTCGGCACCTGGTGGAACTTCCTGCTCGGTCTCATCCCGCAGAACTTCCTCGGCCTGACCGTCAGCACCTCCCCCGGCGCCACCGAGGGTGCGTTCACCTCGAGCGTCGGCTTCAACATCCTCCAGGTGATCGTGGTCGCGGCCGTCGTCGGCATCGCGGCGCTCAAGGCCGGCAAGAAGGCCGAGCCGTTCCTCGTCTTCACCGAGTCGCTGCTCAAGGTCATCCAGCGCGTGCTGTGGTGGATCATCCGCATCGCGCCCCTGGGCACGTTCGGCCTCATCGGCTCCGCCGTCATCAAGTACGGCTGGGAGAAGCTCGCCTCCCTCGGCTGGTTCGCGGGCGCGGTCTACATCGGCCTCGCGCTCGTGCTGTTCGTCGTGTACCCGATCCTGGTGCGCACGCACGGCCTCTCCATCAAGCAGTACTTCTCGGGTGTGTGGCCCGCAGTGCAGCTCGCTTTCGTGAGCCGCTCCTCGATCGGCACGCTCCCCCTCACGGAGCGCGTGACCGAGCGCAACCTCGGCGTCCCCCGCTCCTACGCCTCGTTCGCGGTGCCGCTGGGCGCGACGACGAAGATGGACGGCTGCGCCGCGATCTACCCGGCCATCGCCGCGATCTTCGTGGCGCAGTTCTTCGGCATCGAGCTGAACTTCGTGCAGTACCTGCTGATCGTGATCGTCTCGGTCGTCGGTTCCGCCGCCACCGCCGGCACCACGGGCGCGGTCGTCATGCTCACGCTGACGCTGTCCACCCTGGGACTGCCGCTCGAGGGCGTCGGTCTGCTGCTCGCGATCGACCCGATCCTCGACATGGGCCGTACGGCGGTGAATGTCGCGGGTCAGGCACTCGTCCCCGCGATCGTCGCGAAGCGCGAGGGCATCCTCGACGAGGAGCTCTACAACGCACCCCGCGAGGGCCTGCCCTTCGCCGACGACTCCGGCGACGACGCCCCCGAGGCCGACGCCGCTTCCACCCCGGAGCCCGCCGGCGCGCGCTGACCCGGTCTCCTCACGAGCGCCCCACTTCCTTCCGGAGGTGGGGCGCTCTTGTCTCCCCCTCTCCACCCCGTCGACCCACCCCTTTGCGTGCGTCCCGGCCCGTTGCGGGCGGTCGCAGAGGGGTGGGTCGACCGGAAGGGGGTGGGTCGAGGGGAAGGAGGGGTCAGCTGCGACTCAGGGGGCGGGTCGCGCCGCGGGTGTCGAGCGCGAGCTCCTCGGCGTCCATCGCGGCCAGCAGCTCCCGCATGACCTCCTCGTCGAGCTCCCCGGCATCGCGCTCCGCGACGAGGATCTCCCGTCGCACCTGCAGCCATCCCTTGGTCAGCGCGACGAGGTCGTCGTAGGACGGGCGGGCCACGGTGTCCTCGACCTGCTGCGCGTCGTCGGTGTCCTTCTCCACCCGGGTCATGCGCTTCGTGAACGCGTCGAACATGCCGAGGTCGACCTCGCCGTGCTTCTGCTCCCACTCCCGACGCTTCTCGGCGAGATAGGCCTTGCCCGCCTCGCGGCTCTTGGCCTTGACCGTCTCCAGCGCCGCGACGTCCTCCTCGTGCTCCTCATCCCCGGCGATCTCCAAGCGCCGGATGAGCAGCGGCAGCGTGAGCCCCTGCAGCAGGAGCGTGCCGACGGTGACGATGAAGGCGACCACGACGATGGCGTGCGCGGCCTCGGTGTCGAGGCCGGCCAGGTCGGCGGCGGCCACCGCGATCGCCAGGGTCACCACGCCGCGCATGCCCGCCCAGGAGATGACCGCGTTGTCCTTCCACGTGAGCCGCAGACCCGCCATGCGCTCCCGCACGATCTGCGTCCGCAGCTCGTCCGTGCTCTGGTCGCGCCACCGCCGGGACCGCCGACGACGCTCGTCGAACTCCCCGGACGCGATGCCACGGTCCATGCGTGCGAGCCGGCGGCGGTCCTGGGAGTTCGACCACGCGCTGATCGGGTAGATGTAGAGCGGCCGGACGACGAGCACCACGAGCAGCACGGCGCCGGAGAGCAGGAGGATGTGCCCCACCGACTCGCTGCCGAGGTCGTTGAGCACCCGCGGGAACTGGAGGCCGATGTAGGCGAACACGAAGCTCTCCAGCAGCAGGTCGGCCGACAGCCACAGCGGCGCCTCCTGCTGCCGGGTCGTGTAGTCGGTGCGCGGGGCGTTGAAGCCGACGAAGAGGCCCATGGCCACGACCGCGAGGACGCCGGAGCCGAGCAGATGCTCCGCGATGTTGTACGCACCGAACGGGGCGAGAAGACCGAAGGTTCCGATCACGACGGGGTCGCCGATGCGCATCCGGAGCTGGTGCAGCACGATCCCGAAGACGAGCCCGATCCCCACCCCTACGCCGACAGCAAGGAGGAACTGCCCGACGCCGCCCCCGATCGACACGGTCGCTCCGGCGAGGATCGCGGCGAACACCCGGTAGAGCGTGAGCGAGGTCGCGTCGTTGATGAGGCTCTCCCCCGACAGCACCGTCATGATGCGGCGGGGCAGACCGAGACGACGACCGATCGCCGCCGCCGACACCGCGTCCGGCGGAGCGACGATGGCCCCGAGCAGCAGCGCGCCCGGCAGCGTGAGCGACGGCAGGATCCACCAGGCCACGAGTCCGACGGCGAACGCGGTGAGCAGCACCAGCCAGATCCCGAGACGGCGGATCTGCGGGAGGCTGCGCTTGAACCCGACGAACGACACGTCGAGGGCGGCGGAGTACAGCAACGGCGGCAGCACGAGGCCGAGCAGCAGATGCCCGTCGATCTCCAGTTCCGGCACGAACGGCAGGAACGACGCGGCCAGCGCGACGACGGTCACGAGCAGCGGTGCGGGCCACCCTCGCCACCGCGCGACGGCGGCCACGGCGACGGCTCCGACGAGGACGTAAAAGATCCCGGCTTCCATGCGGAAAGCGTAGCGGCGTCGTCCGCGCTCCCCGGTCCGCGGAGCATGGGCGGGGTGTCAGTCGCGGACGGGGCGCTCCCGTCCCGGCCCGTCCGCATCGAGGGCTTCGCGGAGGCCCGCGTTCTCGTCCTGCAGGTCGAGGACCCGCGCGATCCCGGCGATGTTGATGCCGTCCCCGCGGAGTTCGGCCGCGCGACGCAGGCGGGTGATGTCGTCGTCGCTGTACCGACGCGTGCCGCCGTCACTGCGAGCGGGCGCGAGAAGCCCCTTGCTCTCGAAGAGTCGGATCGTCGCCTCCGGCAGATCGACGAGCTGGGCGGCGACGGCGATGCCGTAGAGCGGGGTGCGCGAGTCGCGTGCGGTCATCCGGGTGTCCTCAGGTCGGGGTTGCGAAGAATCCTGCAAGTGTTCTATAACAAATCTATACCTGACGTGCAGATAATCTGCACACCACCTCAGCCCTTGCAGGGCCGCACGAAAGGAGAAACCTCATGGCACTGACCTTCGATCCCTTCAGCCAGCTCGACCGCTTCGCCGCGAGCGTCTTGGACTCCGTGCGCGCGCCCCGGTCGATGCCGGTGGACCTGTACCGCGACGGGGACCGCTACATCCTGCACGCCGACCTCCCCGGCGCCGACCCGGGCTCCATCGACGTCGACCTCGACGGCGGTCAGCTCACGATCCGCGCCCAGCGCACGGCCGACACCCGTGAGGGCGTGCGCTGGCTCGCCCGCGAGCGCGGGGCCGGGTCGTTCCTGCGCCAGTTCTCGCTCGGCGACGGTGTGGACCTCGACAACATCAGCGCCTCGTATGAGAGCGGTGTCCTGTCGGTCGTCATCCCCGTCAGCGAGCGGGCGAAGCCGCGCAAGATCGTCGTCGAGTCCGGCGAACAGCGCCAGGCGATCGACGCCTGATCATCCTGGGGGCGGTGCACTCGCGCCGCCCCCGCTCTTCTCCTCTTCTCACGGAAAGGACGAATCATGGCACTCTCCCCGACCCTCGACCGTTTCCTCGCCGACATGGAGTACCCGGCGACCCGCGACGATCTCCTGCGCGAAGCGGCGCGGGACGGACTGCCGGCGGAAGATCGCGCGGTGCTGCGCGACCTGCCCGAACAGAGCTACAGCGCCGCCTGGCTCATCCGCTACCGCCTCGCCCGCACCGCTCTCGCCGACGCGCTCACCCCCGCCTCGCGACTCGCCGCATAGGGAATGCCGGAGCGGCCGCCGAGGTTGCATCCGGAGATGAACGACGTCGCCCTCTCCGTCCTCGACCTCGTGCCGGTCCGCTCCGGCCAGACCAGCGCCGAGGCCATCTCCGCCTCCCTCTCCCTCGCCGCGACCGCCGACCGGCTCGGCTACCGCCGGTACTGGTTCGCCGAGCACCACAACATGCCCGCGGTCGCCTCGACCACGCCGCCGGTCCTCATCGCGGCCGCCGCCACGCGCACCTCCCGCATCCGTCTCGGCTCCGGCGGCGTCATGCTCCCGAACCACGCGCCCCTCATCGTGGCCGAGCAGTTCGCCGCCCTGGAGGCCATCGCACCCGGACGTATCGACCTGGGCCTCGGCCGCGCGCCCGGCAGCGACCCCGTGATCACCCAGCTCCTCCGGGGATCCGGGACCACCAGCGACGTGGAGCAGTTCCCCCGGCACGTGCAGGACATCGCGGCGCTCTTCACCGCCGACGGCGCCACCGTGCGCTTCACCTCCGGCGGGGAGTACACCGTGCGGGCGACCCCCGCCGCGACAGGAGTGCCCGAGGTGTGGCTGCTGGGGTCGAGCGACTACTCCGCACAGCTCGCCGCCTCCCTCGGCCTGCCGTACGTGTTCGCGAACCACTTCTCCGGACAGGGCCTGGAACGCGCCCTCGACCTCTACCGCACGAACTACCGTCCGAGCGAGGAGCATCCGGAGCCGCGGACCTTCCTCACCGTGAACGCCGTCGCGGCACCGACCGCGGAGGAGGCGGAGGCCCGCGCCCTCCCGCAGCTGCGGATGATGGCGCGACTCCGGCTCAACCAGCCGCTCGTCGCACTGGAGACCGTCGAACAGGCCCTCGCCGCGGAGCACGACGCCGCGACGGACCAGGTGGTCGAGGCCGCGCGGTCACGGTGGTTCGTCGGCACCGGGGAGTCCGTCGCCGCGGAGGTCCGCTCCTTCGCGACGACCTACGGGGTGGACGAGGTCATGCTCTCCCCGGTCGCCGGAGCCTACGACGCGGAGCCGAAGGACTCGGCTGCGGGGCGCGCCCAGACGCTGGAGCTCGTCGCGGGCGCGTGAGTCGCGTCTCGCGTCCCGGGCGCGTGAGTCGCGTCGCGGGCGCGTGAGTCACGTCGCGGGATCGATAACGGTCCCCGGCGCGGTCCGGCCGGCACTCTTTTGATCCCGGGTCCGGCCCCTTCCGAGGTGCGGGATCGATAACGGTCCCCCGCCTGCCCTGCGCGGCGCCTTTCTGATCCCGCACCCTTGACACCCGCCGCCCCCTCGCTCACGCCATGTGCGCCGCGCGCCTCAGCACGCGGGACCAGAAACGTGCCTCGGACCGCCATCGGAGGGGCATCTCTGATCCCGCTCGACGGGGACGTCTTCGCCACAGGTCCGTGTAGGTTCGGGTTTTCCACAGGAGCCGGACGGAGCGAGAGGAGACCGTCGGAGGGCGGGCACGCCACGGACAGCATGGACGCATGCGACACCGGATCCCTCTTCCACCTGACCTCGGCCCTCACTTCGCCGTCCGTGACGCCGCTGCCATCGGGGTCGGGCGGAAGAGGTACTCCAGCCGAGACCTCTCGCGGCCGTTCGCCGGCGTGCGGTCGACGGTGGAGCCCGCCACCTTCGACGATCGAGTCGCCTCCTACCTGCCGCGCCTCCGCCAGGGCCAGGCCTTCGCCGGCCGTACGGCCCTGCGACTGTGGGGCCTTCCCACACCCGTCCGCTGGTCACCCAGCGAGCCCCTCGATGTCGCTGTGCCCACCGGGACATCACCGCCCCGGACGGCCGGTGTCCGGGGGCGCCGTATCGCGCCCGGACGGGCAGATGCGTGGGACGTCAACGGAGTGCCGATGGTCGACCCGGTCAGCACACTGTTCCTGTGTGCACGGGAGTTCGCGTCGACGCCGATGGTCGTCGCGCTTGATGCCCTCCTAACGGCGTCCGATGTCTATCCGGGGCTGAGGACGGGCCGGCCTGTGGCAACCGCGGACAGCATCGAACGGCACTTGGTGCGATGGGGACGCTTCCCCGGGTGCGGCCGCATCCGAGAGGCGCTGCCGCTCGCGCGCCCGGGTGTCGAGTCCCCGAAGGAGACGGAGACCCGCCTGCTGCTCGTGAGCCTCGGACTGCCGGAGCCCGCCGTCCAGCACGTCGTCTCCCCGGGCGGACGCTTCCTCGCCAGGGTCGACCTCGCTTATCCGGAATACCGCATCGCCATCGAGTACGAAGGCGACGGCCACCGGACGGACCGCGATCAGTGGCGGGCCGATATCCGGCGCCAACGCGACCTCGAAGACCACGGGTGGCTCGTGATCCGGATGACCGAGCTCGATCTTCGCGATGGCGGAACGGTTCTCGCCGCGCGCGTCCGTCGTGCGCTCGACGTTCGACGCCAGCTCTGGGGTTGAGGTCCGTGTCACGGGCCGAACGGGAAGGCTTCTCCCCGGGAAGGGGCTGGCCCCGGGCCGCACTGAGGCGTAGCCTCGGCCGCAGAGAGAGGGGTTCGACGATGAGCACCAAGACACTCGCACTGTGGGTCGCCTACGGGACGAACGGTGTGGTGGGGAGCATCCGCCACGATGAGGACGGCTATGTGGTGACCATGGCGGGAGCGGACGCGGCAGCGGGCACCTATCCCAGCCTCGCCTCCGCGAAGGGCGCGCTACATGCCCGCATGCTGCCCGGCAGCGCCTGGCCGCGGTTCCAGGAGCACTGAGCACCCCACCACGCGTGCGGGATCGAAAAGGCGCCTCCCGCGACGGGGCGAGGCGCGAATCTGATCCCGCAGTGATCGCTACCGCGGGAGCGAGGCGGTATCTCCGCGTGGGTATGTCCAGGACTGCGGGACTGCGGGACTGCGGGACGGAATCCGCGCGTTGCCCGCGTCGGGGAGGCGCGAGATGGATCCCGCATGCGCACGGCACACGGGGGCGCGCGACGCACGGGCCGCGGCGAGACTCAGGCCTCGGGTTCGCCGGAGAGGATGCCGCGGAGCCAGTCGCGGGCCTCGATGAAGACCTCGTCCGAGTAGCGGTCGGGGTACTGCACGATCTGCCGATCGGCACGGGGATAGGACCCGAGGAACACCACGCGGGGGCTGAAGCGGCGGATCCCGAGCAGGGCGTCGGCCATCCGCTCGTGCTCGATGTGACCGTCCGCGTCGATCACGAACCGGTACCGGCCGAGCTCGTCGCCGATGGGCCGGGACTCGATGAGCGAGAGGTTGATGCCGCGCGTCGAGAACTGCTCCAGCATCTCGAGGAGCGAACCAGGGTGGTCGTGCGGGAGCTCCACGATCAACGAGGTCTTGTCGGCACCGGTCGGCACGGGCGAACGCGTGGTCCGCGTGACGAGGACGAACCGGGTCACGGCCGCCGCGTTGTCGCCGATGCCCTCGGCGAGGACGTCCACGTCGTAGTGCTGCACGATACCCGGGGCGGCGATCGCGGCCTGCGCGGGCGAGCTGCCGTCGAGGACACCGATGGCCGAGGCGACGTTGCTCGCCGCCGGCACGTGCGAGTGGGTCGGAAGGTGTTCGCCGAGCCAGCCGTGGCACTGCGCGTAGGCGACAGGGTGCGCGGCGATGACCTCGACCTGGTCGAGAGTGGTGCCGCGCGGTGCGACGAGGACGAAGTTCACCCGCACGAGGTACTCGCCGATGATCCGGAGCCCCGGCAGAGTCGCCAGCGCATCCTGCGTGGTGGACACACCGCCCTCGATGGAGTTCTCGATCGCGATCATGGCCGCGTCGCTGCGTCCTTCGAGCACATCCGCGAGCGCCTCACCCACGTTGTGCACCGGCCGCCAGTCCTGCCCCCTGGCCTCGGCCACCTGGTCGAGCGCCGCCTCCGTGAAGGTTCCGGCTGGTCCGAGATAGCTGTAGGTGCGGCGTGCAGTCACGGCGTTCAGCCTATCCCTCGGTGACTCATCGCAATCCCGCATGTCAAGCCGGATGCGAGCATCCGCCGCACGGGGCAGACTGAGTGCATGAGCAGCCGTGCCGGCCTCCCCGCGGAGGAAAGTGACCTGATCGACGTCGACGAGCTGATCGCCGCCTACTACGACCGCGTGCCGAACCCGGACGTCCCGAGCGAACGGGTCGTGTTCGGCACCAGCGGCCACCGCGGCTCGTCGCTCACCAAGAGCTTCAACGAGAACCACATCCTCGCCACGACCCAGGCGATCGTCGACTACCGTGCGGCGCAGGGCATCACCGGCCCCCTCTTCCTGGGGCGCGACACCCACGCCCTCTCCCTCCCCGCAGAGCGGAGCGCCATCGAGGTCCTGCTCGCGAACGGAGTGGACGTGCGCGTCGACGCCCGGGACTCCTGGGTGCCGACCCCGGCGCTGAGTCACGCGATCCTCACGTACAACCGCGACCGCGCCGCCGACGACCCGGGCCGCGCGGACGGCATCGTCGTGACCCCCTCGCACAACCCGCCCCGCGACGGCGGCTTCAAGTACAACCCGCCCCACGGCGGTCCCGCCGACACGGATGCGACCGGCTGGATCGCCGACCGCGCCAACCAGCTCATCGCGGGCGGCCTGGCCGAGGTGCGCCGCGAGCGCTTCGCCGACGTGGACTGGGACGCCATCACCGGATACGACTTCCGCGACGCCTACGTGCGCGACCTCCCGTCGATCATCGACATCGAGGCGATCCGCCGCGCCGGCGTACGTATCGGCGCGGACCCGCTGGGCGGCGCCTCGGTGGAGTACTGGTCGCTGATCGCCGAGATGCACGACATCGACCTCACGGTCGTCAATCCCGAGGTCGACCCCACGTGGCGCTTCATGACCCTCGACTGGGACGAGAAGATCCGGATGGACCCGTCGTCTCCGTCGGCCATGGCGTCGCTCGTCGCGAAGAAGGGCGACTACGACATCCTCACCGGGAACGACGCGGACGCGGACCGGCACGGCATCGTCACCCCCGACGCCGGGCTCATGAACCCGAACCACTTCCTCGCCGTCGCCATCGACTACCTCTTCTCGCACCGGGAGCACTGGCCGCGCGAGGCGGCGGTCGGCAAGACGCTCGTGTCGTCGATGATCATCGACCGCGTGGCCGAGTCGCTCGGGCGGCGTCTGCTGGAGGTCCCGGTCGGCTTCAAGTGGTTCGTGCCCGGGCTGCTCGACGGTTCCGTGGCGTTCGGCGGCGAGGAGTCGGCGGGGGCCTCGTTCCTGCGGCACGACGGCTCCGTGTGGTCGACCGACAAGGACGGCATCCTCCTCTGCCTGCTCGCGGCGGAGATCCTCGCGGTGACCGGCAAGACCCCGTCGCAGCGCTACGCGGAACTCGAGGACGCCTTCGGTTCGTCCGCCTACCAGCGCGTCGACGCCCCGGCCACCCCTGAGCAGAAGGCGACGCTGGGCAAGCTGACTCCGGAATCGGTGACGGCGACCACCCTCGCCGGCGAGGACATCATCGCGAAGCTCTCACACGCTCCCGGCAACGGTGCGGCGATCGGCGGCCTGAAGGTGCAGACCCCGCACGCGTGGTTCGCCGCGCGGCCGTCCGGCACCGAGGACGTCTACAAGCTCTACGCCGAGAGCCTGCGCGGCCCCGAGCACCTCGCCGAGGTGCAGGCCGAAGCCCGCGCCGTGGTGTCCGCCGCCCTCGGCGACTGACTCCGCCCCCGCGGGATCCGCAGGTGCCGCGGGATCGAAACCGCTCCCCTCGGCCACCGCCGAGGGGAGTCTTCGATCCCGCACCCCGGTGGACACCTCGTGCGGGATCGAGAGTGCGCCTGGCACGCGCCGGAGAGGGACGTAATCGATCCCGCGACCCGGGTCGAGCGAATCCGCCGAGTGCGCGCGTACGTCCCAAGGCCGTGGCGACGAGTCCTTCCGTTGTCGCAGGTCGGCCGCCCGTCTTCCGCCCACCGCTCCCGGTCGCGGGGTCGAAAACGTCCCTGCGAGAGATCGCGGAGGAGCGGTTTCGATCCCGTCCCGCCGGCCACCCCTGTCGCGGGATCGAAAACGTCGCTCCGGAAGACCGCGGAGGAGCGGTTTCGATCCCGTCCCGCCGGCCACCCCTGTCGCGGGATCCAAAACGTCCCTGGGGGCCTTCGCGGAGGGGCGGTTTCGATCCCGGGCGGGGCGGGACGGGGTGGGGTGGGGCGGGGCGGGACGGGGTCAGTCGGCGTCGGTGGAGGAGCCGAGGAGTTCGCGGACGCGGCTGGACACGCGGTGGAACTCCTCCGTCTCCAGCACGTCGGCGTAGCCGCGGCGGGCCGGGAGGTCGACGCGGTGCTCCTCCAGGATCCGTCCGGGGCGCGGACCCATCACGATGACGCGGCTGGCGAGGTAGACGGCCTCCGCGACCGAGTGGGTCACGAGCAGCACGGTCGTGCCGGTGGCGCTCCAGATCCGGTTGAGCTCGACGTTCATGCGCTCGCGCGTGAGGGCGTCGAGGGCACCGAACGGCTCGTCCATGAGCAGCACCCGCGGCTCGTGCAGCAGCGCCCGACACAGCGACACCCGCTGCTGCATGCCGCCGGAGAGCTCGTGCGGCAGCGACTTCTCGAAGCCGGTGAGGCCGGTCATCTCGATGAGCTCGTCGGCACGGGCCTGGGCCTTGCGCATGTCCATCCCGCGCATCTCGGCCTGCAGGAGGATGTTGCCGCGGACGCTGCGCCATTCCAGGAGCGCCGCCCGCTGGAACACGTAGCCGATGTCCTGCCGCGGACCCCGGACCTCGTCGCCGCGCAGGCGGATGCTGCCCCGGCTCGGCGCGGTGAGTCCGGCGACGGCCTTCAGGAGGGTCGACTTGCCGCAGCCCGAGGGCCCGGCGATGGAGAGGAACTCCCCCTCCTCGACGCGCAGGTCGACGCCCTCGAGGGCCGTGACCTGGCGCCGCTTGGAGGCGAAGGTGATCGCGAGATCCGAGACCTCGAGCGCCGGAGCTGTGCTCGTGGCCGCGGGTCCGCGTTCCTGCTGAACGTGAGTGTCCATGACGATCGGTCTCACTTCCCGGGGGTGAAGGCGTCGTCGAAGTAGGTCTCCACATCGCCGTCGCCCGAGATGAGCCCGGCCTCGGACAGCACCTCCAACGTGGACTCCCAGTCCTCGGTGGAGTTCGCGCCGGGAGCCTGACCCTCGGTGGCGTCGGTGTGGAGCAGCTCGATGGTCTCCTCCCACTGGTGCAGCAGGACCTCCTGCGACGGCATCTGCGGGTCCTTGCCCTCCATCGCGGCCACCGCGGCCTCGGGGTCCTCCTGCGCGGCCTCGAAAGCCTCCGAGGTCGCGGCGACGAGGGCCTCGACGAGCTCCGGGTCGTTCTCGATGGTGTCGGTCGGCGCGATGAGGCCGTTGCTGAAGAAGTTCAGGCCGGCGTCGGAGTAGCGCAGGTACTCGACGTCCTTGCCGCTCTTGTCGGCGATGGTCGGACCCTGGTCGTGTGCGAAGCCGATGAGACCGTCGACCTTCCCGGACAGCATGGCGGCGATCTTCCCCGCGGCGTCGAGGTTCTGCTGCGTCACATCGCCCTCCTCCAGGCCCACGGCCTCGAGGTACATCGGGAAGGTCGTGGTCGGGGCGTCGCCCGCAGAGACCGCGATGGTCTTGCCCTTGAGGTCTTCGGGGCTGGAGATGCCGGAGTCGGCGAAGACCTGCACGGCCGACGGCGTGGTCTGCAGGAAGACGCCGACGCTCTTGATGCCGACGCCCTTGTCGATGTTCGCGAGGACGGCGGGGGTGTCCGCCCAGCCGAAGTCGACCTGCCCCTGCCCGACGGCCTGCGCGGTCTTCGTCGAGCCCTGGCCGGCCTTGATCGTGAGGTCGATGCCGTGCTCCTCGAAGATGCCCTGGTCGACGCCGTAGTAGAACGCCGCGTGCTCGCCGTACGGGTACCAGTTGAGCATGAGGGTGACGGGCGTGAGCTCCCCGCCGTCACCGTCGCCGGAGCTCGCCGGGGTCGTCGATCCTCCGCAGCCGGAGAGGGCGAGCACCGCGGCGGACGCGAGGGCGATCGAGCTGAGGATGGTGCCTGACTTCTTCATCAGTGCCTTCTTTCGTGGGGGCGAGGGGGGTCAGAGTCGGACGGTGGCCGCGGCGACGTCGCGCTTGGAGGCGTGCCACGGGATGAGGAAGCGTTCGGCGATCTGGATGATGCCGAAGAGGATGACGCCGAGCAGCGACATGATGATGAGCGCGGCGAAGAGCATGGCGGTGTCGAGGTTGCCGTTGGCCTGCAGGATCACGTAGCCGAGGCCCTCGTTCGCGCCGACGAACTCGCCGACGACGGCACCGGTGACCGCGAGCGTCGCGGCGACCTTGAGACCGGAGAGGAGCTCGGGCAGCGCCGCGGGCAGCCGCACCTTGAGGAAGGTCTTGAAGCGGCTCGCTCCCATGGTCGACGCGAGCTGGAGGATCTCCGGGTCGACGGTGCGCAGGCCCGCGAGGCCCGAGATGACGACCGGGAAGAACGCCATGAGCACGGCCACGAGGATCTTCGGCTCCGCGCCGAACCCGAGCCAGACCACGAACAGCGGAGCGATCGCGATCTTCGGGATGACCTGGGCGAAGAGGATGACCGGGTAGAGCGTCTGCTCCAGACCCCGCGAGTACACCATGAGCACGGCGACGAGGACGCCGACGACGACCGCGATGACGAACCCGATCACGGTCTCGTAGGTGGTGACCCAGGTGTTCTGCGCGAGGTAGGCGGCGTTGTCGGTGAAGGCCGCCCAGGTGTCGGCGGGCGACGGGATGATGAACGCGGGCACCCACCCGAGGCTCGTGGAGACCCACCAGAGGGCGAGCACCGCGAGCACGAAGACGAGCGGGTGCCAGTGACGGCTCCACCAGCGGACGATGCCCGGAGGCTCGGGGCGGTCGGCGGCGATCGCCAGGGTCATGGTCGCGGAGGGGGCAGACGACATGGGGTCCTCGACATCTTCGTGAAGGATTCGGGAAAGCGCATTCCCGTTCGGTGTTGCGAGTCTATGCCGACCGTTCTGCCGTGTCAACGCACCGTGTCGCGCCCGCGCGGATCTCGCGCGTCGGCGCGGCCTCCGGGTCGGTCACCGCGACCGTGCCAGCTCCGCGCCCGCGACGCGAAGCCAGCGCGCGGGGTCGGCCACGGCGGCGGCGGACGACCCCGCCAACGCGGTCAGCGACACGGCCCGCGTGAACAGACCGGCGTCGGCATCGTCCGCGATCCGACCCGCGGCGAGCAGAGGACGCGCCCCCGCCTCGACGGCGAGCGCGGCGAGGAAGGACGGCACCTTCCCGTCACCCGACTGTCCGTCGTACGACCCCTCGCCGGTGATCACGGCCTCGGCGCCACGGACGGCCCCGGCCAGATCGACGAGCGCGGCCACCTCGGCCGCCCCCGGGGCGAGCATCCCGCCCCAGCGCACGAGCGCCGCCCCCGTACCGCCGGCGGCACCCGTGCCGGGGAGCTGCGGGTCGACGGGAAGGAGGGCGGCGAGACGGGCGAGCGCGTCGTCGACCCGGGCGATGTCGCCGGGCTCCGTGAGCCCCTTCTGCGGACCGAACACCGCCGCCGCGCCGCGAGACCCGGTGAGCGGATTGGTGACATCGGTCAGCACGCGGACATCCGGCGCGGTGCGCAGCGCGCCGAGATCCGCCGTGGCGATGTCCGCCAGACCCCGGGCTCCCCTCGCGACCGGCCGGCCGTCCCCGTCGAGGAAGCGCGCGCCGAGGGCGGTGAGCATGCCGGTGCCGCCGTCGGTCGAGGCGCTGGAGCCGATGCCGAGGATCAGTCGCGAGACGCCGTGATCGAGGGCGGCGGCGATCGCCTGCCCGAAGCCGGTCGTATCGGCATCCCAGGGCCGCAGACCGTCGAGGAGCTCGATGCCCGAGGTCGAGGCGATGTCGACGACGCCCGTGCCGCCGGGAGCATCGGTCGTGCTCGGCAGGAGCAGCCAGGACGTCTCGACGGGAGCGCCCGCCGGGCCGTCGACGGTGACCGGCATGCGCTGTGCATCCGGTACGGTCGTCGCGAACGCCGCGACGGTCCCCTCCCCGCCGTCGGCCATCGGGCGGAGGACGATGTCCGCCGCCGGCTCGACCTCCCGCCAGCCGTCGGCGAGCGCTGCCGCGGCCTCCGCCGCCGTGATCGTGCCCTTGAAACTGTCCGGAGCGATGACGACGCGGGTCATGCCCGGAGCCCCGGGGTGCTCGCGCGCACGACCACCTCGAGCGGGAGCGTCGGCTGCTGCCAGTCCTCGTCGACGATCGCCCGGAAGGCCTGATACCCGGCATCGCTCAGCGGCACGCAGACCGTGGTGAGCGCCGGGGTCACATCGCGGCTCGAGGGCACGTCGTCGAAACCGCAGACGGCGATGTCCGCGCCGACCTCCCGGCCCGCCGCGCGGATGGCCGCCATCGCCCCGATGGCCACCACGTCGCTGATGCCGAACACGACGGTACCCTCGGGGACTCCGGCTGCCAGGGCCTCGGCCATCGCCGTCGCCCCCGACTCGCGGCGGAAGTCTCCGCGGACGGTCTGCGCGACCTCGCCGCCGCCCTCCGCGAATCCGGCGCGGAAGCCCGCCAGCCGGTCGTCCGAGGTGCGCACGCCCTCCGCCGCCCCGACGAGCACTGCCGAGCGATACCCGAGTTCCGCCATCCGACGGCCGAGCGCGGCGGCCCCGGCCCGGTTGTCGATCTCCACCCGGCGGTCGCCGTCGCCGTCCGCGCCGAAGGCGACGACACGGCCCCCGAGGCGGGTGAACTCGGCGAGCTCGCGGGCGGTCTCCGCCTGCCCCTCCTCCTGCGTGCGCGAGGCGGCGAGGATGAGCCCCTGCGGTCGTTGTCCGCGCAGCGCACGGACGATCCGCGCCTCCCGCGCCGGGTCGCGCTCGGTGATGGCCACGGTCACGACGAGACCCTGCTCGTCGGCACCCCGCGCGACGCCCGATGCGATGAGTCCGAAGTAGGGGTCGGCGATGTCCGCGACGAGGAGCGCGATCACCGGCGAGCGTCCGCGGGCGGTCGCCTGCGCGGAGACGTTGGCGGTGTAGCCGAGGGCCTCGGCGGCGGCCTCCACGCGTTCCCGGAAGGGCGCCGCGACCTTGCGCTCGGAACCGTTCAGCACGCGAGAGGCGGTCGCCAGCGAGACCCCGGCCTCGAGCGCGACGTCATGCAGCGTGGGCGCCGGTCCCCGGGCGTGACGGGGGCGACGCGCGGCCGGCGGCTCTGCCGGTGTGGCGGACGGGGTCATGCTCCGAGCCTACCGACGAGGACGGATCCGCTTCGAGGGACGCTCACGGCCGCCGTCCGAGGAAACCGAGCAGGGCGGCGGCCTCACCGGCGAGGAGCTCGGGGGCGTCGTCGGGCACGAACTCCAACAGGGCGTCACGCGGCGGGTGCGGGGTGGCGGCCGCTTCCGCGAAGAACCGTGTCCAGAGCGCGGACCTCGAGCGCAGCGGGTGCCGTTCGGTGCGCGGCCACCAGGAGAAGACATGAGCGGCGGAGACATGGGGGCTGAGCCGACGGAACTCCTCGAGCACCGCGGGGACGGCGGCGCCGACCGTGGGCTGCCAGTACGTCGACAGCATCGGGTGGTCGACCTCGTGCAGGAGCGCGAGGGTGGCCGGGGCGGTGTCGGCGAGCGTGCCGCCGTGGAACTCCAGGGCGAGCCCGATGCCGCGGGCAGCCGCCTCGACCGCCGCCGCGCGGAGCCGCGTCACGACGCGGGCACGCTCCTGCGCGGACACCTCCGCGGAGCCGTGACTCCCTGCCCACACCCGCACGCGGTCGGCTCCGAGGGCCGCGGCGCTGTCGAGGACCGCGGTCAGCGACTCCTCCGATCCGGCTCGGAAGTACGACCCGTAGGACGCGACGGCGAGCCCGGCATCCGTGGTCATCCGCGCGACCTCCGCCGCGCGGCCGACCTCCCCCGGTGGCACATGCACGTCCCCGCCCCACTCGATCACCTCGAGACCTGCGGCGGCCGCGAGCGCGACGATCCTCTCCGGCGGCAGGGCACGGAACGTCACCGAGCACAGCCCTGCACGGATCCCCGTCATCCCGTCATCCTCTCAGTCCTCCCGATCTCCCCGACACCGGCCGGCCCGTCCATTCCCCGGGCTCCTCGGTCGGACGTCCCGGCCCCTTCCGTTCCCCGTCCTCGAGTCCCACCTGCACGACCCCGTCCCGCCTGCACGACCGAAACCTAGGTCTGATCGTGCCCACGGACCCGGGTCGTGCAGGTGTCCCTCGTCGACCGACACACGACGACCGACACACGACGACGGGACTGGGACGATGGGACTGGGTCGGATACACGACCCGGGCACGTCGGGACGACCGACACCCGGGGACGGGCCGTGCATCCGGGAACGGCCCGTGCATCCGGGAACGGGTCGTGCATCCGGGACCACGCCGGGACCAAGGAGGGGCCGGAGACGAGGGACCGGGACCAAGGAGGGACCGGGGATGGGCGTCACCGGGGCTCACAGGTGGGGGGCGACCGCCGTCGCGAAGGCCTCGGCCGTGCGCCGGACCACACGGGCCGGGTCGTCGGCCCAGACGTCGGCATGGAAGATCTCCACCTCGATGTCGCGGTCGTAGCCGGTGTCCTGCACCGCCCGCGTGAGGGTGCCGAAGTCGATCACTCCGTCCCCCGGATAGTGCCGGGAGAGCAGGGGGTCTGCGGCGAGGGGGGTCTTCCAGTCGCACACCTGGTACGTGGCGATGCGCCCCTCCCGTCCGGCCCTGGCGATCTGGTCGAGCACCTGCGGATCCCACCAGATGTGGAACGTGTCGACCGCGGCACCGACCACGGAAGGGTCGAAGTCCGCGGCGATGTCGAGCGCCTGACCGAGGGTGGAGACCACGGCACGGTCGGAGGCGTACATCGGATGCAGCGGCTCGATCGCAAGGGTGACCCCGGCGGCGCGAGCGTCGTCCGCGAGGGCGCCGATGGCGTCGCGGACACGCTCACGCGCCCCGACGAGGTCACGCGACCCCTCGGGCAGACCGCCGGCGACGAGGACGAGCACCGCGGTCGAGCCCTCCGCACCGGCCGCCGCGAGGGTGGCCGCCTCCTCGATCGCCCGGCGGTTGTCGTCGAGCGCGGCGTCACGCTCCGGACCGGGCGGAAGCGTGAAGAAGCCCCCGCGGCAGTGCGTCGTGAAGCGCAGGCCGGAGTCGGTCAGCATGCGGGCGGCGACATCGAGTCCCACCGCCTGCACGGGCTCCCGCCACAGGCCGATGGCCTCGACCCCCGCCGCCGCCGTGACGCGCAGGGCCGTGGCGAGGTCCGCGTGCTTCACGGTGGCCTGGTTGATCGAGAGCCGCGGATGCGGCACGGTCCCGACGCCGGGTGTCCGGGACTCGCGCTCCGCCGCCAGGCTCCGGGGGGCGGTCATGCGTCCACCCCGTTCAGCCGGAGCAGGCCGTGCCATCGCTCCCGGGCGAGCTCCGGCCGCTCCAGGGCGAGCGCCCCGTTCGCCAGCTCGACGATGCGGCTGAGGTGCGGCAGGCTCCGTGCGGAATGCAGCCCCCCGACCATCTGGAACGCGGGCTGATGGCCGTTGAGCCAGGACAGGAAGGCGACCCCGGTCTTGTAGTAGTAAGTCGGTGCCGCGAACACCTGCCGACTCAGCTCCTCCGTCGGGCCGAGGAGGTCGAGGTACCGCTCCGGGTCGTTCGCGTCGAGGGCCTGGATCGCGGCGGAGGCCACCGGGGCGAGCGCGGCGAACGCGCCGAGCAGCGCATCCGAGTGACCGCGCGACGCGGACCCCTCGGGCGCGGCAGCCCCGGTCAGGCTGTCCCCGCCGATGAGGCCGACGTAGTGGAAGTCGTCGCCGGTGAACATGCGCACGCCCTCCGGCAGCCGCTCGCGTACCCACACCTCGGAGTCCGCGTCGAGCAGGCTCATCTTCACCCCGGCGACAGCGGCGCGGTTCTCGCCGATGATGTCGAGCAGCACCCCGGCGGCCTCCTGCCACGCGGGACCACCGCTCCCGGCGGGCGACGAGGGCGCGAAGTAGCCCGCGAGCTCCGGGTCGAACGCGGTGCCGAGCCAGTGCAGCACGACGGGGACCGACGCGCGAGAGAGCACCTCGCGGTAGACGCGGCGATAGTCGTCGGCGGTCTCCGCGACCCGAGCCAGGTGCCGCGAGGCCATGACCACCGGCCCCGCCCCCTGCTCCTCGGCGAAGTGCAGCTGCTCGAGATAGGCGGCGATCACCTGATCGAGCGAGATGCGCTCCTCGTCGACATGATCGGTGTTGACCCCGACCACGACCGTGCCGCCCTCCTCGCGGGCGACCTCGGCGCTGCGGGCGATGAGCTCGCGCACCGCCGCCGCATCCAGCCCCATGTTGCGCTGCGCGGTGTCCATCGCGTCGGCGACGCCGAGACCCCACGAGTACACGTTGCGGCGGAAGGCGAGGGTCGCGTCCCAGTCGATGTCGGCCGGCTGTCCCGGGGTGTTGTCCGCGTGGACCTTCGGGACGACGTGCGCGGCGGCGTAGGCCACCCGGCTGCGGAGCGGGCCCTCCGGCCGCGTGACACCGGCGACCTCGCGGAGCTCCGTGTCGGCGGTGCGGCCGTCGGCGGCGAGCAGGCGGAGGGTGGTCATGCCTCGTCCAGGGTCAGGGGCTCGAGCACGATCTTGCGTCCCTCGGCGCTGGACGCGAGTCCGGCCTCGGCGAACTGGACCCCGCGCGCGCCGGCCAGCAGGTCGAACGGGTAGTCCGTCCCGAGGGCGAACGAGGTGAGGTACTCCTCCCACTGCTGCCGGAAGCCGTTCCGGAACACGTCGTTCGTCGGCACCTGCTGCCAGTCGGCGTCGTAGTCGTGGCTGTCCTCCAGGTCGGGGTTCCACACGGGCTTGGGCGTGGCGTTGCGGGGCTGGATCTTCGCACCGAACAGTCCGACGACCGCGGAGCCGTGCGTGCCGTCGACCTGGAACTCCACGAGCTCGTCGCGGTTCACCCGCACGGTCCACGAGGAGTTGATCTCGGCGATCGCCCCGCCGTCGAGCTCGAAGATGCCGTACGCGGCGTCCTCGGCCGTGGCCGTGTAGTGCTCGCCCTTCTCGTCCCAGCGGTCGGCGATGTGCACCGCGGCCTGCGCGTAGACGCTCTTGACCTCGCCGAACAGGTTCTCCAGCACGTAGTTCCAGTGCGGGAACATGTCGGTGATGATGCCGCCGCCGTCCTCGGTGCGGTAGTTCCAGCTCGGACGCTGCGCGGGCTGCCAGTCGCCCTCGAACACCCAGTAGCCGAACTCGCCCCGGACGGAGAGGATGCGGCCGAAGAAGCCCGAGTCGATGAGACGCTTGAGCTTCTGCAGCCCCGGGAGGTAGAGCTTGTCGTGGACGACGCCGGTCTTCACACCGGCGTCGCGGGCGAGGCGGGCGAGCTCCAGAGCCTCGTCGAGCGACTCGGCCGTGGGCTTCTCGGTGTAGATCGCCTTGCCGGCGGCGATGGCCTTCCGGATCGCGGATGCCCGGGCCTTCGTGACGAGGAAGTCGGCGTAGATCTCCCACTGCGGGTCGGCGAGGGCCGCGTCCAGATCGGTCGTCCAGTCCTCGATGCCGTGCTTCGCCGCCAGTTCGGCCAGCTTGGCCTCGCTGCGTCCGACGAGGATCGGCCGCACGGTCACGCGGCTGCCGTCGGGGAGCTCGATCCCGCCGTCGTCACGGATCGCGAGGATCGACCGCACCAGGTGCTGCCGGTATCCCATGCGCCCGGAGACGCCGTTCATGATGATCCCGATCTCGCGGGTGGGGGCCTGTGCCATCTCGGTCCGTTCCTCTCGGTGGAAGCTGTCGGCGCTGACAGGAGAATGTTGGTAAGCGCTTTCCGAGATCATGGCATGAGACGCTCGACCTCGCAACCGCGCCTAACGCGGAGGGGCCGTGCTCGCCCGCACGTGCAGCGCCGGGGCGACCTCCACGCGCTCGGCGGGCCGGGTGGTCCCCTCGCGCAGCCGATCCCGGAGAAGCTCCACCGCGCGGCGTCCGACGTGCTGCTTGGGCGGCCGCAGCGCGGTGAGCGGAGGGGAGCCGTGCTCCGCGACCTCGTCGTCGTAGGCGATCAGGGAGAGGTCGTCGGGCAGCCGCCAGCCCGCATCCTGCAGATGTTGCTGGAGCAGGAGCGCCTGCGGGTCCGAGTGCACGAGCAGCGCGGTCGTGCCCGTGTCACGGATCTCGGCGAGCACCGAGGACACGACGTCCGCCTGCGCGGGCCCCTCCATCCGGTCCAGCGCCGCATCGCGATCCACGCCCACCGCGAGACCGAGCTCAGCGACCGCCCGCGACCAGCCCTGCCGGAGCCCGGCGGAGGTCGGCGACTGCGGCGACGTGAGCACCCCCACCCGCCGGTGCCCGAGTGCGGCGAGGTGCCCGGCGGCGAGCGCACCCCCGAACGCGTGGTCCGTCGCCACGGTCTGCATCCGGGTGAGGGCGAGCGCGGGCGGGGTCCGGCGCTCGACCAGCACGACGGGAACCGGGAGCGTGTCCAGCCACGAGAGCAGCGCGTGTCCGTCGGCCCCTTGCGTCTCGGGGGCCACGATGAGGCCGTGCACGGTTCCGGATTCCAGGAGCGCCGCGATCTGGCGACGCTGGTCCTGCGCGGCGTAACTGGCCCCGCGGAGCACGAGCTGCACCCCGGTCTCCACCCCGGCGCTCCGGGCGCCGACGACGACCTGCGGCCAGTAGTAGCTCAGCGACGGCACCACCATGCCGATGCGGAACTGCGGCCCGGGAAGGGCAGCGCGGGCGACGGTCGTGTCCAGCGCGCTCCGCAGCACTGCTCCCCCGTGCACCCTGGTCAGCAGTCCGCGGTCCGCCAGCGCGGTGACGTCGCGACGGATGGTGAGCTCGGCCACCCCGAAGTCACGGGCGAGCTCGGCGACGCGCACGGCGCCGGTACGGCGCAGCTCGTCCAGGATGCGCTCGCGGCGGGAGAGGCCGAAACGCGGGGTGGGACGCTCTTCGGTCACACGATCCTCCCGACGTGCCGCACATCTTCGAGGGTGATGCGGGGGATCAGCATCCGGCTGCCTTCCGTGTACGAGTGTGTTCGATCTGGATGGTTCCTGTTCGATCACGTTGCCTGGGCTCGAACGCACAGTCTTCACTGGAACGGCACGCTTCGGCAAGCGCATACCCGAGACCCGCGGAGACTCATGGCCCACCGACCGTTCACCATCGCCGCCCTCTCCACGGAGGCGTGGGACCTCGTGTTCGACGACGCTCGGCGCGCCCGTCTGCGGACGCTCGTGGCCCCCGGCGCCCCGCTGCACACGCCCGCGCTCGACGCGGCCGCCGCGGCCGACCGCGTGTCAGGGATCGAGGTGCTGGTGACGGGCTGGGGCGCCCCCCTCCTGGACGCGGCCCTGCTCGACCGGCTCCCCCGACTCCGCGCGGTGTTCCATGCGGCGGGGAGCGTGCGCGGCGTCGTGTCCGACGCCTTCTGGGAGCGCGACATCCTGCTCACGTCCGCCGCCGAGGCCAACGCGGCCCCCGTCGCCGAGTACACACTCGCGATGATCCTGCTCTCCGGCAAACGCGCCCTCCTCCCGCTCCGCGGGGACGACGCACAGCGCGACCTGCGCATCGGGCCCCGCGTCACCGGCCGCATCGGCAACCTCGACCGCACGGTGGGCATCGTCGGGTTCTCCCGCATCGGGCGCCGCGTCGTCGACCTGCTGCGGCCCTTCCCCGGACTGCAGGTGCTCGTCGCCGACCCGTACGCGGACGCCGAAGAGGTGGCCGCGGCGGGCGCCCGGCTCGTCCCACTCCACGCCCTGCTCCCCGCCGTCGACCTGCTCTCCCTGCACGCACCGGCGCTGCCCGCGACGCGGGGGATGATCGGCCGCGCGCAGCTCGCGGCCCTGCGCGACGGCGCCACCGTGCTCAACACCGCGCGCGGTGCCCTCCTCGATCACGACGCGCTGCTCGCGGAGTGCGCCTCCGATCGCCTCGACGCGATCCTCGACGTCACCGATCCGGAGCCGCTTCCGCCCGACCACCCGCTGCTGCACCTGCCGAACGTCGCGGTCACCCCGCACCTCGCCGGCTCGCTCGGCACCGAGGCGCACCGGCTGGCCGACGCCGCCCTCGACGAGCTCGAGGCGTGGGTGGTCGGCCGTCCGCCTCGACACCCCGTGCACCGCGCCGACCTCGCGCACAGCGCATGACGATCCTCGCGCTGCCTCCGGAAGACCGGGCGCTCTCCCCGCACACGGGATGGACGCGCGCGCACCTGATGACGGTGGCCGATGCCATCCTCGACGGGGCCGCCCGTCATGCGAGCCCGGCGGGCGCGGGCATCCGGTACCCCGGCGCCCCTGGCGGCTTCGGCGCCGCGGTCGACGCGCTCGAGGGCTTCAGCCGCACGTTCCTGCTGGCCGCGTTCCGCATCGCCGGCGACCCACGCGGCACAGAGTCGCTGGCCGAGCGGTATGCCAGAGGGCTGGCGGCAGGTGTCGATCCGGCCGGTGCCGAACGGTGGCCGCGCCCCGACGAGGTCGACCAGGCGAAAGTCGAGGCCGCGGCGCTCGCCCTGGGTCTGCACCTCACCCGCGACACGGTGTGGGCGCGCCTGGACGACAGCGCCCGGACCCGCACCGTGGACTACCTGGCGGCCGTCGTCGGTGGGAGCCATCCGCCGAACAACTGGGCCTGGTTCCGGGTGCTCGTCGAGCAGTTCCTGGAGAGCGTCGGCGGGCCGTCCTCCGACGCGGACCGCGCAGCCGACTTCGCGCTGCTCGACGGCTTCGAGCGGGACGGCGGATGGAGCGCGGACGGCGCCGCCCGATCGTTCGACCACTACGCCGGCTGGGCGCTGTCGTTCTACCCGCTGCTCTGGGCGGACATGGTCGGCGACGAGCCGCGCCACGCGGATCGCATCGCCCGGTATCGCCGGCGGCTGGACGCGTTCCTCGACGACGCGCTGCACCTCGTCGGCGCCGACGGAGGACCACTCATCCAGGGCCGCAGCCTCACCTACCGTTTCGCGACGGCCGCCGCGGCCGGGGTCGCGGCGTTCTCCGGCACCTCGCGGCACGACCCCGGCCTCCTGCGCCGGGCGGTGAGCGGTCAGGTCCGGCACTTCACCGACCGCGGTGCGCCGGATGCGACCGGAGTGCTGCCACTCGGCTGGCACGGCGCCTGGCGTCCGCTCGCCCAGGACTACTCCGGCCCCGGCTCTCCGTACTGGGCGGCGAAGGGTCTCCTGCCGCTCGCCCTGCCCGCGGCGCATCCGTTCTGGACGGCCGTCGAACAGCCCCTGCCGATCGATCGGGGTCCGTTCACCCGCGTCCTCATCGCCCCGGGGTGGCTCGCGACGGGTACCGCGGACGGCATCGTGCGTGTGGTCAACCACGGCACCGACCACCGGATGCCGGGTGCCCACCAGCCGGATGCGCCGTTGTACGCGAAGCTCGGGTACTCGACCGCGACAGCGCCCGTGCTCGCCGGCCCCGGAGTCCGTGATCCGCTCGACGGCACGGTCGCCGTGGTGCGTGGCGGCCGAGCGAGCCATCGCTCCGGCTTCGCGACCGGAGCGCTGCGGAAGGTCGACGACGCCGTGCTCGGCGGCTCCTCCGGCCTCGTGCACTGGCACGACGGCTTCCGCGCGGAGTTCGATGTCGGCGGAGGCGGCGCGGCCGCCGAGACCACGGTCGGCCCCATGGTCGACGTGGTGTCGGCGCTCCGCGGACCGTGGGAGGTGCGGCTCGTGCGGGTCCGGGCGGGCGCGGGGACGGACGGGGTGATCCGCGACGGCGACGTCCTCCGCATCGGCGGCTGGGCGCTGTCCTCCCCGACGGTCGTCGAGACCGGCCCCGCGGTCGTCACCGCCGCCCTCGCCCTCGGCGGCGAGACGCAGAGCCGGGTCATCGGACTCCTCGGAGTCGACGGTGCGACCGCGGGGGTCCGACGGGAACGGGACGCGACCCCGCTCGGCCCGGAGACCGCCACCCCGTGGCTCTCGGCGGCGGTGCGGCCGGACGTCTGGATGGCCGTCGGCGTGCTTCTCGGGAGTTCCCCCGGCGTGCCGCAGCTCGACCTGCAGGCAGGCGACGCGGCGGTGTCCTGGCCGGACGGTGCCACGACACGCTTCCGCCCCGAGGAGTTCCTTCCGCGGGGGTGAGCGTCAGGGGCGTGCCGTACTCGCGCGCTCGACGAGCCGAGTCGGCACCACCACGGGCGCGGCGGGATCGGTCGCCGCCGCGTCGCCCTCCACGGCGGCGATGAGCGCTGTGACCGCCCGCTGCGCGAGCGCCGGGAAGTCCTGGCGGATCGTCGTGAGCGGCGGGAGGAAGTTCGCCGCTTCCGGGATGTCGTCGAAGCCGACCACGCTGACATCGCCGGGGACCGTGCGTCCGGATTCCGCCACCGCGCGCAGCAGCCCGAGCGCCATCTGGTCGTTGGCGCAGAACACCGCCCTCGCCTGGGCCAGGGCCGCCCCCGCGGCGAAGCCGGACTCCGCGCTCCAGTCCCCGCGCACGACCGCCGGAGGCGTGAGACCGGCAGCCGTCAGAGCCTCGCGCCACCCGCGCTCGCGCTCGGCTGCGGCGAACGAGTCCGCCGGTCCCGCGAGGTGGTGGACGGTCTCGTGCCCCGCGGCGAGCAGGTGGCGCGTGGCAGCCTCTGCTCCCGCGGCGTGATCGCTGTGCACCACGATCGCTCCGGCTCCTGCGGGAGCGTCCACGACGACAAGACGCAGCTCCGGCGGCAGAGTGGCGGCAGGGACCAGCGCCGAAGCCTCGTTCAGCACGAGGGCACCGTCGACACCCTGGTCGGCGAGCCGGGCGAACGCCGGGTCCACGCCGTCCGCAGCCGTGACGACCGTGAGCGCATAGCCGCGTTCCGCCGCCGCCTCGGCCGCGGCCTGCAGCATCCGGGAGTTGCCGACCGTGGCCAGGGTGGTCACGACGAGACCGAGGGTGTGGCTGCGACCGGTGCGCAGCGCCCGCGCGGCCCGATGCGGCCGGTACCCCAGTTCGGTCATCGCGGCCTCGACCCGCGCCCGCGTCTGCGGGTCCACGCGCGGACTGCCGTTGACGACGCGGGAGACGGTCTGTCCGGAGACACCGGCTCGCGCCGCCACAGTCGCCATGGACACGCGGGCGGACACCGACGCCGACAGCTTCCGGGCCACGGGATCCTCCGTTCACAACTCCGTCATGTTGACGTTAGCACGCAGCGGCACCTACCATGTTGACGTGAACACGCCCGAATCTCCTGAGTTGCGCACGGAGCGTCTCGGCGCCGGGGTCGTCAAGCGCCCGACCACCCTCGCCGACGGCCGTGAGCTCATCTACTACGACGACCCGGAGACGACCCTCGGCGCGGAACGGTCGGTCGACGCCCGCACCCTCGCCCCTCGACCCGACACCGCGACCATGCGGCTCGACGTTCTCACGGGCGACTGGATCACCGTCGCCGCCAACCGCCAGAACCGCGTGATGATGCCGGGAGCCGACGCCGACCCGCTCGCGCCGCAGACGCCGGCGAATCCGTCCGAGGTGCCGTCCCGGTACGACGTGGCCGTGTTCGAGAACCGCTCCCCCGCATTCGGCCCCGCTCTCGCCGAGCCCGTCGGCACCGCCCCCGGGGCGACGAACCCCCCGCGCGGCCTCGACGACCTCACCGCCCTGGGACTCGGGCGCACCCGCACCGCCGTCGGCCGCTGCGAGGTCGTGTGCTTCAGCCCCGAGCACTCCGGCTCCTTCGGCACCCAGACCGCGACCCGCGCCCGCACCGTGATCGAGGCCTGGGCCGACCGCACCGCCGCTCTGTCCTCCCTGCCCGGGATCCAGCAGGTCTTCCCGTTCGAGAACCGCGGCGAGGCGATCGGCGTGACCCTCCCCCACCCGCACGGGCAGATCTACGCGTACCCCTACGTGACCCCGCGCACCGCCCGGGTGCTGGAATCCGTCGACCGCACCGCACCCGACCTCTTCGCCCGCATCCTCGCCGAGGAGCAGGCGTCCGAGCGGGTGGTGTTCCGCGGCGAGCACTGGACCGCGTTCGTGCCCTTCGCGGCGCGGTGGCCGCTCGAGGTGCACCTCATGCCGCATCGGCACGTGCCCGACCTCGCCGAGACCACGGCGGAGGAGCGCGACGAGCTCGCCCCGCTCTACCTCCGTCTCCTCCGCGGCGTCGACGCGCTCTACGACAGCCCCACCCCGTACATCGCCGCGTGGCACCAGGCTCCGGTCCACGTCGGCCGCGAGAGCGTGCGCCTGCACCTGCAGCTCACGAGCCCCCGCCGCGCCGCCGACAAGCTCAAGTTCCTCGCGGGCTCCGAGGCCGCGATGTGGGCCTGGGCCGCCGAGGTCGCCCCCGAGCAGGGGGCCGCCCGACTCCGCGAGGCCCTCGCTCGCGCCGACCAGGAAGCCTCCGCATGACCTCCGCACACGACGCCGCCGTCGACCTCTTCGCCGCCCTCGCCGGGCGCACGCCGGACGGCGTCTGGTCCGCCCCGGGGCGCGTGAACCTCATCGGCGAGCACACCGACTACAACGACGGCTTCGTGCTGCCGTTCGCGATCCCGCAGCGCACGGTCGCCGCCGTCCGCCACCGTGCCGACCGACGGCTCCGCGTCGCCTCGACCTTCGCGGACGAGCCGGTCGAGATCGCTCTCGACGACCTCGACCGCCTCTTCCCCACCCCGCCCGGCACGGCGCCCGCGGTGCCGGAGTGGGCGGCGTACCCGCTCGGCGTCGCCTGGGCCCTCCGTGCGGCCGCCCCCGCGACCGCGGCCTCCGGCCTGGACATCGCGATCGCCTCCGACGTCCCGGTCGGGGCCGGGCTCTCGTCGTCCGCCGCGATCGAGGGCGCGACGGCCACGGCACTGAACGAGCTCTGGGACGCCGGCCTCGACGCGGTCGCCCTCGCCCGGATCGGACGCACGGCGGAGAACGAGGCCGTCGGCGCGCCCACCGGCATCATGGACCAGATGGCCTCGATGCTCGGGGAGCCCGACGCCGCGATCTTCCTCGACTGCCGCTCTCTCGCCGCCGACGTCGTGCCGCTGGGCATGGCCGACGCCGGCCTCGCGGTGCTCGTGATGGACACCCGCGTCACGCACGCGCACTCCACCGGCGGCTACCGGGAACGCCGCGCCGCATGCGAACGCGGAGCCGCGATCCTCGGAGTGCCCGCGCTGCGCGACGTCGCCGTGGCCGACCTCGCCCGCGCCGAGAGCCTGATGGACGACATGACCTTCCGCCGCGTGCGCCACATCGTCACGGAGAACCAGCGCGTGCAGGACACGGTGGCGACGCTGCGCACCGCGGGCGCACGCGGCATCGGCGACCTCCTCGTCGCGTCCCACGCGTCGATGCGCGACGACTTCGAGATCTCGACGCCGGAGCTCGACGCCGCGGTGGAGACCGCCCTCACCTCGGGGGCGGTGGGTGCGCGCATGACCGGCGGCGGCTTCGGCGGCGCCGCGATCGCCCTCGTCGACCGCGGTGCCGTGCCTCACCTCGCCGACGCGGTGCGGGGGCGGTTCGCCGCCGAGGGCTTCGTCGCCCCGCACCTGTTCGAGGTCAGCCCGTCCGCAGGTCCGCGCCGCGACGCCTGACACAATGAAGGGTCGAGCCGCCACCGCCGCGGCAGGAGAGGAACGCATGTCCTGGATCGTCACCGGCGGCGCCGGCTACATCGGTGCCCACGTCGTCCGCGCTCTCGCAGAGGCCGGTCTCTCCCCCGTCGTCCTGGACGACCTCTCCAGCGGCGTCGCCTCCTTCGTGCCGGAGGGCGTGCCCTTCGTGCAGGGCAGCATCCTCGACCGCGCCCTCGTCGAGGAGACCCTGCGCACGCACGAGGCGGAGGGCGTGATCCACGTCGCGGGCTACAAGTACGCCGGCGTCTCGGTCCAGCGCCCGCTGCACACCTACGCCCAGAACGTCGAGGGGACGCGGATCATCCTCGAGGCGATGGCGGCGGCGGGCGTCGCGAACATCGTCTTCTCCTCTTCGGCGGCCGTGTTCGGCACCCCGGACGTCTCCCTCGTCGTCGAGGACACCGCCAAGAGGCCCGCGAGCCCCTACGGCGAGTCGAAGCTCATCGGCGAATGGCTGCTCCGCGACCAGGCGATCGCCACCGCCGACTCCGACCGCCCGCTGCGTCACACCTCGCTGCGGTACTTCAACGTCGTCGGCTCGGCCGACCCGACGGTCTACGACGTCAGCCCGCACAACCTCTTCCCCATCGTCTTCGAGGCGCTGATCGAGGGCCGCACCCCGAAGATCTTCGGCGACGACTACGACACCCCTGACGGCACGAACGTGCGCGATTACGTGCACGTCGGCGACATCGCCGCCGCCCACGTCGCCGCAGCGCAGCGCCTGGCCTCCGGCGCACCGATCGAGCCCGCGTACAACCTCGGCTCCGGCGACGGCCTCAGCGTGAAGCAGATCATGGATGCGGTCGCCCGCGTCACCGGCATCGACTTCACCCCCGAGGTCGGCCCTCGCCGCCCCGGCGACCCGGATCGGATCGTGGCGACCGGCGAACTCGCGGCGCGCGACCTCGACTGGACCATGCGCTACACCGTCGACGAGATGGTGCGCACGGGCTGGGAGGCCCGCCGCGCCGCCGGCTGACCTCAGAGGTCGCGCGTGCGGATGGGGTAGAGCCAGAAGCACAGCCATCCGACCGCGGTGAAGCCCAGGGGGATGACCGCCAGCATCAGCCGGATGCCGCCGTCGACGGCCTCCAGCTGCGCGTCGCCGAGCCCGGCGTCGAAGCCCGTCGCGGTCAGCACAGCCGCGGCGACGATCGCCTGGAGGACCACGGAGCCGCGCACGACGAACCCGTTCACGCCGAAGTACGCACCCTCGCGACGGTGGCCCGTGCGATGCGCGTCGTCGTCGATGATCTGGGCGAGCACGACCTCGAGGAGCTGCAGCAGCCCGCCGACGCCGACGCCGACCGCCACCCCGACGAGAGCCGCCGCCCCCACCGACGTCGGGACCAGGTAGCCGAGCACCGCGACCCCGAACACCGCGACGCTCCACAGCAGCGCCGTGCGCGGGGAGGTGCGCCGGACCACCGCGCTCCACAGCACGATCGACGGGATGGCCGTGAGGAAGATGGCGCCGAGCAGGAGGCTGCCCTCGCCCTCGGCCGCCCCCAGCGAGTAGCGGACGTAGAACGGGACGGCGGCGAGGATCACGGCGATCGAGGTCTGCACGCAGAGCGAGCCCAGCACGTACGGCACGAAGGCGCGGTTGCGGAACGTGTAGACGAGCTGGTCCCGCCAGCGCATGGCCTCGGAGGCGGCCTCGGGCACCCGGCGCTCGATCATCCCGCCGAGGAACGACCACACGAGCAGCACGAGACAGACGCCGGACAGCACGAGGGCCATCCCGGGCCAGCCGATCGCGTCGTAGAGCGCGGGGGCTCCTGCCGTGCCGAGCACCATGCCGAGGATCGCGAAGATCTGCCGCGGCACGTTCCCGCGGGCGCGCTCCTCCGTGGTGCGGAAGATCTCCGGGAACAGCGCCGAGATGTTCAGCACCACCACGACGAAGGCGATGTCGTAGACCGCGACGACCACGAGGAACCACACGATGAGCCCGGCCGCCGGGAGCGCGGGCGGCATCCAGACGAGGGCGAACGCGACGACGAGCGGCACGATGCCGAGCCCGATCCACGGGATGCGGCGGCCCCACGGCGTGCGGATCCGGTCGGAGAGCGCCCCGACGACAGGGTTGAGCGCCGCGTTGAGGATGCCGTGGGCGATCATCGCCGCCGCCACCCACCCCGCGGGGACGGCGAGGTGCGAGACGTAGAAGTACACGACGAACGCCGAGAACGTCTGCGTCATCAGCTGCGTCGGGAACCCGGAGGCTCCGAAGGCGATGGTCTGGGAGCGGGTGGGAGCGGCGTCGAGACGGCGGTCGCGCAGCCGTTCGCCGAGCGCCGTCACCGGGCGTCTCCCCGCTGCAGCTCCCGCAGCGCGCGCCAGCCGACGCGGACCAGACCCTCCTCGACGATCGTCTGCTGCACGAGCGGGTCGTCGAGCAGCCGCAGCTCGTAGCCGCGTTTGGCCGCCGCGAAGTCCACCGCGGCGCGCAGCTCCTCGCCGTCGGCCATCGGATGCAGGTAGATCTCGGTGACACCGGGCGGGACGGCGCGCAGCACCGCGAGGAACCCGTCTCGGACCTGCTCGTACGACTCCTCATCGGCGGTGCCCTCGCCGCGCAGCTCGAACGGGTGCGTCCAGAGCCGATCGACGATCTCCACGCCGAAGGCATCCGCCACCGCCGCCGCCTCGGTGAGCTTCGCCTGCAGCATCGGATCGGCGTCCGCTCCCTCCATCTCGCGGGGCAGGCGGAAGGGGAGGCCGTGCCGGGCGGCGAGGTCGAAGACGGCGCGCAGGAAGTCCCGGCCGGTCAGCAGCCCGTAGACGGAGCCCATGTGGTTGTCGAGGTGGGTCACGTCGACGCCGGCATCGAGCGCCGCCTGCAACTGCGCGGCTATCTCGGCGGCGACATCCTCCTCCGACGCGTGCTGCTCCACGGTCGCGACGTCGGCGGGGAAGAAGCCGTCGGCGTCGACGAGGGTCGACGAGCCCGCGGTGAGCGGACGCCACCGGTATCGGCGCCACTCGCTCGTGAGGACGAGGTGCACGCCCACGTCGAGGTCCGGGTGCGCGGCGGCGAAGGCGAGTGCTTCCGGGGACCAGGCGCAGGGCACCATCACCGTCGCCGAGTCGATCCGCTCGCGGAGGAGGAGTCCGGAGATCGCCGCGTTCGCGGCATGGCACATCCCGAAGTCGTCGGCGTTGAGGATGACCGCCCTGGCACCGGACGGCAGCCCGAGTCGGTCGGCGAGAGCGGAGGAGGCGGTCATGGCGTGTCCTGTCGGGCGGTCAGCGGCCGGTGGCGGGTGCGCGGGAGGGTGTGAGGATCCGGGTGAAGACGTCGGCGCGGAGCGCGGAGGCCGCCTCACCCACAGCTCCGACGAGCGGCGCCTCCGGACCGAACGCCGAGGCGAGGAAACGGAGCGGCAGCTGCGCGGCGAACTCGTCCGCGACCCGCTCGATCGCATCCAGGAGCGCCGGGTGCACCGCCTCCCCGCCGAGGATGAAGGCCTCGGGATCGAGCACGAGGGCGACGCTGCCCGCCGCGAGGAAGAGCCGTCGTCCGATCTCCGCGACGAGGGCCTGCGCCGCCTCGTCTCCGCGTTGCGCCGCCTCCAGGTGGGCGAGGAAAGGCGCGTCGACATCCAGTCCGAGCCCGAGGGCGAGGTCGCGCACCACCGCGGCGCCCGCGACCGGGGCGCCGATGGGCACCGGCGTCTGCGGGAGGTACATCACCTCGCCCGCCACTCCCGAGAACCCGCGATGCAGCGCCCCGTCGATCACGATGCCGGCGCCGAGGTCGTCGTCGAGCAGCAGCAGCGCGAAACTCGCGAGGTCGATGCCGACGCCGGTGGTCGACTCGGCGAGCGCGGCGAGGTTGACGTCGTTCTCGACGCGGACCGGGCAGTCGAGGGCTGCCGCGAGAGCCGAGCGGAAGGCGCCGCCGTCCGGTCCCTGGTCGTCGCGGATCGCACCGTCCGACGCGACGATGCCGGGCACTCCGACGACGGCGAGGTGGAGCGCGCCCTTCACGGATCGGCGGCAGGCCGCGACGAGGGCGGCGATGTGCGCGACCCGGTCCTCGCCCGCGGGGAAGGCGCCGTGCCGTTCGGCTCTGATGGTGCCGGTCGCGTCGACGAGGACGACGTGGGCGGCGTGATGGTCCACGTGCACGGCCGCCGCGACCCCGAGGGCGGGGTGCAGAGCGACCCGGCCCGCCGCCGGTCCGCGGGTGTCGCGGTCGACCCCGGCCGCAGTGACGGCTCCCGCGGCGTCGAGCATCCGCAGTACCTGGGTCACGGCCGTGCGGGAGAGGCCGGTCGCCGCCATGAGCTCGGCCCTGGTCTGCGGTCCGCTCCGGGCGAGGCGCTCGAGGATCGCGCGGCCGTTGAGCGTGCGGAGCAGGGTCTGCGGTCCTGCGAGGGGTCGTGACATGCGGCGGAACCTCTGGGGGGTCGATTCTCGTGCGGAGTCGGTGCCCGCCAGCCTGCCACATCGCGTCGCACCCGTCGACCCGTCCTTCCCGGCTGCGTCGCCTGCACGACCCGGGCACGGCCGCACGACAGAACCCGGGATTCCTCCCCACAGACGCACCCGTGTCGTGCAGGTGTGACCGGGGAACCCGGAAGGACGTCGGCGGGCCCGCATAGGGTGGAGGGATGACGCCCCTGGTGATCCGAGACGCCGTCGCCGACGATGCCGAGGCCGTGGCCGGAGTGCACGTGCGGTCGTGGCAGGCGGCCTACGAGGGCCTCATCGACCAGGAGGTGCTGGACGGGCTGTCCGTCTCGGAACGGGCCGACGGGTGGCGCCGCATCTTCGCCGATCCGTTGCCCACGAGCCTCGGAACCCTGGTCGCGGAGCGCGACGGCACCGTCGTCGGCTGGGCGTCGTTCGGCTCTGGTCGCGACCCCGACGGCTTGGACGATGCCGAGCTGTACGGCATCTACGCCGACCCGACCGCGTGGTCGACGGGGGCGGGGCATGCCCTCCTCGACGCCGCCGAGCAGCGCATGATCGATGCCGGCCACACCCGCGCCTACCTCTGGGTCCTCGACGGCAACGACCGCGCCGACGGCTTCTACGCCCGGCACGGGTGGGAGCTCGACGGGGCCACGAAGATCGATCAGCGCCCGCAGTTCACGCTCCGGGAGCACCGCCGCGTCAAGCTCCTCGCCCTGCGCTGAACGACCGCCGCGTCAGTCGAGCGCGCTCATCACGTGCTTGATCCGGGTGTAGTCGTCGAAGCCGTACTGCGACAGGTCCTTCCCGTATCCGGAGTGCTTGAACCCGCCGTGCGGCATGTCCGACACGAACGGGATGTGGGTGTTGATCCAGACGCAGCCGAAGTCCAAGTCGCGGGAGAAGCGCATGGCCCTGGTGTGCTCCCGCGTCCACACCGAGGCGGCGAGCGCGTACGGCACGTCGTTCGCCATCGTGAGCGCCTCCTCCTCGGTATCGAAGGGCTGCACGGTGAGCACGGGTCCGAAGATCTCGCCCTGCACGACCTCGTCGTCCTGCTGCACGCCGGTCACGATGGTCGCCTCCCAGAAGTAACCGCGGTCGCCCTGCCGCCTCCCACCGGTGGCGATGGTCGCGTGCGCCGCAAGCCGGTCGATGAAGCCCTGCACCTGAGCGAGTTGGGCCGCGCTGCTCAGCGGTCCGTACAGCACGCCCTCTTCGTCCGGCACCCCGGTCCGCGCGTGCGTGCGGGTCCGCTCCACCAGTGCGGCGACGAGCTCGTCGTGCATCGACGCGTGCACGAGCACCCGGGTCGCCGCGGTGCAGTCCTGACCCGCGTTGAAGAAGGCCCCGGTGACGATGCCCTCGACCGCCTTCTCGATCGACGCGTCCGGGAAGACGATCGCGGGCGCCTTGCCGCCGAGCTCCAGGTGCACGCGCTTGACGTCGTCGGCCGCGGAGCGGGCCACGGCCATCCCCGCGCGCACCGAGCCGGTGATCGCCACCATCTGCGGTGTCGGATGCTCGACGAGGGCCGCTCCGGTCTCGCGGTCGCCGAGCACGACGTTGAGGGTGCCCGCGGGGGTGTGCGCGGCGACGATCTCCGCGAGCAGCAGCGTGGTGAGCGGCGTGGACTCGGCCGGCTTCAGCACGACGGTGTTGCCGGCGGCGAGCGCGGGAGCGATCTTCCACACCGCCATGTTCAGGGGGTAGTTCCACGGCGTCACCTGCCCGATCACGCCGATCGGCTCCCGGCGCACGAAGGAGGTGTGCCCGGGGAGGTACTCCGCGGCGGCTCGACCCTCGAGGCTCCGCGCGGCCCCGGCGAAGAACCGCAGCTGGTCCACCGACTGCAGGATCTCGTCGGCGACGAGCGTCGCCCGCGGCTTGCCGGTGTCCTTCGACTCGAGGTCGGCGAACTCCTCGGCCCGCGCGGCCATGTCCTCGGCGATGCGGAACAGGGCGAGTTGGCGCGCAGACGGCGGGGTGTCCCGCCAGGTCGGGAACGCCGCCGCGGCCGCGGCATACGCGGCATCCACGTCGGTGCGGTCGGAGATCGGGATCTCGCCGTAGGCTTCCTCCGTCACCGGATCGATGAGCGGCAGGCGCCCGCTCCCCGATGCGGTGACGGCGCGACCGCCGATGAAGTTCTGCAGGGGCACGGTCATCGTCGACGGTGAGGACATAGCGCCATGGTAGCCATCCGAGCGCGGAATCTGTAGCTTTTCGTCCACAGATCGACGGAATCAGTTGCGCAGGGCGGGTCAGAATGTCACGATCGGTACATGAGTCCGAAGACGCCTCCCCCCGCCCTCGACGACATCTCGAAGCGCATCGTCGAGCTGCTGCAGGAGGACGGGCGGCGTCCCTATGCGGAGATCGCCCGCGAAGTCGGGCTCAGCGAGGCCGCGGCCCGCCAGCGCGTGCAGCGCCTGACCGAATCGGGCCTGATCCAGATCGTCGCCGTGACCGACCCGCTGCAGCTCGGCTTCCACCGCATGTCGATGATCGGGATCCGGGTGTCCGGCGACCCCCGCGCGATCGCGGAGGAGCTCACGGCGATCCCCGAGCTGGCGTACGTCGTCGTCACCCTCGGGACGTTCGACATCCTCGTCGAGGCGGTGTGCGAGGACGACGACCATCTGCTCGACCTCATCGCCACCCGCATCCGCACCATCCCCGGCATCATCCAGACGGAGAGCCTGCTCTACGCCGGCCTCTACAAAGACCTCTACAACTGGGGAACGCGCTGACGCGCTCCCCTCGCATCGGAGTGAACATGGGCACCACGGTCTTCGAACGCCGTCGTCCTTCGCAGTCCGTCGTCGACGACGCCCTGCGCGACACGGCCCTGTCGGTCTTCTGGCTCGACGACGTCGAGCGGCCCGCGCATCCGCCGCTGCGCGGCACCGTGCACACGGACCTCGTGGTCGTCGGCGGCGGCTACACCGGGCTCTGGACGGCCGTGCGCGCGAAGGAGCGGGATCCGGAGCGGAAGGTGGTCCTCCTGGAGGCATCCCGAGTGGCCTGGGCGGCATCCGGGCGCAACGGCGGCTTCTGCGAGTCCAGCCTCACGCACGGCCACGAGAACGGCGTGAACCGCTGGCCCGAGGAGATCGACCGCCTCGAGGAGCTGGGCCACGAGAACCTCGACGGCATCGCCGAGACCGTGCGGCGGTACGACATGGATGCCGAGTTCGAGCGGACGGGCCAGCTCGCGGTCGCCGTGGAGCCGCATCAGGTCGAGTGGCTGCGCGAGGAGGAGGGCTTCCTCGACCGCGAGGCGGTGCAGGCGGAAGTGCATTCCCCCACGTTCCTCGCCGGCGCGTGGGACCGGGAAGGCAGCGCTCTCGTGCACCCCGCGAAATTGGGCCTGGAGCTCGCACGGGTGGCCGTCGAGCTCGGCGTGGAGATCCACGAGCACAGCCTCGTCCGGCGGATCGAGGGCGCGGACTCCGGTCCGGTGACCCTCGTCACGGAGCACGGCCGGGTGACCGCCGACGAGGTGGCGCTCGCGACGAACGTGTTCCCCTCGCTCCTGAAGCGCAACCGCCTCATGACGGTCCCGGTGTACGACTACGTGCTGATGACGGAGCCGCTGTCGGCGGAGCAGCTCGCGTCCATCGGCTGGCGCAACCGCCAGGGGCTCGCCGACAGCGCCAACCAGTTCCACTACTACCGGCTCACCGCGGACGACCGGATCCTGTTCGGCGGCTACGACGCGGTGTACCACTTCGGCGGCAAGGTGCGCCCCGCCTACGAGGACCGGATGGAGAGCCACCGGCGCCTGGCCTCGCACTTCTTCACCACCTTCCCGCAGCTCGCCGGCCTCCGCTTCACGCACCGCTGGGCCGGCGCCATCGACTCCTCCAGCCGATTCTGCGCATTCTTCGGCACCGCCCGCGGCGGTCGGGTCGCCTACGCCACGGGGTTCACCGGCCTCGGGGTCGGCGCCGCCCGGTTCGCGGCCGATGTCATGCTCGACAAGCTCGACGGCGAGGAGACCGAACGCACGCAGCTGCGGATGGTGCGCGAGAAGCCGATCCCGTTCCCGCCGGAGCCCGCCGCGTCCGTCGGCATCAACCTCGTCCGCGCCGCGATGGACAGGGCCGACCACAACGAGGGGCGCCGCAACCTGTTCCTGAAGACGCTCGACGCCCTCGGCATGGGCTTCGACTCGTGACCACGCTCACCCCAGGAGCCGTCGTCGACGCGGGGAACCTCGCGCTGACGCACGCCCCGCTGCCCGACGAGGACGTCCGCGACGGCGCGCCGACCACGGCCTACACGGTGCTCGACGATGCCGGCGGGATCGAGATCGGCGTCTGGGAGATGACGCCGGGCACGGCGGTGGACGTCGAGGAGGACGAGGTGTTCGTCGTGCTCTCCGGTCGCGCGACCGTGGCGTTCACCGCACCCGCGCTCCCGCCCGTGGGACTCGGCCCAGGGTCCGTGATGCGGCTCACGGCCGGCATGCGGACGGTCTGGACCGTGAGCGCGACCCTGCGGAAGGTCTCGATCGGGATCTGACGGCTCGTGCCGAGCGCGTCCCACTCAGGCCCGGCGGACCTCCGCGTGCGGGATGCGTGCGGCCATGACCCGCACCGCTTCCGGGTTGTCGTCCACGAGCACCGCCTCCCGACCGAGTGCGGAGGCCACCGCTCCGGTCGTGCCGCTGCCGGCGAAGAGGTCGAGCACCCGATCGCCCGGTCGGCTGGACGCGGTCACGATGCGCCGGAGGATGCCCTCGGGCTTCTGCGTCGGATAGCCCGTCTTCTCCCGTCCGGTCGTCGGGACGATCGTGTGCCACCAGACGTCGGTCGGGAGCTTGCCTCGTGCCGCCTTCTCCGCGGTCACCAGCCCCGGAGCCATGTACGGCTCCCGGTCGACGTCGTCGGAGTTGAACACGTACGTCCGCGGGTTCTTCACGTACACCAGGATCGTGTCGTGCTTGGTGGGCCACCGCCGCCGGGATTTCGCGCCGTAGTCGTACGCCCAGATGAGCTCGTTGAGGAAGCAGTCCCGGCCGAACACCGCGTCGAGCATGACCTTCGCGTAGTGCGCCTCGCGGTAGTCGAGGTGCAGGTACAGGGTGCCGTCGTCGGCGAGCAGCCGCCAGGCCTCCTCCAGCCGCGGCATGAGGAAGGCGCCGTAGTCGTCGAAGCTGTCGTCGTACGCGCGCAGCATGCCGCGCACCCGCTCGTACCGATGTCCGTGGAAGCCGTGCCGCACCTCCGGCCCGCCGACCGCGTGTTCAGAACTCAGGAGATCCGACGCGGTTTCGGCCGGTTGGGAGCTGCCCCCGTCCGGATCCGCCGATTCTTCCGGAGTTGTGAACGTGCGGCGGGCGGTGACCACCTGCCGCTCCCGCACTCTTCCGGTGTTGAACGGCGGGTCGAGGTAGACGAGCGTGAAGGACCCGGACGGCAGGGTCGCCGCGACGGCGAGGTTGTCCCCCTCGATCACCGACACCCGCCCCGGGACCTGGACCCCTGGGCCGTCCTCCTGGGTCCCTGAGCCTGTCGAAGGGCCTGAGCCTGTCGAAGGGCGTGAGCCTGTCGAAGGGCTTGAGCCTGTCGAAGGGCTCACGGAACGCGATGCAGCCACGCGTCGGTCGAGAACTTCGACTCCACCAGAGCCTCGGCATCGGCGTACTCGTCCGGCGTGATGCCGCCGTCCTCGGCGGAGGTGAGCGAGCGGAACGTGTCCTTGAAACGCTCGATGATCTCGGCACGTTCCAATCCGGTCTGGCTCCGCAGCGGGTCGACGCGCTTGGCGGCCGAGGTCGTGCCCTTGTCGCTGAGCTTCTCGCGGCCGATCCGCAGCACCTCGGTCATCATCTGGCCGTCGATGTCGTAGGAGAGGGTGGCGTGGTGCAGCACACCTCCGTTCGCGAGGCGCTTCTGCGCGGCGCCGCCGATCTTGCCGGTCGGGCTCGCGATGTCGTTGAGCGGCTGGTAGACGGCTTCGATGCCGAGCGAACGGAGCGCCTGCAGCACCCAGTCGTCGAGGAACGCGTAGGAGTCGGCGAAGGTCATGCCCGCGACGAGCGAGGCCGGCACGTAGAGCGAGTAGGTGATGATCTGCCCCGCGGCCATGAGCATCGCTCCGCCTCCGGAGATCCGGCGGACGACGTCGAAGCCGTGCTTCGCAGCGCCCTCGGGGTCGACCTCATTGCGATACGACTGGAAAGACCCGATGACGACGGCCGACTCGTCCCACTCCCAGATGCGCAGCGTCGGACGCCGACGCCCCTCGCCGACGCGGGAGGTGAGCACCTCGTCAAGGGCGAGGTTCATGCGCGGCGAGACCGCCTTCTCGTGGACGATCTCCCAGTCGAAGTCGCCCCAGCCGGGCGCCGTGACGAGCGCGCGGCGGACGGCGGTGCCGACCGCCTCGGGGGTGAAGCCGAGCAGCTGGGCCCCCTCGGGGAGGGCGCCGCGGACGGCCGCGGCGATGGCCGTGGCGTCGGACTCGACGGGGAGACCCTCGACAGCGGCGTTGATGTCGTCGAGCGCGGAGTCCGGTTCGAGGAAGAAGTCCCCGGCGAGCCGGAACCGCGCGATCCGGTCGTTCTCGACCTCGAGGTCGACGACGACGAGCTTGCCCCCAGGAACCTTGTATTCACCGTGCACGGATCCAGCTTAAGGCGCGCACTGCCCCCGTGGTCAGCCGCCGAGCACGACCACGCGCTCCCCTGCCCTGATCGGCGTGGAGTAGCGGTTGCCGGGCGTCGGCAGGGGGCAGACGAACTGGTCGGAGAAGGCGCACGGCGGCAGGTAGGCGCGGTTGAAGTCGATCACGGCGGAGCCGTCGGCGGCGGGTTCGTCGACGGGGAGGAACCGGAACCGATACGTCTCCAGCCCGTTCGTCCCGTCCGCGAAGACCGCGCTCAGCGCTCCGCTCCCACTGCGGGTGACGGTGAGCTCGTGCGGGGCCCCGGCGAGTTCGAACCGCAGGCGTCCGGCGATCGCGGTCTCGCGCTCCTCACCGTCGACCGAGGTGACGACGATCCGCTCGTCTGGCGCGGGTTCGAACGTCGCGGGGAGCCGCCAGCGCTCGTCCGGGGCGTAGGCGTCGATCGCCGTGAACCACTCCCGCTGCGGACGGGCCGGATTCCAGACGCGGAGGGCCAGCAGCCCGTTGCGATCGAATACCCGCAACTCCCGCCGCCCGAGGCGCAGGGTCTGGGCGCCGCGGAGGGTGACGACCGACCCCGACGGTCCGAGTTCGCTGCCGCGGATGCCGCCGTCGCCGGTGAGGGCCCAGAGTCCGGGGACGCCGTCGACCGCTGCGGGTTCGGTGATGAGCCAGTTCGTCGACTCCAGCGCGGACGGCCCGTACTCCGACCCCGCATAGCGTTCACGCGCCGCATGCCACTCATGCCAGTCCGTCAGGAAGCTCATCGCCGCGGGCCCTCCCCCTCGCTCGTGCGGATGTGCCCCGAATCTAGGACTGCCCCCATCTCCCGTGGCCTCCCTCCGTCACACGCCTTCACCGCGCGTCATCCCGCGTCACACTCCCCCGCGGTCCCCGCGCACCTCCCGCGGGATCAAACCCGTCCCTCGCCGCACCTTTCCCCGCCCGTTCCTGATCCCGCCGGCGCAGCCCCCGCGCACGTCCCGCGGGATCAAAACCGTCCCCCAGCGCGCCCTCCCCCGCCCCTTATTGATTCCTCCACCCGTGCGCAGCCCCCGCGCACATCCCGCGGGATCAAAACCGTCCCCCAGCGCGCCCTCCCCCGCCCGTTACTGATCCCGCCACCCGGGCGCAGCCGCCGCGCACATCCCGCGGGATCGAAATCGTCCCCCAGCGCGCCCTCCCCCGCCCGCTTCTGATCCCGCTACCCGGGGTCGTCCGCGGCGCGACGGAAGCCGAAGATCCTCCGCGCCTCCGCGCCCCCTATTCGCGAGGCGCGGGTGATTCCCCACTGCCACCGGCGCGCGAATCACCGTGCGTGTTCGAAAAGGCTCCCCCGAGGTCCGTCCCGGGCACGAAAGTGATCCCGCGGCAGTGGCGGGAGGCACAACACTGATCCCGCGGGATGTCGGGAGGCACGAAGGTGATCTCGCGGGCGGTGACGGGAGGCGCGGCCTTGACCCGACAGGTCATCGCGGACGCGGACTCACCGGCGCACCCACGCACAGTGCGTGTTCGAAAACGTTCCGCTGGGGCCTGTGCCACGCGCGAAAATGATCCCGCGGGGCCGGGGGAAGGGGCGAAAGTGATCCCGGACCGTAAAGGGACCGGAACCGGACCGGGACGGACCGGAACCGGACCGGGACGGACCGGGACGGAACGGGACTGAACAGGCCGGGGAAGGGCCGGACCGGGATCGGACCCGAACCCGGGACGGGAGTCAGCGGGCGGGGATGTGGGCGTCGAGCCAGGCGAGGACGTCGGCGCGCACCTCGTCCTGCTGCAGCTCCTGGAAGATCTCGTGCCGGGCGTCGGGGTAGACGAGGGTCGTGACGTCGGTGAGTCCGGAGCGGCGCCGGTACTGGTCGGCGAGCTTGTGGACGCTGCGGGGACCGCCGACCGGATCGTCACGGCCGACGAGGAGGAGCATCGGGAGGTCGCGCGCGAGGTGCGTCGCCGGACGCCCGTACAGTCGCGCCGCGTCGAGCAGACCGAAGAGCTTGAGCAGAGGCACCCCCGTCGTGAGCGGGTCCTCCTCGAAGGCCTTCCACACCGCGGGGTCGCGGCTCAGCCACTCGTACCCGGTCGCGTCGTCCGCGGCCCACGCGGCGTTCAGCGGCGCCGGGTTCAGGGAGCGGGGCGTGCGCAGCGCCGAACCCGACAAGATCACCGCATCGAAGGCCTCGGCGTGCTCGTTCACCAGCATCTGCGCGAGGAACGACCCCCACGAGTGCCCGAGGAGCACGAGCGGAAGGTCCGGGTTCTCGTCGCGGATGATGCCGGTCAGCTGCCAGATCGCATCCTTGGCCGCCCGGAGACCCCCGGGGCCGAGCCGTCCGAGCCGGGCCGGATCGCCGTGCTGGCGCATGCCGGTGCGCCCGTGCCCACGGTGGTCGTCCGCGTAGACGGTGAACCCGGCTCCGGTGAGCGCGGCGATCAGCGCCGGATACCGTCCTGCGTGCTCGCCCACCCCGTGCAGGAGCTGGACGACACCGCGGGGCGTGCCCTCCGCGGGGTGGACGTCGTAGACGATGGCGATGCCGTGGCTGTCGGTGTACTCGCGGGTCTCGGTCATGAGTCGGCCCTACCGGTCGGTTCCCGCGAGAGCGTCCCGGATCGCGAAGGCGATGTCGCGGTCCGTCACCTCGTAGCCGCCGACCCCGTCGGAGGCGGAGCCCATGCGCACGCCGCCGTCCTCGGTCACCGCCCGCTTCGCGGAGAAGTGGAGGGCGTCGACGCCGGCCGCGGCGAGCACCGGAGCGCTCGCGACGTCGACGCCGCTGCCGGCCATGACCTCGATCTGCCCCTCGGCTGCGGCGACGAGCGCGCGCAGCGTGTCGATACCATCGATCGCGGCCGAAGCTCCTCCGGACGTGAGCACGCGCCGGAGCCCGAGCTCCCTCGCGGCCCGCAGGGTCGCCACCGGGTCGGCGGTCACATCGATCGCGCGGTGCAGCGTCGCCGGAGCTCCCCCGGCCGCATCCCGCAGCCGCGCCATGGCATCGAGGTCGAGCCGCCCCTCGGCGTCCAGCGCGCCGATCACCACGCCCGCCGCGCCTGCGTCGACCGCGTGCCGCACGTCGCGTTCGGCGACAGCCAGCTCGTCGGCGCTGTAGTGGAAGCCGCCGGCGCGCGGACGGATGAGGACGTGCACCTCGGGGCCGTTCGCCCCCGCGGCTTCGAGCGCGAGTTCCAGGGTGGCCGGCGACGGGGTGAGCCCCCCCAGGGCGAGTGCCGTGGCGAGCTCGACGCGGGCGGCGCCGACCTCGGCGGCGATGCGCACTCCGGCGGGGTCCTGGACGGCGATTTCGAGAGCGATCGTTGGGGTCACCCCTCCATTGTGCCCGCTGGCCTCGGCTCCTCCCGCCCCCGCGACGGAAATATTAGATAGACTAACTAAGTATGTCTGCGTCCGATGATTCCCTGCACCTCACCGCCACAGACCTCCGCATGGCCACGTTCCGGCTCGCCCGCCGACTGCGCTGCGCCCGCGCCGCCGACATGATGAGCGACACGCAGCTCGCCGTTCTCGCCGAGCTGCGCATGAACGGCCGGCGCACGATCTCCACCCTCGCCGAGCGCGAGCGCGTGACCGCCCCCTCGATGACGAGCATCGTGAACGGCCTGGAGGAGCAGGGCTTCGTCGCCCGCACCCCGGACGAGGACGACCGCCGCCGCGTGCAGGTGGACATCACCGCCGCCGGCGTCGAGGTCGTCGTCGAGACCATCCGCCGCCGCGACGTGCTGCTGGCCGACATGCTCCGCGAGGTCGACTACACCGAGGAGGAACTGACGACGCTGCGAGAAGCGAGCGCCCTGATGCGGAGGGTGGTGGAGCGATGAGCGCCATGTTCCGTTCCTTCGCGAACATCAACTACCGGATCTGGTTCGCCGGCGCCCTCGTGTCGAACGTCGGCGGATGGATGCAGGCCACAGCCCAGGACTGGGTCGTGCTGACCGAGCTCACCGACAACGACGCGACCGCGATGGGCGTCACCATGGCACTGCAGTTCGGCCCACCGCTGGTGCTGGTGAGCCTGACCGGCTGGGTCGCTGATCGCTTCGATCGGCGGAAGATCCTGCTGACCACGCAGACCGCGCTGCTCGGCCTCGCGATCGCGGTCGGATCCCTGCTGCTGGCCGGCGTCATGACCCTGCCGATGATGCTCGCGTTCGCCCTCGGTTTCGGCATCGTCAACGCGTTCGACGCACCCGCCCGGCAGGCCTTCGTGTCGGACATGGTGTCCGCCACGGAGACCTCCAACGCCGTGGCCCTCAACTCCGCCTCCTTCAACCTCGCCCGTATGATCGGCCCCGCGGTCGGCGGTCTGCTCATCGTCGCGATCGGCTCCGGTTGGGTGTTCATCGTCAACGCCGCGACCTTCCTCGCCATGATCGTCGCGCTGATGCTCATGCGCACGCACCTGCTGGCACCACGGCCGAAGAACCGCAGCCGCGGCGGCCTCGCGGAGGGCTTCCGGTACGTCTGGGCGCGCAGCGACCTCAAGGTCGTGTTCGTGACGGTGTTCCTCATCGGCGCGTTCGGCATGAACTTCCCGATCTTCGCCTCGACCATGGCGCTGGAGTTCGGAGCCGGCGCCGACGGGTACGGGGTGCTGAGCTCGGTGCTCGCTATCGGCTCCCTGATCGGCGCCCTCCTCGCCGCACGGCGGGACCGTGCGAGGGTGCGCGTGGTGATCCTCGCGGCGGGCGGCTTCGGGATCGCGGCCTTCGTCTCGGCCGCGATGCCCACCTACCTCTCCTACGCGGTCACGCTCACGTTCACCGGCTTCATGATCGTGACGCTGCTGACCACGGCCAACGGCTACGTGCAGATCACGACGGATCCGGCGCTCCGCGGCCGCGTCCTCGCCCTCTACATGGCCGTGATCATGGGGTCGACCCCGGTCGGCGCACCGATCGCGGGCTGGGTGGCGGACACGTTCGGCCCCCGCGCCGCCATCATGCTCGGCGGGACGGCCGGCTTCATCGCGTGCGCGATCGGGGTGACGTGGGTGCTGACGTCGGGGAGGCTGCGCCGCGAGGAGAGCAGCCGCTTCCGCCTGACCCTCGACGAGACGCGCCCGCTGCGCGTCGTGCAGCCGGTCGAGCCGGTGGACTACACGGAGAAGGCCGCGGCGACGACGCCCATCCGGCTTCCTCGACGCGACGACGAGTGAGCTGCGGGCGCGTTTGTCAACGCCTTCCTCATCACGGCCCGGCGGTCGTAGCGTCGTGTCATGGACGAGAACATGAGCACTCCGCACCCGCAGGATCCGGCCGAAGGCGCTCCCGGCGTCGACGTCCCTGACGAGAACTCCGGCCAGGGCGACGGCACCGGCGGCGCGATCCAGGGCGACAGCTCCCGCGGGGAGTCGACCGGCGGCGCCATCCAGGGCAGTTCCGGCCCCGGCCACGACGCGCCGCTGGGCGGCGACGAGAACACCGAGGACGAGCTCGCGGCCGACAACGCCGCCGAGGAGGACACCCTCCGCACGCTCGACCCCGACTCCCCGCCGGCCTGAGCCGTCGACCCACCCCTTTCGAGACGAGCCACCCCCTTGCGAACGTTCGCAAGGGGGTGGCTCGTGCAGAAGGGGGTGGGTCGGCCGCGGTCAGGCGTCGAGCACCACCTTGAGCTGCTCGACGGCCCAGTCGAGCTCGGTCGCCCGGATGACGAGCGGGGGCGCGATGCGGATGGTCTGCCCGTGCGTGTCCTTCACGAGCACACCCCGGTCGAGCAGCTTCTCCGCGATCTCTCGGCCCGAACCGATCGCGGGGTCGATGTCGACGCCCGCCCACAGCCCGGCGATGCGCACGCCCGTGACACCGTGGCCGATCAGCGGCTGCAGCGCCTGCTCCAGGTGTGCGCCGAGTGCCCGCGCACGCTCCTGGAACTCGCCCGTCTGCAGCATCTCCACCACGCGCAGACCGACGGCCGCCGCGAGCGGGTTGCCGCCGAACGTGGAGCCGTGCTCACCGGGACGGATCACGCCCAGCACATCGGTGTTCCCCACCACGGCCGAGACCGGGAGGATGCCACCGCCGAGCGCCTTGCCCAGCAGGTACAGGTCCGGCACGACACCCTCGCGGTCGCACGCGAACGTCTCGCCGACACGTCCGAGCCCGGCCTGGATCTCGTCGGCGATGAACAGCACGTTCTTCTCGTCGCAGATCTCACGGATGCGGCGGAGGTACCCCTCCGGCGGGATCACCACACCGGCCTCGCCCTGGATCGGCTCCACGAGCACGCCCGCCGTGTCCTCGGTGATCGCCGCGGCGATCGCCTCCGCGTCGCCGAACGGCACGCGGTCGAAGCCGGGCGTGTAGGGACCGAAGTCGTCGTGCGCGGTCTCGTCGTCGCTGAAGCTCACGATCGTCGTCGTACGGCCGTGGAAGTTGCCCTTCGCCACGACGATCCGCGCCTTCCCCTCGGGGATGCCCTTCACGCGGTAGCCCCACGCCCTGGCGACCTTGATGCCGGTCTCCACCGCCTCGGCGCCCGTGTTCATCGGCAGGACGAGCTCCTTGCCGCAGAGCTCGGCGAGCGCGGCCGCGAAGGGCTCCAGCATGTCGCTCTGGAACGCCCGGCTGACGAGCGTGACCCGACCGAGCTGCTCGGTCAGGGCCGCGACGAGCGCGGGGTGACGGTGCCCGAAGTTGACCGCGGAATAGGCCGCGAGCAGGTCGAGGTAGCGCTTGCCCTCGACATCGGTCACCCACGCTCCCTCGCCGCGCGCGATCATCACCGGCAGCGGGTGGTAGTTGTGCGCGACGTGCGGCTCCGCGACCGCGGTGGGTCCCTGCGCCTGTCGAAGGGTCGAAGCGCCCGCCGTCTGCTCGATCGTCACTTCGCACCCCGCAGCTCGAGCGTGCAGCACTTGATCCCGCCGCCACCGAGGAGGAGCTCGGACAGGTCGACGGTGATCGGGTTGTAGCCGCGCTCCCGGAGCTGCTGCTCGAAGCCCTTCGCCCGCGGCGAGATGATGACGTTGTAGCCGTCGCTCGAGGAGTTCAGGCCGAACACCGCGCCGTCCTCGTCCGACACGAGGATCGCGTCGGGGAAGCGCTTCTCCAGCTCGGCACGGCTGGCGTCGTCGAAGGCCCCGGGGAGGTAGGCGATGTTCGCCCGCTCCGGACCGCCGTTCTCCACGCCCTGCACGGGGTCGAGCACCGCGATCGCGGTGTCCAGGTGGTAGAAGCGGGGGTCGGTGAGGTTGAGCGACACGACCTCGCGGCCGAAGACCTCGCCGACCTCGCGGTGGCTGTCGCCGGTGGAGCGGAAGCCCGTGCCCGCGAGGATCACGTCGCCGACGAGCAGGAAGTCGCCCTCGCCCTCGTTGACCTCCTCCGGCATGACGGTGTCGTAGCCGGCGGCGCGGAACCAGTCGGCGAAGGCCGGAGCCTCCCCCTGCCGCTCCACGAACCGGAACTCCGGCACGTAGGCGCGCCCGTCGATGAGGAAGCCGCCGTTGGCCGTGTAGACCATGTCCGGGTATCCGGGGAGCGGATCGATGAGCTCGACCTCGTGGCCGAGCTCGACATACAGGTCGTAGAGCTTCTGCCACTGGGCGACGGCGTTGGCTGTGTCGGTCGGCCGCGACGGCTCCATCCACGGATTGATGGAGTAGTTCACCGTGAAGTGCTCGGGACGGCACATCAGGTAGTGGCGGCGGTGCGCGGTGCGCGTGGGGGCGGTGGTGACGGCGGTCTCCGGCGTCGACATGGATGCTCCTCGTGTGAACGGGCGCGGCGGACGCTGTCCAGGGGCCCGGCGGTCCTTCGACCCCCTGCTCGGAAGAGGCGGAGGGGAAGATGCGACTCGGGCACGCCGGTGACCATTGTGCCACCGGACCCTGGGCGCCACCAGCATCCGTCCCGTGTCGTCGTCAGCCCTCGCGCTGCGTCACCACGACCTTGCCGACCGTGTGCCCGGCCTCGACGTGCGCGAGCGCCGACACGGCCTCGGCGAACGGGTAGGTGCGCTCGATCACGGGGACCAGGTGCCCTTCCTCCACGAGCTCGAGCAGCTTCGCGAGGATCTCCGGGTGCGAGGTCGCCGCGAGGGACACCACCCGGGGTCCGCGGACCGAGAGCACGGCGGCGCGGATCATCCGCGGCACCGGACCGAGTACGCGTCCGCCGTCGCCCGTCACCAGCACCACGCGACCACCCGTGCGGACGAGACGCTGCAGCTCGCGGATCGGCACACCTCCCGCGAGGTCGATGACGGCGTCGAACCGGGCGGAGGGCAGGTGCGTGAGCGGAGACGTGCGGTGGTCGAGCGTGCGCACGGCTCCGAGGCGCTCCAGCAGCAGGGCGTTCCGTGGACGGCACGTCGCCCAGACCTCGGCCCCACGGAGCGCCGCGAGCTGCACGGCGAAGGTCCCCACGCCGCCGGACGCCCCTATCACGAGGACCCGCTGCGCACGGTGCCGCAGCCCCACCCCGGCCGCATCGAGCGCCTGCCACGCGGTGCCTCCGGCGATCGGCAGGCACGCAGCCGCCTCGGGCGTGACATCCGGGGGCACGGGCACGACGCGGTCGGCCGCGATGCGGGCGCGGGAGGCGAGGCCGCCTCCACCCTGCAGCTCTCCCACCACGAGTTCACCGAGTTCGGCGTTCACGACGTCGGCGCCGACCGCCACGACGGTGCCCGCGACGTCGAGCCCCCGGACCGGGTGCTTCGGGCGCGTGAGGCCGAAGAAAGGCCGGACCAGCAGCGGATCGCCGAGGAGCAGCCGCACGTCGCCGGCGTTGATGGCGGTGGCCTGCACGCGCAGCACGACCTCTCCCCGGTGGGGCTGCGGCACGGGCAGGCGGGTCAGCGAAGTCCCGGCGGCCGGGCCGTACGTCTCGCGGGTCCAGGCGGGCATCGTCTCGGTCATGCGGCACCTCCGGGGTCGGTGGGATACGCGAACAGGTCGTCGATCCCGACGCCGAAGGCCCGGGCGATCTGGAACGCGAGCTCGAGCGTCGGCGAGTACTTCTGCTGTTCGATCGCGATGAGCGTCTGCCTCGTGACCCCGATCGTGCGGGCGAGCTCGGCCTGCGTGAGTCCGGCACGCTCGCGGTGGGCGCGGATGCTGTTGGAGACGAGGGTGGGCTTGACCATCAGACCAGGCCCCGACGGTACGCGATCGCCCGGGCGACACCGCCGACGACGGCCGCCACGAGGAACCCCGCGAACATGGTGTTCGCGATCCAGAACGCGTCGGCACCGAGACCGCACAGGACGATGACCCCGAGGCCGGCGATGGCGACGAAGGCCTGCTCCACGCGCGCCCCCATCCGGCCGATGTCCCGGTCGCGGATGTCGGAGCGGCCGACGCCGTCCGGATCGGACATCCCGGCGATGATGCCCCAGAGGATGCTGAGCACGATCGTCCCGACGATGCCCCCGCCGATCGTCCACAGCATCAGCGGGAACCAGTCCGTCGCGGTGAGCGGTCCGCCACCGGCCTGCTGCATGAGCAGCAGCACGTAGACGACCGCGACGATCGGACTGACGATGAGCCCGGCCCAGACGTTGCGCTCCTCGTAGACCATGCGCTTCTCCTCGTGTCAAAGATTCTTGACACGAGAGTACGTCCGCATCGCACCTGTGTCAAGAATCTTTTACACCCGCATTCCGTCCCGCGCAGTCTCTTCCGGGATCACAATCGCACCCCCGAGCCGCCGCTCCCGCCCGTTTCCGATCCCGCATGTCCTGCGCATCCCGAAGCGGGATCGAAAACGCACCTGCCGGGGGCCGGGAAGGCACCTTTTCGAGCCCGCACCGCACTGGCACCGGCACCCGCACCCGCGCCGAAACGGGCGGGGGTCAGATGACGGAGGCGCTCCAGGGGTCGGGGTTTCCGTAGCGGTGGGCGGTGATCGAGACGGACTGCTCGTGCACGAACGGGAGGAGCTCGATGCGGGCCGCCGCCGTCACCTCCGCGTCGTACACCGCGAGGTCCGGGTCACCGCCGGTGGCCACCGCCAGCGCGGAGCGCAGCGCCGCCACCGACTCCCGTCCACCCACGAGCCGCACACGCCCATGCCGCGGAAGCACCGGAACACCCGCATCTCCCGCGGCCCCCGACTCCTCGGCCACCTGCATCCGCTGGAGCCACTCGTCCTCCGTCTCCAGGAACACCACGGCGTCGAGGTCACCCAGAGCATGCCGCACGCCCGCCGGAAGCCCGACCGGAGTGGACACCACGAAACCCGCCCCCGCGCGCACTCCCGCGATCACGACCCGCAGCAGGTCGTGCAGGGCGGCGTCCTCGGTGGCGCGGATCTCCACGGGTACGGGCCGATACCGGAAGAGGTTGCGCTCGATCTCCAGCCGCGAGACGTCCCGCACCCGGCCGAACTCCCGGTCCCAGGCCAACGCGTCCGACAGAGCGGATCGCCGAAGCCACTCGAACGACTCGAACGGGAGGGAGGGCTGCGCCGCCTCGATGAGCCCCGTGATCCGGGAGTCGAGCCCCCGCAGATGGAGGGTGCTCGACGCCGGGGCCCCGTGCTGGGCGCGCCACGACCCGAGTCCGATGAGGTGGTTCGGCCCGCCGGGCTTGGCGCCGGCGCCGACGGAGGAGCGCTTCCACCCGCCGAACGGCTGCCGCTGTACGATCGCTCCGGTCGTGCCGCGATTGACGTAGAGGTTCCCGGCCTGCACGCGGTCGAGCCAGAAGGCCAGGTCGTCGGGATCCTGGGTGTGGAGCCCCGCCGTGAGACCGTAAGCGACCGCGTTCTGCAGGTCGACGGCCTTCGCGAGGGTCGGGGCGTGCATGATCCCGAGGACCGGTCCGAAGAACTCCTCGGTGTGGAAGCGAGAGCCGGACTGCACGCCGACCCGCACGCCGGGGCGCCAGAGCCGTCCGCTGCCGTCGTCGGCGGGGTCGAGGGCGGGTTCGATGAGCCACCGCTCGTCGCCCTCCAGCTCGGAGAGGGCCCAGGCGAGCTTGCCCTCGGGCTTCTCGATGACGGGGCCCACCTCGGCGAGCGGATCCGAGGGCCAGCCGACCCGCAGCGAGCGGACCGCGTCGGCGAGCTGACGCGCGAAGCGCTGCGAGCGCCCCACCGGCCCGACGAGGATCCCGAGCGACGCCGCGGAGCATTTCTGCCCCGCGTGCCCGAACGCGCTCTTCACGAGGTCGGCCACGGCGAGGTCGAGGTCGGCCGAGGGCGTGATGATCATCGCGTTCTTGCCGCTGGTCTCCGCGAGCAGAGGCAGGTCGGGGCGCCAGGAGCGGAACAGCGCCGCGGTCTCCCACGAGCCGGTGAGGATCACCCGGTCCACGGCCTCGTCCGTGATGAGGGCACGGCCGAGGTCGCCTTCCTCGATGTCGACGAGAGCGAGGGCTTCGCGGGGCACGCCGCCCTCCCACAGCGCCGCCACGAGCACCGCCGCGCACCTGCGTGCCTGCGGGGCGGGCTTGAGGACGACGCCGGACCCCGCGGCGAGCGCCGCCAGAACGCCACCGGCAGGGATCGCGAGGGGGAAGTTCCACGGCGGAGCGACGACGGTCACCCGGGCGGGGACGAACACGGCGCCGGAGATCGCATCGAGCTCGCGGCACGTCGCGGCGTAGTACCGGGCGAAGTCGACGGCCTCGCTCACCTCGACGTCAGCCTCGGCGAAGACCTTGCCGGTCTCCGCGGCCGCGACCTCGATCAGCTCCCCGCGGCGGGACTCGAGAGCGGCCGCCGCGCGCAGCAGCACCTCCGCCCGCTCGGCCGCGGGACGTGATCCCCACGCTGCCGCCGCGCCCTGCACGCCGCGCACGATGCGGCCGAGGTCATCGGCGTCATCGACGCGCGCCGCGTCCAGGACATCCCTCCCGACCGTCGAGTCCGCGAGCCTCGCACGGATCCCCGCCGCCCACTCACGATTGGCGGGGAGGGCGAGGTCGGTATCGGCCGTGTTCACGAAGCCCGGGGCGCCCCCGGTGTCCTCCCCGCGCTCGCGCGCGGCGTACACGGCGGTCTCGAGGTAGGCGCCGGTGTCGGTGTCGTCGGAGCCGCGCACGATGCCGAGCACCGCCTTCGTGAGGTCGGCCTCCGCCGCCGGACCGACCGGGGCGGGTCGCACGGACTCGTGCACGGGCGCGAGGCGGTCCTGGGTGCGCCGCGGGCCGAGGCCGAGGGCCGGGTCCCCCGCCCGGTCCAGGGCGTCGAGGAAGCGCTCGGCCTCCCGCGCGAAGAGGGACTCGTCGTCGTGCAGGTGGAACGCCGCGGAGAGGAAGTTCTCGGACGACGCGTTCTCCTCCAGCCGCCGCACGAGGTAGCTGATGGCCACATCGAACTCGGCGGGCGCGACGACCGGCACGTACAGCAGCACCGGACCCACTTCGCGGGACACCGCCTGCACCTGCCCCTGAGCCATGCCGAGCAGCATCTCGAACTCGACCGCGTCGCGGACCCCGCGCTCCCCGGCGAGCAGCCACGCATGGGCGATGCCGAAGAGGTTGTGGCCGGCCACCCCGATCCGCACCGAGGTCGTGTGCTCGGGCTGCAGCGCCCAGTCCAGGCAGCGCAGGTAGTTGGCGTCGGTGTCGAGCTTCGTGTCGTAGGGCGCGGGCGTCCATCCGTGCAGGGTCGCCTCGACGTGCTCCATCGCGAGGTTCGCGCCCTTCACGAGGCGCACCTTGATGCGGGCCCCGCCGTGGATCACGCGATCCTGTGCCCAGGCGGTGAGCTCCTGCAACGCCGGCAGCGCGTCGGGCAGGTAGGCCTGCAGCACGATCCCGGCCTCGAGTCCGGTGAGCCGAGGGTCCTCCAGGATCCGCGTGAAGACGGCGATCGTGAGGTCGAGGTCGCGATACTCCTCCATGTCGAGGTTGATGAAGGTGCCGTCTTCCGCAGCCGTCACGTAGAGAGGGAGCAGCCGGTCGATGACCCGCTCGACGACCTCGTCGAAGCCCCACATCGAGATGCGGCTGACGATGGCGGAGACCTTGACCGACACGTAGTCGACATCCGGACGCCGGATGAGCTCGTGGATGCCGTCGAGCCGCCGCTGCGCCTCTGCCTCCCCGAGCACCGCCTCCCCGAGGAGGTTGAGGTTCAGTCGCGACCCCGACTCCCGCAGCTTCTCGATCGCGGGTCCGAGCTTCGCGGGCCGGGCGTCCACCACCAGGTGCCCCACCATCTCGCGTAGCGCCCGCCGCGCGATCGGCACGACCGGCGTCGGCAGCACCGGGGCGACCCCGCCGCCGAGCCGCACGGCGGAGCGCAGGTACCACGGCAGGAACTCCGGCACGATGGGCGCGATGCGGCGCAGCTGGGCGGCCGCAGCGGTCAGGCTCTCCGGCCGCATCACGCCGTCGACGAAACCGAGGGTGAACGGCAGGCCGTTGGCGTCGCGGAGGACGCCCGCTAGACGCTCGGCGGCGGGGTCGACGTCGGCCGCAGCCGCCTCGATCACCCAACGGCGCGCGAGTTCGACGGCCTGATCGGCGAGGGATGCGGATGCCCCCGCCTCCGCGGAGGATGACGACGACTCTGCCATGTGACCACCCTAGGTCTCCGGTCGCGGAATCCCGGGGTGCCCGACCGGGCGGGCCGCAGCCGGGTCAGTTCCAGATGCTGGGGGCGGGCGTGCGCACGGGAGGCAGGGCGGACGCGGCGGCCCAGTCATGCACCCACGCGTCGATCTCCGGCACCCCGTCGGGCTTGCCCACCGCGGCGAACAGCTCCTCGTTGCTGACCGTGCCGCCGGACCGGCGCAGCACGCGGGCCCGCACGATGGCCCTGGCGTAGACCTCGCCGGCGACCACGGCCCGGTGCTCCAGGAACAGCGCCTTCTCGTCGTGCCCGATGAAGCGCGACTGCACCTCGAACCGCTGCCAGAGCTGGAGCGACTTGCGGAAGGTGATGGTCTCGCTGGAGACCACCGCGTACCAGCCCTGCTCCTTCATCACGTCGAACAGCCCCGTGCGGATGAGGTGGTCCCAGCGGCCGAGGTCGAACAGCGACAGGTACCGGCCGTTGTTCATGTGGCGGAGGATGTCGAGGTCCGTGGGCAGGGTGGTGACGGTGACGGTGCCGACGGCGGTCGGGTCGAGGGTCTTCCCCTGCCGTACGCGACGACGCGCACCGAGGATCACGAGGAGGGTCCGCCAGATCACATTCACGAGCACTGATCGTAGCCATCCGCGCACGACGGTCGAACTTCGTTGTCCGATTCCTCCATGCGGTCGAAGGGCCTCCCACGGGCCGTCATCCCGATTTCCGATTTCCACGGACCCGCCGTAGAGTCACCGCATGAGCGCCGAAGCCCAGCCCGAAGTCATCGTCCGTCCGGTCCGTGATGTGGATGCGGAAGCCCTCGGTCGCGTGCATGCGCAGTGCTGGCACGAGACCTACGATCACCTCATCAGCAAGGCGGCGCTGGAGAAGGTCTCGCCCCGCCGTATGGCCGAACTGTGGACGCACTGGGCCTCGCAGGGTCCCGACTTCAAGATGAACGCGGCGCTCGTCGACGGCGAGATCGTCGGCTTCGTCGGCTCGGGTCCGGCCCGCGACAAGGACGCCCCGGCGTTCCGCGAGCTGTACTTCATCTACCTGCTCGACGCGTACCACTCGACCGGCATCGGGCAGAAGCTGTTCGATGCGGCCGTCGAGAAGGACGAGCCGCTCTACCTCTGGGTCGCCGAGGACAACCCTCGCGCGCACCGCTTCTACACGCGCAACGGGTTCCACCTCGACGGCGCCGCGCACACCGAGCCGTTCCTGGGCGAGACGCTCACCGAGGTCCGCTTCGTGCGCCCCTGACCCTCGTCCTCACCGAAAGGGCCGCCCCGCGGGGCGGCCCTTTCGTCTGCGCTCAGAGGCGTTCGATGATCGTGACGTTCGCGACGCCGCCGCCCTCGCACATCGTCTGCAGGCCGTACCGTCCGCCGGTGCGCTCGAGCTCGTTCAGCAGGGTCGCGAGGATGCGGGTGCCCGTCGCGCCGATCGGATGCCCCAGTGCGATGCCGCCGCCGTTGACGTTGACCTTCTCGTGCGGCGCACCGGTCTCGCGCATCCAGGCGAGCACGACCGAGGCGAACGCCTCGTTGACCTCGAACAGGTCGATGTCCTCGATCCGGAGTCCCGTACGCTCCAACGCGTGCCGGGTCGCCGGGATCGGTGCCGTGAGCATGAGCACGGGGTCGTCGCCGCGGACGGAGACGTGGTGGATGCGGGCCCGCGGCGTGAGGCCGTGCTCCTGCACCGCCCGCGCGCTGGCGATGAGCACGGCACTCGACGCATCGCTGATCTGCGACGCGACGGCGGCGGTGATCCGCCCGTCGGGCGCGAGCGGCGGCAGGCCGGCCATGCGTTCGAGGGTGGTGTCCCGGCGCACGCCCTCGTCGTGGTCGAGCCCGGCGAGCGGCGCGATCTCCGCCGCGAACCGCCCGTCGTCCTGGGCCTGGGCCGCCCGGCGGTGGCTCTCCAGCGCGTACCGCTCCATCTCCTCCCGTGAGATGTCCCACCGCTCGGCGATGAGCTCCGCTCCGCGGAACTGCGAGATCTCCTGGTCGCCGTAGCGCTCCTGCCATCCGGGCGACTCGGCGTACGGCGTCGTGAAACCGTACTCCCGGCCGACGGTCGCGGCGGCGGTGAGCGGGATCCGCGACATGTTCTGCAGCCCGCCGGCGATCACGAGGTCGCTGGTGCCACTGAGCACCGCCTGCGCGGCGAAGTGCACGGCCTGCTGACTCGATCCGCATTGCCGATCGATCGTGACGCCCGGCACGTGTTCCGGGAAGCCGGCGACGAGCGACGCGGTGCGCGCGACGTTCCCGGCCTGCCCGCCGATCGCATCGATGGCTCCGAGGATCACGTCGTCCACGGCGCCGGGGTCGATGCCGGTCCGGTCGACGAGGGCCCGCAGACTGTGCGCGCCGAGGTCGGCGGGGTGGATCTCCGCGAGAGCGCCGCCACGGCGTCCGACCGGCGAACGGACCGCGTCGACGATGTAGGCCTCTGCCATGAGTGCTCCCTCCTCAGCGCCGGGACCCCGACGTCACACCTTCCAGAGTGCCTCATCGCACGCTCGGGGAACACCAGCGACCCCTCCCGTGTGCAACAATCTGCGTATGCATGCAGATAAGCAATGTTCCCTCACGCCGGACAGCAGCTACGTCGAACTCGCCGTCGAGGTGTTCGCGATGCTCGCCGACGCGACGCGCATCCGCATCATCTTGGCCCTGCGCGATCAGGAGCTCTCGGTCAACCACCTCGCCGACATCGTCGACAAGCCGGCACCCGCCGTGTCGCAGCACCTCGCCAAGCTTCGGCTCGCTCGGATCGTCGTGGCGAGGCAGGAGGGCACCCGGGTGTTCTACCGTCTCGCGAACGAGCACGCCCGGCAGCTCGTGGCCGACGCCATCTATCAGGCGGAGCACTCGCTGAGCACCGACCCCGCGCACCATCGGGGCGCACACCCCGCTCCGGAGCAGACGCGGTAGTGCTCCGGGTCCTGCGGAACACCGTCTACGCCCGCCTGTTCGCCGCGCAGGTCGTCGCGCTCCTGGGCACCGGGCTCCTCACGGTGGCTCTCGGGCTGCTCGCCTTCGACATCGCCGGCGACGCGGCCGGATCGGTGCTCGGCACCGCGCTGACGATCAAGATGGTCGCCTATGTCGGCGTCGCCCCGCTGATCGCCGCCCTGGTCGATCGTCTCCCCCGCAAGGCGGTCCTCGTCACCGCGGACATCGTGCGCTTCGCGATCGCGCTGGCGCTCCCCTCCGTCGGCGAGACCTGGCAGATCTACGTGCTCGTGTTCGTGCTGCAGTCCGCCTCCGCGACCTTCACGCCCGCGTTCCAGTCGCTGATCCCCGCGGTTCTGCCCGAGCCCAGGGACTACACGCGCGCCCTGTCGCTGTCGCGACTCGCGTACGACCTCGAGGCGCTGCTCAGCCCCCTGATCGCGGGGGCGCTGCTCGTCGTGGTCACGTTCCACGATCTGTTCGCGGGCACGGCGATCGGATTCGCCCTCTCCGCGCTCCTGGTGGTGAGCACTCGCGTGCCCGGCACCGGCGACGAATCCGCCACCTCCTCCTTCTGGCAGCGCCTACCGGCCGGAGCCGCCGTGTTCGCACGGACTCCCAGCCTGCGCTTCCTGCTGCTCACGAACATGGTGGTCGCCGCCGGCACCGCGATCGTGCTGGTCGATTCCGTCGTGTACGCGCGCGCCGTGTTCGACCTCGATGACGCCGCCCTCGCCATCGCTCTCGCCTGTTACGGCATCGGATCGCTCGTGACGGCGCTGAGCATCCCCTGGCTGGTGGACCGCGCAGGGGTGATCCGCACCATGTCCATCGGGGTCGCCGTGATCGTGGCGGGGCTCCTCGCAGCAGTCGTCGTCACGGCCGTGGCCACGGCGAGCGGCGCGGGATGGGAGGCGCTCCTGGGCACCTGGGTGCTGCTGGGCATCGGCACCTCACTCGTGAACACGCCGTCATCCCGACTGCTTGCCGACGCGTCGACTCCGGCGAACCGCACGCTCGTCTACACCGCGCAGTTCGCGCTCTCCCACGCGTGCTTCCTGGTCACCTATCCGGTCGCGGGATGGCTCGGCGCACTCAGCCTGACCGGAGCAGCCGGGACGCTCTTCGGAATCGCCTTCGCCGCGGCGACCGCGGCGCTCCTGTTCTCCCGACGCCGGCTGCGCACGGCGGCCTGAGCGTCGATCAGCCGGAATACACGAGCCGGAAGCGCTCGCACAGCACCGGCATGTCCGGTGCGAAGCCGCGAGGATTCTCCGAATGCGCCCGCCAATAGCGCTCGTGCACCGTGCGCCAGTGGGCGAGCGTGCGATCACCCTCGCCTTCGGCGAAGGCGTGCTCCTCGTCGACCTCGTCGAACGGCACGGTCGCCAGCGCCGTGGTCTCGATGACGGCGCGTGGCGCTCCGGTCCCGTCGAGGATGATGCTCAGCTCACCCTCGACCGGGAGCGGGTCGCCGGTCGCGTCGTAGTCCCAGAGCGACGACGCGGTGCCGACCTTGATCCCGTCGAGGACCAGCGCGAGCAGTTCGTCGGCGTGTGCGGGCGTGGCGCCGAACGCCCACGCCTCGGGCCGGTCGGTCGGGAGCTCCGGGCAGGCCTCCCTCGCCGCACGCCAGAATCTGTCGATGTCGGTACCAGGGCTCACCTCACCAGGCTAGCCCGGAGGATCAGCGCCCCGAGACCTTGCCGAACGCCTTCGCGATCGGGGCGAGCACGAGCGGACGCGCAGCGACCCAGGCGACCGCGATCACGACGAGCGAGGCGATGAACACCCAGAATCCCGTCCACGTCGCGGCATCCTGCGCCGCGAACATGTGGTTGAGGTTCCGCAGGAAGCCGGTCAGCATCACGAGGGCGACGTGCGCGATGATGAACGCCACGAAGTAGAGCATCACCGGGAAGTGCAGGGCACGCGCCCACTCCACCGGGTACGCCTTCGACAGGCGCTCCGCCCTCTTGGGCCAGAGCCCCGACATGCGGAACCCGGTGACCGCGGCGAGCGGCGCCGCGAGGAAGACGGTGACGAAGTAGGCGAGCTGCTGCAGGCTGTTGTAGTTGTTCCAGCCGTTCTCGTGCGGCCAGTCGAACGAGATGTACTGGAGGGCCGCCGACAGCGCGTTCGGGAACACCTCCCAGCTCGTCGGCACGATCCGCACCCAGTGCCCGGTGACGAACAGCAGGACGACGAAGATCACGCCGTTGACCAACCACAGGATGTCGAGCGCCTGGTGGAACCAGAGGTTCAGGCTGATCTTGCCCTTCGGGTTATTCCGCGGGGACCAGAACACGCTCGGCCGCTTCTCGGTGCGCACCTGCAGCCCCGAGCGGATGATCAGCACGATCAGGAACATGTTGAAGAAGTGCGCCCAGTTGACCCACGGCGCGAAGCCGGGCTCGACCGGGATCGGTGGCTCGTACTCGCCAGGGAAGGCCGCCAGGAAGTCCTGCATGAACGGGAGGCTCAGCAGCGTGCGGACGAGGGCCACGGCCGCGGCCGCGAGCACGCCGAGGGCGGCGGCGCCGAACAGCGTCGCGATCGCCTGGGTCCAGGTCGGGCGCCGGCGAGCGGTCGCGGCCGCCGAGGCGGCGGCCGGGAGATGCCGCGGTGCTCGACCGTTCCAGACCGTACGGGTCCAGGGCAGCGGCGCGCTGATGTCGGCGCCGGTGGCGAGCGCGGTCCCCGGGACAGCGGCGGGCTCGGAGACGAGGGTCGCGGACGGCGCCGCCGTCTCCGGGATCGCGGAGACATCCGCCGCCACGGCCGGGGACGGAGCGGAGGTCGGACGGGCGGGCACGGTCCCCGCGGGGGGCCAGGGCTCGCCACCCGGGACTCGGGGCAGTCCGCGGCGGACGCTCTCGCCTGCGGCGGGCGTCTCGGGAGCGGGCGCCGCAGCAGGAGTCCGGGCCGGCGCGGCGGACGACGCGGCGGCAGCGGGCGCGGCAGGAGGCGCAACGGGCGCGGCGGACGCCGCGGTGGAAGGTGCGGTCTCGCCCGGCACCACGGCGGGTGCGGACGACGCCGCGGGCGCGGCCCCGACCGTAGACGGCGGCCAGGGCTCACCGCCCGGAACGCGCGGGAGACCCCGGCGGAGCGCCCGACGCGGCGCGGCGTCCGGCTGCGCAGCCTGGACGCCGGTGGCGTCCGGCGTGACCGCGGTGGGGTCGTCCTCCCCGCCCTCCGGCGTCGCAGAGACCGGCGTCGCCACCGGCGCCTCGACGGCGACGGCCGCATCGACGGTCTCGACCGTCGCATCGGCGGGCGGCCACGGCTCGCCGCCCGGCACCCGCGGAAGCCCGCGGCGCAGCACCCGCGTCGCCATGACTACTTCTTCCGCGCCTCGAGCGCGGCGATCACCTGCGGGACGATCGCGAACACGTCGCCGACGATGCCGAAGTCGGCGACGTCGAAGATGGGCGCCTCCGGGTCCTTGTTGATCGCCACGATGTTCTTCGACGTCTGCATGCCGGCGCGATGCTGAATCGCCCCGGAGATCCCGAGCGCGACATAGAGCTGCGGCGACACCGAGACCCCGGTCTGCCCGACCTGGTGGGACTGCGGGATGTAGCCCGCGTCGACCGCGGCGCGCGAGGCACCCACGGCCGCGCCGAGAGCGTCGGCGAGCTCCTCGACGAGCACGAACTTCTCCTTCGACGCGAGGCCGCGGCCACCGGAGACGACGCGGGTCGCTCCGCGCAGCTCGGGACGGGACGAGGTGGCCTCGACGGTCTCGACGGGGCCCGCCGTCGCGGCGACCGCTCCTGACGGGGTGACCGCGAGCTGCTCGATCTGCGGGGAGGCGACCGCCTCGGCCCTGGCCTCCACCGCGCCCTGCCGCACCGTGACGACGAGCGTGCCGTACGTCGCGGCCGCATCGACGAGGTACGCCCCGCCGTAGACCGAGTGGTGGGCGACGATGCCCTCGTCGTCGCGGGAGACCCCGACGGCATCCACGGCGAGAGCGCTCTTCGATCGCACCGCGAACCGGCCGGCGACATCGCGCCCGGAGATCGAGTTCGAGATGAGGACGGCTTCGGGCTGCGCCTGCACGGCGGCGGCCCGCAGCGCGTCGACGATCGGGACCGTGAGCGCCGACGGGTCGCCCTCGGCCGTGAGCACGACCGCGGCTCCGGCCGCCGCGGCCGTGGCGACCGCGGACTCGGAACCGCCGACGATCAGCGCCACCGGGGTGCCGATGCCCGCCGCCGCGCCGAGGAGTCCGGCCGCGCTGCTGGCGAGCTCGCCGGACGGGTCGACGTCGAGGAGCACGAGGATCGGGTTCTCGGGGTACGCCATGTCACACCAGCCTGTTCTGCACGAGGAACTCGACGAGCTTCTCGGCGGCATCGCCCTCGTCGGTGATCTTGACACCGGCCGCCCGCGGAGGCTTCTCGGAGACGGCGGTCATGATGGTGCGCGGAGCCGCCGCGGGGTCCGCCGACACGTCGAGGTCGGCGAGGGACAGCACCTCCAGCGGCTTCTTCTTCGCCGCCATGATCCCCTTGAAGTTCGGGAACCGGGCGTCAGGGAGCGCCTCGGTGATGGAGATCACGGCGGGCAGCGGCGCGGTCACCTGCTGGTTCCCCGCGTCCGCGCCCCGGGTGCCGGAGATGCCCTCGGCCGTGATCTCGACCGCGGAGAGGGCGGTGGCCTGCGCCCAGCCGAGGTGCTCGGCGAGCATCGCGGGCAGGACGCCACCGGCGCCGTCGGTGGACAGGTTGCCGGTGATGACGAGGTCGGGGGCGCCACGGCGGATCGCGGCGGCGAGGACCTCGGCGGTGAGTCCCAGGTCGGCGCCGACGAGCTGCTCGTCGACGATGTGGATCGCGGAGGCGGCGCCGATCGCGAGGGCCCGTCGCACCGACGCGGTCGCGCTCTCCGGCGCCATCGTGAGGGCCACGACCTCGGTGCCCTCGTTCTTGTCGGCGTAGGAGAGAGCGACCTCGAGGGCCCGTTCCGTGATCTCGTCGAGGACCACATCCCCGGCGCCGCGATCGGCGAGGCCGGTCTCCAGATTCAACGTGCGATCACCATAGGTGTCCGGCACCTCTTTGACCAGGACGAAGATCTTCATCGAATGCTCCTCACGACACGCTGAGTCTATCCGCCCGCTCTTCTATGTAGCCAAAGGCAGAGGGATCCGCAGGCTGCACCCGACATTTCGGTCACGAATGTATACATAGTCGACAGCTGCCGTCCTCGGCTCGCCGCTGGCGACCGGGGGCGCCCTCCCCCGGTACCGTAGAGACGTGGTCCGACCCCGCCCGCTTCCCGTCGACCCGCTCGCCGAGGCGAAGCGGCAGTGGATCGCGCACGGCTGGACCGAGGCCGCAGACGGCATGACGGTCGTCACGTCGGTGATGCGGGCACAGCAGCTCCTCCTCGCCCGCGTCGACGCGGCCCTCAAACCCTTCGCGCTGAGCTTCGCGCGGTACGAGGTGCTCCGGCTGCTCGCCTTCAGCCGGGCCGGACGACTGCCGCTGTCGAGCGTCGTCGCGCGCCTGCAGGTCCACGCCACCACCATCACCAGCACCGCCGAGCGGCTCGTGCGCGACGGCCTCGTGATCCGAGAACCGCACCCCCACGACGGACGCGCCGCGATGCTCGCCCTGACCGACGCCGGGCGCGACCTCGTCGAGCGCGCCACGACCGCCCTGAACGCCGACGTCTTCGCCGACCCCGGCATGAGCGAGGCCGACGCCGCGGAGCTCGTCGCCATCGTCGCCCGCCTGCGCCGTGACGCCGGCGACTTCATCGATCCGCGCCCCCTCCCCGAACCGCTCTGATGCCCCGGTTCGTGCTCGACACCGTGATCGCGGCGCCCCGCCCGGTCGTCTTCGCCGCGGCACTGGACCCCGAACTGCATCTGCAGTCCATGGCGCGCTACAGCGAGACCATGATCGAGGAGCCTGCGGGCGGCGCGTTCACCGAGGGGTCCACGGTGACCTGGCGCGCGCGGCACTTCGGCATCCCGTTCCGCCTGCGCTCCGTGGTGTTCGACATCGACGCGCCGCATCGGTTCACGGACCGTCAGATCGCCGGACCGTTCCGCGAGCTCCGGCACGAGCATGTGTTCGAGGAGCACCCGCGTGGCACCCTCATGCGGGACACCGTCGTGTTCCGGTCGCCTTTCGGGCCCCTCGGCCGCCTCGTCGACGCCCTGGTCCTGGGGCGGTACATGGAGCGGCTGATCGCGGAGCGCAACACCGCCCTCGTCGCCGCGATCGAGGACGGCGGGCGTACTCTTCCTGCATGAGCGAACTGCGCGTGCACACCGTCCTCACCGGTCGCGGTCCCGCCGCGGCGATCCTCCTCACCGACGAACAGGTGGCCTCCTTCGGCGCGGGGAAGACCTTCCCGGTCGCGGTCACGATCGGCGGCCGCACCGCCCGCCTGCGCCTGGCCCGGATGGGCGGCGAGAACATGATCGGTCTCAGCAAGGCCGCCCGCGCAGACCTCGCGGTGGAGATCGACCAGGAGGTGGACGCCGTGATCCGGCTCGACACCGCAGAGCGGACGGTCGAGGTGCCGGCCGCCCTGGCCGCCGCCCTCGACGTCGACCCCGCGGTGCGCGCGGCCTTCGACGCCCTCTCCCCCTCAGCGCGGAAGGAGCACGCCAGGGCGGTCGCCGACGCCAAGCAGGACGCGACGCGCGAGCGCCGGATCGCGAAGATCGTGGAGTCCCTGCGCGGCTGACCCGTTCACAACTCAGGAGAATTGCGGCCCACAACCACGCGCAACCGCCGAACGGCGGTTCCGCGACCGATTCTCCTGAGTTGTGAACCGCGATCAGCGGTTCTGGAAGTCCGGCGTGCGCTTCTCGCGGAAGGCCGCCATGCCCTCCTTCTGGTCGTGCGTGTCGAACAGCGCCGCGAACGCCTGCTTCTCGTGGGCGAGGCCGGCGGACAGCGTCGTCTCCATCGCCGCATCGAGCGCGGCCTTGGCGGCGTAGACCGACGGCAGCGACTTCGACGCGATCGTCTCCGCCAACGTCGTCGCCTCGGCCAGGAGTTCCGCCGCCGGGACGACGCGGGACACGAGTCCGGAGCGCTCCGCTTCCTCGGCCCCCATGAAGCGGCCGGACAGCACGAGCTCCGCGGCCTTGTAGTACCCGACCGCGCGGATGAGCCGCTGCGTGCCGCCCATGCCGGGGATCACCCCGAGGTTGATCTCCGGCTGTCCGAACTTCGCGGTGTCCGCGGCGAGGATGATGTCGCACATCATCGCCAGCTCGCAGCCGCCGCCGAGCGCGAATCCGGAGACCGCCGCGATGACCGGGGTGCGCACGGCAGCGAAGTCGTGCCAGACGCCGAAGTGGTCGGTCTCGAGCATCTCCGCCGCGGACATGCCCTCCATCTCCTTGATGTCGGCACCGGCCGCGAAGGCCTTCTCGGAGCCGGTCAGGACGATCGCCCCGATCCCGTCATCGGCATCGAAGGCCTGCGCGGCCGCGGTGACCTCCTCGGCGAGCCGGCTGTTCAGCGCGTTGAGCGCCTCCGGACGGTGGAGGGTGATCCACCCCACGCGTCCGCGCTGCTCCACCAGGATCGTCTCGTACTCGGTCATCGCTGCCGCCTTCCTGTCGTTTGTCATCCACCCTCCCCTTCGAATCGCCCGATGTGCTGCATTTCGGCCGGATTCGGCGCCAATCGCGCGATTCGAAAGCCGGGGTCAGCCGCGGATGTCGGTGATGATGCCGGAGAAGTCGCGGGCGGCGCCGTCGCCGGCGGCGTAGGCGGCGTACAGCTCCTGCGCCAGACGACCCATCCGGGCATCCGTCGAGGTCTGCTCGATGGCCTGCAGCGCGAGACCGAGGTCCTTCGCCATGAGTGCCCCCGCGAACCCCGGCTGGTAGTCCCGGTTCGCGGGGCTCGTGGGCACCGGGCCGGGGACGGGACAGTTCGTGGTGAGTGCCCAGCACTGCCCCGACGCCTGGGACACCACATCGAACAGGGCCTGATGCTCGAGCCCGAGCCGCTCGCCCAGCACGAAGGCCTCGGCGACGGCGATCTGCGACACCGCGAGCACCATGTTGTTGCAGACCTTCGCCGCCTGACCGAGCCCGGATCCGCCGCAGTGCACGATGCGCTTCCCCATGATCTCCAGCAGCGGAAGCGCCGCCGAGAAGTCGTCGTCGGAGCCCCCGACCATGAACGCCAGGGTCCCGGCCTCCGCCCCGACCACACCTCCGGAGACCGGGGCGTCGATGTGCCGATGGCCCGCGGCGAGCGCGAGCGCATGAGCGGCCCGCGCCTCGTCAACCGCGATGGTCGACGACTCGATGAACAGCGTTCCGGGGCGCGCGGCCGCCAGCAGCTCCGTGCGGTAGGCCTCGATGACGTGCTTCCCCGCCGGGAACATCGTCACCACGACCTCCGCGTCCGCCACCGCCTCCGCGCCGCTCGCGGCCACGGGGATCCCGGCCGTCCCGGCCGCCTCGATCGCCGCGGGGACGAGGTCGAAGCCGTGCACCTCGTGTCCGGCGGCGACGAGGTTCTTCGCCATCGGCAGGCCCATGTGCCCGAGCCCGAGGAAGGCCACGCGGGTCATGAGGCGCTCCGCATCGACGTCGACCCCGCGGGTCGCAGCATCTCCCGCCCCACGATGAGGCGCATGATCTCGTTCGTCCCCTCGAGGATCTGATGCACGCGGAGGTCGCGGACGATCTTCTCGATGCCGTAGTCCTGCAGGTAGCCGTAGCCGCCGTGCAGCTGGAGGGCGCGGTTGGCCACCTCGAAGCCGGCGTCGGTCGCGAAGCGCTTGGCCATCGCGCACCGCATCGTCGCGTCCGGCGCCTTCTCGTCCACTGCCTGCGCGCCGTCGCGCACCATCAGCCTCGCCGCCTGCAGGTCGGTGCGCATGTCGGCGATCGCGAAGAGGATCGACTGCTTCTCCGCCAGCGGCTCCCCGAACGCGACGCGCTCGTGCACGTACTGCACGGCCTTGTCGAGCGCTGCCTGCGCACCGCCGATCGAGCACGCCGCGATGTTGAGGCGTCCGCCGTTGAGCGCCGACATCGCGATCGCGAAGCCGCGGCCCTCGTCGCCGAGCATCGCGGACGCCGGCACCCGCACGCCGTCCATGATCACGGGACGGGTGGGCTGCGCGTGCCACCCCATCTTCTTCTCCGGGGCGCCGAAGCTCAGGTTCTCCGCGTCGCCGGGGACGAGGAAGGCGCTGATGCCCCGGGCTCCCGGCTCGCCGGTCCGCGCCATGACGACGTACACCGCGGCCTCACCGGCTCCGGAGATGAACTGCTTCACCCCGGTCAGCACGTACTCGTCGCCCTCGCGGACGGCGCTGGTCGCGATGTTCGCCGCGTCGGATCCGGCTCCCGGCTCCGTGAGGCAGTAGCCGCCGAACTCCTGCATGGCGGTCAGCGACGGCAGCCAGCGCGACCGCTGCTCGTCGTCGCCGTAGGTGTCGATCATCCACACCACCATGTTGTGGATGGAGATGTAGGCGGCCACCGCAGGGTCGGCCTTGGCGAGCTCCTCGAAGATGGCGACGGTGTCGACGCGGGTGAGCCCCGTGCCGCCGAACTCCTCGCTCACGTAGATCCCGCCGAGGCCGAGTTCGCCACCGCGCTGGAGCGACTCCCGCGGGAACAGGTGCTTCTCGTCGCGTTCGGCGGCGAACGGGGCGAGCTCCGCATCGGCGAACTCCCGCACGGCGTCGAGGATCGCCTCGCGCTCCTCGTCAGTGGTGGTGACAGTGGTCATGGTCATCGCGTGTCCTTAGTGCATGGTGGGGATCACGAAGCTCGCGCCCTCGCGGATCCCCGACGGCCAGCGGCTCGTCACGGTCTTGGTCTTCGTGTAGAAGCGGAAGGCGTCGGCGCCGTGCTGGTTGAGGTCGCCGAAGCCGCTGCGCTTCCAGCCGCCGAACGTGTAGTAGGCGATCGGCACCGGGATGGGCACGTTCACGCCCACCATCCCGACCTCCACCCGGGCGGCGAAGTCGCGGGCGGCATCGCCGTCGCGCGTGAAGATGGCGACGCCGTTGCCGTATTCGTGCTCGGAGGCCATGCGCAGCGCCTCCTCGTAGTCGGCGGCGCGGGCGATCACGAGCACCGGGCCGAAGATCTCCTCGCGGTAGATCGCCATGTCGGTGGTCACGTGGTCGAAGAGCGTCGGTCCGAGGTAGAAGCCCTCCTCGTGCCCGAGGACCGTGAAGCCGCGGCCGTCGGCGAGCAGCGTCGCGCCCTCGTCGATCCCCTGCTGGATGTAGCCCTCAACCCGCTCGACGGCTGCCCGCGTGACCAGGGGGCCGTAGTCGACATCCTTCGCCAGGGACGGCCCGACGCGCAGCTGGGCGACGCGTTCGGTGAGCTTGGCGGCGAGGGCGTCCGCGGTCTCCTCGCCGACCGGGACCGCGACGGAGATGGCCATGCACCGCTCCCCCGCGGAGCCGTAGCCGGCGCCGATGAGGGCGTCGACGGCCTGGTCGAGGTCGGCGTCGGGCATCACGATCATGTGGTTCTTCGCGCCGCCGAAGCACTGCGCCCGCTTCCCGTGCGCGGCCGCGGTGGCGTAGATGTACTCGGCGATGGGCGTGGAGCCCACGAAGCCGACCGCGCGGATCCGGTCGTCGGTGAGCAGCGTGTCCACCGCCTCCTTGTCTCCGTGCACGACGTTGAGGACACCGGCGGGCAGGCCCGCCTCGAGGAACAGCTCGGCGAGACGCACGGGCACCGAGGGGTCGCGCTCGCTCGGCTTGAGCACCACGGCGTTGCCGGCGGCGAGGGCGGGGCCGGCCTTCCACAGCGGGATCATGGCGGGAAAGTTGAAGGGCGTGATCGCCGCGACGACCCCGAGCGGCTGCCGCATCGAGTACACGTCGATGCCGGCCCCGGCACCGGTGGAGTACTCGCCCTTGAGCAGGTGCGGGGCCCCGGCGGAGAACTCGATGACCTCGAGACCCCGCTGGATGTCACCCTTGGCGTCGTCGACGGTCTTGCCGTGCTCGCTCGCGAGGAGTTCGGCGAGCGAGGTCATCTCCTGCTGCACGAGGTCGAGGAACCGCAGGAGGACGCGGGCGCGCTTCTGCGGGTTGGTCGCCGCCCACGCGGCCTGGGCCTGCTCGGCGTTCGCGATGACGCGGCGCACCTCATCCGCGGACGCGAGCGGCACCCGGGCCTGCACGGCGCCGGTGCTCGGATCGAAGACGTCGGCGAAGCGGCCGTCTTCCGGGGTGACATGCGTTCCGCCCACGAAGTGCGGGATAGTACGGGTCATTGTGCGACATCCCTCCGTGCCCTCTTTGGCACATCGGCGAGTTTACTCCGACGACCGTGAAAATACGAGGACGTCCTTGTATCTCTTGTCGTCGGGCAGACGAGTGGCCGCACGGCGCCGTTCGCCCCTCGTTCACCCGCTGGCCACCTGGGCCGATTACAACTGCAGATGCACGGCACAGACTCAGACCGGATCGGGTAGTCGCGTCTCCCGTGCACACGGTGAGCACTCTCGCTCCCGAGACCCCCGCCGAATCGGGTCGGCGGGGGTCTTCTTCTTCCCTTCGAATCGCTTGCCTTGCTCCATTTCGCCCGGGGATGGAGCACAGCGCGCGATTCGAACCGGGGCTGTGGAGACCGGACCCAGCCCGACAGCAGCGGTGGGAGCGTGGGGGCATGGGACGACGACACGAGCTTCCGGCCCGCTTCGGGGTGGACTTCGCGGTACGGACGGCGCGGCTGCACGGCGTGAGCCGCGGTCGATTGCGCGGATCCGACCGGACACTTCTTCAGCCACGAGACCGCGGCCTCGATCTGGGGAGGCCCGCTACCGCTCGCCTTCGACGACCGCGGGAGCGTCGCGACGGCGGACGACCTCGCCCTCCACGTCAGCGCGTCCGGCGGGATCCCGATCCCTCGCGCCCGCGGCGTGACCGGACACCGCACGCTGTCCAGCCTCACCTCGATCCGTTATCGGGACGGCCTCCGGGTGACCTCCCCCGCCGCGACCTGGGTCCCCCTCGGCACGCTGCCGCTCGCGGACCTGGTGGCGCTCGGCGACTACTTCTGCCGACGCTGGAGGCCGGGGGTCGGGCGGCCGGATGTCGCGTGGCAGCCCTGGGCGACGATCGATGAGCTGCGGGAGATGCTGGCGGCATCCGGCCCGGATCTGGAGCCAATCGCGCGACTCGAAGGAGAACTAGAATCGACCAGGCGCCGCGACCCTGGCGCCGTCGCCCCGCGTCCGCACCCCGACGCCGCTCACCTCGAGGACCGCACCATGTCCGCATCCGCCCCTGTGTCCGAACCCGTCACCGTCTCCATCCGCCGCGAGGTCGACCCGGAGCGCATCGCCGAGGCGACCGCGTGGGTGCAGACCGGGGTGAACCTCGCGACGAAGTACCCGGGCTTCCTCGGCTCCGGCTGGGTCCGCGCGGGCGAGGACTCGCAGGTCTGGCACATGCTCTACCGCTTCGCGAGCGAGGACGCGCTCACCGCGTGGGAGCAGTCCGGGGAACGCGCCTGGTGGCTGTCGATGGGCCAGGGCTTCGTCCGCAGCGAGAGGTCCAAGCGCCGCTCGGGCATCGAGGGCTGGTTCGACGAGCCGTCCACCGGCTCCATCCCCGTCGTCGACCCGGACGGCACGACGAGCACCGTGACCGTCGCCCCGGCGCCGCCGCGGTGGAAGCAGGCCGTCTCGATCTGGCTCGGCTTCTTCCCCGTGAACCTCGCGTTCACCTACGCCATGAGCCCGGTGCCGGGATGGGACGTCGTTCCGCTGTGGCTCCGCGTGCTCATCACCACCCTCGTGCTCACGCCGATCATGACGTACTGGGTGCTGCCGTTCGTCACGCGCTCCCTGCGGAACTGGCTCGCCCGCTAGCGGAACCGCCTTCTCAGGAGCCGGACTCCGACCCCGGGGTGACGCCCTTCTTCGCCGGTTCCACGAGCGACAGCGGATCGGCGATGTCCTCCAGCGACTTCCCGGCCGCACTGACGCCGAAGACACCGCACACGACACCGCCGAACATCATGATCGCCGCGCCGAGCACGTACCCCCAGAACAGCGGACCGCGGTCGCCCGACTCCGCGCTCGCGCCGATCAGCGCGCCGTAGAGAACCGGGGCGACCGCGCCGACGAGCTGCCCGATGGAGAACACGTAGGAGATCACCTGGCTGCGCAGCTCGAGTGGGAAGATCTCGCTCACGGTCAGGTACGCGGCGGACGCACCGGCCGAGGCGAAGAAGAACGACGCGCACCAGAACGCCGTGTGCGTGCCCGCGTTCAGCACACCCGCGTTGAAGAGGAAGGCGCTGACGAGCAGGATCAGACCCGCGAGCACATAGGTGCCGAACAGCATCCGCCGACGACCCCACGTGTCGAAGAAGTGGCCGAGGATGAGGGCGCCCGCGAGGTTGCCGACCGCGAAGACGATGAAGTACTGCGATGCGGACGCCGGCGGGGTGTCGTAGAAGTTCTCCAGCACGAGCGCGTACGTGAAGAAGATCGCGTTGTAGAGGAAGGACTGCGTCACCATCATGGTGATGCCGACGAGCGTGCGCCGCGGGTACTTCTTGAACAGCACCTTCGCGATCACGAGGAGCGGGACGCTGCCGTACTCCTTGACCGTGATGGCCTTGCTCTCGTCCACGGGCTCGATCGACTTGCCCTCCTTGCGGATGCGCTCCTCGATCTCGTCGACGTTGCGCTCCGCCTCCTCCTCGCGGCCGTGCGTCATCTGCCAGCGGGGGCTCTCCGGGATGTGCCGCCGCAGCCAGATGATGAGGATGCCGAGGATCGGACCGACGAAGAAGCTCAGCCGCCAGCCGATGTCGGCGGGGAGGAGGTCGGTGTTGAGGAAGAACATGTTGGCCACGGCACCGAGCGCCGCGCCACCCCAGTAGGTGCCGTTGATGGCGATGTCGACGCGGCCGCGGTACTTCGCGGGGATGATCTCGTCGATGGCCGAGTTGATCGCCGCGTACTCACCGCCGATTCCCGCGCCGGCGACGAAGCGCCAGATGTAGAAGAACCAGGGGGCGAACGCGAGACCGGCGACGGCCGACCCGACGAGGTACACCCCGAGCGAGAGCAGGAAGAGGTTCTTGCGGCCGAGGCGGTCGGCGAGGCGGCCGAACACGAGGGCGCCGAACACCTGGCCGAGCAGGTAGCAGGTGCCGGCGAGGCCGACCTCGGCGGGACCCATCCCCAGCGTCTGCGCGTAGCCGTTGGCCGCGACGATCTGCACCTCGAGGCCGTCGAGGATCCAGGAGAACCCGAGTCCGACGACGATCATCCAGTGGAAGCGCGACCAGGGGAGCCGGTCCATGCGCGCGGGGACGAGCGACCGGACCTCCTTGACGGTGACGTCGGACGCGGACATGGGGCCTCCTTCTCGTGGGACATGCTTTCGTCCCGGATCCGGTTTACTCCTCCCGGAAATCCGCCGCATCCGCTTGACCCGGGGGCCGTCGGCACGCTACTGCTCCGAATCGCGCGAATGGCTCCATCCCGCGGTGAGATGGAGCCATTCCGGCGATTCGAACGGAGAGGTCAGCCGGCCACGTGCCGCTCGTCGGGGCCGTCGTAGTGGGACAGCGGACGGATCAGGGCGTTCGCGCCGGCCTGCTCGATGACGTGGGCCGTCCATCCCGTCACCCGCGCCGCGACGAACAGCGGCGTGAAGGTGAGCGTGTCGAAGCCGATGAGGCTGTACGCGGGACCGGACGGGTAGTCGAGGTTCGGGTGGATGCCCTTGCGCTCGACGAACTGCGACTCCAGCGCGTCGTACAGCTCGGCGACGTCCTCCCGGCCGTAGTGCGCGACGAGGGTGTCGAGCGCGGCCTTCATGGTCGGCACCCGTGAGTCGCCGTTCTTGTAGACGCGGTGTCCGAAGCCCATGATCTTGCGCTTCTCCGCGAGAGCCTTGTCGAGCCAGGTCTCGACGGCGTCCGCCGATCCGATCTCCTTGAAGATGTGCAGCACGGCCTCGTTCGCCCCGCCGTGCAGCGGGCCCTTGAGCGCACCGATGGCCCCGACCACAGCCGAGTAGATGTCGCTGAGGGTCGAGGTGATGACCCGGGCGGTGAAGGTCGAGGCGTTGAAGGAGTGCTCGGCGTAGAGGATCATCGACCGGTTGAAGGCGTCGACCACGACGTCGTCGGCCTCTTCCCCGAACGTCATCCAGAGGAAGTTCGCCGAGTAGTCGAGGTCGTCGCGCGGAGGGATGAGCTCCTGGCCACGACGGCGACGCTGACCGTAGGCGACGATGGCCGGCAGCGCCGCGAACAGGCGGATGCTGCGCGCCAGGTTCTGCTCCGGGCTGCCACCGGCATCGAGCACCGAGCCGCCGGCCTCGGGGTCCGATGCGCCGATCAGGCTGACCGCGGTGCGCACCTCGTCCATCGGATGCGCCTCGAGAGGCACGAGATCGATGGCGGCCTTGACGTTGTCGGCCAGGGCGCGGTGCTTGCGCTCCTCCAGCCGGAACGCGGCCAGCTCGTCGCCCGTCGGCAGCTCGCCGTTCCACAGCAGGTACGCCACCGCCTCGAAGGACTGCGTGTCGGCGAGCTCCTGCACGGGATAGCCGCGGTAGAGCAGGCTGTTCGTCTCGGGGTTGACCTTCGAGATCGCCGTCGTGTCGACGACGACGCCCGCGAGGCCCTTCTTGATGTCCGGCTCGGTCATGGTCACTCCTTCGTAACGGTGAAGTTGAAGACGCCGGAGTCGAAACGGTTGTACGACTCGTAGTCGATCAGCTCGTAGAGGTCGGCGCGGTGCTGCATCTCGCCGAGCTTCGAGGTCAGGTGCCCCTCGTCGTTCAGCGTATCCAGTGCGCGGCCCGCGGCCCCCATCGAGATGCGCAGCAGCGACACCGGCCAGATCACCATCCGCACCCCGGCGTCGCGGAGACTGTCGACGGAGAACAGCTCGCTCTTGCCGAACTCGGTCATGTTCGCCAGGATCGGCACGTCCAGCGCCGCGGCCATGGCCTCGAACTCGCCGATCGTGCGCATGGCCTCGGGGAAGATCGCATCGGCTCCCGCGTCGACGAGCGCCTGGGCCCGGTCGATCGCCGCGTCCAGCCCCTCGATCGCCCGGATGTCGGTACGCGCCATGATCAGGAAGTTCTCGTCACGGCGGGCGTCGGCGGCTGCGCGGATGCGCTTGATCGCGGTGTCCTCGTCGACCACGGCCTTGCCGTCGAGGTGGCCGCAGCGCTTGGGGTTGACCTGGTCCTCGATGTGCGTTCCCGCGAGGCCAGCGTCCTCGAGCTCCTGGATCGTGCGGGCGACGTTCATCGGCTCGCCGAAGCCGGTGTCGGCGTCGACGATCGCGGGGAGGTCGGTCATCCGGGCGATCTGCTTCGCCCGCCCGGCGACCTCGGTGAGCGTGGTGAGGCCGATGTCGGGCAGGCCGAGGTCGGCGGAGAGCACGGCGCCCGAGATGTAGACCCCCTCGAACCCCTTCTGCTCGATCAGTCGGGCGCTCAGGGGGTTGAACGCGCCGGGGAAGCGCAGCAGCTCCCCGGAGGCGAGCCGTTCCCGGAACAGGCGCCGCTTCTCGGCCGGCGTCGTGGTGGAGTACAGCATCAGTTGCTCCCCTTCGATCGGTGTTCACAACTCAGGAGACCGGCGGGGGAAAGTGCCGTGTAGGCGGTCAGCCGACGCATTCCGCGCCGATTCTCCTGAGTTATGAACGGCGTGGGCATCAGAACAGACCGGCGGGCGCCGCGGCGTCGTCGAGCAGACCCGGCTTCGCGACGATCGAGAGCTCGGCGACCTCGGCGGCCGTGAGCTCGGGCAGGCGCTGCACGAGCTCCAGGAACCGCTCGATCTCAGCGGCCTCGAGCACGGGCTCCGCGAGCAGGCGGAACTTGGCGATGTAGTTCTCCCGTGCGAACGGGCGCGCACCGAGCGGGTGGGCGTCGGCGACGGCGATCTCGTCCACCACGGTCGAGCCGTCGGTGAGGAGGATCTCGACGCGGCCGCCGAAGGCCTTCTCGTCCGGGTCCTCCGAGTGATAGCGGCGCGTCCACTCGGCATCCTCGGCCGTGGTGATCTTGTGCCACAGGGCGACCGTGTCGGCCCGGCCGGCGCGCTCCGGCGTGTAGGAGTCGACGTGGTGCCAGCCGCCGTCCTGCAGCGCCACCGCGAAGATGTACGGGATCGAGTGGTCGAGCGTCTCGCGGGACGCCGTCGGGTCGTACTTCTGCGGGTCGTTCGCACCCGAGCCGATCACGTAGTGCGTGTGGTGGCTGGTGTGCAGCACGATCGAGGCGATGTTCGCGGGGTCGCGGAGCGCCGGGTTCGCCGTGCCGAGCTTGCGGGCGAGGTCGATCCACGCCTGCGCCTGGTACTCCGCGGAGTGCTCCTTCGTGTAGGAGTCGAGGATCGCGCGCTTGGGCTCGCCCGCAGCGGGCAGCGGCACCTCATAGGCGGCGTCCTTACCGTCGAGCATCCAGGCGATCACGCCGTCCTCACCTTCGTAGATCGGCGCAGGGCTGGTCTGGCCGCGCATCGCCCGGTCGACCGCTTCCACGGCCATCTTGCCGGCGAAGGCCGGGGCGTGCGCCTTCCAGGTGGAGATCTCGCCCTTGCGGCTCTGCCGGGTGGCGGTCGTGGTGTGCAGCGCCTGGCCGACCGCCTGGTAGATCGTCTCGACGTCGAGGCCGAGGAGGGTGCCGATGCCGGCGGCGGCGGACGGGCCGAGGTGCGCGACGTGGTCGATCTTGTGCTTGTGCAGGCAGATCGCGCGCACCAGGTCCATCTGGATCTCGTAGCCGGTGGCGATGCCGCGCACGAGCGCGCGGCCGTCCTTGCCGGTGTGCTGCGCGACCGCGAGGATCGGCGGGATGTTGTCGCCCGGGTGCGAGTACTCGGCGGCGAGGAACGTGTCGTGGTAGTCGAGCTCGCGCACGGCCACGCCGTTCGCCCAGGCCGCCCACTCCGGGCTGGTGCGGCGGTCGAGCGGTGTTCCGAAGAGGTTGGCGCCGGCACCACCGGTGGACACGGGGTGGCTGAACGCCTGCGCGCGGGCTGCGACGATCGGCGCACGGGTGAGGGAGGCCGCGGCGACGGACGCGTTGTCGATGATGCGGTTGATGATCATGTCGACGACGGGCTGCTCGACCTCGACCTGGTCGACCGCGACCTCGGCGATCTTCCAGGCGAGCTGGTCCTCACGGACGAGGTTCTCGGAGCTGGCGTGCACGCGGACGTGGTGGGTGACGGTCATGAGTGTCCTTCGCTGTCGGGGAGGGAGTCGAGGATGCCGGTGAGCGCGTTGTGCAGGTGCACATGCGTGGCATGGGCGGCGAGGTCGCCGTCGCGGGCGGCGAGCGCCTCGGCGATCGTGCGGTGCTCGGCCGCGGAGGCTGCGAGCCGCGCGGGCTTGTCCCGCGCCATGCGCCGCACGCGGACGAGGTGGGTGCGGACCGTGCGCAGCGCCGCGGCGATGTAGTCGTTGGCGACGGCGTCGTCGAGGGCCGCATCGAACCGCGCGATCAGCGCGTAGTACGCGTCGCGGCCCTCCGCCCTGGTGAGGTCCACGTGCGCGAACTCCGCGGCGAGCGCGGCGAACCGGTCGGCGTCGCCCCGGACGGCCGCGAGGCGGGCGGAGGTCTCCTCCAGCGCGCGGCGGATCTCGAACAGGGACCGGATGTCGTCGGCATCGAGGTCGGCGACCACGGTGACGCGGGGCGACTGCTGCACGACCAGGCCGTCGGCGGCCAGGCGACGCAGCGCCTCCCGCAGCGGGGTCCGGCTCACGCCGAGGCGCTCGGCCTGCTCCACCTCGCCGAGCACGAAACCGGCCGGCAGCTCCCCGGACTGGATGCCGTCCAGGAGCGCCGCATAGGCGCGATCACCCATGGACGTGCGCTCGACCGGGAGGACCATATCGCCAGTGTATACATAAATGGCCCCCAGCAGGCCACCTGTCTCATTCAGGCGGTGCATTCGTATACATAATCTCCGCCCAGCCGTTCCCCCATCCGGGCACATCTTCGGAGATCGCCGCGGACACGCCGCACGGCGGGGCCGGGGGCCGGCGTGTCGGCCCTGGAGTCCGAAGTTGTGCGCGGAGACGCCGCTCAGGCCGCGGGGCGGGGCTCGCCGAGCTTCACCACGACCACACCGGCGAGCACGAGCACGCCACCGACGGCCTGCAGCGGACCGGGGAGCTGGCCGAGCAGAAGCCAGCCGAAGAGCAGGGCCGCCACGACCTCGGCGAGCGCGACGAACGAGGCGAGCCGCGAGCCGAGCATCCGTGTCGAGACGATGCCGAGCACGTACGCGAGGGCCGTCGCGATCACGCCGATCGCGAGGACCGGCACGAACCACGGCACCGCGCCGAAGCGGTAGCCGACGTCGGAGGTCGTCCACGCGAAGGGCAGCACCCCGACGAGCGCGGCGAGACTCAGGCCGACGGCGCCGAGCAGCAACCCGCTCCCCGCGAGCGCGATCGGCGGTATGCCGGTGTCGGCCCGGGCGGACAGCACGAAGTAGCTCGCGGCCCCCACCATCGCACCGAGCGCCCAGAGGACACCGACGACATTCACCTGCGCGCCGGTGACGATGTCGAGCATGAGGACGAGCCCGACGAAGGCGATGCCGGCACCGAGGACGCTGCGCCGCGTGGGACGCTCTCCCCGACGCAGCCAGAGCCAGACGAGCACCGCGACCGGGGCGGTGTACTCGATGAGCAGAGCGATCCCGACGTCCATCACCGCGACCGCCTGGAAGTAGCAGAGCTGGGTGGCTGCGACGGCGAGCAGGCCGTAGGCGGCGACCATCCCCGCGTTCTGCCGGAGCGCACGCCACCGTCCCCGCAGCGCGAGAAGAGTGGGGACGAGCAGCACGAGCGCCGCGACCCACACCCGCACGGTGACGGCAGCACCTGGCGTCCACCCCGCGTCGATGAGTCCGCGCGCCCAGGCCCCGGAGGAACCGAACGCGAAAGCGGCGGCGATCGCGAGCGGGAGGCCGAGACGCACACTCGCCCGTGTGCTTATCGTGTCATCAGCCACGGTGCTCATGGGAGATGACGCTACGCCGACGGGAGTAAGCTGTCAACATGGTCTTCACCGATGACACCGAGGACGCACTCCGAGCGGCGGTCTGGCTCGCGAATTCGGCGGAAGAGCCGGACACCCTCGTGGATATCGACGACGAGAAGACCTTCCTCCAGGTGTTCCCGTACACGGGACGGGTCGACAGGGACGCGGTGGAGCTCGACGACCTCCGCGCTCTGCGCCCGCGGCTCCGTGCCATGCTGCTGGCTCCGCGCGACGAGATGGCCGCGCACGTGAACGCCGCTCTCGCGGAGGTGCGTCTGACCCCGCGGCTCGTCCGTCACGACGAGCTGGACTGGCACCTGCACGGCCTCGCCGATGAGCGCCCGCTGGCCGAACGCGTGCTCGTGGAGACGGCGATGGCTCTGATCGACGTCATCCGCACGGACGAAGGCTCTCGCCTCACCGTCTGCGCGGACGAGGCCTGCCAGGCGATCGCGCTCGACCTCTCCCGCAACCGCTCCAAACGGTACTGCTCCACGAGCTGCGCCAACCGCAACGCCGTGGCGGCCTATCGCGCCCGGCGCGCCGCCGGCTGACCCCGTCGCCCGCCACGCACGGAGGCCGCCCTCTCCGAGCGGGATCTGATGCTGCCCACTCTTCACAAACGATTATCGATTAGTGTAATGTCGCGAGCGGCCCTCCCTCATGCATCAGGAAAGGATCAACGATGATCAAGGCCCGAGTCCTCCCCCTCGCCGGCATCGCGGCGGTATCCGCCCTCGCCATCGCCGGCTGCTCGACCACCCCCGGTGACGACGGCGGCGATGCCGGCGGCGACGTCACCGTCCGCATGCTCGTGAACGTCACCCCGAACCTGACCGAGGAGTTCTGGAACGACCTCGTCGCCCCGTTCGAGGATGCCAACCCGAACATCGACGTCGTCATCCAGAACCCGGGTGCCGAGGGGGTCGAAGCCGCCGTGCCGCGTCTGCTGGCCGCCGGTGACGCTCCCGACGTCGTGCAGTCCATCGCCCCGACGACCAAGCTCGCTCCCGAGCTCGTCGACCTCTCGCAGTACGAATGGGCGTCGTCCGGTCCGCTCGCCGACCAGTACTCGATCGACGGCAAGAACTACATGGCCGGCATCGGCGTGCAGCTGCAGAGCCTCTTCTTCTACAACAAGACCGCCTTCGAGGAGGCCGGGATCACGGAGCTGCCGACGACCGTCGACGAGCTCACGGACGCCCTCGGGAAGCTCAAGGACGCAGGGTGGACCCCCGTCCAGACCGGCGGCGACTGGATGACCAGCCACACGCTGCAGGCGCTCGGACTGCCGACCATCATCGCCGACGACCCGGAGTGGTTCCAGGACATCTCGGCGGGCGACGTCACGTTCAGCGAGACCTACGGCGACGCGGTCGAGACCTACGCGGACTGGGTGTCCGAGGGGTACATCCCCGGCGACGCCCTGGGCATCAAGTACCCGGATGCCGAGCAGGCCTTCCTCTCCGGCAAGACCGCGGTGTACTCGATGGGCAGCTGGTTCGCCGGCACCCAGGCGAAGGCGACGGACTCGGCCGACATCGGCGTCTTCCGCGCCCCCGCGATGAGCGCCGACGAGCAGCCCGCGATGGGCGCCAACATCGCCAGCCCCTACTCGATCCTCAAGGCGAGCAAGAACCAGGATGCCGCGGCGAAGCTCATCGAGTTCCTCACCACCGACCAGACCGCGGTGAGCGACCAGCTCGCTGTCGACGGCAACTTCCGCGACGGCTACGAGTACGACATGACGCCGCTCGGCGAGGAGCTGCTGCAGATCGTCGCCGACACCCCCGCCGAGGCCTACACGCCCACCGGCGGTGGCTACGGCGAGCGCACCCTCCCCGACGGTTACGCGGGCGAGATCAACACCCAGACCCAGGCCCTCCTCGGCGGCGCGCCCGCCGACCAGGTGCTGCAGGCCATGGACGACTGGTTCGCCGCGAACGCCGGCTGACCCTCGAGGAGCCGGGGACACATCGTCCCCGGCTCCTCCCCGGCGCTGCTCCAGCGCCCTCCCCGCTTACGCGCCACCGAGAACGAGAGTGCCGCCATGACTCCGCCCACCACGACCGCGCCGCCTCCGGCCGCCGCCGCCACCCCGACAGGACCATCGACGCCGATGAGCTCGCCCCCCGCCCCGCGCCGCCGCACGGCGCTGCAGCAGTGGCGGAACCGGATCCCCGGCATCCTCATGGGCGGCCCGGCCGTCGCGGTCTTCCTCGCGATGTTCGTCATCCCGATGATCCTCGCGGCGGTGCTCAGCTTCACCGACTGGAACGGGTACAGCCTCAACTTCACCTTCGTCGGCTGGGACAACTACGTCAAGGCGTTCCGCAGCCCGCGCTCGACGCAGGCCGCGATCTTCACGGGCATCATCGCGGTGGTGGGCACGATCCTCTGCAACGCCATCGGCCTCGCGATCGCCGCCCTCATCTCCGGGCCCGGCCGCTCGAACACGATCCTGCGCACGATCTTCTTCTACCCGTACGTGATCAGCGCCCTCATCATCGGCTTCCTCTGGTCGGCGATGCTCTCCCCCACCGGCGCCGTCAACGGTCTGCTCAGCACGCTCGGCCTCCCGGCGATGCCGTTCCTCACGGACCCGACCTTCGCCAAGGCGAGCGTGATCTTCACGATCGTGTGGTCGCACTTCGGCTTCAACATGATCCTGTTCCTCGCCGGCATCAAGTCCGTCCCCGCGGAGTACTACGAGGCGGCGACCGTGGACGGCGCCTCGCGGTGGCAGCAGTTCCGGTCCATCACGCTGCCTCTCATCGCGCCGGTCTTCACCGTGAACCTCGTGCTCACCCTCGTCGGGCTCCTCAAGGCGTACGACGTGGTGCTGTCGCTCACCGACGGCGGGCCTGCCGGCTCGACGCAGACCATCGTGTACCAGATCCTCAAGGACTCCTTCGCGAACTCGGCCCTCGGCTTCGGCGCCGCGCAGTCCATGATCCTCCTCATCGTCACCGCGGTCGTCGGCCTCGCCGTCACCCTGGTGCGACGCCGCGCCGAGCAGAAGGCGACCGACTGATGAAGCAGACCCGCAACCGCCCGGCCCTCGCCGTCAGCGCGATCCGGTGGATCGTCCTCGGCGTCGTCGCGATCACGATGCTGATCCCGATGTACACGATGCTGATCAACGCCTTCAAACCGCAGGCCGACATCATCGAGAACCCCCTGCTGATCACTCCGCAGATGTTCACGTTCGACTACCTGTGGGCCGCGATCACGAGCAGCAAGTTCAACGTGATCGCCGCGTACGGCATCACGCTGCTGTTCGTCGTGCTGGTGAACCTGTGCTGCATCGCCCTCGCCGCGCCCGTCGCCTACGTGATCGCGCGCGGACGGTCGAAGTGGCACCTGGGACTCCTGCTGCTCTTCGTCTCCGGGCTCTTCATCCCGGGCCAGGTGACGCTGATCCCTGTGGTCTTCGTGCTGCGGGTGCTCGGGCTCATCAACACGATCCCCGGGTTCATCCTCTTCGAGACCGCGGCGACCCTGCCGGTGACGATCTTCCTGTTCACCGCCTACCTCCGTAGCGTGCCCCGCGACATCGACGAGGCGGCGTCCCTGGACGGCGCCGGTCCCATCCGCGCATTCTGGGCGTGCATCTTCCCGATCATGAAGCCCGTGGTCGCGACGGTCGTGGTGCTCAACTCGATCGGGGTGTGGAACGACTTCGTGAGTCCGCAGATCATCCTCGGGCCGAGCTCCGGGATCTACACCGTGACCACCGGGGTGTATGCGGCGGTCGGACAGTTCTCCACCGACTACACGCAGGTGTTCCCGACCCTCCTGCTGGCCGTGCTGCCCGCGATGGTGTTCTTCATCGTGATGCAGCGCCACATCATCGGCGGCCTGGTCGCCGGAGCGACGAAGGGATGACCGTGCCGGAGACCCCGCTCACCCGTCCGTTGCGCACGATCCCGGCATGGGCCGTGCTGCAGCGCCGGCTCTTCGCCGAGGTCGAGGAGGCCCGCCGCCTCTTCCGCGACCGCTACACGCTGCCGGACGGCCGCCTCCGCGGCGTCGCCGAGTTCATCGACCGCGACGGCGTGGACGACCTGTACGAGCCGTTCTTCAACTGGCCCGCGTTCTACCTGCTCGGCGGCCCCGACGAGGTCCTCGCCGACGCCAAGCGGCACTGGGAGGGCGTGACCGTGCAGCTGGCCGAGGCGGGCATGCTCGCCGAGGAGTACGACAACGGCTACGACTGGTTCCACCAAGGCGAGTCGCTGCTCTTCCTCGCCGGCATCTGCGCCGCCGACCCGGCCGACACCGCGTTCGCCGCGCGCGCCGCCCGGTTCGCGGCCCTCTTCACCGACCCCGCGAAGGGCAACTACGACGCCGAGCGCAACATGATCCGCTCACCGCACAACGGCGCGCTGGGCGCCCGCGAGGGGCTCGACGAGAAGATCGTGCCGTACACGGCCGACCGGGACGAGATGCGCCCCTACGGCCTGCCGCTGCACGGTGTGGACGGGATCGCCTCGTGGGAAGACCTCGCCGATCCCGCGCACGCCCAGCGCATGGCGGAGGAGATGCAGCGCCGCGCGGCCGGTGACATCGCCGTGAACCTCGCCGCGACCTCCCTCGCCGCGAACCGCTGGCTCTACGACGGCCACGAGGAGGCGGCCGCGTGGATCCGCCGGTACGTCGACGGCTGGCGCGCGCGGGCGGACGGCGGGCTGCTCCCCGACAACGTCGGCCCGGACGGCACCGTCGGCTCCCTCCACGACGGCCGCTGGTGGGGCGGGCACTACGGCTGGGCCTGGCCGCACGGGCTGCACTCGGTCGGCATGAGCGCCCTGATCGGTGCCCTCAACCACGCGCTCGTCACAGGCGACGACGCCGCCCTCGACCTCGTGCGCACGATGCTCGACACCGTGCTCGCCGAGGCGCGCACGGGCAGCGTCGCCGAGTCCACCTACAGCCTGCGCGGCGGATGGATGGCCCGGCTCGGTGCCGCCGCCACCGAGCCGGGACTGCTCGTCCCCTACCGTCACGGCGCGGACGGCTGGTTCGACTACGGTCCGCTGCAACTCGACCTCCCTCTGTGGCTCTGGTGGTGGTCGCGACGGGCGTCTGACCGGGAGCGGCTGGAGACGGCGATCGCCGGTCTCCCCGACTCCACCGACCTCGTCGCGCCGTTCCGCGACAAGGAGGAGGCGGGCCACGAGGCCGGCTGGTTCGCGTATCTCTCCGGCGACCTTCCGGACTACCCGGTGCGGGCATTGGAGATGGCGCTCGGCCAGGTGGCGCGCCGTGCCGCGATGATGCTCGCCGACGACCGCGACCCCGACGCGGCGCACCTGCACTTCTGGCAGCGCGTGAACCCCGTCGTGACCGAGGTGCTGACCCAGCTCGTCGGCGGGGCTCCACAGGTGCTCTACAACGGCGGACTCGGTTTCACGGCTCTGCGCTACGAGGATGTGGACCGCGCGCGACCCGGGCTCCCGGAGGACGTCGCCGCGCTCGTGCACCGCCTCGACGACCACGGCATCGGCGTGCAGCTCGTGAACACCTCCGCCGTGCACACCCGCACCGTGCGGCTGCGCGGCGGGCGCTTCGGGCTCGACCGGATCGTCCAGGTGACCGCCACCGGGGAGGAGCCCGGCTTCTGGCCCGGCGCCTCGGGCACCTACACGGCCCCGGACGCCCCGCTCGTCACCACGACGTTCGACGTGGACGACGACCTCGTGGTGACCTTGCCCCCGGCGCACAGCGCCGACCTCGACCTGACCATCGCGCGGGCGACCGGCTCGCCGCGCCACCTGTTCCCTGAAGGAGACGCATGAGCGCCGATCTGATCCGACCCGACTTCGCCCTGCCCGTGCGGGGTGCGGCCTACGAGCGACCCTCGCGCGAGGTGGTCGACTCCTTCGACGCGATCTCCTCCGCCACCGCGTGCGCCAAGCTGCACGGGCTCGGGATCCGCCGCAGCTACATCGACGGGCCGGAGCCGCTGAGCCTCGGTCAGCGCGTGGTCGGCTCGGCGCTGACCCTGCAGTTCATGCCGCAGCGCGAGGACATGGCCTCCGGCGACGGTCAGGAGTACGCCGAGCGGCACACCGCCCTGTGGCACGTGCTCGAGGCCGTGCAGCCCGGCGACGTGCTGGTGATCCAGGCCTACGGCAGCCGCTTCTCCGGGTGCATCGGCGACATCCTGGCGCGTTACTTCGCGCGCAAGGGCGGGGCGGGGATCGTCGTGGACGGCCGCATCCGCGACGCCGGCCGCATCCGCGAGCTCGGCATCCCGGTGTGGTCGACGGGCACGACCCCGCACTACGCCTCGCAGTCGGAGCTCGTGCCGTGGGCGTACGACGTACCGGTCGCGGTGGGCGGTGCGCTGTGCATGCCGGGCGACCTCGTGGTCGCCGACGACGACGGCCCCGTCGTGGTGCCGCGGGCGATGGCGCCGCAGGTCGTGGACGACGCGCGCGATCATGAGGAGTGGGAGGTGTTCAGCCGCCGCCGTCTCGACGAGGGCGCGCGCCTGAGCGACTACTACCCGTTGACCCCCGACAGCCGCGAGGAGTACGAGGCATGGCGTTCCGTCCAGAGCTCCGTCCGCTGAACCCCGCCGTCGCCGCGCGCGACGACGTCGGACTCGGTTGCGCGCCGATCGGCAACCTCTTCGCCCCCGTGGCGGACGCCGACGCGGTGGCCACCGTGCATGCGGCGCTCGCCCGGGACGTGCGGTTCTTCGACACCGCGCCCCTGTACGGGTCGGGTGAGAGCGAACGGAAGCTCGGCCTCGCCCTCCGCGACGTCCCGCGCGACGACTACGTGATCGCGACGAAGGTCGGCCGGGTGCTCGTCGATGCGGACGGCCGGCCGGTCTCGGGAGCCGCGAGCGGGCACGACTCCGTCGTCGATCTCAGCAGGGACGGCGTGCGGAGGAGCCTCGACGGCAGCCTCGCCCGGCTGGGCGCCGATCGCGTGGACGTGCTCCACCTGCACGACCCCCTGGACGTGGAGGCGGCGTTCGCGACAGCACTCCCGGCGCTCGTCGAGCTGCGCGACGAAGGAGTGGTGCGCGCGATCAGTGTGGGCCTCGGGCGGCTCGACCCCCTGGAGCGCTACGTCGCCGAGGCGCCGCTCGACGTGGTGATGGAGGCCGGACGACTCACTCTGCTCGACCGCACCGCCCTGGACCGGCTGCTGCCGACCGCGGCGGCCCGCGGCATCGGGGTGCTCGCGGCCGCCGTGTTCAACTCCGGCATCCTCGTCGACCCGGTCGGCTCCCCGTTCTTCGAGTACAAGCCCGCACCCCCGGAGCTCCGGGAGCGGGCGCTGCGGTTGCAGGCCGTGTCCGCGACGTACGGCGTGCGGCTCGCCGACGCCGCGGTGCAGTTCCCGCTGCGGCACGGTGCGGACGCCGTGGTCGTCGGGGCTCGGACGCCCGCGGAGGTGGACGCGTTCGTGGACGGCCTCGATGCCGAGCTGCCCGCCGCGCTGTGGGACGCCCTCGACGCGGAGGCCGCGTGACCGCGCGGCGCAGGATCTGACGTGCGGATCGTCGACGCCCACGTGCACGTCTGGGATGCGGATGCCGTGCCGATCCCCTGGTTCCGCGACGACCTCGGCCTTCCCCGCCACGCCGCGGCCACAGACCTCGGGCGGGAGCTGACGGACGCCGGCGTCTCCTCCGCCATCGCCGTGCAAGCAGCGGACTCGGTGGCCGAGGCGGAATGGCTGACCGCGACGGCCGCCCGGGACCCGTACCTGCGGCGCGTGGTTCTGCAGTACACCCCCGCGCCGGGACGGGCCGCCGGCGCCACCGCAGTCGCGTTCTCTCCCGCCGTGGTCGGCGTGCGCGCCGCGGTGCCGCAGTACGCCGCTGACCTGTCCGATGTGGACGGCCTCGACGCCCTCGCGGAGCACCTGGGAGCGACCGCCCGCACCCTCGAGCTGCTGATCCGCGCGGAGCAGCTTCCCGCCGCGGCCGCCCTCTCCCGACGGCACCCCGGCACCGCGATCGTCCTCTGCCACCTCGGCCTCGGAGCACGGACGGCCGATGCCGCATGGCTCTCCGCCCTCGCCGAGGCCGCGTCGGCTCCGGGAGTGTCGGCGAAGGTCTCCGGGCTCGACCTCGCGGCGCGCGGGGCGGACGAGTCGCAGGAACTGCTGCGCTCCGCATTCACCCTCTTCGGCGCGGACCGGCTGATGTTCGGCAGCGACTGGCCGATGTCCACGCGGACCACGACCTACGCGGAGGTGCTCGCCGCGACCCGGCGGGCCCTTCCTCCCCTGTCCCCTTCCGAAGCTCGAGCATTCTGGTCCGGCACCGCCGACCGCCTCTCCCCCTTCACCGCGTAGCCCCCCGTCGCAGATCCTCACCGCGTCGCAGGGACTCTGGTCACCCGTGCGACCCCGGGGCGAAACTGCGACCCCGCGCAGGGACTCCCCACCCCGGGACACTTCCGCACCCCCGTCGCGGATCCGCCCCGTGTCGCAGGGGCTCCGGCCAGCCGTGCGACCCCGGTGCGAAACTGCGAACTCGCGCGGGGGTCAGTCGAGGAGGGTGCCGGCGGCGTGGGCGCGGAACAGGGAGGACGCGGCCTCTTCGTCACCGGCGTCCAGCGTGTCGAGCAGGCCCTTGTGCCAGTCCGCGACCTCGTGCCAGTCCCCCGTGAAGGTGGGGTCGCCGAGCACGTGCATGACGCGCAGGCTCGGCTCCAGGAGGTCCCACATGCGGGGGAGGTACACGTTGCCGCTGGCCTCGATCACCGCACGGTGGAAGGTGAAGTCGAGCTCGCGGAAACGGGCGAGGTCCTCCGCCTCGGCCGCCTCGTGCATCTGTGCGATGAGGCCGACGAGCTCGGCCCGGCGAGCCGGGTCGAGCGCTCCGCAGGCCAGCCGTCCGGCCAGCCCCTCCAGCTCGACGCGGGCGACCTTGGCCTGCGCCGCCTCCTCCGCGGAGTAGCTCGCGACGAAGTTGCCCTGATGCCGCACGTGCGACACGAGACCCTCGTGGGCGAGCCGCTTGAGGGCGTCGCGCACGGGCGCCTGGCTCACCTGCATCTGCCGGGCGAGCTGCGACTCCACGAGCTGCTCGCCGGGAGCCAGCGTGGAGTCCTTGATCATCGCCTTGATGAGCGCGTAGATCTGATCAGACAGCAGTCCGCGCTGCAGTCCGGCCGTGCCGAGAGCATCCGTCATGACCATCAGTCTACGTCCATTATCGACTATCGCTAATGGATGCGGCCGTGCGCCAGGCATCCGCGATGAGGGCGGATCCGCGGGGCGTCGGGTGCACCCCGTCCGGCGCGAGCTCGACGACCGGATGCTCCTCCGCGGCCGCCGTGAAGACATCGTGCAGGGGCACGAACGCCGCCCCGTGTTCCGCGGCGAGAGCCCGCACCGCCGCCCGCTTCCCGTCGAGGTCGTCGAGCCATGCGCGCTGCTCCTCCGTCACCGGGAGGAAGTACGGCTCCATGAGGATCAGCCGCGGGGCGTGCGCCGCCACCGCGCGGCCGAGGAGGTCGCCGAGCGTCGCCTCGAAGTCCTCGGCCGGGGTCGGGTCGTCGCTGTCGAACCGCCGCCACATGTCGTTCACGCCGACGTACACGGTCAGCAGCTCCGGCGCCGTCGGCAGCAGCTCCGCGTCCCACCGGGCGGCGAGGTCGCGGGCGCGGTCCCCGGCGATCCCGAGGTTGCGGACCGTGGCTCCCGCCGCCTGCAGCTCGGGCGCGAGGAGCGACACGTAGCCATCGCCGAAGGACCCGGGGTCGGAGCGATCGCGCCCCGCGTCGGTGATCGAGTCTCCGATGAAGGTCACCCGCATCGTGGCACGTCCTGTTCGTCGTTCTTGAGCTTGGGTCGCACCGAGATCGGGAGCTCGACGCTCGCGCCAGCGTACGTCACGGTGAGCGTGTGGTGCGGGCGCACCTTGCTGCTGTCGAAGCCGCTGACCATGTCCGCCGTCACCTGCTGCGTGGTGCGGGAGCCGTCGCTCCAGTCCACCCCCAGCAGCATGCCGGTCACGTCGAGCTCCTCGCCGCGCACGTAGCGGGTCTTCGGGTCTGCCTCGGGGGCCCAGCAGATGCCGGTCACCGTCGCGGGCGGTGGCGTCGGCCGCACGGCCAGGGTGTTCGTCTTGCCGTAGTGGTAGACGTTGAAGAAGCCGTCGGCACCGATGCGGAGGTTCTCCCTGGCGTCGACCATGTTCCACACGGTCACGTCGTCCACCCGGAGCACGATGCGGGTGCCACCGTCCTCGGCGACGGCCCCGAACTCGATGCGGTGCGTGGAGCCCGGCTCGATGACCGTGTTGGGGATGCTGTCGAGCATGGTCTGGCCCGGGGTCCAGCTCTGGAACTCGATCACGTCCTCCTTGATCACCGCGAGGTAGCCGGTGTTGGAGTTCTGCCAGGCGGGGAGCCCGGTCTGATCGGAGCGCGCCTGGAAGCCGTACCAGCCGCCGTCGAAGGCACCGAACTCCGCCTCGAACTGCAGCAGGGTGTCGCCGAAGCGCTCGGCCTCGTAGCCGTGCACGCCCTGGCCGCTGATCACGACGCCGGTGTCGTCCACGGCGATGTGGTCGGACTGACTCCAGTTCGCCCCGTCCTTCAGCTGGCCGTCGAGGCGGGTGGTCGGGTACTCGGCATCGTCCACCGTGACGGTGACCGTGTCGCTGAGGCTCGGGTCGGCGACCGAGGTCGCGGTGATCGTCGCGGTTCCGGCCGTGACCCCCGCGATCCGGCCGCCGGAGACCGTGGCGACCTCCGGCGCATCGGTCGTCCAGGTGACCCGGGCGTCGCTGGCGTCCTCCGGGGCGACCGTGGCCGCGACGGACCGCCGCTCCCCCACGGTCAGTCCCACGGCGTCGGCGTCCAGGCTCACGCCCGCGACCGGAACACCGGAGAGCGAGAACCCGATGTCGTCGAAGTCGAGCGAGGCGTAGTTCTCCACGTAGAACCCGACCCGACCGGCCTTGCCGGGGCCGGGGTCGGCGCCTTCCAGCGCGATCGCCCCGTTCACGGAGATCCGGATCTGCCCGTCCTGCACCGCGATGCGGACGTGCGACGTCTCCCCGGGGGTCAGGCCCTGCGCCGCCGGCACGACCTTCTCGGCGACGACCTTCCAGGCGTCGTCGAAGATCGTCCAGGTCGGACCGGCCGCGGCCTGACGGAAGCGGATGTAGCCGCCGCCCTTGCCGTTGCGGTCGTAGACGATGAGTCCCGCGTTGGCAGGGGTCGTCGCCGGCGCCGTGACGTCGAAGTCGAGCACGAACTCCGTGAAGTCCCGCGGCAGGATGCTGTTGGCGCCCTTGAGGATGCGGTACACCTTGTCGCCCGATGCATCCACCTGAATGGAGCGGTTCGGGTCGGTCGGCCAGCCGTTCGCCCCCGACTCGAAGTCGGTGAAGTGCAGCACGCCGTCACCCTCCTCGACGATCACCTCGATGGTCGCGGTCTTGGTGGCATCGGCCTTCGCCGTCGCCGTGACCGTGGTCGTGCCGGGGCCCATGCCGAGCACCACGCCCTTGTCGTTCACGGTGGCGACGGCGGCATCGGCCGAGGCATAGGTCACCGCGGCGTCGTCGGCGTTCCAGGGCAGCGGCACGGCACGCACCCGCACCTCGTCGCCCGCGTCGATCGTGAGCGTGTCGCTGTCGAACGCGATGCCCTCGAGCGGGACGGTCTGCGGCTGCTGCGTCTGCCCGATCGCGCCGTCGACCCCGATCTCGCCGAAGGCGATGGACTCGAAGCCCGGGATCTGGTCGAACACGGCGGCATCGGCCTTCAGCGTGTAGTCGCCGTTCGCGGCGTCCACGAAGCCGGGGTCGGCGTCGGCCACCCAGTTGTCCTCGTAGTTCAGGAGGTTCTTCCCGTCCTTCGCGCCGTGTTCGTTGACACCGGCCATCCGGGCCCGGTTCGGGTTCCACACGACGTTCTCGGCGAAGGTGCTGTGGTTCGGGAAGTGGTGGTCGTCCTCGAAGAAGTGCGCGAGCTCGGGGTACTTCGTCAGATACGGCGTGCCGACGAAGTCGTTGTTGTCGGCGAACACCTTCTCCCAGGCCGGCATGTAGTCGCGGTCGACGACGTTGCCCTCCTGGTCGCCCATCCACTGCTCGTAGTTGTCGTACGGGGCGTACGCGTCGACGAAGACGTTGTTGCGCGCCTCGATGTAGTCGGCCGAGCCGCTCTTGATCGCGCCGTTGCCCATGTTCACGAACACGTTCTTCTCGATCGTGAGGTCCCACGTGAAGTTGTCGGCGTAGATACCCTCGACGCCCGCCATGCCGACGCCGATGTCGTGGAAGTAGTTCTCACGGAACACGTGGCCGCGCTGCTGCGGGGTCTTACCGGAGTTCATGTAGATCGCACCCAGGTCGTGGAACTGCTTGCAGACGTCGTACACCTCGTTGCGCTCGAACAGGTGGTCGTTGCCGTGCACGATGATCCCGGGGTGGGGAGCGTCGTGGATCTCGTTGTCCCTGGCGATGTTGCCGACGCCGTCGAACATCACACCGGGGTTGTAGGCCTTGTGGTAGTAGGCGAAGTCGGCGATCTCGGAATTCTCGACCCGGTTGCGGCCGGGTTCGAGCGTCGTCTTGTCGCCGCCCTGGAGTACCACGCCGACGCCGCCGACGTGCGTGAGCCGGCTGTCGGTGACGGCGTGGTCGCGGCCGCCGCGGTTCACCGGGATGCCGTCGTAGGTGTAGCGGCCTGGCGAGTTGATGAGCACGCCGCCGTCGGTGAAGTTGCGGATGTCGCTGTGCGAGATCGTCACGTGCGAGCCGCCGAGGATGACCGCGGCCGTCGCGCGTCCGTACTCCATCACGAGGTCGTCGAAGTTCACGTAGGAGGCCCCGTCGGCGCGCAGCATCGGCTCATCGAGCGTGGTGACCGTCACGGCGCCGCGGCCGGACGTGAAGGCCGCGTTCGGGATGAGGTACAGCTTCCCGGCGTCCCGGTCGATGTAGTACTCGCCGGGGGCGTCGAGTTCCTCCAGCAGGTTCTGCGCGAAGTGGAAGTCGGGGAACCAGCTCTTCATGATCCCGGACATCTCGCCGTAGCGGAGGGTGATGGTCTTCGCCTCGGTGTCGATGCTCTCGATCTTGTTGTACGACCACTCCCAGCTGTAGCCGAAGATGCCGTCCAGCCACACGTCCTCGGCCTGGGTCCAGTGCTTCGGGCGGTCGTAGCCGTAGCTGAACGTGCCGCCGCGCTCCTGCAGGTCGGCGTCGTTGCGGTCGGGCCCGGCGTCGATGATGTCGCCCATCTGCACGGTCGGGGTGGCCGCGTCGGCGTTGGGCCAGCGCGCGAGGGTCATGCCCTGGCCGTCGATGAACAGCTCCATGGGCGGGGTGGTGCTGACGTCGTTGGCCTTCCAGTAGCCGTGGCGGCTGAGCTGGCCGTAGTCGGTGATGCCGAGGTCGGCGAGGTCGATCCCGACGACACGGTCGCGGGCAGCTGGGTCGATGATGCGGTCGGTCACCGCCGCGTCGTCGACCGCGGCGAACTGGTCGCGCGGCAGCTCGCGACCGCCGGTGAGGGTGGCAGTCTCCCCCGGGTACGAGCGGTAGGTGATGGGGGCGTCGGCAGTGCCCGAGTCCTGCGCGCCGATCTCGAACGACGCCGAGCGGGGGTACGTGCCCTCCCGGAGGTACACCGTGAGGCCGTCGTTCGGGAGCGCGGAATCCGCCTTCAGCGCGCGGATCCGGTCGCGGGCGCCTTCCAGCGTCGCGAGGGGGTCGTCGATCGTGCCGGAGGCCGCGTCGTCACCTCCCGGCGCGAGGTAGAGGGCGTCATCGTCCGCGGCCGCAGCCGCCGACGGGATCGCCGCGCCGAGGGCGGATCCGAACACCGCCGCCAGGGTCAGGCTTGCCAGTACACGCTTCATCGCGTCTCCGAACTGTCGCTTCCCGCACGGCCGATGCGCGCGGCGCCGCGGGAGCGGCTGCTCCGACCGTAGCCAATCGATAATCGACTAGCAAGGATCGATACTGATCGTTTCAAATCGTCGATGTGTCAGAACGCCCGCCCCACACTGAGCAGTACGCCTAGTGATCCCGAGCCGCGAGGAGGGAGGTCGGGATGTGCCCGACCGCGAGGACGACCGCGGCCAGCGCGATCCACGGGTTCTGCAGCCACGCCGCTGTGCCGAGGAAGGCGGCCACCGGCGCGAGGGCCATCGGGACCGGGATGCCGAGGACGGTGTCGAACAGCGCCGACGCGGGCCGGCCGCGACGCAGGTAGCGGATCCAGAGGGCCCCGTACGCGAGCACCGCCAGCGCCACCGGCACCGCCCACCCCCACGCGATCGGGCCGGTCGCCGTGATCGCCGGGACCGTCATGCAGAGCGCCTGCCCTGCCCTCTCGAACACGAGGAGCACACGGGGCACCGCCGGGCTCTCGAGCTTCGGCCTCGGCGGGAAGGGGATCAGCAGCAGGTTCGGCAGGAAGATCGCGAGACTCACCGCCAGGCCGAGCAGTGACAACCCCATGTCGTGATCGTACCGAGGGCTGCTCCCGGGGAATCAGTTCACAAAACAAACACTTTCCACCACTTTCTGACTATTGCGCTCTCCAGTTGACGTCGCTGTAATCTGCCGGAAATACTGAGGAAGCCCGAGACCGCACCGCGAGAGTGCGGACACATCACCCCAGGCCAAGGATGACCTAGATGACAGAACAGACCATTTCCTCACAGATAGGAACAGGTCGCCGGCCCCGTCGCCTCTCGGACGGGATGTTCGCGCTCCTCCTCACGGCACCCGGCCTCGCGCTCCTCGCCGCCGTCGTCGTGTACCCGCTGATCACGGCCCTCATCACCGCGTTCTACAAGCAGAGCCTCGTCGAGCCCGGCCGCGAGTTCGTCGGCTTCCAGAACATCGTCGACGTGCTCACCGGTGAGTTCTTCCCGCTCCTCACCCAGACCCTCGTCTTCACCCTCGGCACGACCATCGCGCCGTTCGTGATCGGCTTCGGCCTCGCCCTCGCCCTGAACACGCGCATCCGCGGCGCCAAGGTGCTCCGCGGCCTCATGCTCATCCCGTGGCTGATCCCCGGCGTGGTCGTGTCGTTCCTCTGGATGTGGATCTTCAACGCCAACTACGGCGTGCTCAACGCGGCCCTGGAGACCGTGGGCCTCATCGACTCCCCGCAGGCGTGGCTCGCGAACCCCACCACCGCCATGATCGCCGTGATCGTCGCGAAGACCTGGCAGTCGTTCCCCTGGATGATGGTCATGCTCCTCGCCGGCCTGCAGACCGTGCCGATCGAGCTGCACGAGGCCGCCGAGATCGACGGCGCCGGCACCATCCGCCGCTTCTTCTCCATCACGGTCCCGCAGATGAGCGGCATCATCGGCCTCGTGATCCTGCTGGAGTTCATCTGGAACTTCCAGCACTTCGACATCATCTACGTCCTCACCGGCGGCGGTCCCGCCGGCTCCACCCAGACGTTCGCGACCGCCGTGTACGAGACCGCGTTCGACGGCTTCGACCTCGGCCACGCCGGCGCGATCGGCCTGCTCTGGATGATCCTGCTGATGGCGCTCGTCGTCGTCTACGTCCGCCTGTCCGAGAAGGGAGAGAAGCGATGACCGCCGTGCTGACCGAGGAGACGGTGGCCGCCGTCTCCGCCCCGCCCGCCGCACCCCGTCGTCGGCGCCACCGCGCCGACCGCCGTGCCTCCACCGTGAGCGCCTGGATCGCCGTCGTCGTGTTCGGCGGGTTCGCGCTGCTGCCGGTGTACTGGCTGCTCGCGACCTCGCTGACCCCGCGCACAGAGGTGTTCAGCTACCCGCCGAAGCTGTTCCCCACCGAGATCACGTTCGAGGCCTACGCCGCCCTCGCGAACAACCCGGCCCTGTTCGGCTACCTCCGCAACAGCATCGTCGTCTCCGTCATCACCGCGATCCTCTCGGTCCTGGTGTCGGCGTACATGGGCTACGCGTTCTCGAAGTTCCGCTACCGCGGCCGCCGCAGCCTCATGTACTTCGTGCTGGCGTCGCAGATGTTCCCGCAGGCGCTGCTGCTCATCACCCTCTATGCGGTGTTCTCGGCATACGGCCTGCTCAACACCTACACGGCGCTCGTGCTGTCGTTCACGACGTTCACGCTGCCGCTGTGCGTGTGGATGTTGAAGGGCTTCTTCGACACGATTCCGGACGAGCTCATCGAGGCCGCGCGCGTCGACGGGGCCTCCCGCATGCGCATCATCCACTCCATCGTGCTGCCGCTGGCCGCGCCCGGCCTCATCGCCGCGGGGTTGTTCGCGTTCGTCCGCGGCTGGAACGACTTCATCTTCGCCCTCACGCTTGCCGGCCCCGACAAGCAGACCCTGCCGCCGGGACTCGTCAACACGTTCATCGGCGAGGCGTCCACCGCCTGGCCGGAACTCATGGCGGCTTCGCTGGTGGTCTCGCTCCCCGTGGCCATCGCGTTCATCGCCCTGCAGCGCTTCCTCGTCGGCGGGCTCACCGCCGGCGCGGTCAAGGGCTGACCCGCACCACCCCTCATCCGCAGTCCCTCGAAGAAGAGAGAGCACCCCCATGTCCGAGAACACTACCGTCTCCCGTCGCCAGCTCCTGCAGTTCGCCGGGCTCGGCGCCGCCGGCCTCCTCCTCGCCGGTTGCATGCCGAGCGGCGGCGGCAACGGCAGTCCGTCCTCCTCCCCCGGCGCCGGGCTCGGCACCGGCGACTTCACCGCCACCGACTTCTCCTTCTCCAGCTGGTCGCTGACCGAGGAGGCCGCCGCCCCGGCGACCCGCGCGCTGCTCGACGGCTACAAGAAGACCAACGAGGTCGGCATCACCGAGGTCTCCTTCCCCTACAACGAGTACTTCAAGCAGCTCATGCTGCAGGTGCGCGGCGGGCAGTTCACCGGCGCCGCGCACGTCGACGTCGCCTGGCTCGCCTCGCTGGCCGCGCTCGGCAAGCTGGAGGACGTCTCGGCACTCACGAAGGGCCGCGGCTACACCGCGTCGAGCCTGGAGGCCACGCAGCTCGACGGTAACCAGTACGCGTTCCCGTGGACCATCGGCGCGATCGGGCTCATCACCAACTCCGAGCTCCTGAAGAAGGCGGGGATCTCCACGTTCCCGACCACCGTCGACGACTTCGAGGCGGCGCTGAAGAAGCTCAAGGCCCTCGGCGGCGGCCTCATCCCCTACGCCGCCTCGACCAAGGCCGCCCAGCTCAAGGACGTTCTCATCTGGATGCAGACGTTCGGCAGCGACCTCGTCAAGGACGGCAAGGTCACGATCGGCGACGACGCGAGCATCGAGGCAGTCACCTGGTACAAGTCGCTGTACGACCAAGGGCTCATCGCCGCCGACGTCGACCGCTTCGACGCCCGCTCGCTGTTCTCCCAGGGCCGCGCCGCCATCTACGACGACGCCCCCGTGGGCCGCGCGTCCGTCACGAAGGACTCGCCGGATCCGGACCTCGCCTCCAAGCTCGTGCCCGAGTCCCGCCCCGTGCTGAAGAAGGGCGACACCCCGCGCGCCCTCGTCTGGGGTGGCGCGATCGCCATCGTCGGCGGCGGAGCCGGAGACAGCACGCGCACGGCCGCGGACTTCGGCCAGTGGGCCACGAGCGACCTGAAGGCGGTGCTCGGCGACTACGAGCTGCGCGGACTGCCGCCCGTGACCGAGGAGGCGCAGGCCTCGAAGGAGGTGGCGTCCGACGCGTTCGGCTCGCGCTTCGCCGAGAAGATCACGGCGACCGCGACCACCAACCCGTTCTGGCAGTACCCGCAGTACGCCCAGATCGAGACCGTGATCGCCGACCGCGTGCAGGCCGTCCTCGTGGGACAGCAGAGCGCGAAGGACGCGATGGCGCAGGCCGGCGACCAGGCGCAGAAGCTGCTGGGCTGAGGAGCATCGCCATGACCCTCCGCTGGAAGGCCGGCGCCACCGCTGCCGCCGCCCTCACCGCACTCGTCCTCGCCGCGCCGGCTCCGGCCGCCGCCGCGACCCCCGACGTCGAGACCGTGCCCGTCACGGTCGACAGCTCCAACCAGTCCGGCTGGTGGAACCCGCTCGTCGTCGACGGCGACGAGACGTACTTCGCCTACAACGTGCCCGGTTCGGTGGCGACGAAGCACCAGGTGAACCTGGCCGTCCGCGCCGCCGACGGCACGTGGACATCGGGCTGCCTGCGCCTGGCGACCGGGGCCTGCGCGGAGTATGCGGACGACAACGGCCACAACCAGCCCTCGATCGCGATCGACGGCGACGGGTACATCCACGCGTTCGTCTCCATGCACCACGAGCCGTGGAAGTACTTCCGCTCCACCGTGCCCTACGACGCGACCTCGCTCGTCGACGTGAGCGCCGAGATGCCCGACGCCGGCGCCGCGATCTCCTACCCGGTCACCGCGCAGGGCGCCGACGGCGACATCTGGCTCATGGTGCGGGTGGGCGCCGACCCGCAGGCCCGCCGCGACGGGGTGCTGTACCACTACGACCCCGCCGCCGGGACGTGGAGCCGGGAGACCACGATCGCCGCGGCCGTGAACCACTCCTTCTACCCGGACGACCTCGAGGTCGACGCGGACGGCAAGGTGCACGTGCTGTGGGAGTGGGGTCCGTGGCCCGCCGATCCCTACCGTCACCTCGGTTCGTACGCGGTGTACGACCCGGCCACGGGCGGCTTCCGCGACGTCGCCGGGCAGGCGCTGCCGACACCGATCCGCCCGGACACCCCCGGCGCCGTCGTGTGGCGCGGCTACGAGCCCGGCGAGACCATCGGCGACGCCGTGCCGGCGGTGCAGACCGCGAAGATGGCCCTCGCCGACGGCGAGCTCGTGGGCGTGACCTACCGGTACGCGGATGAGACGGAGAACGCCTTCGACGTGCGATGGGCGACCTGGACCGGCTCGGCCTGGACGAGTGAGACCCTCGTGGACACGGACGCCCCGGGTGGCGGCGTGCAGACCATCGCCGCCCTCGACACGACGACCGCGGGCGGTGAGACCCGCGTCTACGCCGTGGTGTCGGTGCAGGACTGCGGCATCACCCGCAGTCAGACGGTGCTGCTGACCGCCGGAGCTTCCGGATGGACCGCCGACACCGTGGGCGACCCCGTCGTGGGCCAGCAGCGGCTCCGCGCGGCGACCCGCGCCGACGGCACCGACGTCGTCTACCTCAGCGCCCCCGCTGTTCCCGGCGGCGGGACGCTGCGGCACGCCGAGATCCCGCGCGACGGCCAGGCCGGCACCACCAGCCTCTCCGCCATCGTCGCCTCCCTCCGCGGCGATGCCGGCGGCGAGAACCTGGCGCTCGGCGGCACCGCGACCGCCTCGTCCCAGCTCCGCGCCGACACCGGCCCGGAGAAGGCCATCGACGGCGGGTGCACGGATGCGAGCCGGTGGATCTCGGCGGCCTCCGACACCCAGCCGACCATCACGGTCGCGTGGGACGAGGCCGCGCCGCTCGACGTCGTCCGGGTGCGCAGCGGCTACACCGTCGGGCCGCCGCAGACGTCGGTGCTGCGCGACTTCACCGTGCAGCTCCGGACCGCCGGCGGCTGGGTCACTGTCGGCACCATCACCGGCAACACGAAGACGACGGTCGTCGTCGACGCCCAGGGACGGACCGCCGACGCCGTGCGACTCCTCATCACCGACCCGTCCGACTCCGCCACCGACGTCGCCCGCGTCTACGAGATCGAAGCGATCGCCGCGCGCTGAGCGGCACCACCACCCCTCCCGAAAGGAACCCATCCCCATGCGCACCCAGACCGTCGAAGCCGACATCATCGTCGTCGGCGGCGGCCTCGCCGGAGTGAGCGCCGCCGTCGCGGCCGCCCGCCTCGGCCGACGTACCGTGCTGATCAACAACCGGCCGGTACTCGGCGGCAACTCCTCGTCGGAGGTGAGGGTCTGGGTGTGCGGAGCGACCGCCCACGGCAACCAGCGGTGGGCGCGGGAGACCGGGATCATCGGCGAGATGTACCGGGAGAACCAGTTCCGCAACCCCGAGGGCAACCCCGTGTACTGGGACGACGTGGTGCTCGACATCGTGCGCCGCGAGCCCAACCTCACGCTGTTCCTGAACACGGAGGTGCTCGAGGCCGAGGCCACCGGACCCGACGACGCCCGTCGGGTCCGGTCGGTCACCGGCTGGACGATGGGCTCCGAGATCCGCACGGTCTTCCGCGGGCCCCTGTTCCTGGACTGCACGGGCGACGGGCTGGTCGGCCGTCTCGTCGGCGCCCGGCACCGGCTGGGCAAGGAGAGCCGCAGCGAGTTCGGTGAGGACTGGGCGCCCGAGCAGCCCGTGCGCGAGTTCCTCGGCTCGACGCTCCTCTTCTATACGAAGGATCTCGGGCACCCGGTGAAGTACGTCGCGCCGGAGAGCGCGAAGGACATCTCGACCACCCCGATCCCCTCGTCGCGCATCATCCGCAGCGGCGACAGCGGCGCGCACTACTGGTGGATCGAGTGGGGCGGCACGCTCGACATCGTCGACGACAACGAGGCGATCCGCGATGAGCTGCGGGCGGTGATCCTCGGCATCTGGGACCACATCAAGAACTCCGGCGAGTTCGACGCCGACAACCTGACGCTGGAATGGATCGGCAACATCCCCGGCAAGCGCGAGTACCGCCGCTTCATCGGCGACTACACGCTGCGCCAGCAGGACATCCTGGAACAGACGTCGTTCGACGACGGCATCGCGTTCGGCGGCTGGTCCATCGACCTGCACCCCGCCGAGGGCATGTACGCGACGGGGGCCGGCGCGGTGCAGCGCTTCTCGGACGGCGTCTTCGAGATCCCGTTCCGCTCGCTCTACTCCGTCAACGTCGACAACCTGCTGATGGCGGGCCGCGACATCTCGGCCACGCACATCGCGTTCGGCGCTGCCAGGGTGATGGCGACATGCGCCGCGATGGGCGAGGCCGCGGGCACCGCCGCCGCCCTCTGCTACGCCCACGACGCCACGCCCCGGGAGCTGTACGAGAACCACCGTGCGGAGCTCCGGCAGACGCTGCTGCGCGCCGACGCGTCCCTCATCGGCGTCGCGAACGAGGACGCCGCCGATCTCGCCCGCACCGCGGCCGTCTCCGCGTCCAGCACCCTGCGCACGATCGGCACCCCGGCGAGCGCGGTGGCCGCCGCGACCCCGCACGCCCTGACGGACGACCTCGGCGTCGTCGTCCCCGTGCACCCGCGCCTCGACACCACCGAGCTCCTGCTCAGCGCCGAGGCCGACACGCAGGTCATGGTGGAGGTCTGGTCCACCGGCCGTCCGCAGAACATCGTGCCCGCGGTGCTCGAGCACCGCACGGTGATCGACGTCCCCGCCGGTGGCCCGTCCTGGGTGCGGGCGGAGACGCCTTTCGCGCCGGAGGAGCCGCAGAACGCGATCGTCGTGCTCCGCGCGAACCCGCAGGTGCACGTGCAGCTCGCCTCCGAGCTGCCGCCAGGGGTGCTCACCCTCGTGCACCGCGTCGACAACGACGACCGCAACGTGCAGGTCGACCGCGACGGCCTCCTCGTGCAGTGGCCGACCAAGCCGCTGCGCGGCCGGGTGCCCGCGTTCCGCACGGCCCCGGACTCCGAGGCCGTCGCGCCGGAGCGCGCCGTCTCCGGCTACAACCGTCCGTTCGGCGGGCCGCACCTGTGGGCGTCCGCTCCGGAGGCGGAGGGCCCGCAGTGGCTGCGCCTGGACTGGGAGCAGCCGATCACGGCATCCGAGATCCGTCTCGTGTTCGACGACGACGTGGACCTGGAGCTCAACACCCTGCATCACCACCGCAGCCCCGACGAGGTGCTGCCCCAGCTCGTGCGCGACTATCGCGTCGAGGTGCAGCCGGAGGGCTCGGACGAGTGGCGCACCGTGGCCGAGGAGCGCGACAACCGCCATCGCCTGCGGGTGCATCCGCTGCCGGCGGACCTCGGCGCCTTCACGGCCGCCCGCCTCGTGGTGGAGCGGACGAACGGCGTCGCGGAGGCGCGCGTGATCGCGTTCCGAGTGCAATCGTGACGGAGGGCGCTAACGTGAAGGGCATCCGTCGTCCCGGCGGAGACCGTCGTCCCTCCAGGAGGCCGCAGGTGACCACCTCGCCCGGCGGCCGCGTGCTCCCCGTCGCGCGGGCCACCCGCACGGGACTCATCGCGCTCGCGGTGCCGCATCTGGAGGAGCCGTACTTCGCGGAGCTCGGCTCCCGCATCGTCCGCGGTGCCGACGACCGAGGGCTGGCGGTGCTCATCGTGCAGACCGAGGGCGACCACGGCCGCGAGATCGACGTCGCCAACGGCGTCGGCCTGCCACCCATCGACGGGCTCATCCACATCCCGCGCTCGCTCACGGTCGCCGACCTCACCCGCCGCACCTCCCCCGGGCCGCTCGTGCTGCTCGGCGAGCACATCCAGGTGAGCCCGTTCACGCACGTGACGATCGACAACCGGGCCGCCGCCTACACCGCCACGGAGCACCTGCTCGCGGTCGGCTGCCGCCGCATCGCCTTCGTCGGTCGCCGCGATGCCCGCCCGTCGGACGCCGCCGACCGTCGGCATGCCGGATACCTGGAGGCGCTGGCCGCCGCCGGAATCCCCGCCGATCCCGCACTCACCGCGCAGGTCGACGCCTTCACAGCCGAGGAGGGTGAACGCGTGGCGGGCGCCATGGCCGCCGCGGTCCCCGACCTCGACGGCATCGTCTGCTCGAACGACTCCGTTGCCCTCGGCGCCCTGGCCGCCCTTCAGGCCCAGGGACGGAACGTGCCGGGAGACGTCGCCGTCGTCGGCATCGACGACATCCGCGCCGCACGCTTCGCCGTCCCCGCCCTCAGCACCATCGCCCCCGACCACGCGCGCCTCGTGGACGCCGCGTTCACGGAGCTGGAACGGCAGATCGCCGCACCCCCGGGAGCCGATCTCCCGGTGCGGCACGTGACGGTCGGCGCCCGGCTGATTCCGCGGGCGAGCACGGCCCGATGACGGCGGCGGACTCACTCCGCGAGGGCCGCCGCGAGCGCACGTTCGTCGCCGCCGTCGCGCGGCGCGACGTGCAGGGTACCGACGTGGGCGGCGAGCAGCTCCCGCGCGGAGTCGTCGAGGCCGTCGTCGGTGATGAGGCGGTCGATGTCGCTGAGGTCGGCGACGGTCGTGAGTCCGACCACGCCCCAGCGGCTGTGCTCCGCGAGGACGACGACCTCCCGCCCTGCAGCCATGAGCGCCCGGTTGGTCTCGGCCTCCAGCAGGTTCATGGTCGTGATGCCGGCTTGCTCGTCGAGGCCGTGGGCGTCGAGGAACACGAGGTCGCAGTGCAGATGCTCGAGGGCGCGGACGGCGACCGGTCCGACGAGGGCCTGCGAGGGCGTTCGCACGCCCCCGGTGAGCACGACCGTCTGCGTGTACGGGGCGTCCGCGCGGTCCGGCGGCGAGAACAGGTCGGAGACCGGCAGGGCGTTCGTGACGACCGTGAGCTCCGGGACGCGCACGAGCTCCCGCGCGAGCGCCAGCGCCGTGGGTCCGCCGGAGATGCCGACGGCCATGCCGGGCTCCACGAGATCCGCGGCCGCCGCGACGATCGCACGCCGTTCGGCCGAGGCCGCCGGGGCCGGAGCCAGGCGCTGGAGGCCCCGCGCCCGCACGCCGCCACGGATGCGCTCGACCGCGCCCTCCTCGGCCAGCTGATCGACGTCGCGCCGCACCGTCATCTCGCTCACCTGCAGCGTGGCCGCGAGCTCGCCGATGGACGCAGTGCCGCGATCGCGGGTCAGGGCGAGGATGCGCTCGCGTCGTTCCGTGACCAGCACGCGGTCTCCTTCCGATGGAGCCTCCAGTCTGCCACGCACCCCCGCCCGCCCCACTCCCGGAACAGGATCCCTCAGCCCGCATGACCTTCCCCGAGCCTTACGCCACCTGGTTCCCCGATGCCGCGTTCGACGGCAGCTACGGCCGCACCGAAGCCGACCTCCGCGCCGTCCGCCCCGTGCCCGCGCCGCCCGGTTTCGCCGACCGCTGGCGGCGCTGGCGGCGCGAGGCCGCCGCGGTGGACGCGGCCCCCGTGGTCCTCTCCACCTCCGAGGAGCAGGGCCGTCGGGTGTCCGTCGTCGAGCATGCCGGCGTCAACGGCGTGCGACTGCGGGCCTGGGTGGTCGAGCCCCTCGACGGCCCTCCCCGCGCGGGCGTCGTGCACGGCCACGGCTACGGGGGTCGCGACGCGGTCGATCTCGCCCGGGTGCCGGACGACGTCGCGGCGATCTATCCCGTGGCCCGCGGGCTCGGCGTGCTGAACGCGGGGATCGGAGCGCCCGAGCCCACCCCCGAGCACGTGCTCGCGGGCATCGACGATCCGGAGCGCTACGTGCTCGGCCTCTGCGCGCGCGACCTGTGGCTGGCGGCGGACGTCCTCGTCTCGGTCGTCGGCGCGCTTCCTCTCTACTACGTCGGGGAGAGCTTCGGCGGCGGCATCGGCGCGCTCGCCCTGCCGTGGGACGACCGGTTCGTGGGGGCCACCCTCATCGTGCCGAGCTTCGGCCAGTACGACGAACGGCTGGCGGTGCCGTGCCTGGGGAGCGGGGAGACCGTGCGTCAGCACGTCCTGCGGCATCCCGAGGCCCGCGAGGTGCTGCGCTGGTTCGACTCCTCGACGAGCATCGGCTTCGCGGAGGTACCGGTCCGGGTGGAGGCGGCTCTCTGGGACCAGTACGTGCCGCCGCAGGGGCAGTTCGCGGTCGCCGCGGGGGCCCATGATCTCGAGCTGGCGGTGCTTCCGGCCGGCCATGCGGAGTATCCCGGGTGGGACGACGTGACGGCGGCCGCGATCCGCGACGGGCGCGCACATCTCGAGCGCGCGCTTGCCCGCTGAGACCGCCGCATGCGCGGCTCCTCGCGCGCGGGAGAGCACTGGACGCAACCTGTCATAACAGGTACAGTGAGCTTGTCATTACAGGTTGCGCGACGACGCAGCACCCGTTTCGAGGAGCATGGATGCCCGAGTACCAGACCCCGCCGATCTCCCCGATGGCGATCGCCTTCGACGCTGAGAAGCTCACCCTCTCCCCCGAAGGCCCCACGCTGACCCGGCGGATGTCCGACCTCGAGGGCCTGTTCCGCGACCACGACGCCTGGGCGGCCGCCGCCGCGGGCGAGGACCCGATCGTCTACACGGTCGTCAGCTCCCCTGTGCCCGAGATCGAGCGCGAGCTGCCGCAGTCGATCACCACGATCATGCCCGGCGACACGGGCGGCGAGCTCTGGATGACCAAGGGCCACCAGCACCCCGACCACCAGGGCGAGATCTACCTCGCGCTGCACGGCCGCGGCGGACTGCTCATGTTCGACGGCGAGCGCACTGAATGGCTCGACATGCTCCCGGGCACCATCGGCTACATCCCGCCGGGCTGGGCGCACCGCTCCGTGAACACCGGGGACGAGCCCTACTCCTTCCTCGCCGTGTACCCGGGTGGTGCAGGCCACGACTACGGCTGGGTGCTGGAGCACGGCATGGGCTCGCGGGCGTTCCGCGCGGAGTCCGGCGTCGACCTGCGTCCCTACGCGGAATAGGCTCCGGCCATGATCATCGCCCACGACCTCGGCACGACCGGGAACAAGGCGTCCCTGCACCACGACGACGGCCGCCTGATCGCCGCGGTCACGGTTCCCTACCCCGCCCACTTCGCGGCCGGCGGCGTCGCCGAGCAGGACCCGGCCGACTGGTGGCACGCGGTCGTCACGGCGACCCGCGATCTGCTCGCGCGCACCGGTACCGCCGCCGCCGACGTCGCCGGGCTCGTGGTCAGCGGGCAGATGATGGGCGCCGTGCTGCTCGACGCCGACGGAGAGCCCGCGCGGCCGGCGATCATCTGGGCCGACACCCGCGCCGGCGCCCAGCAGCGCGAGCTCGAGGCGGCGGTCGGCGCCGAGCGCGCGTACGGCATCCTCGGTCACCGCCTCAACCCCACCTACTCGATCGAGAAGGTCATGTGGGTCCGGGACAACGAACCCGAGGTGTGGGAGCGCGTGCGCCGGGTGTGCGTGGCCAAGGACTTCATCGTGCTGCGGCTGACCGGGCGGTTGGCCACCGACCGTTCGGACGCCTCCGGCACGAACGCGTACGACCAGGTCGCCGGCACGTGGTCCCCCGAGATCCTCGCCGCCGCGCGGCTCGATCCCGCCCTGTTCCCCGAGATCCTGGAGTCGACGCAGATCGCGGGCCCGCTCACGGCCGCCGCGGCCGAAGCGCTCGGGCTGCACACCGGCGTCCGGGTCGTCATGGGCGGCGGCGACGGACCGCTCGCCGCGGTCGGCTCCGGAATCGTGGCGCCCGAGGACGGCGCCTATGTCTGCCTCGGCACCTCGTCGTGGATCTCCTTCGCGGCGGACGCCCCGCTGCACGACGCCGCGATGCGGACCTTCACCTTCGACAACGTCGTCCCGGGCTCGTTCGTGCCGACCGCGACCATGCAGGCCGGCGGCGCCTCCGTGCAGTGGATCGCCGAAGCCCTCTCCGTCGACCCCGCGCACCCGGAGACGGGGCGCCTCGTCGCCGAGGCCGCGAGCGATGTCGACACCGACGACCTCTACTTCCTTCCCTACCTGCTCGGCGAGCGCTCCCCGCTGTGGGATCCCGACGCGCGCGGCGCGTTCGTCGGTCTCGCCCGCCACCACGGGCGGGCCCACCTCGTGCGCGCAGTCCTGGAGGGGACGGCGTTCAACCTCCTCACCTGCATCCAGGCGTTCCGGGGAGCTGGCGCGACGATCGACCGCATCGACGCCGTCGGCGGCGGCGCGCAGAGCGACGTCTACCTCGCCGTCCTCGCCGACGTCTGGGGAGTGCCGGTTCGTCGCCGCACCATCGTGGAGGAGGCGAACAGCCTCGGTGCCGCGGTCACGGGAGCCGTCGGTCTCGGCCTCACCGACTTCTCCGCCGCCCGAGCGCTCAGCGAGGTCACCGCCGAGTTCACGCCCGACCCCTCCCGGCATGCGGTCTACGCCGAGCGCCACGCGCGTTTCACCGACGCCTACACGGCCCTCGCGCCGTGGTTCGCCGGAAGGCCGCATTGATGGGCGTCATCCTCGTCACGAGCCGCTCCTTCTCGGACGGCGACCTCGACCTGGTCGGGCGCGCCGCGCAGGCCGGACACCGTATCCTCCGCGGACCCGCGCATCACGACCTCGACGAGCTGCGGGTGCTGCTGCACGGCGCCGACGCCTGGATCGCCGGCACCGGACCGGTCACCGACGCGCACCTCGCCGCCGGCCCGAAGCTCAAGGTCGTGGCGCGCTACGGGGTCGGCACCGAGGCGGTGGACCTCGCGGCGGCACGCGAGCGCGGCATCCCGGTCACGAACACCCCCGGCGCGAACGCCGACGCGGTCGCCGACCACGCGGTCGGCCTCATGCTCGCCGCCCTGCGCACCATCCCGGACGGCGACCGCCGCGTGCGGACCGGCGACTGGACCGTGCGCCGCGGCCGGGAGCTCGGCGCCGCGACGGTCGGCATCGTCGGCTTCGGGCGGATCGGCCAGGGGGTCGCGCGGCGACTGGGCGGGTTCGGTCCGCGGCTGCTCGCCTCCGACCCGTTCCTGCCCGCCGACCTCGTGCGGGACCGCGGCGCCGAACCCGTCACCCTCGACGACCTGTTCCGCACCGCCGATGTGATCACCCTGCACGCCCCCGGCGGGCAACAGCTCGTCGACGCGGACCGCCTCGCCGGGATGCGGCCGGGCACCGTGCTCGTCAACACCGCCCGGGGCGACCTCGTGGACGAGCAGGCCGTGGCCGACGCGCTCCGCGACGGCATCCTCGCCGGGTACGCGGCGGACACCCTCGACGGCGACACGGCCGCGCACGACAGCCCCCTGCTCGACCCGGCGCTCGCCGACCGCGTCATCGTCACCCCGCACCTCGGTGCCCAGACCACCCAGGCCGTCGACAACATGGGGGCGCTGTCCCTCGACGACGTGATCGCGGTCCTCCGTGGCGCCGACCCCGCCCACCCCGTCCCCGTCCCCGCGTCCGCCCCCGAGGAGAACCGATGACCACCGCCGCGACGCCCTCCGCACCGCCCGCCACCGCCGACTACATGGGCTTCGTGGGCGTCACCACCGCCTCGTCGTCGATCATGAAGGTGTTCCCGCTGTGGGCCGACATCCTCGGCCTCCCCACCCGGACCCTCGTCGGCCACGACCTGCCGATGGATGCCGACCCCGCGCAGTACCGCGCCATGGTCGAACAGATCCGCGACGACCCGCACCACCGCGGCGCGCTCGTCACCACGCACAAGATGAACGTGTACGCGGCGGCGTCCGACCTGTTCGACGAGCTCGATCCGTTCGCGGTGTCCTGCGCCGAGATCTCGAGCATCGCCAAGCGCGGCTCCACGCTGTCCGGCCGCGCGAAGGACCCGATCACGGTCGACCTGGCGCTGCGCGACTTCCTGCCCGCCGATCACTTCGCGCGCACCGGTGCCGAGGTCGTCATCCTCGGGGCCGGTGGTTCCGGCACCGCCCTGAGCTGGGCCCTCGCCGAGCGGGACGACGCCCCCGCGCTCATCACCGTCACCGCGCGCACCCAGGACAAGCTCGACCACCTCCGCGAAGTGCACCTCCAGCACGGCACCCCGGAGGGACTGCTTCGCTACGTCGTCACCGAGACGCCGGAGGAGGCCGACGCTCTGGTCACGGCCGCCCCCGCGGGATCGGTCATCGCGAACGCCACCGGGCTCGGCAAGGACCGCCCCGGGTCGCCCCTGACCGACGCGGTCGTCTTCCCCCAGGGCGCGTACGTGTGGGAGTTCAACTACCGCGGCTCGCTGGAGTTCCTGCACCAGGCCGAGGCGCAGGAGGACGATCGCGCGCTGCTCGTGGTCGACGGCTGGCGGTACTTCATCCACGGCTGGTCGCAGGTCGTGGCGGACGTGTTCGACCTCGACCTCACGCCCGAGACCGTCGAGCGCCTCGCGGAGGCTGCGGAGTCGGTGCGCTGATGCCCGCCGTGCGGACCGTCCTCGGCGACATCGACCCGTCGCAGCTCGGGCGCGTGGACTACCACGAGCACCTGTTCCAGGTGTCGCCGCTGCTGGTCGGGGACGAGCTCGACGACGAGGCCGCGTCCGGCGAGGAGGCCGGTCTGCTGCGGGCGAGCGGCTTCGAGGCCATGGCCGACGCCACGCCGTTCGGCCTGGGCCGCGACCCCGCCGCCGTCGCCCGCATCAGCGCCGCGACCGGGCTGCATGTCGTCGCGACGACCGGTCGACACCGTGAGGCCCACTACGGCCCCGACCACCCGATGCAGGTGTGGGGCGCCGACCGCCTGGCCGCCCTGTTCGTGTCCGACCTCACGCGCGGGATGCCGGCGGATGACGCCGCGGTGTTCGAGACGCCAGACGTGCCCCTCGCCGCGGGCCCTGGAGGGGAGCCCGTGCGCGCCGGGATGCTGAAGGGCGGCGCCGACTACTGGCGCATCAGCCCGTTCGAGCGGACGACCCTGGTCGCCGTCGCCCGGGCGCACCGGGAGACGGGAGCGCCCGTCATGGTGCATCTGGAGTTCGGCACCGCGGCCCACGAGGTCCTCGACCTCCTGGAGGCCGAGGGGGTGGCAGCGGATCGCGTCGTCCTGGCCCACGCCGACCGTGACCCCGACCCCGGTCTGCACGTCTCGCTCGCCGAGCGCGGTGCCCACCTCGGCTACGACGGCTTCGCCAGGCCGCGCACCCGGTCCGACGCGGAGCTGCTGGCGCTCACGGTCGCCGTGGTCGAGCGCGGGGCCGGCGACCGGATCCTGCTCGGAGGCGACGTCGCCCGTCGCACCCGGTACATCGCCTACGGCGGCATGCCGGGTCTCGCCTACCTCGGCGAGCGCTACCTCCCGCGACTCCGCGAAGCCGTCGGCGATGACGCGGTGCACCGGATGCTCGTCACGACGCCGGCGCGCTTCCTGACTCTCCGCCCCTGACCACCCGAACCCGAGGAGTCGTCATGCCCGAACCCACCGTCCTCCACGCCGTCTTCACCGCGCAGCCCGGGGCCGCCGACCGCGTCGCGGCACTGCTGCGGGACTTCGCCGAGGTCGTCCGCGCCGAGGAGGGCAACATCGTCTTCGAGGCCCACCGTCTCGTCGACGACCCCGACCGCTTCTTCGTCTACGAGGTCTACCGCGACGAGGACGCCTTCCAGGCCCATCTCCACGCACCCGCCGGCGTCCCCTTCAACGCCGCGCTCCAGGAACTCATCGTCGAGCCCACCTCGATCCTCACGTTCCTCCGCCCCCTCTGACCCCGTCTGACCCCTCTCCGTCTCCCCTCTCCGTCTCCCTGTTTCACCTGCACGACCTCGCCACGCCCGCACGCCCGTTCCGGCCCCCTCGTCGTGCCCCCGTCACCCCGTCGTGCATCCGCCCCTCGTCGTGCCCACGTCCGTCCTTCTGGCTGACCGTCCCTCGTGCCACACGGCTCCGCTCGGCCCTCCGGTTTCACCTGCACACCCCTGTCACGACGGCACGACCCAACCGCCCACCCGGTCACACATCGGTCCCCGCGTCGTGCATCCGTCCCACCCCCGTCCCCCCACCCCGGACCCCAGACCGATCCCAGACCCAGACCCCAGACCGACCCGACCCCGGACCCTGTTCATCTGCACGACCCCGAGACGGGTGCACGAGGAAACCGGGGGTCCGATCGTGCATCCGCCCCGGGGTCGTGCAATCGGACCGCCGATCGCCCACGGACCACGGACCACGGACCACGGACCACGGATCACGGACCCACGGACCCGGAACACCACTGAACACGACGAAGCCCCCCGCCCGAAGGCGAGGGGCTCCGTCGTGCGGGTCACTCGTAGAGGACCGCGGCGATCTTGTCGTCGTCGATGTTGTTCTTGTCGTACCAGTAGGAACCGGTGTCGTAGAACTCCTCGACGTCGTCGCCGTTGGCCGCGTCGTAGGCCGCCTGCACGACCTGGGCGCCGATGCCGATCGGGTCCTGCGTGATGGCGCCGGCCATGGTGCCGTCCTTGATGGCGTTGATCTGGGCTGCACCGGAGTCGAAGCCGACGATGGTGATCTTGCCCTTCTCCAGGCCGAGCTCGTTCACGGCGTTCACGACGCCGATGGCCGAGCCCTCGTTGGTGCCGTAGATGCCCTTGAGGTCGGGGTGCGCCGCGATGAGCGTCTTGGCGATGTCGGCCGACTTCAGGTGGTCGCCGTCACCGTACTGGATGTCGACGATCTCGATGTCGGGGTAGTCCGCCTCGATCTTCTCGACGAAGCCGTCGCGACGCTCGACACCCGTCGAGTTGATCTGCGAGTGACCGACGATGGCGACCTCGCCCTCGCCGCCGATCAGCTCGGCCATGTGCTCGGCCGCCAGCGCGCCGGCGACCTTGCTGTCCGTCGCGGAGAGGCTGAGTCCGACGTCGCCGTTGCACGGGGCGTCGAAGTAGACGACGGGGATGTCCTTCGACTTCGCCTGCTCGAGCGGGGCGACGCACGCCTCGGGGTCGAGGGCGGCGTAGGCGATGGCGTCCGGGTTCTTGTCGATCGCGGCGGTCAGCATCTCGAGCTGCTGCGCGATCTCGGTCTCGGCGGCCGGGCCCTCGAAGGTGATCTTGACACCCAGCTCCTGGGCCTTCTCCTCCGCACCCTTCTTGACGGCCTGCCAGAACTGGTGCTGGAAGCCCTTCGAGACCATGGCGATGTACATCTCGCCGTCGCTGCTGCCGGTGTCGCCGCCCGAGCCCTCTTCGATCACGTCGCCGCCGCCGGCACAGCCGGCGAACACGAGCGCGGATGCGGCCACGAGTGCCGCGAATGCGGTCTTCTTGCCGAATTTCATGGAAACTCCGTTGTTCTGTGTGGGTGCCGGCCAGGACCGGCGGGTGGACATTCGTGGTGCCTGTGCGGAGGGTTCCGCGGGGTCCGGCCGGAGCCGGGGACGGCGGCGGGCACGGGTTTCGCCGCCGCCGTGTCTCAGGTCCGCTGGCGGTTGCGCAGCGAGTCGAGGAAGACGGCCAGCAGGACGACGACGCCGACGACGATGTTCTGCCACTCCGGCTGGATCGACATGATCCGGAGGCCGTTGACCAGGACGCTCATGATGAGCGCACCGATCACGGTGCCGAGGATCGAGCCGCGGCCGCCGAGCAGCGAGGTGCCGCCGATGATCACGGCCGCGATGGCCTGCAGCTCGTAGCCCGTGCCGATCTGCGGCTGGGCCGAGTCGAGGCGGGCGGCGATAACGATGCCGGCGATGCCGGTGAAGGCGCCCGCGAACATGTAGATGAGGATCGTCCAGCGGCGCGTGTTGACGCCGGAGAGGCGCGTGGCCTCCTCGTTCGATCCGATCGCGAACGTGTACCGCCCGAGGAGCGTCTTCGACAGCACGAGCCAGGCGACGATCGCGAGGGCCGCGGTGATGAGCACCGCGTTCGGGATGCCGGGGATGAGCACGCCGAGCGCGATCTTCTTGAAGTCGGGAGCCGAGGTCGAGAAGTAGATCGGCGCGACGTTCGAGATGACGAGGGCGAGGCCGCCGGCGATCATCATCATGGCCAGCGTCGCGATGAACGGCGGCAGCCGCAGGAAGGTGATGTTGACGCCGTTCACCAGACCCATGAGCACACCGGTCGCGATGCCGCCGAGCACGCCCACCCACACGGGCAGGCCCAGGTTGGTGATGAGCACACCCGTCATCACGGCGCAGAGCGCCATGCCGGTACCGATCGACAGATCGATGCCGCCGGTGATGATGACGAACGTCGTGCCGAGGGCGAGGATGCCGATGACCGCGGTGGACAGCAGCACCGTGGCGATGTTGCTGAAGGTGAAGAAGTTCGGGCTGGCGATCGAGAAGAAGATGACCAGGACGATCAGGGTGCCGAACGCGAGCGACTGCTGGAACTGCCGCTTGAGGAACCCGGCGACGTCGCGCTTGTCGGTGTCCTCGTTGACGGCCGTCTGGATGATCGTCGTCGTCGACGATCCGGACTGCTGTGGGGTGCTCATCAGTCTTCCTCCCCGTGGGCTGCGAGTTGCATGATCTTCTCCTGGCTGGCTTCCTCGTTGCGGAGCGTCCCGGTGATGCGGCCGTTCGCGAACACGGCGATGCGGTTCGCGACCCGGAGGATCTCGGGGAGCTCCGACGAGATGACGATGATGGACTTGCCCGCGTCGGCGAGCTGCTGCATGAGGCGGTAGATCTCCTCCTTCGCACCGACGTCGATGCCTCGCGTCGGCTCGTCGAAGATGAGGATGTCGCAGTCGCGCATCAGCCACCGGGCGATGACGACCTTCTGCTGGTTCCCTCCGGAGAGGAGCTTGACGACCTGGTTGACCGAGGGGGTCTTGACCCGCAGCTGCTGGACGTATTCCTTGGTGCGGTTCTTCGCCTTGCTGTCGCCCATCCAGCCGATGCCGTTGGCGTAGGAGCCGAGCGACGCGAGCACGGTGTTGAAGGTGACGTCCTGCTCGAGCATGAGGCCGAGCAGCTTGCGATCCTCGGAGAGGTAGCCGACGCCGTGCTTGACCGCGTCCGCGGGCTGTGCGATGCGGACGGTGCGCCCGCCGATCGTGATCGTGCCGCCGTCGCGGTGGTCGGCGCCGATCACGGCCCGGGCGGTCTCGGTGCGGCCGGCGCCCATGAGGCCGGCGAATCCGAGGATCTCGCCCTTGTGCAGCTGGAACGACACGTCCTTGAGGAGCTTCCGCGTGGAGAGCCCCTGCACGTCGAGCACGATGGGGTCGTTGAGATGCTCCCGCGCCTGCGGACGCGTGCCCTCGTCGATCACGCGGCCGACCATCATCTCGATGATCGTCGGAATCGTGATCTCGGACTTGTCGAGTGATCCGATGTATGTGCCGTCGCGGAGCACGGTCACGCGGTCGGCGAGGCGGCGCAGCTCGTCCATGCGGTGCGAGATGTAGACGATGCCGGTGCCGCGCGCCTTGAGCTGCTCGATGAGGACGAAGAGGGTCTCGACCTCGCTGTCGGTGAGGGCCGACGTCGGCTCGTCCATGATGAGGACCTTGGCGTTGAAGGACAGCGCCTTGGCGATCTCGACCATCTGCTGCTCGGCCACCGTCAGCTCTCCCACGCGCTGGCGGGGGTCGAGGTGGATGTCCAGGCGCTGCAGCAGCTCGGCCGTCTGCCGGTTGAGCTTCCGCTCCGACAGGAACGGGCCCGTCGTGGGCTCGCGGCCGACGTAGATGTTCTGCGCGACCGTGAGGTCGGGCATCAGGTTGAGCTCCTGGTGGATGATCGTGATCCCCAGCTCCTGCGCCTGCAGCGGGCTGGTGAGCTCGACCTCCTGCCCCTCGAACGTGATCGTGCCCTCGTCCTTGGTGTAGATCCCGGAGAGGATCTTCATCAGGGTGGACTTGCCGGCACCGTTCTCACCCACGAGGACGAGCACCTCGCCGGCGCGCACCTCGAGATGCACGTCCTTCAGCGCCTGGACACCGGGGAATCCCTTGCTGATCCCCTCGACCCTCAGGATGGGTCCACTCATGCGCTCACCTGCTTCCTTGAAGGTTCTGTCGCGATTTCGGCGGACCGTTCCGCCGTAAACATCGGATCAATTCTGCGTCCTGCACCCGGGTCAGTGCAAGTTGTATCTAAATGTATCTAACGATCGGCGGCGGGGGAAGACCTGTAATAACATCTTGATCTCGAAGCACCCGCGGGCCTCAGTGGAGGCGGATGGAGTCGACCGCCACGAGCTTGTCGCGGATGTAGTCGTTCGCGTGCGCCCCGAGTTCGTCGTTGTCCGTCCAGAGGTTGCGCCAGATTCCGAGCATGCGGCTGAGGTCAGGCGCGACCACGGCCGAGGAGAACGACTCGAACACGATGGGGCCGTCGTAGCCGATGCGTCCGAGCGCCTTGAAGAACGTGTCGAAGTCGACCGTCCCGGTGCCGAGATAGCCGCGGTGGCTCTCGCCGATATGCACGTACCGCAGGGCCGGGGCCGCATCGAGCACCGGCGCGAACATATCCGACTCCTCGATGTTCATGTGGTACGTGTCCAGGTGGATGCCGAGGTTCGGACGGTCGACCTCAGCGAGGTACGCCAGCGCCTGCCGCGCGGTGTTCAGCACGTTGGTCTCGTAGCGGTTGACGACCTCGAGCGAGACGGAGACTCCCCGCTCGGCGGCGTGGTCGGCCACTCGGGCGATCGTCCGACGGCTCGAGGCGAGACCCTCGGGCGTGACCGGATCCATGTACTTCTTCATGGCGCTGTAGATCACGCCGCAGAAGTGCGTGCCCCCGAGCTCGGCGAGCACGTCGACCGCGCGGAGCAGGAGCGCCTCGCCCGCGGCCACCACGGCGGGGTCACCGCTGGTGATGTCGGTCTCGTCGGAGAGCCCGAGCGAGGCGCTGACCGCGAGTCCGTGCTCCGCGAGGGCGGCCTTCGCGGCGGCGACGTCGAACGAGAACGGATCCATCAGCGGGAACTCGATGAGGTCGAAGCCCGCCTGCTTCGTCTTCTCGACCGCGAGCCGGATGCCGTCCGCGTCGAAGGTCCCCGTCCAGACGAGTCCGTGGCAGCCGATGTTCATGAGCGCTCCTCCGGCGGGTGTCCGGCACCGTCGCCGCGCGGACTTGGCACGTTACAAGTCCGGTGTGCGAGTCACGCTACGTCGCCGTCGACCGGGGTGTCAAGAACTTTCTTGGCACGTTACAAGTCCTCCGCTAGCCTGGGCCTCATCGGGCCGCACACCGACGGCCCCACCGTCGAAGGAGACCCATGTCCGCGAGCGTGAAGGACGTCGCGGCTCTCGCGGGGGTCTCGGCATCGACCGTGTCGAACTACCTCAATCACCCGCACGTCCTCGGCGCCGCCAGCCGCGAGCGGGTGCGCGCCGCGATCGCCGAGCTCGGCTTCGTGCCGAACGAGTCGGCCCGCCAGCTCCGCGCGGGATCGAGCAAGGCCCTCGCCCTCATCCTCCTCGACGCCTGGCTGCCGTACTTCAACGACCTCTCCCGCGGCGTCGACGACGTGGCGCGGGAGGGCGGCTGGTCGCTCTTCTTCAGCGACAGCGCCCGCGACGCCGCCCGCGAGGAGCAGAACATCGACATGTTCGAGGCCCACCGGGTGCAGGGCATCATCATCTATCCGCGCGGCGATGTCGTGCCGCGGCTGGAGCAACTCGCGACCCGCGGGATCCGCTCGGTGGTCGTCGGCCCCATCCGGGATTCGCCCTCCGTCGCCGCGGTCACCTTCGACGACCGCGGCGGAGGACGGCTGGCCGGTGAGCACCTGCTGTCCCTCGGCCGACGCCGCATCCTGTTCCTCGGAGCCCCGACGGTCAGCCAATCGAACGACCGCCTCGCCGGCCTGCGCGATGCGGTGGCGGGCACGGACGTCCGCGTCTCCGTCCTCGACGTCGAGCATCTGGCGACCGAGGACGGCCTCCGCGCCGGGGCAGGCCTCGTCGAGCTCCCGGCGGACGAGCGCCCGGACGCGGTCTTCGCCGCGAACGACGGGGTGGCCCTCGGTGTGCTGACGCAGCTGCTCCGCCACGGCATCCGGGTGCCGGAGGAGATCGCCCTCGTCGGCTTCGACGACGTGGCCGCCGCACACCAGGGCGTGGTGCCGCTGACGAGCGTGCGGCAGCCCGGCTACGAGATCGGCCGCGCCGCCGGGGCCGCGCTGCTGCAACTCCTCGCCGATCCGACCGCTCCCCCGCCGGCGCCGACGCCGTTCCCGGCCGAGCTCATCGTGCGGGAGTCCACCGTCGGGCGGTGAACCCGGCGTTCACAACTCAGGAGAAGAGCGCGGCTCCGCGTCGAAACGGCCCGTCCAGCCGCTTTCACCGACGCAGCTCCTGAGTTGTGAACGGAGTCAGGCCGAGGGGTGGCCGACCACGCCCTTCCGGAGCAGTGCGTTGCCGTACTTGCGCGTCTCCCCCGTGCGCACCATGAGGTACGTCTCCTTCGCGACCTCGTAGTACGCGAAGCGCTCGACGAAGCGCGTGGTGTCGAGCTCCGTACCCGCCGCGGCCATGAGCTCGCGTTGCACATCCAGCACCTCGCCGTCGGCCGAGGTCATCAGGTCGATGCCGGGCGCGTCGTCGAGTGGCAGCACGCTGCGGATCGCGGCCACGACCTCCGGCGTCGTGGTCCCGGGAAGTTCGACCACCCGTGCGCCCAGTCCCCACGCCGGGAAGTGCGCGTCGGCGACGACCACCGCGTCGGAGTGCCCCATCCGGTCGAGATGCAGCAGCAGCTCCCCGGTCAGCAGCGGGTGGATTCCTTCGAGCACGGCGGCTCCTCTCGGTGGACGGGGGTCAGGAGGTGGGGATGAGGCCCTCGGCCGCGAGGTTCTCCCACAGGGCCGACGGGATCTCCAGGGCAGCGTACTCGGCGTTCTGCCGGAGCTGCGCCGGACGGCTGCCCCCGACGACCACCGAGCGCACCACGTCAGACTGCAGCGGGAACCGGATCGCCGCGGCCGGCAGGGGCACATCGTGATCGGCGCACACCGCGGCGATGCGCACGAGGCGGTCCCACAGCTCGTCGGGGAGCTGCCCGTACTCGTAGCGGCCATCGCGTCGCGGCTCGTTCGAGGCGAGCAGGCCGGAGTTGAACACCGACGCCGCGACGATCCCGGTCCCGGTCTCGCGGCACGCGGGCAGCACGTCGACCGCGGCGGGCTGCTCCAGCAGCGTGTACCGACCGGCCACCATCACGAGGTCGAGGTCGGCCGAACGCACCGATGCCGCGAGGGCGTCCGACACCATCGAGCCGATGCCGATCGCGGTCACCTCACCGTCGGCGCGCAACTGCTCCAGGGCGGGAAGGGCCTCGGCGAGCGCGAGGTCGAGGTCGTGCCGCTCCGGGTCGTGCAGGTAGAGGAGGTCGATGCGCTCGATGCCCAGGCGCTCGCGCGACTCCTCCAGGCTCGTCCGGATGCCGTCCGCCGAGAAGTCCCACACGCGCTGGAGGTCGTCCGGTACGTGGAAGTCGTTCGCGGTGTCGAGGCCGCCGGCGTGGTCGGGGTTCGGGCGCAGCAGCCGGCCGACCTTGGTCGAGAGCACGTACTCGTCCCGCGGCTTCGTCTGCAGGAAGGCTCCGAGTCGGCGCTCGGACAGCCCGAGGCCGTAGTGCGGAGCGGTGTCGTAGAAGCGGATGCCGCTCTCCCACGCCGCGTCCAGCACCGCCCACGCGTCGTCGTCGGACAGCTCACGGAAGAGGTTGCCGACGTTCGCGGCACCGTAGCCGAGGGTCGGGACGGTCAGGCGCTCAGGCGTGGACATGCGCACCCGTCCAGGTGTACTCCGCGATGCTGTCGGCCTTCATCTCCATGCCCGTACCCGGCGCGGTCGGAGCCATGTAGGAGCCGCCCTGGATGTCGGTCGGCACGATGAAGTGCTCGTGCAGGTGGTCGACGAACTCGATCAGGCGGCCTTCGCGAGTGCCTGAGAGGGCGACGAAGTCGAACATCGACAGGTGCTGCACGGCCTCGCACAGCCCCACGCCGCCGGCATGCGGACACACCGGCACGTCGAACTTCGCCGCGAGCAGCAGGTTGGCGATGTTCTCGTTCACTCCCGCGACGCGGACGGCGTCGATCTGCATGACCGAGATCGCGTCGGCCTGCAGGAGCTGCTTGAAGATCATCCGGTTCTGCGCGTGCTCACCGGTGGCGACACGGATGGGCGCGACGCCGCGGGCGATCTCCGCGTGCCCGAGGATGTCGTCGGGGCTGGTGGGCTCCTCGATCCATGCGGGGTGGAACTCGGCGAGCGCGTTCACCCACTCGATCGCCTCGGAGACCTCCCAGCGCTGGTTCGCGTCGATCGCGATGGGGAAGTCCGGGCCGCACACTTCCCGAGCCTTCCGGAAGCGGCGGATGTCGTCGTCGAGGTCGGCGCCGACCTTGAGCTTGATCTGCGTGAATCCGTCGGCCATGGCCTCGCGGGCGAGGCGCTCGAGCTTCTCGTCGGAGTAGCCGAGCCAGCCGGGGCTGGTCGTGTAGCCCGGGTAGCCGGTGGCGAGGAGCTGCTGCTCGCGCTCGGCCCGGCCGGGCTCCGCCGTGCGCAGGATCTCCAGCGCCTCCTCGCGGGTGAGGGCGTTGGTGAGGTAGCGGAAGTCGACGAGGTCGACGAGCTCCTCCGGGGTCATCCGGGCGAGGAGCTGCCAGAGCGGCAGGCCCGCGCGCTTGGCCTTGATGTCCCACAGCGCGTTGATGACCGCGCCGATGGCCATGTGCATGACGCCCTTCTCCGGCCCGAGCCAGCGGAGCTGCGAGTCGCCGATGATCTCGCGGAACGTGCCGCCCATGTCATCGAGCAGCGGTTCGATCTCCCGCCCGACGAGGTGTCCGGCGAGCGCGTCGATGGCCGCGACCTGCACGTCGTTGCCGCGGCCGATCGTGAAGACGAAGGCGTGCCCCTCGATGCCGTCGGCGGCGTCCGTGCGGACGATGACGTACGCGGCGGAGTAGTCGGGGTCCGGGTTCATCGCGTCGGAGCCGTCGAGGCTCAGCGACGTGGGGAAGCGGATGTCGGTGGTGTCGAGGGCGACGATACGGCTCACGGGGTTCCTCTCCATGCGCGGGTCGTTCTTCCGCGCGGATCTCTTGGAGTGTAAACATCCGATGTCTATACTGTCAACGAGACCGGCCGCTGAGCAGCGGCCTCCCGAACGATCAGGAGAATCATGAAGTTCGCGCGGCTCGGCACCCCGGGGGCGGAGATCCCCGTCCTCCTGGAGGGTGACCGCTACCTCGACCTCCGCCCGGTGACATCCGATGTCAACGGCGACTTCCTTGCGGGAGACTTCGTCGCCCGCGTCGCCGCCGCCCGCGACGCCGGGGAGCTCCCCGAGCTGCCGGACGCCGCGACGATGCGCATCGGCGCCCCGATCGCCCGCCCGAGCGCGGTGATCTGCATCGGGATGAACTACGCCGCGCACGCCGCGGAGTCGGGGTCGGAGCCGCCGACCATCCCCATCATCTTCCTCAAGACGCCCAACACGGTCGTCGGCCCCAACGACGCGGTGACGATCCCGCGCGGGAGCGAGAAGACCGACTGGGAGGTCGAGCTCGGCATCGTCATCGGCACCCGCACCGCCTACCTCGACTCCCCGGAGGAGTCGATGGCGCACGTGGCCGGCTTCGTCGCCGCGAACGACGTGTCGGAGCGCGACTTCCAGATGGCGGTGTCCGGCGGGCAGTGGTCGAAGGGCAAGATCGCCTTCGGCTTCAATCCCACGGGTCCCTGGATGGTCACCCCGGACGAGGTGGACCATCAGGCGCTCGGCCTCCGCAGCTTCGTGAACGGCGAGCCGCGGCAGGACTCGAACACGAGCGACATGATCTTCACGGTCGAGCAGATCGTGCACCACCTGTCGCAGTACGTCACGCTCGAGCCCGGTGACCTGATCCTCACCGGCACCCCGCAGGGCGTGGCCCTGTCCGGCACGTACCCCTACCTGGCCGCGGGCGACGTGGTGGAGATCGAGATCGACGGCCTCGGCCGCCAGCGCCAGGACTTCGTCGCATGGGAGGCAGAGAAGTGACCCTTCGAACTCAGGGAACCGACGCGGAAGGCCTCGTGGCCATCGTCACCGGAGGAGCCTCCGGCATCGGCGCGGCGATCGCCGACCGTCTGCATGCGGACGGCGTCACCGTCGCGGTCCTCGATCGTGACACCACGCACGCCGACGAGCGGTTCGCCGCGTTCACCGCCGACGTCTCCGACCGCGCGAGCGTGGACGCCGCCGTCGCCGCCGTCGCCGAGCGCTTCGGCCGCATCGACATCGTCGTCAACAACGCCGGCATCGGTGCGCAGGGCGACATCGCCGCGAACGACGACGACGAGTGGGCCCGCGTCCTCTCCATCAACGTCACGGGCATCGCTCGGGTGACCTCGGCGGCGCTCCCCTGGTTGCGGACGTCCCCCGCCGCCGCCGTATGCAACACGGCCTCGATCGCCTCGACCACCGGACTCCCGCAGCGGGCGCTGTACTCCGCGTCGAAGGGGGCCGTGTCGGCGCTGACTCGCGCGATGGCCGCCGATCATCTGCGCGAGGGCATCCGCGTCAATGCGGTCAACCCCGGCACGGCGGACACGCCGTGGGTCGGACGACTGCTCGACTCCGCGGCCGACCCCGCCGCCGAGCGGGCCGCGTTGGAGGCACGACAGCCCCACGGACGACTCGTGAGCCCCGACGAGGTCGCCGCCGCGGTGGCCTACCTCGTGAGTCCCGCCGCGGGCTCCACCACGGGCACCTTCATCGAGGTCGACGGGGGGATGGCGCAGCTCCGCCTCCGCCCCGAGTGACTCGATCCTCCCGACGGCCCGGTGTCTCCCCGCGAGACCCCGGGCCGTTCCCGTCCCGTCCCACCCCAGCCGGGATCAATTCCGCTCCCTCCTCCCGCCCCGCACGCCCCTTTCTGATCCCGCACACGGCACGCTTCCCGCCCGCCCCGCCGTTCGGGATCAGAACCGCTCCCCCATCCCGCCCCGCACGCCCCTTTCTGATCCCGCACACGGGTGTCCGCGCCGGCGGGATCAGAATCGCTCCTCGATGCGGCTGCCGCGGACCGTTTCCCATCCCGCACGCCACGAGGCGCCCAGGAGGGACGACCGTGAGCGGTACGGTACCCATCCGGCCGGGATCAAAAGCGGGCCTGGACGGGGCTCCGAAGGTGGCATATTGCACCCGCCCCGCGTAAGGGGCGGGGGGGAGGGGGGCTAGAGGGAGTAGAAGGAGGTGGCGGTGGCGTGGAAGAGGGCGTCGTGATCGATGCCGCGGGACGTGGCCCAGGCCGCCACGGCGTCGGCCCAGCGGCTGCGTGCGGACGGCTGATACACCGGAGAGCCGTCGGCGGAAGCGCGGGGATCGTCCGGCACCGCGGGGCCGACCGCCGACACGGGCCAGTCGCTCCCCCACATCAGGCGCTCGGGACCGAAGACGTCGGCCGCGATGTCGAGGAAGGGTTCGAGCTGCGCGAGGCTCCAGTCCCCTCCGGCCTCCGCGGGCAGTCCGGACACCTTGCAGAACACCCCGGGGTGTCGCGCCAGCTCGGCGAGGTCGCGCTCCCACTCCACGGAGGGCGTGCGCGGAGCAGAAGCCGTCCCGACCTCCGGCTTGCCGAGGTGATCGAGCACGATCCGCAGCTCGGGGATCGCGCCGGACAGTCGTGCGACGTCGGGGAGCTGCGCGGCACGCACGCACGCGTCGAAGGTCCACCCGTGCGCCGCGACCTCGCGGGCCCCGGAGATGAAGGCCGACGAGAGCATCATGCCGTCCGGCTCCCCCTGCAGCAGATGACGCACGCCGACCACGAGGGGCTCCGCGGTGAGGCTCTCCAGGTGCACCGTGGTGTCGGTGCCGCGATCGAGCCGAGCGCCGGCGACGATGCCGACCACCCCGAGTCGTTCCGCCTGCCCTGCCACCCACCGCACCTCCGCGAGGAAGTCGTCCTCGGCGGTCTCGGCCTGCACGAACACGGCCCGCTCCTCCGTGGCCCGCTCCACCCGCGCATGCTCGAACTCGCCGGCAGCGAAGCGCCGCGCGAGCGGTCCCTCGAGCCACGTGTACCCGAGGGCCTCCGGGTCCCACAGGTGCAGGTGCGAGTCGAGGATGCGCATGCCCCCATCCTGCCGCAGACATCGGATGTTGTGCGAGGATGAGCGCCATGGCAGTGACGGACGAGGCGATCGAGAAGATCAAGGCGATGATCGTGTCGGGCGAACTGGCCCCCGGCGATCGCCTGCCCCCGGAGAAGGAGCTCTCCGAGCGCCTCGGCCTCTCCCGCAACTCGATGCGCGAAGCGGTCAAGGCGCTGGAGGTCATCCGCGTGCTCGACGTCCGTCGTGGTGACGGCACCTATGTCACGAGCCTGGAGCCGCACCTGCTGCTGGAGGCGATCGCGTTCGTCGTGGACATGCACGACGACGACTCGATGCTGGAGATGTTCGCCGTCCGCCGGATGCTCGAATCGCAGGCCACCGGGCTCGCGGCGACCCTGGGCACGGACGAGGCGATCGCGGCCCTTCAGGACGAGGTGGAGGCCGTCGACGCCTCCGTCGGCATCGAGGAGCTCGTCGACCACGACATCCGCTTCCACCGCGAGATCGTGGGCATGGCGGGCAACGCCTACCTCGCGAGCCTCATCGAGCACCTGAGCAGCCAGACGGTCCGGGCCCGGGTGTGGCGGGGGCTCACGGAGGGCGGCGCCGTGGAGCGCACCCTGTCGGAGCACCGCGCCATCGCCGACGCCATCGCCCAGCGCGACTCGGCACTGGCCACCTCCCTCGCCACGGCCCACATCGCGGGTGTCGAGCGGTGGTTGCGGCAGGCCGCCTCGGCCTGACCCGTCAGGCGCCGAGACGCTCCATCGCGGCGTCGAACTCGGCCGCCGAGCTGTCGCTGACCTCGTGGAACAGCACCTGGTCGAGCACGCCGGGCGCGGCGGTGAAGTAGGGGACGCCGGCAGCGCGCAGCCCGGTGATGTCATCGGCCGTCCGCAGCGACGCGGCGAGGACGTTGGAGGCGCTGCCCGCGCACATCTCCTGCATCCGGGCGATGAGGGCGTCGCCGTCCATGCCCGCGTCGCGCATGCGCCCGAGGTAGGGCGCGATGTACTGGGCACCGATCGAAGCGCACGCGAGCGCCTGCGCGACGGAGTAGACCGCCGTGACGAGGACCGTGGCCCCGTCACGGATGAGGGCGGAAGCGGCGGCGAACCCGGCTGCGGTCGCGGGCACCTTCACCGCGACGCGGTCGCCGAGCGCGCGGATGCCCTCCGCGTTCCGGAGGAAGGAGGCGGTGTCACCACCCCACGTCTGGAAGAACACCTCCCGAGCGCCCTCCTCGACCCAGCGGGCGTAGAGGTCGGGGATCTCCCCAGCCGTCCGCCCGCCACGCTCGAGGATCGTGGGGTTCGTCGTGACACCGTGCACGACCCCCGCGGAGAGCAGCCGCGCGACACGGTCGGTGTCGGCGCTGTCGACGTACAGGCGGGGCGCGATCGCGGTCATCGGGGTCTCCTCGCGGGCAACCTGTCGTTACAGGTGGGGCTTCGGCTAATGTAATGACAGCTCCCGAACCTTGTCAAAGACCGGGAGTCCCGCGCTGTCGAGGAGGATCAGGAGCGAGATGACACCCGCACACCCCGGCGACCGCTCCGGCGTCGTCATCGTCGGCAGCGTGACGGCCGACGTCACGACCTTCTCCCAGCGGCTCCCGGCCCGCGGCGAGACCATCCTCGGCGACGAGTTCACGCTGATGCTCGGCGGCAAGGGCGCGAACCAGGCCGTCGCGGCGGGACGCTCCGGCGCCCGCACGAGCTTCGTCGGCTGCGTCGGCGACGACCTGTTCCACGACCTCGTGGTGGACGGTCTCACCGCCGCCGGCGTCGACCTCGCGCACCTGCGCACCGTCCCGGGCCCCACCGGCATCGCGCACATCCGCGTCGACGCCTCCGCGCAGAACGACATCGTCATGGTGCCGCTCGCGAACGCCGCCCTGAGCACCGAGCAGATCGACGAGGCCCTCGCAGCGCTCGCCCCCACGACCTCGGTGCTGCTCACCCAGCTCGAGACCCCGTCCGCCCTGACCGCCCACATCACCGCCCGGGGACGCGAGCACGGCATGACCGTGATCCTCGATCCGGCACCGGCGGCGGAGCTGGCAGCGGAGATCTGGCGGAGCATCGACATCGTCACCCCGAACGAGACCGAGGCATCGCTCATCAGCGGCATCCAGGTGACCGACGCCGCTTCCGCCGAACGCGCCGGACACTGGTTCCTGGAGCAGGGTGTGGGCGCCGCGGTCATCACGCTGGCCGGACAGGGGTCGTGCGTCGTCACCGCCGAGGGCGCCACCGTCGTCCCGCCGTTCCCCGTGGAGGCCGTCGACACCACCGCCGCGGGCGACGCCTATGCCGGCTACCTCGGCGCCGCGCTCGCGAGCGGAGCGGCCCTCACCGATGCGGTGCGGCTGGCGACCGCCGCGGGCGCCCTCACCGTCACGAAGCAGGGGGCCTCGCCCAGCCTCCCCCACCGCGCCGACGTCGAGGCCTTCCTCGCCGCGCGCACCGCGGCCCCCGTCGCGAACTGAACCAGGAGCACACGATGCGCAAGACCTCGACCACGATCAACCCCGCGCTCTCCCGCGTCATCAGCGAGACCGGGCACACCGATCTGATCGTCGTGACCGATGCCGGGCTGCCGATCCCGCCGGGCGCCGAGCGCATCGACCTCGCCTACCGCCCCGGCGCCCCCGCCTTCCTCGACGTGCTCGACACGGTGCTCGCGGAGCTCGTCGTCGAGGGCGCGACGGTGTCGGCCGAGGTCGCCGAGAAGAGCCCGGAGGTGCTCGACGCCCTGCGCGAGCGCTTCGCCGATGCGGGGTTCGAGATCGAGCTGGTCCCGCACGTCGAGTTCAAGCGGCGCACGCACGCCGCCCGCGCCTTCGTGCGCTCCGGGGAGTTCACCCCGTACGCGAACGTGATCCTGCACGCGGGGGTGGCGTACTGATGTCCCTCATCGAGGACGCCATCGACCGCCACAGCGCGGCGCCCATGTACGACCAGCTCCGGCAGCTCATCATCGACGGCATCGCCCGCGACGGTCTGCAGCCGGGCGATCCTCTTCCCGGCGAGCACCGGCTGTGCGAGCGCTACGGCATCTCCCGCACGGTCGTTCGGCAGGCGTTGGCGCAGCTCGAGCACGAGGGACTCGTCGAGCGCGTGAAGGGCAAGGGCACGTTCGTCTCCCGCCCGCGCACGAGCGAGAGTCTCGTGCACACACTCGTCGGGCTGTACGACGACGTCGAGCGGCGCGGCGGCCATGTGCACAGCGACGTCCTCCGCCACGAGCAGACCGTCGCGGACGAGGAGGTCGCCCTGGCCCTGGAGGTGCCGGTCGGATCGCCGGTGATCGTGCTGGAGCGGCTGCGACACGTGGACGGCGAGCCCTGGTCGCTCTCGACCACGTGGATGCCCGAGGCGGTGGGGGCGGTGACGCTCGGCGCGGATCTCACCGAGGCGTCGCTGTACCGGCTGCTCGCCGACCACGGCATCATCGCCACGCACGGCGTCCGCTCGGCCGAGGCGACGGTCGCCACGCACGAGCAGGCTCAGCACCTCGGTGTGAGCGCCGGCTCCGCCCTCCTCCGCCTGCGCAGCATCAGCCGCAGTGAGGACGGCGTGCCGATCGAGTACTTCATCGCGTACCACCGCGGCGACCGCTCGCGCTTCGAGTTCCAGCTCCAGCAGGAGCAGTCCCAGGCGTCGTTGATGCACGTGGACGGATCGGGCGGCGCCTCCCCCGCGGGCACGGTGGGCTGACAGCGGCCCCGGTACGCTCGAGGCATGAGCGACTGGACCAGCACCGCGATCGCCCTGCTGGAAGCCGATGCCAACCGCAGCGCCGACACACACCTGCACCTGTTCCCGCTGCCGCCGGAGTGGGGCATCGACCTCTACCTCAAGGACGAGTCGGTGCACCCGACCGGCTCGCTCAAGCACCGCCTCGCGCGCTCCCTCCTCCTCTACGGGCTCGTCAACGGGCGCATCCGTGAGGACACGACCCTCGTGGAGTCCTCGAGCGGATCGACCGCGGTGTCGGAGGCCTACTTCGCCCGCATGCTGGGGCTGAAGTTCATCACCGTCGTGCCCCGGTCGACGGTGCAGGAGAAGATCGACCTCATCGAGTTCTACGGCGGAACCTGCCACTTCGTCGACCGCCCGGAGGACATGTCGTCGGAGGCCCAGCGCCTGGCGGCGGACTGCACCGGGCACTACCTCGACCAGTTCACCTTCGCGGAGCGCGCCACCGACTGGCGCGGCAACAACAACATCGCCGAGAGCGTGTTCAGCCAGCTCGCCCAGGAGCGGCATCCGATCCCCCGCTGGATCGTCACGGGCGCCGGCACCGGCGGCACCAGCGCCACGTTCGGCCGCTATGTGAAGTACCGCCGCCATGACACCCGGATCGCCGTCGTCGACCCCGAGGGCTCGGCCTTCTACGACGGCTGGGCGGGCACGGTCGACCCGCCGGCGGGACGCCCGAGCCGCATCGAGGGCATCGGGCGGCCGCGGGTGGAGGCCTCGTTCGTGCCGTCCGTGATCGACGAGATGATCCAGGTGCCGGACGCGGGCTCCATCGCCGCGATCCGCCTCCTCCGCGAGCGCACCCTGCACTGGGCGGGCGGCTCCACCGGCACGAACCTCTACGGCGCGTTCCAGCTCATCGCCCGGATGCGTGCCGCCGGCGAGACCGGCAGCGTCGTGACCCTCATCTGCGACAGCGGTGTGCGCTACGCCGGCACGTACTACTCCGACGAGTGGGTGGCGCAGCAGGGGTGGGACCTCGCCCCGCACCGTGCGCGGCTGGAGCGGTTCCTGGAGACCGGGGTCTGGGCGGAGTGATCCCCGGGTTACGCTGACCCCATGACCACACTCATCCTCACCGTCGCGGGTGCCGATCGTCCTGGCCTCGTGGCCGCCGTCGCCGATGTCGTCGATGCCCACGGCGGCAACTGGGAGAACAGCTCCCTCGCCGAACTCGCCGGCACGTTCGCGGGTGTCATCGAGGTGTCCGTGCCGACGGAGCGCACGGGGGAGCTCGAGACCGCGCTCCGGGCGATCCAGGGCCAGGGGCTGCTCACGCTGTCGGTGCTCACCGGCACGCCGGGGCCGTCGGAGGACGAGGAGCAGCTGATCGTGATGCAGGTGCTCGGCAACGACCGCCCCGGCATCGTGCGGGAGGTGTCGGCGGTGCTGAACGCGCACGCCCTGAGCATCGAGGAGCTCACGACCGAGACCCGGGAGGCCGCGATGGCCGGCGGGCGACTGTTCGAGGCCTCGGTGATCGCGAAGGTCCCGCCGACGGTCGACCTCGACGCCCTGCGCGCCGACCTCGAGCGCCTCGCGTCGGAGATCCAGGTCGACATCACCCTCGGCTGACCCCGTTCGAATCGCCTGAATGGCTCTATCCGGCCGCCGGATGGGACCGATCGCGCGATTCGAACGCAGTCAGAGGCCGGAGTATCGCCGCACCCAGTACTCGGTGTAGGCGACGTGGGCGGACGCGGCGGCGGAGGCTGCCACCGGATCCGCGGCGGCGAGGCCGCGCAGGATCGCGCGGTGACCGGCATCGGAGTGGATCTTGAGCTCCGCGGCGTCCTCGGGGTCGGATATCCGGTAGGCCCGGGAACGGGAGCGCAGCACGTCGATCAGGCTGGTCAGGGCCTCGTTGCCCGCGACCGAGGAGATGGCCATGTGGAACTCGTGGTCGAGGCGGGACTGCGCCTCGAAGTCCGTCGTCGACTCGATCTCCGTGAGCACCTCGTCGAGTGCGGCCACCGTGTCCTCGTCGATGCGGGCCGCGGCGAGCGCCGCCGCATGCGGCTCGAGCACCCGTCGGAGCTCCGTCAGCTCCAGCACCCCCGCCATCGGCAGCAGCCCGACCGTGAGCGAGAGACTGCCGATGAGATCGGCCGCGCGGAGCTCGCTGACGTAGCTCCCGGAGCCGTGCCGCGTCTCCAGCACGCCGAGCGCGGCGAGAGTCCGGATGGCCTCACGGAGCGATCCCCGTGAGACGCCGAGCCGTTCGCAGAGCTCTCCCTCGCTCGGCAGCCGGTCGCCGGGGCGCAGAGCGCCGTCGGCGATGAGGGCCCGCAGCCCGTGCAGCGCCGTGTCGAGTGCGCTCATCGTCATCCTCTCCGCCACTCCCCCACCCCTCGTGAAGTCTGTCGGACACACCGGCGGCCGCAAACTCGTATGACAACTATGTTTCATCTTCGCGCTTTCGTAGCCAAAACCGAAGGCGTGTGGCAAAGTTGTGCAACAACTCGCCCCCACTCACCGATGAGGTCCGATGCCCGCTCCGCAGTTCCCCGCTCCGCTCACGCTGAACTCCGGCCTGCGGGCGCGCGACGCCTGGCCGCTCGACCCGACCGTGATCCACCTCAACCACGGGTCCTTCGGGGCGGTGCCGTCGGTGGTGGTCGCCCATCAGGACGCCCTGCGCCGCCGTGCCGACCTGAGCCCCGTGGAGTGGTTCCCGCGCATCGCGGAGCGCGTGCAGGAAGCGAGGCAGCGGACGGCTCCGTTCGTCGGCGCCCGCGCGGAGGACAGCGTGTTCGTGCCCAACGCCTCCGCCGCGGCCACCGTCATCTACAACGCCCTCCAGCTCGAGAGGGGCGACGAGATCCTCGTCACCGACCAGGGCTACGGCGCCATCACCATGGGAGCCGAGCGCCTCGCCCGCCGGTTCGGCGCCGCCGTCCGCACGGTCGCCCTGCCCCTGCTCGCCGATGACGACGAGATCGTGGAGCTGTTCGCCGACGCCCTCACCCCGCGCACGCGGCTGCTCGTCGTGGACCAGATCACCTCGCCCACCGCTCGCCTGCTGCCGACCCGCCGCATCGCCGACCTCGCGGCCGAGCGCGGCGTGCGCACCCTCGTCGACGGCGCCCATGCTCCCGGCCTCATCCCGGACGCGGCGGCCGTCGCCGGCGGCGACTGGTGGTTCGGCAACCTGCACAAGTGGCCCTGCGCCCCGCGCGGCTCCGCCCTCCTGGTCACCACCGCCCCCGACCGCGACGAACTCTGGCCACTGATCGACTCCTGGGCCGCGCGGGAGCCGTACCCCGAGCGCTTCGACACCCAGGGCACGATCGACGCCACGACGTACCTCGCCACCCCCACCGCGATCGAGTTCATCGAGGCCGAGTTCGGATGGGCGGCCGCCCGCGAAGCCATGGCAGCGCGCGCCGACGCGGGGGCCGAGCTCATCGCCGAGGCCCTGCGCCCGTTCGGCGACGAGGACCCGCTGACCCCGCTCCCCTCACCGGTGCCGTCCATGCGCCTCATCCGGCTGCCGCTCGGCCTCGGTGCCACCCGCGAGGAGGCCGACGCGCTGCGCATGGACCTCCTCGACGAGGTCGGCGTGGAGACCGCGTTCACGAGCTTCCGCGGCGTCGGCTACTTCCGCCTCTCCGCGCACCTGTACACCGAGGCCGCCGACGTCGAGGCGTTCGTCGAGCGCTGCGTCCCGGCGATCCTGCGCCGCGCCGGCATCCGCCCCGCGGACGCCCTCATCCTCCCCTGACTCGCATCACCTCCCGCACGACCCACCCGAACACCCACCCACCCCCACCGAGAGGCACATCGTGAAGAACAAGATCTTGACGACCGCAGCCGGAGTCGGCACCGTCGCCGTCCTCGCACTCACCGGATGCTCCGGAGGCTCCGGCTCGTCCGGCGGCGACGGCAGCGTCACGCTCCAGATGGTCGAGAGCCTGACGAACCCGGCACGCACCGAGCTCCTCCGCGGACTGCTCGATGAGTTCGAGAAGGACAACCCCGACATCACCGTCACCCTGGTCTCCCCGCCCACCGAGCAGGCCGACCAGAAGATCCAGCAGATGCTGCAGTCCGGCAAGGGCGTCGACGTGCTCGAGGTGCGCGACATCACCGTCGGGCCGTTCGCGAACAACGGCTGGCTGTACGACCTGGGCGACGATCTGAAGAAGTGGGACGGCTGGGACGCCCTGACCGAGAACGCGCAGTCGGCATCGGTCGCGGAGGACGGCAAGAGCTACTTCGTCCCCTACGGCTTCTACGGCCTGTCGCTCTTCTACCGCACGGACCTCGTCGAGCAGGCCGGCTTCGACGGCCCGCCGCACAGCTGGAAGGACCTGCTGGAGCAGGCGTCCGCCATCCAGGACCCGTCGAACAACATCTACGGCTACGCCTTCCGCGGCGGCCAGAACGCCAACAGCAACGTCGTCGCGGCGATCGAGGCCTACACGATCGACGGCCTCGACACGGAGGACGCGTTCCTCATGGAGGACGGCTCCACGATCTTCGCCGCGCCCGAGGCCCAGGAGGCCGTCGACGACTACTTCGACCTGTTCAAAGAGGCCTCGCCGCCGTCCGCCGTCTCGTGGGGCTACCCCGAGATGGTCGCCGGGTTCACCAACGGCACCACCGCGTTCCTGCTGCAGGACCCGGAGGTCATCGCGACGGTGCAGGACTCCTCGCTGACCGAAGACCAGTGGGACACCGCCCCGCTGCTCGTCGGCCCGTCCGGCAAGGCCGCGCAGCCCCTCGCCGTCGCCGGCTGGGGCGTCGCGGAGAACAGCGAGCACAAGGAGGCGGCGGTCAAGCTCGTCGAGTTCCTGTCGTCGGCCGAGCCCGCCACCGAGTTCGCGCAGGCGAACAGCCTCGTCCCGATCATCGCGGCCGCCGCGGACGACGAGTTCTACTCGACCGGCCCCTGGACGAGCTACGTCACCATGACCGAGGACCCGGAGACCTACGTCAACGTGCGTCAGCCGCGTGGGGTGAGCTGGTGGACCGAGTGGATCCAGAAGTCCGACCAGGACGTGCAGAGCGTGCTGCTCGGCAACATGTCCACGAAGGACCTCCTCGCCTCGTGGGACGCGTTCTGGACCGAGAAGTACGCCGCGGAGAAGGGTTGATCCGTGGCCCGCACCATCCGTGAAGGGGGCTCCGTCGGCACCGCCGGCGGGGCCTCCCCGGCATCGCGTCGTCGGCCGTTCCGGGGTCGCACTGCGCTCACCCTGCTGGCGTTCCTCGCGCCGGCGATCGTCTTCGTCTGCTGGTTCACGTACTGGCCGATGCTGCAGGGCGCCCGCATGGCGTTCCACGACTGGAACCTGTGGGACCTCACGTCGACCCCGTTCGTCGGCATCGACAACTTCCTCGCCGTCTTCCGGGACCCGGCGTTCCCGACCGTGGCGTGGAACTCCGTGCTCTGGGTGGTCGGCTCGCTCGTGCCGCAGCTCGTGATCGGCTTCCTCATCGCTCTCGCCCTGCGCAAGCGATTCCGCTTCCGCGGGCTCTACCAGGCGCTGGTGTTCTTCCCGTGGGCGGTGTCCGGCTTCCTGATCGGCATGCTGTTCCGCTGGATGTTCAACGCCGAGTTCGGCGTCGTCAACGACCTGCTCATGAAGGCGGGGCTGATCGACGCGCCGCTGCCGTGGCTGGCCGATCCGAAGCTCGCGATGTTCGCCGTGATCGTCGCGAACATCTGGTACGGCGTGACCTTCTTCGCGATCATGATCCTCGCGGCCCTGCAGTCGGTGCCGGACGAGATGCTGGAGGCGGCGAGCCTGGACGGCGCCGGCAAGGTGCGGCAGCTGTTCTCGATCATCATCCCGTACATCTCGATGACGCTGCTGCTGACGATCCTGCTGCGCGTGATCTGGATCTTCAACTTCCCCGACATCATCTACGCGATGACGAACGGCGGCCCGGCCAACCAGACCCACATCATCACGACGTGGATGATCAACTACACGCAGCAGGGCAACTACGGCATCGCGAGCGCCATCGGGCTCATCGTCGTGGCCTTCCTCATGGTGTTCTGCGCGTTCTACCTGATGGCGATGCGGAGAGTGCAGCGATGACCATCACCTCATCCGTCCGGACCGGCTCCTCGGTCACGGAGACCCGTCGCATCACGGTGCCCGACCCGAAGGCCGCCCCGCGCCCGAAGCCCCGCGTCACGGTGGGCGGCGTGGTGCGTGTCGTCGGCCTGGGGCTGTGGCTGCTCATCACGCTGTTCCCGCTGTACTGGATCACGCTCACCGCGTTCAAGTCGCCGGGCACGATCAACCGCTTCCCGATCGAGTACTGGCCGAGCGAGCCCTCGCTCGACAACTTCACGAGCCTGTTCGAGAAGAGCTCGTTCGGGACGTTCCTGGCGAACTCGGCCATCGTGGCGGTGTCGGCCGGCGCGGTGGCGACGCTCATCGCCCTGCTCAGTGCGTACGTGCTGGCGCGGTTCGAGTTCCGCGGCAAGGGGGCGGTGCTCATCGCGTTCCTGCTGACGCAGATGATCCCGGCGTTCATCGCCCTGGGACCGCTGTACTCGATGATGACCGACCTGGGACTCGTCGACACCAAGCCGGGGCTCATCCTCGTCTACATCGCGATCTGCATCCCGTTCTCCACGGTCATGCTGCGGGGCTTCTTCGAGAACGTCCCCGACGCGCTGGAGGAGGCGGCGATGATCGACGGCTGCTCGCGCCTGGGTGCCCTGTTCCGGGTGCTCGTGCCGGTGATGACGCCTGGCATCATCGCGGCGTTCATCTTCAACTTCGTGAACTGCTGGAACGAGCTGTTCCTGTCGGTCGTGCTGATGAACACCGACGCGAACCGCACCGTCCCATCGGCGCTGAACGGCTTCATCTCCACGTTCAACATCGACTGGGGCTCCATGAGCGCCGCGGCCGTGCTGACGATCCTCCCGACGATGGTGATGTTCGCCCTCGCCAGCCGCTGGATCGTCCAGGGCCTCACGGCCGGGGCCGTCAAGGAGTAACCCGCCCGAATCGCGCAGATGGTCCCATTCCGCGACGGAATGGGACCATCTGCGCTCTTCGAAGGCTTAGACGAGCCGGGACTTCGGCGACACCGAGTACGTGTGCTCGGCGTCGCGGTTGACCGTGTCGCCGAGAGCCTCGTCGATCGCGGTCATCGTGTCGGCGTCGAGCTTCACGCCGGAGGCCTTGACCGTGTCGGCGAGCTGCTCCGGGCGGGAGGCGCCGACGAGGGCCGCTGCGACGTTCGGGTTCTGCAGCACCCACGCGATCGCGAGCTGCGGCATCGACAGCCCCGCCTGCTCCGCGATCGGCTTGAGGCGCTGCACCGCGGTGAGGATGTCGTCCTGCAGGAAGCTCTTGATGAAGCCCGCACCCGAGTTCTGGTCGGTCGCCCGCGAGCCCTCCGGCACCGGCTGCCCCGGCAGGTACTTGCCGCTGAGCACGCCCTGCGCCATCGGCGACCAGACGATCTGCGAGATGCCGAGCTCCTCCGACGCGGGGACGACCTTGCCCTCGATGACCCGCCACAGCATCGAGTACTGCGGCTGGTTCGAGATGAGCTGGATGCCGAGCTGCTTCGCCAGCGCGTGCCCGTCGCGGAGCTGCTCCGCGGTCCACTCCGAGACGCCGATGTAGAGCGCCTTGCCCTGCCGCACGATATCGGCGAAGGCCTGGAACGTCTCCTCCAGCGGGGTCTCGTGGTCGAAGCGGTGCGCCTGGTACAGGTCGACGTAGTCGGTGCCGAGACGCTGCAGCGAGCCGTTGATCGACTCCATGATGTGCTTGCGGCTCAGGCCGGTGTCGTTCGGACCCTTGGGACCGGTCGGGAAGTAGACCTTCGTGAAGATCTCGAGGCTCTCGCGACGCTGACCCTCCAAGGCCTTGCCGAGCACGACCTCGGCGGCCGTGTTGGCGTACGTGTCCGCGGTGTCGAACGTGGTGATGCCGGCATCCAGGGCGGCGTGCACGGTCTTGACCGCGGCGTCGTCCTCGACCTGCGAGGCGTGCGTGACCCAGTTGCCGTAGGTGATCTCCGAGACCTTGAGACCGCTGTTGCCGAGATAGCGATAGTTGACCATGGACCAACGCTAGTCCCGCCAGGGGGACCGGCGGGCCGGATCGGCCGCGATCATCAGGCAGTGGCGGGCGAAGGCCCGCGGCGGCGGGACGTGACCGCGGCCCCGACCAGCACCCCGACCGCGGAGAGCGCGCTGACCGCGTACAGGGGCAGCGCCCACGGGGAGGCATCGGCGCCGCTGATGCCGAAGGTGTCGGCGAGCCCCATGCCGGGGCCGAACGACGCGACGAAGTAGGCCGGCGCCCCGCCCATGAGCAGCGCGAGGAAGGTCATGCCGGCCACCACCGCCGGAGCCCGCGTGAGGAGGCAGACGACCGCCGTCCCGACTCCCAGGCACACACCCGCGCCGAGGATGCCGAGGACGGTCTGCGGCATGAGGCTCTCTCCGGCGTTCGACATCGCGGCCCTGACCTCGTCGAGGGAGAGGCCGCCCGGCGCCGCGGCGAGCGGGTTCAGCACGAGAATCTGCACGGCGGCGAGCGCGGCATACGCGGTGACGGCGAGCACGCCCGCGACGCAGATCCAGAGGGTGGGGCGCGGCACCGGTGTCATGCGGTCACCCTAGGCAGGGCTGCTGAGAGTCTCCCGGTACTCGCGCCAGGCGTCGCCCAAGCGGCGCACCCCCTCGGTGAGCACGTCGTCCGGCGCGGTGAACGGCAGACGCACGTGGTCGTCCGGCGCGGCGGCCGAGACCGCGAAGGCCCCGGTGCCCGCGATCGAGACCCCGTGCGCGGCAGCGATTCGCGCGAGAGCCGCCGCAGAGCCCCGAGGCAGCCCCGCCCACAGCGAGAGTCCGCCCCGCGGAGCGTCGTAGGTCCAGTCGGAGAGGTGCGCGGCCATCAACTCCTGCAGCAGGAGGAGGCGTTCCCGGTGCACGCGACTGTTGGCGCGGCGGAGCTCCGTCGCATGGGCGATGAGGTCGAGGGCGAGGAGCTGGCCGGGCACGCTCGTGGACTGGTCGGCGAGCTGGCGCGCACCGCGCAGCCGTCGGACCAGGACGGGGTCGGCGCGCAGCCACCCGATCCGCAGCCCGGCCCAGGCCCACTTCGACACGGACTCGACGACGAGCACCGGGGCGTCCGGCCGTTCCGAGGCGAGCGTGGGCGGCACGATCCCGTCGAACGAGATGCCGGCGACGACGCGGTCCTCGATCACGGGCACCCCGTACTGCGCGGCGAGTTCGGCCACGCGATGCCGCGCCGCCCCGGGCAGACGCGTCCCCGTCGGGTTCTGGTGGTGCGGGTTGAGCGCGACGAGCACGGGACGCAGTCGTGCCATCGCCTGCTCCAGCGCATCGACGTCGAGGCCGTCCGCCCCCATCGGCACGCCGTGGACCGTCCCGCCGCGCAACCCCACGGAGTCGGTCACGCCCGGCCACGTGATCTCCTCCGCGAGGACGACGTCCCCCGGCTCCACGAGCGCGTTGACGACGAGGCTGATGGCCTGCTGCGCGCCGTGGGTCACGAGGATCTGCTCGGGCGTGGTCGGCGTCCCCTCGGCGCGGTACATGTCGGCGATGAGTTCGCGGAGGGCCGGGAGACCCGCGGGGTCGGTCTCCGGGAGCAGGGCGAGGTCGAGCCGCGGCTGGTGGTCGCGGATGAGCTGCACACCCAGATCCGGGATCTGCGGGACCGTGCGGAGCAGGTCGATCGCGTTGGGGAGTGCCGAGAACAGCGCCTCGCCACGTCCCGGACGGCGGTCGGCCGCGGGCGCCGTCCTCGCCCCCGACACCCTCGCCCCACTGCCCTGTCGGCGCTCCACGAGACCCTGCTCCGCGAGGGACGCATAGGCGGACACGACCGTGCCCCGCGAGACCGCGACCACCGCGGCGAGGGCGCGTTCGGCAGGCAGGCGGTCGGCGGGGCGCAGCTCACCACTGCCGATCAGGGCGGCGATCCCTGCAGCGAGTCGGGTGGAGAGGGTGCCGTCGCCATGGGCCCAGCGGCCGAGGCGTGCGGCGAGCGCGGCCGCGGAGACCTCCCCGCCCTGGACGAGAGGGCCGGGGGCCGATCCGTGGGCCACCGGCGTCGCATTGGCCCTGTCGAGGGTGTCCATGAGACCTGATTCTGGACCAATGACAGTTCCCACGACCAGCATCGGTCTCGATCTCGGTCCAATCGACCGGGATTGGACCATGGGCGAACTCCTCGACTGGCTCGGCGACGACGCCCGCACCCACGACCCCGCCCTCCTCGGACCGCTCGCTCTCATCGAGGCCGCCGTGACCGGCACCCCGGGGCAGACCACCCCGTCCACGGTCGCCCTGACCCGTTCCCTCGCGCTGGCGTCCCGGTCCGGGGACCTCTCCCGCGTTCGAATCGCCCACTTTGTCCCGAACCCGGCCGGGATGGAGCACAGTGAGCGATTCGAAAGGAGTCAGGTGGCCTGAGCCCCGGGGGTGGTGACGATGTCGGCGCGGTCGCGGAAGCCCTCCGCCGTCACCCTGTCCAGGGCGACCTGCTTGCGGATGGCCAGCGCCTTCTCGTAGAGGCTCGGGTCGCCGTAGCTCGTGAGCACCTTCACCAGCACCGGCAGCAGCTCGATCATGAAGAACAGCGCCGCGATGAGGATGTGCGCCCACAGGATCGTGGGCTCCTTCTCGCTCAGGCGGTTGAGGCCGCTGATCTGGCTCAGCAGTCCCACCGCCCCGGCGTTGCCCTGCGCCACGGAGTCCGCCCGGGCGTTGTAAGCCGCGAGCGCTTGCTCATACGTGTCGCGCGCGGCGGGGAGCTCGCCCTGCGCCTGCTGACGGTTCTGCGACTCCGACGCCGTGGTGTTCTCCTTGGCGGCGCTTCCGGCAGCGGCGAGCTCCTCGTTGGCCGTGCGGAGCTGGGCGGCCAGTGCATCGTAGGTCTGCTGGGCCTCGGCGAGCTGGGCCTGCGCGGCCTGCGAGCTCGCACCCTCGCCGTTCACACCGGTGCAGCCGGGAACGGTGCCCGCGCCCTCGCCGGTGAGCTCGCACTGATACAGCGTCCGCGCCTGGTCGATCACCGCCTGCTGCTCCGTGAGCTTGGCCGTCAGATCGTCGACCGTGGACTGGGCGGCCGACTCCGTGGCCGATGACGACTCGGTCCCGGCGACGATGCCCGTCGCCGCCTGGTTCTCAAGCGCCGCGACGCGCTCGGACGCCGCGTCCAGCGCCTTCTTCTCCGGACCGGTCTCGAGCGCCTCCTGGTCGGACTGCGCCTGCACGATGTTGGTCGCGGCGACCTCCCGGGAGATGTCGTTGTGGAAGATCTGCAGCACGAGCGGCTCCGCGACGACGAACCCGATGATCGCCGCCATGATGACGCGGGGGATCGCGAGGCCGATGAGCTTCCAGACGTTGCGGGTCGACGTCATGGTCGAGGTGAGGAAGCGGTCGAGGTTGAAGATGATCAGTGCCCACACGATCGCGAGCGGGATGGCCAGCCAGACCGCCGCGCGCACCCCCGTCGTCAGGGCGAAGAGCATGGAGATCGCGCTGACCAAGGCGGTCCCGGCGAGCACGAAGAACATCTGCACGAAGCGCGGGGTCTCGCCGGGGACCCTGTCGAGGATCTCGCCCTCCGCCCCGCCGAGGATCGCGAGAGCACGGAGGCGTTCGGCGGCGGTGCGTCGGCGACGCGACTTCCGGACGCGCTGCGGGCGCGCCGGACGGTCGGGGGCGGGCTCCGCGTCGACCGGGGCGTCGGGCGCCGTCACCGGCTCGGACGTCGGGTCGTCGGACGCGACGTCGGGCTGCGCGGGTGTGTCGCCGGTCGGCTCGTACTCGCGCAGGAAGTCGAGGTCATCCGTCTCGGCGTTCGGGTCGCCGTCGATGATGATCCGACCCTGCGAGTCGAAGCGACCCGGGCGGTGGGCGGAATAGGGCATCCCGACAATCTACGAAACTCCGCCTGTGCATACCGTGGAAGACCGGGGCGAGAACCCTTCGAATCGCGCAGATCGCTCCATCTCGGCCGGGAATGGAGCAAGGTGCGCGACTCGAAAGAGTCAGCGGGTGAGAGAGGCCGCGTAGGCGGACAGGGCGTCGTCGAGCGTGAAGTGGCCGGCCGCGGCGAGGGTGCCCAGGCCGTGCATCAGCCCCCACAGCGACACGACGTCCGCCGGGCGGTCGAGCCCCGCCGCGGCGGCCGCCTCCGCGAGCACGCCCTCGAGCGCCTCGATCAGCGGGGCCATGGTCTCGGTAGGAGACCCCGGTACGCACACGGTGGGGTCGTAGACGGCATCGAACGCGTGGGGATGCTCGACGGCGAAGCGGATGTAGGCCGATCCTCCGGCGACGAGGGCGTCGTGCGGCGTCGCGGCACCCTGGGCCGCCACACGCACCTGCCGGAGAAGGTCGGCCATGCTCCGCTCGGCCAGGGCCTTGAGCAGCCCGAGGCGATCGGAGAAGTGGTGATAGGGGGCGTTGTGGCTGACGTTCGCCGCGCGCGCCACTTCGCGGAGGCTGATCTCGGCGGCCGGTCTCGTCTCGAGCAGCCGCATCGCGGCGTCCTCGAGCGCACGCGCCAGATCACCGTGGTGGTAGCCGTCCTTCGAACTTGACATAAGCAACATTGTTTCCTATGTTGACACTGTCCAACCAGGTTGACACTGTCCAGATAGGAACCGCATGTCCGCACTCGTCATCGACGGCCACCCCGACGCCCGCTCGCTCACCGCCGCCCTCGCCCGTCGTTACGCGGACGGCCACGGCGATGCGCGCCTGCTCGCGCTGCGCGACCTCGACTTCGACCCGAACCTGCGATTCGGCTACCGGGAGCGCATGACGCTCGAGCCCGACCTCGTCGACGCGCGGCGCGCGCTCCACGAAGCCGATGCGCTCGTGGTCACCACCCCGCTGTGGTGGGGCTCGGTGCCCGCACTGCTCAAAGGGTTCTTCGACCGCACCCTCCTCCCCCAGCAGGAGTACCGCTACACGAAGCGCGGACTCCCCCAGGGGCTCCTCCCGGCGCGGCACGGCCGGCTGCTCCTGCTCGCGGACACGCCCTGGTACGCCGTGCCGTTCACCGGAATGCCCGCGCACACCCAGGTCGCCCGCAACACTCTGCGCTTCTGCGGCATCCGCGCCGTCCGCACAACGCGGATGCTGGGCGTGAAGCACGCCCGCCCTGCGACCATCACCGGATGGCTCGACCGGGCCGAGCGACTCGGCGCCGCGGATGCGGCTCGCGACCGCGCGCGTCAGGCCAGGGCAGCGGCAGCAGCCTCGTCCTCGGTCGTCGCCACGAGCTGACCGCAGGCGCCGTCGATCTCCTTGCCACGGGTGTCGCGGAGGGTCGTCGGGATGCCGGCGTCGTTCAGCCGCCGCACGAACTCGTCCGTGACGTCCTTCTCCGACGACGTCCAGATCGAACCCGGCGTCGGGTTCAGCGGGATCGGGTTCACGTGCACCCACCCGCGACCGCGCTGGTTGAGCTTCTCCGCCAGCAGGTCGGCCCGCCACGCATGGTCGTTCATGTCCTTGATGAGTGCGTACTCGATGGACACCCGACGACCGGTCTTGGCGTAGTAGTCGTAGGCCGCATCGAGCGCCTCGTCGACCTTCCACCGCGAGTTCACGGGGATGAGCTCGTCGCGAAGGTGGTCGTCGGGGGCGTGCAGCGACAGGGCGAACGTGACGGGGATGTTCTCGTCGGCGAGCTTCCGTATCGCGGGCACGAGACCCACGGTGGACACCGTGATGCCACGCGCGCTCATGCCGAGACCGTCGGGCTGGGGGGCGACCATGGTGCGCACCGCGTCCATGACGCGCTTGTAGTTGGCGAGCGGCTCTCCCATCCCCATGAAGACGATGTTGGAGACGCGCTCCATGCTGTGGTCGTCGCGCTTCTTGCCGCCCAGCTCACCGTTGGCGATGGCCCGGTTCGCCCGGACGATCTGCTCGATGATCTCCGCGGTGGACATGTTGCGGGTCAGTCCCGCCTGCCCGGTGGCGCAGAACGGGCAGTTCATGCCGCAGCCGGCCTGGCTCGACACGCAGAGCGTGATGCGGCCGGGATAGCGCATGAGGACGGACTCGACGAGAGCACCGTCATGCAGACGCCACAGGAACTTGATGGTGTCGCCGCGGTCGGTCTCCAGTCGTCGCACCTCGGTCATGAGGGGCGGAAGCATGCCGGCGACCAGCTCGTCGCGGATACCGGCGGGGAGGTCGGTCATCTCCGCGGGGTCGGACGTGTAGTGCCGGAAGTAGTGGGTGGCGAGCTGCTTGGCACGGAAGCCGGGGAGCCCGAGTTCCTTCACCTTCTCGATGCGCTCGGCCGGGGTGAGGTCGGCGAGGTGGACCGGCGGCTTGCCGCGCTTCGGGCTCGCGAACTGCAGCAGGGGGCGCCCTTCCGCGTCCTTCTTCTGGGTCCAGCCCTCGGTCGCGGGGCGCACCTGCGGGGTACGGGTCTCGCGGATCGCCCCCGAACGGGACGACGCGGGCGCTGTCGCGGAGCGCGTCTCGGGTGTGCGGGGGTTCTCGGCCATCCCTCCAGGGTACCGGGATGCGGGTGGGAGGCGCCTGGGCACGACCCCTCTTCCCACGCCGCTCCCCGGCTACTTGTAATGACAAGTTGCGGTGCGGAAGAATGGGCCCGTCCCCTCGATCAAGGAGCAGCATGTCCGACCGTCTCGCCCGCGCCCGCACCACCGGCATCCTCGCCGTCCTCCGCGCCCCGTCGCCGGAACTGGCCCTGGAGGCCTCGGAGGCGATCATCCGCGGCGGCGTCTCCGGCATCGAGGTGACCTTCTCGACTCCGGACGCCCCGGCCGTGATCCGCGAACTCATCGCCCGTCACGGAGACGCCGCGTACATCGGCGCCGGCACCGTCACGACGTCGGAGCAGGCGACCCAGGCCGCCGACGCGGGTGCCGCGTTCCTCGTCAGCCCGGGAACCCTTCCCGATCTCACGCGCGCCATGCTCGACACCGACCGCGTCGTGATGACCGGCGCGATGACGCCGACCGAGGTCATGGGCGCACTCGAGCTCGGCGTCGACGTCGTGAAGATCTTCCCCGCCTCGCTCGGCGGCCCCGCCTACCTCGGGGCGCTGCGCGGACCGTTCCCCGACGCCCCGCTGATGCCCACGGGCGGCGTGAAGCCCGACAACCTCGCCGACTGGTTCGCGGCGGGCGCTGTCGCCGTGGGAGCCGGTGGAGACCTCGCGAACGGCACCGCCATCGCGAACGCGGACTGGGCGGACATCGAGCAGCGGGCCTCGCGGTTCGCGGCCGCCCTCGCTGCCACGCGAGGCTGAACCGCCCACCTCCGGGATCATTTGGTATACCGGATGCATGCGGATGCGACGGGTGGCGGCGGCTGTCGCGCTCGCGGGCGCGCTGCTGCTCGCCTCGGCCTGCACGGCCGCGCCGTCGCATCCCGCACCACCGACCCCGGAGGCTCCCATGACCGACGCCACATCCGACCTGCTCGCTGCGGCCGCCGCGGGCGACGCTGACGCGGTCCGCCGCGCGCTCGACGCGGGCGCCGACATCGAGGCCCGCGGCGACGGCGGCATGACTCCCCTGGTCGCGGCCACCAAGGCGAACCGCGTCGACGCGGCACGGCTCCTGATCGAGGCCGGCGCCGACGTGAACGCGAAGGACGACATCCAGGACTCCGCCTATCTCTACGCCGGCGCCCGCGGGCATGACGAGATCCTGCGGATGACCCTGGCGCACGGGGCCGACCTCCGCAGCACGAACCGCTTCGGCGGCACGGCGCTGATCCCCGCGTCCGAACGCGGCCTGCTGCCGACGGTCGAGATCCTCCTGGAGGCGGGCGTCGATCCGGACCACATCAACAACCTCGGCTGGACCGCCCTGCACGAGGCGATCGTGCTCGGCGACGGCTCCGCCCGGTACGTCGAGGTGCTGCGCACTCTCCTCGACGGCGGCGCCGACGCGACCATCCGCGACGGCGACGGCATGCTGCCGGTCGACCTCGCGGCCGCCCGCGGGTACGACGCCATCGTCGCCGAGCTCCGGCGGTGACAGCGCTCGATCCCTGGGCCTGGGCCGCACTCGGCGTGGCCGCGGTCGTCATCGGGATCTCGAAGACCGCTCTTCCGGGCGGCAGCATCCTCGCGATCGCCCTGTTCGCCGCCGTGCTCCCGGCGCGGACCTCCACGGCGGCGACACTCCTGCTGCTCATGGTGGGCGACGTGTTCGCGCTGCTCGCCTATCGACGGCATGCGCACTGGCCCACGCTGCTGCGGCTCGCACCGGCGGTCGTGGCAGGACTCCTCTTCGGCTTCGCGTTCCTCGCGCTGACAGGAGACGGGGTCGTTCGCCGCGCCATCGGCGTGATCCTGCTGCTCATGATCGCCGTGACCCTGTGGCGCCGGTGGCGGCAGGCCAGGGCGGAGCAGGAGGCGGCGGCCAGGGGCGGTGCGGTGCTGGCCGGGGTCTACGGGACGCTGGGCGGCTTCACGACCATGGTGGCCAACGCGGGCGGGCCGGTGATGTCGATGTACTTCCTCGCCACCCGCACGCCCGTCCAGGTTTTCCTCGGCACCTCCGCCTGGTTCTTCGCGATCATCAACGTGATCAAAGTGCCGTTCCTCGCCGGGATCGGGCTGTTCACCGGCCCCGTGCTGCTCACCGATGCGATCCTCGCGCCGCTCGTGGTGCTCGGCGCGCTGCTCGGCCTGCGGGTGGCGCGGCGCCTGGACCAGCGGCTCTTCGACCGCATCGTGATCGTGCTGACGGTCCTCGGTGCCGTGTACCTGCTGCTCTAGCCCTTCGACGGGCTCAGCGACCTTCGACGGGCTCAGGGACCCACCCCTTCGACAGGCTCAGGGACCCAGCCCTTCGACAGGCTCGGGGACCCAGCGGTGGGTCGCCGAGCCTGTCGAAGCGCGTCAGTCGAGGAAGATGTCGGGGAACAGCGCGCTGTCCGGAGTGCCGGGGACGGCGGCGTAGCCCGAGAAGTCGGTGACGCCGTTCGCCTCGAGCACATCCTCCACGATCAGCGACTGCCCCGTGTACGTGCGCGCCGGCTGGGTGAGCACGGCATAGGCGGCGTCGGCGTAGATGTCCGCCGTCCGGCTCGCGGCCATCACCTTGTCCCCGCCGAGGAGGTTCTGCACCGCGGCCGTCGCGATCGTCGTGCGCGGCCACAGTGTGTTGGCGGCGATGCCGTCGGCCGCGAACTCCGCCGCGAGTCCGAGCGTGACCATCGTCATGCCGTACTTCGCCAGCGTGTACCCGGTGTGGGCGCCGAGCCACTTCGGGGTGGGGTTCAGCGGCGGCGAGAGCGAGAGGATGTGCGGGTTCTCGGCGTCCTTGAGGATGGGCACCGCGGCCCGGGAGAGCATGAAGGTGCCGCGGACGTTCACGTCCTGCATCAGGTCGTACTTCTTCGCGGAGAGGTCGAGCGACCGGGAGAGGTCGATGACGCTGGCGTTGTTGAGGACGATGTCGATCCCGCCGAACTCGCCCTGCGTCTTCATGACGGCCTCGGTGATGTGGTCGTCGTCCCGCACGTCGCCCACGATCGGCAGCGCCTGGCCGCCGGCGGCGCGGATCTGCTCGGCAGCGCTGTGCACGGTGCCCTCGAGCTTCGGGTGCGGGGAGTCGGTCTTGGCGAGCATCGCGATGTTCGCGCCGTCCGCGGCCGCGCGCAGGGCGATCGCGAGGCCGATCCCGCGGCTGCCGCCCGACATGAGGATGGTCTTTCCGGCGAGTGTGCTCATGGTTCTCGTTTCGAATCGCGTGATTGGCTGGATTTCCGGCTCGAATCGGGTCATTCAGGCGATTCGAACACCGGGAGGGGTCACCGCGGGGCCATGCGGATGGCGCCGTCGAGGCGGATGGTCTCGCCGTTGAGGTAGCCGTTCTCGACGATCTGCTGCACGAGGGCGGCGTACTCGTCGGGGCGTCCGAGGCGAGCGGGGAACGGCACCTGCTGACCGAGCGAGTCCTGCGCCTCCTGCGGCAGCCCCATGAGCATCGGCGTCTCCATGATCCCGGGGGCGATGGTGCACACCCGGATGGCGTGGCGGGCGAGCTCGCGGGCGATCGGCAGGGTCATCGCGTGCACCCCGCCCTTGGAGGCCGAGTACGCCGGCTGCCCGATCTGCCCGTCGAACGCGGCGACGCTCGCCGTGTTCACGACCACGCCCCGCTCCTCGTCGTGCAGCTCGTTCGCGGCGATGACGGCGGCGGCCTGGGAGATCACGTTGAACGTGCCGACGAGGTTGATCCGGACGATCCGCTCGAAGTCGGCGAGGACGGCGGGGGTGCCGTCCCGGTCGAGCACCTTGGCGGGCGGGGCGATGCCGGCGCAGTTCACGACGACCCGTAGCGGTGCGGCGGCCTGTGCGGCGGCGACGGCGGCCTTGACCTCGTCGACGCTCGTCACGTCGGCGGGGACGAAGAGACCGCCGAGCTCCGCCGCGACCTCCTCCCCCTTCGACGAGGCGAGGTCGATGATGGTGACGTGCGCGCCCGCGGCCGTGAGCCGACGGGCGGTGGCCAGTCCGAGTCCGGAGGCGCCGCCGGTGACGAGGGCCCCCTGTCCGCTGATCTGCATCTGATGTTCTCCTTCGAACGTCGTCGTGCGACATGCATGGAACGCAGTCCCAGCCTATGCGGTTCTTGGTGTCACCGCAGGCCTGCCGCGTCGCCCCCGAGCCTACGACACCGGCGTTCCGGCAGGATGGACGGGTGAGCATCCCCGCAGCGTCCGTCGAGGTCCCCGCCCGGGTGCGCGAACTCGCCGCCGGGGCCGCACTGACCCCTGCGTGGCGCAACGCGCTCGGCGGCCTGACCTTCCGCACCGATGACGGCCGCTACATCAAATGGGGTCCCCTCGATCCCGAGGCGAACATGCGTGACGAGGCCGAGCGGATGCGCTGGGCCCGCACCTGGACCACCGTGCCCGAGGTGATCTCCCAGGGCCAGGACGAGGCGTACGAGTGGCTCGTGACGACAGCCCTCCCCGGCAGCAGTGCGGTGGATCCGCGCTGGGCGTCGTCTCCGGAGACCGCCGTGCGCGCGGTCGGGGTCGGTCTGCGCCTCCTGCACGACGCCCTCCCCGTCGCGGAGTGCCCGTGGACGTGGAGCCCTACGGAGCGCATCGCGAACGCCGCCGCCCGCGGGACGACGGTGCCGACGGACCTGCACGAGCCCCCGCCGGTCGATCGGCTCGTGGTCTGCCACGGCGACGCGTGCCTTCCCAACACCCTGCTCGACGACGACGGCCGTCCGGTCGCCCACGTCGACCTCGCCGCGCTCGGGGTCGCCGACCGGTGGGCCGACATCGCCGTGGCCGCCATGAGCACGCTGTGGAACTTCGGTCCCGGGTGGGAGGACACGCTCATCGCGGCCTACGGCGTCGACCCCGACCGCCCGAGGCTGGAGTACTACCGACGACTCTGGAACGAGTCCTGAGCCGGGCTCACGCCTCCGGGTGGGCGTCGCTGAGGAGGCTCCCGTCGGCCGGGCGCCGGTCCCACGACGGTTTCCGCAGCGCGTAGAACAGCAACGGCGGAGCGCCGAGCACGACGATCACGACACCGACGATCCACGGGTACGCGGCGGCCGGGAACGCGGTGAAGCCGTCGGGCGGGATGAAGGCGAGCAGGAACGCCGCGAGGCAGGCGAAGAACCCGACGCCGGCGACGAACGGGAGAGCCTTCACCCGGTAGGCACGGGGGACGTCCGGCGCCTTCCGCCGCAGCACCATCGCCGAGGCGAACATGAGCATGTACATGATGAGGTACAGCGCGGCGGCCATGTCGATGAGCGCCACGAAGGCGGCGCTGACGTTGGGCACGATGATGAAGATCGCCGCGAGGATCGTGACGATGGTTCCCTGGAGCATCAGGATGCCGGACTGCACACCGGCCTTGTTCCGCTTCTGCAGCAGCGGCGGGAGCAGTCCCGTCTCCGCGGCCGCCAGCACGCCCTTGGAGGGACCGGCGACCCAGGTCACGACCGAGGCGAGAGCACCGGCGGCGATGAGCGCGGACACGACGGCCGTCGCCCATCCCATGTCCCAGTGGTCGAAGTACTCCCCGAACGCGAGCATGATGCCGTTCGTCAGCCCGAGCTCCTTCTTCGGCACCGCGACCGCGATCGCGATGGTGGGCAGGATGAAGACGAGCAGGATGAGGCCGGCGGCGAGGAACACCGAGCGCGGGTAGCCCTTGCCGGGATCCTTCATCTGATTCACGTGGACCGCGTTCACCTCCATGCCGGCGTAGGCCAGCACGTTCGAGACGATCAGCACGATGGACGCGAGACCCGTGAACGGCGGGATCACCGCCGAGGCCTCGAGCGGCACCTGGCTCTTCTCCCCGCTGAAGACCCACACCGCCCCGAACACGATGAGCAGCACCGCCGGGAACAGCGTGCCGATGATGCCGCCCCACGAGCCCAGCTTGGCGAAGAGGTCGCCGCCGCGGAGCGTGACGAGCGTGGCGCCCCAGTAGCAGACGATGATGATGACGGCCGTGAAGAAGCCGGAGCTGGACAGCGAGGGGTCGAGGAAGACGAAGGCGAGGGCGCCGGCCACGAACGCGAGCTGCGTGGGGAACCAGACGACGTTCTGGATCCACTGCAGCCACACCGCGGTGAATCCCCAGCGGTTGCCGAGGGCCTCCCGCACCCAGACGTACACCCCGCCCTTCCACCCCGTCGCCAGCTCCGCGGCGACGAGGGCGGTGGGGACGAGGAACAGCACCGCGGGGATGAGGTACAGCGTGATGCTGCCGAGGCCGTAGATCGCCATCGCGGGCAGCGACCGCAGGCTCGCCACGACGACGAGGGTGAGCAGGGCGAGCTGGCCGATGCCGAGGACGGCGACGGCGGGACGGGAGACGCGCGGCGCGGGCGCGGCGCCGGTCGGACCGGACTGCGGAGCAGACATCTCGGCCCCCTAGTGGTGGAACGCCGAGTCGGGGTGGTCGGACGGCATGGGGGCCGTGAGCGCGTCGAGGTGGGCCACCTCGGCGGTGATGGCGTCGAGCAGTTCGGCGGCCAGGTCCATGCTGAGCCCGTTGCGCACGACGATGCGCTGCACTGTGAGGTCCTCCAGATCGGCGGGCATCGGGTACGCGGGGACGAGCCAGCCGCGCATCCGGAGCCGATCCTGCAGGTGGTAGAGCGTCCACTTGTCGGTGTGCCCGTCCTTCAGGCGCCAGGCGAACACCGGGATGTCGCTGCCGTCGTTCCACAACTCGAACGCGTCGAGCTTCGCGATGCCCGCGGAGAGGAACTTCGCCACGTCCTGCGAGGCCTGCTGCACCGCGCGGTAGCCCTCGAACCCGAGGCGGAGGAACAGGTAGTACTGCAGCAGCACCTGAGCACCGGGGCGGGAAAAGTTCAGGGCGAAGGTAGGCATCTCCCCGCCGAGGTAGCTCACCTGGAAGATGAGATCCTCCGGCAGCCACTGCGCGTCGCGCCAGACCACCCAGCCGAGGCCGGGGTAGACGAGACCGTACTTGTGTCCCGAGGTGCTGATCGAGTGCACACGCTCCAGCCGGAAGTCCCACACGAGGTCCGGCTGGAGGAACGGAGCGATCATGGCACCGGAGGCGCCGTCCACGTGGATCGGGATGTCGAGGCCGGTCTTCTCCTGGATCGCGTCGAGCGCCGCGGCGATCTCCGCCACCGGCTCGTACATGCCGGTGTAGGTGACGCCCATGATGGCGACGACCCCGATGGTGTTCTCGTCCACGTACTTCTCGAGATCGTGGCCGTCGAGCGTCTTGTGCTCCTCGCTGATGGGCACGTAGCGCGGCTCGACGTCGAAGTAGTTGCAGAACTTCTCCCAGCACACCTGCACCGCGCTCGACATCACGAGGTTCGGCGTGGAGGCGTCCTTGCCGGCGGCACGGCGGGCCTGCTGCCAGCGACGCTTGAACGCGAGACCGCCGAGCATGCACGCCTCGGAGGAGCCGATCGTCGACGTGCCGATGCTGCGCGCCGCATCCGGGGCCTTCCACAGGTTCGCGAGCATGTGCCAGCAGTTGTCCTCGATGGCGGCGGTCTGCGGATACTCGTCCTTGTCGATCATGTTCTTGTCGAAGGAGGCCATGTAGACCTGCTTCGCCTCGTCGTCCATCCAGGTGCTGACGAAGGTCGCGAGGTTGAGGCGTGCGTTGCCGTCGAGGATCGTCTCGTCTTCGACGATCTGCTTCGCCGTCGCGGGGAGCGACTCGGTGTCGGGGATGACGTGTCGTGGTGCGACGGTGGCCTCGCCCGGCCGCGTGAAGAGCGGCTGGTCGTCGGCGGAGGAGATGCTCATGGGACGTCCCTTTCGGTCGGTGTCGATGGCACTGTCTCCTGCGGACGCTAGCCCCGCCTCTGACCGACCTCCAGGGACCCTCGTCCGAAAGGGGTGAGGGTCAGGACGGCCCGAGGATGAAGTTCCAGGCTCCGGTCGCGACCGCGGCGGCGATCGCCGTCGCGGAGATCGCCGCCCCGACGGCGAGCAGGATCCACTCGGGCGCGCCGAAGCGCGACTCCCGCGCCCAGGTGCGACGGCCGGGGGCGCCGAAGCCCCGCGCCTCCATCGCTGTCGCGAGCTTCGCGCCCCGGCGGATCGACAGCACGAGCAGGGCGAAGGCCATGCCGAGGAAGCGCCGGATGCGCCCGCGGTCGGCCACGCCGCGCGCGCGACGGGCGAGTTCGAGAGCACGCCAGTCGTCGAGGAACAGTCCCACCATGCGCAGGCCGGCGAGCGCGCCGAGGACGAATCGGGCCGGAAGCCGCAGGATCTGCCCGAGGCCGTCGGCGAGATCCGTGGGATCGACCGTGATGAACAGGACCACGGAGGGCAGGGCGATCGCGAGCACGCGCAGCATCGTGGCGACGGCGAGCGCGAGCGACCCCTCGCTGATGCGCAGCACGAACCAGTCGACGTAGACGGTGCCGCTCGTCTCGCCGTAGAGGGCGATGGTGAGACCGGTCAGCGGCGCCGCGAGCCAGACCGGCCACGTGCGCACCCAGAACTCCCGCCAGCCGATGCCCGCGAAGAGGAACAGCACCGCTTCGAGTGCCAGGGCGACGGCCGCCGACACCGGGTCGAGCGTGAGGACCAGAGGCACGGCGATGAGCGCGCTCACGCCCAGCTTGGCGACCGGATTGATGCGGGCGACGACGCCGGTGCGGGTGGGGGCGGGGGCGAGCGCCGTCATGCCGGTGCCCCCAGGACGAACCGGGTGGCGTGCAGAGCGCGCGCCACATCGAGATCGTGGGTGATGGTGACGATCGCCGATCCCTCGTCCCGGAGGGTGGCGAGCATCGCCACGAGCTCGGCCCAGGTCCGGGCGTCCTGGCCGAAGGTCGGCTCGTCGAGGATCAGCACCCGGGGTCTCGTGGCGATCGCGGCCGCGACCGTCAGGCGGCGCTTCTCCCCGCCCGAGAGCGTGTACGGATTCGCCGCACCCAGGTGCGCGAGCCGCAGGCGGGTGAGCAGCTCGTCGACGCGGGCAGACACCTCGTCATCGGGGACGCCCAGGGCGCGGGGACCGACCGCGAGCTCGTCGCGCACGGTCTGGGCGAGGAGCTGGTGCTCCGGTTCCTGGAACACCATCCCGATCCGTGTGAGGAGCTCGCGAGACGCCCACCGGATCGGAGACGGATTGGCCCCCTGCGCGAGTGACGGCGCCGCGATCACGGCTCCCCCTGCGGGAGGGAGGAGCCCCGCGAGGGTCAGGGCCAGCGTGGACTTGCCCGCGCCGTTCGGCCCGGTGATCGCGAGGGCCTCGCCGGCACGCACGTCCAGGTCGATGTCGTGCGCCACCGGACGCCCCTTCACCCGTGCGACAGCCAGCCCGTGCGCCGAGAGCAGCACGTCCCCGGGCGCCGCGCGTGGTGCGGGGGGCTCGGCCGGCGGGCGGCCGGGTACCCACACGCCGTCCGCCGCCAGGCGCTCCCCCTCCGTGCCGAGCACCTCCGCGGGAGTGCCGTCCGCGACGACCCCGCCGGCGCCGAGCACGATGACCCGCGTGAGGAGGGGCAGCCACACCTCGAGGCGATGCTCCACGACCACGAGGGTGGCGGGACGCGCGGCGAGCATCCGCTCCACCGCATCCCTCACCTCGCGCACGCCCTCGGGATCGAGATTCGCCGTCGGCTCGTCCAGCAGCACGAGTCCGGGGCGCATCGCGAGCATGCCGGCCAGGGCGAGGCGCTGCTTCTGGCCGCCCGAGAGCGCCGCGGTCGGATGGTCGAGCGGCACGTCGAGGCCGACGGCCGCCATGGCCGCCTCGACACGAGGCCAGATCTCCGCCCGCGGCACCCCGAGGTTCTCACAGCCGAAGGCCACATCGTCGCCGGCGCGGGCGAGGATCACCTGCGAGTCGGGATCCTGGAGGACGAGCCCGGCCCGACCGCGGGTGGCCACGGCGGGGCCGCCGTCGATGAGCAGCTCCCCCTCGCTCTCCCCCTCCTCCTCGCCGCCGAGCACACCGGCGAGGCCGTGCAGCAGTGTGGATTTGCCCGCGCCAGAGGCCCCGAGCACGAGAACCCGCTCGCCGGGCTCGACGCGGAACGAGACATCGCGCAGCGCCCAGGCGAGGCGACTCGCGTGTCGCCACCCCCACCCCCGGGCCTCGACGCCGGCGGGAGCGACCTGCTCGGACGACATCAGACGCGCACGCGCGCCTCGCGCCCGGAGCCGAAACGGTCGAGAGCCCCCGTCGCCGCGATGCCGCGCGCGAGCACCCAGGACAGCGCACCGGCGATGACCGCCCCGGAGATCACGGTGCTCACGAGATAGATCGCGGTGAAGGCGGGACCGGAGCCGGCGTACCAGAGGACGAGGTTGTTGATGCCGCCCGCGAGCGCAGCGCCGGCACCGGCGAGGATCGCGACGGGCAGCGACCAGCGGCGGTAGAAGAACAGCAGGAAGATCAGCTCGGCACCGAGTCCCTGCACGAGGCCTGCCTCGAGCGTGAGGAAGCCGCCCCACTGGTTGCCGATGAGCGCCGAGACGACGGCGGCCAGCAGCTCGACGTAGATCGCGGCGCCCGCCTTGCGGATGATGAGCCCGCCGAGCACGCCCGCGAAGAGCCACGGGCCGTCGAGGAGCCCTTGGAGGCCGGGAAGCAACGGCTCGAGCAGGGCCTTCGGCCCCAGGTATCCGACGTTCCAGGCCAGGAAGATCAGACCGGCGGCGACGCCGAGGACGCTGGCGACGACGATGTCGACGACGCGCCAGCGCAGATAGCCGCGCGCCGGAACGGCCGTGCTCTTCGCAGACGCGGATGCGGACGTGGACGTACTCATGTGAACTCCTCCCTGCGCTGGCATGACCCAGATCAGGTTCGACGGTCGAAGCGCGATTCGCTCCCTCTCAGCCCGGCTCGCCGGACTCCCGTGGTTGTGCTGTCGATCCTACCCCGTTCCGCCCGCGCGTCCCGAGCCGCGCACGGCGGATTCCGGGCGGTATTCGGTACCGTAAGCGAGTGACCGCTTCCGATCCCCCTGAAGAGGCGTCCGGCGGCGTCGACGTCGACGCGCGGCCCGAAGACTCCGCACCCGTGTCCGCCGAGCCCGCGCTCGACCCTCCGGTCACGGAAGCGGTGTCGTGGGCCGATGCGTCGGCTCCGGCGACCGCGCTGACCTGGGTGGACCCGTCGCTCGTCGCCGCGGAGTCGTCGACGCCCGAGTTCGACGCCTCGGCCGGCACGGAGGACGAGACGGGATTGCTGCGCGACGCGAAACTGCGACCCGCGATCGCCGGCCCCGGACTGCTCGTCCCGCTCGGTGTGCTCGTCGGCCTCGTCGCCTCCTACGCCGGCACCACGCTGCTCTGGCCGCTGCACGAGGTCGCCCCGACCGTCCAGGCCGTCGAGTTCACCCCGGTCGCCGCCCCCACCGCCGCGCTCGCCTGGCCCGCGGTCGGCGACGGCGCTGTCGGGATCGCCGGGATGACGACCGCGGCGTCCACCACCGCTCCGGTGAGCATCGCGAGCATCACGAAGGTCGTCAGCAGCCTCATGGTGCTGGATCGTCTGCCGCTGGCCCCCGGGGAGCAGGGTCCGGAGTTCGCCTTCTCGTACGCCGACAGCATCCGCTACTGGGACTACCGGATCGCCAATCAGTCCGCACTCGATGTCCCCGTGGGTGGAGTGCTGACCGAGTACCAGCTTCTCCAGGGCACCCTGCTCGGCTCGGCCAACAACTACATCGACCGGCTGGCGTCGGAGATCTGGGGGTCCGACGGGGAGTTCGCGGCCGCGGCCGAGGTCTGGCTCGGCGAACGCGGGCTCTCCGGCATCACGGTGGTGACGCCGTCGGGATTCGATGAACGCAACGTCGCCACCCCCGAGGCCCTCGTGGCCCTGGGCGAGATGGCCATGCGCAACCCGGTGTTCGCCGAGATCGTGGGAACCCGGTCTGTCGACCTGCCCGGGGCAGGCAAGGTCGAGAACACGAACGGGATGCTCGCCGATCCGGGTGTCGTCGGCATCAAGACGGGCACCCTCGTCGGGTGGAATCTGCTGACCGCCAAGGACGTCGCCGTCGGCGACTCGACGGTCCGGCTCTACGCCGCGGCGCTGAACCAGGAGGACGACGAGGCGCGTCTCGCCCTCACCCGTGCGCTGTTCGCCCAGACGGAGGCGGCGTTGCAGGCCCAGGGCCCGGCCGTCCCGGCGGGCACGGTGGTCGGGCGCGCGGTCACCGCCTGGGGTGAGCGCGTCGACGTGGTCGCGGGCGAGGACGCCGACGTCGTGCTGTGGAACGGGGCGAGCGCGACCGCATCGACGGTGTTCGACCTCGGGGAGGAACGGGAGGCGGACGGGACGGTCGGCACCCTGACCACGACCGGCCCTGTCGACAGCACGGAGACCGCGCTCGTCCTCGACGAGGACCTGGACGGTCCGAGCCCGTGGTGGCGGCTCACCCACCCGCTCGAGCTCTTCGGCATCTCCGGGGACGACTGAGTCCTGACGACGATGCCCCACTCCGGATCCGGAGTGGGGCATCGTGCGTGAAGCGGGTCAGGCGCGGGGCGTGGAGCCGTCCGCGCCGTCGTCGAGAAGCGCCTGCGCTGCTGCGGACTCGGCCGCCGGAACCTGGGCGCCGACGGCTGCTCCCGCCACGGCGTCCGCCGCCTGCTCCTCGGCACTGGCTTCCGCGTCCGCCTCGCCGGTCACGACCACCGGAGACGAGCCGGTGAGAGCCGCTTCCGCATCGAGGTCAGTCGCCGCCTGCTCGAACTGCGACTGGTACAGCCGCCAGTACGCGCCCTGCGCCGCGATGAGCTCGTCATGCGTGCCCTTCTCCACGATGTCGCCGTGCTCCATCACGAGGATGAGATCGGCGTCGCGGATGGTCGACAGACGGTGCGCGATGACGAACGAGGTCCGTCCGTGCCGGAGCGCCGCCATCGCGTTCTGCAGCAGCAGCTCGGTGCGGGTGTCGACCGCCGAGGTGGCCTCGTCCAGGATGAGGATCGACGGCTGCGCCACGAAGGCCCGCGCGATCGTGATGAGCTGGCGCTCACCGGCCGAGACGTTCGACGCGTCCTCGTCGAGCACGGTGTCGTACCCGTCCGGAAGCGCGTGCACGAAGCGGTCGACGTAGGTCGCCTTCGCCGCGGCAAGCACCTCCTCGTCCGTCGCGGTCGAACGGCCGTAGCGGATGTTCTCGCGGATGCTCCCGGCGAAGAGCCAGGGGTCCTGGAGCACCATGCCGGTGCGGGAGCGCAGTTCGTCCCGGGTGATGGTCGAGATGTCCTGACCGTCGAGCATGATCCGGCCGCCGCTGAGCTCGTAGAACCGCATGATGAGGTTCACGAGCGTCGTCTTACCCGCACCCGTGGGGCCGACGATCGCGACGGTCTGCCCCGGTTCCACCCGGAAGGACAGATCGGTGATGAGGGGACGCTCGGGCGAGTACGAGAAGGAGACGTTCTCGAACTCGATCACGCCCTCGCCCTCGCGGAGCGCGGGGGCGTCGGGGGCATCGGCCTCCTGCTCGTCGGAGTCGAGCAAGTCGAACACCCGCTCCGCCGACGCCGTGCCGGACTGCACGACCGCAGCCATGCCGCCCAGCTCGGACAGCGGCTGCGTGAACTGCTGCGAGTACTGGATGAACGCCTGCACGTCGCCGAGGCGCAGCTGCCCGCTCGCGACCATGAGGCCGCCGAGCACCGCGATGCCGACATAGGTGAGGCTGCCGACGAAGGTCATCGCGGGCATGATGATGCCCGAGAGGAACTGCGCCTTGAAGCTCGCCTGGAACAGCTCCTCGTTCTCGGCCTTGAACTTGTCCAGGGCGTCCTGCTCGCGGCCGAACACCTTGACCAGGGCATGCCCGGAGAAGGCCTCCTCGACCCGGGCGTTGAGCCGCCCGACCTTGCGCCACTGCGTGCCGAAGGCCTTCTGCGACCGCGGACCGATGACGCCGAAGATCACTCCCATGAGCGGAAGCGCCACGAGTGCCACGAGCGCGAGCTGCCACGAGATCGAGAACATCATCACGAGCACGCCGACCACCGTCAGCACGGCGGTCAGGGCACCAGACAGCGACTGCTGCATGGTCTGCGTGATGTTGTCGATGTCGTTCGTCACGCGGGAGATCAGCTCGCCGCGCTGCACCTTGTCGAAGTACGCCAGCGGCAACCGGTTGATCTTCGCCTCGACGGCCTCACGCAGGCGCCACATGGTGCGGACCATGATGACGTTGATGACGTACCCCTGCAGCCAGCTGAGGAACGCGGCCACGACGTAGATCGCGAGGACCGCCGCGATCACCCAGCGCAGGGCGTCGAAGTCGATGCCGTCGCCGACCCGGAAGTCGCCGAGCGCTCCCACCTGGTTCGCGAAGTCGGTCTGTCCGGCATCACGCAGCGCGTCGACCACCACGTCCTGCGGCGTCCCCGCCGGGAATCCGGGGAAGTCGCCGCTCGGCTGGCCGAGCTGGATGGAGATGAAGCCGCGGTAGACGATGTTCGTCGCCTCGGCGAGCACCTTCGGCGCGGCGACGGTCAGCACGACCCCGATCGCTCCGAGGATCGACACGAAGACGAACCAGACGGCAGAGGGCTTGAGCAGCCCGATCATCCGGGCGAAGCTCTTGCCGAAGTTGTCGGCCTTGCCCGGTGCGACGCTGTCCCAGTCGCCGGAGTGCTGCCGAGCCTGCTCGGCGAGCTCCGCCTCGTACTGCTCCTCGGCGGTGAGCTCCCGCTCGGCCGTGGGAGCCGGGGCCTTCCCTCGCCCGCGGCGCCGCGCCGCTGCCCCCTGGGTCCCTGAGCTTGTCGAAGGGCCCGCACCCTGGGTTCCTGAGCTTGTCGAAGGGCCCGCACCCTGGGTCCCTGAGCCTGTCGAAGGGTCCTGCTCGCTCATGCGTCCACCCCCAGCTGCGACTCGACGATCTCCCGGTAGGTCTCGCTGGTCTCCAGCAGCTCCTCGTGGGTGCCGACTCCGACCATCGTGCCGCCCTCGAGCACCACGATGCGGTCGGCGTCGGTGATCGTGGAGACGCGCTGCGCGACCACGATCTTCGTCACGTGCGGAAGCTCCCGCCACAATGCCTGCCGCAGACGGGCGTCCGTCGTGAGGTCGAGTGCGGAGAAGGAGTCGTCGAACACGAGTACCTGCGGCCGGTGCACGATGGCCCGCGCGATCGCGAGGCGCTGTCGCTGACCGCCGGACACGTTCGTTCCGCCCTGGGCGATGCGGGAGTCCAGGCCGTCCGGCATCTCCTCGACGAAGTCACGACCCTGAGCGATCTCGAGAGCGTGCCAGAGCTCCTCGTCCGTCGCGTCCTCGCGGCCGTAGCGCAGGTTGGAGGCCACGGTGCCGGTGAAGAGGAAGGGCCGCTGCGGCACGAGGCCGATGCTGTCCCACAGCGCTTCGACGTCGGCGTTCCGCACGTCCGTGCCACCGACGTGCACGGAGCCGCCGGAGACGTCGAACAGGCGCGGGATGAGCGAGACGAGCGTGGTCTTGCCCGACCCGGTGGAGCCCACGACGGCGACGGTCTCGCCCGGCTCCGCGGCGAAGCTGATGCCGGTGAGGACCGGGGCGTCGGCACCGGGGTAGGTGAACGACACGTCGTCGAAGGCGACGGCGCCCGGCGTCGGGAAGACGGTGACGCCGTCCGCCGGACGGGTCATCGTCGACTCGGTGTTCAGAACCTCGCCGATGCGCTCGGCCGAGACGGCGGCGCGCGGGATCATCATGGCCATGAAGCTCGCCATGATGACGCCGCCCATGATCTGACCGATGTACTGCATGAAGGCGAACAGGGTGCCCACCTGCACGGTGCCGTTGTTGACCTCGATGCCGCCGAACCAGATGACGGCGACGACCGTCACGTTGAGGATGAGCATGAAGAGCGGGAACAGCAGCACGAACAGCGAGCCGACCTTGCGGCCGACGACCATGATGTCGGTGTTCGCGCCGCGGAAGCGCTCTTCCTCGATGCGCTCGCGGACGAAGGCCCGCACCACGCGCACGCCGGTGAGCTGCTCGCGCATGATGCGGTTCACGTTGTCGAGCTTGCCCTGGTAGCTGCGGAACAGCGGGACCATGCGGCCGATGACGAGTGCCGCGAGGAGGAGCAGCACCGGGACGGAGACGGCGATCAGCCAGCTCAGCCCGGCGTTGGTCTGCACGGCGAAGATGATGCCGCCGATCGCGAGCAGCGGCGCGGTGACGAGCATCGTCGCGCCCATCATCGCCAGCATCTGCACCTGCTGCACGTCGTTCGTGTTGCGGGTGATGAGGGAACCGGCGCCGAACTGCGAGACCTCGCGCTCGGAGAAGCCGCTGACCTTGCCGAACACGTCGGCACGGATGTCACGACCCGCCCCCATCGCGGCGCGGGCGGCGAAGAAGGTCGCGATGACCGAGGCCACGATCTGGCCGAGCGACACGGCCAGCATGAACAGGCCGGTGCGCCAGATGTACGCGGTGTCGCCCTGGGCGACGCCCTTGTCGATGATGTCGGCGTTGAGGCGGGGCAGGTAGAGGGTCGCGGCCGCGCTGGCGAACTGGAAGACCAGCACGGCGACGAGGAGCCACTTGTAGCGAGACAGATATCGGAGGAGGAGTTTTCCCAGCACAGGCGGACTTTCTAGGAAGGAGGAGGCGGCGGGTCTCCCGGCAGACGGATGCCGACCGACGACCGGCCATAGGACAGGGTGCCACGAAGCGGCGACATTCGGATCCCCCTCCGGGAGGACCTTCGCTCACAGCGAACCACTCCCCCGTCTCGCCGCCCATTTCTGCACGCGGGCGATCAAGGACTTCCCGGTCGTGACCGGGGCCGTGATCGTCAGAACAGCGCGGGCTGCGGAACGTAGTCCCGCGCGGCCGCCCCGGCGTCGGGGCCGAGCTCGGCGAGCGTGGCGGGCTGCCACTTCGGGTTGCGGTCCTTGTCGACCACCTGGGCCCGGATGCCCTCCACCAGGTCGGGGTGCTCGTTCACGAACCACAGCACCCGGCGGTACTCGCCTTCGAGCGCGGCACGAAGCCCACTCATCCCCCGTGCCTCCCGCACGGCGTCGAGGGTCACGACGAGGCCGGTCGGGGCCAGTCCGTCGAGCAGGTCGGCGACGGCGGCCGCTTCATCGGAGCCGAGCGCACGCAGCCGCTCCAGGATCTCGGGCACGGTCGAGGCGGCGAAGACCTCGTCGATCCACTCCCGCGCGTCGGCGAGCGCGGACGGCTCCGGCGTCTCGTCGAAGAGCAGGACGATCTCGCTCGGGCTCGTCGGATCGGCGCGGTACGCCAGAGCCTCGCGCAGCGCATCGAGGCGGTCGGAGGGGACGAAGTGGTCGGCGAAGCCCGCGTACACGGCGTCGGCACCGTTCATCGTGGCCCCGGTGAGACCGAGGTATTCGCCGAGCCGTCCCGGCGCCCGCCCCAGCAGCCACGTGCCGCCGACGTCGGGCGTGAAGCCGATCCGGGTCTCCGGCATGGCGAGCTTCGAGCGCTCGGTGACCACGCGGATCGCGGCGTGCCCCGCGAGACCGATTCCGCCGCCCATGGTGATGCCGTCGGCGAGCGCGACCACGGGCTTCGGGTACTCCGCGATCATGGCGTTCATCGCGTACTCCCGGCGGAAGAACTCTGCGGACTGCTCCGGATGACCGGACGTGATCTGGCTGTGCAGGCGGCGCACGTCGCCGCCCGCGCACATGCCGCGCTCACCCTCACCGTCGATGAGGACGATCTGCACGTCGGAATCGTCGCGCCACGCGACGAGCGCCGTCGTGATGGCCGCGATCATGTCCTCGTCGAGCGCATTGATCGCCTCAGGGCGGTTGAGCGTGAGCCGCCCGAGCGCTCCTTCGGTGCGGATGAGGACACGGGGCGCGGCGGGGGTATCGGTCACGGGTGCCAGGCTACCCCGTCGCATGCGGCCGGATTCCGCACGAAATGCGGGTTCCGGGGCGGTTTTCCGGCAGGATAGGAGGAACTGTTCATCGCAACGAGAGGTCCCGGATGCCCGAAGGACAGGTGCTCGAGTTCACGAATGTGACGAAGCGCTTCAACGAGGTGACGGCCGTCTCGGACTTCTCCGCACGTGTCGAGCCCGGCGCGGTCACCGCTTTCCTCGGCCCCAACGGCGCGGGCAAGACGACGACCCTGCGCATCCTGCTCGGCCAGGTGCGCCCCACGTCTGGCACCGCCACGATCGGCGGCGTCGCGTACGCGGAGCTGCGCCAGCCGCTGCGCACCATCGGCGCGGTCCTGGAGGAGACGGCCTACCGGCCGCGCCGCACCGCGAGTCGTCAGCTCACCATCGCCGCGAAGGCCAACGGCATCCGCCTCGCCCGCGTCGACGAGGTGATCTCCCTGGTCGGCCTGGAGGACGAAGCGGACACGCGCATCGGCGGGTTCTCGCTCGGCATGCGCCAGCGCCTCAGCGTCGCCCACGCGCTCCTCGGCGACCCCGGAGCGCTCGTGTTCGACGAGCCGGCGAACGGTCTCGACCCCGAGGGCATCCGCTGGATGCGTCTGCTGATGCGTCGCCTCGCCGACGAAGGCCGCACGGTGCTGGTCTCGTCCCACGTGCTCAGCGAGATCGAGCAGGTCGCCGACCACGTCCTCGTGCTCTCCAAGGGGCGCCTCGTGCTGTCGAGCGGCATCGAGACCCTCGCCGATCCGGCCGGCGGCTCGGTGGTCGTCGACTCCGTCGATCGCCCGGGCCTCACGACCGCACTGGTCGCCGCCGGGTTCGACATCGAGGTGCTCCGCTCCGGCCTGACCGTGCGCGGCACCGACGCGAGCCGAGTGGGTGCCGTGGCTGCGGACGCCGGTATCGCTCTGAGCACGCTCGTGCAGCGCGGCCCGACGCTGGAGGACGTCTTCATCGACCTCATGCGCGGCGGCCGGTTCGACACCGCTCCGGCGGTCGAACCGTCGGAAGACGCTTCGACCGGGACCGAGACGGTCACGACAGGCGATGCGGCCGCCGGTGCCGCCGCCTCCGCTCTCGCGGCCGGCGGTGCCGCGGCTCTCGCCGATGACCTCAGCACGGAGATCCCCGGCGATGCCGCGGCCACCGGGTCCGGCGACGATGACGAGACGGCGGGAGCCGAGGGCCCGGTCGACGACGAGACCACCCAGCTCGTGACCGTGGTCGAGACCGCTGCGGGCGACGAGACCGTCCAGGTCATCCCCGTGGTCGAGGAGACCGCGGCGCTGACGTTGAGCGATGCCGAGGAGGAGACGGATGCGGAGCCCGACACCGCGTCCGACGCGGAGTCCGACTCCTCGCGTTCGTTCGACGACATCCTCTTCGGCGCTCCCGCGCCGGTGCCCGCGACCGAGTCCCCGCGACGCTCTTTCGCCGCCCTGTTCGCGGCATCCTCCGCCGAGATGGCGGACGAAGACACGGCGGAGGCGCGCACATCGCCCGAGCAGTCGGCGGGACAGGACGCTCCCGCCCCAGGGGAGTCGGACGAGACGACACCCGCCGCGTCCGTCCCCGCAGATGGAGCCGAGATCGAGGGCCCCGAGACTCCGTCTGACATCGACGCCGCCGACGACACGACCGGCACCGAGGACGCGGAGTCCGCGGCCGACGAACCGGAGCCCGCGGGCGTGGAGTTCTTCTCCGAGCTCGACGCCGCGTCCGCCGCGAACGACGAGACCGCGACCGCCGACACGACGCAGCCGGCAGAGGCATCCGATCCCGCGACCGACGACGAGGACCCGCGATCCGCGGCCGTGAGCTCCATGCTCGCCGCCGCCGCCCGCGCCTACTACGAGGACGAGCCCAGGGACTACCCGCTCGCGTCCGCGGAGGGCGACGCCCCCGCCGAGACCGCATCGTCCGAGGAGCAGCCATCCGCGGACGACGAGTCCTCGGAGGAGCCCGGTGCGCACGCTCCAGGTCAGGAGCAGGCACCCGACGCGCAGACGGACGAGGACCACGGCGCGCGCTCCGACGAGAACCACGGCTGAACCGCACACACGAACGCCCTCCCGATCGGGAGGGCGTTCGTGTGTGAGGTCAGGCCGGACGGGGCCGGATGACGGGCCGGCGACTGCCCTTCGAGACGGGAGTCGGGGCCGTGGCGACGATCTCCTCGACCGTCGCGGGCTCCTCCGACACGGGGAGACGGAGAGCCTGCGTGAGCGCGAGGCCGTGCCGGGTGGTGAGGATCAGCCGGTTGTACTGCGGGTCGCCCTCGAGGTCGACGACCACGCTGGGGCGACGGCGACGGATCAGCACGAAGTCGAGGCTGCCCGCGGCCTTCCAGCTCCCCGCCGCCAGCACGCCCGGGATGTGGGTGCCCGGGTTCGGGACGCCGCGGAGCCAGGTCCAGGCGTCATCGGTCAGCTGGACCTTGGTGATCGTGTCGCGCACGATGCGGACGTTCTCACGGTGGAAGGTGGCGGCACGTTCGATGGGCGAGAGCACGACCTCGAGTTGCGTCTGATCCAGCAACAACGTCACCATGCCCCCAGTCTGCCAGCGCCGCCCTCCCGGTTGGCTGGAAGTTGCTCACAGGAACGCAACGATCCCTTGTCGGAATCACCCACACGCCCACCCGCACGCCCACCCGCAGCAACCACCTCCCGCGAGGACAGGCGCCCACGCCGGAACAGGCCGCTACCGGGAGCGCAAGCCTGACTCCGCGCGAGCGCCTGATCTCGCCGACCTCGCGACCGCCGCTCCCTGGGCAGGCATCCGCGCGACCTCAGGCAGCAGGGTCCAGGGGCCCCTGTTCCCGCGCGGGCGCCTGTCCTCGCGCGAAAGAGGAGCGGCGGCGGAAGTCAGGGACGCGCGGTGAGGGCGGCCCGGGCGGCGTGCGGCAGGGCCTCCTCGATGCGCTGGAGCTCGTCCTCGCCGTGCGCGGCGGTGAGGAACCAGGCCTCGAAGACGCTCGGCGGCAGCGCGACCCCGTGCTCGCGCATCGCGTGGAAGAACGCGGCGTACCGGAAAGACTCCTGCGCCTGCGCCTCGGCGTAGTCGCGCGGAGCGGAGGCCCGGAAAGACGCGCTGAAGAGGTTGCCGGCGGACGCCAGAGCGTGGGTGACCCCGGCCTCGCCGAGCGCGCGGTCCAGCGCCGACGACACCCGAGCGGCTGCGGCGTCGACGGTCGCGTAGACCTCGGGCGTCGCGAGTCGCAGCGTGGCCAGGCCCGCGGCCACCGACAGCGGGTTCCCGGAGAGCGTGCCCGCCTGGTAGACCGGGCCGAGCGGCGCCAGAAGGTCCATGACCTCGGCACGACCGCCGAGGGCCGCCAGCGGCATACCGCCGCCGACGACCTTCCCGAAGGTGAGGATGTCGGGCAGGTAGTCCTCCCCCGCCTCCGCCTGGAGTCCCCAGAAGCCCGCCGGGTGCACCCGGAATCCGGTGAGGACCTCGTCGAGGATCATGAGGGCGCCGTGCGCGTGGGCGGTCTCCGCGATGAGGCGGTTGAAGCCCGGCAGCGGAGGGACGACGCCCATGTTCGCCGCCGAGGCCTCGACGATGACGGCCGCGATCCGCGGGCCGTGCTCGGCGAAGACGGCGGCGAGCGCCTCCGGGTCGTTGTAGCGGATCACGAGCGTCTGCGCAGCGATCGGCGCGGGCACGCCTGCCGAGCCGGGCAGCGCGAGGGTGGCGACCCCGGAGCCGGCCTCGGCGAGCAGGCCGTCGGAGTGGCCGTGATAATGGCCGGCGAACTTCACGAGCAGATCGCGGCCGGTCGCGCCGCGAGCGAGGCGGATGGCGGTCATGGTGGCCTCGGTGCCGGTCGAGACCAACCGGACACGCTCGACGGGACGGATCTCGCCGAAGCGGACGCGGTCTGCGATGAGCGCGGCGAGCTCGACCTCCCCCTCGGTGGGAGCGCCGAACGAGAGCCCGCGGGTGGCGGCTTCCTGCACCGCGGCGACGACCTCGGGCTGTGCGTGGCCGAGCAGCGCGGGGCCCCACGACGCGACGAGGTCGACGTACTCGTTGCCCGCGGCATCGGTCACGGTCGCTCCCCGCGCCGAGGCGAGGAACCGCGGCGTCCCGCCGACCGACCCGTAGGCGCGCACCGGAGAGTTCACCCCGCCGGGGATCACCGCACGGGCGGCAGAGAAAAGGTCGTCATTGCGGTCGGTCATCGAGGCTCCTCCGTGATGCACGGAGCTCTCCCGGCATCCCTTCCAGGCTAACCCGCCGCCTGCCCTTCGAAGGCCGTCTGCGGACAGGAGGGAGGCTCAGCCGCGCAGCCAGCGGGCGGCTTCCGTGGCCCAGTAGGTCAGCACCGCGTCGGCACCCGCGCGACGGATCGAGAGCAGCGACTCGAGCACCGCGGCACGACGATCGATCCACCCGTTCGCCGCGGCGGCCTCGATCATCGCGTACTCGCCCGACACCTGGTACGCCCAGACCGGGACGGTCACGGCGTCGCGCACCTCGCGGAGCACGTCCAGGAAGGCCATCGCCGGCTTCACCATGACGATGTCCGCGCCCTCGTCCTCGTCTACCAGGGCCTCCCGCACGCCCTCGCGGCGGTTGCCGGGGTCGAGCTGGTACGTACGGCGGTCGCCCTGGAGCTGCGAGTCGACGGCTTCGCGGAACGGGCCGTAGAACGCGCTCGCGTACTTCGCGGCATACGCCAGGATCAGCGTGTCCGTGAACCCCTCGGCGTCGAGCGCCTGACGGATCACGGCGACCTGGCCGTCCATCATCCCGGACAGCCCGAGCAGCTGGGACCCTGCGCGCGCCTGGGCCAGGGCCATCGAGGCGTACCGCTCCAGGGTCGCGTCGTTGTCCACGGAGCCGTCGGCGGCGAGGACGCCGCAGTGACCGTGGTCGGTGAACTCGTCGAGACAGAGGTCGGTCTGCACGACGAGGGCGTCGCCGACCTCGGCCGCCAGCGCTTCGGTGGCGACGTTCAGGATGCCCTGCGGGTCGTCCGCGCCGGAGCCCCGGGCGTCGCGCACCGCGGGAACGCCGAACAGCATGACGCCGCCGACCCCGGCCTCCGCGGCCTCCACGGCCGCAGCGCGCAGCGAGTCGATCGAGTGCTGGGCGACACCGGGCATCGACCCGATGGCGACCGGTTCGCTCCGGCCCTCGCGGACGAAGAGCGGGAGCACGAGCTGCCGGGGCTCGAGAGAGGTCTCGCGCACGAGGTCGCGGACGGCGCGCGACTGGCGAAGTCGGCGCAGGCGGATGTCGGGGAAGCTCACGGCGCGAACTCGTCTGCCGCGTGCGGAAGGGTGAACTGCGAGACGGCTTCGATCAGCGCATCGATGGTCTGCCGGTCGGCGACCACCGAGACGGGGAGACCGGCACGCTCGGCGTCCTTCGCCGTGCGGGGACCGATCGCCGCGAGCAGCGTCTCGTCCGGGATCTCGGGGAACTGTTCCCGCACCTGCTCGGCCACCGAACCGCTGGTGATGAGGATCGCGTTGATCCGGCCGTTCTCGACATCGCGGCGGATGCGCTCCGTCACCGGGACGCCGACCGTGCGATAGGCGACGACGCCGTGCACGTCGTGCCCCGCGTCGGAAAGGAGGAGGCTGAGGACGGGCTTGGCGATCTCGCTGCGCAGCGCCAGGATGCGGCGCGGCTCGTGCTCCAGGGCGATGAGCTGCTGCGCCATGCCCTGCGCGGAGTTGTCCTGTTCCGGCACCAGGGCGACCTCGTAGCCCACGGCCTGCAGCGCCGTGGCCGTCGTCTCGCCGACGGCCGCGATCTTCGTGGTCTTCGGCACGACGGCGCGGTGGGCGAACAGCACGTCCACCGTGGTCGCGCTCGTGACGGTCAGCCAATCGAACTCACCGGCCGCGAGCTGCTCCAGCGCCCGGTCGAGCGTCGCCTGGTCCGTCGTGGGCGCGAAGTTGATGAGCGGGGCGACGACGGGAACGGCCCCGAGGTTCCGGAGACTCGCGGCGACGCTGTCGCCCCAGGGTCCGCCACGGGGCACGAGGATGCGCCAGCCGTCCAGCGGTCGGTCCTGCTTGCTTTCAGAAGTGGTCATGACAATTCGGATTGCTCTTGAGGGACGAGGTCGGCCGCCCCTTGATCGAGCAGCCGACGGGCAACAGCGAGCCCGAACTCACGCGCTGCGTGCATCGGGTCTGCACCATCGGCAGCATCCGCACCATTGCCACTGCCGTTCCGATGAATATACTCCCCGTTCAGGGCTTCCGTGACGTCCAGACCGATCCGGCGACCCCCGTCCGGGGCGTAGACCACTGTCCTGACGCGGATCTCTGCCCCCTGGACGACGGCGTGCGCCGCCATGGGGGCTTGACAACCGGCGTCCAGGCCCTCCAGGATGGCCCGCTCGACCGTGATCGCGAGCCGCGTCTCGCGGTGGTCCAGCGCCGACAGCGCCGCGCGCAGCTCCTCCGGGGCATCCGCCCGCGTCTCGACTGCCAGCGACCCCTGGCCCGGCGCCGTCGGCCATTCCGCGAGACCGAGCTCCTCGCGATGCAGGGGCGAATCGGTGCCCAGCCGCGAGAGCCCGGCGGCGGCGAGGATCACGGCGTCCAACTCGCCGGACGCGACGCGGGAGAGCCGGGAGTCGACGTTGCCGCGGATGTCCACGACGTGAGCGCGGGGCGCACGACGGTGGACCTGCGCGATGCGGCGGGGCGACCCGGTGCCCACCGCGCTCCCGGCCGGCAGCTCATGCAGCGGGATGCCGTGTCGGGTGAGCACCACGTCGCGGGCATCCTCCCGTCGGGGCGTCGCGGCGATGACGAGCGACTCCGGCACCGCGGTCGGGAGATCCTTGAGGGAGTGCACGAGGAAGTCGCACTCGCCGGCGAGGAGGGCCTCACGGAGACGGGTGGCGAAGATGCCGAGGCCGCCGATCTCCGACAACGAGGCGCGATTGGTGTCGCCCTCGCTGGTGATCGGGACGAGCTCGACGCGCCGGCCGGTGACCTTCTCGAGCGCTGCGGCGACGTGGCCCGACTGCGCCTGCGCGAGCGCGCTGCGACGGGTGCCGAGACGGATGGGGGTGCTCATGGCGCTTACTGCAGCACGTCCGCGATCTCGTCGAAGCGCAGGCGGCGCCCCGTGTAGAAGGGCACCTCCTCCTTCACGAACATGCGGGCGTCGGTGTAGCGGAGGTCGCGCATCATGTCGACGAGATCCGTGAGTTCATCCGCCTCCATCGGGAGCAGCCACTCGTAGTCGCCCAGCGCGAAGGCTGCGACGGTGTTCGCGATGACACCGGTGAACGCGGCGCCCTTGCGACCGTGGTCGGCGAGCATCGTGCGGCGCTCCCCCTCCGGCGCGAGGTACCACTCCGGGGTGCGGACGAACGGGTAGAGGACGAGCCAGTCCTTGGGCTCGATGCCACGGAGGAACCCGGGGACGTGCGCGCGGTTGAACTCGGCGTCGCGGTGGACACCCATGGCGTTCCACACCGGCAGGAGCGAACGCAGCATCTCGGTGCGGCGCAGGCGACGGAGCGCCCGCTGCAGCTCCTCGGCCGTGGCACCGTGCAGCCACACCATGAGGTCGGCGTCGGCCTTGAGCCCGGAGACGTCGTAGAAGCCGCGGACGGTGACGCCCGAGTCCTCGATGTGCGAGACGATCGACTCGACCTCGGTCGCGTCGTTCTCGGTGACGGGAGCATCGGGATTGCGTCGCCAGACGGCCCAGAGGGTGTAACCGGACGGGTTCTCTTCACGCAGGTCGGACATGATCCCAGTCTGCCCCCTTTGCGGAGGAGCCGCTAATCAGGGGAATACTGCCCCCACGCGAGGGCGGTACGGGGGTCGATCAGCGGGCGATGGCGCGGGCGATGGCCCACACCGCCCCGCCGACGACGGCGGCGATGCCCACGGTCGCGGCGATCGCTGCGGCGGGGTTGCGGTCGGCGAACGCGCGCGCCTTCACGGCCGCCCGCGCCGACGCCTTCTCCACGCGCCGGGGGATGTTCCCCTTGACCTCGATGGCGGCCAGGGCCGCCTTCAACTCCGCCCGCGCCGAGGCGACGGGATCGACGATTCCCGCGGGGACCGCGGTGCGCGGCAGAGACTCAGGGGTGCTCATCGCCGGCCTCCTTCACGATTCGGATGTCCTCGGCCACGGCCTGTGCCGGGTTCTGGCGACGGAGCACCTTGCGGAACTTCAGGATGCCGAGCAGCGCGAACAGCAGCACGGCGACGATGAGGATGCCGAACACCGCCAGCGCGGACAGCCATACCGGCCACCACGACGACAGCCCCGCGATCGCGAACACGAGGATCACGGGCACGGCCCAGAACAGGAAGAACAGCGCGACGAGGAACCAGACGGAGCCGACGCCCGCATCCTTCGCCGTGCGCGACACCCACGCCTTGGCCGCGTCGATCTCGGCCTTGACGAGGGTGGTGACGAGCTCCGGCAGGTCGCCGAGCAGCGTCAGCAGACTGTCGTCGGCGCGATCCCGATATCCGCGGGGCATGTCAGTCGTCGGACTTCCGCGGGGTGGGCTTGCTCGCGGCGGGCTTCGACGCCGCGGGCTTCTGGGCCTCGGCCGCGCGCTCCTTGACCTCGTCGACCGCGTCCTCCGCGGCGTCCGAGATCTCTTCCGCGGCGTCCTTGCCGGAGGCGATGACCGCGTCGAGCTTCTGGCCGGGCGTGCCGTCGCCCTTGACCGACTTGACGATCTTGACGGCGCCGGTCCAGACCGCGCCGGGAACCGCGGCGGCCTTGTCGCCGACGAAGCCCTTGACCTTGTCGACGCGCTCCTGCACCGGGTCCGTGTTCCAGACCTTCAGCCACTGCGTCTTGATCTGCTCGTAACGCTCGCGTCCTGCGCGGGTGCCGAGCACATAGCCGACGCCGAGTCCGACGACGAGTCCGATCTTCCCCTTCATGGGGTCTCCTCACGTTGTTCCGGCTGTGGTCCGTCCCGGGGGACGCCCGATCGCCCGCGTCTCCGCCGCGATCAGGTACCCAGCGTAACGCCGTATGCCGATTTCGGCATCAATCGATGAGAGGGTTGACACGGAGCCCCGGAGCGCACTCGCGTACGCCCCGCGCGCACTCAGTCCCAGAGGAGGGCGCGACGCAGGCGCTCGGCTTCCTCCGCGGCGTCCGGCACGACCTGCGCGAGCCCGGTGCCGGCCAGCCAGGCCCCCACCGCGGCCAGACCTGGAACCGCCTGCACGGCCTGACGCGCCGCCGCGCGGCGCTCTCCCGACCCGATGATCGACGCCGGCTGCGCCTGCACGAAGCGCCCCCGGTGGCCTGCCACGACCTGGTCGGCCGTCAGGGGAACCCCCAGGAGGGCCGAGGCCTCCCGGCGGGCGAGGTCGACCGCGGCCTCGTCGTCCAGCGCCGCCGTCGCCGCCGGCTCCCCCTGGGCACCGAACGAGACGCGGACGACCTCCCGGTCGCCGGCGGCCTCACGCACCCAGGACCACTTCGCCGTGGAATGCGTGAGCGCCTTCGCCGTGTGGCTGTGCGGCACCGTGAGCACGCCGGTGCCCCGGGGCGGGGTGCGCAACGCGGGCGCGTCGAGCAGCAGACTGATGATCTCGATCTCGGGGGCCGGTGCCGCGTCGGCGGCCGCGAGGGCGGGCACGGCGCCCGCGAGCAGCTCCCGCGCCCCGTGCTCGGAGGTCGCGACGATCACGGCGTCGGCGACGAGTTCCGCCTCCTGCGTCGTCTCCTCGCCCTCGATCGGCTCCTCCGCGGCGGGCTCCTCGACCACGACGCGCCAGGTGGTGCCGTCGGTGGTGAGGCGACGAGCTCGGACGCGGGTGCGCACGGTCGCACCGAGTTCGTCGAGGTCGGCCGCGAGGGCGTCGACGAGTACGCTCATCCCGCCGACGAGCCCCTCGACGGCGGCACCGGGAGTCTTCGCGCCGCGCGACGCCGCCTCACCGCGGAGGGCCAGCACCGCCCCGGAGAGGGATCCGACGCGGGTCAGGGCGGCGTTGAGTCCGGGGGCGGCGACGTCGATGTCCACGTCGTCCGGGGAGGCGGAGTAGACACCCGTGGTGACGGGGGCGACGAGGCGGTCGCGCACCTTCTCCCCCATGCGCGAGGCGACGAGGCGGCCGAGGCTCAGCTGGTGGCCGATGGTGAGCGGCGGGCGCACCCGGTCGAGATAGGCCCGCCAGGCGCCCGACCAGCCGATGATGCGGCGGACGTCGTCCTGGAAGGGGTTGCCGGGGATGCCGAGGATGCCGCCGGCCGGAAGCGGAGCCGCGCCGCCGCCGGGGAGTCCGGCGAGCCACGCGCCTCCCGCCTGCGGCGTCACGACGCGGTCGGAGAGACCGAGATCGTTCACGAGAGCCCGGACGTGCCCGCCCTTCGTCGCGTAGCTCTCCGCGCCCGCGTCGACGACGACACCGTCCAGCGCGACTCTGCGGATCACGCCACCCAGCGACTCGGACCCTTCGAGCAGCGTGACCTGCATGCCGACCTTCGCGCACTCCCGCGCGGCCACGAGTCCGCCGACGCCGCCGCCCACCACGACGACGTGCTTCCGTGCGGCACGGGCGGCCAGGTCGGCCGGTTCAGCGGGTGCGGGGTGCTCGGGGCTCATGCCTCCATCCTTTCACCGCCCCTGTGCTTCGAATCGCCCGATTGACCGGATAATCGCCGCGGATGCCGCCAGGTGCGCGATTCGAACGGAGGTCAGGCCCGACCGCGCTTGCGCACCTCGCGGAGGACGATCTGCTCGGGACAGACCGTGGAGAGGAAGTCGCCGACGGAGAGGGCGAGGCGTTCACCGACGAGCGAGTAGAAGATGCGGTTGGCATCGCGACGTTCGGAGACGAGGCCTGCCTGCCGCAGCACGCTCAGGTGCCGGGAGATGGTCGGGCCGCTCGCGGAGAAGCGGGACGCGATCTCCCCGGCCGCGAGCTCCCCCTCCTTGAGGTCCTGCAGGATCTGCCTCCGGGTGGGATGGGCGAGCGCCGCGAAGATGTCGGATGCGCTGTCGGCCATGCTTGCAATATAGCACCTTCGCTAGATACAGTTTCGCCAGATAGCTAATTAGCGAAGGAGAACACCATGAAGGTCGCCATCACCGGAGGCAGTGGATTCGTCGGCCGCGCCCTCGCCGATCGCCTGGAGGAGCCCGTGGCGATCTCCCGACGCTCCGGCACGGACATCACCGACGTCGACGCGCTGACCGCCGCCTTCGCCGGATGCGACGCGGTCGCCCACTGCGCCGGGATCAACCGGGAGATCGGCGACCAGACCTTCCGCCGCGTGCACGTCGAGGGCACGGCCGCCGTCGTCGAGGCCGCTCGCCGCGCCGGCGTCCGGCGGCTCGTCATGGTGAGCTTCCTCCGCGCCCGGCCCGACTGCGGCTCCGCTTACCACGAGTCGAAGTGGGAGGCCGAGGAGATCATCCGCGGCTCCGGGCTCCCGCACACGATCCTGAAGTCCGGGATGATCTACGGCCCCGGCGATCACATGGTCGACCATGTGACCCGTGCCGTCCGCACCCTCCCCTTCTTCTGGACGGTCGGCTACCGCGAACGCACCGCCCGCCCGGTCCCCGTCGAGGATGCCGCGGACGTGCTGGTGGCCGCGCTCGAGGGCCGCATCCCGGAGCCGACGGTCGCCGTGATGGGGGCGGACGAGGTCACGCTCGGGGAGGCCATCCGCCGGATCGCCCGCGTCGCCGGACGTCGTCCCGCGTTCCTCCCCGTTCCGGCCTGGGTCGTGCGGGTGCTCGCGCAGCTCACCGAGTGGACCATGGTCGTGCCCCTGGTCGCGAAGGCGCAGGCGCGGATGCTCGCGGAGGGCGTCAGCGAGCCGGCACCGTGGGCGCCGGAGCCGCCGGAGGGGATCCGTCCGTCGCGGCCGTTCGACGACGACCGCATCCGCGCGGCGCTGCCCACCGGGCGCTTCGGTCTTTCGGATCTGCGGCTGGTGCGGGCGCTTCGAATCGCCTGAATGGCTGCATCTGGGCCGCAGATGCCGCAAAGCAGGCGATTCGAACGGAGGTCAGCCGGCGTGCACCAGCTCGACGATACGGGTGAGCTGGTCGGGGTCGGTCTCCGGGGGCACACCATGGCCGAGGTTGAGGATGTGCCCGCGGGCCGCGCGACCGCGTTCGAGCACGTCGCGGACATGCGCCTCGAGCACCGGCCACGGCGCGCCGAGGAACGCGGGGTCGATGTTCCCCTGCACCGAGACGTCGGGGCCGAGGATCGCGGCGGCCTCGTCGAGGGGCAGCCGCCAGTCGACCCCCACGCCGTCGGCGATGCCGTCCAGCCGCATGTCGCCGAGGAAGGGGCCGGTGCCGACGCCGAAGTGGATCGTCGGGACGCCGATGCCGTCCAGAGCGGTCCGTGAGTGCGGCGCCACGAAGGTGCGGTAGTCGGCGGGGCTGAGGGAACCCGCCCAGCTGTCGAAGAGCTGCACGACCGCGGCGCCGGCATCGCGCTGCGTCTCCAGGAACCGCCGCGAGATCTGCGCCAGCCAGCCCGCGAGACGGTGCCAGGCCTCGGGCTCCGCGTGCATCATGCCGCGCGCACGCAGGTGCTCCTTGGACGGACCGCCCTCGACGAGATACGCCGCGAGCGTGAAGGGGGCTCCCGCGAAGCCGATGACCGGAGTGTCGCCGAGCTCGGCGGCGACGATGCCGACGGCTTCCGCGATCGCGCTGCCGTCGAGGCTGTCCGGATCGATCGCCGTGATGCGGTCGACGTCGGCGACCGTCCGCACCGGGTTCGCGAAGACCGGGCCGCGGCCGGGCTCGATCTCCACGTCCACGCCGGCGAGACGCAGCGGGATGACGATGTCGCTGAAGAAGACCGCCGCGTCGACGCCGTGCCGTCGCACGGGCTGGAGGGTGATCTCGGCGGCGAGGTCGGGGGTGAGGCAGGCGTCGAGCATGCGCGTGCCGACCCGCAGCTCCCGGTACTCGGGCAGGGACCGGCCCGCCTGGCGCATGAACCAGACCGGAGCGGTGGCGGGGCGGTCGCCGGTGAGGGCGCGCAGCAGCGGGGCGTCGGAGAGTGCCATGCCCCCATCCTCCCATCCGGCGCCTAGGGAGCCGCCGAGTCCCGGCTCCGTACGCTCGGGTACAATCGAAGGGTGCTGCTGTGTGTGACGGCGAGTCACAAGACCGCCTCCTTCGAACTGCTCGAACGCCTGAGCCGCACCCCCGACGACGTCGCTCCCACCATCGTGGGCATGGCGCCGTGCGTGCAGGGTGCCGTGGTCCTGGCGACGTGCAACCGCTTCGAGGCGTACGTGGAAATGGACGAGCCCGTGACCGCGGCCGGCGCCATCGGCGTCGAAGCCGTGATCGAGGCCGTCGAGTCCGCGACCGGCATTCCCGCCGCCGACCTCGACGGTGCCTACGCCGTGCATTCCGGTCGCCGCGTCGCCGAGCACCTCTTCTCCGTGGCCTCCGGTCTCGAGTCCGTCGTCTCCGGCGAGGGCGAGATCGCCGGCCAGGTGCGGCGTGCCCTGAAGTCCGCCCGCAAGGACGGCACCACCTCCCCCGAGCTCGAGCGCCTGTTCCAGCGCGCGAGCCAGGCGCAGCGCAAGGTCAAGAACGTCACCGCCCTCGGCCGCGCCGGTCGATCTCTCGTGCGTCTCGCACTGGAGCTCGCCGACAGCCGCATCGCCGACTGGTCGGCCGAGCGCGTGCTGCTGGTCGGCACCGGAGCCTACGCCGCCGTCACCCTCGCGACTCTGCGCGAGCGCGGCGCCGTCGACATCTCCGTCTACTCCCCCTCTGGCCGCGCAGAGATCTTCGCGGCCAAGCACGACATCCGCCCGGTTCCGGCAGACGAGTACGCACGCACGGCGGCGCACTCCACGCTGCTGATCACCTGCACCACCGCGACCGAGCCCGTGCTCGGCCCGGAGCACCTGCAGCTCCCGGTCGGCCTCGCCGCCGCGGGCTGCCCCGTCAGCGCGACCAGCGGCACCACCGGTGTCCCGAGCCGGCTGGTGGTCGACCTCGGCATGCCGCGCAACGTCGACCCGGCCGTGGCCGCACTGGAGGGCGTCGCGCTGCTGGACCTGGAGACCATCCGCCTGCACGCCCCGCTCGAGGAGCTGCAGGCGACGGACGCCGCCCGGAGCGTCGTCCGCGAGGCCGCGGAGACCTTCCACGTCGTCGGTGCCCGCCAGAGCGTGACCCCGTCGGTGGTGGCGTTCCGGTCGCACATCTTCGAGCTGCTGGAGCGCGAGATCGACCGTGCGCGCGCCCGCGGCGACGAGGACGGCAAGGTCGAGCAGGCCCTCCGGCACCTCTCCGGCGTGCTGCTGCACACGCCGACCGTGCGGGCTCATGAGCTCGCCGCCGCCGGTCGCGCGGACGAGTTCGCCGCCGCGCTCGCGACGCTGTACGGCATCACCCCTGCCGCGGACACGGTCGAGGACGCCGCCACAGCCTGATCCCGTGAGGGCGAGATGGGAGGCGCGGCCCTCCACATCACCGGAGACACCGCCGCCGCCGACGCTGCGGAACGAGAGCCGCGTGCTGCGCGTCGACATGCTGATGGACCAGAGGGCGGGAGCCATGGGCTGCGCGAGGATCCGCGCTGTGAGAGCGTGGGGCACGAGGAGGCCCGAATGACCCAGGATCTGTACTCGGACGCGAGGCTGTACGACCTGCTGTTTCCGACGAGCGAGGCAGCCGTGGACTTCTACCGTGCCGAAGCCGACAGCGTGGGCGGTCGCGTGCTCGAGCTCGGATGCGGAACCGGTCAGAAGCTGATCCCGATCGCGGCCGACGGGCACCCAAGCGTCGGACTCGACCTGTCGCTCGACATGCTGGCTGTGGCACGTCAGAAGGCTGAGGAGCGCGGTGTGTCCGTCGAGTGGCAGCACGGCGACATGCGCGACCTCGACCTGGGCGACGAGTCCGACCTCATCTTCATCGCGGGCAACGCTCTGCTGCACCTGCACGAGGCTGACGACATCGTGCAGTGCTTCCGCGCGGCACGGCGGCACCTCGCGCCCGGCGGACGTTTCGCTTTCGACGTCTTCCATCCCGACGTGCGGCTCCTGGCTGACGCCGACGGGGTCCGGCGCCCGCGCACGACATTCGCCGATCCCGACCGCGGCGACGTCCGCGTCGACGTCGCGGACGCCTATGATGCCGCCGCACAGGTGACGCGCGGCACCTGGTACTTCTCGACGGACTCCGAGCCCGACTTCCAGACGGTGTCCATCGAGGTGCGGAGCATCTTCCCCCAGGAACTGCCGGTGCTCCTTGCGCATGCCGGACTCCGACTGGTCGAGCGCTTCGGCGGCTGGGACGGCAGCCTCTTCGGGGCGGGCTCCTCGACCCAGCTCTGCATCTGCGAATCCGCCGCCCCGTAGTGAGAGAGGATGGGACTCATGGCCCTTCACATCACCGGAGACACCGCCGCCGACGCCCTGCTGACCGAGAACCCGACGGCTCTGCTGATCGGCATGCTGCTGGACCAGCAGATCCCCATGGAGACCGCGTTCTCCGGTCCGCTCAAGATCGAGCAGCGCACCGGCGCCACGGATGCCGCGGCGATCGCGGGCATGGCACCGGAGGAGTTCCTGGAGGCCTTCCGGCAGACCCCCGCCGTGCACCGGTTCCCCGGATCCATGGCGACGCGGGTGCAGACCCTGTGCCAGGCGCTCGTCGACGAGTGGGACGGGGACGCCGCCGCCCTGTGGACGCGCCCTTCGACAGGCTCAGGCCCGTCGACAGGCTCAGGGACCCAGCCGAGCGGCGCCGAGGTGCTCAAGAGACTCAAGGCTCTTCCCGGCTTCGGTGAGCAGAAGGCGAAGATCTTCCTCGCCCTCCTCGGCAAGCAGTACGGGTTCACCGGCGAGGGCTGGCGGGAGGCCTCCGCTCCCTACGGCGAGGACGGTTCGTACCGCAGCGTCGCCGACATCGTGTCGCCCGAGTCGCTGACGAAGGTGCGCGAGTACAAGAAGGCGATGAAGGCGGCGGCGAAGGCGGCGAAGTAGTGCAGCCGACCGGGGACGACGTCGCGGGGCTGATCGCCCGCTCCTCCCCGGCCGTGCGTCGCCGTGATGCGGAGACGCTGATCGCTCTCCTGCGGGACATCTCCGGACGCGAACCGCAGACCTGGGGCTCGATCATCGGGTTCGGCTCCTGCCACTACCGCTACCCCACCGGGACGGAGGGCGACAGCGGCATTCTGAGCTTCGCCCCCCGGAAGGCCGCGACCACGATCTACCTCCTCGACGGCGTGGACGCCCACGCGGAGGCTCTCGGCGCGCTCGGCCCGCACACGACAGGGGTGGGCTGCCTTTACATCAAGGACCTCGACCAGGTCGACCTCGACGTGCTGCGCGGGATCCTCGAGCGTTCGCGCGCCTGGGTCGAGTCCGGCGGCGACGCGCGTATGCACCTGACGATCACGTCGTAGCTCCCCCTCCTGTCGCCGAGACCCCGGGTTCCCGCCGAGACCCCGGGGTGGGGACGTGTGGGGCCCGGGGTCTCGGCGGGAGGGCGGGGTCTCAGGTGGTGGCCACCCCCTCCTCGACCTGCACGCGCCGCGCGTGCTCCGCGTGACGCCGCCACCGGCGGTCGTGCGTCACTGTGACGACGGCGGCGGGGTGATCGACGAGGGCGTCCTCGAGCTGCTCCACGAGCTCGGGGTCGAGATGGTTCGTCGGCTCATCGAGCAGCAGCAGGTCGAACCGCGACGCCAGGGCGACCGCGAGATCCAGCCGGCGACGCTGCCCGACCGAGAGTGTCCGCACGTCGCGGTCCGCCTCCGGCCCGCGGAAGAGTCCATGAGCCAGGAGAGCGTCGTGCGCATCCGCCGGCGGCGTCCCCGTCGGCGCCGCGAAGACCTCGATGGCCGTGCCTCGCAAACGGGTATCGACCTCCTGCCGGAGGAACGCGATCCGCAGCCCGTCCGCGTGGCGGATCGTCCCGGACGCGGGGATCAGCTCGCCGACGAGGAGGCGGAGGAGCGTCGTCTTCCCGGCGCCGTTCGGCCCGGTCACGAGCCACCGCGAACCGGCCTCGATCGTCCACTGCGACACGTCGAGCCGTCGTCCCGGTTCACGGAACGAGACGGCATCGAGGGTCAGGAGCGGGTCGTCGAGCGGTGCCCGATCCTCTGCTGCGACCACGAACCGCAGGGGCTCGGGCGGCGCCGGGCACGGGTTCTCCCGCAGCCGCGACAACCTCTCCTTCGCCATGCGGATGCGTCCGACGGCACCGTGGTCGCGGCTCCGCGCCCGGAACGCGCCATGACCGAAGCCGTCGAGCTCGAGCTTCCGCGGGATCGCCTGCAGCCGGAACGCGTTGGCGGCGAGCAGCGACTCGGCCCGGGCGACCTCGGCCTTCCACTCCTCGTGGCGCGCGACCGCCGCACGTCTCTCGGCCTCGCGCGCTCGCAGGAACCCGGCGTAACCATCGCCGTAGCGGCGGATCCGACCGTCCTCCACCTGCACGACAGCCGTCGCGAAACGGTCCAGGAAGTCGCGGTCGTGGGTCACGACCACCAGCGCTCCGCGGTGCGCCGCGAGACGGTCCTCGAGCCAGGTCAGCGCCCGATCGTCGAGGTCGTTCGTGGGCTCGTCGAGGAGCAGCATCTCGGCTCCGGAAGAGAGGGCGACCGCGAGAGCGAGCCGCGCCCGCTCTCCGCCCGACAGCGCGGCCACCGGTCGCGCGCGGTCCACTCCGCCCAGCCCGAGCTGTTCCAGGGCGGTGTCGATGCGACGGTCGACGTCGTATCCCTCGCGGGACTCGAAACGGTCCTGCAACAGGGCCACAGCGGCCATCTGCTGCGCACGCTCGGCGGAGCCCCCGGCGGCGAGGAGCTCGTACGCGTGGCCGAGGTCGCGCTCCAGCACGCGGAGGTCGCCGAGGAGATCGTCGATGGCATCGGCCATCGTCGCTCCATCCGCGAACACGGGGTTCTGCCGGGCATGAGCGATCCCGCCGGGGAGGTCGAGCCGCACCTCCCCGGATGTCGGTGCGAGAACACCGGCGAGCAGATCGAGCAGCGTCGACTTCCCGGCGCCGTTGTCGCCGATGACGGCGAGGCGGTCGGCGGGTCCGACGGCGAGATCGATGCGGTTCAGCACGAGACGGTCGGCGAACCGGACGGAGGCGGCCTGCAGCGCGCACTCGCGATGAACGCGGGCCGGAGTGTCGGAAGGGGGCGAGGGTACAGGGAACATGAGGGGTCCTCTCCGGCGGCGCACGCGCACCGCCGGGATCTGCGTCGATGACGCGGGGAACAGGAACCTCGACCGCACCCTGCTCGGGTGCGGGTCGCTCAGGACCCACCGCGGAGAAGAGCTCTCGACGCGGCGTCCCGATCTAGCGAATCAGAGTACCCACGAGGAGCGACCATAGCAGGGTCACTCCGCGCCCGCCAGACCCCGCTTTCTCGGCGAGACCCCGACCTACCCCCACACGCAGCCCGGGGTCTCGGCGGGAACCCGGGGGCTCAGCGGGAGCGGAGGCGGGAGGAGAGGCGGGCGTGGGCGGCGGGGACGGCGAAGAGGAGGATGATCGCGAGGACGATGCCGCGGACGATCCAGAGTCCGGGCTCCCAGATCACCTCGTAGTTCCCGGGAAGACCGAGGAACGCGGCGATGATCGATCCCCACGACGCGCGGCCGCTGCTGTCCGTGTCGATCGAGAGTCCGCCCACGATGCTCAGCACCCCGAGGCTCAGCAGCACGATCGGCATGATGAGGGCGCCGGGCTTCGCCTCCCCGCGGGCGATCAAGCGGATCACCGTCACGAGCGACACGAGGGGGAACACGAAGAAGAACCAGACGAGGGCGCCGAGCAGCAGCCCCACGACGATGAAGATCGGCACCCAGATCAGCATCCAGGGGCCTTCGTCCGCGATGAAGTAGTCCGGGTCGCGGAGGATCGCGACGACGAAGCCCGCAAGGGTCCCCAGCGGCAGCACCGCGAGCACCCACCAGAACACGGCCTTCGGCACCCGCTTGCGCTCCCCCAGCCGCGCCATCACGATCTGGATGATGACCGCCGCCGCGAGCGCCGGGATGCCGAACATCGCGATGATCGGGCCTGCGCCGTCGTTCTCGCGCAGGTCGAGCACCGTGAGGATCATCCACGACACGGCGAGCGCGCCGAGCACGATGGCCGCGACCGGACGCACGGGCGAGGATTCCACCCGCGCGTCGGCTCCCCCCGGTGCCGTCATGTCAGGCGCCGCGGAGGCGCTCCGCCAGGTAGGCGTGCAGCTCGTCGATCGGGACGCGCTCCTGTGCCATCGTGTCCCGGTCGCGCACCGTCACGGCGCGGTCGTCGAGTGAGTCGAAGTCGACCGTGACGCAGAACGGCGTGCCGATCTCGTCCTGGCGGCGGTAGCGCCGGCCGATCGCACCGGCGTCGTCGAAGTCCACGGCCCACGAGCCGCGCAGCGTGTCGGCCACCTCGCGGGCGAGCGGCGACAGCTTCTCGTTGCGCGACAGCGGGAGCACGGCGGCCTTGACCGGAGCCAGGCGCGGGTCGAGCTTGAGCACGGTGCGCGTGTCGGTGCCGCCCTTGGCGTTGGGCACCTGCTCCTCGACGTACGCGTCGACGAGGAAGGCCATCATCGCGCGGGTGAGTCCGAACGAGGGCTCGATCACGTACGGGGTGTAGCGCTCGCCCGTGGCCTGGTCGAAGTACGTCAGGCTCTGGCCGGAGGCCTCGCTGTGGCTGGAGAGGTCGTAGTCGGTGCGGTTGGCGACGCCCATGAGCTCGCCCCACTCCTTGCCGGCGAAGCCGAAGCGGTACTCGACGTCGATGGTGCCGGCCGAGTAGTGCGCGCGGTCCTCCTCCGGCACGTCGAACTGCCGCATGTTCTCCGGGTCGATGCCGAGGTCGATGAACCAGTTCCAGCACGCCTCGACCCAGTGGTCGAACCACTGCGGCGCCTCGGCGGGCGGCGTGAAGAACTCGATCTCCATCTGCTCGAACTCGCGGGTGCGGAAGATGAAGTTGCCGGGGGTGATCTCGTTGCGGAACGCCTTGCCGACCTGGCCGATGCCGAACGGCGGCTTCTTGCGGCTCGCGGTGAGCACGTTCGCGAAGTTCACGAAGATGCCCTGCGCGGTCTCGGGGCGCAGATAGTAGAGGCCGGACTCGTCATCGACGACGCCGAGGTACGTCTTCACCAGACCGGAGAAGGCCTTCGGCTCGGTGTACTGCCCCTTGGTGCCGCAGTTCGGGCAGGGGATGTCGGCCAGACCGTTCTCGGCCTTCCGCCCCTTGCGCGCCTCGAAGTCCTCGATGAGGTTGTCGGCACGGAAGCGCTTGTGGCACTGCAGGCACTCGACCAGCGGGTCGGTGAAGGTCGCGACGTGGCCGGAGGCCTCCCACACGCGCTTCGGCAGGATGATGCTGGAGTCGAGGCCGACCATGTCACCGCGACCGCGCACGAAGGTCTGCCACCACTGGCGGCGGATGTTCTCCTTCAGCTCCGTGCCGAGGGGTCCGTAGTCCCAGGCCGACCGGGAACCGCCGTAGATCTCACCCGCCTGGAACACGAACCCGCGGTGGCGGGCGAGGGCGATGACCTTGTCAAGACGGGACTGTTCGGCCACGGTGGCTCCAATGGTCGGATGCGGAGAATGCCCGTGAGCACGGGCACCCCCAGTCTATCCGGGGCCGGAGCGCAACCCCTGGCCGCGGGACCCGCGGGAGGAGTACCGTCCCACGCATGAGCACCACCGCGCACCCGCCCGCCTCCCGCGACGAGGACACCCGCTTCTTCGGGCAGCCGTGGTCGCTCGTGCACATCTTCGGCGTGGAGATGTGGGAGCGGTTCAGCTTCTACGGCATGCAGGGCATCCTGCTCATCTACCTATACTTCTCGGTGACCGACGGCGGCCTCGGGCTTCCGGAGGCGGTGGCGGGCGGGATCGTCGGCGCGTACGGCGGCTCCGTGTACCTGTCCACCATCCTCGGGGCCTGGCTCGCCGATCGGCTGTTCGGCTCCGAGCGGGTGCTGTTCGTCAGCGCCATCGTCATCGTCTCGGGCCACCTCGCCCTCGCGCTCCTGCCGGGGTTCGTCGGCGTCGGGGTCGGACTCGTGCTCGTGGCCCTGGGCTCGGGAGGCCTGAAGGCGAACGCCACGTCGGTCGTCGGGACGCTGTACCGTCCGGACGACGAACGACGCGACGCCGGGTTCTCGCTGTTCTACCTCGGCATCAACCTCGGCGCCTTCCTCGGACCGATCCTCACCGGGCTGCTCCAGTCGACCCTCGGCTTCCACTGGGGGTTCGGCCTCGCCGCCCTCGGCATGACGCTGGGTCTCGTGCAGTACTCGTTCGGCCGCCGCGGCCTGCCCGCCTCCTCGCGCGAGGTGCCGAACCCGCTCCCCCGCACGCGCTACCCGCTGGTCGCCGGCATCGCGGTCGGTGCGGTCGTCGTGATCGCGGTGCTCGTGCTGACCGGAGTCATCCAGGCCGACAACCTCGCCACGATCGTGATCGGGGTCACCGTGGTCGCCGCGGTCGCCTACTTCGCGGTGATCCTCGGCAGTCGCCGCATCGACGCCACCGAGCGCTCGCGGGTCTGGGGGTTCCTGCCGCTGTTCCTCACGAGCGTCGCGTTCTGGTCGCTGTACCAGCAGCAGTTCACGGTGCTGACGATCTACTCCGACAAGCGGCTCGACCGCGACCTGTTCGGGTGGGAGATGCCGGTGTCGTGGGTGCAGTCCATCAACCCGGTGTTCATCATCATCCTGTCCGGGGTCTTCGCGGCGATCTGGACGAAGCTGGGGAAGCGCCAGCCGTCGACCCCGGTCAAGTTCGGACTGGCCGCCATCATCATGGGCTCCGCGTTCCTGCTGTTCCTGCCGTTCTCCGGCGGCGGTGCGAACTCGACGCCGCTGCTCGCGATCGTCGGCATCCTGTTCGTGTTCACCGTCGCCGAGCTGCTGCTCTCGCCGGTCGGGCTGTCGGTGACGACGAAGCTCGCCCCGGCCGTCTTCCACACGCAGATGGTCGCACTGTTCTTCCTGTCCATCGCCCTCGGCACCGCCATCTCGGGCGAGCTCGTGAAGTTCTACGATCCGGGGAACGAGGTGCCGTACTTCTCGATCCTCGGCGGCATCGCGATCCTCGTCGGCATCGGACTGCTGCTGAGCGTGAAGCCGGTGCTGCGGCTCATGCGCGGCGTGCGGTGACGGCCGCGCCGCCGATCACGCGGTGAAGAGGTAGCCCCGACCGGCCTCGAAGCCGCCGATCGTGAGACCGCTGCCGAGCAGGCCCTCCATCTGCGCGCGCAGGCGCAGCCGCCACTCGTGCGCGGCCGCGGGGTCGGACTCCCGCATGCCCTCGATGTCGTCCGGGATCTCCAGCGTCTCGACGACCGCATCGTCCGCCGGGGGCTTGGCGATGTCCGCGAGGGCCCACTCGACGTCGAGGCGGTCGCTCTCGTCGCCCGCATCGCCGCCGCCGAAGATGCCGTAGCGGTTCACCGAGTAGCCCGTGGCGCGGGCGCCGAGGACGGTGAGGAAGAAGTGCGCGTTGCGGGCGACCAGCGGGTCGAAGGTCCACGTGATGCGGCCGACCTCGCGGGAGAAGGCCCACTGCCGCTGGTGCTCCTTGAGCTCCCGCCCCCATCCGCGCCCTCGGTACTCGGGCAGCAGGGCCGTGATGTGCGAGTGCATGGCACGGCGGGCCGGTTCGCCGAAGAAGGCGATCGAGGCGCCGACCATGCGCTCCTCGTCGCCCTCGCCGTCGAAGAAGCCGACGACGTAGTTGCCCGACTGCTGCAGGGCGCGCAGGGTCCCGGCGTCCACCACGCGCTGCGGACCCCGGATGGAGTCGAGCAGGCTCTGGGCGTCGAGGATGAGTTCAACGGTGTCGAGATCGCGGATGGTTCGCACGATCCCAGTCTGCCCCTCCTCCGCCCGTTCGCGGAAACCGACCCCGGGTCACCGGTGCGGAAAGGCCTGTCCCCCGCCCGCGGCGAGCGCCTCCGCGACGATGCGGAGGTGGTCCTCGGCCATCTCCGCCGGCAGCGGCGGCAGGATCCCGTCCCAGAACGCGAGCACCGCACCGCGTCCCTGCATCATGCCGGCCGGACGGCCCAGCGCCCACATGTGCATGTGCGCGGAGCCGTCATTCCAGCGGCCGAAGTGACAGCGGGCGACGCCGGGGATGCTCTTGACCGCCTCCGACACGCGCTGCATCAGCGGTCCGAGAGCGGCGAGCACCTCCTGCGGGGCGTTCTCGAGGAGCCAGTGCTCACGCGGCGCGACCCCGCCGATGAACGGCAGGCCGCCGACATCCCACCCGGCACGCACCTGCCAGAGGTCGTCGTGCCAGATGGTGTGCACGCTCGGACCGCAGTGGCCGCACTCGGCCGGGTCCTGCTCGCCGGCTCGGGGTTCCTCCGGCACGAGCATCGGCTCCAGCGGTCGCATCGTGATGCTCTCGAACGCCCAGGGCAGGCCTTCCGCGAGCGCCGAAGCGTCGAGCACCTCCCCGATCGGGAGCCGTCGGTGGTACGCGGAGTCGGCGGGGTGCTGCACGGGCGCGGAGTCGTCGGTCATCCGGCCATGCAACCACATCGGCCCCTCCACTCCGGGAACGCCGATAGCCTGAGCCGGTGGGTGCGAACGACGACAGAGCCAGGAAACGCCTCTCCCGTACCCCTCCGCGGTGGGCGGTCATCGCCGTGCTCGCGTTCGCGGGCCTGTGCTCGTCGTTCATGTTCACCCTCGTCGTGCCGCTGCAGGCCGAGCTGCCGCAGCTGCTGAACTCCTCCCGCGAGGACACCACCTGGGTGGTCACGATCACCCTGCTCGTGGCCGCCGTCGCGACCCCCATCTCCGGCCGTCTCGGCGACATGTACGGCAAGCGCCGCGTCGTCATCGTGCTCCTCGCGACCCTCATCGTGGGCTCGGTCATCGCCGCGCTCTCCGGATCGATCGTCGGCGTGATCATCGGCCGCGCCCTCCAGGGGGCCGTGACCGGCGTCGTCCCCCTCGGCATCGCCATCATGCGCGACGTGCTGCCGCCGGAGCGCCTCGGCACCGCGGTGGCCCTGATGAGCGCGACCATGGGCGTCGGCGGGGCGATCGGCATGCCCGTCGCCGCACTGCTCGCCGAGAACGCCGACTGGCACATGCTGTTCTGGCTCGCCGCCGCCCTCGGAGTCCTCGGGCTGCTGCTGGTGCTCGCCGTGGTGCCGGAGGACGTACTCCGCTCCCCCGGCCGCCTCGACGTGCTCGGGGCCATCGGACTCGCGATCGGCCTCACGGGCCTGCTGCTGTTCGTGTCGCGCGGCGCCGAGTGGGGCTGGACGGCACCGCTCACCCTCGTCTGCGTGATCGGCGGCGTCGCGGTCCTGCTGCTGTGGGGCTGGTATCAGCTCCGCGCGAAGGATCCGCTGCTCGACCTGCGGGTCGCCGCTCGGCCCGCCGTCCTCTTCACGAACATCGCCGCGATCGGCATGGGCTTCGCCCTGTTCGCCTCCAACGTCACCTTCCCGCAGATGCTGGAGATGCCGGCGGTGGGCGGCGCCGGGTTCGGGCTCGACATGGTGGCCGCCTCGCTCGTCATCATGCCGGCGGGTCTGGTCATGATGGTGATCTCGCCGCTGTCCGGATGGCTGGAGCGCACCGTGGGGCCGCGTCCGCTCTTCACCGTCGGCGCCATCGCGATCGTGCTCGCCTACGTCTTCGTGCTGCTGTGGTCGACCGAGGTGTGGCACATCTTCGTCGCCAACATCTTCATCGGCGTCGGCATCGGGTTCACCTTCGCCGCGATGCCCATGATCATCATGCGCTCCGTGCCCGCGAACGAGACCGGGGCATCGAACGGGCTCAACGCGCTGTTCCGCTCCGTGGGCACCTCGACGGCCTCGGCCGTGATGGGCGGGGTGCTCGCGGCGATGAGCGTCGACGTCGGAGGCGTGGCCGTGCCGACGCGGACGGCGTTCGAGGTGTGCTTCTGGCTCGCGATCGCCGCCGGCATCGTGGCCGTGATCCTCTCGCTGTTCATTCCGCGGCGCCGTGCCACGGAGCAGCACCCCTCGCTCCCCGGCTGACTCGGCCCGTCGCAGATTCGCGTCGGGGTCGCAGGGATTGCCGCAGAACGTGCGACGTGCGGCGGATCTGCGACGCGGCGCCGGGTCTCAGCGGGAGATCGTGCGCGGATCCGGGTCGTCGGCACGCGGGGGCCGGAGGCGGGCGGGCAGCGGCCACGGCAGGGTGAACCGTGCGGTCGCGGGTCGGGTCATGTCTCCGAAGTCGTCGACCTTCACGACGATGCGCCCCGGAACACCTTCTTCGTCTGGTGTCACTTCGAGGATGCGCACCCGGAGCGGGCGGTCCCCCTCGCCCTCGAGCATCCACGGATCGGCGAGCCACGCGATGCCGTGCTCCTCCAGCGCGGCCTCCGCGTCCAGCCACTCGCCGGGGGTGGAGACCCTGCGTCCGAGCACGTCGACGGCGACCCAGTCCGCGCCCTCCGGATGGATCCAGCCGAGCAGCTCCCCGTCGTCGCGGCGGTGCGGAGTCCAGGCGTGAGGCATCCCCCGATGCTAGCCACCCCTGCTCCCGATCAGGCGCTCGCGCGAGACCAGGCTCACTGCCGTTCCAGAAGCCTGATGCCGCGCGGATGCCTGCGTTGACGCGCGGGGACAGGCGTGCGGAGTCAGTGCGTGTACTCCATGAGCTCGACCCCGAGCACGCGGAAGGCGTCGTGCGCACGGAGGCGGTGGCTGATCGAGAGGTCGTCGAAGCACACGATCATCGAGTAGGCGACACCGGCCCGCGGCCCCGCGAGCACACCGGCCTCGGCGCGCACCCCCCGATCGCGGCCGGTCTTGTTCACGAACAGCAGGCCGTGGGCATCGTGCTCGTGGGCGAAGGGGTCGAGCCCCGTCGAGGCGGCCACGAGACTGAGGTCCTGGTTGAGGCTGAGCCACTCCGACACCTGGGCGCTGACCGCGGCATCCACCACCTGGGAGTTGACGAGCGCGGAGAACAGACCCGCGAGCTCGCGCGCCGATCCCACGGCGACCTGCGGGGCGTCGTCCGGACCGCGGCGGTCGCGGAACCGGTCGAGCAGGGCGGTGCGCCGCAGACCCAGTTCCTCGATGCGCTCCCGCACCCGGTCATGCCCCACCTTCTGCAGCAGGATGTTCACGGCGATCGGATCTCCGGCGGTGGCGGCCAGCACGGCGAGATCCTCCAGCGGCAGCGCCGGTGCCCGCAGATGCCGCCACAGGCCGGAGCTCTCCACGGCTTCGACGCTCGAGCGCTCGACGATCTCGAGAGGGTCGAGGGCGCCGGACTCGAACGCCGCCGCCACCTCGATGAGCAGGGGGACCACACCGAGCCCCGCGACGGGCATCGTGACGTGGTCGTCCCCCGCCAGCACGTGCACATGGGAGTCGAGGTCGACCACGTGCACCGACACCTGTGCCCCGGCGTTCGCCAGGCCTTCGAGAGCCTTCAGCGTCGAGGTGAACGACCGCCGACCGACGGCCACGCGACGCGGCAGCCGGCGGGCTCCCGGCCGCTGCGAACGGCGACCGCTGGCCGACTCGGGCGCGCTCCCGGACGCTCCGGGAGCCGAGGCGTTCCGGAACGCGTCACCAGGGTCGGTCGCACCCACGCGTGGTCCTTCAGGAGGGGGAGGGATACTGCGCTTCCGGGAAGGGGCGCCCCGGCGGCAGGGCTATCGTAACCCCACCGCCGGGGCGCGTCTCACAGAGTGCGGAGGTTCGTCACCAGATGGTCACCCGGGAAGACTCCGGAAGCCATAGGGCGTCCTTCTCGGTGACCCCGAAGGCCTCGTAGAACGCGTCGATGTTGCGGACGATCTGGTTGCACCGGAACTCGTTGGGCGAGTGCGGGTCGATGGTCAGCAGACGCAGCGTCTCGGCGTCCCGGCTCTTCTGCTGCCAGACCTGCGCCCACGACAGGAGCAGCCGCTGCACACCGGTGTAGCCGTCGATGACCGGGCCTTCGACGGGCTCAGGGACCGCGGGATCGGCGCGCAGGGACAGCTCATACGCCTTCAGCGCGATGCCGAGCCCGCCCAGATCGCCGATGTTCTCGCCGATGGTGAGGGCGCCGTTCACGTGATGCTCGGCGTCCAGCCCCTCCGGCACGAGGGCGTCGTACTGGGCGATGAGCTCTTTCGTGCGCTCCTCGAAGGCGGCGCGGTCGGCATCGGTCCACCAGTCCTGCAGGCGCCCCTCGCCGTCGTACCGGCTGCCCTGGTCGTCGAAGCCATGGCCGATCTCATGCCCGATGACCGCGCCGATCCCGCCGTAGTTCGCCGCCGCGTCGCGCCCCGCGTCGAAGAAGGGGTACTGGAGGATGGCCGCGGGGAACACGATCTCGTTCATCGAGGGGTTGTAGTAGGCGTTCACCATCTGCGGCGGCATGTGCCACTCGGTGCGGTCGATCGGCTTCCCGACCTTGTCGATGTTGCGGTCGTGCTCGAAGATCGCCGCGCGGCGCACGTTGCCGAGGAGGTCGGCCGGGTCGATCACGAGGGCCGAGTAGTCCCGCCACACCTCCGGGTGCCCGATCTTCGGCGTGAAGGCGTCCAGCTTCGCGAGCGCACGCTGCCGGGTCTCGGCGGTCATCCACTCCAGCGTCTCGATGCTCTGCCGGTACGCCTCGACGAGGTTCGCGACGAGCTCGTCCATGGCTGCCTTCGCCGTCGGCGGGTAGTGCCGCTCGACGTAGACCTTGCCGATCGCCTCGCCGAGCGCCCCCTCGGTGACCGACACGCCCCGCTTCCAGCGCTCGCGGATCGTGGGGACGCCGGTGAGCTGGGTGCCGTAGAACGAGAAGTTCTCCTGCACGAGGTCGTCGGTGAGGTAGGGCGCCGCCGCGTGCACGACCTTCGCACGCAGCCAGGCCTTCCAGTCGTCCAGACGCTCGGGAGTGAGCAGGCCGCCCAGCCCTTCGAAGAAGCTCGGCTGCGCGACGACGACCTCGTCGAACGCCCGCGGGTTCGTCGGCGTCACGGCCTCGCGCCACGGGGTGAGGTCGACGCCGGCGAGGGCCTGGAGCTCGTCCCACGTCTTGAGGTTGTAGGTCGCCACCGCGTCACGGCTGCGCACGTTGTCCCAGTGGTGCCCGGCGAGCTCGGTCTCCAGGGCGATGGAGCGCTCGGCCTGCGCGGCGGCATCGGCGACACCGGCGAGAGCGAGCAGGCGCTCGAGGTGCTCCCGGTACGCCGCGCGGGTCTCTGCGAAGGTGTCGAGACGGAAGTAGCTCTCGTCCGGCAGCGAGAGTCCGGCCTGCACGAGCACCGGGAGGTAGCGCTCCGGGTTCCCGGGGTCGCCGTCGACGTAGAGGCCGATCACCGCCGCCCGGCCCTCCCGGTCGTAGGTCCCCACGGTGCGCAGGAAGGCCGGGATGCCGTCGATCGCGTCGATCTCGGCGAACGTCTCGGCCAGCGGGGTCACACCGGCGGCGGCGATGCGATCGGTGTCCATGAAGCTCGCGAAGAGGTCGCCGATCTTGCGGGCGAGAGTCCCCTCCTCCGCCTCCTGCGACTCCTCGACGATCGCGCGCACATCCTTCTCGGCCTGCTCGGCCAGCAGATGGAAGGAGCCCCAGCGCGCCTTGTCTCCGGGGATCTCGGTGCGAGCGATCCAGGCGCCGTTCACGTGACGGTAGAGATCGTCCTGCGGGCGGATGTCGGGGCTGAGGTCGTCGAGCGCGAGGCCCGCGGGAAGCACATCGGTCATGCGCTCCAGCCTATGGCCGGGGTCCCCCACGGTGTCCAGACGGCGTCACGGATGCCCAGGGGCCCCCACGGGGAGCGAGACGTTCATGCGGAACCCGGCGGCGGTGCGCTCGGCGAAGACGTCACCGCCGTGCGCACGCGCGAGGCCTCTGGCGATGGACAGCCCGAGCCCGGCACCCGACGCGACCCCGTCCTCGTCGCCGGCCGTCGCTCGCGCCGTGTCCTCGCGCCAGCCGACGTCGAACATCCGATCCAGGTCCTCCACCGCCACACCGGCCCCTTGATCCAGCACCCCCAGGACGAGTCGGTCCCGGTCGACCATCGTCGCGGACAGCACGATCTCCGTGCCCGGAGGGGCGTGCCGGACGGCGTTCGTGAGCAGGTTCACCACGATCCTGCCGAGCTGATGCGGATCGGCCCAGAGCACCGGACCGGCGATCCCGCGCTCGACGATGCGGAGGTCGCGCTTCGCCGCGGCGGCCGCGACGTCGGCCACCGCATCGGAGACGACATCCCACAGGACCACCTGCTCGGTCTGCAGTTGCACCGCGCCGGACGTGAGGCGGGACAGCTCGAAGAGATCGTCGACCATCCGGCTCATCGTCTCCACCTGTCCCCGCACCTGACCGGCGAACCGCTCCGGAGCGACCGCAACGCCGTCCTCCACCGCCTCGGCGAGCACACGGACCGCGGTGAGCGGGGTGCGCAGGTCGTGCGAGATCCAGGCGAAGAAGCGCCGACGGGCGGAGTCCAGCCGCACCAGCTCGGCCCTCGCCGCATCCACCTCGGCCGAGACCACAGCGAGCTGTGTCGAGAGGCCCGCGAGCTCGCGGGAGGCCGCCGCGTCCGCCACCGCGTCGTCCGTCCGACCGATCCTGCCCAGCGACACCGAGAAACCCTCGACCCAGGCGCGCACCGTCCGCGCCATGCACCACGCCATGCCCAGACCGAGCACGAGCGAGACCGCGATCACGGTGAGGAGGATCGTCAGGTCGTGGGCGGAGAGGTACATCTCGAGTGCGATCGCCACCACGGCCCCCGCCATCGCGACCGTGCCCGCACTCGCCACGACCATCAGCTGTGCGCGGAGTCCGCGACGCCGAAGGGCTCGCAGGAGAAGTACGGCGATGAGGGCGACGACGATCGCCACCAGCAGGCTCGTGACGACGATCTGCAGGACGACCGCACCGGAGGGCATCGTCATCAGCCGTCCCCTCTCGCCACGAAACGGTAGCCGACGCCCCATTCGGTGAGCAGATGGCGCGGGTCCTGCGGATCCTCCTCGACCTTCTCCCGCAGGCGCCTGACGTGGACCGTCACCGTCGACAGATCGCCGACGGTCCATCCCCAGACCTCGCGGAGGATCTCGTCGCGCCCCAGCGCACGGTCGTCATTGCGCACGAGGAAGACCAGCAGTTCGTACTCCCTGCTCGTCAGGGCGATCTCGTCTCCGCGCACCCACGCGCGCCGCCGGAGCAGATCGATCGCGAAGGCGCCGGCCCTGAGCTCCCCGGACGCGGCCTGCGCGGCGTGCGAGCGGCGGACGAGGGCCGCGATCCGCAGGGACAGCTCCCGCATCGAGAACGGCTTGGCCAGGTAGTCGTCGACACCGAACGCGAAGCCGTCGATACGGTCCTCCACCTCGCCGAGGGCGGTGAGCATCATGATCGGGACATCGGACGCGGCGCGCAGCTCACGACAGAGCTCATCGCCGCTGATGCCCGGCAGCATGCGGTCGACGATCACGACATCGGGCACGGTCTCCCGCAGCGCCGTTCGTGCCGAGACGCCGTCGCCGAAGCTCGAGACCGCATAGCCGTGCGTACGCAGATACTCCCCCACGGCCTCGCGCACCGTGGGGTCGTCCTCCACGACCGCGACTGTGACGACGCCTTCCATGCGGTCGAGGGTAGCTCCCGCGGCCACGGCGGTCGGCGGATCCTTACAGTTCCGAAATGTCTTCCCCGTCCTGCTCCGGTGCTTCCTAGCGTGCTGTGCAGCACGTCCGTCCGGCATTCGCCGGGCGGGCTCTTCCCGCACCGGACAGGAGATCCTCATGCGCAAGACCCTTCTCGCCACGACCGCCGCCCTCGGGCTCGCCCTCGCCCTCGCCGCCTGCAGTCCCCAGGACTCCGGCGCTTCCTCCGCGCCGTCGTCCTCCTCCTCCCAGAGCACCACCAAGAGCTCGGCGAGCACGGACACCGCCGCCAGGACCGGGGAGTTCGCCGGCCTGAACGGCAAGAAGGTGGCCGGCACCGTCTCGGTCTCCGACGCCGAGGTCATGCTGTCGGAGTTCTCCTCGGACGAGGGACCCGATCTGCACGTGTACCTCGCGGACGGCACCGATGAAGCCGCGATCGCCGCCGGCATGCTCGTCGACGCGGTCTCGTACGACACCGCCACGCAGACCTTCACCCTGGACGGCGTCGACGCGGAGGACTACTCGCACGTCGTCATCTACTGCGACAAGGCGAAGGCCGTCTTCGGGGCAGCCGAGCTGTCATGACCGCGCCACGATCCGCTCGCCTCCCGATCGGCTCGCTGCTGGGGGCGGCCGCCCGGGTCGCGGTCGGGGTCCTGTGGCTCATCGAGGGTGTCCTCAAGTACCGGGCGGGCTTCGGGGCCGCTGACATCGAGCTCGTGGCGCAGAGCGCGCAGGGGAACACGAGGGTGCCGGCGTTCTTCGATCCGCTCGGCGCGGCGATGGCCTCGGCGTCTCCGTTCTTCGGGGCGGTGATCCCGGCGCTGGAGGTCGGTCTCGGCATCCTCCTCGTCGCGGGTGCGCTCACCCGAACGGTCGCCTTCATCTCGGCCGGGACCCTGGCGCTCTACTGGAGCGCGGATCAGTTGATCGCGCAGTACCCGGTGATGCTGGTGCTGTCCGCGACGGTGCTGCTGATCGTCACCGCCGGACGATTCGGGGTGGACGGCTGGATGCAGGCGCGGCGGGCGCGTCCGGTGGAGGGAACGGAGGGCTGAGTCATCCCCGGCGCCGACGACCGAAACGTCGGCGCCGGGATGGCGCCTCGGGAGGGGCTGCACGCGTCGCCCGGCGCTCCGCCCATGCGACGACCTCGGCGTCGACATCGCGCAGCGGTGTCACGACGGGTGGCCCGCCCTGCAGCTGCCTGCGCGCCTCGCGCACGCGGCGGTTGAAGTCCTCGAGCACCTCACGGACGTCGGATTCCCTGCCGAGGAGGTCGAGCTGGCCGTCGAGCTCCCGGTCCTCGGTGCGCAGCAGGATCGCGGGAGGGCCGAGCCCGGTCAGCCCCTCCGTCTCGATCTTCCGACGGATCCACCAGTCCGGGTCGTGGTGGTCTCCGAGCCCTTCGAGCGGCTTCCCGGCGCCCGGCAGGTCGTCGAAGTCGCCGCGACGGATGGCGACCTGGATGGCGGACTCGACGAAGGCGGCTCGATCGACCGCCGCCGCGGACGGGGCACCGGTCTCGCCGTCGTCCTCAGCACCACCACCACCCTGCTGCCGTCGGGCCCGATAACGCGCGGCCGCCTCCCGGGGATCCGTCATGATGCGCCTCCGTCCGCTCGGAGCTCCTCCTTCACCCTACGTCCGCTCGAGGCCGGAGGTCTCGGGGGTCGACGACAGGTCATAGGCTCGGAGGATGGCCGCCCGCACCTCCCTGAACCGCGAGATCCTGCGCCTGGCCGTCCCCGCGCTCGGCGCCCTCATCGCGGAGCCGGCCTTCCTCATCGTCGACGCCGCCCTCGTCGGCCACCTCGGCACCGTCCCCCTCGCCGGACTCGGCATCGCCGGAGCCGTGCTGCAGACGATCGTCGGCCTCATGGTGTTCCTCGCGTACTCCACCACCCCCGCGGTCGCGCGTCGGTTCGGGGCCGGGCGTCCGGGAGAGGCGGTCTCAGTCGGGATCAACGGCATGTGGCTCGCGCTCGGCCTGGGTGCCGTGCTCGCCGTCGTCGGCGCTGTCTCCTCCCCCTGGCTCGTCTCCCTGTTCGGGGCGAGCCCCGAGGTCGCGGCCCAGGCGAACGAGTACCTCGTGATCTCGATGTGGGGTCTCCCCGCGATGCTCATCGTGTTCGCGGCCACCGGTCTCCTGCGTGGGATGCAGGACACCATGACGCCGCTGTGGATCGCGGGACTCGGCTTCGCGGCGAACGCCCTGCTGAACTGGCTCTTCATCTACGGACTCGGCTGGGGCATCGCCGGCTCCGCGGCGGGCACCGTGACGGCGCAGTGGGGGATGGTCGCGGCGTACGCGCTCGTGGTCCGGCGTCTCGCGACCCGGCACAGCGCCTCGTTGCGTGCCCAGCGCGACGGTCTGCGCCACACCGCGACGTCGGGCGGCTGGCTGTTCCTCCGCACCGTGAGCCTGCGCGTCGCCCTGCTCGCGACCGTCGCCGTGGCGACGGGGATCGGCACCGAGGAGCTCGCCGGCTGGCAGATCGTGTTCACCATCTTCTCGGCGGCGGCGTTCGCGCTCGACGCGCTCGCGATCGCCGCGCAGGCGCTGATCGGCAAGGAGCTGGGCGCCGGGGACGAGGAGCAGGTGCGCCGCGTGCTGGCGCGGACGGTCGCATGGGGGGCCTGGTTCGGGGTCGTGGTCGGCGCCGTCATCGCCGCCCTCTCCGGGGTGCTCGGCATCGTCTTCACCGGCGACCGGGCCGTGGCGGAGGTGGTGCAGCCGGCCCTGCTCGTGCTCGCGGTGGCGCAGCCGATCGCGGGCGTGGTGTTCGTGCTCGACGGCGTGCTCATGGGGGCCGACGACGCCCGGTACCTGGCGATCGCGGGCGGTCTGAACCTCGTGCCGTTCCTGCCCGCTTTGGGCATCATCGCCGCGACGGGGATCGACGGCACCGCCGGCCTCGTGTGGCTGGCCGTCGCGTTCTTCGGGGTGTACCTGCTCGCACGGCTGGCGACGCTGGGGTGGCGAGTGCGCTCCGGGCGATGGCTCGCCGCGTCCGCATAAGTCCTCCACAACCGACGGAGAGGACGACTTATCCCCCGCCGCCGGGCAGAGCGGAATACAGCACCCCGCACCCCTCGCGCTTCCGACGAACATGGAGCGACACTGAAGGGATGCTGGGGATGAACGACGCACAGGTATGGACGACGATCGGAGTCCTTGCCACGGGCATGTACGCCACGATCACTCTCATGGCGACCATGTTCGTGAGGATCATCAAGACGGAGATCGGCACGGTTCGCACCGAGATCGGCGGGATCAAGGGCGAGATCGTCGGGATCAAGGGTGAGATCGGCGGGATCAAGGGCGAGATCGTCGGCGTGAAATCCGAGATCGGGGATCTCCGGAAGGAGGTGCACGGCCTGAGCCGGCGCATGGACGGCCTCGACCGCGACGTCAGCGCGATCTCGCGACACCTGTTCGGTATCGATCCGGCCTGACGGAGCCGACCGGCCGCGCTGGTCACGCCGCGTGGCGACGGCACCACTCGTACATGATGACGGCGGCGGCGGCACTCGCGTTGATCGAGCGGGTCGAGCCGTACTGCGTGATCTCGATGTGACCCGAGGCGGCCGCCAATGCCTCCGGGGACAACCCGGGCCCCTCCTGACCGAAGAGGAGGACGCAGGAGCGCGGCAGGTCGGCACGATCGACCGGCACGGCCCCGTCGACGTTGTCGATCGCGATGACGGGCAGCCCTTCCGCCGCGGCCCAGGCGGCGAACGCGGCGATGTCCTCGTGGTGCACGACATGCTGATAGCGGTCGGTCACCATGGCGCCCCGCTTGTTCCAGCGACGGCGACCGATGATGTGCACCGTGTCGGCGAGGAACGCGTTGGCGCTGCGCACGATGGAACCGATGTTCATGTCGTGCTGCCAGTTCTCGATCGCGACGTGGAACGGATGACGCCGCGTGTCGAGGTCGGCGACGATCGCCTCCATGCGCCAGTAGCGGTAGCGGTCGATCACGTTCCGCGTGTCGCCCTCCGCGAGGAGTTCCGGATCGTACTGGTCTCCCCGCGGCCAGGCCGACGGTCCTCCCGGCCAGGATCCGACGCCGTATCCGGGCTGCGCCGGAGACCCACCGGGGGCGGTCGGGTCCGAGCTCTCGGGGCGCTGCGCATCCATCCCGCCAGGCTATCGCCGTGTCGGCCGTCTCCCCGTCGGCGAAGAGGTCACCAGAATCATCTCGCAGATATTTAGGCACACCGAAAAATACGCTACGGTTTCGGTGTGGCTAAAAGTTCCGACGCCTCGCTGACCCCCGCTCGCACCGCTTCGCCGCGCCTGCTGTGGCTGCTGGGACCGGCGCTCGTGGCGGGTGTCGCCTACCTCGACCCCGGCAACGTCGCCAGCAATATGACCGCGGGGGCGCAGTACGGCTACCTGCTCGTGTGGGTGGTCGTCGCCGGCAATGTGATGGCCTGGCTGATCCAGTACCTGTCCGCGAAGCTCGGCGTCGTCACCGGCCAGAGCCTTCCGGAGGTGCTGGGCCAGCGGCTGCGCCGCCCCTGGGCCCGCCGTGCCTACTGGCTGCAGGCCGAGCTGGTCGCGATGGCGACGGACCTCGCCGAGGTCATCGGCGGCGCCGTCGCCCTGAACCTGCTGTTCGGCGTCCCCCTGCTATGGGGCGGCCTCATCACCGGCGCGGTGTCGATGGTCCTGCTCGCCGTGCAGAGCCGTCGCGGCGCCCGGCCCTTCGAGTTCGTGATCATCGGCCTCATGTTCGTGATCACGATCGGCTTCATGGCCGGTCTCTTCCTCGCGCCGCCGGATCCGGCCGGCGTGGTGAGCGGCCTCGTGCCGCGCTTCGAGGACACGGGGTCCGTGCTCCTCGCCGCCTCGATCCTCGGCGCGACGATCATGCCGCACGCGATCTACGCGCACTCCTCCCTGGCCCGCGACCGGTTCGGTGCGACGAGCGCCGAGACGACCGAGGAGGCCGCCCGGGTCGAGACCTCGCGGATCCGCCGCCTCCTCACGGCGACACGCTGGGATGTGACGATCGCCATGGTCATCGCGGGCTCCGTGAACCTCGGCATCCTCCTGCTCGCGGCGGCGAACCTCGCGGGGGTCGCGGGGACCGACTCGCTGGAGGGTGCGCACGCCGCCCTCGCCGCAGGCCTCGGCCCGGTCGTGGCGACCTTCTTCGCCGTGGGGCTACTCGCCTCGGGTCTCGCCTCGACCTCCGTCGGCGCATACGCGGGCGCCGAGATCATGCACGGCCTGCTGCACGTGCGCATCCCCCTGCTGGCGCGCCGCCTGGTGACGCTCATCCCCGCGCTGGTGATCCTCGGCATCGGGGTGGATCCGACGCTCGCCCTCGTCCTCAGCCAGGTCGTGCTGTCGTTCGGCATCCCGTTCGCGCTCATCCCTCTCGTCACCCTCACCGCGCAGCGCCGGACACTGGGCGCGTGGGTCAACCGGGTGTGGACGACGGTCGCCGGCGTCGTGGCCTCGGTGCTCCTCATCGCCCTGAACGGCGCCCTGCTCTGGCTGGTGCTGACGGGGGCATGACGGCGGATAGGCTCGACACCATGTCTGCCGCCTCCGCCCGTCGCACCGTCCGCCTCCTCACCTGGAGCGGCTTCGCGACCGGCGTCATCGGCGGTCTGCTCATCGCGTTCCCGAAGGTCATCGGCCCCGCCAGCCCCTGGGTCCAGCTCGCCCTCGGGGTCGCGACCCTGGTCTTCGCCTTCCGTGCCCGCAAGGTGGGCATCGCCGAGGTGGAGGGCTTCGACGGGCGCCTGTCGCTCGCCGCCGCCCTCCTGGGGTTCCTCGTCCTGTTCTTCGCGGGGCAGGCGGCCGTGATCCTGCTCGGCTCCGCAAGCGCCTGACCCAGGCCGCGAGGCAGCCCGACCCGAACGCGTAAGGTTGACGGGTGGCATCCCCGGCAGCTGACGACTACCTGAAGACCGTCTACGCACACACCGAGTGGCAGGATGCGCCGATCACCCCCTCGGTCCTGGCCGCCAAGCTCGGCATCGCGCCGTCGTCGGTCACGGAGATGGTGAAGAAGCTCGCCGCGGCGGGGCTCGTGTCGCACGTGCCGTACGGAGCGGTCCGGCTGACGGAGGCCGGGACCACCCGCGCCCTCGCGATGGTCCGCCGCCACCGCCTCATCGAGACCTGGCTCGTGCAGGAGTTCGGGTACGGGTGGGACGAGGTGCACGACGAGGCCGAGGTGCTGGAGCACACCATCAGCGACCGGCTGCTCGAGGGCATCGACGAGCGCCTGGGGCGGCCGCGCTTCGACCCGCACGGAGACGCCATCCCGGACGCGGAGGGCCGCATCGAACGGGTGCCCTTCGTCCTGCTCGCCGATGCCCCGGAAGGACACACCGGCCGCGTGCTCCGCGTCGACGACCGCGACCCGGAGCTCCTGCGGACCCTGGAGGCCCAGGGCCTCACCGTCGGCACGACCGTGACGGTGACGCCGTTCGGCATCGCCCTCGACGGCACCGAGCCGCCGTTGCCCGCCGCCGCCCGCGACGTGGTGTGGTTGTCGGCCTGACCTCCGCTTCGAATCGCGCGCTTTGCGCCAAATCGGCCGGGGATGGGGCCAATCAGGCGATTCGAAAGGAAAGGTGGGGCCTCTAGGCTGAGCACATGGCACACCGTGACGACATCGAATGCTGGCTCACCGACATGGACGGCGTGCTCGTCCATGAGAACGACGCCATCCCCGGGGCCTCCGAACTCCTCGCCGGATGGGAGCGCAACGAGATCCCCTACCTCGTGCTCACGAACAACTCGATCTTCACCGCCCGCGACCTCTCCGCCCGCCTGCGCGCGAGCGGCCTGATCGTGCCGGAGGAGCGCATCTGGACCTCGGCGCTCGCGACCGCCGACTTCCTCGCGCAGCAGCTCCCCGGCGGCTCCGCGTTCGTCATCGGCGAGGCCGGCATCCTCACCGCGCTGCACGAGGCCGGCTTCATCATGACCGAGACGAACCCCGACTTCGTCGTCGTCGGCGAGACCCGCAACTACTCCTTCGAGGCCATCACGAAGGCCATCCGCCACATCATCAACGGCTCGCGCTTCATCGTGACCAACCCGGACGCCACCGGCCCGAGCGCCGACGGGGTGCTGCCGGCCACGGGAGCGATCGCCGCCCTCATCACCAAGGCCACCGGCAAGGAGCCCTACGTCGTCGGCAAGCCCAACCCGATGATGTTCCGCTCGGCCCTCAACAAGATCGGCGCGCACTCGAAGAAGACCGGCATGATCGGCGACCGGATGGACACGGACATCGTCGCCGGCATCGAGGCGGGTCTGCACACGGTGCTCGTGCTCACGGGCATCAGCGATCAGCGGATCATCGAGCAGTACCCCTTCCGGCCGGATGAGATCGTCGACTCGGTCGCCGACCTGCTGCCGACCATCACCGACTCGATCCCCACCCTCGACGAGGACTGACGTGGGCGCCCTCGACGACGGCGAGCGGGTCACGGCGGCGGACGCCGCGGCCTGGCGCGCCTGGCTCGAGGCGAACCACGAACGCACGGCCGGGGTGTGGCTGCTGAGCGTCCGCGGGCGATCCGCCACCGGCGTCGGCTACGAGGACGCGGTCCGGCAGGCCCTCTGCTTCGGGTGGATCGACGGCCCGGTGCGCACGTTCGACGACGAGACCGGCGGCCAGTGGTTCTCCCCTCGACGGCCGGGGAGCGGCTGGGCGGCGACGAACAAGGCGCGCATCGCGGAGCTGGAGGCCGCGGGGCTGCTCGCCCCTGCCGGAATCCGCGCGCTGGAGACGGCGAAGGCGAACGGCTCGTGGACCGTGCTCGACGGCCCGGAGTCCGGCATCGAGCCCCCGGAGCTCACCGCCGCCCTCGACGCGGTGCCGGCGGCGAGGGCCACCTGGGATGCGTTCCCGAAGTCGGTGAAGAAGTTCGGCCTCACGCACATCGCGATGGCCAAGCGCGCGGAGACCAAGGCCGCCCGCATCGCGAAGATCGTGGCGGATGCCGCGGAGGGGAAGCGCCCATGAACCAGAGCGACCTGCTGTTCCTCGTCCTGATCCTCATCACGCTCACGTCGCTGGTCGTGTTCGTGGTGCAGTTCGTGCGCTCCCGCCGCCGCGGCGGCGAGGACGACGGCCGCGCCGGCTGGTGGGAAGGCCCCTGGGACGACGACGACCGCCGGCGCTGAGCCGACGGCCGCATCGAGGTCTCAGGAGGCGAGCGACGCCCCGGGGATCGCCGCGAGCAGCTCCCGGGTGTACGGATGCTGCGGCGTGTCGAAGATGCTCTCCGGGGTGCCGCTCTCGACCACGATGCCGCGCTGCATGACGTGCACCTCGTCGGAGATCATGCGCACGACGGCGAGGTCGTGGCTGATGAAGAGGTAGCTGAGCCCGAGGCGCTTCTGCAGGTCGGCGAGGAGGTCGAGGATCTGCGCCTGCACCAGCACGTCGAGCGCGGAGACCGCCTCGTCCAGCACGACGAGCTCGGGCTCCAGGGCCAGGGCGCGGGCGATCGCGACACGCTGCCGCTGTCCGCCGGAGAGCTCGTGCGGCAGCCGCTCGGCCATGGCCGCGGGCAGGGCGACCTGCTCCAGGAGCTCCAGGACGCGGGCGTGCCGGGAGGCCGCGGTGCCGATCCGGTGCACCCGCAGCGGCTCGGCGATCGACTGCTCCACGGTGTACCGCGGGTCGAGCGAGGCGTAGGGGTTCTGGAAGACGGGCTGGACGCGGCGGCGCAGCGCGAAGAGCGCCTTGCGGCGGAGGGTCGTCAGGTCGGTGCCGTCGAAGAGGATGGACCCGGAGGTCGCGTCCTCCAGCCCCAGCACCATGTTCGCCGTGGTGGACTTGCCGGAGCCCGACTCGCCCACGATGGAGACGGTCGTGCCGCGGCGGATCGAGAAGCTCACGCCGTCGACCGCCGTGAAGGTCTGCGGCTCCCCGGCCTTCGCGTTCCGGAGCGGGAACTCCTTGCGCAGGTCGCGGATCTCGACGAAGGGCACGGCGTCGGCGGCGATCTCGCGTGAGGGCAGGGCGTCGCGGCGGGACGCCAGGCTCGGCGCGGCCGCGAGCAGCTGCCGGGTGTACTCGTGCTGCGGGTTCCCCAGGACCTGCGCCGAGGTCCCCTCCTCGACGACACGGCCGCGGAACATCACGACTATCCGGTCGGCGCGCTCGGCGGCGAGAGCGAGATCGTGGGTGATGAGGAACACCGCGGTGCCCAGCTCGTCGGTCAGCTGATCGAGCTGGTCGAGGATCCGCCGCTGCACGGTGACGTCGAGCGCCGAGGTGGGCTCGTCGGCGATGAGCAGCCGCGGTTTGCAGGCGAGTCCCATCGCGATGAGCACGCGCTGCCGCATGCCGCCGGAGAACTCGTGGGGATACTGGGTCGCCCGGCGGGCGGCATCGGGGATCCCGACCATCTCCAGAAGCTCGACCACGCGGGCCTTCGTCGCGTCGCCGCTGGTATGCCCGTGGACTTCGAGCGCCTCCCCGATCTGCTCGCCGACGCGCATGAGGGGATTGAGGTTCGACATCGGGTCCTGCGGCACGAGGCCGATGCCGGCCCCGCGGAGGGACACCATCGCGTTCTCGGGGAGGTCGGTGAGCTCGCGGCCGTCGAATCGGATGCTGCCCGCGGTGATGACGCCGTTCTCGGGCAGCAGACGGTTGACCGCAGCCGCCGTGGTGGATTTCCCGGAGCCGGACTCGCCGACCACGGCGACCGTCTCCCCGGCGGCGATGTCGATCGAGATGTCGCTGATGGCGGTGACCAGCTCGGAGCCGGTCCGGAAGGCGACCGCGAGGCCGTCGATGCTCAGCACGGGCGGAGTGGTGCTCATGGGGTACTCGTTCCTTCGGGGTCCAGGAGTGCGGGCAGCGCTGCGCGCCAGAGGGTCTCGGTGGGGGCGACCTCGCTCGCGAACAGCCGGTTCGCGAGCAGGACGACGGCGGCTCCGGTGGCGGGGACCACGCCCAGGGCGCAGCCGGTGTATCCGGGGTGCCAGAGCATCCGGACCGGTCGTCCGCCGGCGGTGACGGTGTCACTGCGCCAGCCGAGCGCCTGACCGGGGTCGGGGCCGTCGCGGAACAGCTCGGCCACGAGTGCCGGGTCCCAGAGGTCCGGGTGCGCGTCGGCATCGGCGAGCGCGACGCCGAGAGTGAGCAGGTCGTCGACCGTGCCGAAGAGGCCGGCGTGCCCGGAGACGCCGCGCAGGGCGTGGAAGCAGTTGCCGTCGTTGACGACACCGGTGATCTCCCCCTCACGCCAGGGGAAGTGCCGACGAGAGGTGAGGATCGGGTAGGGCGTGCCGGTGGCGACCATGCGTCGCTCAGCGGCATCCCCGTCGCCCGCGGATGACGCGACCGGACCGGAGACGGGCCCGTAGCCCGTGCGTGTGAGGCCGAGGGGCTCGGTCACGAGCTCGCGCACGGCCGCGTCGAGGGAGAGGCCGGTCGCGGCGGCGACGATGCGGCCGAGGATCAGGAAGCCCAGGTCGGAGTAGTGCCGCCCTTCATCCACGCCGTAGCGGAGCGGGAGGGCATCTGCGGCGGCCGCGCCATCGGCGTGCGCGCCGTCGAGGTACAGCGGCTGCCATTCCCACAGTCCCGCCCGATGCAGCAGCAGATGGCGCACGGTGGTCCCTGGTGCGCAGGCGGTGCCGGGGACGAAGCGGTCGACCGGATCGTCGAGTCGGAGGTCGCCCCGGGAGGCCAGCCGGAGGATGGCGGTGGTGGTCCCGGCGACCTTGGTGACCGAGGCGAGGTCGAACGCGGTGTCCGTCGTGACCGGCGTCCCCGCGAGGTCGGCGAAACCGCCGGCGGCCGTGTCCCGGCTCGTGCGGGTGGCGACACCGGCGACGGCTCCCCGCGGCGCGGTCGGCCCGGCGAGGACGGCGACGATCGCCTCGGCAGCGCTCATACGAGAACCCCTGTCCGGGAGCGGTCGAGCAGCACCTCGGCATCGGGGGCGATCCCGGTGATCCCCAGTCCTGCGGCCGGGGCGAGGGTGAGCCAATCCGCGTCGGCGGTGAGCCCTCCGGTCACCGGGGAGCGGCGCAGCCACGATGCCGCGTCGAGGTCGTGCACGACGTCCGGAGCGACGGCGGCGGCGAGATGCGCCGCGGCGGCCACACCCACGTGCGACTCCATCATGCAGCCCACGACGACGCCGAGGCCGGCGGAACGGGCGGCCTGCACGCAGGCGAGCGCCTCGCTGAGCCCGCCGGTCTTGGCGAGCTTGACGTTCACGAGCCCGGCAGCCCCGCGCGCGGCGATGTCGCGGACATCCTGCGCGGTGCGGACGGACTCGTCCGCCATGATCGGGGTGTCGACGGCCGCGGTCACCACCGCCAGCGCGTCGAGGTCGCGCGCGGCGACGGGCTGCTCGACGAGCTCGAGACCCACGCCGGCGTCCTCCGCCGCCCGGATGACGCGGATCGCGGTCCCGGCGTCCCACGCCTGGTTCGCGTCCACGCGCAGGGCGATGTCGGGGCCGACGGCGGCACGGACTGCCTGGAGCCCCGCGACCGTGTCGTGGTCCTGGGACGCCTTGATCTTGAGGCAGCGGAATCCCGCCGCCGCATGTTCGACGGCGGTCGCGGCCAGCGCGGCCGGCTCCGCCACCGACAGCGTCATGTCGGTGCGGATGCGCGCGGGCGCGTCTCCGTCCGTGGCGAGCGTCTGTGCGAGCGGCTCGTCTCGGTGCTGCGCGGTGAGGTCGGCGAGCGCGCACGCCACCGCGCTGCGTGCGGCGGCGTTGCCCCAGGCGGCCGCGGCGAGGGCGTCCGGCAGCCCGGGATCGTCGACCGAGCGCCTGAGCGCGGCGTCGGCGAGGGGACCGGCGACCACAGCCGCCACGCTCTCGGGGCTCTCCCCGGTGACGCGCCAGCTCGTCGCGGCCTCCCCGTATCCGCGGCGGCCGTCGGCGTCGGTCACCTCCACGAGCACGACGTCGAGGTGGGCCGTGCGACGGACGGCCGTGACGAAGGGGCGGGCCAGCGGCGAAGGCACCCGCAGCACGCGTATCCGTTCGACGACGGTCACGATCCCGCCGCCTCCGTGAGGGTGAGGGAGTCGATGGCCGCCACCGGCTCGGGCATCTGCAGCGGACCGGCGCCGGGCGTGATCGTGCCGAGGATGCGCGGCTCGCGCGCCCCCGTCCCGCCGGGGACGATCGCGGGGACGCCGTGCAGGGTCGACCAGCCGATGAGCGCGAGGAGGATGGCCTCCTTGCTGTCGGCGGGGGCGCCGAGCTCGTCGGCCAGCACGACCTCGGTCTGCGGCAGCGCGGTCCGCAGCCCCTCCAGGAGCAGCGGGTTGCGGCAGCCGCCGCCGGACACCGCGAGGAACCCGATCCCGGCGGCCTCGACGTCGCGGGCGACCGTGCGGACCGTGAGCTCGGTGAGCGTGCGCACGACGTCGGGGACCGCGATCTCGCGTCCCTGCGCCGCGAGGTGCTCCTGTACGTAGGTGAGGTGGAAGTGCTCCTTACCGGTGCTCTTCGGCGGGGTGAGGGCGTAGTAGGGGTCCGCGAGCATGGCGTCCAGCAGCGCCTCGTCGACCCGTCCGGTCCGGGCGATCGCCGCATCGTCGTCATAGCCGAGCGGGTTGAGATCGTGCGCGACGATGACCGCGTCGACCAGCGCGTTCGCGGGGCCGATGTCGTAGGCGACGAGGCCGTCCGGGCGGACGACGGTCATGTTCGAGATGCCGCCGAGGTTCAGCGCCGCCGAGACGCCGGCGCGGCCGCGGAGCAGCAGCTCGTCGAGGAACGACACGAGCGGAGCGCCGTGGCCGCCGGCGGTGATGTCACGGATGCGGATGTCGGAGACGACCGGCACACCGGTCTTCTCCGCGATCCAGGCGGGCTGCCCGATCTGCAGCGTCCCCAGCGCGTGCGCGCCGTCGACCCAGTGGTACACGGTCTGACCGTGCGAGCACACCGCGTCGACGCCGCCGACCTCTGCCGCGATGTCGGCCGCCACGTCGGCGAACGCCTGCCCGATGAGGGTGTCGAGCTCGGCCACCTCGGCCAGGGTGGTCTGCGCCGGGGGCAGCGCGGCGATGAGGCGTGCCCGCAGCTCGGGATCGTAGGGGATGCTCGTGGAGGCGAGCACCGTGCCCCGGAGGTCGACGCCGTGCGCCGTGAAGCCCCCGTTGGTGGCGAAGTCGACGACGGCGGCGTCGATCCCGTCGTGCGAAGTGCCGGAGATCAGTCCCAGGACGCGCATCAGTTCTCCTCCAGAGCGGTGCGCAGACGGCCGCCTGCTGCCGCGAGTCGGTCGGTGGCCGCGGCGAGGTCCTCCCCGCGGCGGATCATGATCGAGGCGAGCTTCACATCCCACCCGGAGCTCTCCAGCGCGGCGGCCGCCGTGTCGCAATCGACAGCGGCGATCGTCCGCACCATGCGGATCGCCCGCTCGCGGAGCTTGTGGTTCGTGGCCTTCACGTCGACCATCAGGTTGCCGTAGGCCTTGCCGTTCCGGACCATCGCGATGGTCGAGAACATGTTCAGCACGAGCTTCTGCGCCGTGCCGGACTTCAGTCGCGTGGAGCCGGAGAGCACCTCGGGGCCGACCTCGACCTCGATGCCGTGCTCCGCGGTCGCGCTCAGCACGGTGCCGGTATTGCACGACAGACCGATGCTGAGTGCCCCGCGCTCACGCGCCCGCCGGACGGCCGCGACGACATAGGGCGTGCGACCGCTGGACGCGATGCCGATCACGGTGTCGAGCGGGCCGATGCCGGCCTCGTCGATCGCGGCGGCGCCGGCGTCGTCGTCGTCCTCCGCGCCCTCGACGGGGTTCACGATCGCGCCGGGACCGCCCGCCATGATCGCGAACACGAGCTCCGGCGGCGTGCTGAACGTGGGCGGGCATTCGGAGGCGTCGAGCACCCCGATGCGCCCGGGGGTGCCGGCGCCCACGTACACCAGGCGCCCGCCCTGCGCCATGCGCGCGGCCGTCTGCTCGATCGCCGGGACGATCTGCGGGAGAGCGCGCTGCACGGCCGCGGGCACGGTGGCGTCGGCCTCGTTCATGGTCTGCGCGAGCTCGGCCACGCTCATCTGGTCGAGGCGGGCGTACCGGGGATCGCTCGCCTCGGTGGCGAGGGCGCCGAGGTCTTCCGCGATCATCGCTTGCCCCGGTTCCGCGGATCGAGGCTGTCGCGCAGCCCGTCGCCCAGCAGGTTCAGGCCGACGACGAGGAGCACGACGATCACGCCGGGGGCGATCATGGTCCACGGGGCGATGGTCACGAGGGTGCGCGCCTCGAAGATCATGGAGCCGAGCGACGGCGCGGGCGGCGGAGTCCCGAGTCCGAGGAAGCTCAGCGACGCCTCCGTCAGCACCGCCCACGAGAGCGACAGCGTGACCTGCACGATGATGATCGAGGTGATGTTCGGCAGCACGTGGCGGAACATGGTCGCCATCCGCGCCTGACCGGTGCTCTTGGCCGCCTTGACGTACTCCACCTCGCGCAGCGACAGCACCGGGCCGCGAGTGACGCGGATGAAGATCGGCACGTAGACGATGGCGATGGCCACGGCGATCGTGAACCAGTTGCGGTCGAACACCGACGCGAGCGACAGGGCGAGCAGCAGCGGCGGGAACGCGAACAGCACATTGGTGACCGCGGTGATCGCCCCGTCGGAGAAGCCGCGGTAGAAGCCGGCGATGAGTCCGCAGACCGTGCCGACCACGGTCGCGAACGCCACGGCGACCACGGAGATGAGGGCCGAGTTGGCGACGCCGGCAGCCACCCGGGAGAACACGTCGCGGCCGAACTGGTCGGTCCCGAACCAGTGCACCGCGGACGGCGGCTGCAGCCGGGACGGCGGGTCCTGCGCGAGCGGGTCGAACGGCAGCAGGCCGAACGCCGAGACGAGGCTCAGCACTGCGAGCAGCACGACGATGATGAGGCCGGCGAGACCGCTGCGGCTGCGCAGCAGGAGACGCACGCGCTCCATCGTGCGCCCGCCGCCGGGAGCGAGGGCCGGGGTCTGAGAGATGTCGGTCATGCGGCACGCACCCGGGGATCGATGACCCGGTAGAGCAGGTCGGTGAGCAGGTTGACGATGACGAAGGCGAGCGCGATCACCAGGACGGTGCTCTGCACGAGCGCGTACTCCTTCTGCTGGATGCCGAGCAGCACCTGGCGCCCGATGCCGGGGAGCGAGAAGATCTGCTCCACCACGACCGCCCCGCCCAGCAGGTAGCCGAACTGCAGACCGGTCATCGTGACGATCGGGACCAGGGCGTTGCCGAGCACGTGACGCACCTGCAGCCGACGCGGGGGCACGCCCTTCGCCCTGGCGGTGCGGATGAAGTCGTTGGCGCGGATCTCCAGGACCGCGGTGCGGGTGGTGCGCATGATGGGCGCGGCGATGCCGAAGCCGAGCACGATCGACGGCAGGAGCATCTGCTGGAGGTTCAGGGCCGGATCGTCGAAGAGCCGCGCGTAGCCCTGGCCGTTCGGGTTGAAGCCGAGCGACTGCGCGAGGATCGCGAGCAGCGCCGTGCCGAGCAGGAACGCGGGGATGGAGAGGCCGGCGAGACCGACGACCTGGCCGACGCCGTCACGCAGCGAGTCGGGCTTCGAGGCGGACAGCATGCCGAGCGGGATGCCGATGGCGAGCGCGATGACGATCGAGAAGATCGCGAGCTCGAAGGTGACCGGCAGCGCGGCGGCGGTGAGCTCGAGCACGCTGGTCTGGGCCCGGGAGGAGAAGCCGAGGTTGCCGGTGAAGATGTTGCCGAGCCAGGAGAAGAACTGCACGATGAGCGGCTGGTCGAGCCCGTAGTACGCCTCGAGCGCGGCGCGCTGCGCCGGGGTGAGGGCCGCCGCCTCGGTGCCGAGGCCGGAGCTGATCTGGTCGCCGGGGATGGCGCGCAGCATCAGGAAGACGAAGACGGCGACGCCGAAGAGGGTGCCGAGGGCTGCGAGGATGCGTCGCAGCACGCTGTTGCGGAGGAGCTGTCTGAACATGCGCGTGGGTGGGGTGCCTGTCGTCGGGGAGGCGAGGGGGCGCGCGTGTCCGCGCCCCCTCGTTCCACTACTGGATGGAGGTGGTCCGCAGGTACTGCAGCGAACCGTTCGCCATCGGGGTGAAGCCGTCGACGGTCGAGGCCGTCGCGGTGTAGGTGTAGCTGGTGAACAGCCAGATCCAGGCGGCGTTGTCCTCGAGGTTCTCGGAGACCTGCGCGTAGATGCCCTTGCGCTTCTCCGGGTCGGCTGTCTCGCGTCCCTCGGCGAACAGGGCGTCGAGCTCAGGCGAGGAGTACCCTGCGACCTGGTTCAGGTTGCCGGTGCTGGTGAAGTAACGACCGTACATGCCGTCCGGGTCCGGGCGTCCGCCGTTGAGGGCGACCGCGGCGTCGAAGTCGGCCGCGATCCAGCGGTCCACGAACGCGCCGGACTCCAGCACCTCCAGGTCGAGCGTGATGTTCGCATCGGCGAGCTGCGCCTTGAGGTTCTGCGCCTCGTTGACGGAGGTGGCGTACTCGCCCTGCGACACGATCGTCTTGACGGTGACGCCGTCCTCCTTGCCGGCCTTCTTCAGGTACTCGGCCGCCTTGTCGAGGTCGCGCTCCGGGCACGGGCGCGCGTCGGGGTCGGACTTGAAGGCGGGAGAGGTGATCGGACCGGTGACCTCGCCCTCCCCGAGCGCGGCGGTGTCGAGCACCTCCTGGCGGTCGATCGCGCACTGCATCGCGAGGCGCACGTTCACGTCGGCGAGGTCGCCGCGCTGTGCGTTCAGCTGCAGGGCGTGGTAGCTGAGCTGCGGGGTGGTGGCGACCTCGACGTTCGCACCCTCGGCCGTCTGCGCGACGAGCGGGTCGTCGAACACCGCCAGCTGCACGTTGCCGGACTGCATCGCCGACACGATGGACGACTCGTCGGGGATCACGCGGAACTCGACGGTGTCGAGCAGCGCGGTGTCGCCCCAGTAGTCGTCGTTCTTGGCCAGGGTGAGCGACTGGCTCGCCTTCCTGTCCTCCAGCACGAACGGGCCGGTGCCGTTCGGAGTGGTGTTGAGCGCCTCCTCGGTGTCGTCCGACGAGAGCATCGCCATGTTGATCACGGCGAGGTTCGCCGGCAGCGCGGCGTCGGGGGCGCTGAGGGTGAGGGTGACGGTGCTCTCGTCGGTGGCCTCGACCGCGGCCACCGAGGCGAGCGAGCTCGCGGCCACCGCGGCGGTCGCCTCGTCGGCGATGGCGTCGAGCGAGTACTTCACGTCAGCGGAGTCGAACGCGCTGCCGTCCGCGAACGTGACGCCCTCGCGGAGGTGGAGGGTGACCGTCAGGCCGTCCTCGGAGACGTCCCACGACTCGGCGAGACCGGGGACGACGTTGAGCTCCTCGTCGAACTCGGTCAGCGTGCCGTACAGGTTCTGCAGGACGTTGACCGCCTGGAACTGGGTGGCCTTCCACGGGAAGAGCGTGTCGGGATCGCTCGTGACGCCGATGACGAGGTCGCCGCCGGCGGCGCCCGATCCACCGTCGGACGGGTTGGATGCGGGCGCGGAACACCCGGTGATGACGAGCGCCGCGGCGAGGCCCGTGGCGGTGAGGGCGCCGAGGGACGCCCACCGTGCTGTGCTCATGCTGTTTCCTCCTGGCTGGGACCGCGTCGCCCTGGCTCGGATCAGGCGGTGCTGCCTGATACCCCGCGAACATCGTCGGTCTGGGTAAGTACCAAAAGTACACGAAAGTACCTACGCGTGTAACAGAAGTTCCTCTAGTGTTATGAACACCGATCGGAGACCCCATGCCCCACGATGCCGCCCGCGACGATGCCGGCACCCACCTCGTGCTCGTGCGGATGCGCGCCCTCCGCCCCGAACTCCGTCCGAGCGAACAGCGCATCGCCGACCTGTTCCTCGCCGACCCCGCCGGAACCGCCGGGCTCTCCGTCGCGGAGCTCGCGCACCGCTGCGACACCTCGACCACGTCCGTCGTGCGGTTCTGCAAACGACTCGGGTACGAGCATGTGCGCGAGTTGCGCAACCACGTGCTGCGGGAGGTCGAGCGCGAGACGTTCGACACCGCAGCACTCCCCGCCGTGTCCGGCGACATCGACCGCAACGACACCCTCGCCGATATCGTCGCGAAGGTGTCGCTCGCCGAGACGCTCTCGCTCGCCGACACCGCCAAGGTGCTCGACACCGACGCGCTCCGCGCCACGGTCGAGGCGATCACCTCCTCGACCCGGGTGGACATCTTCGGCGTGGGCGCGAGCTCCATCGTCGGGCTCGACCTCCAGCGCAAGCTCACCCGGATCGGGCGGACGGCGTTGGAGTGGTCTGACCCGCACGCCGCGTGGACCTCGGCCGCCACCCTCGGGCCGGGGAACGTCGCGATCGCCGTCTCGCACACGGGCGCCACGACCGACACCATCGAGTTCCTCCTGCTCGCCCGGCAGGCGGGCGCGACGACCATCGCCATCACCAACCACGCCGGCTCCCCGCTCGCCGGTCAGGCCGACATCGTGCTGACCACCGCGGCGCGCGAGACGGGCTTCCGCTCCGGGGCCCTGGGCAGCCGGATCGCCCAGCTCATGGTCGTCGACTGCATCTTCATCGGGGTCGCGCAGTCCAACTACGACCGCTCGATGGAGGCCCTCCGCGACACCTTCGCCGCCGTGCATCACGTGCGCGCGGGCGGTGCCTGAGATGAGCGCGAGCCGACTCCGCGTCGGGCTGTTCACGGCGTTCGGCGGCCTCGGCGTGACCGCGGCGTTCGTCCCTGCCGTCCTCCCCTCCGCGGAGCGCACGACGGACGCCGACCTGAGTGCCGCCGTGCCCGTCCTCTTCGCGGGACTCCTCGTGGGCGTGCTGCTGTCGGGTCCGCTCCTCGTGCGACGCGCGCCGCGGACGACGCTCGTGCTGGGCAGCAGCCTGCAGGCGGCCGCCATCGTCGGTGTCGCCCTCGCGACGGATCCGGGCGTCTTCATCGCCTCCGCCGCGCTCGCGGGGCTCGGGTTCGGTCTCGTCGAGGCCGCGGGCTCCGTGGCCGCCAAGGCCGCCAGCACCGAAAGCGCGACCGGGGTGCTGAGCGCCCTGATGGGCACGGTCGCCGTGTGCGCCGCCGTCACACCGCTCGTGGTGGCGCTCGGGGCCGGTTCCCGTCCGGCTCTGGCGCTGCTCGCGACCGTACCCCTGGCGACCGTCGCGGTGCTCGCCGGTGCCACCACTCTCGCCCGTTCGACCGAGCCCCCGGCGCGACGGGACGCCCGCTCCCTGCTCGTCCTCCTCCCCTTCGCGCTGGCTCTGCCGCTCTACGTCGGCGTGGAGACCGTGCTGTCCGGCTGGTCGGCCGTGATCCCGGAGCGGGTGCTCGCTATCGAGCCCGCCGCCGCCGCCCTCGGCACCTCCGCCTTCTGGGCGCTGATGGCCGTCGGCCGCTTCGGCGCCGCCGCGCTCCGGCGCGCGGCGGTTCCGCCGCTCGCGCTGCTGGCGACCGCGACGGGGGCTGCCGCCGTCCTCCTGGTGCTCGCCGGCGTGCTCCTCGGCGATGAGCCGGTCGCAGCGCTGATCATCCTCGCCGTCGTGGTGGTCCTGCTGGCCCCGAGCTACGGACTCATCCTCGGACTCGCGCTCGACCGTCTCGATCCGGTCCGCAGCGCCGCGGTCACCGGGGCGCTCGTGGCCTGCGGCGCGGTCGGCGGCACGTTCGTGCCCACGCTGGTCCTGCTGATCGGGCGCGACCCGGCATCGAGCGTCACGTTCCTCGTGTCCGCCGTGTTGTGCGCGATCATCCCCGTGCTGATGCTCGTGGCGTCGCACTCCGGGCGCGCCGTCCCGGCGTTGCGGTGACCGACTCTTCCTCCCCTATCGAGCCTGCACGCGACCTCTTCACAGATGCCGGAATTCCGACCGGCGCCCGCACGGCGACCACGTATCGTCGAAGCCACAGCCGCACCGAGGAAGGGAGCACCGTGTCCGCGGACACCCTCACGATCATCGTCAGCGCGATCGGCATCGTGCTCACCCTCGGCGCGAGCCTGTTCGCGGCAGGGGCGTGGATGATCCGTCGCATCGCCGAGCGTCTCGGCACCGTCGACCACCGGCTCTCCGCGCGCATCGACACCGTCGAAGAGAAGCTCGGCGCCCGCATCGACACCGTCGAAGAGAAGCTCGGCGCCCGCATCGACACCGTCGAGGAGAAGCTCGGCGCCCGCATCGACACCGTCGAGGAGAAGCTCGGCGCCCGCATCGATGCGGTGGCGGCGGACGTCACGGACCTGAAGATCGCCGTCGCCCGGCTCGAAGGGCCCCCGCGACGCCTGCTCGTGTCCGGAAGCTGAGCCTCCCGTCAGCGCAGGACGAGGGCGGCGGCGCCGATCAACGGCCCCTCGTCGCCCAGGCCCGAGCGGACGACGCGGGTGCGACGCGAGTATTCGTGCACGGCGCTGGCGGTGAGAGCCTGCTGGACGAGGTCGATGTAGTCCGCCGACACCTGCGAGAAGCCCCCGCCGATGGCGACGACATCGAGGTCGACGAGGGTGGCGGCATCGGCCAGCGCCTCCCCGACGGCGCGGGCCGAGCGCTCGATCGCCGCACGGGCGACGGCGACACCGGCCGCGGCATCCCGAGCCAGGTCCTCCCCGGTCGCGCCGGGCCAGCCCTGCTCCCGCGCCCAGGCGGCACTGGCAGGTCCGGAGGCGATCTCCTCGAGAGTGAGCCCGCCCTCGCGGCGCACCTGGCCGAGGTGCCCGGCGTTGCCGCTCGCCCCGGGCACATACGCACCACCCACGACGAAACCGCCGCCGACGCCGGTGGACACGACGATCGACAACGAGGCTCCCGCCTGCTGCGTCGCCCCCAGCCACGACTCCGCGAGCGCGAGCGCGCCGCCGTCGTGACCCAGGACCGCCGGGACCTCCCGGCCGAGTGCGGTCGAGGCCGCACGGGCGACCGCGTCGACGAGGCCGAAACCCCGCGCGAGGGGCATGTTCACCGGCAGGATCTCACCGCGGGTCCGATCCACGGGACCCGCGCTGCCGATCCCGGCGCCGACGAGCTCCGCGTCGGCGGGAAGGGCCGCGAGCGCATGCCGCACGATCGCGTCGACCGCCGCCGCCAACGACGCCGACGTCGCCTCACGGCCGGTGGGCTGCCGGCTGCGGCTGCCGGGGACGAGCGCGCCGTCGTCGGCGACGAGGGCGGCCTCCATCTTCGTGCCGCCCACATCGACGGCCAGCGCGTAGCGGGTCACTGCGGGTCGAGCCCGAGGTCGTCGAGGTCGAACGCCGCGCGCCACTCCAGACCCTCGGCCTCGATGGCGGCCTGCGCGCCGGTCTTGCGGTCGACGATCACCGCGACGGCGACGACCTCCGCGCCTTCCTTGCGGAGCGCCTCGACGGCCTTGAGCGCGGACTGCCCGGTGGTCGAGGTGTCCTCCAGCACGACCACGCGCTTGCCCTTCACGTCGGCGCCCTCGATCTGGCGACCGCGGCCGTGGTCCTTCGGCTCCTTCCGCACGACGAACGCGTCGAGCGGACGGTCGGTGCCGACCGAGGCATGCAGGACGGCGTTCGCGATCGGGTCGGCGCCGAGCGTCAGACCGCCGACGGCGACGACGTCGAGATCGGCGATCAGGTCGAGCATGATGCGGCCGATCGCCGGGGCTGCGCGGTGGTCGAGGGTGAGCTTGCGCATGTCGACGTAGTACGTCGCCTTCTTGCCGCTGGAGAGGGTGAAATCGCCGTGGAACACCGCCTCGTCCGTGATGAGGGCGAGGAGGGTCCGGCGGTCTGCGTCGAGTGCGGTCACGGCATCCAGTGTAGGAGGCACACCCTAGGCTGGACGCATGCGCTTGGCCACCTGGAACGTCAACTCCATCCGCACCCGCGTCACCCGCACCGTCGAGTTCGCCGTCCGTGAAGACATCGACGTGCTCGCGATGCAGGAGGTGAAGTGCAAGCCGGAGCAGTTCCCGTATGCGCCGTTCGAGGAGGCCGGCTACCACGTCGAGGTGCACGGCCTGAATCAGTGGAACGGCGTCGCGATCGCGAGCCGTCTGCCCGTCACCGATGTCCGCACCGCCTTCGACGGCATGCCAGGGTTCGCGAAGGGCCACGAGGGCCCCGATGCCCCGCAGGAGGCGCGCGCTCTGGGCGTCATGGTCGACGGCGTGCGCGTCTGGAGCCTGTACGTGCCCAACGGCCGCTCGCTCGATGACCCGCACTATGTCTACAAACTGCATTGGCTCGAGCAGCTCAAGCGGTCCACGGCGGCCGAGCTGTCGGCGAACCCCGACCTCCCGCTCGCCCTCGTCGGCGACTTCAACATCATCCCGTTCGACCATGACAACGGCGATCCCGACATCGTGGTCGGCCGGTCCACCCACGTGTCCCCCGCCGAGCGCGACGCGTTCTTCGCCCTGACCGACGCGGGGGTGACCGATGTGGTGCGTCCGCTGCTCCCCGAGGGCTACACCTACTGGGACTACCAGCGGCTGAAGTTCCCGCGCAACGAGGGCATCCGCATCGACTTCATCCTCGGCTCGAAGACGTTCGCCGATGCCGTCACCGGCGCGTCGATCCACCGCAACGAGCGCAAGGGCGAGCAGCCCAGCGACCACGTGCCCGTGGTGGTCGATGTGGACTTCGGCGGCGACGACGCCGACGACGACCTGCCGATGATCTTCTCCTGACCCTTCGACAGGCTCAGGCCCTTCGACAGGCTCAGGGACCCATCGCATGGCAGACTCAGGGACCCATTCCGTGCGGCTGATCGCGACCGACCTCGACGGCACCCTGCTCGATAGCTCGTCCACGGTGTCGCCGCGTACCCGCGCGGCGCTCGATGCCGCGCGGGATGCGGGCGTCGCGGTGGTGCCCGTCACCGCCCGCCAGCCCATCGGCCTTCGCGTGATCGCCGCCGACGCCGGATTCGACGGGTGGGCGCTGTGCGGCAACGGCGCGTACGCGACGCACCTCACCGAGGGCCGCATGCTGTTCGCCGAGGAACTGCCGCCCGCGACCCTTCGCACCGTCGCCGACGCGCTGCGCGCCAGCGTTCCCGGCCTGCTCTTCGCGAGCGTACGGGAGGGCGGCGAGACGTTCGTCGCGCAGCACGGCTACGCGACGATCGCGCAGCTGTCCGACCACAAGCGCGACCCCGCGACGATGAGCGGCGTCCCGCTGGACGAGGTGCTGGCCGCGCCGACGCTCAAACTCGTGATCCGGCACCCCGAGCTCGCGCCCGCCGCACTCTTCGAGACCCTGCGGTCCCTCGGGCTCACCGGCTTCGAGGCCACGCTGTCCGGCGCCCCGTTCGTCGAGGTCATGGCGCAGGGCGTCACGAAGGCCACGGGACTCGCGCGCCTCTGCACCCACCTCGGCATCGATCGCTCCGACGTCGTGGCGTTCGGAGACGCCCTCAACGATGTCGAGATGCTCCGCTGGGCCGGTCACGGCGTGGCGATGGCGCACGCGGAACCCGTCGTGCAGGAGGCCGCGGACGAGACCACCGCGACCAACGACGAGGACGGCGTGGCCCGCGTGATCGAGCGCCTGCTCGACTATCGGGCTATCGCCTCTCGGGCGAATACCTGACAAATCGATTCACCCGACACATCGATATTGCGGGCGGAGCATGCGGGTGGTCGTACCCGTCGCGTTCGCCACCGTCTGCACGTTCACCGTCCCCTCCAGGTTCGAGAACCACCACGTCAGCGTTGTGCCACCGCTACCGCAGAAGTGCGCCGACGAGAGTGAAGATGCCGAAGCCGATGAAGAGTATCCCGACGATGAGCATCCTCATCGGCGTCCTCCCGGGCGGCATCGCATCATCAGCTAACGGCTCCCCGTACATCCTCTCCACGCCGTGATGGAAGATCTGGGAAACAGACCTGCGGAAAATCATCAGGGCAAGCCCGATCACGATCAGTATCGGTCCGATCACTGACTCAGCAGACACGTGCAGTCCCGGGAGCGAAGCTCATAGGTGGTGCCATCGGAGAACTGCCACCCCGCACACGCCGTGCGGCAGCATCCTCCGCTTCATCCCGCGATGGACTGAAGTCAACGAAGGTCTCGTCACAGAACGGTTCGCGAAGCTCGGACCAGTCGGAGCCCGAGAACCGTCCTGCCCCAGGCAGGAAGACCGCTTCTCCGTCGACGCTACGAACGTGAAGTACACCGTCGTCGTCCACCTCCCAACGCGCATCGCCAGCATCTCCCTCGCTGGCGTCAGCGACACAAAGCCGGGCGTCAGCAGACGTCTCGATGTGCCCCAATGAGATTCCCGACAGCTGGGCAGTTCCGTCCGCGTAGAGCTCGATGGTTGTGTTGGCGGCATCCGGGACGTCTGGGTCCTTCGATCGCTGCCAGCTGATCGGGAACTCGAACTGATCGCCGGGCCCCGGTGTCTTCGTGAGAGCAGGAATGACCAAGACCGCGCATATCACCACGAGGAAGATGGCCACCCCCGCCCCCACTACTCCCCACAGCACGGTTTTATTCACTTGCACGCGATCTCTCCACAGTGCTTCAGAATGAAGTTGTAGTACTGAGTACTGGATCGTATTGCACTCGGCGCTCTTCATGTCGCTTCATAGTTCTGCCCTTCGCCGTCGTGTCCGTTCGCCCGGTTCTGGTCCGGCCGCGCGTCGACGCGCGGCGGTCGGAGACCGAGGAGCGCCACGGCCCCGGCTCCCGCCGTGAGCACCGCGATGACGCCGATTCCGACCGCCGGCACCGTCGCCGTCGCCACGGCCCCGGCGACCAACGGGCCACCCGCGTCGCCCAGCTCCCGGCCCAGTTCCGCACTGCCCATCGTGCGTCCCATGCGTTCCGCGGGCGTCGATGCCGCCAAGTGCGAGAACGCCACCGGCGTCGCCAGGCCCACCCCGGCGCCGACCAGCACGCCCGTGACGCACAGCACGATCGGCGTCACCCACAGCGCGGTGAGCCCGATGCCGAGGCCGATCAGGAGCAGCCCGCCGACGGCCCCGAGACGGACGGAGAGCCGACCGCGGTCGTGCGCCGCGCCGACGAACGGCTGCACGATGCTCGACACGATCGCCAGCACCGTGACGATCGCCATGCTGCCCACCGTGCCGAGCCCGGCCTGTCGCCCGAGCAGCGGGAGGAATCCCACGGCCACGGCGAGCGCACCGGTCGTGGCCGCCAGCACGAGGGTGGGGACGAGGAACCCAGGGGCGAGGAGCTCCCGGCCGAGGTCGACGAGCGTCACCCGCTTCCGCGGCAGCACGGGCACGGCGGGGACGGCGAGGAGCACCCATCCGGCTGCCGCGAGTCCGAGCACGGCGAGGGCCCAGAACAGGGCAGGGATCCCTCCCACCACCACGAGCACCGCGCCGAGCAGCGGGCCGAGCGCGTATCCGAGACTCTTCCAGGAGCCGTAGCGCCCGAAGTAGCGGCCACGGGACGCGTCGTCCGTCAACCGGGCCACCGCAGCGGACGAGGCCGGCGAGAACGCCGAGGCCGCGGCTCCCTGGCCGAAGCGCGCGATCACGAGACCGACCATGCCGGGGGCCTGAGCTCCGACCACCGAGAACGCGGCGAAGGCCAACAGCCCGCCGATGATCACGGGACGCACGCCGACCCGGTCGCTGAGGGCGCCGAAGAGCGGTTTCAGCAACACCTCGGCGAGGTCGTACAGCGCGAGCGTGAAGCCGAAGGCCAGCAGCGTCCAGCCGATGTCCTCGGTCTCGGCGCCGAGGGCCGCGGCGATGCCGTGCGCGCCGAAGGCGGTGGTGAACCCGGCGAGGTAGAGCGGTGCCAGGCGCGGGCGCGGCGAGGAGGTCACACCTGATCCTGGCAGACGTACCGCCCGCGTCCGTCGCACGGGGGATGCCGCGCGACAGTCCCCGCCCTACGGTGGAGGGATGGCCTTCACCCGGACGCCGACCCTGCGCGACCAGCGCGGCGACCTCCTCCTCGCGCTCGTCCTCTTCGTCGGTGCGATCCTCAGCGCGGCGCTCTCCTCCATCGCCCAGGTCTACGGCGACGAGCAGGCCCCGCTGTGGACCGCGCTCGTCTACGCCGTCGTCGTGGCGGCGCCGCTCGGGTTCCGCCGACGCTGGCCCGGCACCGTGGCCGTCGTGGTGTCGCTGGCCTACTTCACGGCTGTGACGATCCGAGTGCCGGAGATCTACGTCGGCAACATCGCGATGTTCATCGCGCTCTACACGGTCGGCGCCTGGATGAACGATCGCCGGAAGGCCCTCGTCGTCCGCGTCGCCATCATCGTCGGCATGTTCGTGTGGCTCCTCATCACCATGTACCGCGACGCCATCAGCGAGGCCGATAAGGCGGACGTCGTCGCCGGAGCCATGTCGCCCTACGTGGCGTTCATGCTCATCCAGATCCTCCTCAACGCCCTGTACTTCGGCGGTGCCTATTACTTCGGCGAGCGCTCCTGGGCGGCAGCCGAGCAGCGCACCGTGCTGGAAGAGCGCACCCGCGAACTGGAGCGCGAGCGCGAGGTCACCGCGGCGCAGGCGGTGGCCCTCGACCGGGTGCGGATCGCCAGGGAGCTGCACGACGTCGTCGCCCACCACGTGTCGGTGATGGGCGTGCAGGCGGGCGCCGCGCGCCTCGTGCTCGAGAGCGATCCCGCCCAGTCGGCGCGCATCCTCTCCGGGATCGAGTCCTCCGCGCGGGACGCGATCCAGGAGCTGCGCCAGCTGCTGGAGACGCTGCGCACTCCCGGCGGCGACACGACCGAGTCGGCGTCGACCGTCTCCCTCGACGACATCGCGGCGCTCGCGCAGGCATCGACCGAGGCGGGTCTCCCCACCGCGTACACCGTGATCGGCGATCCGGTGCCCGTTCCCTCGCTCGTCGCCGTGAACCTGTACCGGATCGCACAGGAATCGCTGACCAACGCCCGTCGGCACGCCGGACCGGGGGCGACCGCGGACGTGCGCGTGCGCTACGACGACGACGGCGTGGAGGTCGAGGTCGTGAACACCGGCCGCGCCATCGCCCAGCTGCGACCCGGTCTCGGACAGCTCGGGATGCGCGAGCGCGCGGCAGCCTCCGGCGGCACCGTCGAGGTCACTCCGCGCGTCGCCGGGGGTCTGCGGGTCCGGGCGCGGGTGCCGCTCGGCACGGCCGTGCCGGAGGGCGCACGATGACCGCGCCGATCCGAGTGCTCCTCGTCGACGACCACGCCCTCCTCCGCGCGGGATTCCGCACGATCCTCGACACCCAGCCCGACATCGCCGTCGTGGGCGAGGCCTCGACGGGAGCCGAGGCCGTCGCGCAGGCCGCCGCGCTGCGCCCCGACGTCATCACGATGGACGTGCAGATGCCCGACATGGACGGGATCGAGGCGACGCGCCGCCTCGTCGCCGACCCGTCGGTGGGCGCCGCGATCGCGATCGTGACGACGTTCGACCGCGACGACTATCTCTATCAGGCGCTCGAAGCCGGCGCGAGCGGATTCCTCCTCAAGAACGCGGGCGCCGAGGATCTCATCTCCGCGGTGCGCGCTCTCGCGGCCGGGGACGGCATGCTGGCACCCGAGGTGACCCGCCGCGTCCTCACCCGCTTCGCCGGAGCGACCCCGGAAGCCGGCGCCGCTCCCGCCCGCGCGGTGGCGAAAGCGCCCGCGACGGCCGTACTCGCGGAGCCGCTGACCGAGCGGGAGGCCGAGGTGCTGACCCTGCTCGCCGACGCCCGCAGCAACGCCGAGATCGCCCGGGCTCTGTTCATCGGCGAGGCCACCGTGAAGACCCATGTCTCGCGCATCCTCCAGAAGCTCGGTGCCAGGGACCGCGTGCAGGCCGTCGTGCTCGCGCATCGGATGGGGCTGGCCTGACCGGAGGCGGACCGCTCCCCCGCGATACTCTCGGAGCCATGCCCGCCGCCGTCCCCGTAACCCGTCCGATCGTCGCCGGGATCGTCACGGCACTGGTCGGGTTCACGAGCTCCTTCGCGGTGGTGCTCACGGGGCTCGACGCCGTGGGCGCGTCGGCGGCGCAGGCGGCCAGCGGACTCCTCGCCGTGAGCCTCGCGATGGGGCTCGCCTGCATCGTGCTGGCCTGGCGCTACCGGATGCCGATCACGGCCGCGTGGTCCACCCCCGGTGCCGCACTGCTCGTGGCGACCGGCAGCGTCGAGGGCGGCTGGCCCGCCGCCGTCGGAGCCTTCCTCGTGACGGCGTCCCTCATCCTCCTCACGGCGCTCTGGCCCGCGCTTGGCGCCCTGATCGCGCGGATCCCGCCGTCGATCGCGCAGGCCATGCTGGCAGGGGTGCTGCTGCCGCTCTGCCTCGCGCCGATCACCGGGGTCGTCGCGAACCCGTGGGGTGTGCTCCCGGTCGTGCTGACCTGGCTGCTCTTCGCCCGTCTGGCTCCCCGGTGGGCCGTGCCGCTGGCCTTCGCCGCCGCGGCCGCGGTCGTCGCTCTGTCGCTGGTCTCCGCCGGGACCCCCGTCGACCCGGCCGTCCTCCTGCCGCGGTTCGAGCTGACGATGCCGGCCTTCACGGTCGGGGCCCTGGTCGGCATCGCGCTTCCGCTGTTCATCGTGACCATGGCGTCGCAGAACGTGCCGGGTATCGCGATCATGCGCAGCTTCGGCTACAAGGTCCCGTGGCGTCCGGCGATGCTCGTGACCGGTCTCGGCACGGCGCTCGGCGCTCCGGCGGGCGGTCATGCGATCAACCTCGCCGCCATCAGCGCGGCCCTCGCCGCGTCCCCCGACGCCGACCCCGACCCCACCCGGCGCTGGCTCGCCGGTGTCTCGACCGGAGCGTCCTACCTCGTGCTGGGCGCGTTCTCCGCCGCCTTCGCCACGCTCGTCGTGCTCGCCCCGACGGCGGTGATCCCGGCGGTCGCGGGGCTGGCGCTGTTCGGCGCCTTCGGCGCGGCCGTCCAGCAGGCGATCGACGACCCCGGTGAGCGGCTCCCCGCGGTCGTCACGTTTCTCGTCGCCGCCTCCGGCATCGCGGTGCTCGGGGTGAGTGCGGCGTTCTGGGCGTTGGTCGCCGGCCTGCTCGTGCGCACGGTGCTGCACGTCGGCCGTCCGTCCCGCGGCTGATCCGTCGCAGTCCCCCCTGCGGGGGATGCCCCGCCCCGCCCGCACTCAATAGCGTGAAGATCATGCGGATCACCTTCGGACGGAGCACCACGACATGACAACCGGACTGCTGGAACTCTCCGGCATCACCAAGAGCTACGGCAGCCGCCGGGTGCTGGACGACGTGTCGTTCACGGTCGCGCCGGGCCGCCTCACCGGCTTCGTCGGCGGCAACGGCGCCGGCAAGACCACGACCATGCGCATCATCCTCGGCCTGCTGTCGTCGGACGGCGGACGGGTCGACCTCGACGGGGCGCCCCTCACCACCAGCGACCGCCGCCGCTTCGGCTACATGCCCGAGGAGCGCGGCCTGTATCCGAAGATGAAGGTCCTGGAGCAGATCGTCTACCTCGCGCGCCTGCACGGATTCAGCAAGCCGGAGGCGACGGAGCGGGCGACCGCGCTGCTCACGGAGCTCGGGCTCGGCGAGCGCCTCGACGACACGATCGAGTCGCTGTCACTGGGCAACCAGCAGCGCGCGCAGATCGCCGCGTCGCTCGTGCACGACCCCGAGGTGCTGATCCTCGACGAGCCCTTCTCCGGCCTGGACCCCCTCGCGGTTGACGTCGTCGCCGGGGTCCTGCAGGCCAGCGCGGCCCGCGGCGCCTCGATCCTCTTCTCCTCGCACCAGCTCGACGTGGTCGAGCGTCTCTGCGACGATCTCGTCATCCTCGCCGGAGGCACCATCCGGGCGGCCGGATCCCGGGACGGCCTCCGCGCCGAGCACGCCCGCGATCGGTACGAGCTGGTCTCCGCGGGGGACGCCGGGTGGCTGCGCACCGAGCCCGGGGTCACGGTCGTCGACTTCGAGGGCGGCTACGCGCTCTTCGACGCGGACGGCCCCGACACGGCCCAGCGCGTGCTGCAGTCTGCGGTCGCGCGCGGCGACGTCGCGAGCTTCGCACCCAAGCACCCCTCCCTCGCCCAGATCTTCAAGGAGGTCATCCAGTGAACGCCTCGACCCCCGCACGGAACGGGATCTGGCTGGTCGCCGAGCGGGAGATCGGCTCCAAGCTCCGCAGCAAGGCGTTCCTGATCTCGACCGGCATCCTGCTGCTCATCGCCCTCGCCGGCGTGCTGTTCGGCGGCTTCGCGAGCCAGAACGACGACGCCATGCCGGTGGCCGTGACCTCGGAGACCGCGGGCGCCGTGTCCGCCCTGCCCGACGTCGAGGTGACCGAGGTCGCCTCCCGCGCCGAGGCCGAGGAGCTGGTCCGCGAGGGCGACGTCGATGCGGCGGTGCTCGCGGGCGACAACGCCGCGGGCTACACGATCGTCGCCCTGGAGGATGCCCCCGGGTCGCTCGTGTCCGGGCTGTCGCTCTCGCCCGAGGTCGTCATCCTCGAGCCGGTGACCACCAACCCGCTGCTGCGCTACTTCATCGCGATCGCGTTCGGGCTCGTCTTCATGATGGCGGCGGCCACGTTCGGCGGCACCATCGCGCAGAGCGTGGTCGAGGAGAAGCAGACCAGGGTGGTCGAGGTGCTGCTGTCGGCGATCCCCGCGCGCACCCTGCTCGCCGGCAAGGTCATCGGCAACACGGTGCTCGCGATGGGGCAGATCCTCGCCCTCGCGGCCGTCGCCACCATCGGCCTCATCGTGACGGGTCAACGCGAGGTTCTGACCACCCTCGGCGCCCCCATCATCTGGTTCGCGGTGTTCTTCCTGTTCGGGTTCATCCTGCTCGCGGCGATGTTCGCGGCGGCCGCCTCCATGGTCTCCCGCCAGGAGGACATCGGCTCGACGACGACCCCCATCACGATGCTCATCATGGCGCCGTACGTGCTGGTGATCGTGTTCAACGACAACCCGTTGGTGCTGACGATCATGTCGTACGTGCCGTTCTCGGCTCCGGTCGGAATGCCGATGCGTCTCTTCGTCGGTGAGGCGCAGTGGTGGGAGCCGCTGCTGAGCCTCGCGATCCTCCTGGCGAGCTGCGTCGCGGCGATCGTCGTCGGCGCGAAGATCTACGAGAACTCCCTGCTCCGGATGGGCTCGCGGGTGAAGCTCGCCGAGGCTCTGCGCGGCTGACTCCCGAGACCCCGCTTTCGCGCCGAGACCCCCTGCTGCACGCGCGTGCAGCAGGGGGTCTCGACGTGTAGCCGGGGTCTCGGGATCAGAGGATGCCCTCGGAGAGCGTGGTCGGGTTGCCGAAGCGGTGGTTGGTGATCGACACGGCCTGTTCGCGCAGGAACGGGAGCATCTCCACCCGGCCCGCTCCGGTCACGGCGTGCGACCAGACCGCGACGTCGGGGCTGCCGTCGAGGGCCGTGTGCAGCGCGCCGGCGTCGCCGCCCACGAGCCGCACCCGCTGCCACGACCGGGCCCCCTTCGCGTAGCGCTTGGTCCACGCGGCGTCCGACTCGGTCTTCACGGTCACGCCCTGCGCCTTGAGCGCCTTCTCCACCCGGGACGGCAGCGACGCGGCCGACACGGTGAACGGGCTGCCGCTGCGCAGGGCAGCGGCGAGCACCCGGACCCCCTCGGCGAGCGGCGCGTCCTCGGCGACGCGCACGTCGACGGCCACCGGACGGTACCGGAACACGTTGCGCTCGACGCCGAGTCCGGACTTGTCGCTCACGGCGCCGAACTCGTCGATCCACGCGCGCTCGTCGGCGGCCGCGGCACGATGCAGCCACTCGATGCCCGCGGGGTCGAGCTCGGGTGCGGCGGCCTCCAGCAGCCCCGTCACCGCGGGGGTCACCGCCGCCCCCGGAGCCGCGGCGGGCAGCTCGCCCGCACGCCACTCGCCCAGACCGAAGAGGTAGTTCGGACCGCCGGCCTTGGCCCCGGCGCCCACCGCCGAGCGCTTCCAGCCGCCGAACGGCTGACGCTGCACGATGGCGCCGGTGATCCCTCGGTTCACATACAGGTTGCCGGCCTCGACGCGGTCCAGCCAGGTCGCGACCTCGGCGGAGTCCAGCGAGTGCAGCCCCGCGGTGAGGCCGTAGTCGACCGCGTTCTGCAGCCGGATGGCCTCATCGAGGTCCTTCGCGTGCATGATGCCGAGCACGGGTCCGAAGAACTCGGTGAGGTGGAAGTACGAGCCCTCGCGCACGCCGGTCTTCACCCCCGGTGTCCACTGCTTCCCCTCGTCATCGAGCTTCCGGGGCTCGACCAGCCAGCGCTCGCCCTTGTCGAGAGTGGTGAGCGCGGTGAGGAGCTTGCCGTTCGCGGGCTCGATGATCGGCCCCATCTGCGTGGCGGGGTCGTCGGGAAGCCCGACGCGCATCGAGGTGACCGCGTCCACGAGCTGCCGCTCGAAGCGCTTCGAGTCCGCCACCGACCCGACGAGGATCGCCAGCGACGCGGCCGAGCACTTCTGCCCCGCGTGGCCGAACGCGCTGCGGGCGACGTCGGCGGCGGCGAGGTCGAGGTCGGCCGACGGCGTCACGATGATCGCGTTCTTGCCGCTGGTCTCGGCGAGCAGCGGCAGGTCGGCCCGGAAGGAGCGGAACAGCTGTGCGGTCTCGTAGGCCCCGGTGAGGATGACCCGGTCGACCTGGGGGCTCGCCACCAGGCGGGTGCCGAGGTCGCGGGAGGCGAGGTCGACGAGGGCGAGCAGATCGCGCGGGACGCCCGCGGCCCACAGCGCCTCGACCATCACGGCGCCGCACCGCTGGGTGAGCTTCGCGGGCTTGATGATCACGCCGGATCCGGAGGCGAGGCCGGCCAGCACACCGCCGGCGGGGATCGCCACGGGGAAGTTCCACGGCGGCGTGACCACGGTCACCTTCGACGGCACGAACTCGGCGCCGGGGATGGCCTCGAGATCCTTCGCGCGCTCGGCGTAGTAGTGCGCGAAGTCGATCGCCTCGCTGACCTCGGGGTCGGCCTCGGCGATGGTCTTGCCTGCTTCGTGCGCCATGATCTCCAGCAGCTCGCCGCGGCGGGCGGCGAGCTCGTCGCCCGCGCGGTGCAGGACGGCGGCGCGCTCGGCGGCGGGAAGCGCTGCCCATTTCTCGGCGGCGGACGTGGCGGCCGCGAACACGGCGTCCAGCTCGGCGTCGGTCTCGATGCGGGCCGCGGCGATCGCGTCCCGGCCGAGCGTCGAGGAGACCGAGCGCTGCAGGATCTCCCGGCCCCACGCGCGGTTCGCGGCGAGCGCGGGATCGGTGTCGGGCTCGTTCGCGAAGCCGTCCGTCGTGGCGGCGGGGCGCGGAGCCGTGCGGTCCTGCGTGCGGTTCGGGCCCGGCACCGACGGGTCGGCGACGAGCGCGGCGAGCGAGCGCTCGAAGCGCTCCCGCTCGCGGGTGAGCAGGGTCGGGTTCGAGGCCAGCTCGAACACGGCCGACATGAAGTTCTCGGGGCTCGCGTTCTCCTCGAGGCGCCGCACGAGGTAGGCGATGGCGACGTCGAACTCCGCCGGGTTCACGACCGGCGTGTAGAGCAGGAGACGGCCGACGTCCTTGCGGACGGCCTCGGCCTGCCCGGTCGCCATGCCGAGCAGCATCTCGTACTCCACGAGGGCGCCCTTCTGCCCCTGGGTCCCTGAGGCCGCGCTCCCCTGGGTCCCTGAGCCTGTCGAAGGGCCGGTCACACCACGGGCCTTCGCCAGCAACCACGTGTACGCGATGTCGAAGAGGTTGTGACCGGCGACGCCGATACGCACGGCGTCGAGCCGCTCGGGGGTCATCGCCCAGTCGAGCACGCGCTTATAGTTCGTGTCCGAGTCCTGCTTGGTGCCGTAGGTCGCGAGCGGCCAGCCGTGCACCTTCGCGTCGACCTCCTCCATCGCGAGGTTCGCGCCCTTGACGACGCGCACCTTGATCGGCGCTCCGCCCTTGGCGCGGCGCGCGGCCGCCCACTCCTGGAGCCGCTGCATGGCGCCGAGCGCGTCGGGGAGATACGCCTGCAGCACGATGCCCGCCTCGAGGTCCTCCAGGCCCGGCTGGTCGAGGATGCTCGTGAAGGCCGCGATCGTCAGGTCGAGGTCGCGGTACTCCTCCATGTCGAGGTTGATGAACTTCTGCGTCCCGGTGCGGGCCCCCTTCGCCTCGGCCTTCGCCGCGAGCCGGTACAGCGGGGTGAGCTTCTCCACGACATCGGCGACGGCCTCGTCGAACGACCACATGGAGAGCTGACTGACGACGCTCGAGACCTTGATCGAGACGTAGTCGACGTCCGGGCGGGCGAGGAAGTCGTACGTGCCCTGCAGTCGGCGGCCCGCCTCGCGCTCGCCGAGCACGGCCTCGCCGAGGAGGTTGAGGTTGAGCCGGTTGCCGGTCTTGCGGAGCTTGGCGATGGCCGGGCCGAGCTTGGACGGCGTGGCGTCGAGCACGAGGTGGCCGACCATGGCCCGCAGCACGCGCCGCGAGATCGGGACGACGACGTTCGGGAGCTTCGGCGCCCAGAACCCGCCGGCCTTGATGGCGGCCCGGAGGTAGCCGGGCAGCAGCGTGGGCGTGATGTCCGACAGCTCGGCGAGCTTGCGGCCGGCGACCCGCAGGTCCTCCGGACGCATGACGCCGTCGACGAAGCCGACGGTGAAGTCCAGTCCGTTCGGGTCCTTGAGCACCTCGGAGAGGCGCTGGGCGGCCGGCTCGACCGGGTGGGTCTCGCTCTCGGCGAGCCAGCGCTGCACGAGCGCGGCGACCTCTTCGGTGCGGGGGGTGGTGTCGTCGATGACGGTCATGGGGCGGGGGTACCTTCCTCGGCCTCGCACACCCGGGTGTCGTGTGCGGCTGGATCATTGTCCAGCCGCTCGGTAGGCTCCGTCTATCAACCGATTCGAGTGGATTCTGTTCACTCATCCCGAACGATTGGGAGCCGTCGTGCTCGACGTCCACCGCCTGCGTCTGCTCGTGGAACTGTCGCGCCGCGGCACGCTCTCCGCGGTGGCCGACGCGCTGTCCTACAGCAAGGCGTCCGTGTCCCAACAGCTCGCCGCACTGGAGCGCGATGTCGGGGTGCCGCTGCTGCGTCGGGTCGGTCGCGGGGTGCAGTTCACCCCTCAGGGGAACGTGCTGGTCGCCGAGGCCATCGGCATCCTCGATCAGATCGAGCACGCCCAGGTCGCCGTCGCCGAGTCGCTCACCGAGGTGACCGGCACCGTGCGCCTCGCGGTGTTCCAGTCCACCGCGCACTCCCTGCTGCCCCGCGCCCTCGCGGCCCTCGGCGAGCGCCACCCCGCCCTGCGCGTCGAGGTGACCGAGCGCGACCCGGAATCCGGCCTCGTGGGCGTCTCCAGCCGCGACTACGACCTCATCCTCGCGGAGCAGTATCCGGGGCGCACACGCCCCATCCACGCCGACCTCGACCGTGTCGTGCTCGCCCACGACGCCATCGCCCTCGCCCGGCGCCCCGGAGCTGCGGGAGCCGCCGACCCCGTCGCCGCCCTGTGGGCCACCCGCGCGGAGCCGTGGGTGCTCGAGCCTGCCGGCACGGCGTCCCGCGCGTGGGCCGAGCAGCTCTGTCGCACCGCCGGGTTCGAGCCGGACGTGCGTTTCGAGCTCGCCGACCTCACCGCGCACGTCCGGCTCATCCACGCCGGGCTCGCGGTCGGGCTCCTCCCCGAGCTCGTGTGGGCGGGTGACACCCCGACGGTCGACCTCGCCCCGCTCCCGCAGGAACCGCGCCGGGAGATCTTCTCCTCCGCGCGGCGGGTGTCCGCGGACGCCCCCTCGATCCGCGCCGTCCGCGCCGCGCTCGCCGACGCCGCCTCCCGCAACCTCCTGGACTGACGCGAACCGACCTCCGGGAATATGCATGCACATGCATCGGTTCATCCCCCGTGTACGCGGACGACGGTGTCCGATCCCCTCCGTCCGAAAGGCACTTCCGTGAGCACTCCCGTCATCGACCGCACCGCCCCGACCGAGCACCCCGTCCTCGACGTCCTCGCCGGCCGCTGGAGCCCCCGCGCGTACGACGCGCAGCATCCGATCGACGAGGCCAAGCTCGCCACCGCGCTCGAGGCCGCCCGCTGGAGCCCCTCCGCCAACAACATCCAGCCGTGGCGCTTCATCGTCGCCCGCCGCGGCACCGCCCTGCACGCCCAGATCGTCGACGCGCTCATGGGCTTCAACCAGGCCTGGGCCGGCAACGCGGCCGTGCTCGTCGTCGCGATCGCCGAGACCGCGACCGCCGACGGCACGGCGATCAGCCACGCGTTCTACGACCTCGGCCAGGCCGTGGCGCACTTCTCCGTGCAGGCCCACCACGACGGCCTCGTCGTGCACCAGATGAGCGGCTTCGACCCCGAGGTCGTCCGCGAGTTCGCCGACCTGGAGGCGCGCTTCACCCCCGCCACCGTCATCGCCGTCGGCGAGTTCGGCGACATCGAGGCCCTGCCGGAGGTGCTGCAGGAGCGCGAGGTCGCCCCGCGCGTGCGTCGTCCGATCGCGGAGACGGTCGTCCTCAGCGCCTGAGCATCGACACACGAAAGGCCCGGTATTCGTCGCGCATACCGGGCCTTCTCGCTATGTGCCGGTCGGGATCAGTCGTCGAGCAGCTCCGCCTCGATCACGTCGTCGTCCTCGACCTCCGGCTCGGGGGTCGTCGCCGTGAGCACGAGGCCCGTACCGTCGGCCGCCACGTCCACGCGGACGGTGTCGCCGTCGTGCACGCCACCCGAGAGGAGGGCGGTCGCGAGCTTGTTCTGCACCTCGGTCTGGATGAGGCGACGCAGCGGGCGGGCGCCGAACACCGGGTCGTAACCGCGCTCGGCCAGCCACGACCGCGCCCCAGGAGTGACCGCCAGCGTGAGGCGACGGTCGCGCAGCCGGTCGTGAAGCTGGTCGACCGACAGCTCCACGATCTGCGCGAGGTCGTCCTCGGTGAGCGCCTGGAACATCACGATGTCATCGAGACGGTTCAGGAACTCGGGCCGGAACGCCTGGCGCACGAGCGCCATCACCTGCTCCCGCTTCTCCTCCACGGAGAGCACGGGGTCGATGAGGATCGGCGAGCCCAGGTTGGAGGTCAGGATGAGGATCACGTTCGAGAAGTCGACCGTGCGCCCCTGCCCGTCGGTCAGCCGCCCGTCGTCGAGCACCTGCAGCAGCACGTCGAACACCTCGGGGTGCGCCTTCTCGACCTCGTCGAGCAGGATCACGCTGTAGGGACGACGCCGCACGGCCTCGGTGAGCTGACCGCCCTGCTCGTAGCCGACATACCCGGGAGGGGCGCCGACGAGCCGGGAGACCGAGTGCTTCTCGCCGTATTCCGACATGTCGATGCGCACCATGGCGTGCTCGTCGTCGAAGAGGAACTGCGCGAGCGCCTTGGCCAGCTCGGTCTTGCCGACACCGGTCGGTCCGAGGAAGAGGAACGAGCCCGTGGGACGACCGGGATCGCTGATGCCCGCGCGCGAGCGGCGCACGGCGTCGGACACCGCCTTGACGGCATCCTTCTGGCCGATGAGGCGCTTGCCGAGCTCGTTCTCCAGGTGCAGCAGCTTCTCGCTCTCCCCCTGCAGCAGCCGCCCGACCGGGATGCCCGTCCAGGCCGCGATCACGGCCGCGATGTCCTCCTCGGTGACCTGCTCGTTCACCATGCGCGGCTCGCTCGAGGCGGTGGCCTCGGCCTGCTCCGCCTCCGCGATGTCGCGCTCCAGGCGCTTGATCGTCTCGTACTCGAGCTTCGACGCCTTCGTGTAGTCGGCGTTGCGCATGGCGAGGTCGCGCTGGGTGATCGCGTCGTCGAGCTGCTTCTTCAGCTCACCGACGCGGTTGAGACCCTGCCGTTCCCGCGCCCACCGGGCTTCGAGTCCGGCGAGCTCCTTCTCGAGCTCGACGAGGTTCTCCCGGAGGGTGCCGAGACGCTCCTTGGACGCGGCGTCCTTCTCCCGCTTGAGCGCGAGCTCCTCCAGCTTCAGCCGGTCGACCTGGCGCTTGAGCTGGTCGATCTCGACCGGAGAGGAGTCGATCTCCATCTTCAGGCGCGACATCGACTCGTCGATCAGGTCGATGGCCTTGTCCGGAAGCTGCCGCGCGGGCAGGTAGCGGTTGGACAGCGACGCCGCGGCCACGAGGGCGCTGTCGGAGATGGTCACCCCGTGGTGCGCCTCGTAGCGGCCCTTGAGCCCGCGGAGGATCGCGATCGTGTCCTCGACGGTCGGTTCGCCGACGTACACCTGCTGGAAGCGGCGCTCGAGGGCGGCGTCCTTCTCGATGAACTCGCGGTACTCGTTGAGCGTGGTGGCGCCGATGAGCCGCAGCTCGCCGCGGGCCAGCATCGGCTTGAGCATGTTCGACGCCGCGACCGAGCCCTCGCCGCCGCCCGCACCCATGAGCACGTGCAGCTCGTCGATGAACGTGATGACCTGGCCGTCCGACTCGGTGATCTCCTTGAGGACCTGCTTCAGGCGCTCCTCGAACTGGCCGCGGTACATGGCGCCCGCGACGAGGGCGGAGATGTCGAGCGAGACGAGCTCCTTGTCCTTGAGGGACTCCGCGACGTCGCCCGCGACGATGCGCTGCGCGAGCCCTTCGACCACCGCCGTCTTGCCGACGCCGGGCTCGCCGATCAGCACCGGGTTGTTCTTGGTGCGACGAGTGAGCACCTGGCTGACACGCCGGATCTCACTGTCCCGTCCGATGACGGGGTCGAGCTTGCCCTCGCGGGCGCGGTCGGTCAGGTTGATGCCGAACTGCTCGAGGGCGGACTGCTGTTCCTGGTTCGGGGATCCGGTCTGCGGGGTGGTCATGCGCTCCTCCTGGAGATGCTCCTTCTGAAAGTTGAGTTTGGTTGACTCAAGTTTAGCATTCGGCGGTGCGCGACTCCACCGCCCCTCACCTCTCGCGGGCGACCTCGTCCCAGACGGCCGCCGCCACCTCGCGCTTGCTCCCCGCCGCGGTCCGCGCCACGACCCCGCCGGGCCCGAGGATGTGCACGGCGTTCTCGCCGCGCTCGAACCCCTGCTCCCAACCGACCTCGTTCACCACCAGCAGGTCGACCCCCTTGCGCTCCTGCTTGCCGCGGGCGCGGGCGAGCATCTCCGCCTCATCCTCGGGCGTCTCCGCCGCGAACGCGACGATGAGCTGTCCCGCGCCTCGCTTCTCGACGAGCGCGGCGACGATGTCCTCGTTCTCGACGAGCTCGATGGTGCCGACCCCGCCGCGGTCCTTGGTGAGCTTGCGCGCGGAGACCTCGACCGGTCGATAGTCGGCCACGGCCGCCGCCATCAGCACGACGTCGGCCGCCGCGGACTCCTCCTTCATCGCCGCGGACAGCTCCGCGGCCGTGCCGACCCGGACGATCCGGACGTGCGGGTGGCGGGCCTCCGCGAGCACGTCCCCGGAGACGTTCGCCGCGACGAGCGCCACCTCCGCGCCGCGCGCCGCCGCCTCCGCCGCGAGCGCGACCCCCTGGCGCCCGCTGCTCCGGTTGCCGAGGAAGCGCACCGGATCGATGGGCTCCCGCGTCCCGCCTGCCGAGACGACGACCCGCACGCCTGCCAGGTCGCCCGGTGTCAGCAGCGCCTGGGCCGCCGCCAGGATCTCCTCCGGCTCGACCATGCGACCGGGTCCGCTGTCACCGCCGGCCAGCTCGCCGTCGGCCGGTCCGACCACGTGCACGCCGCGTTCCCGGAGCGTCGCCATGTTCGCCTGCGTGGCCGCGTTCCGCCACATCTCCGCGTGCATCGCGGGCGCGACGAGCACGGGCGCCTCGGTCGCGAGCAGCGTCGTGCCGAGGAGGTCGTCGGCCAGCCCCGCGGCCATCTTCGCGAGCGAGTTCGCCGTCGCCGGGGCGATCACGATGAGGTCCGCTCCCTGGCCCAGGGCGACGTGCCGGACGCGGGCAACGTCCTCATGCACGCTCGTCGTCACCGGGTGCCGACTCAGGGCCTCCCAGGTCGGCAGGCCCACGAAGCGCAGCGCGTCCTCGGTGGGCACCACGGTCACCTCATGACCGGCCTTCGTGAGCAGGCGCACGAGGTGCACCGTCTTGTACGCGGCGATGCCGCCCGTGACTCCGACGACGATGTTCACGCCTCGATTCTGCCCCAGGGTCCGGACGCCCGGGTCATCGCGCACGGATTCGTCGCGGGTCCCGCCCGCCTCGACCGACCTAGACTCGGAAGCGTGTGCACGGTGGTGATCGATGTCGAGACCGCGGGATCCGCGCGGCTGCTGGCCGTCCGCGACGAGGACCCGGCTCGGGAGTGGGATGCCCTGGGCGAGTGGTGGCCCGAGGAGTATCCGGGGGTGATCGGCATCCGTGACCGGCGGGCCGGTGGGGCCTGGCTCGCCGTGAACCCCGTGGAACGACGCCTCGCCGTGCTCCTCAACCGCGCCGACGTGCAGGACCTCTCGGCGGGCGCGGCCGTCTCCCGCGGCACCCTTCCGCTCGCCGCGGTCACCGGCCGCTCCCCGCAGGGCGCGCCGCGGATGCGCGGCTTCAATCTGCTCGAGGTCGGGCCGGACGGCGCCCGGGTGCTCTCCTGGGACGGTGCCGGGCTGCGGGACACACCCATCGAGCCCGGGACGCACATGATCGCCCACGACGACCTCGACGACGAGGAGACCCCGCGCATCGCCGCCTGGCTCCCGGAGTTCCGCGCGCTGGGACCCGCCGCGGCGAGCGCCGACTGGGCGACCGAGTGGACCGCGCTCCTCGGAGCCTCCGCCGCCCTGCCCCCGGAAGACGACCGCGCCATCATCCGTGACAACCGCCCGCACGGCTACCCGACGCAGTCCCTCCTCTACGCGGTCGCCACGGTCACGCCCACCGGGGTCGACGTCCGCGACGTCACCCTCCCCTCCCCCGCCCACTGGCACTGACCCCTCCTCGCTTCCCGATCCCGTCCCGTCCCGCCCCGCGATCCCCGCGCGGGATCAAAAACGCACCTCCCAGCCCCTTCTGCGGAGCCATTCTGATCCCGCCCGCCCGTCACTTCTCGCGCGGGATCAAAAACGCACCCGGTCTGCCATTCCGCGGAGCCATTCTGGTCCCGCGTCGATGCAGCTAGCCTGCCGGCCGGTCCGAGGAGATCCACTGCGGAGCGCACAATGCCCACCCCCGGCGGCTCGGGCCGGAGTGGGGCGCAACGGAGCGGGACGGAAAGAGCTCCGAATGCCACCCCCGCGCGCGCAGTCTTGATCCCGCTCGACAGACGCGGAAGCGGAACGGAAACCGCTCCGGACGCGGCTCACTCCAGCGCGTTCTTGATCCCGAACGGCAGCGGAGAACGGACGCGGCTGGTAGCGGGACGGAAACGGCCCCGGGGACGGTCCACGCCCGCGCGTTCTTGATCCCGAACGGCAGCGGAGAACGGACGCGGGACGGACGCGGCTGGTAGCGGGACGGAAAAGGCCCCGGGACGGTCCACGCCCCGCGCGTTCTTGATCCCGAACGGCACCGGGGACGGACGCGGGGACGGATGTGGGGACGGAAAAGGTCCCGGACACGGTCCGCTAGCGGGCGCTATCGATCCCGCACGTTGGCGGGGCCGGTGCGGGCCCGCGGGACGGGTCCGGCGCGGGCGCAGCGGGAGGGGGAGGCGGTCAGGCGGCAGGGACGGCGGTGGCGCAGGAGAAGCGGGCGCGGTAGGCGGTGGGGGTCACGCCCAGCACGCGGGCGAAGTTCTGCCGCAGGACGGCCGCGGAACCGAAGCCGCAGTCGGTCGCGATGTGCTCGAGCGGAAGGTCGGTGCGCTCGAGGAGACGCTGGGCCTGGATGATCCGCTGCCGCCCGAGCCACGCGGCGGGGGTCGCCCCGTACTCGGCTTTGAAGCGGCGCGCGAAGGTCCGCGGCGACATGAGCGCCCGCGCCGCGAGCTGGTCGACCGTCAACTCGTCACGGAGGTTCTCCACCGCCCAGTCGGCCACCGCGGCGAACGAGTCCGTGGGTGCGACCGGGATGGGCCGATCGATGAACTGCGCCTGACCCCCGTCGCGCTGCGGCGGCACGACCATCCGACGCGCGATCCGGTTGGTGATCTCCGCCCCGAGCTCCTGTCGCAGCAGGTGCAGGCAGGCGTCGATGCCCGCGGCAGTGCCCGCGCTGGTGATGATGCGGCCGTCCTGGACGAAGAGCACGTCAGGATCGATGTCGATGTCGGGGTACATGTCCGCCATCGTGTGCGCGTACATCCAGTGCGTCGTGGCGCGCCGCCCGTCCAGCACTCCGGCCGCCGCGAGGATGAACGAGCCGCTGCACACGCTCATCACCCAGGCTCCGCGCGCCACCGCTTCGCGGGCGACCTCGACGAGGAGCGGATCGATGTCGCCCCAAGTCTCCCGGGGCACCGGGCAGAACACGACGAGGTCGGCCTCCGCGGCGAAGGACAGATCATGCTCCACGTTGATGGAGAAGCCGATCTTGGAGCGCACGACCCCGGGCCGTGGGGCGACGATGCGGAAGTCGAAGTTCGGCACCCCGTCGGACGACCGGTCCAGACCGAACGCCTCGCAGGCGACCCCGAACTCGAACGGCGCGAAGCCGTCCTGCACCACGCACGCGACGGTCTTCATCACATCTCCCGGAATGGCAGTTTTCCTACGAACAGTGCCCGATCCGCCACTCGTGGCAGCATAACACCGAGCGTAGCTTTTCTGCCATGCTACTCCTCATCCTCCTCCTCGCCCTCAGCATCTGGGCGATCATCGCCACGTTCGTCGAACTGCGGCGCGACGGCTACCGTCGCACCCCCACGGACTGGAGCCGCGTCACCGGACAGGACGCCCTGTCGCAGGCCGACCCCGGCCACGTCTACCGCTGACGTCCCGGCCGTCCGCGAGGGGGGCTACGCTCGGGGCATGAGCGACCCCCAGCAGCCCGCACACCCCTCGCGCGACGGTGCCGGCGACCCGGCCGCAGTCCCGACCCCTCCTCCGCTTCCGGCCGAGCCGCAGTACCCCGGTGCCCAGGCCCCCGCCCCCGGGGCCCCCTACGCGCCGACGCCGGGCGGCGGGCACGTGTTCCCCACCGCTGCTGTCCCTCAGGCCTTCCCCACCGCCACCCCTCAGCCGTACCCGACCGCGCCGGGATCCGCCCCCGGATCGGCGCAGGGCGTCCCGCTCTACGGTCCGCCGGTGCCGCGCACTCCCGGCGACTCCCTCGGGCGCGCCGCCTTCATCGTCGCGCTGGTGACGCTGGCGATCGACGTGTTCCTCATCCTCGCGCGGCCGTTCGTCTACATGTCGGACCGGACCTACAGCATGATCGGACTGATCGAGGGGGGATCGGGCATCCTCACCTTCATCGGCTACGGGGCGGCGCTCGTGCTCGGCCTCATCGCGGCACGGCGGCCGGGACCGCGGCTGCTCGCGGGGATCGCCATCGGTGTCTCCGGCGCCGGTCTGCTGACGGTCGTGCTGAGCTGGCTCTCGTCGAACTTCTACGGCTTCCTGTGAGCGCTCAGGCTCCGGAGAGCACCCGCTCGTAGACCTCGATCATGGCGGCCGTCCGCGAGGACTGGCGGAAGGCCTCCGCGACGGCCGGTACCGGCTGCGGCGCGGTCCCGTGCGCGATGTCCGCGGCCGCCTGCCGCAGCGTCGCGGCGAGGGCCTCGATCCGTTGCGCCTCGAGGGCGCGTCCGCGGGCGTGCGGCTCCGCCGTCGGCACAGCCCAGAGCCCGCCCTGAAGCTCAGCGGCGATGTCGGGGTCGCACACGACGGAGGGCGCGCCGAGGGTGGCCGCCTCGAACGGCGTCATCCCCTGGGTCTCGAATCCGATGGACGTCTGCACGAGCGCATCGGCGGCGGCGATCCGCTCCAGGGTCTGCGCATAGGAGAGGCGCCCGGCGAACCGCACGCCCGCACGCCCCGCGACGATCCGTTCGGCCGCCGCCCGCTCTCCGCCGCCGCCGATCACCTCGAGGTCGGCGTCGATGTCCGCGTCCACCCAGGCGCGGAGGAACGGGAGCAGGCGCTTCTCCGGACTCATCCGCCCGAGCCAGACGAACCGAGGACGCCCCGGCATCCGCTCGACGGGAGCCGCCGCGAGCGTCTGCGCGCGGACGTCGTCGTCGATGCCGTTCCACACCACGTCGACGGTGCGGGCGACGCCGTTCTGCTCCAGTCGCCGCGCGAAATGCCCGGAAGGCGCCGTCACGGCGGCGGCGTCCGCCGCGAGCCCGCGGAGGTACGACCACCCGTCGCTGCCGCCGACCGGCACACCGATGCCTCGGAGGGCGGTGCGGCGCCAGAGGTTGAGCACAGCGAGCACGGGCCGGTGCAGCGGCGTGACCGCGGCGAGCCCCACGTCGACCCGGTTGTGCATCGTGTGCACGACCGGGATTCCATGGCGGGCGGCGAACCGGTGACCGATGAAGGCGCCCCAGAAGTCGGCCTGCACGTGCACGAGGTCGACCGGAGGCCGATGCGCCATCGCCCGGTCAAGGGCCCGATCGGTCGCCCGACCCGGCCAGGTCATCGCGTACTCCCGGTCCAGGGTGATCGGCAGCGACGGGAGGTCGACGTTCCCGGGGGACGATGCAGCGTCGTCACGCCGTGCGTGCATACGGGGCGCGACGACCGTCACGGTATGGCCGGCGCGCTCCAGGAACGTCCGCTGCAGCCGCATCGACACCTGCGCCCCGCCGAGGGAGTCGAGGTGCTGATCGGCGAAGAAGACGACGTGCATCCGCGTCACTCGGGCAGCGGCTCGTCGCGGTACAGCGCCTCGAAGGTGTCGAGCGTGCGGTTGATGTCGTGGATGGCCACGCCGTCGAGGGACGCCTTCTGCATCCGCTCGTACTCGCCGGGGGAGGCGGTCAAAACAGCGGTGAGCTTCGCGGCGAGCTCGTCGACGTCTCCCGGCGTGAAGAGGTGGCCGTTCTCGCCGTCGTGCACGAGGTGGGGCAGGGCGACGGCGTCGGCGGCGACGATCGGCAGCGCCGATGCCATGGCCTCCATCGTCGCGATGGACTGCAGCTCGGCGATCGACGCGATGACGAAGAGGCTCGCGCGGGACAGCAGCGCCCGCAGCTCCTCGTCGGTGGTCCGGCCGTGGAAGGTCACTCGATCGGACAGGCCGAGCTGTGCCGTCAGGCTCTCGAGCTGCTTGCGCTGGTCTCCGCCGCCGACGATGTCGAACGTCGTGTTCAGCGCCGGGTCGAGCTTCGTCATCGCCTTGAGGATGACCTCGACCTGCTTCTCCGCCGTCAGCCGGCCCACGAACACGAGCCGGTTCTCCTCGCGCGGGGCGATGACCGGGGTGTACTGGGAGCGGTCGATGCCGCAGCTCACCGGGATGACGCCGCGCACCTCGACCGTCTTCTCCAGGAAGTCGGCGGCCCGACGCGTGGGCGTGGTGATCGCCCGCGTCAGGTCGAAGGTGCGCTTCGCGTCGGCCCAGGCGAACTTGAGCACCATGTCGTCGACGAACTTCGGCATGGTCGTGTGGTCGAGGATGTTCTCGGCCATGACGTGGTTCGTCGCGATGACCGGGATGCCGCGCTGCTTCGCGATGCGGGCGAGTCCACGCCCGATCACGATGTGGGACTGGATGTGCACGACGTCGGGCTGTACGGCATCGAGCACCTTCCGTGCGTAGTGCTTGGAGCGCCACGGCCACACGAAGCGCAGCCAGTCGTGCGGCGCCCAGCGCACAGAGGGCAGGCGGTGGAGCGTCATCGGCTCCCCCTCGATCACCTCGGTGCGGGGCGCGGTGCGGCGGTACGCCTGGTTGGGGGCGACGACGTGCACCTCGTGCCCGCGCTGCACGAGCCCGGCGGCGAGACGCTCGGCGAAGCGGGCGGCACCGTTGATGTCGGGAGCGAACGTGTCACAGCCGAGGAGGATCTTCAGCGGACGGGGCTGTGCGGCGGTGGCGTCGCGCGACGCATCGATCGGATCGTCGGAGGAGGTCACAGAGATGCCTAACGGGGTGGCGGCCAAGGAGAAGCCCTGGTCGGGCGGTGGCAACTCTACCCGAGGGCCCTGTCCGCGACGCCGAGCCATACCGGCATCCTTCAGCCTCGGCCGATACCGTGAAGCCATGCGACTGCACGCCGACGCCGACCCCCAGCTGTGGATCCCCGTGACGGACTCGCTCGGGTGGAAGGGGCGCCGGCATCGCAAGGCCGCGATCCGGATGCTGCTCGGCCAGGTGAACGCCGCGGTCGGCGCGACGGAGCGCCCCGGCTCGCGGTTCGGAGCCTGGGCGATGAGCCAGGCCGCGCCGATGCTCATGAAGAAGGCCGACGGCCGGGTCCTCGCGTGGACCTGGAAGGCGGAGCCGGACCTCGTCGTGGCGATGGCGACGGTGCAGGCGCTCACGCCCGACATCCGGATCGCCCGCGCGTCGATGCCGATGGAGTACGACGACACGACCTCCTTCCCGACCCGGCTCGGCGTGGGCGAGAAGCTCGTGGTCCCGACGCCGCCCTCCCCCTCGGCCCCGCCCTTCGCGACCTACACCTGGGACACCGGCACGCACCTGGTGACCCTGACGGCCGTCTGCAGCGACCGCGAACGCTTCGGGACCCTCATCGGCGCGCTCGACGAGCTGGCCCGCAGCCTCCGCATCGCCGACGACCTCACCGGCGGCGAGTCGCCCGAGGTCCTCCGCCTCCCGCCCGCCTGACAGCGGATGCCGATGAACACTGTCGCGCGGTCCCCGCGCATCGTCGACGGCTCACGATCGGTCCACCCGAACGGCCGCTTCCCGTCTGCGGCGCTCGGGCTCGTCGGCATCCTTCCTCTGCTGCCCCTGCTGCTGGCGATCATGGATACCCGTCCAGGCTTCCGCCTCATCCTGATCGCACTCGCTCTCTACGCCGGGATGCTCGCGGTGGCACTCTGGTTCTGGGTGCGGTCCTTGCGCGAACGCCTGATCCGAATCGAGGCAAGCGGCCCGCTGCGATTCACGCCGTCCACGGGCGTCCGCATCTCCTCATGGCTCGTTCCCCTGACGGGTTTGCTTCCCGCAGCGGCGGCCTTCCTCGTTCAGGCCCTGGACCTTCCGACGATGGGCGGTCGGCTTCTCGAATGGGGCCCGTACGTGCTCGCCGTCGTCTCGCTCGTCGGCCTCGGCCGGGAAGTCCTCGCGCAGGGCCAGCCGCTGGGTCTCGTACTCGACGAGAGGGGCCTGCACGGAGTCCGCAGATCTGCCCGGGTCGATGCCTCCTGGGAGGAGATCGGCACCACCACGCCTGTCGGCCCACACGGGCCGAAGCTGGCGATCTCGATCGCCGGACGCGCCCCCGTGATCCTCGATGCGCATCACCTAGGGTCTGACCCGGCAGCCGTTGCCTCCGTCGTCTCCTTCTTCCGCGACGCCCCCGATCAGCGGCCTGCGCTGGTCGACGGCGTCGCGGCGATGCGCACCGTCGAGGACGCGCACCGATCCCGCCCGGCGAGATGAGAAACGCGCCTCCCGAAGGGCGGGGAGGCGCGTTTCTGATCCGGCACGGAGCGCCGGGCGCGAGGAGGCCGGGGCTCAGCGGGCGATGCGGAGGGTGCGGACCTCGAAGGGGCGGAGGTGGAGCCCGCCCCCGAGACGGGGCGTCTCGATCTCGTCCTCGATCAGGCTCACCTCGCGCACCTCGCGGTGGTCGAAGCCGACCGAGAGCTCGCCGACCGCACGACGCCCGAGCGCCTCGTACACCCGCACGATGACGTCGCCGGAGCCGTCGTCGGCGAGCTTCACGGCCGAGACGACGATCCCCTCACCCGACACCTCCACCAGCGGCTCGACCTCGCGCGTGCCGCGGATCACCGTGGGCACGCTGTTGAGGCGGATGCCCTCGACCGTGGCGATCGCGGCGTCGGCGCCGATCACGAAGCCGACCTCGATCTCGTGGAGCCCGTGATCCGTGTCCGGGTCGGGGAACCGCGGCGCCCGCAGCAGGGAGAGTCGCACGGTCGTGGTGACCCCGTCCTCGCCCACCTCGCGCGTCGTGTCGTACCCGTAGATCGAGTCGTTCACGAGGGCCGCGCCGAAGTCCTGCTCGCGCACCAGCACGAAGCGGTGCATCGACGTCTCGAACTTCGCCGCCTCCCAGCTCGTGTTCGTGTGGGTGACGCGCGCCTGGTAGCCGAACTGCGTCTCGGCTTCGGTGTGCGACGCCTGGATGTCGAGCGGGAAGGCGAGCTTGAGCAGCTTCTCGGTCTCGTGCCAGTCGACCTCGTTGCGGAGGTGCACGGTCCTCGAGCCCGGGGCGAGTGTGATCGTCTGCGTGATCGTCGACTCCGAGAACGGACGCACGACGACGATCTGCGCGACACCGTTCACGAGCGATGCCTCGATCGACGAGACCGCGGTGAGGTCGTCGACGCTGTTGCGGTAGTACCGGTCGATGTCCCACGCGTCCCACATGTTCGGGAAGTCCTGGTGCAGCTGGAACAGGTTCGCGGCCTTGCCCGGGGCGACGGCGTCGCGGCCGGTGGCCTTGTCGACGGCGGAGACGATCAGGCCCTCGCCCGAGACGAGCACGGACACGAGCTCGTTCTCCAGGCGCCAGCCCGGGTGGACCGCTGAGCCTGCCGAAGCGTCCTCGACGAGCGAGACCGCCCCTTCGACGGGCTCAGGGACCCACGAGGCGCCGAGCGCGCGTCCCCGACCGACCGAGGTCGGCTCGAACCGCAGCTCGCGGTCGCCCTCGCCGGCGAGCGACCGGCGCGCGGCATCGGCGATGTCGCGCGCATCCGACAGCACGTCCGACAGCACGGCGACGGCCTCGCGGTGCACCCACGCGATCGATGTTCCGGGCAGGATGTCGTGGAACTCGTGCAGCAGCACGGCCTGCCAGAGCCGGTCGAGCTCGGCCTGCGGGTACGCGGCGCCGGTGCGCACGGCGTCGGTCGCCGCCCACAGCTCGGCCTCCACCAGCGCGTGCTCTGCCCAGCGGTGCAGGGCCTTCGTGGCGTGCTGGCTGGTAAGCGTGCCGCGGTGCAGTTCAAGGTAGAGCTCGCCGACCCACACGGCGGGGTTCGGCAGCTCGGCCTTGGCGACGTCGAAGAACACGTCGGGGTGCTCCCACACGACCTGCGCGCTGCCCTCGAGGTCGCGCAGCCGCTCGGCCTTGCCCGTCATCTCGCGCGTCGTGCCGCCGCCGCCATCACCCCAGCCGACCGGGGCGATCGACCGCGAGCTGAGGCGGTTCTCCTTGAACTGACGAGAGGCCTTCGCGACCTCCATGCCGCTGAGCTGCGAGTTGTAGGTGTCCATCGACGGGAAGTGCGTGAACACCTGCGAGCCGTCGATGCCCTCCCAGAGGAAGGAGTGGTGCGGGAACACGTTCTGCTGATTCCAGGAGATCTTCTGCGTGAAGAACCACTCGAAACCGGCACGGCGCATGAGCTGCGGGAGGGCCGGCGAATAGCCGAAGCTGTCCGGCAGCCACACCCCCTTCGACCGGATGCCGAACTCGCGCTCGAAGAACCGCTGCCCGTGCGAGAACTGCCGCACGAGCGACTCGCCCGTCGGCATGACGGTGTCGGACTCGACCCACATGCCGCCGAGGGGCAGGAAACGTCCGGCGGCGACGGCGGCCTTGACCCGCTCCCACACCTCTGGGCGGTGCTCCTTGATCCAGGCGTACTGCTGCGCACTGGACATGCCGTACTGGAAGTCGGGCTGCTCCTCGATGAGCGTGGTCATGGACGAGGTCGTGCGGGCGACCTTGCGGATCGTCTCGCGCACCGGCCACAGCCAGGCCGAGTCGATATGCGCGTGGCCGACGGCCGAGATCCGGTGCGCACTCGCTTCGGCCGGAGCGGCGAGGGCGTCGGCGAGCCGGGCCCGCGCGTCACCGGCGGTCTCCACGATGTGCTGCAGGTCGAGCACGTCGAGCGCGTCGTCCAGGGCCTGCAGGATGCGCATGCGGCGCGGCGACGTGGCGGGGAGCTCCGCCTGCAGCTCGAACAGCACCTCGAGGTCGAGGGACAGGTCGAACACCTCGGGCTCGAACACCGCGAGGTCGAGGCGCCGCAGCCGGTACAGCGGTTCCTTCGAGGAGGTGAGGATGTCGCCCTCCTGCGTCGGCAGGAAGGGGTGGTAGTCGAGGAGGACGGGGTTGGACGCGCCCTCCAGGTAGAGCTCGACGGCTTCGTCACCCGTGGCACTCTCGGCGATCGCGACCCACTGGTTGCGCGGGTTGATGCTCTTGATCGGCGTGCCGTCGGGGCGGTAGGCGAGGGCCTCGCACTGGAAGCCCGTCATGTTCACGTCGAAGCCCAGGTCGATGAGCGCCTCCACCCGGCGGCCGGCCCAGTCCGCGGGCACCCGACCGGTGAGCTTGAACCAGGTGGTGCCCCAGGCCGGACCCCACAGCTCGCCGACCGCGGCCGGGGCGAACGGGAGCGCCAGGCCCTCCGTCGGGGCGATGGGCTCTCCGGGGAGCTGGTGCGCCTCGACCGTGAGGGGAACCGCGGCCGAGTGGATGGCGGGGCGGATGCGCTCTTCGAGGACCCGCTTGACGCGGCCGACGGTGAGCGAGGTGTCGTCATGCATGTGGGGGTTCTCCGGGCTCGACGGTGAGGGAAGGGGTTCGATGCTCACCGTTTACTAAAACGATCTAGCACGGGAGTCTACGGTACCGTTCCCGTGCTTACGAGAGGCTAAACCGATCAAGTAGGGTGATGCCTATGGCCCCGGGGAAACGCGTGACGATCGCGGACATCGCGCGCATGGCCGGTGTCTCCCCCGGCGCCGTCTCGTTCGCCCTCAACGGTCGTCCCGGTGTGAGCGAGGAGACGCGGCAGCGCATCCTCTCCATCATCGAAGAGCACCACTGGCAGCCGAGCTCCGCTGCCCGCGCCCTCGTCGGCGCCCGGGCCAACGCGGTCGGGTTCGCCCTCGCCCGCCCGGCACGCTCCCTCGGCTCCGAGGCCTTCTTCACCGACCTCATCGCCGGCATCGAGTCCCGGCTCTCCGAGAGCAAGGTCGGGCTGCAGCTCCGCCTCGTCGCCGACATCGACGAGGAGATGGAGGTGCATCGGCAGTGGCGGTCGTCGAATCAGGTCGACGGGATCATCCTCATCGACCCGCGCGACGACGACCCCCGCGGCGAGCGCATCATGGCCCTGGACGCCCGCGCTGTGATGATCGGCTCGAAGCCGTCCCCGGACGGCGCGGTGCCCAGCGTCTGGATCGGCGACGACGCCGTCGCGGAGACGCTCTTCTCCTACCTCGCCGCCCTGGGCCACACCCGTATCGCCTACGTCGCGGGCCCGGCGGAGCTGGAGCACACCCGTCTGCGCGCCGAGGTGCTGGAGCGGATGGCGGCGGACGGCGTCTCCGGCGAGGTCATCACGACCGACTTCTCCCCCGCCCGCGCCTCCGCGGTCACCCGCGCGCAGCTCTCCGGCCGGCAGCGCCCGACCGCGATCGTCTACGACAACGATGTGATGGCCGTCGCCGGCCTCCGGGTGGCGCAGGAGATGGGCCGGGCGGTTCCGCGCGACGTCTCACTCGCGTCGTTCGACGACTCCGTCATCGCGGGCCTCATCAACCCGTCGATCACCGCCATGACCCGCGACACGTTCGAGCTCGGCGAGCAGGCGGCCACGCTCCTGCTGCAGCAGATCGAGGCCGGCACCACGCTGCCGAGCGTCCAGGGCCCGACCCCCGTGCTCACCGCCCGCGAGAGCACCGCGCCACCGCCCCGCTGAGGCCCCGCCTCCCCGCCCATACCCCGGGCTATCGCCGCGCGCACCCCGGGGTCTCGACGACAACCCGGGGTCTCGGCGTCAGACGACGGTGTTGACGGAGGCGTAGCGGGTGACGTCGGACGCGGACGGGGCGGGGTGGATGAGACGGCGGATGCCGCGCGACTCCAGCGCCGCGGGGTCCTGCGCGGTGCGGGAGGTCACCAGGGCGGGGTCCTCGCCCGCGGCGCAGGCGTCGACCCAGGCCTGGAAGACCGCACCGCCGGGGCTCAGGGCCGCCCGGCTCACCGGCACCTCCTGCTCGTCGACGTCCACCACGATCGCCGTCGGGCGGGCCGGAGCCGCGGTGCGGGTGCGCAGCTCGGGGATGAGCTCCGCGAACCGGCGGCCGAGGGGCTTCGCCGCGCCCTCCTGATCGATGAGCCCCAGGGAGTACTCGAGCTCCGGGAAGTCGGCGAGCTCCCGACTCACGTCGTGCGAGCACCACCACGTCACGCCCCAGAGGTTCTCGGTGCGGAGGGCCGAACGCACGGTGGCCTCGAGGAAGCCGGGCATCTCGCTCTCGTCGAGGCAGTTCGAGGGGGCGCCGACCTCCTGTAGCCAGATCGGACGGTCGGGATCGGTCGCGAACGCGCGGGAGAGCTCGATGAGGTACTCCGCGTGGCGGTCGGCGGCGATCGAGCGACCTCCGTAGCGCTGCGCCGTGCCGTTGAAGATCCAGGAGTGGATGGTCGTCATCGCGCCGAGCCGGGAGGCATGCGCCGGCGTGAACCCGTGGTCGTCCATGTACCAGACCGCGTCGTACTCGCTGTGCACGTGCGGCAGCCCCGGGGCGCCCCGTTCCGCCGCGGCGAGCAGCGCCTCGATCCAGCCGCCCGCCTCGTCGGTCGTGACCGGCCACGGCGAGGGGTGGGTGTGCGCGGAGAACTGATTCGTCTCGTTGCCGAGCGTGAGCCCGAGGAAGTTCGGGGCGTCCCGCAGGGCACCGGCGAGCCGCTCCACGAGCTGCACCTGACCGTCGAGGGCCGTCGGATCGGTGAACATGTTCCGGTCGTGCCAGGTGTACAGCCACGAAGGGACGAAGTCGAAGCTCGACAGGTGCCCCTGGATGACGTCGACGCTCACGTCCATCCCGAACTCGGCGGCGATGTCGACCATGGTGCGCACGTCGTCGATCGCCTTCGAGCGGATGAGGGTGCGGTTGGGCTGCAGGACGGTCCAGAGCGGGAACACCCGCACATGGTCGAGGCCGAGCGCGGCGAGGGCCGCGAAGTCGCGACGCACGTCGTCCGGCGTGAAGTCGAGCCAGGAGTGCATCCAGTCCTTCGACGGCGTGTAGTTCGCCCCGAAACGGAGAGGAGCGTCGAGAGCGCCGCGCTGCGTCATGTGTGCACCTTTCGGACCGTGCCCTCCCACGAGGACATGTCGCACCACTATAACGCTTGAGCAACAGCGTCGATAGCGCCCACCTTGACACCGACCGGATCCGATGGTTTCATCTGCTAAAGCGCTGTAGTCCTTTCGTCGGACCACGCCGAATCGCCCGCCTCGAGGAAGAAGCACGATGAAAGTTCCCGCACGCATTGTCGCTCTGGCAACCTTCACGATCGGCGCCCTGGCGCTCGTGAGCTGCACCGGAGGCGGTGCCGCCTCGGACGGCGCCGGCCCCATCGACACCTCCGGCGAGCTCAGCGGAACCATCCAGTTCCAGACCTGGTCACTGAAGAACGAGAAGTTCACCCCCTACTTCGAAGACCTCATCGCGGCCTTCGAGGAGGAGCACCCGGACGTGACCGTGGAGTGGCTCGACCAGCCCGGCGACGGCTACCAGGAGAAGATCCTGAGCCAGGCGAACGCCGACACCCTCCCCGACGTGCTGAACCTGCCGCCGGACATCGCCTACCCGCTCGTCGCCGCCGGGAAGCTCGTCGACCTGGACACCGCGGATCCCGACCTGAAGTCGACCTACAACGCCGGCGCCTGGGACGCCTACAGCCAGTACCCCGGCGTCGAGGGCACATACGGCCTTCCCTGGTACCTCTCCAGCGACGCGTCCTGGTGGAACCTCGCCCAGCTCGCCCCGTACGGCGTCACCGAGGAGAACCTGCCGACGACGGTCGACGAGCTGCTCACGCTCGCGAAGGACGTCGCCACGGAGTCCGGCGGCAAGGTCCAGCTCCTCTCCTCGATCCCGGCGCTGGACACCTTCACCGCCGCCGGCATGGAGGTCATCAACGACGAGGGCGAGTTCGACTTCAACACCGACGAGGCGGCCGCGATCATCGAGCAGTACGCCGACGCCTACGCCGCGGGCGCGATGCCCGCCGAAGCACTCACCGGCGACTACGGCGGGAACGCGGAGGCCTACATCCAGGAGAAGGTCGCCTTCACCACCGGCGGCACCGGGTTCACGACCGATCTGCAGAAGGACGCCCCGGCGCTCCTGGAGAACACCGTCGCCACCCCGCGCCTCGGCGTCGCCCCGCTCTACGTCCAGGGCCTCAACGTCTCCGCCGACTCCGACAACAAGGAAGCGGCTCTCGCGTTCGCCGAGTTCGCCACGAACGAGGAGAACCAGGTCGCATTCTCCTCCCTCGCGGTCGGCACCGCCCCCGGCACGGCCGACGGCGGCGACCAGGTCGTCGAGAACATCGCCTCCTCGGTCACCGACGAGAAGCAGCTCGCGGCGATCGACACCGTGTTCGGCGCGATGAAGGACGCCAAGGCCCTGCCGTTCCAGTGGACCTCGGACATGGCCACCTACATGACCCAGCAGATCGCCCTGGCCGTGAACGGCGAGGCCGACGCCAAGGCGCAGCTCGACAAGATCGTCGAGTACGCCAACGCGAACCGCGTGGACCAGTGACCATGCGCGCGGACACCGGCACCCGGCAGCGGAGGTCGACGATGAGATCCCACAAGTGGTTCACCCCGTGGCTGCTCCTCGCCCCCGCCGTGATCTGGGTGCTGGTGTTCGCGCTCTGGCCGTTCCTCAACACCGTCGTCCTCAGCTTCACGGATGCTCGCCCCCTGCGGACCCCCGAGTTCGTCGGCGGCGCCAACTACGAGCGCATGTTCGGCGACGAGATGTTCTGGAACGCGCTGACCACCTGCCTCATCTACGTGGTCGTGTGCGTGCCGCTGCTCACGGTCCTCCCGCTGCTCCTCGCCCTCCTCGTGCAGAAGAAGCTCCCCGGCATCTCGTTCTTCCGCACCACGTTCTACTTCCCCGTGATCGCGTCAGTCGTCGTGGTCGCGCTCATCTGGACGTGGCTTTTCGACAGCCGGGGCATCATCAACCAGACCCTGGAGTTCCTCGGCCTCATCGACCAGCCGATGGCCTTCCTCGTCGACCGCTGGCTGCTGCTCGGCTGCGCGATCCTGCTGACCGTGTGGAAGGGCCTGGGCTACTACATGGTGGTGTACCTCGCCGCCCTGGGGAACGTGGGCAAGGAGCTGCACGAGGCCGCGATGCTCGACGGTGCGAGCTCGTTCCGCCGCTTCCTCTCCGTCACGATCCCGTCGGTGCGCGGGGCGATGCTCCTCATCGCCGTGCTCATCGCGGTGTCCGCCATGCGGGTGTTCGCCGAGCTGGACGTGCTGTCCAAGAGCACGGGCGGCCCCGGCGGCTACGACATGTCGCTCGTGATGCTCATCCGCCAGGTGGGCTCGGGCCTGAACGGCAACATCGGCTACGCGTCCGCGATCAGCGTGGCGCTGTTCCTCCTCACGCTCGTGCCGCTCGCGGCGATCGCGTTCATGAACCGCGAGAAGAAGGCGAAGGTCTCCGCATGACGACTCTGACGACGCCCCCGGTGGAGAGCACCCCGCCTGCGGAGGAGGCCCCGCGGCCCGGTCGCGAGCGCATCTTCCGCCGCCGCGGCTCCGGCGACTTCAGCAAGCCCACGCTCGGCGGACTCATCGGCAGGTACGCGCTGCTGCTGTTCGTCCTGTTCCTCGTCATCGGCCCCTTCGTCTGGCAGCTCTCCACGTCGTTCAAGGGCCCGCAGGAGAACATCTACTCGTTCCCGCCCGAGCTCATCCCCCGCGATCCGACGTTGCAGAACTACACGAGGGTCGCCGACATCGTCCCCGTCTACCTCTACGCCTGGCACTCGCTGCTCGTCTCGCTCGGCACCGTGCTCAGCAACGTGATCCTGGCCACGTTCGCCGGCTACGCCCTGGGCTGCATGCGCTTCCGCGGCAAGTGGGTCGTCATGGGCATCCTGCTGTCCACGCTGCTGTTCCCGGGCGAGGTCACGGTGACGAGCAACTTCCTCACCATCCGCGCTCTCGGGCTCGCCGACACCCTGTGGGGCGTGTTCCTGCCCGGAGCGATCAGCGCCATGAACGTGCTGCTCGTCGCCACCGCGTGCCGGATGATCCCGAAGGACGTGCTCGACGCGGCCACCGTCGACGGTGCGACCACGTGGCAGCGCATCCGGCACATCGTGTGGCCGAACATCCGCGGCATGGTCTCGGTCGTGGCGATCTTCGCCTTCATCGGCGCGTGGGACGACTACCTCTGGCCGCTCATCGTGCTCTCCGACCCGGCCAAGTACACCCTGACCGTCGGCATGGCCTACCTCAACAGCAGCTTCTCGGTCGATCCGCGACTCATCGCCGCCGGCACCATGATCGCGCTCGTGCCGATCGTCATCATGTTCTCGTTCACGCAGCGCTTCTTCTTCAAGGGCGTGCAGGAGGGGGCGCTGAAGGGGTGAGCGCGCCGCTGCTCCGCCCGGCCTCCGGTCCCGCGGATCCCCCGTCGTCGCGCCCGCACGCCGGGGTGCTCCCCGGAGTGGTCTTCGCGTACACGTTCGACCCGTCCCGCGGAGAGCAGCGGATCGACCTCACCGATCTCGACGACATCGCGCTCACCCCGGACACCGTGCTGCACTGGGCGTTCTACGCGGACGGCCCCGCCGCGACCCTCGCCCCCTGGGCCGCGCTCGCGGTCACCGTCGACGTGCGGACCGCCGACGGCAGCCGGCTGAGCGACAGCGCCGCCGTCCGCGACCGGTACGACTTCCCGCTCACGGCCGAGGGGCAGTTCGCCGCCCGGTGGAGCATGCCTGAGCAGTGGAACGCCGACAGCGTCGCGCTCGCGCCCCTCCACCCCGGCTCCGGCACGGTCGAGCTCGTCCTCGGCACCGCCGCTCTCGAGGCAGCGCCGGAGCTGCCCGCGGAGGTCACCGGTTTCGTGCAGGTCCTCGTCGAGGAGCGCCCGGCCCCCGGCGACCTCCCACCCGTCGAGCGGGTCGACACCCGGCGCGGCTCCCATTCCGGCCCCCGCTTCTCCCGCGGGAACACGGTCCCGGCGGTCGCCGTGCCGCACGGGTTCACCTTCGTCACGCCGGCGACCGACGCCGCGGACGCACGCTGGCCCTACCGTCCGTTCGTACACGACGATCCGCAGGGGCGGCGTCTCGAAGCCCTGCAGTTCTCGCACCAGCCCAGCCCGTGGATCGGCGATCGCGCGGTTCTTCAGCTCATGCCGTTCTTCGGCACAGCACGGTCGGCCAGGGAGGATCGACGCCGCTGGATCGTCGAGGGAAGCGAACGCGCCCGCCCGCACGAGTACACCGCCGACCTCGGCGACGGCGTGCATGTCGAGATGACCGCGACCTCGCACACCGCGGCCTTCCGCGTGCGGTGCGACGATCCGCGCGCCGCCGTGGGTTTCGTGATCGATCAGCTCACGAACGAGGGGCTGCTCACCTTCACCGACACCGGCTTCGAGGGGTGGATCCCCGAGGGTCCAGAGGACTGGGGGAACGCGCCACGCTGCTACTTCGCCGGGACCGTGCACAGCGCGTCGAACGCCGCGCACGGCGCCCTCGACGACGACGGGCGTGCCCGGGTCGCGGGCTTCGTCCGCGCCGTGGGCGCTGTCGAGGTGCGGGTCGGGGTCTCGTTCCTCTCCGTCGCGCAGGCCCGGCACAGCCTCGCCCTCGAGGCACCTCCCGCCGTCCCCTTCGACGAGCTCCGCGCCCGCGCGGCCGCCGCGTGGAACCGCCTGCTCGGGCGCGTGACGATCCCCCCGCTCCCCGAGGCCGAGCGCCCGTTCCGCGGCCTGGCCGACGAGGAGCAGCGCGCCCGGATCGCCGCCGCGCTCCACCGTATGCATCTGTACCCGAACATTGCGGCGGAGAACACGGGCACCGCGGAGGCACCGGCGTGGCGCTTCGCCGACGTGTTCGCCCCGCGGACCGCCTTCGGCGAGTCGGCCACGGGGGCGCCGGTCGCGGAAGGCGAACTCGTCGTCAACAACGGCTATTGGGACACGTACCGCACCGAGTGGCCCGCGCTCGCGCTCCTCGACCCCGCGCTGGCCGGACGCCTGCTGGACGGACAGCTCATGCAGTATCGCCGCGGCGGCTGGATGGCGCGGTGGAGCGCACCCGGGTATGTGGACAGCATGGTCGGGACCTCCAGCGACCAGATCTTCGCCGACGCCGCACGATGGGGAGTGCCGTTCGACCGCGAGACGGCGTTCGAGAGCGGGTGGCGCGACGCGTGCGAGCCGGGACCCGATCCGCGACGGGGTCGCAAGGGCATCGGCCGCGGTCGCTTCCTCGGCTTCATCCCGTCCGACGTGCCGGAGGGGATGAGCTGGAGCATCGAGAACGCCGTGAGCGATGCCGCCCTCGGCCGGTTCGCCGCCCAGCTCGCGGCGTCGACGGCGGCGGACGGCGCCGCGCGCTACCGGGCCTTTGCGCGGTACTTCGCGAACCGCTCCCGCGCGGCGCGCGCCCTGTTCGATCCTGCCTCCGGATTCTTCCGCGGTCGCACGGCGGACGGGTCCTTCGCACCGGATTTCGATCCTCGCGTCTGGGGCGGCGACAACGTCGAGACGAACGCGTGGGGGATGTCCGTGGGCACGGTGCACGACGGGCCGGGCCTCGCGGCGCTCCACGGCGGCCCTGCGGGACTCGGTCGGCACCTCGACGCCCTCTTCGCCGAGCCCGAGACCGCCGACGAGCGCTTCGGCGGTGCGTACGGCACCGTCATCCACGAGCAGCGCGAAGCCCGCGCCCAGCAGTCGGGCATGTGCGCGCTGTCGAATCAGCCGGCGCACCACATCCCCTTCATGTACGCCTTCACGGACCGGCCGTGGCACAGCGCGGGCCTCGTGCACGGCCTCGCGCGCCGCCTCTTCGCCGGTGCCCACATCGGCCAGGGGTTCCCCGGCGACGAGGACAACGGAGAGATGAGCGCCTGGTGGCTCTGGGCCGCGCTCGGCCTCTATCCCCTGGAACTCGCGGCGGGGACTCTGCGGATCGGGTCCCCGCTGTCCGACGACATCCGGGTCGCACGCGGGGACGGCTCGTCGCTGCGCATCCGCTCGAGACGGAGCTCCCCCGAAGCCCACGTGCTGGAGGGCGCCCGGCTGGACGGACGCCCTCTCCCCACCGCCGATCTGCCGATCGACGCGCTTCGGGGGGACGCGGTGCTCGACCTGGTGTTCGGCACGGACCCGGCGCGGGCGCTCGAGAGCGGTGAGGACGCACTCGACGCCGAGCCGTGGCGGTGCGACCTCACCGCCGACGCGGGAGAGATCGTCGCCTCCGCGGATGTCCTCGATGCGCCACGGCTGTTCGACGACGGCGATCCGCAGGGCGACGCGGGCGTCCGGCTGCCGGAAGGCTCGTGGGTGGGCTGGCGATTCCCCTCACCCCGCGGCCTCACCGACATCACCGTCACGAGCCTCGGGCCCACGGCGGCCAATGCGCTGCGCTGGGAGATGGAGGGTGCCGATGGAGCCTGGCATCCCCTCGCCACCAGACACCGCGAAGACCTGGCTCCCGACCGGACGACGCCGTTCACTCTGGAGATGCCGGTCGTGACCTCGGCCGTCCGCGTGCGGGCGACGGTCGAGGTCACGCTCCGTCAGATCGAGCTCTTCGACCTGAGCTGACTCACCGCGACGCTGCGCGGTACAGAGTCGCCTCCCCCTTCAGCGCCTGGGTGATGCCGGAGAGGTAGGCCGACTGATCCGTCGCGGTGAGGTTGTACGCGACGTAGACGCCGTACCCGTCAGCCACCGTGCGCTGGGCGAAGTCCGCGGCCGTCGTGGCGCTCGTGTTCGCGAGGTCGATGGCCGCGGCGCCGAGCCGAGCGCGGTCGTCCAGGCCCGGCACGGTGGGAGCATCGTAGGTCGGGTAGTACGGGTTCCAGGCGTGATCGAGCACGCTGCCGGCGTCGAAGAGGCCGAAGTCCGTGGTCGTGTAGGACGGGCCGATCGCGTACAGCGTGATGAGCTTGTCCGGTCCCAGGCGATCGCGCAGCGCGGAGGCGAGCCAGCCGAAGGACTGCGGGTTCGGCTGCGGCGTGCCGTTCGCCCCGTAGTTGCTCCACTCGTCGTCGAAATCGATGCCGTCCAGGCCGTAGGTGGTGACGGTGTCGGCGAGCTGCGCGGCGAAGGCGTCGGCTTCCGCGTACGAGGTGAAGTTCGCGAAGCCGGCACCCTGGTGGTTTCCGAGCACCGACAGGAGGACCTTGGTGCCCTGGGCCTGCAGCGGTCGGATCTGGTTCTGCGCGTCCTGCAGCGTCTCGGTGACCCGCTCGTTGAGGTGGAGGACCGCCCGCTCCCCGTCGTAGTTGATGTTCGCGGCGAAGATCATGGCCAGATCGACGGCGGGGCGGCCCGACTCGGCGAGCGTGTAGTCCGCGACATTCGCTAAATCGTTCGAGTTGACCTCGACGTAGACGGCGAGCTGCGGGTCGGCGGCACCGGTATCGGCGATGGCCGCCGTCGAGGCGGCGAGGGCGGCGGCTCCGGCGGCAGCGATCGCCACTGCCGCCGCGACACCTCTTCTCAGGCGGGACGATCGTGCGGGTGAGGAACTCATGACGGTGTCTTCTCCTTCGGCGTCGTTGTCGAGATCGGGCCGCGACGTCGCGACTCGCGGCCGACTATATCGCTTAAGCACAGGTGTCGGAAGGGGATGCTGGCGGTGCGCACCGATTCCGACGATGCTGGACGCATGCGCGCCCTCCGACTCCTCTGGCGGTACCCCGTCATCACCCTGACGGTCATCGTCTTCGCCGTGGTCGGAGGGCTGCACGCCGCCGGGGAGGAGACCATCGGCCGGTGGATCGCGACGATCTTCGTGGCTGCGGTGGTGGTCTGGACGCTCGTCGGGATGGTGCGCGACGTGCTCCGCGGCCACGTCGGACTCGACATCCTCGCCGTCGTCGCCATGGTCGCGACGCTCGCGGTGGGCGAATACATCGCGGCGCTCATCATCGTCCTGATGCTCTCCGGCGGCGAGGCGCTGGAGGACTTCGCGGGCCGCCGGGCGAAGCGCGACCTCTCCGCACTGCTGGATCGCTCGCCCCGCAGCGCCCATGTGCTGACGCATCCCGAGGACGCGGACTCGGACGCGGCGAGGGAGGTGCCGGTCGACGATGTGGCCGTGGGCGACGTGCTTCTCGTGCGCCCGGCGGAGATCATCCCCGTGGACGGTGAACTGCTCACGGACAGCGCGTCGTTCGACGAATCGTCGCTCACGGGCGAAAGTCTGCCCGTGACGCGCGGTGCGGGCGACGAGGTGCTGTCGGGCGCGATCAACGGCAGCCGTGCCATCCGCCTCCGCGCCCTCCGCACCGGCGCGGACAGCCAGTACCAGCAGATCGTCGCCCTGGTCGCCGAGGCCGAGTCCTCCCACGCTCCCATCGTGCGTCTCGCCGACCGGTTCGCGATTCCGTTCACCGCCGTCGCGCTCGTGCTCGCGGGGACGGCGTGGGCCCTCTCCGGCGACGCCACCCGGTTCGCCGAGGTGCTCGTGCTGGCGACGCCCTGCCCGCTGCTGATCGCCGCCCCGGTGGCCTTCCTCGGCGGGCTCTCCCGGGCGGCGAAGTCGGGCGTCATCATGAAGAGCGGCGCGGTCATCGAGCAGATCGCCCGGGTGCGCTCGGCCGCGTTCGACAAGACAGGGACGCTCACCCAGGGGAGGCCGGAGCTGGTCGACGTGCGACCGTCCCGCGGTTTCGATGCGGATGAGATCCTGCGACTCGCCGCCTCCGCCGAGCAGTACTCGTCGCACGTGCTCGCCGACGGCATCCGTCGCGCCGCCGCCGCACGGGGCCTGGCCCTGCACGCGGCGACGGAGGCGAGCGAGACCGCGACGAACGGGGTGTCCGCGACGATCGGCGGCCGTTCGGTCGTCGTCGGCAAGCCGGCCTACGTGGCCTCCCTCGCCCCCGACACCGTGCGGGTGGAGCTCGCACCGGGACAGGCCGCCGCGTACGTCGCCGTGGACGGTCGGTTCGCAGGGGCCCTCGTGCTCGCCGACGCCGCCCGCCCGGAGGCGCCCGCCGTGGTCTCCTGGATGCGGACGCACGAGGTCGACAGGCTCGCGATGTTGACCGGGGATGTGGCCACCACGGCGGAGTCGATCGGACGGCAGGTCGGGATCGACGAGATCCACGCCGAGCTGCTGCCTCCCGAGAAGGTGCGTCTGGCCGCCGAGATGCAGCCACGGCCCGTGCTGATGGTCGGCGACGGTGTCAACGACGCGCCGGTGCTGGCGGCGGCCGACATCGGCATCGCGATGGGCGCGAAGGGGGCGACGGCCGCCGGGGACGCCGCCGACGTCGTCATCCTCGTGGATTCGCTCGCCAAGGTCGTCGACGCCGTCGCGATCGGACGGCACACCCTCCGCGTGGCCCTCACCGCGATCTGGATCGGGATCGGTCTGAGCGTGGGGCTGATGGTCGTCGCGATGACCGGCGTCATCCCCGCGGTCGTCGGCGCACTGGTGCAGGAGCTCGTCGACCTCGCGACGATCCTCTACGCCCTGCGCGCGCTGAGCGGCCCGCCGAGCGACCTCCGCCCCTCCCCCTGAGGGCTGCTCCTGCACCGACCCCGGTACCGCTTCTCCCGTCCACAGGTCCCGTGTTCGCGGCCCTGCCCCTGCGGAATACCGTGACAGCCTGAGACCCCGGACTCAGACTGGAGGCATGACCTTGGACGACCCGCAGGTATGGACACTGATCGGCGTCTTCGCCGCCGTGATGCTCGGCGGCATGACACTCATGACGTCCCAGCTCAGCCGCGTGATCCGTGCGGAGGTGGACCGCATCGACGGCACGCTCTCCGCACGGATCGATCGCATCGACGGCACCCTCTCCGCACGGATCGACGGCCTCGACGCCCGGCTCGGACGCATCGAGACGAAGGTCGACGATCTCGACAGGGAGCTCACGAACCTCGCGACGCGGTTCTGGCGCTCGCAGTGACGAGCGGCGGCCTCAGATCGACACGTCGCCGACGAGGTTGACCTTGATGCCCATGCCGTCGAACATCGCGGCCTTCGCGATCAGCGCCTTGTCCGCGGTCTCGGCGTCGGGGGCGTAGACGAGCTGCGCGTGGTTCGCCTTGTGCCGTGCCATGAACTGATCGCGCGAGATGCCGTGCAGCACCACGTGGGCGATCGGCCACTCCGGGTTCGTGGCGTCCTTCCGGCGCTGCGTCTCCTCCGCCGGCAGCTCGACGACCGACGCCCGGAAGATGTCCGCCTGCAGGACCCCCTCGGCGATGAAAACCCGCGAGAGCACGACCTCGCCGGGCTTCGAGACGCCGTTGATCGTGGCGCCGCCCGCAGGGAAGAACACGTGCCCCTGGCGCCAGCCCTCCGCGTTCTGCCAGCCGCCGAGGTGGGAGGCCGGCACCGAGCCGGAGATCTCGTACACCCACACGAACTGCCCGTCGTGGTCCTCGCCCCAGCGGACGTCGTGGAGGGTGTTGTCGGGCACGAGACCCATCGCGCGCCAGACGCGGTCGGTCACGAGGGCATCGACGGCGACGCCCTCGTCGGCCTCGTTGAAGTGCGGGAACGCGCGCCCCTCGTGCAGCACGCGGGAGCCATCGCGCGAGGTCACCGGCGGGCGCTCTGTGGAGTTGAGGATACCCTCCGCCAGGTCCGAGGCCGGAACGAGGTCCTTCAACCCCTGCTGGTACTGGATGCCGACCGCGTCGAGCCCGAAGTCGTCCGCGATGCGGAGCGCGGCGATGTACATCTTCAGCTGCCACTGCACCTGCTCACGGGTGAGCTCGGTCGCGGCGTCCTCGCCGTAGCGGAACGTCATCCCCCGCTCGATCAGCCAGTCGTACGCGGCGTCGGCCTCCTCGTCGGCCACGTTCAGCATCTCCGCGTAGAGCGCCGACTGCGACAGGCGCTCCTTGTAGATGCCGGTCTGGTTGAGGAGCTCGTCGTCGAAGATGGCGTTGTACATTCCCATGCAGCCCTCGTCGAAGACGCCGATGATGGCCTTCTCAGCGCGCAGTTCCGCGGCCAGGGCCTCGCCGAGCTGCTTCTCCGGGCTGTCGGGCAGCGCGGGGAGCGGACGCACGTGGGAGGCATCGTGGGTGATGGCGCCGGTCTCGGTCCACTCCCGGATGCCGTCGCGGAACCAGTCGTCGGTGAAGTCGACCGACCAGATCGTCGCGTACGGCTTGTCCATCTTCGTCAGGCCCGCGTTGAGGCCGAGGAGGCCGACGAGGCCGGGCCAATCGCCCGCGAAGTTCGCCACCGTGAGGATCGGACCCTCGTGCGTGCGGAGGCCCGCGAGCACGTGGTGCGAGTACTGCCAGACGGCCTCGGCGACGATGAGCGGTGCGTCGACGGGGATGTTCTTGAAGACCTCGAGACCCATGCGCTGGCTGGAGATGAATCCGTGGCCGGTCTCCGGGTCGACCTCGTTGGCGCGGATGACCGTCCAGCCGAGGTCGTTCAGCACGCCGGTGACCCCGGCTTCGAGCTCGACCTGGGTGGGCCAGCCGGCCGTGTTGGCCGACTCACGGAGATCGCCGGACGCGATCAGGTAGGCGGTCTTCGGCGCCGTGGCAGGACGGGGCGCCGGGGTGGGCAGCGTGTAAGCGGTCATGAGTTCTCCGGGGTCGAGGTGGTCGGGGAGCCGTCGCGCTGAGCGGCGGCGAGTTCATGGACGACGTCCTTCGAGCCCTCGTACAGCCGCACGTAGCGGTCGAAGAGGGCGTCGGCGAAGGGGCGCAGACCCTCGTCCGGGCGGACGGTGTCGGCGATGGGGTTCCAGTCGGCGATGGCGGGCGCGGCACCCTCGGCGGCCGTGGCCGTCGCCGCGAGGAAGGCCGCGCCGTAGCTCGCGCCGATCGTGGTCTGCGGCACCTCCTGCACGAGCCCGGTGATGTCCGAGACGATCTGCAGCCACAGCCGCCCCTGCGTGCCACCGCCGACCGCCACGATGCGGCGGATGTCGGCGCCGGCGGCGCGCATCGTCTCGACGTTGTGCCGCACGCCCAGCGCTGTGGCTTCGAGCGCGGCGCGGTAGAGGTCTCCTCGGGTGTGCCGGAGGGTGAGCCCGGCGATGACCCCGCGGGCATCCGGATCCTGGATCGGGGTGCGCTCGCCCGCGAAGTACGGCAGCATCAGCAGGCCGTTCGCGCCGGGCCCCGACTCCTCCGCCTCGGCCAGCAGCGCCGGGTAGTCGGCACCGGAGAGGTCCTTCAGCCACGCGGTGAGCGCTCCGGATGTGGACAGCCCGCCGGCGAGGTTGCGCGTTCCCGCGAAGGCGCCGGCCGTCGTCCACATCGAGGGCGTACGGAGGGTCTGCTCCCCGGTCGCGACGAGGAACATCGTCGTACCGTACATCAGCATGAGGTCGCCGACCTCGTGGGCGCCGACACTCACCGCCTCGGTCCAGGCGTCGATCGTGCCGGTGATGACCGGCGTCCCCTCGGGCAGGCCGGTCAGGGCCGCCGCAGCGGCCGTCACGGTGCCCGCGATCTCCCCCGCCCAGCGCAGCGGCGGCTGCTCGACCGTCCCGGCGAACCGCTGCCACCAGGGCTCGTGCCAGCGCTCGCCCTCGATGTCGTACAACGGCGAGACCTGGCTGGCGGACTGGTGGTCGAGGACGTAGGCACCGGTGAGCTTTCGAGCCAACCAGGAGGCGGGCATGTAGAGCCGCCGCGCGCGCTGCCAGATCTCCGGTTCCTCCTCAGCGACCCACGCGATCTTGGGCCCGCCGGCCTGCGACGTGAGGGTCGAGCCGCCCACGCGGGTGATCTCCTCGACGCCGAGCTCCGCCGTCATGCGCTCGATCTGCACGGTGGAACGGGTGTCCACGCCGTAGAGGATCGCGGGGCGCACGGGCTCGTCGTCCTCGTCGGCGAGCAGGATGCACGGGCCCATTCCGCTCACGCCGACCCCCACGACGTCCGCGTCGGGGACCGCGGAGAGAAGGTCCGTGGCCAGCTCGACGAACTCGTCCCACCAGATCCGGCCGTCCATCTCGACCCATCCGGACTGCGGACGGGAGACGTCGTGCGCGCGGGTCGCAGTCGCGAGGATCGTGCCGGCGGGGTCGACGAGGACGCCCTTGCTGCTGGACGTGCCGATGTCCACCCCGAGGGTGCAGCGCATGGTCTCTCCTTCGATACCGACGGGCCGTGCCGACCTGGACCCAGGCTACGCGAAATCGATTTCAGGGCGCAAGGAGGTGACCGCTCCTGCACCGCGATGGCCGATCTCCGAAGATTCCACCATCCCCGCTCCTGACCGGTAAAACGCCGGTTCAGCACCGGAATACCGTGACATCCTGACCCCTCCGATCGAGACTGGAGGCATGCCCTTGGACGACCCGCAGGTATGGACGCTGATCGGCATCTTCGTGACGACGATGCTCGGCGGCATGACCCTCATGACGACGCAGTTCGGTCGCGTGCTCCGTGCGGAGATCGGCGGACTGCGGGGAGAGATGACCGGCGAGATCGGCAGGCTCCGCACCGACATGACCACCGAGATCGCCGGCCTCCGCACAGACATGACCACCGAGATCGCCGGCCTCCGCACCGACATGACCACCGAGATCGCCGGCCTCCGCACCGACATGACCACCGAGACCACACGACTACGCACCGAGATCGGCACCCTCCGCACCGACATGACCGGCGAGATCGGCACCCTCCGCACCGACATGACCACCGAGATCGGCACCCTCCGCACCGACATGACCGGCGAGATCGGCACCCTCCGCATCGACATGACCGGCGAGATCAACGGCCTCCGCACCGAAATGACCGGCGAGATCAACGGCCTCCGCACCGAAATGACCGGCGAGATCAACGGCCTCCGCACCGAAATGACCACCGAGATCGGCACCCTCCGCACCGAAATGACCGGCGAGATCAACGGCCTCCGCACCGAGATGACCACCGAGATCGGCAGCCTCCGCATCGAGATGACGAACGAAACCGGTGGGCTGCACGCGGCGCTGGCAGCGCTGCACGGAGTGATGATGAGCGAGATCGGAGCGCTGCGCGCGGCGATGGGTGCGCTGCAGGGAGCGATGATCGGGCTGCGTGGCGAGATGATCGGGCTCCGCGGCGAGATGACCGCACGACTCGACGGCCTCGATCACCGCCTCGACCGATTGGAGGTGAAGGTCGACGATCTCGACAAGGAGATGACGAACCTCGCAGCGCGGTTCTGGCGCTCCCAGTAGCGACCTGCGGTCAGGCGCGTGCGGTCGCGCGCTGCACCTCGCCGGAGAGGACGACCGTCCGAGCCGGCTGCACGTCTCCCCTGATCCGTTCGAGCAGCATCCGCGCCGCCGTCACGCCCATGTGCCGCGCCGGCAACCGCACGACGGTCACAGCGGAGGGAGACAGCGTCGTGAAGGGCAGCGATCCGATCACCGCGACACCGAGTTCCGGAGGGGTGAGGCCGCGCTCCGTGAGGACCTGGATCGCGCCGACGCCGATGAGGTTGTTCCCGGCGACGACCGCGTCCGGCGGCTCCGGCAGCGCGAGGAGCTCCTCCATGGCCGCACGCCCGCCGTCGACCCGGAACGTGGCGAAGCGCTGGAGCGAGGACAGCTCATGATGGGGATCCATCGCCGAGAGGGCTCCCCGCCAACCTTCCGCCCGCTCGGCCGCGGTGTCGATGTGCGCGGGCCCCCCGATGTACGCGATGCGGCGATACCCGGCGTCGAGCAGGCTCTGCGTCGCTGCGGCTCCCGCCTCCCGGTTGGCCATCACCACGCCGTCGATGTCGGCGGCCGTGCGACGGTCCACGGCGACCACGGGCCGCCCCGTCGCCCGCACCGGCGCGAGATCCGAGTGCTCATCCGCTGTCGCGATGATCACCCCCGACATGTTCTCGGCGATCGCGATCCGGAGGTACGTCGCCTCCTTCTCGACCTGGGCGTCGGAGTTGCAGAGTACGACGGAGTACCCCGCCTCGGACGCCGCGTCCTCCACCCCACGCGCCATCTCGGTGAAGTACGGGTTCTCGATGTCCGGGATCACCAGGGCGATGACCTCGGAGCTCTGGGTCCGCAACGTGCGCGCCGTCCGGTTCGGCGTGAATCGGAGCTCCTCCGCCGCCGCCCGCACGGCCGCCGCCTTCTCCTCCGACACGCTCGTGCCGTTGAAGACGCGTGAGACCGTGGCCGGCGAGACGCCGGCCCGCCGCGCGACGTCGTAGATCGTGGCCATGGGCACCCACTGTAACCGGTTTCAGCCCTCAGACCTCCGCGAGGAATCGATCGAGAGTCACCCCGAGAGCATCCAGCCGGGCCCGAGCCGCGTCCGAGAGCGGTCGGAACGGACGACGGCAGTCGCCCAGTGCTCCGGCGCCACCCGCGCTGCGACCGGAGAGGTACTTCGCCGCAGGGAAGACGTCGATCGCGACCAGCTCGGCGATGACATGGTTGATCCGGCTCTGCACCCGCTGCGCTCCGGCCAGGTCGCCGACGTCGAGGAGGCGACGCGCCGCCTGGAAGAGCTCGACCTGCAGCCCGACGGTCGTGCCGATGGTCCCGCGGGCGCCGGCGGCGACCGCCGGCACGAACACCTCGTCGAAGCCGTTGATGTAGGCCTTGTCGGGGAAGGCCGTCTTCATGCGCTCCAGGGCGTACATGTTGTGCGCGGTCTGCTTGAGTCCGATCACCCGATCGTCGTCCAGGAGCTCGCCGGCTGTCTCGACCGTGAACTCCGTCCCGGTGAACTGCGGGATGTTGTAGACGATGAGCGGGAGATCCACGGCGTCCAGCACCGCGCGGTAATGGTCGAGGACGGCCTCGATGCCGAACGAGTAGTAGATCGGCGGGATCATCGAGAGTGCGGATGCGCCGGCCTGCTGAGCCCGTCGCGCGAGCTCGATCGCCTCCCTCGTGGACAGCGCGCCGACGTGGGCGACGACGGGTATCCGCCCTTCCGCGGCGCTCACCGCGGTCTCCACCACCGCGGTCCGCTCGTCCGCCGACAGGAGGAGGCCCTCCCCCGACGACCCGCAGCAGTAGATCCCCTCGACCCCGCGCGCCACGTAGTCCCCGATGAGCGTCGAGAGCAGCCCGGTGTCGACCGCCCCCTCCGCGTCGTAGGGGGTGGCGATCGCCGCCATCAGCACCCCGAGGTCCGCCGCGGTGGTCACCATGCCGTCCACCCCCCGTCCACGACGAGGTTGGCTCCGGTCATGTAGCGCGAGGCATCGGAGAGCAGGAAGACCGCGGCACCGTTGAAGTCGGTCGCCTCCGCCATCCGCCCGATCGGGATGCGCGCCGTGTAGTTCTGCCGGAAGGTCGCGTCCTGCGTGTCTCGGCCGACGCCGGACGGAGTGAGGGTGTTGACCCGGATCCCCTGCCGCCCCCAGTACGTCGCGCAGTAGCGCGTGAGGTTGTAGAGCCCCGACTTCGCCGCCGAGTACGCCACCGGCTTCACGAACGGCACCCCGGTCTGTTCCTCCTTGTAGGCGTAGATGTCCTGCACCGGGGACACCATCCCGTAGATCGAGCCGACGTTGATGATCGAGCCCGGCTTTCCGACGGCGCGCATCCGGGCACCGGCCGCCTGCGTCACGAGGAAGGTGCCGACGAGGTTCACGTCGACCACCTCCCGGAACACGTCGAGGGGGAAGTCCTCGAACGGGCCGGAGACCTCGGGCGGCGCGCTCGGCTGGGTGTCCAGTCCCGCGTTGTTGATCACGCCGTCCGGCGCCGCACCCCACGCATCGACGATCGCATCGAGGCCGGCCTCGACGCTGTCCTTCGAGACGATGTCCACGGAGACGCCGAGGAGGCGCGGGCTGTCGGCGATCTCGGGGAACGTCTCCTGCAGGCGCGCGGCGTCGACGGTGCGCGATGCCACGGCCACCCGGGCACCGCGCCCGTGCAGCTCGCGGACGAAGGCCGAGCCGATCTGGCCGAGGCCGCCGGTGACGAGGATGATGCGGTCGGTGAGGTCGAAGATGTCCGTCATGTCGTTCGTCTCCCTCAGCTCACCGCGTGCCGTGCGAGGTTCTCGCGGTCGTACTCCAGGCCGTTGCCCGGCGCTCCGGTCGGGACGAAGAACCCGTTCTGCGGCCGCTGCGGCACGATGACGCCGAGGTCGGTGAGCGTACCGCCGTCCGTCATCTCGCCGAACAGGGCGTTGGGCACCGCGCAGAGCACGTTGGCCGTGAGCTCCATCACGAAGTGCGGCGTCATGGGGGCGTTGTACGCCCGGCCCAGGGCGGCGATGTCCATGTAGGGCGTGATGCCGCCGACACGACCGACGTCGGCCTGGATGAAGTCGCACGCGTCGGCGAGGAGGTACTGGTTGAACTGCTGGAGCGTGTAGACGTTCTCGCCCAGGCCGATCGGGATCGGAGAGCGCGCCCGGAGGCGGGCGTGCGAGGCGACGTCGTCCACGCGCAGCGGCTCCTCGACCCAGTACAGGTTGAGGTCGCGGAACCGGGTGACCGCCCGGACCGCCTCTCCGTAGGTCCATCCCTGGTTGGCGTCGACCATGAGCGGGTACTCGCCGACGGCCTCGCGGATCTTGGTGAGCCGGTAGACGTCCTCCTCGAGGTCCGGCTTGCCGACCTTGACCTTCCCGGCGGCGTACCCGTCGGACTTCCACTCCTTGACCTGCTCGACGACCTCCTCGGCGGACAGGTTGAGGTTGATGCCGCTACCGTACAGCGCGACCCGGTCGCGCACCTGCCCGAGGAGCTTCGCGAGCGGCTGCTGGTAGTGCAGCCCCAGCAGATCCCACAGCGCCACGTCGATCGCGGCGAGCGCGAGCGTGGTGGTCCCGCCGGGGCCGTTGTCGCGGAGATGCTGCCAGGAGTGCTGCCAGACGGCTCGCGGATTGACCTCACGGCCGATGAGCGTGGGGATGAGCTCGCGCAGCGCCGCCATCATCATCTGGCCGCCGACGCCGGAGGTGTGGCTGAACCCGGTGCCGACCAGGCCGGTGTCGGTGGTGATGTCGGCGAGGATGATCTCGATGTGGGTCACCCGATGGATCTGGTCCCCCCACGGACCCTTGGGGAGGGGGATGCGGGAGAGCTGGAGGTCGATCGATTCGATTTTCATGCGTGGTCCTTCCGGGACGACGAGGAGGGGTCGGAGGGGGCGTCAGCCCTTGACGGCGCCGGCGGCGAGTCCGGCGACGAGGCGCTTCTGCACGAGGAGGAAGCCGACGACGACGGGGAGCACCGAGAGCACGCCGCCCGCGGTGAGCAGATCCCACCGGATCTGGTACTCGCCGATGAACAGGTGCAGGCCGACCGGCAGGGTGCGGGTCGCCGTCTGCGAGGTGAACGTGAGGGCGTAGAGGAACTCGTTCCAGGTGAGGATGAACGCGTAGGTTCCCGCCGCCACCATCCCCGGCCGCAGCAGGGGCAGCAGCAGGATGCGGATGATCTGCCAGGACGAGGCCCCGTCGATCTGGCCGGCCTCCTCGATCTCGCGCGGGATCGAGTCCGCGAAGCCCTTGAGCAGCCAGGTGGCGAACGGCGTGGCGAACGCGGCGTGGACCAGTGCGAGACCCAGCGTCGTGTCCATCAGCCCCATCCCGCGGAGCTGCCCCTGCAGCGAGATCACGAGCAGCACGGCGGGGAACATCTGTGCGAGCAGCAGCCCGATCATGACGGCCCCGCGGCCGCGGAAGTCGAACCGCGACATCGCGATGGCGGCGCCGGTGGAGACGACGAGGGTCACCGGGACGGCGATCGCGGCGACGGTGAGGCTGTTCCGCAGATAGGTCAGGAACGGCGTGGTCGACAGCAGCTCGGCGTAGGAGGCGGTCGTGAACTCCGAGGGAATGAGGTTCGCTCCAGCGCCGGCGAGCTGATCCCGGGGCGTGAGCGACGTCAGCAGCATGACGATGTACGGCCCGAGCACCATCGCGAGGACGCCGAGGAGGGCGATCGCGAAGCCGGTCCTTCCCGCGAAGCGGCCGAAGCGGACGGGGACGGTCGTCGTACTCATCGCGTGGTGTCCTTCCGGGTGAGGCGCACGTAGAGCGCGATGAAGACGGCGAGGAACAGGGCCTGGATGACGGCGTACGCCGCGCCGGCACCGAAGTCGCTGGCCTTGTATGTCGTCAGATACGACTCGAGCGCCAGCGTCGTCGAGGACGTGCCCGGCCCGCCGCCGGTGAGGATGAAGATGAGGTCGACGTAGTTCGAGGTCCAGATCAGGCGCAGGAGCGTCGTGATGAGGATCGTCGGGAGGATGGCGGGCAGCACGACGTGACGGAACACGCCGACCGGCCCGCATCCGTCGATCTGCGCGGACTCCTTGAGCTCGCCGGACACGCTCTGCAGCGCCGCGAGGATCATGATCGCGAAGAGCGGGATGCCCTGCCAGACGTCGATCATCACGAGGGTCGGCAGCGCGGTGCTGTTCTGCGACAGGAACTCGATCGGGGCGTCGATGACCCCGGCGTTCAGCAGCCACTGATTGAGGACGCCGTTGTTCGGATCGAGGATCCACTTCCACATCAGCGCGACCAGGACGCTGGGCGTCGCCCACGGGATCATGATCAGCCCGCGGTACACGCCCCGCAGCGGGAAGCGGTTGTTCAGCATGAGCGCGAGCGACAGCCCGCCGATCAGCTGGAGGGAGACGGCGCCGAACGTCCAGATGGCCGTGCGGCCGAGCGTGGGCAGGAACTCCGCCGTGCCGATGACACTGGCGAAGTTCTGGAACCCGACGAACTCGAGCACGCCGGTGAAGACGCTCACGTCGTTGAACGAGAACCAGATCGAGCGGACGAGCGGATACCCGGCGAAGACCGCGACCAGCGCGATCGCCGGCGCGAGCAGGACGAGCGGGGCGACCGACCCGCGGCGAGCGCGCCGCCGGGGCCGGGTCACCGGCCGGCGCGGGGCCGGCCGGCCGGTGACGACCGCTTCCGTGAGAGTGGAGCTTGCCATGTCGGTCCTCAGCGCAGCACGTCAGACATCTTCGTCAGCACGTCCTGGCTGCTGATCTCACCCTGGAACGCCTGCTGGATGAGCGGGTTCCACTCCTTGGCGGCGAGCTCCGCCACCCCCTCCAGCGCCGGCCAGGTCTTGGCGGTGGGGATCGCGTCGACCGCGACCGCGAGCTGCGGGTCGGACGAGTACGCCTCGGTGTCGATCACCGACTCGAGCACGGGCAGCTGGCCCTGCGGCGAGGCGGAGATCTTCTCCATCTGCGCCTCCTCGCTCAGCCAGGAGATCCAGGTCCACGCGGCGTCCTTCTTGTCGGAGCCCTCGAGGATGACGTTGCCGCTCATGCTGCCGAGTGTCGCGCCCGGCTTCCCGTCCTCCGTGGGGATCGGGACGACGCCGAGCTTGTCGCCGAAGACGCCCTGCAGCTCCTTCAGGGAACCCGGGTGGTGGATCATCATGCCGGTGAGACCCTCGACGAAGTTCGTCTTGACGTCGGCGAAGGCGGCCGTGATCGATCCGGGGGGCGCGGCCTGCAGGTCGGTGACGATGCTGAGGTAGTCCTCGTTCACCGCGACGCCCTTCGCGTCGTCCAGGACGACCTCGCCGGAGTCGTCGACGACCGACGCGCCGCCGGCGTACATCCATGCGAGCCACTGGTCCTGTCCGCCCGCACCGCCGCGGACGTCGATGCCGTACCGGCCGTCGCCGGTGAGGGCCGCCGCCGCGTCGAGGAGGTCCTGCTGGGTGCGCGGCGCCTCGAGCCCGAGCTCCTCGAAGTAGTCCACGCGGTAGTAGAGGTAGAGCGTCGTGTACTGGTGCGGCAGCATGTAGACGGCGTCCTCGCCGGGCAGCTGCCCCGTCGCCCAGAGCGAGTCGACGACGTCGTCCGAGGCGTCCCAGCCGTCGACGTACGGGGTGAGGTCGGCGATGGCGCCCTGCGGCGCGAACTGCCCGAGCCACCAGTCCTTGCTGCGGGCGGCGTCCGGTCCGGTGCCGTTCATCGCAGAGGACACGAGCTGGTTCTGGTACTGGTCGAGGGGGATCGTCTCCAGCACGACCTCCACCTCGTCCTGCGCGTCGTTGAACTCGTCCGCGAGCTCCGTCCAGGTGGGGTCGGTCGCGTCGTCCTGCCAGAGCCAGTAGGTGATCTCGACGGGACCGTCGCCCTCGCCCGTCGGGGCGCCTCCGGCGCAGCCGGCGGTGAGGGCGACCACGCCGAGGACGGCCAATCCGGGGAGGAATCGGGTGGATCTCATGATGCGTACTCCTTCGTCGATCAGATGAGGGTTGTGCGAAATCGATTTCAAAACGGGTGCGGCAGAACGCGCCGGTGCGGGGAGGGGTCAGACCGGCAGCGCGGCCGTGGTGCCGAAGTCGATGTCCGGGTAGCGGTTGCGGACGCCGTAGAAGTGGGCGTCGAGCTCGTGGACGGCTCGGCGGGTGTCGCCGGCCTCGATCGCGTCGATGATGCGACCGTGCATCGCGGCGATGGCGGGGTCCTCCTCCACGGGCTCCTCCCGTCGCGCGGCCGCGAAGACGACCCAGAAGGATTGCAGGAACTGGTCCACGAACGCATTGCGCATCGGCGCGAGCAGCCCGCGGTGGAACTGCTGGTCGAGCTCCGCGAAGCTCTCGTTGCGCAGGGCTCGCTCCACCATCTCCTCCGAGAGCAGACGCAGGCGGGTCAGGTCGCTCGGCTGCAGGCGCGGGATGACCAGGGGAAGCAGCGAAGTCTCCAGCGCGTGACGCACTTCCAGGAGCTCGCGGGTGGCGGCCTCCGGGTCGTCGACGAAGCCGATCCAGCGGGTGGCGAGATCGGCGGCACGGAACCCGCGCCACACGCGGCGCGCGCCCTGCCGAGAGGCCACGATGCCGAACGCTTCGAGCACGCTGAGGGCCTCGCGGATGCGCTGCCGTCCCACCTCCAGCACGGCGCCGAGTTCGGCCTCGGTGGGCAGCGGGTCGCCGATCTCCAGCCCGGAGCGCTGCAGGTGCTGAGCCAGACGTCGAGCGAGCGCGTCTGACAAGTCGGACCCGGTGATCTCGATCTTGTCTGACATGTCCCGTTCGCTCCTTCGCGACATCGGCGGAATTTCCGTTCCTGAGCCTAGACACATTCCCTGCGTGTCGTCAAGTAGGCTCCTGCCTGCGCTCACTTGTCGGACAAGTAAAAGCGAGTCCATGCAGAAATGCCGCGACCCGAAGGCCGCGGCATCCCGCCCGTGTAGGTCCCGGAGTCGTGTCAGCGGTGCGTGGCCACCACCTGTGCGACGGCGGCCCGCTCGTCGGCGGAGGGTTCGGCGATCGCCATGCGGCAATGAGTGTCCACGACGTCGAGCACGCGGTACGCCTCCTTCATGCGCGCCATGTCGCCGCCGATGAGCGCGACGACGTCGTCGACGGCTGCCTGTGCCGCCGCGATGGCCTCGGCATCTCCGGAGCGCCCGGCATCGGCGAGGGCGCGGAAGGGCTTCGGCGTCACGGAGGAGACGCCCGAGACGACACCCTGCGCCCCCGCCTCGACGGCCGCGATGAGGTCACGGTCGGCGCCGGTGTAGAGCTCGAAGCCCGTCGGCACGGCCGCACGATAGGCCGCGATGTCGTCGAGCGACAGCTCGCTCACCTTCGCTCCCACCACGTTCGGAAGCGCGGCGATGCGCACGAGCAGCTCCGGCGAGACCGGGTTCCCGCTACGCGCGGGGTAGATGTAGACGTACAGGCGCCCGTCGCCCACCGCCGCCGAGACGGCACGGTAGTAGTCGAGGATCGCATCGTCCGTGGCACGCAGGTAATAGGGGGTGAGGGCCGCGAACTCCGTGGCCCCGAGCTCCTTCGCGATGCCGACCAGACGCACGGCCTCGAACGTGCTCGGCTGCCCGACGTGCACGATGACGCGCATCCGGCCGGCCAGCTCCTCCAGCGCGGCGGCCACGAGCGCCCGGAACTCGTCCGCGTCCACCGCGGGGAACTCGCCCGTGGTGCCGAGGATGAAGGCGCCCTCGTTCCCCGAGTCGGCCACGAATCGGAAGATCGCGCGCGACCCCTCGAGGTCGAGGGTCCCGTCGCGGTGGAACGCGGTCGGGACGGCGGTCAGGATGTCGTAGCGGGTCACTTCTCGGTCTCCTCGGGGGTCGTGCTCTGGCGGTTCTTGCGGTCGGCGCGTCCCCGGCGCGCACCGGCGTGGACGTTGCGGACGGTGGAGGTGAGCAGGTCGGGCTGCGCCGCGAGCTCGTCGTGCGCCTTCTCGATCTGCACGATGCTGTCGGTGTGGAGGATCGAGTCCTCCAACGAGGCCCGCTCGGCGCGGGGCGTGCGGGCGGCACGGATCGCCGGCATGACGATCGACAGCACCGCGAGCGCGAGCAGCACGAGGGCGATCGGGCTGACGACCTCGAAGAACGGCCGCGTCGGCAGGATCGCCAGCGTGCGGGCGAGGTTCTCCTCGGCGAGCGGACCGAGCAGCAGGCCGAGCACCACGGGTCCTGCCGGGACCTGCATGCGCTTGAGCAGCACGCCGATCACCCCGAAGACGAGCATCGTGACGACCGTCGACAGGCTGTTCGAGGTGGCGTAGGTGCCGATGATGCAGAAGATGAGGATGCCGCTCCACAGGTACGGCTGCGGCACGTCGAGCAGCTTGACCATGCCCTTCATCCGCACGAGGCTCAGCGCGAGCGACAGGAGGGTCGCGACGAGCATGATGCCGACGATCGAGACGACGAGGTCGGGGCGGTTGGTGAACAGCGTGGGCCCGGGGGTGATGCCCCAGATGATCATCGAGCCGATCATGACCGCCATCACGGAGTCGCCGGGGATGCCGAGCGCCATCGTGGTGGTGAGCGAGCCGCCGAGCGTGGCGCTGGAGGCGGTGTCGGACGCGGCGACGCCCTCGATCGACCCCTTTCCGAACATCTCCGGGTGCTTCGACGCCTTCCGCGCCCGCTCCCAGCCGATGAGCCCGGCGATGTCGCCGCCGGCCGCGGGGATGAGGCCGACGCCGAGGCCGACCGCCCCGCCGACCGCGGTGGCCCGTCCGCTCTGCTTCAGCTCGGCGCGGTTCGGCCACCACCGGCCGAGGCTCGAGATCGGTCGGACGTGCGACTTCCGGTGCGTGAGGAGCTGATCGAACAGCTCGGCGATGCCGAAGAGACCGATGATGACGGCGATGAAGTTCACGCCCTCGACGAGTTCCAGCACGCCGAACGTGAAGCGCTGGTCGGCGGTGGCCGCGTAGGTGCCGACGCTGCCGAGCATCAGCCCGAAGAGACCGGCCAGGATGCCCTTGAGCATCGACTTCGACGAGATGCCGATCATGATCGCGATGCCGAAGACGACGAGCGCGAACAGCTCGGGCGACTTGAAGTAGTCCCGGGCGAAGCTGGCGATCGGCACGGCGGCGACCGAGAAGAGCACGAGCGAGGCGAGGATGCCGACGGCCGACACGATCGCGGAGATCGTCAGCGCCAGACCGGCCCTGCCCTGCTTCGCCATGGGATAGCCGTCGAGGGTGGTGGCGATGGAGGCGGGTGTCCCCGGGGTGTTGATGAGGATGGACGGCACCCGGTCGCCGAAGTTCGCCGCGACGTAGATCGTCAGGAGCACCGCGAGGCCCTGCACGGGCTCCAGGGTCATGGTGAAGCCGGCGGCGAGTGCGACGGCCATGGTCGCGGTGATGCCGGGGAAGGCGCCGACCATGAAGCCGAGCACGAGGCCGACTGCCATGTACAGCAGGATCGAGATGTCGAGGAGCGAGTTCAGCCCCTCCAGGAGCGCGTTCACAGGGGGATCCTCAGGAGCATGCCGAAGACGACGTAGACGAATGCCGTGACGGCGGCGGAGTAGATGACGAGGCTCAGCCAGCGGCGGTGGCCGTAGAGGAGCATCAGTGCGGCCATGAGCAGGGCACAGGCGATCGGGAAGACCTCGATCCGGTAGCCGAAGAGGATGACCGAGCCGAGGGACCACAGCGCGATGAAGGCGCCGGCGATCGCGATCGTCGCGATCACCCGGAGGACGCCGCCCGGCTGGATGCGCTCGAGATCCTCACGCGTGGGTGCCGGTCGCGTGATCGCCACGGCGAGCAGGGCGATCGCGATCACGACGCCGGTCACGCCGATGACGAGCGGCCAGAAGCGGGCGTCGATCTGTCCGGGGGCGGCCTCGCGGCGCAGCGGGATCTGCGTGGCGAGGAAGAGGTAGCCGGCGGTGATCGCGAGGGCGACGGCGGCGAACGCGATCTCGAGGGGACGGGAGGCGGTCGCTCCCTCGTAGCCGCCCGGCGCGACCGGCTCGGCCGCGGTGTCGGGGCTGGTCATGGTGCTCCTTCGTCGGAGGACCCGGTGGGGTCGGCGCGTGCCGACCCCACCGGAGGTGTTCAGCCCAGGAGGTCCTGGAACAGGGCGAACTGGTCGTCGACGAACCCGGTCCACTCCTCGGAGTCGCGGTAGACCACGAGGTTGCCGGCGTCGGCCTGGAACTTCTGGTAGCTCTCGGACTCCACGGCCTCCTTGACGGCGGCTTCGAGGGCGTCGTGCACGTCGTCCGGCAGTCCGGCCGGTGCGTAGATGCCGCCCCAGCCGCCGAAGACGACCTCTTCGCCGATGGCCTCCTCGACCGTCTCGACATCCTCCGCGTCGGGGTGACGCTCGTCGTTCATGACCGCGAGGATGCGGACGGCCTCGCCCTGCGCGAGCGCCTCGCCGAGTCCGGAGACGGCGGCGACGGTCTCACCGGACGCGGCGGCCGCGACCGCCGTGGCGCCGCCGTCGTAGGGGACGGGGGTGAAGTCGGCGTCGGTCGCCTGGCCGAGGCCGAGGGTGGCGGCCTCCCAGATCGAGCCGGCACCGGAGTTCGCGACCGTGACCGCGCCGGACTTCGCCTGCGTCACGAGGTCGTCGAGGGTCTCGATGCCGCTGTTGGCACCCACCGTGATGACGCCGGGAGCGAGCATGATCTGGCCGAGCAGGTCGAAGTCGTCGGGCAGCACGTCGGCGCTCTGGGTCGTGTTGAGCATCGCGATCTCGACGGGCGCGAAGCCGATGACGTAGCCGTCCGGATCCTGCGAGCCGACGTACTCCATCGCGAGCGCTCCCGCGGCACCGGGCATGTTCTCCGGGATCACGCTGACACCGAGGATCTTCTCGAGCTCGGTGGCGAGCGCGCGGGACGACAGGTCGGAGCCGCCGCCGGGATTGGCCTGGATGATCAGCCGGATGTCGTCCTCGGGATAGGTCGAGGCGGCCCCCTCGCTCTCGTCGACCTTCGTGCAGGCCGACAGCACCAGAGCGGTGGCGGCGAGGGCGGCGAAGGCAGCGGCCGCCCGAGTGATGCGCATGCGGGGCATCTTTGCTCCTCTACGTGGGTCGACCGTGTTGTCGACACCGCGAGGCTACCAGTGTTGACTGTTAACAGTCAACACTGCAGAGCGTCACCGCACCCGGCTCACGACCAGGAGGTGCGGGCTGAGCTCCCGGATTCCGGGAACGGTGCTCCCGGCTCGCGCCAGCAGGAGAGCCGCCTGTGTGAGCGCCGTCTCCTCCGCAGGCATCTCCTCCAGCAGCAGCCCGCCGGGCCCTTCGACGCCATGGACCTCCACAACGTCGAGTCCGGCGGCGGCGGCCTCCTCGGCGAGCGAATCCGCCGTGTGGAAGTGCCCGGCAGGGAAGCGACCTCGCGAGGAGGGCGCCCCGTGCTCCAGCAGTGCGCCGTGTTCATCGTCGAGGTGGAGGTCGGTCACGCCCAGCGCGAGCTGACCGAATCCGACGAATCGCGAGAGGCCTGCCGCGAACACCCAGCCGCCGGATCGCACCACCCGTGCGGCCTCGCCGAGCGCCTGGAGGCGGTCCGCGCGATCCGCCAGGTGGTACAGCGGACCGAGGAGAAGAGCGGCATCGAAGCTGTCCGCGGTGAACGGCAACGAGCGCGCGTCCCCTACACGAGCATCCACGCCCCGCTGCGCCGCGCTGTGGACGTGCCCGCGCACCGGGTCGACGAGGATGACCTGATGGCCACGGTCCAGGAGCGACCGCGCATGGACGCCCGCCCCGCCTCCGACATCGATGACGCGACCCTCGGGGAGGTGCGCGGCGATCAGCTCCTGGATGCGCTGGTGCTCCAGAGGTCCTTGCGCCGAGCGGGTCGTCAACCGCGCCGATTCGTCGAACTGGTCCTCGTAGTAGTCGCGGATCCGCTCATCGAGCTCACGCTGGTCCATGGTCGACCTCCGATCGGTAGGCCTCCATCATCCACGCCGACCCGATCGGTCGACGAGCGCCAGGCGAACATGGCCGCCTGGCGCTCTGCCCCTCCGGGGTCTAGCCGGCCGTGGCGTTCTCGTACGCCCGCATCGCCGCCTCCTGCGCCTCCTTCAGCGCGTCCTCGGGAGACTTGTCCCCGAGGAGCGCTGCGGTGATGGCGTTGTTGAGTTCGTTCTGGATCTCCTGGCCCGCGGGCGAGGAACCGAAGGACTGTCCGTAGTCCACCACGTCGTAGTAGGTCGAGATGACCTGGTCGAAGCCGGCGTTGCCGCTGTCCGTCACGAAGGTCTCACGGATCGACTGATCGGCGGACGGCGATCCGGTGAAGAGCCCGGTGTTGATACCGCCGTCGGTCTTCAGCGTCTCGGCACGGGCCTCGCCCGCCGCGTTCCAGGCGTCGTCCGAGGTGAGGTTCACCATCCAGGCGCACGCCGCCGCGGGGTTCTCCGCGCCGGCCGGGATCACGAACGCGGTGCCGGACGCGACCGAGAACGGCTCCCCGTCGGCATTCCGGAACGGCACAGCCTCGAGGTCGATCTGGTCGGCGTAGGGGCTGAGCACGTTCGGATACCACTGCGCGTTCACCTGCGCGCCGACCTGCTGGGCGACGAACTGGTTCTGGTCGCCGAAGGCGTCGAACGAGTCGGTGAAGCTCTTGACGGCCGCGAAGCCGCCCTGCGCGTCTGTGATCTGCTTGAGCATCTCGATGCCGGCCACGTTGCTGGGGTCGTCCAAGGTCGGCGCCCCCTTCTCATCGTTGAGCTGGCCGCCCATGCCGAGGATCCACAGCCCGGCCTGACCGGTCGCCACGGGGTCGAACCCGAGCCGCGTCGGCACGCCGCCGGACTCCTGGTACATCTTCTCGATCGCGCCGAGCAGCACGTCGGGCTGCGAGGTGTCGATCTCGTCCGCCGTCACCCCCGCCTCGTCGAGCACGGCCTTGTTCAGCAGGATCGCCGGCGGCTGGTAGAACTGCGGCACCGCCCACACGGCATCGTCGTAGGTGACGTCGTCGACGACGAAGGGGTACCAGTGGTCCCGCGGCGAGACGTCCTGGGCGGCGAAGCACTCGTCGAGCGGCATGATGAGGTCCTGCGCGGCATACGTGGTCACGTACCGGCGGTCCATCTGCACGACGTCGGGCACGTCGCCGCTCGCGATCCGCGTGGTGAACTTCTGCGCGTCGAAGGCCGTCGCGTCGAGGTCGACCTCGACGTCCTTCAACTGCTCGGCGGCGTAGTCCATGCGCGAGGTGCCGACGTCGTCGGCGTTCTCGAAGCCCCACGCCTTGAGCGTGCCGCTCGGCTCCGCGCCGAAGTCGGCGTCGGCCGCCTGGTCGTCTCCCCCTCCCCCGCCGCACCCGGCGAGGACGAGGACGGATGCCGCGGCGACCGCGGTGATTCCCAGCATGCGTGTGCGCATGACTGCTCCTTTCGATCTGTGGTTCGTCATCCCTTGCGCCCCTGGGTGGCGACGCCCTCGATGAAGGCACGCTGCCCGAAGGCGAAGAGGATGAGCATGGGGAGGGTCACCAGGAGGGAGGCGACCATGACGTACTGGTAATCACCGTGACCGCCCGCCGTGGGGCTGTACTTGGTCATCGCGTAGGCGATGCCGAGCGGCGCGGTGAACTCGTCCACCGACCCGGCGTTGAGGTAGATGAGGGCGGCCTGCAGGTTGTTCCAGCTCGCCTGGAACTCGAACAGGAACACGATGACGAACGACGGTATCGACAGCGGCATCGCGATCCGCCAGAAGAGGCCCCAGGCGCTGGCCCCGTCGAGCCGCGCCGCCTCGAACAGCTCCCGAGGAAGGCCGAGGAAGAACTGCCGCTGCAGGAAGATGTAGAAGGCCGAGCCGAACAGGTTCATGCCCCACAGCGGCACCCAGGTGCCGAGGAGTCCGGTCTCCTTCCAGATGAGGTAGATCGGGATCATCGTCACCGCGCCGGGGAGCATCATCGTCGCGAGCACGAGGCCGAACAGCAGCCCGCGCCCCGGGAAGCGGAAGTAGGCGAAGCCGAACGCCACGATCGAGCTGGAGATCGCCACGGCACCGGCGGCGAGCAGCGCGATGGCGATGCTGTTGCCCATCCAGTTCAGCAGCGGGAGCTGATTCCACACCTCGACGTAGTTCTCCGGCACGAACGTCTTCGGGATGAGGGCGTTGTCGAACACCTCCCCCCGCGGCTTGAAGCTGGCAGCGATGAGCCACGCGAAGGGGTACAGGAACAGCAGCGCGAACAGCACGAGGATGATGTTCAGCACGATCCGGGCGACGAGGCTCTTCGGCTGTCGCAGGCGCCGTCGCCAGCGCGACCGGGCCGGGGCGGGAGCCGCGACGGCCTCCGGGAGGTCGTCCCCGGTGGCCTCGACGGGGACCTGACGCAGGGTCTGGGACATCAGCGGTCTCCCTCGTAGTAGACGAAGCGGTTGCCGACCTTCACCTGGATGAGCGTGATGATCATGATGATGACGAAGAGCAGCCACGCCATCGCCGCCGCGAAGCCGAAGTTGAACTGCCGGAAGGCCTGTTGGAACAGGTAGATCGCGTAGAAGAGCGACGCCTCAGGAGACGAGTTGCTCTGATCCCGCCAGAACAGCAGATACGCCTGATCGAAGATCTGGAAGGCGGCGATCGAGAGCACGATGACGTTGAAGAACATGGCCCCCGAGATCATCGGCAGGGTGATCGAGAAGAACTTCCTGATCGGTCCCGCCCCGTCGAGCGAGGCCACCTCGTACAGCTCGACCGGCACGTTCTTGAGGGCCGCCAGGAAGATCACCATGGTTCCCGCGACGGTCCACAGCGTCATGATCACGATGCTCGGCTTGACCCACGCGGGGTCGACGAGCCACTGGGGCCCCTGGATGCCGAACAGTCGGAGGAACTGGTTGATCGCCCCGGAATTGCCGTTCAGGAGGAGGAAGAACACGGCGGCCGTGGCGACGGCCGGGGTCATCTTCGGCAGGTAGTAGAGCACGCGGAAGAATCCCGCACCTCGCCCGACCCGGTTGAGCAGCAGCGCGAGGACGAGCGCGAACACGATCTCCAGCGGCACCGCCATCACCACGTAGAACAGCGTGTTGGCGAGCGAGACGCCCACCCGCGGGTCCTCGAAGAGGTTGGCGTAGTTGTCGATGCCGACCGGGCGCGCGCTGTTCGTGGCGAGGTTGTAGCTGCTGAACGAGATGTACAGGCTGTAGACCATCGCGCCGGCCGTGAAGATGAGGAATCCGATGAGCCATGGCGAGATGAAGAGATAGCCGGCGAGGGCTTCTCGGCGGTTGTACCGGTCCCGCTGGCGGGTCTTGAGCGGCATCCACCTGCCTCCTTTCCGAGGACGCGCAGACACGGCGCTCTGGTCCTGGCGCGATGGTAGATCCGGAGAAGCGGTTCTCCGCGGGGCTTGCGCAGAACCGTTTCCTGTGGTTCACCTGAATGCCGCCGGGCGGCCTGGCGCCCCGGGTGCGGTTCCTCCCTAGGATGAGGGGAATAAACACGGAGGAGGGCCGGGGGAATGTTCGACGAGCGACGGCGACAGGCAGCGCTCGAGGAACTGGGGATCCTTGACACGCCACCCGATGAGCGGGTGGATCGGGTGGCACGACTGGCGAAGGAGATGTTCGGCGTGCCGATGGTCAGCGTCTCGCTGATCGATCGCGACCGGCAGTGGCGCAAATCGCAGATCGGCCTCGGGGGGAACGAGGCACCGCGACAGGATTCGTTCTGCGACTACACCGTGTCGCAGGACCGGACGGTGGTGGTGGAGGATGCGAGCACGACCGACCTCTTCGCCGAGAATCCGTTCGTGACCGGCGACCCGCACCTGCGCTTCTACGCGGCCCATCCGCTGCACGCGCCGGGAGGGGAGCCGGTCGGGACGCTGTGCGTGCTCGACACCGAGCCGCACACGTTCACCGACGCCCAGCAGGACCTCCTGCGCGACCTCGCGTTCTGGGTGCAGACGGAGCTGGCACAGGACGCCGACGTCGACCACGCCGCCGTGGTGCAGCGAGCGCTGCGCCCGCGGGCGCACCCGGAGATCGCCGGGTACACGATCGCCGCCGGTGCCGCCCCGCGGGGAACGCTCGCCGGGGACTACTACGACTTCTCGCGCCACGGCGAGGCCCTGCGGGTGACCCTGGCCGATGCCATGGGCAAGGGCACGGGGCCGGCGTTGGTCGCGGCCACGGTTCGGGCGTCCCTGCGCACGGCGCCGGAGCGCTCGCTGTCCGACGCCGTGATCGAGGTGGACCGCCTGCTCGAGGACGATCTCGCGGACACGTCGATGTTCGTCACGGCGGTCGTCGCCGAGCTGCGGCCGGAGACGGGAGAGCTCGAGGTCATCGACGCGGGCCACAGCCTCGCGTTCGTCGTCCGCGCAGACGGGTCGTGGACGCCCCTGCGCTCCACGAACCTGCCCTTGGGCATGGGGATGGGCCTCGCCGACCCCCGGGTCCCGGTGACGACGCGGCTCGAGGTGGGGGACGCCTTCATCTGCTGCAGCGACGGTCTCCTCGACGTCCTCGACGCCGACGACCCGTTCGGCCACGTGGAGCGGGTGCTCACCGCGATGGGACCGGACGGCGCCGTGCGCGAGGCCCTGCGACTCGCGAACGATGAGCGCGCCACCGACGACATCACCGTCGTGGTCGTGCGGAGGGACGCGTGACCGCCCGGTTCGCGACCATCCGCGTCCTCGCGCTGCTGTCGGTCCTGCTCGGCGTGAACTACGTCGCCTGGCGCTGGCTGGAGTCGGTGAACTGGTCGGCCTGGTGGATCGCGGTGCCGCTCGTGATCGCCGAGACGTACAGCCTCATCGACACGTTCCTGTTCTGCCTGACGATGTGGCGCGCGAAGGAGCGTCCGGCGCCGGTGTCGCCTCCGCAGGGCACCGTCGACGTGTTCATCACCACCTACGACGAGCCGATCGAGCTCGTCATGACCACCGCGAAGGCGGCGAAGCGGATCGCCTACCCGCACTCGACCTGGATCCTCGACGACGGCTCGCGCCCCGAGCTCGAAGCCGAAGCCCGGGCCGCCGGCGTCGGCTATCTCACGCGTTCCGAGGACTGGACGGGCAAGCCCCGGCACGCCAAGGCGGGCAATCTCAACAGCGCCCTCTTCCAGACCGACGGCGAGTTCCTCCTCATCCTCGACGCCGACCAGGTGCCGGACCCGCTGATCCTGCACCGCACGCTCGGCTACTTCGCCGATGATCCCGAGGTCGCCCTCGTGCAGACGCCGCAATGGTTCGTGAACGTCGACGAGGCCGACCCGCTCGGCAGCCAGGCGCCCCTCTTCTACGGGCCGATCCAGCAGGGGAAGGACGGCTGGAACGCGGCCTTCTTCTGCGGCTCGAACGCCGTGCTCCGCCGCGAAGCACTGATGCAGCTCGGCATCGTCGGCTACGTGCGGAACGTGACCGACTCCGCCACGCGGGCCCTCAAGACGTCCGAGGCCCTCATCGCCCGCGAGGCCGAGGCGGCGACCGACCCGGCGCTCGCCACCGAGCTCGGCGCGCTCCGCATCGCGATCGCACGCGGACGCAAGGAGCTCGCCGCGGGCGAGTCGGTCGCCGAGGTGGCCGCCCGCGTGGGGGAAGCCGTAGACAGCGCCTCCTGCATCCTCGTCGCCCACGACCTCGAGGGCATCCGTGCCGACCTCGCAGTGATCGAGTCCCTGCCGGTGCAGCAGGACGCGGAGCTCGGGCAGGTGATCGTGGACGAGGCCGGACTCGACGCGCTCGCCGCCTCCGACCTCTCCCCCCTCACCGCCGTCGAGGCCGTCCGCGGACTGCTCGATGCGCTCCGCCTCGACCGTGCGGATGAGGCGCAGCCGATCCTCCCCCTCGCCACGATCTCGGTGACGGAGGACATGGCGACGGCGATGCAGCTCCACGCCCTCGGCTGGAAGAGCGTCTACCACCACGAGATCCTGGCGCACGGGCTCGCCCCGGAAGACCTCCGGACGATGCTCACGCAGCGGCTGCGGTGGGCCCAGGGCACGCTCCAGGTCATGCTGCGCGACAACCCCCTGGCCAAGCGCGGACTCTCTGTGGGGCAGCGCCTCATGTACTTCGCGACGATGTGGAGCTACCTCTCGGGCTTCGCCGCGATCGTCTACCTCGCCGCCCCGGTGATCTATCTCGTGTTCGGCGTGCTCCCCGTCACCGCCTGGTCGGTCGACTTCTTCGCGCGCTTCCTGCCGTACTTCCTCGTCAATCAGGCGCTGTTCCTCGTGGTCGCGAAGGGGGTGAAGACCTGGCGAGGTCAGCAGTACTCGCTTGCGCTGTTCCCCGTGTGGATCCGCGCGTGCTGGACGGCCTTCGCCAACGTGGTGCTCGGCCGACCGCTGTCCTTCGCCGTGACCAGGAAGGACGGCCGCGATCCTCGGGGCATCCCGTGGCGCGAGATCTGGCCGCAGCTCACCGCCATGGTCGTCCTCGTGATCGCCCTCGTCATCGGGGTCGCCCGGGTCATCGTCGGCACCGGCGACGGCACCGGCACCCTCGTCAACACCGCCTGGGTCCTGTACGACCTGGTCGTCCTCAGCGTCATCATCCAGGCGGCACGCTACCGCGGTCCGGCCGCGAAGGTCCTCGAGAAGGAGTCGAATGAACGTCAGCACTGACACCAGGGACGGCTATGCCGTCGTCACGATCACGGGCCGCCTGACCGCCTCGGGAGCGCCGTTGCTGCGCAACGCGGTGAGCGACCTCGTCGCCGCGGGGCAGCCGCGCATCGCGATCGATCTGAGCGGCACCGAGTTCGTCGACTCCTCCGGTCTCGGCGCCCTCGTCGGCGGCCTCAAGAGCGCCCGCGTGGCCGGCGGCGATCTGCGCATCGCCGCCGTTCCCGAGGCCGTGCGCACCGTCCTCCACCTCACCAACCTGGATCGCGTGCTCCGCGACTACCCGACGCCGGAATCGGCGTTCGATGGACGCTGACATCCGGGCCTTCCACATCGACGGGCCCGCCGGGCTCGCCCTCGTCGACCGCGCCCTCGACGAGCTCGACCGGCTGTGGCCGCTGGCTCCGGAGGTACCTGCCCAGGATCAGGTGCTGTTCACCCTGGCGCTGAGCGAGGTCACGACCAACGTCGCCCAGCACAATGAGCACGCGGACGTCGTGCTGAGCATCGACGTCCGCGTGACAGCGGAGGAGCTGCGCGCCTACATCCGCGACACCGCCCCGCCGGCACCGATCGACTGGGACGCCGTGTCGATGCCGGGCGAGGAGGCGGAGAGCGGACGCGGGCTCGCGCTGTCGCAGGCCGCGCTCGACGAGTTCACCCACACGGTCACCGATCTCGGCAACACCTGGGTCCTCGTCCGGCGCGTGGATCCCGCGCGCGAGGCGGGCGACTGACCGGTCAGGCGAGCCAGGCCGGCGCGCGCCCGCGGAGGGCCGCGGCGTCGATGGAGTAGCGCCCGGCGCCGGTGAGCGCGAGCGCGAGAGCCGCGGCGCCGAGCACGGCGACGAACTCGTAGCCGCCGGCCGTCACCCACAGGCCGGCGGGCAGGTGCACGAGCACGAGTGCCACCAGCATGTCGACGGCGAGGAGGATGCCGACCGGGCGCGTCAGCAGGCCGAGGATCAGCAGGATCCCGCCGATGAGCTCGAGGAAGGCGACGACTGGTGCGGCGATCTCGGCGAGCGGGACCCCCATGCCGGCGAAGCTGCCGATGGTGCCGGGGATCGTGAACTCGAAGATCTTCTGAGCGCCGTGGGCGGCGAAGATCGCGCCGACGACGACGCGTAGGACGAGGAGTCCGAGCGACGAGGCGGAGGTGGCGGAGGCTGTGGTGTTCGTCATGAGGAGGTTCTTCCTTCGTGGCAGGACACCCGCGCGGGCGCGGACCAGGGCTCTTGCCCTGGCCCCCACGGTAGGAACCGTTCTTTTCCGTCCGCTGAACGCCTCGCCGCCGGCGGACGCAGGCTCAGCGGGAGCCGACCTCGTGGAGCATCCGCTCCCGGGCGCCGTCGAGGTGAGCCGAGAGGACCGCGGCGGCGTCCTCCGGGGCTCCCGTGCGCATGACGTCGAGCAGCGTCACGTGATCGTCCGACGACTCGTGCAGGTCCTCGTCGTGGTTGATCGTGACCTCGAGGAGGGCCGTGAAGGTCGGGAGGTACTGGTTCCAGGCACCCTCCAGCCGGGGATGATCGGCGAGGGCGTAGATCTGGGAGTGGAAGTCGAGGTCGGCCGTGACGAAGGCCGCATGGTCGCCGGCGTCCGCGGCCTCGGCCATGCGCTGGACGGCGTCGGCCATCGGCTGCCACCGCTCGTCGTCGTCGACCCGCATCGCGCGCGAGAGGGCGAGCTGCTCCAGCGCGCCCCGGAGGCTGTAGAGCTGGTCGACGTCGTCGCTCGTGAGGCCCACGATGTAGACGCCGCGGGGACGCTGCACCTCGACGAGCTTCTCGAAGCTGAGCTGGGTCAGGGCGTCGCGCACGGGGCCGCGGCTGACGGCGAACTCCTCGGCGAGGGCCTCCTCGGTGAGCCGGGCCCCCGGGGCGAGCTCCCCTCGCACGATGCGCTGGCGCAGCACGCGTGCGACCTGCGCTCCGAGCGACTCCCCGCGCGTGACGGTCTGCGTCATGGTGACCTCCTGTTAACAGTTGACAGGATACACACCGGGGTACGCGGTCAGGCTCCGGAGCGCGGACTCCAGAGCACGAGTTCCGTCGAGCGCCGGATGCGGCGGCCGGTCGGCATCGGCACGACCCCCGCGGAGCCGGCGGCGAACACCCGCACGCCGGGGCGGTTCTCCCGCTCGGCACGGAGGGCGCCCTCCAGCGCGAGCACGCGGTCGCGCAGCATCCGGTTCTCGTCCTCCAGGTCGAGGAGACGTGCGATCGCCGGGAGACTGACCCCTTCGGAGGAGAGCTGGGCCACCTCGCGCAGCTGCTCGATGTTGCGGTGCGAGTAACGACGGGATCCGCCGGGCGTCCGACCCGGCACCACGAGGCCGATCCGGTCGTACTGACGGAGGGTCTGGGGGTGCAGGCCGGAGAGCTTGGCGGCTGCGGCGATCGCGAAGACCGGAGTGTCCGCGTCCATCACGCCTTCCTTCCTGGTTTCACGTCAGGCCGTCGCGCCTGGTCAGGCAGCTCCTTCCCGGAACCGCCTGACCCGGCGCGAAAGCCTGTTCTCGTCAACGGCGGGCTTTCGCCATGAGCTCGGCCCGCGGGTTCTCCTGAGGCTCCAGCTCCTGGAACCTCTCGAGGGCCTCGCGCGCGGCGTCGTCGAGGTGCGTCGGAACCGCGACCTGGAGCTCGGCGAGCAGGTCACCGGTCCCCTTCGCGGTCGCGACACCCCGACCCTTGACGCGGAGCACGCGGCCCGACGGGGTCCCGGGGGCCACACGCAGCTTCACCACGTCGCCGCCGAGCGTCGGGACCTCGATGGTCGCGCCCAGCGTCGCCTCGGTGAAGGTCACGGGGACCACCACGCGGAGGTTGAGGCCGTCCCGCGTGAAGACCGGGTGCGGGCGCACCGTGATCTGCACCACGATGTCCCCGTTCTCCCCGCCATCGGGCGAGGGGCGACCACGGCCGCGCAGCCGGATCTTCTGCCCATCGGCGACACCCGCGGGGATCTTCACCTTGAACGGCTTGCCGTCCTCGCCCTGCAGGGTGATCGTCTCGCCCTGCACAGCGGTGCTGAAGTCCAGCGTGGTGCGGGCCGTGACGTCGGCGCCGCGCTGCGGACCGCCGAAGCCACGGAAGCCGCCGCTCGGCTGCCCGAATCGGCCACCGCCGAACGAGCTGCCCTGGCCCTGGTTGAACATCGCGAAGATGTCCTCGAAGTCGGCGGTCTGGCCGCGCCCCTGCTGTCCGAACCGGCTGAAGACGTCTTCGAACCCGCCGGCGCCCGAGCCGCTCGCCGTGAAGCGAGCGCCCGAACCCATGGCGCGGATCTCGTCGTACTCCTTGCGCTGCTCGGCGTCGGAGAGCACCGAGTAGGCCTCGCTGATCTCCTTGAACTTGGCCTCGGCCTTCGCATCGCCCTGATTGGAATCGGGGTGATACTTGCGCGCGAGCTTGCGGTACGTCTTCTTCAGGTCAGCGTCGCTGACGTCCTTCGAGACCCCGAGGGTCTTGTAGAAGTCCTTGTCGAACCAATCCTGGCTGGCCATCGATCACCTACTCCGCAGGGACGGCGACGACGACCTTCGCAGGACGCAGCTCGACCTCGCCGAGGCGGTAGCCCACCTCGACGACCTCGAGCACCGTGGTCTTCGAGGTGCCGGGGGTCGGCTGCTGAAAGATCGCCTCGTGACGCTGGGGGTCGAACTCCTCGCCCTTCTCGCCGTAAGCGACCACGCCGAGGCGCTCCACGACCGCGCGCACCTTCTCGGCGATCACGGCGAAGGGGCTGCCCTCGACCAGATCGCCGTGCTGCTCGGCGCGGGCCAGGTCGTCGAGCACGGGGATGAGGCCCTTGGCGGCCTCGCCCTTCGCGCGCTCGATCTCGATCTGGCGCTGCTCCTCGGTGCGGCGGCGGTAGTTCGCGTACTCGGCCTGCAGGCGCTTGAGGTCGGTCAGCAGGGCGTTCTCGGCGTCGGCGATCGCGGCGTCGCCGGCGGCGGCATCCGCGGTCTGGGTGGCGCCGAGGATGTCCTCGACCGTCAGCCCCTCCTCGGTCTCGGCAGCCGCGTCGACCGGAGTCTCGTCGGAGCCCTCGGCGGCCTTCGCCTCGCGGGAGTCCTGGTTCTGCGGCACGGGGCCGGATGCCTGAGCATCCGACCCCTCCGGAACCTCGTTCTCGTCGAAGTTCTTGTCCGTCATGATTACTTCTTCTCGTCCTCGTCGTCGACGACCTCGGCGTCGATGACGTCCTCCTCGGAGGAGGGGGCGTCACCGGTCGGGGCCTCGCCCTCGGCCGAAGCGCCGGCGGCGTCCGCCTGCGAGGAGGCGTAGATCGCCTCGCCGAGCTTCGACTGGGACTGGTTGAGCTTCTCGAACGCGGTCTTCACGGCCTCGTCGTCGTCGCCGGCCAGAGCCGTCTTGAGCGCGTCGACGTCGGCCTTGACCTCCGTCTTCACGTCCTCGGGGAGCTTGTCCTCGTTCTCGGAGATGAGCTTCTCGATCGAGTAGGCGAGGGTCTCCGCCTGGTTGCGGGTCTCCGCGGCCTCACGGCGCGCCTTGTCCTCGGCGGCGTGCTCCTCGGCCTCGCGCACCATGCGCTCGATGTCCTCCTTCGACAGCGACGAGCCGCCGGAGATGACGATCGACTTCTCGGTGCCGGTGCCCTTGTCCTTCGCGGACACGTGCACGATGCCGTTGGCGTCGATGTCGAAGGTGACCTCGATCTGCGGGATGCCGCGGGGAGCCGGGGCGATGCCCGTCAGCTCGAACGTGCCGAGCGGCTTGTTGTCGCGGGTGAAGTCGCGCTCACCCTGGAAGACCTGGATCGCGACGGACGGCTGGTTGTCGTCGGCCGTGGTGAAGGTCTCGCTCCGCTTGGTCGGGATGGCCGTGTTGCGCTCGATGAGCTTGGTCATCATGCCGCCCTTGGTCTCGATGCCGAGGGAGAGCGGGGTGACGTCGATGAGGAGGACGTCCTTGCGCTCGCCCTTGAGGACACCGGCCTGCAGCGCGGCGCCGACGGCGACGACCTCGTCCGGGTTCACGCCCTTGTTGGCCTCCTTGCCGGTCTCGCGCTTGACGAGCTCGGCGACGGCCGGCATACGGGTCGAACCACCCACGAGGACGATGTGGTCGATGTCGGACACCTTGATGCCGGCTTCGCGGATGACGTCCTCGAACGGCTTCTTGGTGCGGTCGAGCAGGTCCTTCGTGAGGTCCTCGAACTTCGCGCGGGTCACGGTCTCGGAGAGCGAGACGGGGCCCGAGTCGGTCAGCGACAGGTACGGGAGGTTGATGCTCGTGGACGTGGAGCTGGAGAGCTCCTTCTTCGCCTGCTCCGCAGCCTCCTTGAGGCGCTGCAGCGCGATCTTGTCACCCGAGACGTCGACGCCCGTGGTCTCCTTGAACTGCTTGATCAGGTAGTCGACGAGGCGCTGGTCCCAGTCGTCACCACCGAGGCGGTTGTCACCGGCAGTGGCGCGCACCTGGATCGTGGAGAAGTCGTCGTCCTTGCCCACCTCGAGGAGGGAGACGTCGAACGTTCCACCACCGAGGTCGAAGACGAGGATGAGCTCGTCCTCCTTGCCCTTGTCGAGGCCGTAGGCGAGGGCCGCAGCGGTCGGCTCGTTGATGATGCGGAGCACGTTGAGGCCCGCGATCTCACCGGCCTCCTTGGTGGCCTGACGCTCGGCGTCGTTGAAGTACGCGGGGACCGTGATGACCGCGTCGGTCACGGTGTCGCCGAGGTAGGACTCGGCATCGCGCTTCAGCTTCTGGAGGATGCGCGCGGAGATCTCCTGCGGCGTCCACTTCTTGCCGTCGACGTCGAAGCTCCAGTCGGTGCCCATGTGGCGCTTGACCGAGGCGATCGTCCGGTCGACGTTGGTGACGGCCTGGCGCTTCGCGGTCTCGCCGACGAGCACCTCCCCGTCCTTGGTGAAGGCGACGACCGAAGGGGTCGTGCGGAAGCCCTCGGCGTTGGCGATGACCTTGGGCTCGCCACCCTCGAGGACGCTGACGACGGAGTTGGTGGTTCCGAGGTCGATACCGACAGCACGTGCCATGTGTTCTCTCCTTTGTTGGGAAGTCTGTAGTGGTCCGAAAACCTGCGGCGATCAGGGAAACCTGAGTCGCGATGGCTCAAGTGTACGCCGGGGTCGAAAGGCTGTCAAATGAACTTGATATGAACAGGCTCAAGTTTTCCCGCCGGGCGGTCAGAACGGCGCGTCCGTCGATCCTTCGGCGAAGGTGACGGTGTTCGACGGCGGCGGGCGGTCGATGTATACCCTCCCCGTCGGACTCGTCCAGGCATAGAGGCCGTCGCCACGCGACTCGACATGCCAGGCGGACTGATGTTTCAAGACATGATGTCGACGGCACAGATGGCCGAGATTCGAGGCGGACGTCTCCCCGCCCAGCGCGGCGTCCCGGTGGTGATCGATGTCGCACTCCGCGGGCGGATATCCGCAACCGGGGAAGCGGCATCGCTGATCTCGGGCCCGCAGGTGGCGTCGCAGTTCCGCGCTCGGGCGATACCGGTCGACGGCGAGGACGGTGCCCGTGACGGGGTGCGTGAGGATGCGATCCCATCCGGAGGCAGCCCCTGCCAGCCTCCGTGCCGTGGCGGGGTCGATCGGGGTGCGCCCGTCGAGTTCCGCCGGCGCCCGGCCACGGCCGAGGAGGGTCATGACGGGGACCGTGATCGCGACCGTGGGGACGATGGCGGCCAGGGTGCCGTCAGGATCATCATGGCCGGCCGGCGCACCGTTGAGGAGGAGGTCGAGCGCGAGGTCGGCCCGGGACTGGGCGATGGTTCGCAGGTCCGTCGGGTCGTCGCCGGCCTGCGTGGTCGTGGCCATGGTGGTCAGCCGGTCGAACACGCCGTGCACCAGCGCCGCCGGCCCCAGAAGTCCGAGCTCAGCCATCCCGTCAGGGGCATCCCGTACCCACACGCGCCGCCGCTCACGGGCATCCTCGTGACGGTCCGCGAGGGTATGCGGCTGAAACTCCTCCGCGGCCCGGCGCGCCATGCGCGCGACCCGGTTCGGCGCCTCGCTCTCGGCGAAGGCGATCATCCGCGCGGAGAAGGCGTCGCGATCCGCCTCGTCTTCGAGGTGCGCACCCGCCTCCGCGATGACGCGGGCTTGCTGGGCGGTGACCTGCCCCGCGCCCCATGCACCCCACAGCCGCGGAAAGCGCTCGACGATCCAGACCGCATCGGCCATCCGCCGCTGCACCGTCCTGTCGCTCGCCCGCAGCGCGGCAGCGAACTCGGCCGCGACCGTGCGCACGCTCAGATCCGCGCCGTCCGGATGGGCGGCCTGCGCCGCGACCTCCACGGCCAGGCGCGACCCCAGCGCCAGGATCCCGTCCCGCGCGGCCTGCAGTCCATTGATCGACCGCTCGACACCGACGAGCATCTCGGTGAGCGCTCGGAGCGCCTCCACCTGCTCGATCGTCGCGTCCGCCAGTCCTGTCATACCCCGAGTGAAGCAGGGACCACCGACATTGAAACCCCAGTTCAGGTGGAGTAAACGATATGCCGGGATGCAGTGCCTGCGTAGGCGATCACGCCGAGCATGCTCCGCCTCGGTGGCCGCGAGCCGACGTGCTTGACTCTCACACGGTGTCAGACGGGAGAACTGAGACATGTGCGGGCAGGATGGGGGCATGATCCGTGCCGTGCTCTTCGACCTCGACGGGGTCGTCCGTCACTTCCTCCACGACCCCGACCTGGAGGCGCGGCACGGAATTCCGGCCGGGATGATCGCCCACATCGCGTTCGCGTCACCGTTGATCGACGCGGTCACCACGGGGAACCTCACTCGCGAGGAGTGGATCGTCCGAGTCGGCGAGGCCGCGGGATCCGCAGCCGCCGCGCGGGAATGGGGACGCACACCGTTCGCCGCCGACCCGGACGTGCTCGCGCTCGTCGACGAGCTGCGCTCCCACGGGATGATGTGCGCCATCCTCACGAACGGCACGGACACCATCGCCGAGGAGCTTCACGACAGCGGCATCGCCGCGCACTTCGATCGCGTGTTCAACTCCGCAGACATCGGATACGCCAAGCCGGATGTCCGGGCGTTCGGACACGTGGTCGCCGACCTCGCCATCGCGCCGGAGGAGGTCTTCTTCCTCGACGATTCGCCGGGGAAGCTCAGCGGCGCACGGACGCTCGGCATGACCACGCACCACTACACGGGAGTCTCCGCGTTGCGCACCGCTCTCGACGCCGCCGGCGTTCCCGGCGCGACGGCATCGACGCCGATCCCTTAGGGCGCCACATCCTTCGGGCGTCGCGCCGTTCGGGATCGGGGTCACTTGCCCCCGGGCGGGCCGACCAGCAGGAGGATCACGTACAGCGCGACGATTCCCACGACGAGCAGCACCGCGAGCACCCAGGGGCGACGCAGGAACCAGCGCATCAGGCGGTCGTACCAGCGGTGGTCACGCGGGTCGTCGGACGCGTCGAGGCGCCAGTCACCCCGGAGACGACCGGTGCGGTGCAGCCAGATCTCCATCGGGATGGTCGCGTACGGGACGACGGCGCTGACGACCGCGAGCACCCCGACGCCCGGGTGCCACCGCTGGTTGAGCGCGACGAGGACGGCGGTCGCGGCATAGGCGAGGAACACGAACCCGTGGATGCCGCCGCCGACCGTCACCACGACTCCGGGGGCTCCGACGGCCCGGGCGATGATCGCGGCGATGAGGATGGTCCAGGTGATCGCCTCCGCGATCGCGAGGACACGGTACAGGCGGCCAGGGGTGCGGAACACGGAACTCCTCGGGTGGGGTACCCCTCCAGCGTATCCCGCTTCGAATCGCCCACTGTGCCCCATCCGCCGCCTGGATGGAGCAAGGTGAGCGACTCGAAGGGGAATAGGGGGACGGCGGTCAGCGTTGCCGAAGGCATGGTGACGGTGGATGCGGATGCGCTGTCCTCTGTGCTCGGCACGGTGGACCTGCGCGTGGGGATCGCCCGTCGGGTGCAGCTGGGCCGCGGGGGACTGCTGCCGCTGGCTCCCGGCCGGATCACCCTCGTCTACATCGCCGACGGCGCCGTGCATGGGCATCCGCCTCTCGGCACCGGCTGCCGTCTCGACGTGGACCGCTCGTCGCAGCAGCTCACACTCGAGGAGCCCGGCCGCCGAGACCGCCTCGTCACCGGCGATGCCTTCCTGCTGCTCCGCGGCGACACCTTCGCACTGGAGGCCGCCGTCGAGACTGCACTCCTCGTCGTCGACATCGAGCTCGCGGACACCGCGTCTCCCCTCCCGGCACTCCTGCCGCCCTTCCTCACGGTGACAGGGTTCGACGCGCTGGAGCCGGCCGCCGCCGCCCTCGCCGAGAACATGGGGATCGTCGACGCGGCCGCGTGCCCCGTGCGCCAGGGCGACCCGCTGATCTGCCGGATGATGGCGACCACCGTGCTGCTCTCGGTGATCCGAGCCTGGGCGGCCAACGGCTGTGCGCCCGCCGGATGGCCCTCGCTGTCGAAGGACCCCTTCCTCGACCGCGTCGTGGACGCCATCCACGAGCAGCCGGGCCGGGACTGGACCGTCGAACGCCTGGCCGCTGTCGGCGCCATGTCACGGTCGGCCTTCGCGGAGCGGTTCCGTCTCGCCGTCGGCCGCTCCCCCGCCGACTACGTCACCGAGGTGCGCATCGACGCCGCGAAGCGGATGCTCCAGGCCGGGCAATCCGTGTCGAGCGTCTCGCGCGAGCTCGGCTACGCCTCGGACGAGGGTTTCAGCCGCGCGTTCCGTCGCCGCACGGGCATGACCCCGTCCTCCTGGCGCGGCTCGCACTCCCTCGTGCCTGCCTGATCCGCCTGATCCCCACACCCTCGTCCCAGCCTCGGGGCGGGCACGACTTCGGAGACCCGGGGCGACACGCCGGCTCCGAAGCCCGAGGCGACGGCGTGTCGGCGGCCGGCTCCGAAGTTGTGCCCGGGCAACCAGGGGTCAGGAGCAGGGGTCAGGAGCGGGAGCTGCGGCGGTTGGAGAGGCCGAACAGCACGGCGCCGGCGAGGAGCGAGACCGCGCCGATCGTGTAGACGAGCTCGACGCTCAGGGTGTCGACGAGGAGCCCACCGACGCCGGCCGCGAGCGTGATCGCGCCCTGGAATCCGACGACCACGAGGCTCCCCCCGGCCTCCAGGCGGTCCGGCATGCGGTGACCCACCCAGGTGTTCACGACGATCAGCCACGACGAGAAGAAGAACCCCCAGAGGAGCACGACGGCGCCGATCCCGATGATCGATCCGGAGAAGAGCACCATCGACAGCACGGCGGCCGAGATCACCAGCGGCGCGAACACCGCGAAGAAGGCGAAGGAGCGGTCGATCACGAGGCCGATGGAGAGGTTGCCGAGAAGGCCTCCGACACCGAACAGCGCCAGCAGCACGACGATCGTCGAGGCGTCCACGTCCGGGATGCGCTCCAGCGCGAGGCGGACGTAGGTGTAGGCGAGGAAGTGGCCGAGCACGACGAGGACGTGTCCGACCATGCCGAGGCCGATGCCGGGCCGCCGTACCGTGTCGACGAGCAGACGGAGGCTCGACGCGCGCTCGGCCGGAACGGTCGGCAGCGCCCACCGCAACGCGACGGCGAGCACCACCATCAGCACTCCCGCGATCGCGAACACGGCACGCCAGTCGACGACCTCGCTCAGCATGACCCCGAGCGGCACTCCGGCGACCGTGGCGAGGGAGACCCCGGCGGAGGTGAACATCACCCCGCGACCGAGATGCTCGGGCCCCGCGAGCCGCGCGGCGACCGTGATCGACATCGTCCAATAGGCGCTGATCGCCGCTCCCAGCAGGAACCGCGCCAGCAGCACGACGACGAGGTTCGGCGCGATCGCGACGATGAGGTTCGACACGGCCGCGGCGAGCGCCATCCACACCAGCAGCGATCGGCGGTCCAGACGGGGGAACACGAGGCCGACGGTCGGAGCGACGAAGAGTCCGACGAGAGCCGTGACGGTGACGGTCTGCCCGGCCTGCCCGGGGGTCACCCCGAGGCCGTCCGCCATCTCGGTGAGCACCCCGTTGGGGAGGAACTCGGCGGTCACCAGCAGGAACCCCATCACCATGAGGGCGATGAGCCCTCCGTAGCGGATGCGATCGGCGCGGGTCGTCGGCAGGGTCGGGACGGGGGCGGTCGTGGTCATGCTTCCAGACTCGCAACGGGAACGGGGCCGCGCCCGACCAGTCGTCCGCCGCATCCGACCGATCGTCCGGCCCTGGACAATCTCCGATCAGACCCCCTAGGCTCGACGACGCACCGGGAAGCGCCCGGGAAGCCCGAGCGAAGGAGGCGATGAGATGAACGCTGTCGTCGTCGCGCCTATCGCCGACCACCTTCCCTTCGAGGCCACCCGCTCCTGATCGCCGCGTGGCCTCCCTTCCCGGAGCCACACCGTGACCGAATCCCCCGCTTCCTCGGAAGCCGCGTCCTTCGACGCCACCTCCTTCGATTCCCTCGAGACCGCCCTCTCCTTCGCCGAGGTCGAGCCCGGCGCCAACCAGCGCTGGACGACCTGGCCGTCATCCACCCCCACCGAGCGCGGGCCGGAACCGCGCCCCGCGTGGGTCGTGACCTCCGCCGGCGCCCTGGACACCGAGCTCGGCATCCTGAAGACCGGCAAGGAGGCCGACGTGTTCCTGCTGGAGCGCGCCGTGCCCGACGACCCCGCGCAGCGTACGCTCCTCGCCGCCAAGCGCTACCGCGGCATCGAGAACCGGAGCTTCCAGCGCTCCGCGGTCTACACCGAGGGGCGCAGCACGCGGAACACCCGCGACACCCGCGCCCTCGCCAAGAAGACCGCCCACGGACGAGAGGTCGCCGCAGCCCAGTGGTCGCTCGCGGAGTTCGAGGCGCTGTGCCGGATGTGGGAGCGCGGTGCCCCGGTGCCGTATCCCGTGCAGGTCAGCGGCACGGAGGTGCTCATGGAGTTCCTCGGCGACGACCGGGGCATCGCGGCACCCCGGCTCGCGCAGGTGCGCGGGTCGAACGCCGAACTGCAGGAGTACTTCGCGCAGGTGGTCGAGCTCATGCGGGTCTTCGCCACCGCGGGCTTCGCGCACGGCGACCTCTCCGCCTACAACCTCCTCGTGCACGAGGGGTGCGTGCGGGTTATCGACCTGCCGCAGATCGTCGACGTGATCGCGAATCCGCAGGGCCTCGACCTGCTGCACCGCGACTGCGTCAACGTGTGCGACTGGTTCACGCGGCGGCGGGTGCAGTGCGACGCCGAGGCCCTGTTCGCCGACCTCCTCGGGACCCTGTTCTGACTCCCGTGTCAGGAGGCGAGTCGGGCGGCGAGAAGGGTCACCAGCTCGTAGACGACATGGCTCGCGGCGATCCCGGTCATCTGGGCGTGATCGTACGCGGGCGACACCTCCACGACGTCCGCGCCGACGATGTCCCGCTCGCGCAGGGCACGGAGGATGCGCAGCAGCTCGCGGCTCGTGAGCCCACCGGCCTCGGGGGTCCCCGTGCCGGGCGCGTGCGCGGGATCGAGCACGTCGATGTCGATCGAGACGTACAGCGGCTTGTCGCCGATGCGGGTGAGGATGCGGTCGATCGCCGCCTCCACCCCGTGCTCCTCGATGTACTCGCTGGAGACGATGGAGAAGCCGAGGCGCTCGTCGTCCTCGAGATCCTGCTTGGAGTACAGGGGGCCGCGGGTTCCGACGTGGCAGCTCGCCGTGAGGTCGATCAGCCCCTCCTCGCTCGCGCGCCGGAAGGGGGTGCCGTGCGTGATGGGCGCCCCGAAGTAGGTGTCCCACGTGTCCAGGTGGGCGTCGAAGTGGAGGACGGCGACGGGACCGTGCTTCGCGGCCACCGCGCGCAGCAGGGGGAGGGCCACGGTGTGGTCGCCGCCGATCGTGACGATGCGCTGCACCTGCTCGCCGAGCGCCAGCGCCGCGCGCTCGACCTCGGTCACGGCCTCGGTGAGGTCGAAGGGATTCACCGGGATGTCCCCCGCATCCACCACCTGGGCGAGCTGGAACGGCGATACGTCCTGCGCGGGGTTGTAGGGCCGCAGCAGCCGGGACGACTCCCGCACGTGGGACGGGCCGAAACGGGTGCCGGGACGATAGCTCACGCCGGAGTCGAACGGGATGCCGACCACGGCGATGTCGGCGCGCGGCACGTCCTCGATGCGGGGCAGGCGGGCGAAGGTGGCGATGCCGGAGTACCGCGGGTTCACGGAGGCGTCGACGGGGCCGATGTTGTCGGTCATTTCTCGTTCCTGTTCGTCGGGAGGTGGGTCTCAGAGGGCGTGCTGCGGGATGTGCACGAGCTGCACCCCGCCGTCGGCGATGGCTGCGCGGATGCTCGGGGCGATGTCGGCGCGCGATGCCACCCGTCGCCCGGTCGCCCCGAGCGCGGTGGCCAGGGCGGCCCAGTCCGGCTGCACGAGGTCGACGCCCACCGGGGTCATGCCGCGGTCGAGCTCGTTCTGCCGGATCTCGGCGTACCCGCCGTTGTCCACACAGACCACCGTGACGTCGAGGCGCTGCTCGACGGCGGTGGCGAGCTCGTTCACGCAGAACATCAGGGCGCCGTCGCCGATGACGGTGACGACGGGGCGCTCCGTCTGCGCGACCGCCGCACCGATCGCGGCGGGGAGGCCGTAGCCGAGCGTGGCGTAGGTCGGCGTGTAGAGGAGGGAATGCGGATGCTCCTGCCGCAGCACGCTGCCGAGCGCCAGATAGACGATCTGGGAGGAGTCGCCCGCGATGATCGCGTCGGCGGGGAGGGCGTCGGCGATGACCTCGGCGAGCGCGACGGTGTCCGGCGCGGTCTCCCGCGACTCGGCCGCGATCGCGGCCCGCTCGACCGTGAGGTCCCGAGCGGGGTGCGTGGCGTCTGGCAGCAACGGGAGAAGGGCGTCGGTCACCGCGGCCGCGTCTCCCGTGAGGCCGACGGTCGCCGCGAGGTTCTTGTCGCGCTGCTCCGGGGAGATGTCGATGCGGATCACCGCACCGCGCGCCTCGAGCCGCGGTGCCCAGAGCTCCGCCTCGCCCAGCTTCGAGCCGATCACGAGGAGCACGTCGGCGTCCTCGGCCACGGCGCGGGCGGCGGCCAGACGCAGGTTCGATCCGAGCGACAGCGGATGCCGCTCGTCGAGCACGGCCTTGCCGTTCAGGGTCGTGAGCACGGGGGCGCCGAGCCGCTCGGCCACCGCGACGATCTGGTGCGCGGCGTCCACCGCGCCCCCTCCGGCGACGATCACCGGGGTGCGGGCGGCGGACAGCAGTCGGGCGGCCTCGGCGAGCGCGATCGGGTCTCCGGAGATGCGGTCGGGCATCGACCGCGGCCTCCGGTCCTCCGCGGGCACCTCGGCGGTCCCCTCCAGCACGTCGAGCGGGATCTCGATGTGCACGGGTCGGGGGCGGCCGGTGCGGAAGAGGTGGAACGCGTCGTGCACGGCCTGCACCGCCTCCGCCGCGGACGACACCCGCCGCGACCACTCGGCGATCGCACCGACCATGGCCGTGGCGTCCTTCGTCTCGTGCAACGTGCCGACGTCGGCGAACTCCGCCCCGAGCGGCACGCCCGGGGACAGGACGATGAGTGGTCGCGACTCGCAGAACGCGGTGCCGATGGCGCTCATCGCGTTCTGCAGGCCGGGACCGGAGGTGGTGATCACCACACCGGGAAGGCCGGTCTGCTGGGACCAGCCGTCGGCGCCGTACCCCGATCCCTGCTCGTGGCGGTTCGTCACGGCGCGGATGCCGAGGTCGGCGAGGGGGCGGTAGAACTCCAGGTTGTGCGTGCCGGGGATGCCGAAGATCGCGGTGACCCCGTAGCCGCGGATGGTCTCCAGGACCGCGCGGCCCGCGGTGTCGGTATACCGGTCGTCTCCGCTGATGTCGGTGCTCATCGTGTCATCCTCACACCGCGTGACGACGGACGCCGTCGACCCAGGTCTCACGGACCTCGATCGCGGCGATCTCCTCGGCAGGCACCGCGAGCGGGTCGTCCGAGAGCACCGCGAAGTCGGCGTACTTGCCCGGCTCCAGCGAGCCGAGGTCGTCCTCCCGTCCGATCGACACCGCGCCCTCGATCGTGTGCGCCCGGAGCGCCGCGATCGCGGAGATGCGCAGGTCGTCCGGGCCGAGCTGGTGTCCGCGACGAGTGACCCGGGTGACCGCGGTCTGGATCGCCTCCAGGGGGATGGGCTCGGCGACCGGGGCATCCGAGGAGATCGTCATGGGCACGCCGGCGCGCTCGAACTCCCCGAGGGGGTTGAAGCGCTCGCCGGGGGTGCCGATGGCCTCCTCCACACCCTCGCCCCAGTTGAAGTAGTGCTGGGTCTGGTTGACGGGACGGATGCCGGCGACCGCCATCCGCTCGATCTGTGCGGGCGTGGGCAGGCCGCAGTGCTCGATGCGGTGCCGGGCGTCGGCGTCCGGACGCTCCGCAAGGGCCGCCTCGACCGCCGACACGACCATCTCGATCGCGGTGGGCGACTGGGCGTGCGTCGCGGTCTGCAGCCCGGCCGCATGCGCCTTGCGGATGAGCTCCGCGTAGTCGGCGGGCTCGTGGTAGAGCTGGCCGGTGCGGCAGGGGTCGCCGACGTAGCCGTCCGGGAAGTACGCGGTCCAGCCGCCGAGGGTGCCGTCGGCGTAGAACTTGATGCCGGCGAAGCTCAGGTGCGCGTTGCCGAACTGCCCGACCAGCCCCATCTCCAGCGCCTCGTCGAGCAGGTGCGACAGCAGATACATCGACACCCGAAGCTCGAGCCGCCCGGCCTCGGCCAGCCGCAGGTACATGTCGAACTCGCGCCGCGTGACCTGGCAGTCGCCGATCGAGGTGACGCCGCCCGCGAGGAACCGCTGCGTCGCCGCGTCGAGCTGCCGCAGGTGCTCCTCCGGCTCGTCCGCGAGGTGGAAGTTCGGGCCGTGATGGCCGATCTTCACCCCGTGCACGCCGGTGAGGATGTTGCACGCCGCATCCGAGAGTTCACCCGTCAGCTCACCATCGGCGTCGCGGAAGAACTCGCCGCCGTCCGGGTTCGGGGTGTCCCGGTCGACGCCGTTGAGGTCGAGCGTGTACGAGTTCACCACGCCGCCGTGACCGGAGGCGTTCATGAGGTACACCTCGCGGTCGGCGGCCACCTCGTCGAGCTCGAAGCGGGTGGGGTGCCGCTTCTCGGCGAGGTTGCGCTGCTCGTAGCCGTAGCCGCGTACCGGGCGTCCGGCGGGGAGGCCGGCGGCCTCGGCCTTCAGCAGGGCCACGATCTCCGGGATGCTCCCCGCCTTCTCGGGGCCGCAGTCCACCCACGTCATCATCTGCCCGAACATCAGCGGATGCGCGTGTGCGTCCACGAAGCCGGGGACGACGACCGCCTCCCCCAGGTCGACGCGCTCCGGGGTGAGGCCCGCCCGCGCCGCCACGTCCTCGCACTCCGCCGCCGTGCCGAGGGCGACGATGCGCCCCCGGTCGGTCAGCATCGCGGTCGCCGTCGTGTCGGAGGCGTCCGCCGTGTGGATCGCCCGCGCGGTGATGAGGGCGGGAGCGGCCTGGGCCGAGCGGTCGAAGGGAGTGAGCTTTCTCATGGGGAGCCTGTTCGCGGTGGTGTCGTACGGGGAAGGGCCGGTCAGGGCAGGCGGTTCGCCGTGGTGTCGGTTCGGGCGGTGAACGAGGCCGTGACCGGAGCCTCGTCGGAGTGCTGCGGCGCGAGGCGCGTGCAGATCCCCGCGATGACCGCCATGCCCACGAACATCGCGATGACCGACCAGACGCTCCCGGTCCAGGCGATGAGCTGGGTGGCGAACCAGGGCGAGAACCCGGCCCAGATCGCAGCGCCGACACCGTAGGCCAGCGCGATCGACGTGTAGCGGGCCTGCGGACGGAACATCTGCGCGAGGATCGCCGCGATCGGCGCGTAGGTCGCGCTCATCGCGATGCGCACCAGCGAGGCGAAGAGGAAGATCAACGGCTCCACGCGTCCGGGCATCAGCAGCAGGAAGGGCGCGAAGGTCAGCACGGAGGTGATGAGACCGATGTACATGACGTTCTTGCGGCCCCACTTGTCGCCGAGCCAGGCGACCGGCAGCGTCACCACGAACTCCACGAACGAGGCCAGGGTCATCGCGTCGAGGATGACCTGCTCGCTGATCGCGATGGGCTCGCCGGTCGCGTAGGCGGTGGCGAAGGTGGTGGCCAGGTAGTAGCCGCCGGTGGAGATGGGCAGGATGCCGATGCCGAGGAGGATCGGCTTCCAGTTGACACGGAGGGCGAAGGCCAGCGGCATGGACTGCTTGCGACCCTCGATCTTCTCCTCGAAGACCGGCGACTCCTCGACGCGATACCGGACCCAGAGGCCGACGGCGATCAGCACGATGGACAGCAGGAACGGGATGCGCCAGCCGCCGTCGATGATGAACGTGTCGCCGCCGCGGGCCATGATCGCGAAGATGCCGGAGGCGAGGAGGGCACCGGCCGGGTTGCCGAGCTGGGTGAAGCCGCCGTAGAAGGTCTTCGACTTCTCGGGAGCGTGCTCGACGCTCATGAGCACCGCGCCGCCCCATTCGCCGCCGACCGCGAGGCCCTGGATGGCGCGGAGCAGGATGAGGAGGATGGGCGCGAGGATGCCGATGTTCTCGTACGTCGGGAGGCAGCCGACGAGGACGGTCGCCGCGCCCATCAGCAGCAGCGTGATGACGAGCGAGACACGCCGGCCGAGCTTGTCGCCGATGTGCCCGAAGACGATGCCGCCGAGGGGGCGGACGAGGAAGGCGACCGCGAACGTCGCGAAGGCCGCGGCGGTCTCGGCCAGGGGGTCGTCGCTCGGGAAGAACAGCGGGCCGAAGACGAGGGCGGCGGCCGTGGCGTAGACGTAGAAGTCGTACCACTCGATGGTGGTGCCGACGAAGGCGGCGATGCCGGCGCGGCGTGCGCGGCTGTGGACGCCGCTTCGGGGGGTGGGGGTAGTGGTCATGGACCCGCTCCTTCGCGGATGGTGTCGGATAGCGAAGGATGCTACGGACGTGGAGCACCGCGAGCAAGGGCAGAACTCCAGCGGTACGCGTCATTCACTGGAGGTCTGTCGACAGTACCGCGCACAGCGGGCCTTCCTCTCTGCCTCAACGCGCTCTACGCTGAGGTTCTGCACGGACGACCGTGCACTGCGGGGAAATCGACGGAATCGGATCGGACATGGACTTCGACGCGGAACTCATCCGGGCGCTGCAGGAGGACGGCCGCGCCAGCATCCTCTCCCTCGCCGAGCGCGTCGGCCAGTCCCGCGCCATCGTGGCGGCACGCCTGCGCACCCTGCTCGGCGACCGCACGGTGCGAGTGGTCGCGGCCGTCGACCCGGTGTTCCTCGGCCAGCACGTCCTCGCACACGTGTCGATCCGGACCGACGGCGCCGTCGAGGTGGTCGCCGAGCACCTGCGCGACATGTCCGAGACCGTCCTGGTGTCGGCGGTCGGCGGCGCGCACGACATCGTCACGGAGGTGCGGGTGGGGTCGATGTCGGAGCTCCACGACCTGCTCGCGCGCATCCGCGGGAGCGCCGGCGTGCTCGACATCAACACCATCATCTACTCGACCGTGATCAAGGGGTTCTTCGTCTCGGAGTACCACGGCGGGGTGACGCTCGACGGGATCGACGAGGCTCTCATCGAACTCCTGCAGACCGACGGACGGATGAGCTTCCGCGCGCTCGGCGAGCAGGTGCGGCTCTCCCCCAGCGCTGTCGCCACCCGGGTGCAGCGCCTCATCGACGCCGGGGTCATCAAGATCAGCGCCGTGGAGGCCCGCGGGCTCGCGCATCGACAGCTCTCGATGGGCGTGGGCATGACGCTCGGAGACGACGACGAGGCCGTGATCGACGAACTGCGGCGGGGGCGCGGCGTCGACTTCGCCGCGCGGACGCTCGGGCGGTTCGACGCCGTCGCGACCCTCGTGGAGCCCTCAGCCGGAGCCCTGTACGCAAGTCTCGAGCGGCTGCGCGCCCTCCCCGGCGTGACCCGGATCGAGGCGTGGCTGCACCTCGCGGTGCTCAAGGAGGACTACGCCCGCACCCTCCGCCCCCTCCGGACGGACTGAGCTCCTCCCGTCCCGACCCGTCCCGACCCGTCCCGGTCCCCATCCTCATACGTCTCGCTCCGTCCGGTCCCGCCCGTCCCGGGATCGAAAGCGTTCCTCCCCGTCGCGCTCGCGGCACGTTTTCGCACTCCCGTCGGGAGAGGTCCTCGGCGGGAGATGGATTCCGAACCTGGGGGGCGGGTTTTCGGAGCGTTAGTGAGCCGGAACGAGGCGCGGGGGCGGCGGGGGCGGTGGGGGGTGGGGGGGTGGGGCGTCAAGGGGATGGGAAAAGTGGAGGGCACGGCGGAGGATGGCGGCATGGCGGATGAGGAGACCGGAAGCGTCGACGGGGCCGGACCGGAGCGCGCGGCGGACGGGCATCACATCGTCGTGAACGGCCGGCGGTGGCGCGCCACCGATCCGTCGATCCCCGAGAACCTGCGACAGGAGCTCGTGGACGAGCTGATGGCCGCGCGGCGCGCGGTCAAGAACGCGGAGCCCGACGCCCGCGGTCGCGTGCAGGATGCGAAGACCGCCCTCGGCGAGCGGGGGGCGCCGTGGTGGGAGGAGCCCTCCGCAGCCCAGGCGGAGGAGCGGATCGCCGCGACGATGCGCGCCCTCACCAGGAAGCGCACCGACTCGTCGATCTGCCCGAGCGACGTCGCCCGCGCGGTCGGCGGCGAGGCATGGCGCGACCGGATGCCCGACGTCCGCCGTGTCGCGGCGGACCTCGCCTCCCGCGACGTGGTGGTCGTCACGCAGAAGGGTGAACCGGTCCGGATCGCCGACGCCCGCGGACCCGTGCGGATCCGTCGCGGTCCCGCCCTCTGACCCCGCCTCGCGCTCGGGGCCGGTGACGGCGCGCCGTCACCGGCCGTTCACCGTCCGCGGCCAGACTTCGAGCATGACCTCACCCGATCCCGCCGCGGGCGCCCCCGAGCCCGTGGCGACAGCGAACAGCGGCGCCGTTGCCGTCGTCGGACTCGAACTGCGCGGAGACACCCCCGCACCCCGCAAACAGGTGTACTCCTGGGCGCTGTGGGATTGGGCGACGCAGCCGTTCAACACCGTCATCCTCACGTTCGTCTTCACCGCGCTGTACCTCGTCAGCGCCTCATTCCTGCCGCCGGAGGTCGCCGCCCTCGACCCGAGCGACCCGGTCCGCGTCGCCGCGGAGGCTGACCTCGCCTCCGGTCTCGGACTGGGTTCGACGATCGCCGCCCTCGGCATCCTCCTGCTCGCCCCCGTCCTCGGTCAGCGCGCGGATGCGGCCGGACGACAGAAGCTCTGGCTGGGCATCGGCACCGGCGCCCTCATCCTCTGCATGCTGGGGCTGTGGTTCGTGGAGCCGCAGCCGGCCCTGTTCTGGCTCGGCGTCGCGCTGATCTCCGCCGGCTCCGTGTTCGGCGAGATCGCCGCGGTGAACTCCAACGCCATGCTCATCGGCATCGCGAACCCGAAGAACGTCGGCCGCATCTCCGGACTCGGCTGGGGCTTCGGCTACCTCGGCGGGATCATCGCCCTCGTCATCGTCGTCCTGCTGGACACCTTCGACTGGTTCGGGATGTCCACCGACAACGGCCTCGCGTACCGGCTCATCGCGGTGGGGTGCGCGGTCTGGGCGATCGTCTTCAGCATCCCGATCTTCCTCAACGTGCCGGAGCCGTCCCTCGGGCGGCCGGAGCGCAAGGTCGGGTTCTTCCGTTCGTACGCCGTGCTCGTGCAGGACGTGATCGGCCTCTACCGCGACCCGCAAACCCGGTCGACGTTCTGGTACCTGCTCGCCAGCGCCGTGTTCCGCGACGGTCTCGGCGGCGTCTTCGCGTTCGGCGCCATCATCGGCACCGCGGTGTTCCGGTTCGGCACCCAGGACATCATCGTCTTCGGCATCGCCGCGAACCTCGTCGCCGGTGTCTCGACCATCATCGCGGGACGCCTCGACGACCGCCTCGGCCCCAAGCGGATCATCCTCGGCTCGATCGGGTCGATGATCGTCGCCGGACTCGCGGTGTTCCTGCTGCGCGACGCCGGGTCCCTCGTGTTCTGGATCGGCGGCCTCGTCCTCTGCGCCTTCGTGGGACCGGCGCAGGCAGCGGCACGGTCCTTCCTCGCCCGCGTCACACCGGCCGGACGGGAAGGCGAGATCTTCGGCCTCTACGCCACGACGGGCAGGGCGGCGAGCTGGATGGCCTCGGCCGCCTGGACCGTGCTGATCGTCGCCACGAGCCAGACCGCCTACGGCATCCTCGGCATCGTCATCGTGCTCATCATCGGGTTCCTCCTCCTGCTGCCCGTGAAGGCACCGCGCTGAGTCCGCTCCGTGCACGACTTCGGACCTCGGAGCCGACACGCCGGCCGTCGGGCCCTGACGGCGGCGAGTCGCGGCGGGGCTCCGAAGCTGTGCCCGGCGAAAGAGCGGGGCCGGCGGGAGTAGCCTGACCCGGTGACCGTCGTCCTCGCCTTCCTCGCCAACATCCTCGTCGCGATCGCGAAGACGGTCGCCGCCGTCATCACCTCGTCCGCGTCGATGGTCGCGGAGGCCGCGCACTCCTGGGCCGACGCGGGGAACGAGATCTTCCTGCTCATCGCCGACCGGCGCGGCGCGAAGACCAAGGACGCCCGGCATCCGCTCGGCTACGGCCGCAACGCGTTCGTCTGGTCTCTCATCGCCGCGTTCGGCATCTTCACCGCCGGTTCGATCGTGTCGATCATGCACGGGATCCAGGAGCTGTCCGACACCGGCCCCGTGGAGAGCCCGGTCGTCGCCTATGTCGTGCTGGGCATCGCCTTCGTGCTGGAGGGGGCGTCGTTCACGCAGGCGATGGTCCGCTCCCGTCGGCTGGCCAAGGAACGCGGGTCCTCCACGTGGGACTTCGTGCTCGAGACGAGCGACACCACGCTCCGGGCGGTGTTCTTCGAGGACTCCGCCGCCCTCATCGGCCTCGTGCTGGCGGGCGGATCGATCCTCCTGCACCAGCTCACCGGCGTCGCCGCGTGGGATGCGATCGGGTCGATCCTCGTCGGGATCCTGCTCGGCGTCGTCGCCGTGATTCTGATCGGGCGGAACATCGCGTTCCTCGTGGGCACGTCGGTGTCCCCCGCACTGCGCTCGCGGGTGGGCACGGCCCTCCTCGGCATGGACGAGATCGAGCGGGTCACCTACCTGCACATCGAGTACGTGGGGCCGAATCGCCTGTTCCTCGTCGCCGAGGTCGACCTCGCGGGCGATGCGCGCGAGCACGACGTGGCCCGGCGGCTGCGGGAGGTGGAGCGGCGGATCGAGGCCCACGATGCTGTCGAGACCGTCGTGCTGTCGCTCTCGGTGGACGACGAGACCTCGCTGGATTTCGCTCGGGTGTGAGGCCGGTCAGGCGCGCCAGTTGTCGGCGAGCTTGGTGAGCAGCCGCGCGAGCTCGGTGCGCTCCTCCTCGGTGAAGGACTCCAGCGCGCGGCCGAGCATCTCGCGGCGTTCCCCCCGCATCCCGCGGGCGAGCCGCCGGCCCTCCTCGGTCAACGCGATGCGGGTGCGGCGGGCGTCGTCCGGATCGGCCTCGCGCCGCACGAACCCGGCCTGCACGCCCTGCTGCACGAGCCGGGACGCCCGCGGCTGATCCACGCCGATCGCCTGCCCGAGCGCGCTCACGCTCAGGGGCTCCGGCGCGGCGGCGAGCGCCTCGAGCATGCGGAGACGGGCCGGTCCGCCGAGGCGGCCGCCGTCGGCCATCCAGGGCGGCATCCCCGGGTGACCACGATGGTGAGCGAAGTGCTCGTGCGGGTCGCCGTGAGGGCCGTGACCGTGTGCACCGTGCGGCCCGCCGTGCTCGCGACCGCCGGGTCCGGGGCGGCGTCCGCGCAGTCGGGAGAGCGCCTGCGCGATCGCTTCGGCGGCGTCGGGGGACGCGGGGTCGATCGGATCGGTGGCCATGCCCCGATTTTACATGCAGCTTGACATGCGTCTCCCATCCATGTCACACTGCATGCACATGCACACTGACATTGATATGTCGGATGACATCCGTCATCGGTGCACCACAGACCATGAAGGATCACCATGAACACCACGACAGACAACACCTCTGACAACAGCTCCCGTCCGTTCGGCTACTGGCTCAAGGCCGTGGATCGCCTGATGGCCCAGGAATTCGCCACCGCCTTCGCCGCGGAGGGCGCGACCCGTCGCGACTGGCGGTCGCTGAACGTCGTCGACGGCTCGGCGCCCTCGCGCCGCCCGCTGAACCCGCACAAGCTGCACGACCTCGTCGACCGCGGCTGGGTCGAAGCGGACGGCGACGGGTGGACACTCACCGAGGAAGGCCGCGCGGCGAAGGAACGTCTCGGCGCCGCCGTCGACAGCATCCGCGCGAAGGTCGCCGGCGCCGTCTCCGACGAGGAGATGGCGACGACCCTCGCTGCACTCGAGAAGATCGCTCGCGCCTTCGACTGGGACGAGGAGACTCCTCTCCCCCGGAAGCGGCGTCCCGGGTTCGGCTTCGGCCCCCGGCACGGATTCGGCCGCCGGCACGGGCACGGGCACGGCTTCGGACCCGGACACGGCTTCGGACCCGGGGACTTCGAGCCCCGGCACGGCTTCGGTGCCGGACACGGCTTCGGACACGGGGACTTCGAGCCCCGGCACGGCTTCGACCGTCACGATGGCGAGGAGGACGGCGGGTACCGCGGACGCGGTCACCACGACGGTCACGCACACCGCGATCACGGTCACGCGCATCGCGGCCACGGCCACGGCCACGGCCATCGGGCGCAGCGGATGGCGGAGCGCGCATTCGAGCGCGGCTTCGACGCCGGATTCCGCCACGGCCACGCCGCCTGACCGTCCCCCTCAAGCGCCTCACCCGACTCCCGGGTGAGGCGCTTTGCGCTTCGCGAAACCGGAACCGGGATCACTTCCGCACCTTCGGGCGCCCCCGCGGCACTTTCCCAATCCCCCACCCGCACCCCAGTGCGACCCGAGGTGAGGACGCGGGCGAAGCGCCCTGAGCCGAGACGGGATCAGAGTCGCGCCTCCCAAGCCGTTCCGGGGCACATTCTCGATCCCACACCTCGGCGACGCGAGCACCCACTCTCCGAACGAGATCAGAATCGCCCCTCCCGAACAGCTCAGCGGCACGTTCTCGATCCCGCCCGGTGATCCAGGCAAGCGGCGCGGAGGGAGCGGGGACGAGGCGCCCGGTGCATGCGCAAGGGCCCGAGGTGACAAGTACAGGGAAGGCACGTGCGTGGATCAGGAACGGCCCCCCCCCGTCGCGCCTCGCGGCCCATTTCTCACCCCGCACGCAAGACGGCAGGGCCCCGACCGTCGAACGGGGATCAGAAACGCCCCTTCCGGCGGATCTCGGGGCCCGATTCTCATCCCGCACGCGAAGGGGGCAGACCCGGCCGTCGGACGGGAGCAGAAGGGGGCCTTCGAAGCGGGATTGCGGGGCGTTCGTGATCCCGCAGGGGGAATGGGGCCCCGGCCGCGGGATGGGGCTAGAGGGCGAGGAGAGCGAGGGCGGTGTCGGGGGCACCGGCGTCACGGAGGCGTGCGCGCATGGCGGCCACCGCGAGCCCGTACGGCTTGTCGCTCCGCAGGAGGAGCGACCGCGCGTTGGCCTGCTCATTGAGGGCGACGAGCTCGAAGGCCAGGACCTCGACGTCGGCCGCGTCGACCTCGCCCTCCGCCGCGGCAAACCGCAGCTGCGCCTCGATGTACCCGTACCAGTCGACGAGGGCTGCCTGCACGGCATCGCTCACGGGGCCGGGCTTGGAGTCGACGTCCGCCGCAGTCGCCGCGAAGAAGCAGCCGCCCGTGAAGACGCGGTCCTTCGAGTAGACCAAGGCATTGTGGAGGAGCGCGGCCAGGCGATGCGCTCCTCTCGGCTGGGCGCGGGCAGGCTCGATGATCCGCGCGACGAAGATGTCCCGAGCGGCGGCGACCGTCGCGAGCTGCAGGCCCTCCTTGCTCTGGAACAGCGTCGCGATGCTGCTCTTGCTCGACCCCGAGGCCGCGGCGAGGCGCCCGATCGTCACGCCGTCCAACCCCTCGACGGAGGCGAGGTCGGTCGCACTCTCCAGCACGATGCGGCGGGAGGCATCGCCCCGCGCCCGCCGACCGTCCTGCATCACCGTGTCCGTCATAGCCCTAGTATACGAACGATCGTTCGCCTACTATACGGATGATCGTTCGTATAGTTCGGTGAAGGAGCCCCCATGCCGTCCGCGTCCACCCTCCTCGTCCGCACCCTCCCCGCTGTGGGACGTGTCACTCCCCGCCTCGCCGGCGACCTCGCATACCGGCTGTTCTTCTCCACCCGCCCGCGGATGGCCGTGCGTGCCGCCGACGCCGCGACCCATGAGGCCGCCCGCCGCGGGAGCATCCTCGTGCGCGACATCCCCGTCACGACCTACACGTGGGGCGGGGGTCCGCCCACCGTGCTGCTTCTGCACGGCTGGCGTGGCCGCGCCTCGCAGTTCGCGCCACTCGTGCGGGAGCTCGTCGCTGAGGGGCTCCGGGTCGTCGCCTTCGACGCTCCGGCCCACGGCTCCTCCGGCGGGCGGAGGACCGACATCCGCGACTGGGTCGAGGCCGCGCAGGAGCTGGAACACACCCACGGCCCCTTCTCCGCCCTCATCGGCCACTCCTTCGGGGGTCTCGCGGCACTGACCGTCGCCCGGACGTCCGGCCCGGTCCCCGCCGTCGCCGTCGTCGCCGGTGCCGCGGCTCCCGAGGCTTTCCTCGCCCAGTTCGCGCACGACCTCCGCCTCGACCCCGCCACCGCGGAACGGCTCCGCACCCGCTTCCACCGCCGACTCGGCCTCGATTCCGCCTCCGCCGCCGAGCGATACGATGCGGCCGCGGATCCTCTGCCCGCCGGCACCGCCCTGCTCCTCGTGCACGATCGGGGTGACCGCCGGATGACCGACCAGGACACCCTCAGGCTGCACGCCGCCCACCGCGGCCGCTCCCGCCTCGTCCGCACCGTGGGTCTCGGCCATACGAAAGTGCTGTCGGCCGACCCGACCCTCGACGCGGTGGTCGCCCTCGTGACCGGAGGGCTCGACGCCGTCGATGCGCTCGGCACCGCGACGGGACGGGCAGCCACCGACGCCGCACCGGCAGACCGGGCCGCCGCCCTCCGCAGCGCTACACCCGGATCGGCAGGAAGCCCGCGTCCGGGCCGGCCGCCGCGAACGGCAGCCCGACAGTGGTGATCAGCACCACGAGCGTCACCACGGCCGCCGCGAGCAGCAGGAACAGCACGACGAAGACCACGACGGCGAGCACCCGGTAGCTCCCGGTGTCGGCGACCTCCGGCGCGATCGATCGCTGTGCCCAGTCGTCGGCGGCCGCCGCGGGCTGCTCACCCTGGAGGATCGCGGGCGTCGGACGGGATCGTTCCGAGCGACGGGTCGGGGCCGGAAGCGCATCGTCCGCGGCGTCCGGCGTCGCCAGTAGTCCCTCCGGAATCGGCGTCTCCGGTGGCGGGGGCGGGATCACGTCATCGGCGGACGGGATCACCGCATCGGCGGGAGCGATCTCCGGTCCCGCCGCGTCCGGCGGCACTGCCTCGTACGGCGCCCCAGGCTCGTCGGGGGTGGTCCCGCTCGCGTCGCTCATGTCAGCCTCCGACGGCTCCGATGTCGGTCACACCCACGTCCGTGCGGTGGAAGTTCTGGAAGGAGCGGGACGCCGTCGGTCCGCGCTGGCCCTGGTAGCGGTTGCCGTAGGGGCCGGAGCCGTACGGGTTCTCCGCCGGCGAGGTGAGCCGGAAGAAGCAGAGCTGGCCGATCTTCATGCCGGGCCACAGCTTGATCGGCAGCGTCGCCACGTTCGCGAGCTCCAGGGTCACATGCCCGGAGAAACCCGGGTCGATGAAACCGGCGGTCGAGTGGGTGATGAGCCCGAGGCGGCCGAGAGAGGACTTGCCCTCCAGCCGCGCGGCGATGTCGTCCGGCAGGGTGACCTGCTCGAACGTGGCCCCCAGCGCGAACTCGCCGGGGTGCAGGATGAAGGGCTCGTCCGGGTCGACCTCGATCAGCCGTGTGAGCTCGGGCTGATCGACCGAGGGATCGATGAACGGGTACTTGTGGTTGTCGAACAGGCGGAAGTAGCGGTCCAGCCGCACATCGATGCTCGACGGCTGGATCATCTCCGGCGCATGCGGTTCCAGGCCGACGCGGCCGGAGGCGAGTTCTGCTCTGATATCGCGATCGCTGAGAAGCACGGCACAAGCCTAGTCACGAGCGACCCGCGCTTTGGCCATCCGGCCTGCGACAGGTAGGCTTGCTCCACCTGCTCTCGGGCGGGTACGGGGCTGTAGTTCAATGGTAGAACTTCTGCTTCCCAAGCAGACAGCGCGGGTTCGATTCCCGTCAGCCCCTCCACATCTCTGATCCTCGCCTCGACGCGACCGGTTCGGCGTCGCCCTCGCTGACCGACCGGCATCCATCGAAAGAGGGAGACTTCCCTCCATCGTCTTGACGATGTCGCCGCACGACGCTCCTGGTGGAGTGACAGGTATGGCACATTCTCGCGCTCTTCGGCGCTTTCCCGAGTGGATGACCTCCCGTGGCGGCGCATGGATCATGCTCGGCGTGGTCCTCCTGATCATGACGGCTCTCTTCGGCCTGTTCGGGTCGGCGAAGGCCCCGGCCGGCAACGAGCAGGCCCCCGCGGGATCGGAGTCGGCGCGAGCGAGCGCCCTGCTGGCCGAGTTCCCGAACGCGGATCGCCAGTCCGTGATCGTGGTCGCGTCGCGCAACGACGGCGCGACGCTCTCGGCACAGGACGTCGACGCCCTCGAAAGTCTCCTCCCGGTGCTCGGCACGCACGCGGACGCGGATCCGACCGGGCCTCTCGTGAGCGAGGACGAGAAGGCCGCAGTTCTGGTGACGCCGATCGCGGTCGGTCAGACGAGCACCGACACCGCCGCCGTGATCTCGGCGCTCCGCGCCGACATCGACGAGCACGCCTCGGATGGGATGCCCCTGCTCGTGACCGGGGGCCCGGCGTTCGGCGCCGATATCGCCGCCTCCTTCGAAGGGGCCGACTTCACCCTGCTGCTCGTGACCATCCTGATCGTCGCGGTACTCCTCATCGTCACGTACCGGTCACCGGTGCTGTGGCTGCTGCCGCTCGCCGCCGTCGGCCTGGCCGACGGACTCGCCGGCCGCCTGACCGCGGCTGCCGGTTCCGCGTGGGACCTGCAGTTCGACGCCGGGATCATCAGCGTCCTCGTCTTCGGCGCCGGGACCAACTACGCCCTCCTCCTGATCTCGAGGTACCGGGAAGAGCTCGCCACCACCACAAGCCATCGCCGCGCGCTCAGCACCGCGTGGCGGCGGACCGCTCCAGCGATCCTCGCCTCGAACCTCACCGTCGTCCTCGCACTCTTGACGCTCGTCCTCGCGGTGATCCCCGGCACGCACGGGCTCGGCGTCTCCTCCGCGATCGGCCTGCTGGTCGCCCTGGCGTCCGTCCTCTTCCTGCTGCCTCCCCTGCTGGCGGTGTGCGGACGGAACGTGTTCTGGCCGTTCGTCCCTCGTCCCGGAGCTGCCGCACGGCGCGGCGGGGTGTGGCGGACGATCGCGACGCGCGTCGTGAGCCGGCCGGTCGTGAGCCTCCTCGGGGGTGCGGCCCTGCTGGCCGTGATGACGATCGGCCTCGTCGGGACGACCGTCGGGCTCGACCAGGTCGACAAGTTCCGGGTCCCGTCCGAGTCCGCGACGGGTCTCGAGGTGCTCTCGAACCACTTCCCGGCAGGAGAGGCGCAGCCGATCCTCATCGTCACGGACAGCGGCGAAGCCGAAGCCGTCCTCACTGCGGCGCGCGACGTGGAGGGCATCGTCCGCGCCACTCCTGTCGGGACGACGGACGATGAGAAGCTCACGAAGATCCTGGTGACCAGCGAGTATGCGCCCAGCACCGAGGAGAGCCTCGCCCAGATCACCGGACTCCGCGATGCCGTGCACGCTGTGCCGGGGGCCGGGGCGGTCGTCGGCGGTGCGGTGGCGACCGATCTCGACGCCCGTGCCGGGAACCTCGCGGATCTCGGCGTCGTGGTACCCCTGGTCCTGGCGGTGAGCTTCCTGGTGCTCGTGTTCCTGCTGCGGTCGCTGGTCGCCCCGCTGCTGCTCCTCGCCGTCAACGTGGCGAGCGCCGTGGCCGCCATCGGTGCCGGGGCCTGGCTCAGTCGCGTGCTGTTCGGACAGCACGCGCTCGATCTCCCGGTGCCGCTGCTGGCCTTCCTGTTCCTGGTCGCCCTCGGCATCGACTACACGATCTTCCTCGTCCACCGTGCGCGGACCGAAGCGGCGCTGCGGGGCACTCGGGTGGGCATGGTCGAAGCCGTCGCACACACCGGCAGCGTGATCACGAGCGCCGGCGTCGTCCTCGCCGCCGTTTTCGCGGCGCTCGGCGTCCTGCCGCTGGTGCCCCTCGGGCAGCTCGGGCTGATCGTCGGCGTGGGCGTGATCGTCGACACCCTGGTGGTCAGGACCGTGATCGTCCCGGCGCTGTTCGCGCTCGTCGGCGACCGCATCTGGTGGCCGGGGCGACCGACCTCAGGACGCGTCGCTGACGCGAGGTGATCACGGTGGAGACCGGTGCACCCGCTCAGGCCACCGGACGATACCGCTGCATGACGGCACCGGAGCGGAACTCCCGCCGCTCCACGAGTTCGAGCCGAAGACGCTCGTGCACGCCGTCGAGCAGCCGAGGGCCGTGCCCCGCGACGACCGGATGCACCACGAACACGTACTCGTCGATCAACCCGAGGTCCGCGAGGGTCGCGGGCAGGGTCACTCCACCGACCGACAGGCCCGCCCCCGGCTCATCCTTCAGCTGCCGCACCGCCTCCGAGAGATCGCCGCGCACGAGGTCCGCGTTCCAGTCGACGGCATCGAGCGTCGACGACACCACGTGCTTCGGCATGCCATCGATGGTCTCGGCGAAGGGCGTCTCCCACTCCTCCATCCAGTCCGGCCAGACCCCGGATTCCGGACGCCGCCACGCGGCCCGCATCATGTCGTACGTCACCCGTCCGTAGAGCAGAGCGTCGGCGCGCTCCAGCTCCGCGGTCCAGAAGCGCATCGACTCCTCATCCGGCGGGAGCCCCACCTCGTGATGGCAGCAGCCGTCGAGTGTCACGTTGATCGCGTACCGCAGCGGCCTCATCGGAGCTCTCCGACCGGAATCGGCACCGTCAGCACGTTGCCGGGTGGCGCCAGCGGGCACGCCCACGCCGGGTCGTAGGCGCACGACGGGTTGTACGCGAAATTGAAGTCGAGCACGATCGTGCCGCGGCGTGGGTCGGCCCCGAGGTCGGCACCCTTGATCGTGTCGATGAGGTAGCGCCCGCCGCCGTACGTCCCCCCGCTCTGCCCGGCGGAGGCATCGCGCACCGGCACGAACAGCCCGCCGCCGTAGGAGGCGAGCCGCCACACGTCGAGCGATCCGGCGTCCGGGATCTCCACGACGCCGACGCGCTCGAACGGCACGACGCCGTCGGTCCCGGTCGCGAACTCGAAGGATGCCGGTTCGGTGTCGAGGATCGGAAGCTCGAACCGCCAGGCGGAGTCGTACGGCGCTATCGGGAGTCCCTCGAACGGTGCCCTGTCCTCCGGAAGGAGGGGCGTCGCCGGGTGCCGCAGCAGAAGCTCGTCCCGTTCGATGCGCCACAGCTCGTGCGCCTCCTCCGGGGAGTCGGCCCGCCGCACCGCTTCGTACAGGGCGAACACCCGCCGCCGCCAGTCGACGACCTCGACAGCCGTCTGCGCATTCGTCATGCGCCCACGGTACGCCGGACGACGGACGCCCGGAATGCCTCAGCTCCGGTCGATCATCTCCGCGTACCCGTCCTCGTACGTCGGGTACGCGAGGTCCCCGAGAACCGAACGCAAGAGCGTGCCGTCGTAGACGAAGCCGCTCGGCGCACTGCCGTCGTCGGGCGGTACCGGCAGACCGAGGCGGTCGGCGAGGAAGGTCATGACGTCTCCCAGAGGAGCGGGTGCCGCATCGACGGCGTGCACGAGCGCCGGGGGCTCCGGCGTCCGCAGCAGCAGGTCGAGAGCGCGCACCAGGTCGGTCTCGTGGATGCGGTTCGTGCGGCGACGGTGGGCCACCGGAGCCCCTTCCCGGACCTTCCGGAGCAGGAACTCGCGCCCAGGACCGTAGATGCCGGCGGGGCGCACGACCACGGCGTCGAAGAGCTCGACGGCCGCGCGCTCTCCGTCGCGCAGACCGCGGCCGCGATCCGTGGTGGGCACCGGCTCGACCCGCTCGGTCACCGGCTCGGCGCCCCCGGCGCCGTCGAACACCCCGGTCGACGAGACGAAGAGCGTCCGCGCGGGCGGGGACGGCAACGCCGCCGCGAGGCGGGAGAGCGCCGTGCGGTACGACGACACGTCCGGCCCGGGTGGCAGCGTCACCACCATCGCGTCGACCTCGGGCAGCGGACCCGTGAGCGGGACGGCGAGGTCGGCGGAGAGCGCCTGCACACCGTCCGGGACCGCTCCGGCACTGCGGCGGAGTGCCACGACGGCGCCTCCGTCCCCGAGGAGCAGCGGGGCGAGCCGGGCGCCGAGTTTCCCGAAGCCGACGAGGAGGGTACGGCGCGGCGGAGGCGGAGTGGTCATCTCCTCCACCCTCGCACATCGGTGCCGGGCGACGGACGTAGGCTTGATCGGTGACGGAATCGCAGGGACGGGTGTGGACGGGGGTCCTCCGCGTCGGCCCGCACCGCGGCGATCACCGGGTGGCCCTGCGCGCCGCGGTGAGCGTCGCCGTGCCACTGGTCGTCCTGTGGGCGGTCGGCCGGCTCGACCTCAGCATCTATGCGAGCTTCGGCGCCTTCGCCGCGCTCTACGGTCGGCACGACGTCTTCCGTGACCGGATCCGCATGCAGGCCAGCGCCGGCGGCGTGCTGCTCGGCGCGATGCTGATCGGCACGGCGCTGTCGGTCCTCGCCGCCCCCGCCGTGCTGAGCATCCTCGTCGTCGCACTGGTCGCGGCGGCCGTGACGCTCCTCGCCTACGTCCTGCAGTGGCACCCGCCCGGTCCGCTGTTCACGGTCTTCGCGACCGGCGCATGCGCGACCATCCCCGCCACCGGCGCCTCCTTCGGCGCGGTCCTGCTCGTCGGCGGGGCGAGCGTGCTCTTCGGCCTCGCACTCACCGTCCTCGTCGCCGTGGTCACCCGGAGCACGGCGGAGGCGCCGCCGCGACGGCGCCCGTCCGTGGGTCCGGTCGCCGCCGAGATGGCCGCCTCGGTCGCCGTCGCGATCGTCGGTGCCGGAGTCGTGGGCCTGCTTCTCGGCGGCACTCACTGGTACTGGGCGGCGGTCGGCGCGGTGGCGGCGGTCAGCGGCGCGCAGCTCAACGCCCGCGTGATCCGCGGCATCCAGCGCCTCGTCGGCACGCTGCTCGGCGTGCTGGTGGCCGCCGGGATCCTCTCTCTCGACATGCCGCCTCTCGCCGTGATCGCCGTCGTCGTGGTCCTGCAGGGGACGGCCGAGCTGTTCATCGGCCGCAACTACGGCATCGCGATGGTGTTCGTCACCCCGCTGGCCCTCCTGATGGTGCACCTGGCCGCACCCACACCGGTCGCCGACCTTTTGACCGATCGCGTCCTGGAGACGATCATCGGCGTCCTCGTCGGCACGATCGTCGCCGTCGCGTCGGCCGCGCTGCGCCGGCGGGGTCGGCGCCGCCCCTGACGAGACGACGGAGCGCCGCACCCCGGAAGGATGCGGCGCTCCGGTCGATCGTGTCTACTCGGCGTCCGCAGCGATCTTCCGTGCGTCGTCGGCGTTGAGCACCCGGAACAGCAGCGCCGCGATGATCGCACCGGCCGCGGGAGCCACGATGTAGAGCCAGAGGGAGCTCCACGCGAAGTGCCCGCTGACCGAGAGGCCGAGCGCCACCGCCGGGTTGAACCCGCCACCCGAGATGGAGCCGACCGTCGCCGCACCGACGAAGACGGTCGCACCGATCGCGAGCCCGTAGAACGAGTTGCCCGCGGTGTCCTTCGAGGTGGCGGAGTTCAGCACGACCCAGACGAGGATCAGGGTGAACAGCGCCTCGACGAGGAACGCCGGGCCGACCTCGATGACCATCGCCTTCTCCCCCGCCGGCCAGACGGCGAGAGCCACGAGAGCGGCGAGCGCCCCGCCGGCGAACTGCGCGACGAGGTAGGAGACGAAGTCGGCGACGCTGAGCCCGCCGCGCAGGAACACGCCCAGCGAGACCGCCGGGTTGAGGTGGGCGCCGGAGATGTGGCCCGTGGAGTACACGAGCACCATCAACGTGAAGCCGATCGCGAGCGGGGTGAGCGGGCTTCCGCTGTTCACCGCGGCGATGATGGCGAGGACGAAGAGGAACGTGGCGATCGCTTCTGCGAGCGCCTTACGAGGTGTACCGATCATGAGAGTGTCCTTCTGTGGGATCGCAGGCGGCCCCCCGTCTCCCCGGAACCGTCCGGGCGACGACCCGCCTTGCGGCACTGAGGATAGCGCGCGGTCGTCCTGTGCTGGCTCATTGGCGGCGGGACTGTCAAGCCCGTCGCCCCACCGGCTTCCGGGCCGTACCGTGCAAGGATGACCGCCCAGACCGAGCCGCGCGCCGAGACACCCACCCGGCTGCGCCGCGCCATCACCGGCCCCCTCCTGTTCGCGTTCATCCTCGGTGACGTCCTGGGCGCGGGGATCTATGCGCTCATGGGCGTGCTGTCGGAGGACGTGGGCGGTCTGCTCTGGGCACCGCTCGTCCTCGCCCTCCTTCTCGCCATGCTCACCGCCGGCTCGTATGCGGAACTCGTCACCAAGTATCCGCGCGCCGGCGGCGCCGCGGTCTTCGCCGAGCGCGCGTTCCACAGCCCGCTGGTCTCTTTCCTCGTCGGCTTCAGCATGCTCGCGGCGGGTGTGACCAGCGCGGCCGGTCTCGCCATCGCCTTCGCCGGCGACTACCTCAGCACCTTCATCGACCTGCCGACCATCCCGGTCGCGATCGTCTTCCTCGCGATCGTCGGCCTGCTCAACGCCCGCGGCATCCGCGAGTCGATGGGCGCGAACCTCGTGATGACGGCGATCGAGCTCAGCGGCCTCGTCATCGTGATCGTCGTCGTGGCGGTGTTCGTCGGCGGCGGGGGCGGCGACCTGTCCCGGGCGACGCAGGTGCCGGAGGGGGCGAACGTCGCGCTGGCGGTGCTCTCCGGCGCGGTGATCGCGTACTACTCCTTCGTCGGCTTCGAGACCTCCGCCAACATGATCGAAGAGGTCAAGGACCCGCGGCGGACCTATCCCCGCGCGCTGTTCGGAGCACTCCTCACCGCGGGCGTCGTGTATGTACTCGTCGGCATCGCCAGCGCCGTCGCCCTGCCGGCGTCCGAACTGCAGGAGTCCAGCGGTCCGCTGCTCGCGGTCGTCGAGGCCACCGGGGTCAGCGTCCCGTCCTGGCTGTTCAGCCTCATCGCCCTCATCGCAGTCGCCAACGGTGCGCTGCTCACGATGATCATGGTCAGCCGCCTCACCTACGGCATGGCGGAGCAGAACCTCCTGCCGTCGGTGCTCGGGCGCGTCCTGCCGAAGCGGAAGACCCCGTGGGTCGCGATCCTGACCACGACGCTCGTGGCGATGGGCCTCACGCTGGTCGGAGACCTCGCGACCCTCGCCGAGACCGTCGTGCTGCTGCTGCTCGTCGTCTTCCTGAGCGTGAACATCTCGGTGCTGGTCCTGCGCCGCGACAAGGTCGAGCACGACCACTTCCGCGTGTGGACGTTCGTCCCGGTGCTGGGCATCGCGTCCTGCATCCTGCTGCTCACCCAGCAGCGTCCGCAGGTGTGGCTGTTCGGCGCCATCCTCCTCGCCGTCGGCGGGGTGCTCTACGCTGTCGCCCGATGGACCCGCAATCGATCGAAGACCGCCGACACGAAGGAGAGCCATGAGCACGCCTGACAACGCCGCTGACGAGACGTTCGAGGAGAACCGTCACGACCAGCTGACCTCCGCTCCCGATGCCACGGAGGCCGACGCCGCGCCGCGCGTGGACGTCTCGGAGCACGACGGCAACACGCGCATCGACATCCGCGACGACGCGGAGGTGCGCCCGGGCCCCGGTCCTGGCATGCCGGAGGCCGACGGCGAGGACTGATCCGGCGCCGTCGGGCGCTACAGCCAGCCCTTGCGCTTGAACGCCGCGTAGAGCCCGACGCCCATCGCCACCATGAGCAGCACCGCCATAGGGTACCCGAGTGCCCAGTGCAGCTCCGGCATGTGGTCGAAGTTCATGCCGTAGACGGTGCCGACGAGCGTCGGAGCGAAGAGGATCGCCGCCCAGCCGGAGATCTTCTTCACCTCATCGTTCTGGCGGATGCTGAGTTCCGTCATCCGTCGCATCTCGTCGTTCTGGCGTCGCGCGACGATGGTCGACTCGACCGTGAGGGCGTTGTCGAGGACGGAGCGGAAGGTCGTCGCCTTGTCGCTCACGCGCAGGGTGTGGTCGAGGACGTCCCGCAGGTACCGCTGGAGCTCCTCGCTCACGCGGTACTTCTCGGATCCGCGGAGCAGCGCCTCGAGCATGCCGGTCAGCGGCTGCGTCGCCCGCTGGAAGTCGATCACCTCGCGACCGAGGTCGTAGATCCGCTGGGTCGCGTCCGCGTCCTCCTCGAAGAGCTGACCCTCGATCTCGTCGATGTCGTTCTCGAGTCCGGCGAGGACCGGGGAGTACTCGTCGACGACCTCGTCGAGGATCGCGTAGAGCACCGCCTCAGGGCCGTGGGCGAGCAGAGCGGGATCGGCCTCGAGCCGGCGACGCACGCGGCCGAGGTCCGGCGACTCCGCATGACGGATCGTCACGACGAAGTCGGGTCCTACCAGCACGTGCACCTCGCCGAACTCGACCTCCTCGCGCTCGTCGAGATAGCGGGCGGGGCGGAGGACCATGAACAGCACGTCGCCGTACCGCTCCAGCTTGGCGCGCTGGTGACCGGAGAGCGCGTCCTCCACGACCAGCTCGTGGATGCCGAACTCGTCAGCCACGGCGCGGATCTCCTCGGGGCTCGGCCGATACAGACCGATCCACCCCATGCCCCGTCGTTCGCGGATCCGCTCGAACGTGTCGTTCAGGCTCTGCGGGTTCTCGGTGCGCACGCCATCGACGTAGACGGCGTTGTCGACGATCGCCATGCGGACCTCCTGCTCGTCGAAGACGCGCTCAGCCGGCCGGAGGGACGCACGCGAGCGCGGCGTTCGCGATCGCCGTGTGATACTGCTCGGCCGTATAGGGAAGACCGAACTCCGGAGCCGTCTCCCCGGCCGCCGCGGGAGCCTTGGAGGCGATCGCCGCCAGCTCCCAGGAGAGTTGCTGGGCGAAGCGCGCACCGCCCGTGGAGTCGTTCAGCACCACGGCCACCGTGAAGCCGGTCGTCGGGTCGGAGTACGCCGCCGTCGCGTAGCCGGGAGTCCAGCCGTGCTGACCGATCATGGAGCCGACGATGTAGGCGCCACCGGTCGCCTGGTACCACGATGGTGCCTTGTCGTACGCGGGGAGCGGCGACGCGAAGCGGTCCGGCTCGTCCTTCGTGCGCAGCACCTGCTTGGCCTCGGCCTGCATGTACCGCCCGAGGTCGGTGATCGTCGACACCACACCCGAATCGGTGAAGCCGGTGCTGGAGGACATCGTCGTGATGTCGACGGGCGCGGCGCAGGTGAAACCGCCCTCGACGGCTCCCATGTAGTGTCCGCTGAGCGACGCCCCCTCCGACGGCGGTGCCGCAGCGGGCGACGGCAGCGAGGTGTCGGCGAGCTCCAGCGGCTCGGTGACGTACTCGGCGATCAGTTCGCGCGCGCTCATCCCCGAGGCGCGCTCCAACGCGAGGCCGAGGAGAAGGTATCCGGCGTCGGAGTCGCGGAACGTGGTCTGCGGAGCGACGCGCGCGCGGCCGAGACCGTAACCCGCGAGCTCGAGGGGCGCCCAGACCCGCTCCGGGGTGTTCAGCCACGCGCTCTTGACCGTCGCCTCGGACGAACCGGCGCCACTGGTTCCGTTGCACAGATCGAGGAGAGTGACATCGGCCATGTCGGCGACGCCCGAGACGTACTCCGGCACCTTCGCGTCGAGCTCCACGGTGCCCTCGTCGGCGAGCGCGTAGAGGACGTCGCAGGTCATCAACCGGGTGATGTCGGCGATGCGGAACGACATGTCGGTGGAGAGCTCGCCGCCGTCCGCCTTGTCCTGCGTGCCCGTGGCGGCGACCCAGGTGCCGCTCCACGGCACCCAGACCCCGACGATCGCCCCGCTGGCCCCGGAGGCCGCGAGCGCGTTGTCGACCGCGCCCTGCAGCGCCGCGACCGTGTCGTCGGGAAGCGTGGCGTCGACCTGCGGGGGTGGCGTATAGCTGAAGGAGCCCTCGGAGGAGCATCCGGTGAGGACGAGACCGAGAACGGCCGCCGTGGCCGCTGCGGCGCGCCACCGGCGCGACGAGAGAAGCTGCATGTGTGGGAACCCCCGAAGACGTGTCCCCTGAGTCTAGAACGCGGATGCTGAAAGTCGGCCCCGCGTGGCGTCGTAGGGTGTCCCTGTGCCCCATGATTTCGATGCCGACGTGATCGCCGCCGTCCTCCGCCACATGAACGGCGACCACACGGACGACAACCTCCTCATCGCCCGTGCCTTCGCCGAACCGTCCGCGGAGGCGATCGACGGGGCGGTGATGACCGGCTTCGACGGGCAGGTCGGGGTCTGGGAGATCTCCCGCGGTGGCTCGACGTCGGAGCTCCGCGTCCCGTGGCCCGGCGGTCCGATCACCGAGCGCCGAGAGGTGCGCCGCGAGGTCGTGGCCCTGTACGACGCGGCCTGCGCGCGCCTGGGCATCGAACCGCGTCCGCACGACTGAGTCGTCCCGCACGGTTCGGGCTTCCGCCCAAGGTTAGGCTGCCCTTACACTGAAGCCATGCCCGAGATCCTGTCCTTCTCCGCCGCCCTCCGCGAGCGCTCCTCCGGCTCGCACTCCCGCAGCGAGACCGCCGGCTTCATGTCCGACCTACTCAAGGGCGAAGGGTCGCGCGAGGACTACATCGCCCTGGTCGCGCAGCACTACTTCATCTACGACGCCCTCGAAGGCGCGGGAGAGCGGATGCGTCAGGACCCGGTGGCCTCCGTGTTCCTCAGCGACAAGCTCACGCGCCTCCCCGCGCTCGAAGCCGATCTCGCCTTCCTCCTCGGCCCCGAGTGGCGCGAGCGGATCGCACCCCTGCCCACCACACAGCGCTACGTCGACCGCATCCGTCAGGTGGGCGCGACGTGGGCGGGCGGGTTCGTGGCGCACCACTACACCCGGTACCTCGGCGATCTCTCCGGCGGCATCTTCATCGGGCGGGTGATGGCGCGGCGCTTCGGCTTCGAGACCAACGGCATCGGCTTCTACCTGTTCGACGACATCGCCGACCCCTCCGCCTTCAAGGACGTCTATCGCGAACAGCTCGACGCCGCTCCGTGGGACGAGGCGGAGCGCGAACGCGTCATCGACGAGGTGCTGCTGGCGTACCGCTTCAACACCGAGCTCTTCGAAGACCTCGACCGCGCCCGCGCCGCCGCCTGACCCGGCAGCGACCTCAGGTCCTCGGCAGCTCCGGCGTCGAGGCCGCCAGCCACGCATCGCGCATGAACCGGCGCACGTCCTCATCCACGCGGATGTCGCTCGGCCGCAACGGACGGGAGAGGTACAGCCCGTCGAGCGACGTGAGCCGGCTCAGCGCGACGTAGGTCTGCCCCGGCGCGAAGGCCCCGGAGCCCAAGTCGATCACGGCGCGATCGTAGGTCTTGCCCTGGGACTTGTGGATCGTCACGGCCCACGCAAGCCGCAGCGGGAACTGCGTGAACTCGGCGACGACGTCCCGGGAGAGCTTCTTCGTGTTGGGGTCGTAGGCGTACCGGAACCGCTCCCAGACGGCCGGCTCGACGTCGACCTCCTCGCCGTCGATCTCCACCCGCACGGTCCCGCCGAGGATGCGGGTCACCGTCCCGATGGTGCCGTTGACCCAGCGCGGCGGCTCTCCGGTCATCGCGGTGTCGTTGCGCAGGAACATCACCTGCGCCCCCACCTTGAGCTTGAGCTCGGATTCGGCGGGGAGAGAGGCCTCGCCGCGGCCGAAGTCGCCGTTGACCTCCGCCCGCGCGGTCTGCTCCTTGCCGGGCAGCGCGGCGAGATACCGGCTGTTGATGCTGTTCACGATGTCGTTGCGGGTGGCGAGGGTGATCATCGGCACCTCGCCGGGCTCGGGCTCCGGCGGGGTGCGCGCGCCCTGAGCGTTGAGGATCCCGGCGATCTCCGCCGTCACCCGTCCATAGCGGACGGCGTTGAGCATGGACTTGAAGCCGTCGTCCGACTGGCGGTGGATCTGCACGAGCTCCCGCACGTGCAGCTCCGCCCGGGTGTCGACCTCGAACAACGCCCCCTGGGTCTCTTGAGTCCCTGAGCCTGTCGAAGAGCCTGTCGACGGGCCCGCCCACACCTTCGCGTCGAAGAACCAGAACGACCGGTAGTGATCCTTCACGTACCGAGCCTCATCGCCCCGGGGCGGGACCGGAGCGAGCTGATAGGGATCGCCGAACATGACGACCTGCACACCGCCGAAGGGCTCTCCCCGCCGCCCTCTCGCCTGCCGCAGCGACCGATCGATGGCGTCCATGAGGTCGGCGTTGACCATGGAGATCTCATCGATGACGAGGGTCTCGATCGCGTTGAGGATGCGTCGGGTCGCATCGTTCTGATCGATGTCGCCGTCCCCGATGAGGCCGATCGGGAGGCGGAACAGGGAGTGGATCGTCTGCCCCTCCACGTTCAACGCTGCGACGCCCGTGGGAGCGCAGATCGCGATCTGCTTCTTCGTGTTCCAGGCGAAGTGCTGCAGCAGCGTGGACTTCCCGGTGCCGGCGCGTCCCGTGATGAACACGTGCTCGCTGGTGTCCTCGATGAGCCGGAACAGCTCCTGCTGCTCCTCGGACAGGGCGGGAAGGGACACGGTTCTCACAGGGCTGACGGGGCGGACACGGGGCGCTCCCCCATGCTACGTGCCCCGTCCGGGACGGGGCCGCCGACGCTCGGCGTCCCCCCAGGACGCCCTCCTAGACTGACCGGCATGGAGCGGGCCGGGACGCGCGCGCCCCGGCGGTCGCGCCTGGGCGCCGATCTGGCGATCCTGGGCCTCATCGGCGTCCTCCTGCTGGCCGCGATCGGCGCGGGTGGCGCGACGCTCTACCGGCAGTTCTACGGCCCGTCGGCGTTCGTGGTCCGCTATCTCGACCTGCTGTCCGAGGGGCGAGCCGCCGATGCCCTCCGCGTTCCCGGTGTCGCGATCGACCGGGAGACCCTCGATGACGCAGGGATCGACCCCGCCGCGTCCGAGGCGATGCTGCGCCGCTCCGCCCTCGGTCCGCTCAGCGACGTCGAGGTCGAATCCGAGGAGCCCTCCGGCGACGGCACCGCGGTGACCGTCAGCTACCGCGCCGGCGGCCACTCCGGCACCACCACGTTCCACGTCGCGCAGGACGGCTGGGCCGGCGTCACACCGAACTGGCGGTTCACGACCAGCCCCCTCGCCGTCGTCGAGCTCACGGTGCGCGGAGCCGACCGGTTCTCCGTGAACGGGTTCGAGGTCGACCGCCGCCAGGTCTCCGCCGCCGGGCCCGCGGCGTTGCCCCTGGAGCCTCTCCCGCTGCTCGTCTTCACCCCCGGGCTCTACTCCGTGACGGTCGACACCGCGATCGCGGAGTCCACCGGGCACGGCGTGCTCGCCGACGAGCCACTCGCCGTGACCCCTCTCGACGTGCAGACCGAGCCGACGGAGGAGTTCGTCGACGTGGTCCAGGAGCGCGTCGAGGAGTTCCTCACCGCGTGCACCACGCAGGAGGTGCTGCAGCCCACCGCGTGCCCGTTCGGCCTGCGCGTCGAGAACAGGATCGCCGCGCCGCCGAAGTGGTCCATCGCCCAGCAGCCCGAGATCATGGTCGCGCCGTCCGACGACGGTCACTGGCAGATCCCGGCCACCGACGCCGTGGCGCACGTCGAGGTCGAGATCCAGTCGCTCTTCGACGGCTCCGTGGAGCCGGTCTCCGAAGACGTGCCCTTCCGGGTCAACGGCTCCATCGCCATCCTCCCGGACGGCTCGGCATCGATCCGCGTCGGCTCCCCGGACGATCCCGTGAAGTGAGACCGGTGCCCGGTCAGCGGCCCTGGCGCTCCGCCGCGCGCTGATCCCGGGCCGCGAGGTCGGCGAGCCGCGCGTTGTACTCCTCCAGCTCGGCATCGCCGGTGCGATCGGCATGCCGATCGCGGCGACGCTGGAGCTTGGTGTCGCTCCGGCTCCACTGGATGGCGACGGTGATCGCGAGGATGAGCGTCGGGATCTCCCCGATCGACCACGCGATGCCACCGCCCACGTACTGGTCGGTCATCGGGTCGGCGCCCCAGTCGCGGCCCATCGCACCGAACCAGTCGGCGACCATGAGCCCCTCCTGCATCATGATCGCCATGCCGAAGAACGCGTGCATGGCCATCACGGCGATGAGGGTGATGAGCCGGCCGGGGTACGGCAGGCGATACGGCACCGGGTCGGCGCCGATCAGACTCATCACGAAGAGGTACCCAGAGATCAGGAAGTGGGCGACCATCCACTCGTGCCCGAGGTGCTCGAACATCGACCAGCGCACCAGGTCGGTGAAGTAGAACGCCCAGAGGGAGAGGATGAAGATCGCCGCCGCCACGATCGGGTGCGTCACGACCCTCGCGAACGGCGAGTGGACGGCCCACATGATCCATTCGCGACCACCGCGGGTGCCGTCGTCGCGCTTGTGGATGGCGCGCAGCGCGAGGGTGATCGGCGCCCCGGAGACGAGGAGCAGCGGGATCGCCATCGAGAGCATCATGTGCCCCAGCATGTGCACGCTGAAGAGGTACTCCTGGTACGCGTTGATGGGTCCGCCGGTCACCCACACCAGCAGGAGCAGACCGAGCACCCAGAAGACGGTGCGGTGGATCGGCCAGCGATCGCCGCGCAGCCGGAGCCGGCGCACGCCTGCGAGGTAGAAGAAGAGTCCGAAGCCCGCCGCGACGAGCCACAGCACGTCGATGTCCCAGGCCGTGAACCAGCGCTCCAGAGTGAGCTCCGGCGGCAGCAGCGAGCCGGTGAGGATCTGCGCGGGGGTCTGCGCGAACGCGGCGACCTCCCCGGTCGGCGGGGGCGTGCGAGCGAGCGCGGCCGCCGCGCCGGAGGCGAGGCCCATGAGCGCCACCTCGCCGAGGACCAGAGCCCAGAACCACCGGGAGGCGCGGGCGCCGCTCAGCTTCGGGATCAGCCGCGTGCGGTACCAGGCGCCGAGCAGTCCCATGCCGACGAGCAGGACGGCCTTGACGACCACGATGAGGCCGTAGGGGGTCGTCCACACGGCCTCCCAGCTTCCGACGGCCACGATCGACCGCGTGAAGCCGGAGAAGGCGACGACCGCGAAGGCCGCGATCGCCAGCGACGAGTAGCGGCCGACGAGCCGGGGGAGGTCGAGCCCGTGCTGCCCGCGCAACAGCACGAGAAGGAGCAGCCCGCCGAGCCACGCCGCCGCGCCGATGGTGTGCAGGAGGATCGAGTTGACGGCCATGTTGTGTCCGTCGAGGTCCCCGGCGTGCCCCTGGGTCGCCAGCGGCAGGAAAGACACCGCGGCCAGCAGGGCGGTGAGCAGCGTGGGTGTCCAGGTGCGCCAGGCGAACGCGAGCACCGTGATGACGGCGCCCAGGATCGTTGTGATCAGCCACGACTGCCCCAGCGGGAGCTCGAGCAGGAAGCGCCCGAGCTGCGAACCGAACTCGCGCTCGATGCTGAGCTGCGGGTTGAAGGCGGCCATGAAGGAGAAGAACCCGGCGAGCCCGGCGGAGACGGTGAAGACGGCGGCGCCGATGGACGCGATGTTCAGGGCCGTGTCGAAGGTGCGCTCCCCCGCCTGCAGTCCGAAGAGCGCCAGCACGAGGGAGCCGAGCATGACGGCGCCGGCGATGTTCATCACGAGCTTCGCCAAGGGTGTGCCCCACAGCACCACCGGCCCTGGGTCCTGCAGCAGCGGCGGGTTCGCCCCTCCCCCGACCAGGAGCGCCCAGACCAGAGCGGCTCCGGCTGCGACGAGGAGGATCACGATGCCGGCGAGACGGTACGCCGACGTCGGGCGCGGCGTCTCGGTGCGGGAACTCACCCCTCCAGCCTAGGCGCGCGCAGCAGGGAGAACGCACGAAGGCCGCCCCCGGAGCGGGGGCGGCCTTCGAACGGGTGCGGTCTTACTTGACGGCAGCCTTGAGCTTGGAGCCGGCGGTCACCTTGACGCGCTTGCCGGCCGGGATCTTGATCTCGGCGCCGGTCTGCGGGTTGCGGCCCGTGCGGGCGGCCGTGTCGACCTGCTCGAACGAGATCCAGCCCGGGATGGAGACCTTGCTGCCCTTGGCGACGGCGTCGGAGACCGTGGCGAACAGCGAGTCGAGGACACCGGAGACGGTGGCCTGGCTCTGGCCGGTGGCGGAAGCGATGCTCGCGACGAGCTCGGTCTTGGTGATGGACTTGTCAGCCATGTCATCCTCCAGCGACGAAGGACCGTCGCATCGTGTGTGGGTGCGAGGAGCGGGTGCTCCCCGTTGGTCGTGTGACCGCCTCGAATGTACCAACGGCCACCCGGATTTCCGCGTCATTTCGCGGGTTTCGACCGATTTCCCGGCGTGTCGCGTCACATTGGCCACTCGCGTCACACGTTTTCGGGCGCCCGCTCGCGGGTTCAGGCCGCCGCGCGGCATCAGGCACTCCCTGACATATGCGCCTGATTCGGCGTGATCGCCTGCGTTCCCGGGCATGCAAAAGGGGCGAGGATCCGAAGATCCCCGCCCCTTCTCGCTGGGTGCTTACCAGCTCGACTTGGTCACGCCGGGCAGCTCGCCACGGTGCGCCATGTCACGGAAGCGGACACGCGAGATGCCGAACTTCGTGAGGACACCACGGGGGCGGCCGTCGATGACGTCGCGCGAACGCACGCGAGCCGGCGACGCGTTGCGCGGCAGCTTCTGCAGGCCGACGCGGGCGGCCTCGCGGGCCTCGTCGGTGGCGTTCGGGTCGACCAGGGTCTTCTTCAGCTCGGCACGACGCTCGGCGTAGCGCTCGACGATGACCTTGCGCTGCTCGTTGCGCGCGATCTTGCTCTTCTTAGCCATGGATCAACGCTCCTCTCGGAATTCGACGTGCTGACGGATGACCGGGTCGTACTTCTTGAGCACGAGGCGGTCGGGGGTGTTGCGGCGGTTCTTCTTGGTCACGTACGTGTAACCCGTACCCGCCGTCGAACGCAGCTTGATGATCGGACGGACGTCCTGAGCCTTCTTGGCCATTAGAGCTTCACACCCTTCGCCTGGAGGTCCTTGACGACGTTCTCGATGCCGCGCACGTCGATCACCTTGATGCCCTTGGCGGACACGTTGAGCGTGATCTTACGACCGAGCGAGGGCACGAAATAGGTCTTCTTCTGCACGTTCGGGTCGAAGCGACGCTTCGTCCGGCGGTGCGAGTGCGAGACGTTGTGACCGAAGCCGGGAACAGCTCCGGTCACCTGGCACACTGCTGCCATGATGATGACTCCTTCATTACCGTGAGACCGGACGGCCTCACCCAAGATCCCTTGTCTGCACGCCGCCCCGCATGCCGATCTCTCGGCGGAAGAAGGGGGAGCACACGAACTGCGCACAGGAGCGTGCGCAGACGAAGAGTCAGTCTAGCACGGCTCCGAGCAGCCGCTCGAATCGCCTGAATGGCCCCATCTCAGCCCGAAACGCCGCCATTCGCGCGACTCGAAGCGTCGGCGGCGCCCCGGCCCCACCGGAACGCGGACACCGTGGGGTCGCCGGGGATCCAGAAACGCCAAGGGAACGCGTCCGTGCCGGCGATGCCCGCCACCCCCACCCGCGGGCCCTGGGCCACGTCGACCACGGGAGGGCCGAGCCACAACTCCGCCCTGGCGCCGTTCCGCTCCTCGCCGGTGATGGCGTCGATGCCGTCGTGCAGGGAGTGCCGCAGTCCCGCGGCCTGTCCGAGCCGTCCGGGCCCTCGCGCGAGGTCCCGCCGAGCGGTGCGGCCGAGCGGGAGGACCGCACGCCGTCGCCGCGCCGCCTCCTCCACCCCGGTCACGATCTCCCCCGCGCGCAGCAGCACCCCGTCACCCTGCCCCTCGGGACCGCAGGCCACGTTGACGCAGGAGTGGATGCCGTGACTCAGGTATACGTAGAGATGGCCCGGCTCGCCCCACATCGTGGCGTTCCGGGCGGTGCGGCCCATGCGGGCGTGGGACCCCGGGTCCGCCAGCGCTCCGGTGCCCTGCCCGTGATAGGCCTCCACCTCGGTGATCCGCACGCGCACCTCCACCGGGCGACCGTCCTCGACGACCACGGTCCGCAGCTCCGCGCCGAGGAGGGTCGGCGCGACCTCCACGGCGGAGCGCATCACGTCTTCGCGGGTCGCGCGCCGCAGCGCCAGGGGCCCCGTCATGTCAGAACCGCGGCGCCGTCTGGCACCAGGACGCGTCGAAACCGGTCAGTGCGACGATCTCGTCCCCGGTCTTCATGTCGATGAGGTGCGTCTCGAGCTTCTCCGGCAGCGGCAGCAGCATCCCGTCGTAGGCGTTGTCCGCCATGTCCGGCGCGATCACCACCGCGGCGTACTGCCCGCTCGGCGACGCACAGGCCTGGAGGATCGAGTCGGCCGAACTCACCTCGACCAGCGGCGTGGCCGCGCCGGAGTCGTCGACGCGGATGACGGCCTGTCCCACCGGGAGGCCGCCCTCGTCCCTGGCGACGACGTGACGCAGCGTTCCGCCGGGGAACGGCGTGATGGAGGTCGCGGTGCCGTAGTCCGGCTCCGACGCCGCGAGCGGCTCCTCCGATCCGTCCGCCAGGTCGAGCTCCACCACCGATCCGTCCAGTCGCTCGACGATCGCGGTGTAGGTGCCGCGGGAGATGCCCTGGATCGTCGTGGCGAGACCGAGGGACTGCACGCCGGTGTCGGCCGACTGGTCCACGAGGGACAGCGCTCCGTCGAAGTCGATGAACAGGACGGCGGCGCTGTCCGGCACGAACTGCCACACGAAGACGCTCACCTGCTTGTCCCCGACCTCGATGATGCGGGGCTCGTCGTCGCCGCTCAGCGACTGGGTGACGAGCACGCTCGCGCGCCCCTCGGTGTCGCTGAGCTCGCGATCGGAGTAGCTGTAGCCGACGAGGTTGCCGCGTTCGGACACCTGGATCGCGCCCACGTAGCCTTCGCCGGGGAGGGGGAGCTCGCGCTGGTCGGAGCCGTCCCTGTCCATCACGAGCAGCCGCGACTGGTCGTCATCCTCGACCGCGGCCACGAGCTGCGTGGACGTGGCCCGGAAGTCGTCGATCCGCGGGTGGGAGAACACCGGCTGCGCGTTCTCGCCGCTCAGGTCGGTGCGGAAGATGATGTCGTCGCCGTCGGGGTCGCGGCGCAGGAGGAAGATCGACGACGCCGGGGTCTCGAAGGATGTCGTCAGATCGGCGGCCGGGCCTCCTCCCGCACCCGTCACGTCGGAGACGGTCACCGTGTAGGTCGTGTCGTCGTCGAGGGGCACCGTGAAGCGCACGCCGACGCCCCGACCGGCGGCATCGACCGTGAACGGCACGGACGGCTCGACCGTGACCTGCTCGGGGTCGATGGCGGAGAGCGGCTGATTCGCCGTGAGGATGACGCGGCTCCCTGAGGATTCGATGGCCTGGGCGGCGTCGACCTGCACATCGGTCACCCGGGGGCCCTGGAGCAGGCTGACGATTCCGAGTCCGGTGCCGACGAGCACGAGCACTCCGACCACGGCACCGATCGTGACGAGGAAGCGGCGGCGGGACCACGGCGCGGGCGGAGGCGCATCGTCGTCGGTGGGGAGGTCGGTGGTCGGCGTCCAGCCCGGATCCGATGCATCTCCCGGTTCGCTGCTCGCCGCGGGGGTGGACGCCGGCCCCGCGGGGGTGAACACCGGCTCGGGCGCCTGCGGGATCGCGGGGACGCCGGCGGCCGCATCGGGAGCAGCGCGCTCTGCGGCCTCACGCTCCGCAGCCTCACGCTCCGCAGCAGCGCGCTCTGCCGCTTCACGCTCCGCCGCAGCTTCGCGATCGACGGCGGCATGCTCGGCGGCGACCTCGGCGGCCATCCGCTCCACGGCCGCACGTTCCGCCGCGACCTGCTCCGCTTCAGCCTGCTCGGTGGCCGCGCGCTCTGCGGCCGTCTGCTCCTCGGCGGCGCGCTCCTCCGCTTCCCTGGCAGCGCGCAGCTCGGCGCGGGTCCGCGGGACGGCGGGCGGCTCCGGCCGCTCGTCGTCAGTACTCATACGGGTCCTTCGGCTCGTCGATCGCCACGACATCGGTCGGCTCGATGTGCAGGGAGCCGTTCTCATCCGCACGGACGGTCCCGGTGATCTCGACCCATTGTCCGGTCTTGTACGCGTCCGCGTCGACGCTCACCGGCAGCGCCGCCGTCTGGGCGTCGATGACGCAGTGGGTGATCACGAGCCGGGTGAGGTTGACGCCGTCGCCGTCGCCCGGCGTGACGAAGCCCTGCAACGTGACGTCGGCCCCGTCATAGGCCGTGGTGTTCGTCGCGGCGGCGAAGACGCTCGCCCAGTCGCCCACGCCGAACGTCGACGTGTCCGCGACCCCGAGGGCGACCGTGTCGGCGCCGGCGAACAGTGCGGTCTCCTCCCCGGCGCGCGACATCGCGAGCTCGACCGAGAGCGAGGCGGGAGGCAGGACGAGTGCGAAGACGACGACCCCCGTCGCCACCACACCGCCGGCCAGCGCACCGACTCCGGCGAGGGTCCGGCGCGACGGGACGGAGGGGCGCTCGCTCTCCTCAGCGGAGGAGTGCTCCGACTCCGCAGATCGGGCGGAGGCGGGACCGTGGTCGTGCCCGTGATCCTCCTCCGCGCCCAGGGGCAGCGTGCACGACCAGACGGCTCCGGCGAGAGTGACCACGGCGGCAGCCGATGCGAACCACACCGACTCCGGGCTGATGTAGAGGCTGAGGCGGTCGGTCACCGCGAGGCCGAGGGTGACGACGGCGACGACGGAGGCCAGACCGATCCCCAGCCACCGGGTCGCGAGGGCGCGCGTGCGGACGGAGAGCTCAGGCAAGGACGTTCACCCCGATCCCGATCGCGAAGGCCGACGCCAGCACGACAGCGGTGATCCCGACGAGCGTCCGGGTGGTGAAGGTCGTGCGCATCAGCGCCAGCATCTTGATGTCGACGAGCGGCCCGACCAGGAGGAACGCCACGAGGGCCCCCGAGGAGAAGGTCGACGCGAACGACAGCGCGAAGAAGGCGTCGACATTGGAGCAGATCGCCACGACGATCGCGAGCAGCATCATCGCGACGATGGACAGCACGGGGTTGGCGCCGATCGTGAGCAGGACGTCGCGCGGGATGAGGACCTGCACGGCCCCCGCCAGCGCGGAGCCGATCACGAGCGCCGGCATCACGGCCCGCAGCTCGACGAGGAACTGCGTGAGGCTGCGGCGCACGGGAGTTCCCGGCTCGTGGGTCACGCGCTCGCACGTGTCGACGAAGCGCTGGGTGAGCAGCGACTCCGGCGAGGGGTGGCGGCTGTAGATCCAGCCGATGAGGTTCGCGATGAGGTAGCCACCGACGAGGCGGGCGACGAGGATGCCGCCGTCCCATCCGAACGCGGCGTGCGTCGTGAGGATCACGATCGGGTTCACGATCGGCGCCGCGATGAGGAAGGTCAGCGCTTCCGCGGGGGCGAGTCCGCGCATCATGAGTCCGCGGGCGAACGGGACGTTCCCGCACTCGCAGACCGGGATGAGCATGCCGAGCAGGGAGAGCACGGCGCGGCGGGCCCAGGCGTGGCGCGGGAGCCAGCGGTGGATGACGTCCGCCGGGAGCCAGACCTGCACCACGATCGACAGCAGCACGCCGAGCACCACGAACGGCAGCGCCTCGATCAGCACGCTGAGAGCGAGTGTCAGACCGTCCTGCGCGCGGGTGGGCAGCGAGGCGGGGAAGAGGGTGGGGAGGAAGGCGTCGATGAGGAACAGCGCCGCGACGATCACGACGCCGATGCCGACGGCGATCCACGTCGAGCGCGGCGAGGGCGCTCGACGGTGCGTGTGGCCCGGACGGGTGGCCGTTCGTGCCGGGGCGGTCACGCTGTCGCAGTCCTCTCGGCGTCGCGCTTGTTCGCGCAGGGGGTGCACAGTCCGAAGATGTCGACCACGTGCGCGGCCTCGGTGAAGCCGTGCAGGGCGGCCGTGCGGTGCGCCCACTGCTCCACGTCCTTCGCCTCGATCTCGACCGTGAGGCCGCAGGACCGGCAGATGAGGTGGTGGTGGTGGCCCTGGGTGGTGCACGCCCGGTAGAGCGCCTCCCCCTCGGGGCTCTGCAGCGAGTCGGCATCTCCGGCCGCCGCGAGTCCGGCGAGGGCGCGGTATACGGTGGCCAGGCCGATCCCCGTGTTGTCGTCGCGGAGCGTCGCGTGCAGGCTCTGTGCGCTCACGAAACCGCGCGCGTCGGCGAGCGCTTCGCGCACGCGTTCGCGCTGCCAGGTGTTCCGCTGAGCCATGCCATCGATTCTAGGCCGCCGGGATCGGCGAGGGCTGGGAGCGCCCCCACCGCGGATTCGAGTCGCCCGATTGGCGGCATCTGCGGCCGAAATGGAGCGAAGTGCGCGACTCGAAGGGGGTCAGACGCGGGTGACCCGGGAACGGACGCGCTGCACGATCCAGCACACGACGTAGATCGTGAAGGACAGGGTCGTGATGTAGGGGCTGACGGGCAGGGTGCCGGCGAGCGCGAGGAGGATGCCGCCGACGGCCGAGACGAACCCGAACAGCGCCGCCAGCACCGGCACCGCGACCGGGCCCGCCGTGATCCGCATGGCTGCGGCAGCGGGCGTCACCAGGAGCGCCATCACCAGCAGCGCGCCGATGATGTGCACGCTCACCGCGACGATGAGCCCCAGAAGCACCATGAACAGCAGGCTCACGGTGCGGGTGGGCACCCCGCGGGCTGCCGCCGACTCCGGATCGAGCGAGTCGAAGCGCAGCGGATTCCACATCACGAGCAGGCCGAGCAGCACCACGAGGCTGATGCCGACGAGCCAGCCGAGGTCGGGACTCGAGACCGACACGATCTGCCCCGTGAGGAGGCTGAACCGGTTGGCGCTGCGGCCGTCGTACAGCGACAGGAACAGGATGCCGAGACCGAGGCCGAACGGCATGAGCACGCCGACGATCGAGTTGCGGTCCCTGGCCTTGGCGCCGAGGACCCCGATGAGGATCGCCGCCACGAGGGCTCCGCCGAGTGAGCCGAGCACGACGCTGCCGCCGAACAGCAGCGCCGCCGCCGCTCCCGCGAAGGAGAGCTCGCTCACCCCGTGTACCGCGAACGCGAGATCGCGCTGCATGACGAACACCCCGATGAGACCGCCGACGAGCCCGAGCACGGCGCCCGCGATGATCGAGTTCGCGAGCAGGGCGACGAGCTCGCCGTAGTCCTGGAAGGAGAAGATGTCGTCCCAGCCGACCATGGGGACGAGAGCGGACGCGACGGTCATGCGGCGCCCCCGTGCTCGTGGTCATGGTCGTGGTGCGGCTCCGCATCGGGGACGCCGACCACGACGAGCCGGTCACCGGCGCGGAGCACGAACACCGGGGTGCCGTAGAGATCCGTCAGCACCCGGGTCTGCAGCACCTCCTCCGGGGTCCCGAGGAGGAACCGGCCGCCGGCGATGTAGAGGATGCGGTCGACGCGGTTCAGGATCGGGTTGACGTCGTGCGTGACGAAGAGCACGGCGGCTCCGCGCTCCCGACGCTGCCGATCGATGATGTCGGTGACGGCGACCTGGTTGGCGAGGTCGAGGTTCGACAGCGGCTCGTCGCAGAGGAGCAGCGCGGGTTCGTCGGCCAGCGCCTGCCCGACGCGGAGGCGCTGCTGCTCTCCGCCGGAGAGGAGGCCCACCCGGCGGTCCGCGTACGAGGTCGCCCCGACAGCGGCCAGCAGGGCGTCGACCTTCGCCCGGTCGCCACGGTGCGGGACCGGGAAGCCGAAGCGGCTGCCCTGCACGCCGAGGGCGACGAGATCACGGGCCCGCATGCTCGTGTCGGGAGCGAGCGAGCGCTGCTGAGGGATGTAGCCGATGCGGGCGTTCCCGCGGTGCACGGGCTCGCCGGCCACGCGGATGCTCCCGCGCGAGAGGGGCTGGAGTCCCAGGATGCTGCGGAGGAGCGTCGTCTTCCCGGATCCCGATGGGCCGAGCACGGCGATGAACTCCCCGGGCTGCACCGAGAGGTCGAGTCCCGACCAGAGCTCGCGGTCGCCCCGCTGCAGGGCGCCGTCGGCGATCTCGAGGACCGGGCCGGTCTCCCTCGCGGGTCGCTGAGCCTGTGAACGGGCTCCGCTCACGACTGGACGGCGGCGGCGAGGCTCTGGATCGCGTCACTCATCCACTCAGAGTACGACGATCCGTCCTCGAGCAGCTCCGTAAACGCGACCACGGGCACCCCGGCGTCCTCCGCGGCCTTCTCCACGCGCTCCGTCTCCGCGCCGCCGGTCTGGGCGTTGGTGAGCACGGCGGTCAGATCGCCGGACCCGACGACCTGCAGCGCCTCGAGCAGCACGGCGGGCGCGACGTCACTGCCCTCCTCCACCGACTCCGCGAAGCCCTCGGGGGTGACGTCGGTGAGCCCGGCGGCCGTGGCCAGGTATCCGGGCAACGGCTCGGTCATGAACACCGTCGCACCGCTGGCATCCGCCTTGATCGCCTCGAGGTCGCCCTCGAAGCCCTCCAGCTCCGCGACGAGCTCGTCCGCGTTCGTGCGGAACGTGTCGGCGCCGTCGGGGTCGATCTCGGTGAGCTCGTCGGCGATCGCCTCGACGACGTGGATCATCGTGTGCGGGTCGAACCAGACGTGCTCGTTGAAGCCTTCGATGTGGTCGTGGCCGGCGTGCTCGTCCTCGCCCTCGGCGTGCTCGTGATCGTGCGGCTCCTCGGTCGCGGCCTCGTCGTCGCCGTGATCGTGGTCCTCGCCCTCGTCGTGACCCTCGTTGCCCGGGTAGTCGTGCGAGAACTCCACCGCGGTGACGACGTGCGGGTCCTGCGCATCCTGCAGGAGGCTGTCGATGAACGCGTCGTAGCCGCCGCCGTTCTCCACCACGAGATCGGCCTTCTGCAGCGTGAGACGGTCGCGGGCACTCGCCTCGTAGGAGTGCGGGTCCTGGGTGACCGAGTCGATGATCGAGGTGACGTCGACGCGGTCCCCGCCGACCTGCGCGGCGATGTCGCCGTAGACGTTGGTGCTCGCGACGACCGTCACCGCGCCGTCGTCCTCTGCCGCGCCCGGGGTGGTCGAGCATCCGGCCAGCGTGAGGGCGGCGACGGAGGCGAGTGTGAGGGCGAGGACGGGCTTCTTCATGATTCCCACTCTAAACGCTAATGAGAACCATTATCAAACCGGTGCCCTCGCCCCGACTCTGCAGTCAGTCCGCGAGCGCCCCCGAGGCGATCCACGCCGTGGCCTCGCCCGGCAGCACGGAGCCGTCGAGGGGCACGGTCGACAGCACGGCATCGTCGGCCGCGGCGCCCAGATCGAACGGAGCGGTGCCGAAGTTCGTCACGACCTCCCACCCGTTCGGGCGGCGGAACCGCAGCACGTCCTCCCGACCCGTGTCGACCCACTCGAGCGTCTCCCCGGTCTGCAGCAGTCGCCGGAGACGCAGCGCCTCGCGGTACAGGTTGAGGGTCGAGCCGGGATCGGCGTCCTCCACCTCGACCGCGTACTCCGCGAACCAGGCGGGCTGCGGCAGGTGCGCGCCGGCCGCGCCGAAGCCGTATGAGCTGCCGGACGCCGTCCACGGCAGCGGCACGCGGCAGCCGTCGCGCCCGAGGCCGTCGAAGTCCGCGCCGCGGAAGAACCCGGGGTCCTGGCGCTGGTCGGGGGTGATGTCCGCGACCTCGTGCAGGCCGAGCTCCTCGCCCTGATAGAGGTAGGCGCTGCCGGGCAGGCCGAGCAGCAGCAGCGTCGCGGCGTGCGCCCGACGCAGACCGCCTTCCCGATCGAGTCCCTCCTCCGGGCCGCCCGCGCGCACCCACTCGGTTCCCTGCTTGACCGCGCGTCCGCGCAGCGGCGGCAGGCCGTAGCGGGTGGCGTGCCGGGTCACGTCGTGGTTCGAGAGCACCCAGGTCGTCGAGGATCCGGCGGCCTGCGCCTGGGCGAGGTTGTCGGCGATGATGCGCTGGAAGTCCGCCGCGTCGAAGTCGGCGACGAGCAGGTCGAAGTTGAACGCCTGTCCGAGCCCCTCTGCGGAGGCGTACTTCGCGCGGCGCTCCGGGGTCTCCACCCACGCCTCCGCGACCGCGGTGCGCGGCGGGTCGTACTCGTTGAAGACCGCGCGCCACTGGGCGTAGATCTCGTGCACGTCGTCGCGGTCGATCATCGGGTGCGTGCCGGAGGTGCGGTCCATCGCGTCGAGCTCGGCACGCGACGGCAGCGGCTCGGTGAGGTCCTTCGTCAGCATGTGGGCCACATCGATGCGGAACCCGTCCACGCCGCGGTCCGACCAGAAGCGGAGCGTTGTGAGGAAGTCCTCGCGCACCTCGGGGTGGTCCCAGTTGAGGTCGGGCTGCTCGACGGCGAAGTTGTGCAGGTACCACTGGCCGTCCGCGACGCGCTCCCAGGCGCTGCCGCCGAAGACCGAGACCCAGTCGGTGGGCGGCTCCGCGCCGTCGGGACCGGTGCCCTCGCGGAAGATGTAGCGCTCCCGGGCGGCCGAGCCGCGGCCGGCAGCCAGCGCCTCCTGGAACCAGGCGTGCTGGTCGGAGGTGTGGTTGGGGACGATGTCGACGACGACGCGGATGCCCCGCGCGTGCAGCGCCTCGACCATGGCGTCGAAGTCGTCGAGGGTACCGAGGCGGGGGTCGACGTCCCGGTAGTCCGCCACGTCGTACCCGCCGTCGGCGAGCTCCGACGGGTAGAACGGGCTCAGCCACACCGCGTCGATGCCGAGCTCGGCGAGGTAGTCGGCGCGCGACACGATGCCGGGGATGTCGCCGAGGCCGTCGCCGTCGGCGTCCGCGAAGCTCCGCGGATAGATCTGGTACACGGCGGCCTGACGCCACCAGGTCGCGGTCTTGTCGTCTTCGCGGGTCGCGGTGAGCAGCGAATCGGTCATGAGGAAGAGGCTCTCCTTGTTTCTTGCGGGGGTCGGGTCAGCCCTTGACGGCACCCTGCGTGACACCCTCCATCACCCAGCGCTGAGTGAAGAGATAGGCGACGATCGCGGGCGCCATGGCCATCAGGTACGAGGCGAAGGCGACGTTGTAGTTGTTGCTGAACTGGTTCTGGAAGAGGTTCTGCCGCACCGGGAGCGTCTGCAGCGCCGGGTCGGAGATGATCAGCGACGGCATCATGAAGTCGTTCCAGGCGTAGAGGAAGGCGAAGATGCCGACCGTGGCGCTCATCGGCGCGAGCAGCGGGAAGATGAGCCGCCAGAACGTCTGCCAGGTCGTGGCGCCGTCGATCCGCGCGCTCTCCTCCAGCTCGATCGGGATCGAGCGCAGGAAGGCCGTGAACAGCAGCACGCTGAAGCTGAGCTGGAACATCGTGGCGAGGATGATCACGCCGAACGGGTTGTCGAGGCCGACGCGTCCGGTGAGCTGGATCTGCGGAAGTGCCACGACGGGGAACGGGATGAACATCGCCGCCAGCAGGTAGAAGAAGGAGTACCGGAACAGCCGGCGGTCCCAGTTGCGCACGATCGCGTACGACGCGAAGGCCGCGAGGACGATCGTCGCGATGACCGTCCCTGCCGTGACGAGCAGCGAGATCGCGGCGCCGACCGGGAACTTCGTCAGCGTCCACGCTTGCACGAAGCCGTCGATGCTGAACGGCGCCGGCAGCGAGAACGCGTTGCCGTCGACCGCCTGCCCGGTGGTCTTGAACGCCATCGAGATCGTCACGTACAGCGGGATGAGGATCGTCGCCGTGCACAGGATCAGGATGATGGTGCCCGACCAGTTGACGCGCTCCATCTTCTGCCGCTTCCGGCGTCCGTCCGCGGGGATGGTGGTGAGGGTCTCCGTCGACATCAGAACGTGTTCCTTCCGCGGGTCAGCGAGAGCTGGAGGACGGAGATGAGCACGGCCACGATGAAGAAGATCGTGGCGTTGGCCATCTGGTAGGCGTAGTCGCCGCCGTTGAAGCCCGCGATGATCGTCATCGCGACGCTGCGGGTGGCGGTGCCGGGACCGCCGTTGGTGAGGCCGACGATGATGTCGTAGGCGTTGAGGAAGCCCTTGAAGCCGAGGATCACGTTGATGACGACGTATCCGGCGACGAGGGGGATCGTGATGCGGGTCAGCTGCTGCGTGCGGCTGGCGCCGTCGATGCTCGCCGCCTCGTACACCTCGCCCGGCACCGACAGGAGTCCGGCGATGTAGATGAGGAGCGTGCCGGGGACCGCCTGCCAGGCGGTGACGATCACGATCGCGACCCAGGCGAGGTCGGGGTTGGCGAGCAGGCTCGTCTCCAGCCACGGGATGCCGGTGGCCGCGCCCGCCGCGGGGATCGAGTTCGAGAACAGGAAGTTGAAGACGTAGGCGATGATGATGCCCGAGATCACCATCGGGATCACGAAGATCGTCCGCAGCCCCGTCTTGAACCGGATGCGGGAGGTGAGGCCGACCGCCAGCAGGAACGCGATGACGTTGACGACGATCACTGTCGCGATCGAGAACCCGAAGGTGAAGAGATAGCTCTGCAGGATCGCCGGGTCGCTGAACAGCGCGATGTAGTTCGTCAGCCCGTTGAAGCTCCATTCGCCGATGCCGATCGAGTCGGTGAAGCTGAAGAAGATGCCGATGACGCCGGGGACCGTGATCGCGAGCGTGAAGATCACCAGGGTCGGCAGCAGGAACAGGTAGTAGATCGGCTCGACGCGGCGCGTGTGGCGGCGGATCTTCCGCTGCTCGCCGGTGACGATGGCGGTCGTGCTGGTGCTCATGGCGCGGACTCCTCTGTCTCGCCCGATGCGGAATCCTCGGAACTCGGGATCGGGGCGCGGAAGGCGATGCGGGCCCAGTCCGCGTCCATGGTGCGGAGGATGGAGGACGGGTCGGCGCCGAGCACCATGGCCTGCGCGTAGTTGTTCATCGGCAGGGTCTTCGGGACGAGGACCGACGGGCCCTGGTAGATCCGCCCCTCGTCGTAGTACTCGATCATGCCCTCGATACGCGGGTCGTCCGGCGGTGCCGCGTCCGTCGTCGGGGTGAACCCGAGCTGCGAGGCGTTGTACTCCTCGATGTTCTCCGGGAGGTAGAGGTACTCCAGGAAGTCGCGCGCGGCCTCCTGGTGCTGCGACTCCTCGGGGATCATGACCGCGAGGTCCATGTTCACCCGGACGGCGAGGTCGCCCGGATCGTCGGTCATGGGCAGCGGGAAGGTGCCGAGGTCGAGGTCGGGGTCGGTCTTGGCGATCTCGCTGAAAGCCCACGGCCCCTGGAGGTACATCGCGGCCTCCCCCTTCGCGAAGGCGAGGTTGCCGTCTCCGTACGCCCGGCTCGCCGCATCCTCGTTCGTGTACTCGTTCGCGAGCACCATCATCCGGTCCATCGGTTCCGCGAAGTCCTTCTCGAAGGAGACCTCCGAGTCCGGGCCCACCTCTGTGCCCTCGGCGGCGAGCGCGTCGAAGAAAGCCAGCACGTCCAGCGAGCCACCGGCCGCGTAGTCGTACCAGCCCTGCGCGACGGTCCAGTCGTCCTTGAACGTGGCGTAGAACGGGTCGATCCCGGCCTCGCGGAGGCTGTCGCTGACGGCGAGGAGCTCGTCCCAGGTCTGCGGCACCTCGAGGCCCTGCTCCGCGAAGATCTGCGTGTTGTAGATGACCGAGGCGGCCATGACCGAGTACGGCAGGGCGCTGGTGCGCCCCTCGCAGGAGCCGTACTGGTCCATCAACGGCTGCAGGTCCTCACGGATGCCGGCGGCGGCCTCCGTGTCGGAGAGGTCGGTGAGCGCGCACCGCTGCACGAACCGGGCGACCTCGTAGTTGTAGTTGGCGAGCATGATGTCGGGCGGGTTCCCGCGGACGAAGCTCGCCGAGACGACGTCGACGCCGGACGTGTCGATCTCCACCCGGACGTCGTCCTGCGACGCGTTGTACTCCGCGACGAGCTCCGTCATGAACGGGATGGCCTCGCGCTTGCTGAACGTGAAGCGGATCGTCTCCGCTCCCCCGCCGGCGGCACAGCTCGTGAGCGCCGCGCCGGTCAGCACGAGGCCGAGCGCTCCGGCGGTCCAGCGCACCGCCCGTGATCGTGTGGCAGACACCGTCGTCCTTTCGTAGATCCGCGGAATAAATCTAGTGAGCGAATTTAGTCCGTCTAGAGGTACTGTCTCATCTGGGCGACAGGAAGGTCAAGGGGAGTGACAGAGGTCTCGACGGGACTCGGCACCGGCCGCGCGAGCGTGAGCGCGGTGCTCGACTTCGCCTGGACGGCCGGCGAGTTCACCGCCACCGAGGCCATGGCCGGCACCTCGCTCACGCGCTCGACCACCATCGACGCGATCGACACCCTCGTCACCGCGGAGGTGCTGCGCGAGCTGCCCAACGCGCGCGCCATCGGCGATTACCGCTCCGGGCGCCCCGCGCGCCGCTTCGCCCTCGCGGCAGACCTCGGCGTGGTGATGGGCATCGACGCCGGCGACACCCATCTCGCCGTCACCGTCGCGGATCTGCTCGATCGCACGCTCGTGCACCATCGCGTGGAGGTCGACCCCGCGCAGAGCGTCGAGGACCGCCGGGCGACGATCCTGCAGCACCTCACCGCCGCGCGCGACGAGGCCGGGGTGCCCGCGGAGCGCGTGCTCGCGGTGTGCGCCGGCGTCGCCGCCCCCGTCAACCGCGACGGCATCTCGCCCCCGCACCCCGACGGCTTCTGGGAGCGCACGAACCCCGGGCTCGCGGAGGCCCTGCGCGACTGGGCCCCGGTGGTCGAGGTGAAGAACGACGCCCAGCTCGCCGCGATCGCCGAGGGGACGCTCGGGGTGGCCGTCGACTGCCGCGACTACGTGGCCCTGCTCGCGAGTGAGCGCTTCGGCGGCGGCGTCGTCGTCGACGGGCACGTGCTGCATGGCGCCCACGGCGGCGTCGGCGAGGGCGTGGTGTTCGATCACATCATCGGTGTCGGCTCGGCGGTGGGCCTCCGTCACGCCGTGGAGGAACAGGCTCGGAGCGCCGTCGAAGACGGGGGCGCTCCCGCAGACGGAATCCTCGGACGGCTCGTGGCGGACGGGCCGGTCGATCCGCGGCTGGTGCTGACCCTCGCCGCCTCCGGAGACGCCGACGCCCTCCGCGTCGCCGAGCGCGTGGGGGCCACCCTCGCCCGTGTCGTCGGGGTGCTCGGCAGCATGTACGACCCCGCGCGCGTGATCATCTGCGGGGCCGTGGCGGAGAGCATCGAGCCTGTGCTGGCCGCCGCCCGCCGGATCCTCCCTGACGAGCTGCACCTGCCCGCACCCGAGATCCTCGCCTCCACACTCGGCGCGGAGGTCGTGTCGGCCGGCGCGATCGCGACCGCCCGGAGGGCTGCCAGGGAGCGTGCCGTCCCCCGCCTCGCGGAACAGCGTCTCACCGCCTGACCCCCCTCTTGCGTCAGCCGCCCCCTCCCCTCGCGACCCGCCCTCTCTCGCGAGAACAGGCAAGCGCGCGAGTTCAGGCTCTCCCACCCCTGGCAGCCTGTTCCCGCGCGAACGCCTGTCCCGCCAGCCTGTCGCGAGAACAGGCCCCCGCGCGAACTCAGGCGAACGCGGGAGTTCAGGCTCTCCCTCACTCCAGAGCCTGTTCTCGCGCGAACGCCTGTGTCGTGGGACGCGGATGCCGATCGCGGTCAGGACAGTGTCGGCGGAATACCGAAGAGAGTGTGGAAGGCGGCCGCGCCGGCGGGAGAGACCATCACGGCACGCGAGGTCTGCTGAGGGTGGATCCAGCCTCGGTCGCGCGCGGTGCGGAGGAGGACCGCGCCGAGGTGACCCGAGAGATGCGAGCGCCGTTCCGTCCAGTCGAGGCAGCTCCGCACAAGAGGACGACGAGACGACGGCACCAACGCGTCCGGCCCCGCGATGCTCTCGAACAGGTCGCGCCCCGTCGCGGTCACCGTCAGGTCCGGCGTGAGGTGCCCCCGCTCGACGAGGGCGTCGAAGAGGGCGACCCCCAGGCGACCGGCGAGGTGGTCGTAGCAGGTGCGGGCCAGGGCCATGCCGTCTCGCGCCGTCGCCGAACGGAGGCTCGAGACCGGAGCCGCCTTCCCGGCGTACGCCGTCGCGGCCTCGATGATGTGCGCGGCGCCGGGGGAAGCGAGGGTGACGTAGGAGTGCCGCCCCTGTCGGCGGAGTGCGACGAGCCGGACGTCGAGGAGCGTCGTCAGATGCTCCGACGCCGTCGACCTCGACACCCCGGCGGCACGCGCGAGCTCGCCGGCCGTCCATGCCCGGCCGTCGAGGAGCGCCAGACACATCTGCACCCGCGTCGGGCTGCTGAGCGCGTGTCCCAGCTGGGACACGGACGAGGGATCGACGATCACGCCACGACGGGGTCGTCGAGGAGCGGCGCGCGGAAGTTGGAGCCGACCCGAGGCCCCTGGGCGAAGTAATGGCGGAAGGCGTAGGACAGAGGGTCCCACTTGTCCGTGTCGATGCGGTCGGGTCCGTACGCCTTCAAGATGTCCTCGTGCACGTGGACCTGCAGGACCTCGGCTTCGACCGCCAGCGCGTCGCCGCCGTCGATCGGGATGATCTGGGCCACGCGCGCTTCGATCTGCACCGGGCATTCCGCGATCCGGAACGGGATCACCGCCTCCGACGGCACAGGGGTGAAGCCCCCGAGACTCCATTTGTCCGGCTCATGCCGGTACGCGGGAACCTTCTCGGCGGGAACCGGCGAGCGACCGGTGGTCGGCGCGATCGCCTCCACGGCGTGCACGAGGTCGGCGGAGGGGAGGTTGATGACGAGGTCCCTGACCCGTCCGATGTTCGCGGCCGCCTGCCCTTCGGCACCGAGCCCGAGCATGTACCGCGTCCCCAGCGCCCATGCGGACGAGATCGGGCTGATGTTCGACGACCCGTCGGGGTTGACGGTGGTGATCAGCGCGACAGGAGTCCCGAAGTACAACACCGGCAGGTCGACGCTCCGCGTGGTTCTCATCCGTCCATTCTCGCCACCCGATCGTTCGGGCCGCGCCGAACCGTGGCCTGCTCAGTCCACCAGGAGCGCGGGCTCCTCGAGGATGGAGGCGACGTCGGCGATGAAGCGGCTCATGCCGTCGCCGTCGATCACGCGGTGGTCGAACGAGCCGGCGACCGTGGTCACCCAGCGCGGGCGCACCTCGCCGTCGACGACCCAGGGCTTCTGGCTGATCGTGCCCATGGCGACGATGCCGGCCTCGCCCGGGTTGATGATCGGAGTGCCCGCGTCCATCCCGAACACGCCGATGTTCGTGATGGTGATCGTGCCGTTCTGCTGATCGGCCGGCGGGGTCTTGCCCTCGCGCGCCGTGAGCGTGAGCCGGTTCAGCGCGCGGGCGAGATCCTTCATGCTGAGGTCCTGGGCGTCCTTGATGTTCGGCACGAGCAGACCCCGGGGCGTGGCGGCGGCGATGCCGAGGTTCACGTAGTGGCGCACGGCGATCTCGGCACCGGCCTCGGTGTCGATCCAGGCCGCGTTGACCATCGGCGTCCGGCGCACCGCCCAGATCACCGCGCGAGCCATGATGAGCAGCGGCGAGACCTTGATGTCGGCGTAGTCCGGCGAGGCCTTGAGGCGCTTGACGACTTCCATCGTGCGGGTGGCGTCGATCTCCTTCCACACCGTCACGTGCGGGGCGGAGTACGCGCTCTGCACCATCGCCGACGACGTCGCCTTGCGCACGCCCTTCACGGGGATGGACTCGGTACGGTCGTCGCCGGCCGCCGACGGGCGCACCGGTGCGAGGCCGCGAGCCAGGCCGGACGGGACCTGCGGCGCGGGCACCGTCTCCTCGCGCACGCTCCCCCACTCCGGGGTCTCGATGTTGCGGAAGACGCTGGCCTGCGAGGCGTGCTTCATGACGTCGTCGCGGGTGACCTCGCCGTCGGCACCCGTGGGCGTCACGCTCGTGAGGTCGACGCCGAGGTCGCGGGCGAGCTTGCGGATCGGCGGCTTCGCGATCACGCCGACCGACGACCGCACGGGGCGCTCGGCCGGGCGCTTGCGCCGCGAGGTCGCGCCGCTTCCGGAGCCGTAGCCGACGAGCACCGACCCGCCGCCCTCCTCGGGCGCGGGCGCCTCCGCCGTCGCGACGGTGCCGGGCGCCACCGAACCGTTCCCCGAGCCCGCCGCAGGGTCGGTCACGAAGGTGATGATCGGGGTGCCGACCTCGACCGTCGCCCCCTCGTCGACGAGCAGCTCGCCGACCACGCCCGCGTGCGGGGAGGGCAGCTCGACCAGGGACTTCGCGGTCTCGATCTCGCAGATGACGTCGTTGATGGCGACCCGGTCACCCGGCGCCACCTTCCACGCGACGATCTCGGCCTCGGTCAGCCCTTCGCCGACGTCCGGGAGGGGGAAGTTCTGCGTGCTCATGCGGAGTCCTTTCGTGGGCCGCGTTCATAACTCAGGAGACTCGAACCGGTGCGCGCCCCTGCGCCCGCGCTGGACGGGTGAAGGGGGCGGTTGTCCTGAGTTGTGAACATGGAACGTCGGTGTCAGTAGGCCAGGGAACGGTCGACGGCTTCGAGGATGCGGTCGGCGTCCGGCAGGTAGGCGCCCTCGAGCTTCGCGGGCGGGAACGGGGTGTCGTAGCCGGAGACGCGCAGCACCGGAGCCTCGAGGGCGTAGAACGCGCGCTCCATGACGGTCGCGGCGATCTCGCTGCCGAGGCTCGTGAATCCCGGGGCCTCCTGCGCGTAGACCATGCGGCCCGTCTTGCGTACCGACCCGAGGATCGGCTCGTAGTCCACCGGCGACAGCGAGCGCACGTCGACGACCTCGCAGCTCGTGCCCTCGGACTCGGCGAGGGCGGCGGCCTGGAGCAGCGTCGTCACCATGGCGCCGTGTCCGACGAGGGTCACGTCCGTCCCGGTCCGCACCACCCGCGAGGAGTGCAGCGGGACGGCGGGAGCGTCGAGCTCGACCTCGCCCTTCGGCCAGTACCGGCTCTTCGGCTCCAGGAAGATCACCGGGTCGTCCGACGCGATGGCCTCCTGGATCATCCAGTAGGCATCGTTCGCGGTGGACGGCGACACCACGCGCAGGCCGGGGGTGTGCGTGAAGTACGCCTCCGGGCTCTCCTGGTGGTGCTCGACCGCCCCGATGTGCCCGCCGTACGGGATGCGGATCACGACGGGCAGCCGCAGTGACCCCTCGTGCCGGTTGGTGAGCTTGGCGAGCTGGGTGGTGATCTGGTCGAACGCGGGGAAGACGAAGCCGTCGAACTGGATCTCGACGACGGGACGGAACCCGGCCATCGCGAGGCCGATCGCGGTTCCGACCAGGGCCGACTCCGCGAGCGGGGTGTCCAGCACACGCTGCTCCCCGAAGTCGCGCTGCAGGTGCTCGGTGATGCGGAACACGCCGCCGAGCTTGCCGATGTCCTCGCCCATGAGGAGGACTTTCGGGTCGTCCTCCATCGCCTTGCGCATACCGGCGTTCAGCGCCTTGCCGAGCGGCATGGTCTCCCGGGTCACTGGCCCTCTCCTTCGAACGACGCCTCGTAGCGGGCGCGCCAGGCTTTCTGCTCCTCGATCAGCGGATGCGGCTCGCTGTACACGTGGTCGAACATGAGGTCGGCGCGGGGCGGGCCGAGCTGCACGGTGCGGGCGCGGAGGTCTTCCGCGGCGTCGGCGGCCTCGGCGTCGACCTCGGCGAAGAAGCCCTCCTCGGCGCCGCGGTTCTCCAGGAACGCGCGCATCCGGACGATCGGGTCGCGCCCGGCCCACGCGAGCTCCTCGTCGTCGCCGCGGTACTTCGTGGGGTCGTCGCTGGTCGTGTGCGCGCCGAGCCGGTAGGTCACGGCCTCGATGGCGCGAGGGCCGCCGCCGCCGCGCGCCTCGTCGAGGGCCACGCGGGACACCGCGTAGCTGGCGAGGACGTCGTTGCCGTCCACGCGGACACTGGGGATGCCGTACCCGGCGCTGCGCTGCACGAGCGGCACCCGCGACTGCGTGGAGACGGGCACCGAGATCGCCCAGTGGTTGTTCTGCAGGAAGAACAGCGTCGGGGCCTGGTAGCTGGCCGCGAACACCATCGCCTCGTGCACGTCGCCCTGGCTGGAGGCCCCGTCGCCGTAGTACACGACGACCGCCTCGTCGCGCTCGGGGTCGCCGGTGCCGGTGCGCCCGTCGAACGTGAGACCCATGGCATAGCCGGCGGCGTGCAGCACCTGGGAGCCGAGCACGAGCGTGTAGAGGCGGGTGTTGCCGTTCTTCGGGTCGGTCGGGTCCCAGCCGCCGTGGGAGACGCCCCGCATGAGCTTGATGATGTCCACCGGGTCCACGCCGCGGATCCGGGTGACGGCGTGCTCGCGGTACGAGGGGAAGATCGTGTCCTGCGCGCGGGCGGCCCGACCGGAGCCGACCTGCGCCGCCTCCTGTCCGCGGCTCGGCGGCCACAGGGCGAGCTGCCCCTGGCGCTGCAGGTTGGTGGCCTGGGTGTCGATCGCGCGGATGCCCACCATGTCGCGGTAGAACTGCGCGAGCTCGTCGTCGGGGATGGCCTCGATGAGCGGCAGGTACTGCTCCGCGGCCGGCGTCGGGGCGACCTTTCCGGTCTCGTCCAGGACGCGCACGAGGGGGGTCTCAGAGGTGCTCACGGCCCCCACGCTACCCGCGTCGGCATGCCGGGTCACGCATACCTAGGACGCCCTCGTATCTCCCCGGAACCCCGAGATTCCGCGGTTCGCAGGGCGGCGTCGCGCTCAGCGGAGGGTTGCGGCGACCTCCAGCACACGGGTGACGGCCGCCTCCTCGCCGACGGAGATCCGGATGCCGTCGCCGGAGAAAGGGCGCACGATCAGGTCGGCGTCGACGAACGCCGCCGCGACCTCGTCCGTACGCGCGCCGGTCGGCAGCCAGACGAAGTTGCCCTGGGCGTCCGGCACCTCCCAGCCCTGCGCGCGGAGCCCCTCGACGAGACGGGCGCGGCGTTCGACGATCACGGCGACGCGCTCGAGGAGCTCGGCTTCGGCGTCGAGGCTCGCGATGGCGGCGTTCTCGGCCGCGGATGTCACCGACAGCGGGATGCCGGTCGTCCGCGCCGCGTCGAGCACCTTCTCGTGGCCGATCGCATAGCCGACCCGGAGCCCGGCCAGACCGTAGGCCTTGGAGAACGTGCGGAGGACGACCACGTTCGGGTGCGCCTCGAAGACGCGCTCGGCCAGGCCGTCGACGGCGTCGGGGGCGGTGACGAACTCCGCGTAGGCCTCGTCGAGGATGATGAGCACGTCGGACCGCACGCGATCCACGAACGCCGCGAACTCGGCAGAGGTGATGATCGGGCCGGTCGGGTTGTTCGGCGTGCAGACGATGATCGCGCGCGTGCGGTCGGTCACGGCGTCGGCCATCGCGTCGAGGTCGTGACGGGAGTCGGCGGTCAGCGGCACCTGCACCCCGGTCGCCCCGGCGACGAGCGGCAGGCTCGGGTACGCCTCGAACGACCGCCAGGCGTAGACGACCTCGTCGCCGACCGACGCGGTGGCGAGCACGAGCTGATGCAGGATCGCGACGCTGCCGGAGGCGACGTGGACCTGCTCGGGCTCGACCCCGTAGCGGGCTCCGAGCCGCGCACGCAGGCGGCCGGCCGTGGCGTCGGGATAGCGGTTGATCGGCGTCGTGTGCTGCAGCGCCTCGACGACCGAGGGCAGCGGATCGAACGGATTCTCGTTGCTGGAGAGCTTGAAGGCCTCGGGACCGGCCTGCTTGCCCTGGCGGTACGGCGCGAGGGAGGCGATGGCGGGACGGATGCGGGGCAGGGTCGGCTCGGTCACGCGTCGAGTCTAGGACGTGTGTCCCGCCACCCTTTCGAGGCCGAGGGTGCGGTGATACCATTCTGGTATGGCTATGACGGTGCGACTTCCTGCGGAACTCGATGCACGGCTCGAAGACATCGCACGAGCCCGGCACGTCTCCAAGCACGCCGTGATCATCGAGGCGGCCACCCGGTTCGCGAACAGCGAGTCCAAGACCGATCGAGTTCTGGCGCTCGCGGACGAGGTGACCGAACGCTACGGCGACGCCATCACGCGCCTCGAGGACGCCTGATCGATGGCCACCGAGTACATCGAGCCCGAGCAGGCCCTCGCGCTGATCGCGAAGCTCGGCCTGCATGTGCGCGACGAGGGACTGCTCTTCTCCGCTCTGGCGCGACCTGCCGCCGGGATGTTCGGCGTCGATGCGTATCCGACCTTCGCGAAGAAGGCGGCCGCCCTGATGAGCTCCGTCGCCCAGAATCACGCACTGTTCGACGGGAACAAGCGCACGGCGCTCTATCTCACCTTCATCTTTATCCGGCTGAACGGCTACGACCTCACCTTTACGAACGACGAAGCCTTCGAGTTCGTGATCGATGTCGCGCAGAGCCGGATGGATCTCGGGGAGATCTCCCAGGTCCTCGCCGCCCACATCCGTCCGGTGGACGACCGCGGCTGACACCGCGAGCCCCGCGTGGGAGACTGAACACATCATGCGCTTCATCATCCGGGTCGTCGTCAACGCGTTCGCCATCTGGGTCGTCACGCTCATCCCCGTGCTCCAGGTCACGGTGCGCGCCTTCCCGCCGGGCGAGACGCTGCAGCTCGTCCTGACGCTCCTCGCGGTGGGAGCCCTTTTCGCGCTGGTGAACACCATCATCGGCACGGTCGTGAAGATCGTCGCCTTCCCGCTGTACATCATCACGTTCGGCCTCATCGGCTTCCTCATCAACGGCTTCCTGCTCTGGCTGACCGCCTGGATCACCAGCAGCTTCGGATGGGGCCTGACGGTCGAGTCGTTCTGGTGGGGTGTTCTCGCCGCCCTGATCATCTCGATCATCAACGGCATCTTCGGCTTCATCCTGCGCCCGCAGAACAAGCGCTCCCGCCGCGACTGACCCGTCCACCGACGTCTGCCGACGCCGCGTGCGGCTCACGGATCGGGGAGCACACGCTCCGCGCGGTACTCGGTGCGGTCGACGGTGACGGCGCGGTCCAGGTCCGCCCAGTAGGCGTCGAGAGCCTCCGCCCGCGGGTCGGCGGAGGCATCCACCATCGCCGCGGTCTCGACATAGTTCTCCAGGGAGTGCGTCTCGAGCGCGAGGTCCTGCTGACCGGCGTCGGGGTCGCCCACCCGGCTCGCTGTGAAGCTGTCGGCCGAGCCTGTGCCCTCCCTCGCCCCTCCCGCGGCGAGCGCGGACACCACGTCGTCGGTGTGCCGAAGCTGCACCAGGGTGTGATCGGCGGAGAGCGTCGGCTCCACGGGGCTTCCAGCGGTGATCTGAGTCGTGACCGCGAACGGGCTCTCCATGGCCAGGTGCGCCGCGATCATCCCACCCTGCGAGTGCGCGACCACATCCACCCGATCCCCGGGCCTCGCACCGGCCGCGGCCAGGGCGTCGAGGGTCGCCTGATACGACGCGGACCGGCCCCCGGTGTAGAGCTCGATGTTCGACTTCATGTCCCACGGTTCCGTCCCGCCGGCCGTGCGGAGCGACATCGAGCGGCTGCCGGCGAGGTAGGCGACGTATCGCGGCGCCTCACCGGGCATCGTGTACTTCTCGATCGCCACCTGCGCCCCGGAGGCGGAGGGCAGTCGGCGGAGCGCACTCGCCAGTCCGCTCGGTGCGCCGGTCGGCCGCGAGCGGGAGGCCACGGAGACGCGTACCGGAGCGGCCGTCGCGCCGAGTGCCATTCCCGGTCGGACGCGCCCGAGTCCCGACGTCACGCCTACGAACGCACCGCCCAGGAAGACCGGTGGGAGCAGACCGGCGGCGTCGTACTGGTCGTCGAGGCCGCGGAACCGCCGGGCATCCGCGGTCCGCTCCAGAGTGTCCGCGAGCGTTCCCACACTCCCGTCCGAGGCGAGGAGCCGCGCCAGGCGCGCCTCCACCGCGGCGGCGGCGGCCGCGTCGGTGTGCGCCAGCGCCTCCGCCTGCGCGCGCAGCTCGACGACCTCGTACGCCTCCGCCATCAGGACGAGGTCGGCGGCCGTCTTCTCGACGCGGGCCGTCAGCCCGTCCAGCGACGTCGCCACGGACCGCAGCGACCAGGCCGCGGGGGCCAGCTCCGTCCACGCCGCCGTGGCGAGCAGCGCCTCGGCGCGCGCCACGGCATCGGCCACCTCCGCCAATACCGGGATGACGCCCCGCACCCGTACCGCGAGGTCGCGAAGCTGCGCGGTGTCCACGGCGATCGCGCCGCCGTGGTCGATGCTGAGCCCGCTCATGCCGCTTCCGCCTCCCTGCGGCACTGCTGCATCATGGCGCGCACCGGCGCCGCGTCCTCGGACAGCCGCCAGAGCGCCATCCGCAGCGCCTCGACCCCCTCGGATTCCCAGGAGCACGCATCACGCAGGACCGTCAGCACGGACGCCGCCTCGTCGAGTCGCTCCCCGGCCGCATCCAGCTCGGACAGCACTGCGGCGCGCAGCGCGGGGTCGACACCGGGAGAGAGGGCGGTGAGAGGGAAGGACGACATGGATCCACCCTTTCCCCGCCCTTCGTTCCCCGGCTCCGGATGCGCCTCACACGGGCACGGACCGTGGACAGTCGTCGCCCACACACCACGGTGCAGGAGAGTCGAAGGCGGGTCGCGATCCGGGCGGCGCTGTGCAGGAACCGCATCGACCGGCAGAATGGATCCGTGACAGCCCGAGATCCCTTCCGCGTGATCTTCGTCTGCACCGGCAACATCTGCCGCTCCCCCATGGCGGAGGCCGTGTTCCGGGACCTCGCGGAACGGCAGGGTCTCGGTTCCCGGATCGTCTCCCGCAGCGCGGGCACCGGGGACTGGCATCTCGGGGAGCGCGCCGATCACCGCACCATCGATGCGCTCGCCCGTCGCGGCTACGACGGCTCGCTGCACCGCGCCCGCCAGTTCACCGCCGCGTCCTTCGCCGAGAACGACCTCGTGGTGGCCCTGGACCGCACGCACGAGCGCATCCTCCGCGAATGGGCCAGAGACGAGGACGAGGACGGCAAGGTGACCCTCCTCCTCGCCTTCGATCCCGACGCCTCGACCCACGATGTCCCCGACCCCTACTACGCGGGCCCGGAGATGTTCGATTCGGTGCTCGGTATGATCGAGACGGCGACTCGCGGCTTGTTCCGCCAGCTCGAACCCGCCCTGCGCCTGCCCCGCACGCCCCGAACCTTCGGGGCCTGATCAGGAGGATTCCCCTGACTTTCCAGCCTTCGCTCCCGCCGCAGCCCCTCAGCCCCCTCGACGGCCGCTATCGCGGCGCCGTCACCGGGCTCGCCGACTTCCTCTCCGAGGCCGGACTCAACCGCGCCAGGGTCGAGGTGGAGGTGGAATGGCTGATCGCCCTCACCGACCGCTCGCTGTTCGAGACGAGCCCCCTGTCGGGCGACGACAAGGAGCGCCTGCGCGCGCTCTACCGCGACTTCGGGGAGGCCGAGATCGACTGGCTCGCCGAGAAGGAGGCCGTCACGCAGCACGACGTGAAGGCCATCGAGTACCTCGTGCGCGACCGGCTCGCCACGCTCGGCCTCGACCACATCGCCGAGCTGACGCACTTCGCGGCGACGAGCGAGGACATCAACTCCGCGTCCTACGCGCTCACCGTCAAGCGCGCCGTCGAGGAGGTCTGGCTCCCGGCTCTCGACACCGTGATCGCGAAGCTGCGGGAGCTCGCCGTCGAGCACGCCGACGCCGCCATGCTCTCCCGCACGCACGGGCAGCCCGCCACGCCCTCGACCATGGGCAAGGAACTCGCGGTCTTCGCCTGGCGCCTCGAGCGCGTGCGCAGCCAGATCGCCGGCTCCGAGTACCTCGCGAAGTTCTCCGGAGCGACCGGCACCTGGTCCGCTCACCTCGCGGCCGACCCGGACGCCGACTGGCCGACCATCGCCCGCGAGTACATCGAAGGGCTCGGTCTCGGGTTCAACCCGCTGACGACGCAGATCGAGTCGCACGACTGGCAGGTGGAGCTGTACGACCGCGTGCGTCACGCCGGCGGTATCCTGCACAACCTGGCGACGGACATCTGGACCTACATCTCGCTCGGCTACTTCGCGCAGATCCCGGTCGCCGGGGCCACCGGCTCGTCGACGATGCCGCACAAGATCAACCCGATCCGCTTCGAGAACGCCGAGGCCAACCTGGAGATCTCGGGCGCTCTGCTCGCCTCGCTCGGCCAGACCCTCGTCACGAGCCGCCTGCAGCGCGACCTCACCGACTCCACCACGCAGCGCAACATCGGCGTCGCATTCGGGCACTCGCTGCTCGCGCTCGACAACCTGCGCCGCGGCCTGAACGCGATCTCGCTGTCGCGCGACGTGTTGCTCGCCGACCTCGACGTGAACTGGGAGGTGCTAGCCGAGGCGATCCAGACGGTGATCCGTGCCGAGGTCGTCGCCGGCCGGTCGAGCATCCAGGACCCGTATGCGCTCCTCAAGGAGCTCACGCGCGGACACCGGGTGGGCGCCGACGACCTCGCCGAGTTCGTGCAGGGCCTGGAGATCGGCGACGCGGCCAAGCAGCGGCTGCTCGCGCTGACCCCCGCGACCTACACCGGTATCGCGGAGCGCCTCGCCCGCTGAGCCCGGGGAGCTAGGAGCCGGACTCCCCGGCGTGCTCCTCGACGCTGTCCTTCGGCATGAACGCGGCGGCGATCAGGGTGAGCACGGCGGTCACGGCGACCGCGACGAACACCCACACCGACGCGTGGATGATCGTGTCGGGGTCGTCGGGTCCCGCGCCCTGCGCGATGACGGCGTTGGAGATCGCCCCGAACGCCGCCACCCCCACGGCGCTTCCCGCGGACCGTGCGAACGCGTTCATCCCGGTCACCGCTCCGCGCTCGCCCCAGCCGACCGACGCCTGAGCGGCGATGAGGGTCGGCGCGGCACTCCACCCGAGCCCGAAGCCGAGGAGGAACGCGATGCCGGCGACGACGAACGGGTTCGGCCAGGAGGCGACGGCGGCGAGCGCGACGGCGGCGACCGTGGTGATGCTCATGCCGATCAGGGTGGTGCGGCGGAAGCCGATTCGCAGGTACAGCCGGCCGGCGTTCGCGGCGGCGAGCGGCCAGCCGAGGGTCAGAGCAGCCACCGCGAGACCTGACAGCAGCGGAGCGATGCCGATGGACCCCTCGAGGTAGGCGGGGGCGAAGCTCGTCACCCCGAGCATCAACGCCCCGATGCCGAGCGACACGATGGTCGTCGTGAGGATGAGCCGACGTGTGACGAGGCGCAGATCGACGATCGGCTCCGCGACCCGGCGCTCGACGAACCCGAAGGCCACCAGCGCGACCACCCCGATACCGAAGCAGAGGGCGCTCGGCACCGACAGCCAGGCCCATGCGTTCCCACCTTCCAGCATGCCGAGGATGAGCGCCGTGAGCCCGATCGTGAGCAGCACCGCTCCGCCGTAGTCGATGCTGTGCTTCTGCGTCTGCTTCTGCTCCCGGTAGGTGCGCAGCAGCATCCACCCGGCGATCAGACACAGCGGGACGTTGATCCAGAAGATCCATCGCCAGGCGTCGAGCTGCGCGAAGATCCCGCCGAGCGCCGGGCCCACGACCGAGGAGATGGCCCAGACGCTCGCGACGTATCCCTGCACCTTGGCGCGTTCGGCGACCGTGTAGATGTCGCCGACGATGGTCATCGACATCGGCGCGACGGCACCGGCGCCGATGCCCTGGATGATGCGGAACACGATCAGCGCCGGCATGCTCCAGGCGAACCCGCAGAGGATCGATCCGAGCAGGAACAGGGCGATGCCGAGCAGGATGATCGGCTTGCGGCCCACCGTGTCCGCGAAGCGGGAGTAGATGGGCACGCTGACGGCCTGCGCCAGGAGGTACACGGAGAACAGCCACGGGAACTGCTGATAGCTGCCGAGGTCGCGCACGATGCTCGGGACAGCGGTCGCGAGGATGGTCGCGTCGATCGCGATGAGGCCGGTGGCGAGCATGAGCGCGCCGAGGATGGGTCCGCGCTCCGACCGGAGTCCGATGGAGGCGCGGTCGACGGAGGCAGTCACTCCAGGGACAAGCGGAAGGACCTCACCGATATTCCGCCCGTATGACGGATCAGGTGGAGGCGGGGCGTCCCGGCTCGTCGGTGGTGCCGTCACCCTTGCCGTCGTCCTCCGCGTCGTAGAGCACGGGACGGTCGATGGTCTTGGTGACGTCGGCGGGGTCGATCGCGAGCATCAGCATCGCGAGGATCAGGAGCGTCGCGATGAAGGCGCCGCCACCCACGACGAGGCTCAACGCCACGGGGGTGAGACCCTCGTAGGTGCCGTTCGCGATGGCCGTGTTCACGCGGAGGGTGAACGCGCCGGTGGAGACGAGAGTGACCACCATGGCGAACACGCCGCAGCCCAGGGCGATGCCGAGCAGGTGGAGGGGACGCAGGATGTCCCGTCGGGTGGGCTTGTCGTCGCTCATCGCTCTCCTCCGTGCTCCACAGGAGCCGCATCGATCTCGGGGGCGGGAGCGACGTCATCGGCGTCCGCACGCTTCGGGGTGAGGCCGGCGATGCCGAGGAAGACGGCGACGATGGCCGCATACCCTCCGAACATCCCCACGCCGAGGATGATGCCGGACAGCTGGAACGTGCCCGCCTTCTCGATCGTGTACTCCTGGACGAAGCCCGAGGGGATCAGCAGCAGGACGACGGCGAGGAGCAGCCCGAGAGCCCCGACGGTGATCGCGTCGGTGGCGAGCGCTCCCCCGGCACGGCGGGCCCGGATGCCGGCGAGCAGCTCGAGGCCACCGCTGAGCACGCCCCAGGTGATGAGGACGATGAAGAACATGTCGTCCGTGCGCCACACGGGCACACCGCTCGCCATACCCGCGATGACGCTGACGACCGCGAGGAGGATCGCCGCCCAGCGCGACCCCGCGGGGAGGACGAGCCAGGCCGCGAGGATGTGCACGAGGGCGGTGACCAGAGCGAAGCCGCTGAAGACGGCGAGACCGACCGCGGCGGAGTGATCCGAGGAGAAGGTGATCATCAGGGCGGCGACGGCCGCGAACAACGCGCGCAGCAATTGCACGTGGCGCATGGTGAACGCGCGAGCAGGGGCAGACATAACGGCCAGATCCTCCGGGGTTTCCCCCCAGTCTACGCGGGGCCGCGAGCCGCACGCGCCCGGGGATGCTCGTGAAGCCCGGCGGATCTCCCCAGATCGATTGCCGGGCTTCACGACATACGCAGCAAGGGGGGCATCACTGCGTCGGGCCGCTGTCGCCGGGTCGGGCACCCTCCCCGCGACATCGCAGCCCCGTGACCCACATGCCCACCTGGTCCCCTGAGGTGCGCGCGTGCGGTCTTATGCTCACTGTAGAGGTGTGTTCTTCACATACCGGGCGGGGGCTGTGATGGGTTTTGGGGACGGCGAGAGGAGAGCGGCGACGCCGGACGCGTTCGCCGCGGCGCTGCGCGATGCGATCAATGCGAGACCGGTGACGCTGTCGTGGTTGCAGCGGCAGCTCCACGACCGGGGCAACCGCGTCTCGATGGCCACGCTGAGCTACTGGCGCTCGGGGGCCCGTCGCCCGGAAGGACCGCAGTCCCTCGCCGCCCTCGCCGACATCGAGGACCTGCTGTGCCTCGAATCCGGGGCGTTGAGCCGTCTCCTCCGTCCGCACCGCACAGGACCCCTGGGACCGCAGGGGTTCCCGCTGGAGCAGGTCGACATGGAACGGGCCGTCCGCGAGGTCTACGCCGCCCTCGGCGCCACGTACCCGGACCCGTCGCGGGAGCTCACCGTCCATTCCGTCACGGACGTCGACGCCGACGGCGAGGTGTCCTCCTGCCTCACCCGCAGCATCGTGCAGTCGACGAGCGGCGTGATCACCGCCATCCCCGTCCTCGACCTCACCCCCGGCGTGCCCGGGCCTCCGCCGCGGCTCACGGCCGTGGCCGGCGGACGGGTCACCGCGCGCTACTCCCACCCGAACGGCGAGGCGCACGGTGCGCTGATCGAACTCGACGTCCCGCTCGAAGCCCCGGACACCGCGGTCGTCGAGTGGTCGGTGCAGTACGAGCCGGGCCACCCGTCGGATCGGGAGACCGGTCACGCCCTGTCCCGCCAGGCCCGGGAAGTCCTGGTGTGGACGCGCTTCCACCCGGATGCCGTCCCGGACTGGTGCGACGAACTCGTCGAGACCGCCGGAGGCACCGTCGTCACCGCGCTCCCCCGACCTCGGGGCACGTCGGTGCATCAGGTCCGTCGGGCATTCGGCCCCGGCGCCCTCGGTCTGCGCTGGGGGTACGGTCCTCGCGGGGGCGATCAGCCGGGCTGATCCCCCGTCGCGACCGGCCGCCCCGGGGTGTTCGACCACTGGCTCCAGGAGCCGGGGAAGACCTTCGCCGGGATGCCGACCTCGTGGAGCACCAGAGCCGTGTGCGCCGCCGTGACTCCCGACCCGCAGTAGGCCGCCACCGGCGTCTCCGGGGTGACCCCGACCTCGGCGAGCGTCGCCAGCACCGTGTCACGGTCGCGGATGCGCCCGTTGTCGTCGAGGTGCCGCGTGGTGGGGAGGTTCCGGGCGCCGGGGATGTGCCCGGCGATCGGGTCGAGCGGCTCGGTCTCGCCGCGGTAGCGCTCCGGGGCGCGGACGTCGAGCAGCACCCCGTTCTCCGGGAACGCCGCCGCCTCATCGATCGAGAGAGCGTCCTGGCCCGGATCCGCGAGGACGACATCGCCGGTCTCCGGCACGACGTCGTCGGTCGCCAGGTCGTATCCGGCCGCGGTCCACGCGCGCAGCCCGCCGTCGAGCACCCGGACGTCGACCCCTGCCTGCCGCAGCAGCCACCACGCCCTGGCCGCCGCGAGTCCCTTGGTGTCGTCGTAGGCGACGACGGTATCGCCCTGCCGCACACCCCATCGCCGGGCCGCCGCCTGCAGGGTCTCCGTCGAGGGGAGCGGATGGCGGCCCTCGGTCGGCGCCCCGGGTGTGGAGAGCTCCTGATCCAACGACGCGAACACCGCGCCGGGGATGTGGCCGGAGCGATAGTCGCCCGGGCCCGCCTCGGGGCGGTCGAGGCGCCAGCGCACGTCGATGACCCGGATCGGGGCGCCGTTCTCGAGGAGGTCGTGGAGCTCGGTCGCGGTGACGAAGTGACTCATGGTGCGAGGCTACCGAGTGCGCGGCGCTCCCCGTCTGCCTCCGTCACGGACGGACACGGTCATCGCCTCCCGACGGTTGCGGGAATAGCCGCGCGTCTCCGGCGTTTCCCCTCACATGATTGAAACTTCAACGGTCGCCGCTGAGCGCACCCGCGTGCGGGTACCCCTGCGCTTCGCGGACGGCTTCGGCACGACGGCCGACGTCGTGACCTTCGACGGACTCGTGGACGGCCGCGAGCACCTGCTGCTCGGTCTCGGCGACTGGCAGGCCGCCCTCGATCGCGCCGCCGACGGCGGGGTCGCGCCCCTCGTCCGCCCGCACAGCGAGTGCCTCACCGGTGACGTGTTCGGCTCGGAGCGCTGCGACTGCGGACCGCAGCTGCGGGAGGCCGTGGAGCGGATCGCCGCGGAGGGCGGCTTCCTCCTCTACCTGCGGCAGGAGGGCCGCGGCATCGGGCTGTACGCCAAGCTCGACGCCTACGCGCTGCAGGACGCCGGTCTCGACACCTACGAGGCGAACGTGGCCCTCGGCCGCGGCGAGGACGAGCGGGACTACACCGTGGCCGCGCAGATGCTGCGAGCGCTGGGCGTGGACCGCATCCGCCTACTCAGCAACAACCCCGACAAGGCCGCGCAGCTCGACGGGCTCGGAATCCAGGTCACCGAGCGCGTCCGCACCGAGGTGCACCTCTCCGCAGCCAACTCGCGCTATCTCCAGGCGAAGCGTGACCACACGGCCCACACGATCGACCTGACCGCGGCGTGACCTCCGAGGAGCACGACATGAGCGAGGCGCGGCACCCGCGGCGGCTCGACGACGACGAGCTCGCGACCTGGCTGCCGATCATCCGGTTCGTCCAGCTGCTGCCGCAGGTCCTCGACCGGGCACTGAAGGACGAGGTCGGGCTGAACCACGCCCGCTACGCGATCCTCGTCACCCTCGCCGGCCAGGGTGAGGACGCCGTCACCATGACCGAGCTCGCGCGCATCGCCGGACTCAGCCGGTCGCGCCTGAGCCACGCCCTGGACTCCCTGGAGGAACGCGGGTGGGTGGAACGGACCTCGTGCAGCACGGACAAGCGCACCCTCTCCGCGACGCTGACCCCGGCCGGACGGGACATGCTCCGCGCGGCCGCACCGGTCCACGTGGCCCAGATCCGCGAGCTCATCCTCGACCCGCTGTCCGCGGAGGATCGGCAGCGGCTGCAGGACATCCTGGGGGCGCTGCTGCCGGGCGTCACGGCCGCGCTCTGAGCCGCGTTCTGCTCTGAGCAGAACGTCTCGATCGCCCCGCGGGCGGCGGCTTATCGTGAGGCATGGCCGACATCGTCCCGTTCCCCCGCGCCCCGCATCCCGTCCGTCCGCCGTCCAACGGACCCGAACCGCTGTGGCGCGAGATGCTCGGCGATCAGCTGCGACGGCGACGCCATGACCGCGGGGAGACACTCAGCGAGACCGCGGAGAAGGCCGGGGTCTCGCCGCAGTACCTCTCCGAGGTCGAGCGCGGCCGGAAGGAGCCGTCCAGCGAGATGATCGCTGCGATCGCCGGCGCGCTGGACTCCTCCCTCGTGGAGCTCACGAGCGCGGTCGCCGAGGAGCTTCGTCAGGCCACCCCCGCCGCGGCTGCGGTCTCGACCTCCCGCGGCGCCTTCGCTCTGGCCGCCTGACCCCTTTCACCTGCACGACCCGAGTCCGGGTGCACGACGGATCTCGGGAATCCGTCGTACACCCGTCACCTCATCGTGCATCCGGATCACGGGGACCGAGCACGGTGTCGATGAGGCCGTACTCGAGAGCCGCGGCGGCGGTGAAGACCCGGTCCCGGTCGGTGTCGACGCGGAGCTCCGCGAGCGCGCGACCGCTGTGCCGAGCCAGGATCGACTCCATGTCGGCCCGCACCCGCACGACCTCGTCGGCCGCGAGGATGAGGTCCGGGATGGCTCCGCGTGACTGCCCGGCCGGCTGATGCAGCACGATGCGCGCGTGGGCGAGGGCCGCCCGCTCCCCCGGCGCTCCCGCCGCGACCAGGAGCGCCGCCGGACCGATGGCCTGGCCGACGCAGGTCGTCGCGATCCGCGGGCGGATGTGCTGCATGGTGTCGTAGATCGCCAGCGCGGCACCGGGATCCCCACCCTCGCTGTTGATGTAGAACTGCACGGCGGTCTCCGGGCTGTCCGCGTCGAGGTGCAGGAGCTGCGCGATGAGGGCGTTGGCCACCCCCGCGTCGATCCCGGTGCCGAGATAGATGACGCGCTCGGCGAGCAGATGCGAGTAGACGTCCATGACGCGCTCACCCCGCGGATGCTGCGCGATGACGTGGGGGATCGTGTAGCTGCTCATACGTCCGCCCCCAGTCCCACCCGCGCACGACGGCGGGGCATGATCTCCGCCGCGGACCGCACGATCTCGTCGATGAACCCGTAGCCCTGCGCCTCGGCCGCGGTGTACCAGCGATCGTGGAGGGAGTCCTCGAAGATCCGCGCGAGGGGCTGGCCGGTGTCGTCGGCGATGAGGCCGAGGACGGTGTCGCGCATGTGCCGGAGGTCGTCGGCCTGCGCCTCGATCTCCACCGCCGATCCGCCGATCCCCGCCGAGCCCTGGTGCATGAGGATCCGGGCGTGCGGGAGAGCGCGCCGCTTGCCCTTCGTCCCCGCGGAGAGCAGGAACTGTCCCGCGCTGCAGGCGAGGCCGAGGGCGAGGGTGGAAACGTCGTTGGGGATGAGGTGCATGAGGTCGCGGATCGCCAGCATCGACGGCACAGAGCCGCCTGGCGAGTGGATCCAGAGGGCGATGTCGGTCGTCGGGTCCTCCGCGGCGAGGCCGAGGAGCTGGGTCATCAGAAGGGTGCCGTTGTCGTCGTCGAGGGCGCCGTCGAGGACGAGCACCCGTTCGTGGAACAGGGCGCGCCGGGCCTCGGGGCCGAACTGCGGGAGAGGGGTGTCTTCGCTCATGTCCCCAGCATCCGGCTCCGCTCAGGACCGCGGGAGCGAATCCGCCCGGAGCAGATCCGCTGTGAGCGGCGGCGCGTGCATCCGTCCGAAAACCCGGCGTAACACCGCCGACGCACGAGCCGCCTAGCCTCGGGGCATGGCGAAACAGAAAGCACCGGCATGGCAGTCCGAGGACGGCCTGAACTTCCGCACCCGCAAGTGGGTGCGCCCGGAAGACCTCAACGCGAACGGCACGCTGTTCGGCGGGAGCCTGCTGAAGTGGATCGACGAGGAGGCGGCGATCTACGCGATCGTGCAGCTCGGCAACTACCGCGTCGTCACCCGGCACATCTCCGCCATCACGTTCGAGGCATCGGCGGTGCAGGGCGACCTCATCGAGATCGGGCTGCAGGCCACGCGCTTCGGTACGACGTCGCTCACGATGCGGGCCGTCGCGCGCAACATGATCACCCGCAAGCGCATCCTCACCATCGACGAGATCGTGTTCGTCAGCATCGGTGAGGACGGCCTGCCGACCCCGCACGGTTACGACGAGATCACCTACGATCGCGACCGCATGCCCACCGAGCGCATCGCCACCGGCACGATCCCCCTCCCGAAGCGCTGACCCGCGCTCGCCGACCCACCCCCTTGCGGTCGACCCACCCCCGAAAGTGCGTCACTTACGGGGGTGGGTCGCGCGGAAGGGGGTGGATCGACGATCAGCGGTGGGCGACGCGGTGGCCGATCCAGAACCCGATCGCGATCAGGCCGACGAGACCGATCCCGAGGATCCACGGGAGCAGAGAGGGCGCGGCGCCCGCCGTGGCCGTCGCGAGGGTGCCCGAACCGTCGGCGATACGTCCGTTGCCGGCCGCGAGGTCGGCGGCACCGGCGTCGAGCCTCGCGCCTCCGCTCGCAAGGGCCCCGGAGCCCTCGGCCACCGCGTCGGCGCCGGTGCGGAGTTCGCTCATCCCGGATCGGAGGTCACCGGCACCCGACTGCAGCGCGCCGACGCCCGTGGCCAGCGACCCGGCGCCGTCGTCGAGCCGCGCCGCGCCGGCGCTGAGCTCCGCGGTGCCGGAGTACAGCGACGACGCCCCGGTCGAGAGGGTCTGCAGCCCGGACGAGAGATCCGCCGCACCTGCCGCGAGCCGGGAGGTGCCGTCCTGCAGCGTCTGCGCTCCGGCCACAAGGGCGGGAGCGCCCTTCGGGGAGACCAGCACCACCGTCCCCGGCCAGCCCTTCGAGGGGTCCCCGTTGATGAGCGCGCCGACGCCTGCCGTGACGCGAGCGGAGCCGTCGGCGGCGCCGATGAGTCCCTGTGCGAGGCCCGGAGCAGCCGCGGCGGGGGCGGCCAGCGCGCCGACCTGCTTCTCGACACCGGCGGCGAGCGTCGCGAGCTGCTGGAGCTGCACGTCATCAGGGTGTGCGGCGAGGAGACCTTGCAGACCGGCGGCGAGCGTCCGCGCATTGCCGGGAGCGCTCGTGGCGACGCCCGTCAGCAGCGTCTGCGTGTCCGGATGGGCGAGCTTCTGCACGTCGGCGCTCACTCCGGCGCGCAGCGTGGTGCTCAGAGTCGTCGCGCCCTCGAGCACGCCGTTCGCGTACCGGTGCGCGCCGTCGACGCCCGCGGCGAGCGTGGTCGCTCCCGCGACGAGCTCTCGGGCCCCGGCATCCGCCGCCGCCATCTTCGCCGCGAGCTCCTGCGACCCGGCGAGCGCCGTCTGCGCTCCGCCGCTCACTCGTCCTGCACCGTCGAGAGCGGTGGCGGCTCCCGCCGCGAGGGTTCCGGCGCCCTCGGCGAGCGTCGTGGCGCCCGCGGCGGCCGTCGTCGCCCCGTCGCTCAGCTTCTCGGAGCCCTGCTGCGCCGTCGCCGTGCCTGCCGCGAGATCCTGCGTGCCCGCGGCCAGGTCGTCGGCTCCCGCGGCGAGGTCGGAGGCACCGGCGGCGAGGTCCGCGGATCCGCCCCGCGCGGTGGTCGTGCCGTCCGCGAGCTCGGCGGCCCCAGCGGAGACCTTGCTCATCGTGGCGAAGAACAGCAGCACCATCGCCGCCAGCAGAAGACTGAGGACGATCACGGCGATGCGCATGCCGAGGCCGTGCGCGTGGGTCTTTTCACTCGTCATTGAGGACTCCCGAGGTCAGTGGCGTCGTTGCCACCCGCGACTGTAGGCCCGCCCTCTCCGCGACCCCCCGGTTTTGCCGTCAGGTACCAAGTCCCACCTCAGTCGAGACTCAGTTTCTTGTCGTCCTCACACAATCGCCGACCCGGCCCCTTATGTGCGAGCCACCCCCATATGTGACGCACTTTCCGGGGTGGGTGGCACGGAAAGGGGTGGGTCGGCGAGAGTGGCGAAGGCGTTCGCGAGGTCGGCGAGGAGATCGTCGACGTTCTCGAGGCCGATGGACAGGCGAAGGACGTCGGCGGCGGGACGCGCCTCCGCGGGGACCGGGCGGTGCGTGAGCGCGGCGGGATGCTGGATGAGGGAGTCCACGCCGCCCAGTGACACCGCATGCGTGAAGAGGCGGGTCCCCCCGGCCACCGCCGCGGCCGCCGCACAACCGCCTCGCAGCCGCAGGGCGATCATCGCCCCCGGCCCGCGGAGCTGCCGTTCCAGGATGCCCCGCGGATCCCCGTCGAGCCCCGGATAGAAGACCTCGGCGACCTCGGGTCGATCGACCAGCCACTGCACGATGCGACGAGCACTCTCCTGCTGGTGCCGCACGCGGACCGGCAGGGTCGTGAGACCGCGGTGCAGCAGGTACGCGCCGAGCGGGTGCAGGAGCCCCCCGGTCACCGCACGCACGCGACGCAGCGCCTCCGCGGTCCTCTCGTCACAGGCGACGACGCCGGCGATGACATCACCGTGGCCGCCGAGGTATTTGGTGGCGCTGTGCAACGACATCGCCGCGCCGTGGTCGATCGGGTTCTGCAGCACGGGGGTCGCGAACGTGTTGTCGACGACCACCGGCACGCTCCCCGCCTGCCGCACGACCTCGGCGATGTCCGCGACCTCGAGGGTCGGGTTCGCCGGCGTCTCCACGACGACGAGTCCGGTGTCGGCGCGCAGCGCGGCGGCGACCTCGTCCGGACGGCAGTACGTCGTCTCCACACCGAGCAGACCCGACCCCAGCAGGTGGTCGGTCCCTCCGTAGAGCGGACGCACCGCGACGACGTGCCGCGCCCCCGTGGCACCGGTGTGCGCGAGGATCACGGCGGTCATGGCCGCCATCCCGGAGCCGAAGGCGACGGCGGCTTCAGCGTGCTCGAGCTCGGCGAGGGCGTCCTCGAAGCGCGCGACCGTCGGGTTCCAGAGGCGGGCGTAGACCATGCTGCCGTCCTGCGGCGGACGACCCCCCGTGGCCATCGCCTCGTACGAGTCCCCGCCGCGCTCGACGTCCGGCAGCGGGTTGGTCGTGGAGAGGTCGATCGGCAGGGCGTGGACCCCGAGCGCCTCGAGGTCGGCTCGGCCGCTGTGGACGGCGACGGTGTCGGGATGCAGCGGTGCGGTCATCCCTCCACGGTGACCGAATCACGAGGTTCTCGCTGATCATCGACAGAACAGCTCGCCGAAGCCGGGATTCTCGCTATTCTGTGCAACATCCGGTCGTACCGAGGAGGGCACGTTGGCGAAAGCGCAACTCGACGGGATCGACCTGGAGCTGCTCGCGGCCTTGAGCCGCGATGCGGCCGTGACCAACAAGGCGCTGGCTCATCGGCTCGGCCTCGCGGAGTCCACATGCGCACACCGCATCCGCGCGCTCCGAGACCGGGGAGTGATCCGCGATACGCGCGTCCGCCTCGACGGGTCGGCTCTCGGCTACCCGCTGCAGGCGATCATCAAGGTCCGGCTCGCTCACCACACCGGCCCCAAGGTCACGGCACTCTTCGACGCGCTCGTCGCGATCCCCCGGGTGCTCCAGGTGTTCCATGTCGCCGGGGTGGACGACTTCCTGGTGCACGTGGCCGTGCAGGATGCGACCGCCCTGCGCGACATCGTGCTCGAGCACATCACCGTGCACCCCGTCGTCCGCGGCACCGAGACCCAGCTCGTGTTCGAGCTCCGCGACGGCACGGGTTTCCTCCCCCGCTGAACGAAGGGGCAGGATGGAGGGACGCCGTTGCAAAGGAGCACCATGAGCCGTCGTGCCACCCCCGCCACCGAAGCGATCCGCGGGATGAGGGACCTCCTCTTCACGCACGCCACGGACTACGACGCCGCGCGCCGCGAGTTCGCCTGGCCGGACCTGACCACCTTCAACTTCGCGCTCGAGTGGTTCGACGTCGTCGCCGGCGAGAACCCCGATCGTCCGGCCGTGCAGATCGTCGAGGCCGACCTCAGCCTCCGGTCCTGGACGTACGGGGAGCTCTCCGCGCGCTCCGATCAGGTGGCCGCCTGGCTCCGCAGCCTCGGCATCAGCCGGGGCGACCACGTGATCGTCATGCTCAACAACACGATCGAGTTGTGGGAGGTGATGCTCGCGATCACCAAACTGGGCGCGGTGTCGATCCCGACCTCGACCCTGCTGTCGGCCTCCGACCTCGCGTACCGCATCGAGCATGGTCGGGCCGACGCCGTCGTCACGCTCGGCGCCCTCGCCGACCGCCTCGAAGGGATCGACCCCGCGGTCCTGCGCATCGGCGTCGGCGCATCGCTGCCAGCGGACTGGAAGCGGTTCGCGGACGCCGCCGCGACCACGGAGGAGTTCGTCCCGGACGGCCCGACGCCCGCCGGCGACACGGCTCTGCTGTACTTCACGTCGGGCACGACGAACCGCCCGAAGCTCGTGCAGCACACCCACGTCTCGTACCCCGTCGGCCACCTCTCCACGATGTGGTGGCTCGGGGTGCGCCCGGACGACGTGCACCTCAACATCTCCTCCCCGGGGTGGGCCAAGCACGCCTGGTCGAGCTTCTACTCCCCCTTCCTGGCCGAGGCGACGGTGTTCGTGTACAACTACGACCGCTTCGACGCGAACACGCTCATGGAGGTCATGGACACCCACCACGTCTCGACCTTCTGCGCCCCGCCCACGGTCTGGCGCATGCTCATCCAGGCCGACCTCTCCCGGCTCGCGCGCCCTCCGCGGGAGCTCGTCGGCGCCGGCGAGCCGCTGAACCCCGAGGTCATCGACCGGGTGCGCGAAGCGTGGGGCGGCACGATCCGCGACGGCTTCGGGCAGACCGAGATGACGGCCTGCATCGGCAACTCCCCTGGCCAGGCGGTCAAGGTCGGGTCGATGGGCCGTCCGCTGCCCGGCTACCCGGTCGTGCTGCTCGACCCGTCGACGGGCGAGGTCGTGGAGGACGAGGGCGAGATCGCGCTCGACCTCGCGCAGCCGCCGCTCGGCCTCATGGCGGGGTACTACGGCGACCCGGAGAAGACCGCGGAGTCGCGGGCCGGGGGCTTCCACCACACCGGGGACATCGCCGTGCGCGACGCCGACGGCTACCTGACCTACATCGGACGCTCCGACGACGTGTTCAAGGCCTCCGACTACAAGATCTCGCCGTTCGAGCTCGAGTCCGTGCTGCTGGAGCACGACCTCGTCGTCGAAGCGGCCGTCATCCCCAGCCCCGACCCCACGCGCCTCGCGGTGCCGAAGGCGTACGTGTGCCTGACACCGGACGCGGGCGCGGACGAGGCCGCCGCCGCGCGCGCCGTGTTCGGCTACGCGCACGAACGGCTGTCCTCGCACCTGTGGGTGCGGATCATCGAGTTCGTGCCCGAGCTGCCGAAGACGATCTCCGGGAAGATCCGCCGCGTCGAGCTGCGGGCACGCGAGAGCGCCCGCGTGGCCGCGGGCGACGAGGCGCGGCAGCACCGCGACCGCGACTACCGCTGAGCGCTAGGAGACGACGGCGACCGGCGCCGTGGGCGTCGCGGTCGAGCCGGTCTTGAGCGTGGCCGTCGTCGTGGTCGCCGGCGCCGGCTTCACGCGCGCGGCCCGGCGTCGCGACTCGAAGCCGCCCGCCGTGAGCATCGCGCGCACGATCCCGCCGATCACGAGCATGCCCCCGAGCGACGCGCCCGCCGCGATCAGCGGAAGCCACTGATTCGCGAAGCTCGCGGTGAAGCTCATCAGCGCGCACACGATCCACAGTCCGACCGCGCCTCCCGCGAGCCCCCCGGCTCCGCGGATGATCGCGATCGCGGCCACGATCGCGCAGACCGCGGCGAGCGCCGCACCCACGTATCCGATCGGTACCAGAATGGCGGCCAGATCTCTGGCCACTCCCAATGTCGTCATGACGACCCCCCGTCCGGCGGAACCCCTCCGCACCTTCGACATTAGAAGTGTCTCTCCGGAAGGCCATCCGTCTCAAGTCCGATCCGGGTCATCCTTCCGGTGGATATCGCGGATCAGCGCCGGACCGGCCACCGCAGCCGGCGCGGGCGCACGACGCGGACCGGGCGGGTGACGACCGCGTCGACCACCATCGAGCCGTCGGTGGGGCCGACGATCGCGATCGCGGAGGTCTCGGTGGCCTCGGTCGGGGCCACGGGCTGGGTCGCCAGCGCGCGATGCGCCTTGACGTAGGCCGGCACGAGGAGCACGATCGCGCCCACCCAGGCGAGCGGGTTGCTGAGGGCCACGCCGTCGAACCCGATCATCGCGCCGAGGACCACTGCGGCGACGACGCGCATCACGAGCTCGATCACGCCGGTGACGGTCGGCACCAGCGTGTGGCCGAGCCCCTGGAGTGCGCCGCGGAGCACGAAGAGCATGCCGAGCGCCCAGTAGCCGCAGCCGTTGATGATGAGCATGCGGTGCGCCATGGCGACGACGTCGTCCGAACCGTCGCCGACGAACAGCCGGACCATCGGCGCGCCGAACGCGATGAGCAGCCCGCCGAGGACGATCGCCGCGGCGACCGCCATCCAGGTGGCCTCGACCACGCCGCGCCGGATGCGGTCGGGGCGGCGGCCGCCGTGGTTCTGCGCCGCGTACATCGACACGGCGAGCCCGAGCGAGGAGAGCAGGGCGACCGCCAGGCTGTCCACGCGGGACGCCGTCGTGTAGGCCGCCACCGCGTCGGCGCCGAGGGTGTTGAGGGCGACCTGCACCGTGAGGGTCCCGATCGCGATGATCGAGGCCTGGAAGCCCATGGGCAGACCGAGGCGCAGGTGGTCGGCGATGTCCGTGCGGGAGATGCGCCAGTCCGAACGACGCAGGTGCAGCATGGGCAGCCGCCGGCGCACGAACTCCAGGCACAGGATCACCGACACGGCCTGTGCGACCACCGTGGCGAGCGCGGCACCCGCGACGCCCCACTCCAGCGGACCGACCATGAGCACGACGAGGCCGACGTTGAGCGCGCAGGAGATCGTGAGGAACACCAGCGGGGTCTTCGAGTCGCCGATGGCGCGGATGATGGCGGAGAGGTAGTTGAAGAACATCGTCGCGCCCGCACCGAGGAAGCTGATCTGCGTGAACACCGTGGCCTCGGCCATGAGCTCGGGCGGCGTCTGCAGCAGCGTCAGGATCGGCCCCGCGATGAGCGGCGCGACCACCGTGAGGACCACGCTCGTGATGCCGCTGAGGAGCACACCCGTCGCGACCGAGCGGCGCACGGCGGCGTCGTCGCGCGCACCGAAGGCCTGGGCGATGGGGATCGCGAAACCGCTCGTCAGACCCCAGGCGAAGCCGAGGAGCAGGAAGAGCAGGCTGCCCGTCGCGCCGACGGCGGCGAGGGACTGGACGCCGAGGTGGCGTCCGACGACGATCGCGTCGGCGAACTGATAGAGCTGCTGCACGACGTTGCCGAGCAGGAGCGGGATCGAGAACGCGAGGATGACGCGCCACGGACGGCCCGTGGTGAGGGTGGTGGCCATGAAGGAAGGGGCTCGCAGGGAAGGAGGGATGGATCGGGGGTGCGCTCAGTTTATCGAATCGTTTCGGGCGAAGGGAACACACGAATGCCGAAATGCCGGTCCACGCCCGTCGATTTCGGCCTAGCACATCCCGGTGGTTACTCTGCATCAGTCGACGACGACCGGAGGAGAAGAGCGTGACGAAGGAAGACACGGGGACCATCCGCCAGGGGCAGACCGGAGCCGGAGGCGAGGAGCACCTGCGGCGCGCGCTCAGCAATCGGCATATCCAGCTGCTCGCGATCGGCGGGGCGATCGGCACGGGCCTGTTCATGGGCAGCGGCAAGACGATCTCGGTCGCCGGCCCCTCCGTGATCTTCGTCTACATGATCATCGGGTTCATGCTGTTCTTCGTCATGCGGGCGATGGGCGAGCTGCTGCTGTCGAACCTCAAGTACAAGTCGTTCAGCGACTTCGCGAGCGACCTCCTCGGCCCCTGGGCGGGCTTCTTCACCGGCTGGACGTACTGGTTCTGCTGGGTGGTCACGGGCGTGGCCGACGTGATCGCGATCGCCGGGTACACCGACGCCCTGATCCCCGGCGTCCCGCTGTGGATCCCGGGTCTCCTCGTGGTCGTGATCCTCCTGGCGCTCAACCTGCCCACCGTCGCGGCGTTCGGCGAGATGGAGTTCTGGTTCGCGCTCATCAAGATCGTCGCGATCGTCGCCCTCATCGTCACCGGCCTGGTGATGATCCTCACCGGCTTCTCCCACGACGCCGGCACCGCGAGCTTCTCGAACCTGTGGGAGCACGGCGGGATGTTCCCGCACGGCTTCCTCGGATTCGTCGCCGGCTTCCAGATCGCGGTGTTCGCGTTCGTCGGGATCGAGCTCGTCGGCACCGCCGCCGCGGAGACCAAGGACCCGGAGCGCAACCTCCCGAAGGCCATCAACGCCATCCCGATCCGGGTCCTGCTGTTCTACGTGGGCGCGCTCATCATCCTCATGGCCGTCACGCCGTGGACCGAGTACGTCGCCGGTGAGAGCCCCTTCATCGCGATGTTCGCCCTCGCCGGACTCGGCATCGCCGCCACCGTCGTCAACCTCGTGGTGCTCACCTCGGCGATGTCCAGCGCGAACTCCGGCATCTACTCCACGTCGCGCATGGTGTTCGGTCTGGCGCAGGACGGCGACGCCCCCCGGCTCTTCGGCCGGCTCTCCAAGCGCCGCGTGCCGCAGAACGCGCTGTTCCTGTCCTGCATCCTGCTGCTGTCCGGCGTCGTGCTGCTCTACGCGGGCAAGGACATCGGCACGGCCTTCGAGATGGTCACCACGGTGTCGGCCGTGTGCTTCATGTTCGTGTGGACGATCTTCCTCTGCAGCTACCTCGTGTACCGGCGACGACGTCCGGAGAAGGCGGCGACCTCGGCGTTCAAGATGCCGGGCGGCGTGTTCATGGTGTTCGTCGTGCTCGCGTTCTTCCTGTTCATCCTCTGGGCGCTGACCACCCAGCCGGACACCCTGATCGCGCTGCTCGTGACGCCGATCTGGTTCGCGATCCTCATCGTGGCGTGGCTGTTCGTCCGGAAGTCGCCGCACCACCTGGAGCGTCACGCCGCGCACATCGCCTACCTGCGCGACGACACGATCCCGGCCGACTGAGGCGTCAGGCCACCGACTCGAGGGTCGCGGGCCCGGTGGCCGCGACCTTCGGCGCGAAGACACGAGGGCGGAGCGCGAGGAACAGCAGCACCATGCCGGCGGCGAGCAGCATGTGCCCCACGCCCGCGATGCCGGCGATCATCTTCGTGGACTCCTGCCCGAGCACCGTGAGGCAGCCGTGCCAGACGAGCATCGCGGAGGTCAGCACGAGACCGGCGGTGTAGGTCCAGAAGAACCAGCCGAACAGGCGGCTCTCGGAGAGCGCGAATGCCTTCTCCAAGAGCATCACCACGAGGAAGACGACGAAGCCCAGCACGAGCAGATGCGTGTGCACGAGTCCGAGCTGCGTCGGCGCCCCCTCGGGGAAGCCGTTGATCTTGGTGAACTCGCGGTAGAAGAGTCCGGAGGCGACGCCCACCAGCATGGAGGCGAACGCGGCGGTGAAGAGCCTGCGCATGGGAGTCCTTTCTGTCTGCCTCCAGCCTCGCCGGGGAGCCGTCGCCGCGGATCCATCGAACGGTGGAGACCGCGGGCGTCAGAGCAGACCGGACTCCCTGGCGATCGCGACCGCCTTCGCGCGGCTGTCGGCCCCGAGCTTCTCGAAGACGTGCACGAGGTGGGTCTTCACCGTCGCCTCCGTGACGAACAGCGCCTTCGCGATCTCCCGGTTGGAGGCCCCGGTGTCGAGCAGCCGCAGCACGTCGAGCTCGCGCCCCGTGAGCTGCACCCGCGGGGCACGGAGGGCCCGCCCGACGCGCGCCGTGAGCTCCGGCGTCAGCGCCTGCCCGCCCGACGCGGCCTGTCGCACGGCACGGACGATGTCCTCCGGGTCGATGTCCTTGAGCAGATACCCCGCCGCCCCCGCCTCGATCGCGCCGAGGATCTGGGCGTCGCGGTCGAACGTCGTGAGGATGAGCACCGCCGGCGCCGGGTCGAGCGCCCGGAGCGCCGCCGTCGTCTGCACGCCGTCCATCCCCGCCCCCAGACGCAGATCGCAGAGCACGACGTCGGGACGCAGGTGCCGCGCGAGCACGACCGCCTCCTCCCCCGACGCCGCCTCGCCCACGACCTCGGCGTCGTCGCGGCGGTCGAACAGCGAACGCACGCCGGCCCGCACGATCGGGTGATCGTCGACGAGGAGGATGCGCACCGGGGTCACGACCGTCCTCCGAGCGGCAGGTGGGCGGAGAGCGCGGTGCCGTCGCCGGGGGCGCTCTCCACGTCGAGACCGCCGCCGAGCTCGCGCAGTCGGGCGCGCATCGCCCGCAGACCGTAGCCGCCGCCGGGCCCCGCCGACTCCAGCCGGGACGGATCGAAGCCGCGGCCGTCGTCGACCACGTCCAGCCGCACGGCGTCGCCGGCGTCCGCGAGGGTCACCACCACCCGGGTCGCGGCGGCATGGCTGCGCACGTTGGCGAGTGCGGACTGCGCCGTCCGCAGCAGGGCGACCTCGGCGTCGAGGCCGAGTGCGGGGAGTTCCTCGTCGGCGTGGAGGGTGGCCGCGATCCCGGTCTCGGCGGTCAGGCGCTCGAGCATCCGGGCGAGGGCGTCGCTCAACGCGGAACCGTCGAGCTCGGCGGGCATGAGGTCGTCCACGATGCGCCGGGCGTCGGCGAGCCCTTCCGCGGCGAGCGCCCCGATCTGCCCGAGCGCCTGCTCCCGACCGTCCTCGTGCTCGGCCGCCGACCGCGCCAGCAGGACGATGGACGACAGGCTCTGGGCGACCGTGTCGTGGATGTCGCGGGACACCCTGGTGCGCTCGGCGGCGGCGCCGGACTCACGCTGGGTCCGGGCGAGCTCGTCCTGGAGGGCCGCCATCTCCTGCTGCGTCGCGACGAGGGAGGCGATGAGCCGCCGCCGCTCGCGCCCGTCGCGGACCAGTTCCAGGTAGCCGCGGGAGATCCCGAGGGCGAAGATGCCGCCCACGAGCGGTCCGATGACGTTCGCGTAGGTGGTCGTCCCGGTGTGCAGCAGCGGCGCGACGATCACGACGGCGAGGACGAGGAGGCTCAGCGGTACGGCCCATCGCAGCCGCAACAGGAAGCCGGCGAGCAACCACAGCGAGAACGCGAGCCAGACGAATTCCGGCGACAGCGCCACCGCCCCCAGCCAGATGGCCGTGAGCCCCAGCAGCCAGCCGGCGGCGAGCGCGCGGTCGTCCGTGCGGGAGGAGAGCAGGAGTCCGCCGCCGTACCAGCCGAGGAAGGCGAGGGCGGTCGCGAGCAGCCACGGCACCGGGACCCCGTCGGCGAGGGAGCGGACGACGCCGACGACGGTGAGCACGACCGTGATGACGGCCTGCCCGATCCGGAGCGACGTGACCAGGCGCCCCCAGGAGCGCGTGCGTGCTCCCGTCCGCCCTCCGGGGAGGTCGGGCTCGGCGGTGTCTCCGGTCGGCATGCTGACATTCTCGTCCGCCGGGCCACAGTCCGCCTCCATCGTTCGGTCGAGCCGGTTCGAATCGCCCGATTGGCGGCATCCGGCCCGGATTCGGGACCAATCAGGCGATTCGAACGGAGGTATCGTGGGGCCGATGTCGACACCGCACCCATTCCCGGCGACGATCGCGGCGGCCGTCGACCACGAGCTCGTCATCCGGAAGTCGCGCTTCCTCACGCACGTCGCACCGGTGTCTTCGGTGGCCGAGGCGGAGGCCGTCATCGCGGCGATCCGGAAGCGCGCCTGGGACGCGAACCACAACTGCACCGCGATGGTGACCGGCCTGCACGGGGATCAGGCGCGGTCCTCGGATGACGGCGAGCCCTCCGGCACGGCCGGCGTCCCGATGCTCGAGGTCCTGCGGCGTCGCGGCCTCACGGACGTCGTGGCGGTGGTGACCCGGTACTTCGGCGGGGTGAAGCTCGGGGCGGGCGGCCTCATCCGCGCCTACTCCACCGCCGTGTCCGAGACGCTCGATCGTGCTTCACTCGTCCGTCGCGAGGCGCTCACCCAGGCGACCGTCGAGGTCCCGCACGCCGACGCCGGCCGCTACGACAACCTGCTCCGCGACTGGGCGGCGTCGCACGGGGCCACGCTCGGCACTCCGACCTACGGGGCCTCCGCGCACCTCGAGCTGTGGGTGCCCGCCGCCGCGCTGCCGCGTCTGACCGCCGACCTCGCCGCCGCGTCCGGGGGCGCCGTCGCCCCGGTGGCCGGGATCGAGCGGATCGTCGACGTCGCGGACTGAGGCTCCCGGCGGCCGCACACCGTCCGCCGGATATCCTGGACGCCGCGGTCGCGGAAGGAGAGCGATGTTCGACAGTCCGCTCTCGGCCTCGCCGTACGAGGTCCTCGGCGTGGATCCGGCCGTCGACGACGCCGAGCTCCGGCGGGCGTATCGGCTGCGGCTGCGGCAGACCCACCCCGACACCGGCGGCGACGCGGCCGTGTTCATCCAGGTCCAGCGCGCCTGGGAGCTCATCGGTACTGCGGAGGACCGTGCCGCGTACGACCGCCGCGCGGGCCTGACCGACGACGGCGGCGAGTGGAGCGGCTGGCGCCCCCAGACCGTGCGCACCGACACCCGGCCGCGCGCCCGCTCCTACGGACACCCCGGGGGCTGGCGGCGAGAGCGCTACCTCTCCCTCATCCGCGAGTGGGCGGGCCACGGGGTCGAGGTCCCCGATCCGTATGCCCCGGCTCTGGTCCGTGCCGCCCCGCGCGAACTCCGGCGGCTGCTCGCCGATGCGCTCGCGGAGGAGGCCACGGCCCGCACGGTCTCCGACCTCGGCATGGGCTTCACGGTCTGGCACGACGTCGCCGCCGGGCAGACCCCGGAGGACAAGCTCGACCACGTCGTGCTCAGTCCCTCCGGCCTCTACGGCATCATGTCCGAGGACTTCGGCGGGGTCGTGGGCTTCCGCCGCGGGGAGATCACCGGTCCGAGCCTCGGCACCCGCGCCCCGGTCACGGCGGCTCTCGCCCGGATGCGCGCGGTGGCGAAGGCCGCGAAGGTGAAGTTCGGCGGCGCGATCGTGGTGCTCCCCGACGACGACCTCGCCCAGGCCGTCACCCCGCTCGGCAGCAGTCGCGGCGTCCCGGTCGTGGTGGTCCGACGCAGCGCGCTGGCGATGGTGCTGCGGCAGGGCGTCCCCGGGGCGCGGGCGATCGGGGGCAACGAGCTGTTCGACGTCCGCACCCGTCTCCAGCAGACGGTCCGCTTCGTCTGAGTCCGCGACGCGCCCGGCATCCCGGCATGCTCTTTTGAATCACTCAAAACACGTGTAGAGTCGGAGGCATGGAGACGGAACTCGACTCGGCGTTGCGCGACGCCGGGCTGCGTGCGACTGCGGGCCGCGTCGCCGTCCTCGAGGCTCTCGGCTCCATGGCCCACACGGATGCGGAGCGGGTCTACCGCGCCGTGTCCGACGTGCTTCCGACCACGTCGATCCAGTCGGTGCACAACATCCTCGCGGACCTGACGACGGCGGGCCTCATCCGCCGGATCGAACCGGCAGGATCCGCGGCGCTGTACGAACGGCGCATCGACGACAACCACCACCACATCGTCTGCACCTCCTGCGGTGCGGTCGGCGACGTGGACTGCGTCGTCGGCGAGGCGCCGTGTCTCACCCCGTCCTCGACGGGGGGCTTCACCGTGCAGACAGCTGAAGTCACCTTCTGGGGCCTCTGCCCCAGCTGCCAGAACGCCGCGTAGGCGCATCCACCGATCCCCTCCCCGAGGGTCCGTTCGGCATGTCCGCGCGGAGAAGGAGAAGACCATGACCAACCCCACCGACGCGGGCCGTCCGGCCACGACGACGCAGGCCGGAGCGCCGATCGCGAGTGACACCCATTCGCTGACCGTGGGCCCCGACGGCCCCACCGCGCTGCACGACCACTACCTGGTCGAGAAGCTCGCCTCCTTCAACCGCGAGCGCGTGCCGGAGCGCAACCCGCACGCCAAGGGCGGCGGCGCGTTCGGCGAGTTCGTCGTCACCGAGGACGTCTCGAAGTACACCCGTGCGGCCGTGTTCCAGCCGGGCGCCACCTCGGAGACCCTCCTCCGCTTCTCCTCCGTCGCCGGTGAGCAGGGCTCGCCCGACACCTGGCGCGACGTGCGCGGGTTCTCGCTGCGCTTCTACACGACCGAGGGCAACCTCGACATCGTCGGCAACAACACCCCGACGTTCTTCCTCCGCGACGCCATCAAGTTCCCGGACTTCATCCACTCGCAGAAGCGCCTCGGCGACTCCGGTCTGCGCGACGCGGACATGCAGTGGGACTTCTGGACCCTCTCGCCCGAGAGCGCGCACCAGGTCACCTACCTCATGGGCGAGCGCGGACTCCCCCGCAGCTGGCGTCACATGAACGGCTACGGCTCGCACACCTACTCCTGGATCAACGCCGAGGGCGAGGTGTTCTGGGTCAAGTACCACTTCATCTCCCACCAGGGCGTCGAGGCGATGAGCCCGGAGGAGGCCGAGCAGCTGGCCGGTTCCGACGCGGACCACTACCGTCGCGACCTGTTCCAGTCGATCGACGGCGGCGACTTCCCGAAGTGGGACCTGTACGTGCAGATCATGCCGTACGACGAGGCGAAGGACTACCGCTTCAACCCGTTCGACCTCACCAAGACGATCTCGAAGAAGGACTACCCGCGCATCAAGGTCGGCACGCTGACCCTGAACCGCAACCCGGAGAACTTCTTCGCGCAGATCGAGCAGGCCGGCTTCGCGCCGGGGAACCAGGTGCCCGGTACCGGCATCTCCCCCGACAAGATGCTCATGGGCCGGATGTTCGCCTACCCGGACGCCCAGCGTCACCGCATCGGCGCGAACTACAACCAGCTGCCGGTGAACCAGCCGCACGCCGCCGAGACCCGCAACTACCAGCACGAGGGCTCGATGCGGTATCAGTACAACGACGCCGCGCACCGCACCTACCAGCCGAACTCCTTCGGGACCCCCGGTGGCCCCGAGGCCGACCCGGCCAAGGGCATCGAGGTGAACTGGTCGGCGGACGGCGAGCTCACCCGCTCCGCCGCGACGCTGCACGCCGAGGACGACGACTTCGGTCAGGCCGGCACGCTGTACCGCGAGGTCTTCGACGGCCCGCAGCGCGCCCGCTTCCTGGAGGTGCTGACCGGTCAGGGCCGTTCGATCACGGTCGACGCCATCCGCGAGCGCTTCTTCCAGTACTGGACGAACGTCGACGCCGAGCTCGGCGCCGCTCTCCGCGACCGCGTCTGACCCGAGACCCCGGGTTCTCCTCGAAACCCCCTCCCCGCGACACCGCGGGGAGGGGGTTTCGGCGTGTAACCGGGGTCTCGGCGTCAGGGAAGGGAGAGTGGGGGGAGGATGGAGGGGTGGCTGTTTCCCTCTCCGACCTCACCGAGATGCCCGCCCCGCAGCACGTCTACGCGGCGGACGGCACACGACTGGCGACGTACACGTGGGGCGAGCTCGACGCCCCGGTCGTGGTGACCGTGCACGGCTTCGCCTCCGGCGCCCGCGACAACTGGGTGCTGACGGGCTGGGTGCGCGAGCTGACCAGGGCCGGGTACCGCGTGCTCGCGCTCGACCAGCGGGGCCACGGGCAGAGCGACAAGCCGCATGAGTCCGACGCCTACGCCATCCGCAACCTCGTGACCGACGTCGAGACCGTCATGGACACATACCTCGTCGACGACGCGTTCTACCTCGGCTACTCCCTCGGCGCCCGGGTGGGCTGGGAAGTGGCCCGTGAGCTCCCGCATCGGATCGGCCGGGCGGTCCTGGGCGGTGTTCCCGACGGCATCCCCCTCGCGCGTCTCGACCTCGACCAGGTGCGCGCGTACATCGCGGACGGCACCTCGGTGGAGGACCGCACGACACAGAACTACATCGCGCTGACCGAGCGGGTGCCCGGGAACGATCTGCGTGCGCTCGTCGCGCTGGCCGAGGGGCTGCGGGGCTCCGGCACGATCGACCCCGATCCCGCGGACGCCCCGGTCGTGCCGCTGCTGTTCGCGACGGGATCGAAGGACGCGATCATCGAGGGCTCCCGGGCACTGGCCGCGGCGGCTCCCGATGCCCGCTTCGTCGAGCTCCCGAACCGCCACCACTTCAACGCCCCCGGCTCCCGCGACTTCAAGGAGGCCGCGCTCGCGTTCTTCGCCGAGTCCTGAGCCCGCCGAGACCCCGTCTTCGCGCCGAGACCCCCTCCCGCACGCGTGTGCAGGAGGGGGTTTCGGCGCATAAGCGGGGTCTCGGGATCAGGCGGTGGCGTCCTCGCGCTTCGGGAGGACCCAGCCGGCGCGGGGGAAGTGACACGTGTAGCCGTTCGGGTACTTGATCAGGTAGTCCTGGTGCTCGGGCTCGGCCTCCCAGAACGGACCAGCGGGCTCGATCGTCGTGACGGCCTTCGCCGGCCACAGGCCGGAGGCGTCGACATCGGCGATCGTGTCCCGGGCGACCTGCTCCTGCTCGGGGGTGAGCGGGAAGATCGCCGACCGGTAGCTCGACCCGATGTCGTTGCCCTGCCGGTTCAACGTCGACGGGTCGTGGATCTGGAAGAAGAACGCCAGGATGTCGCGATAGGTCGTCGCACTCGGGTCGAACACGATCTCCACGGCCTCCGCGTGACCGGGGTGGTTGCGGTAGGTCGCGTGGTCGTTCTCGCCGCCGGTGTAGCCCACGCGGGTGTCGATGACGCCGGGCTGGCGGCGGATGAGGTCTTCCATGCCCCAGAAGCAGCCGCCCGCGAGGACGGCCGTCTCGGTCCCGGGGGTGCGGGTGATGGTTCCGGTGTCGGTCATGACTGCTCCTCAGAGGTGTGGGTGGTGAAGAGGGGGCTGTAGCGACCGTACCCCTCCTTCTCGAGATCCTCCGCCGGGATGAAGCGGAGGGCCGCCGAGTTCATGCAGTAGCGGAGGCCGCCCTCGGCGCGGGGTCCGTCGTCGAAGACGTGTCCCAGGTGGCTGTCGGCTCCGGAGGACCGCGCCTCGGTGCGGGTCATCCACAGCGTGCGGTCGGTCTTCGTGGTCACGGCGTCGGCGTCGATCGGGCGCGTGAAGCTCGGCCAGCCGGTGCCGCTGTCGTACTTGTCCCGCGAGGAGAACAGCGGCTGGCCGGAGACGACGTCGACGTAGATGCCGTCGTCGTGGGTGTTCCAGTAGGCGTTGCGGAAGGGCGGCTCGGTGGCGTCCTGCTGCGTGACCTCGTACTGCAGGTTCGTGAGACCGCTGACGGCCTCGGGGGTCCTGCCGTAGTCGTTCGACATGAGTGGCTCCTTGTCCGACGCCGCTGGCTGCGGCGTCATAGAGGAGAACCACGCGGGCGCGGCTTTTGGTCCCGCGGGGCTGGGAGCGGGCTGGGAGTTTTCCCACTCGATAGAGTTGCCTCCGCACCACACACCACCCGAGGGGAACTGCCATGTCCGTTGGACTGCTCGCCGTCGTCGACGACATCCTGAGCGCCGCGATGAAGGCGTCGGCGAAGGCTGCGGGAGTCGTCATCGACGACGCCGCCGTGACGCCGCAGTACGTGCAGGGCATCACGCCGGCCCGCGAACTCCCCGTGGTCGGCAAGATCGCCCTCGGGTCGCTGGTGAACAAGTTCGTCATCATCATCCCCATCGCGCTGCTGCTCACCGCCTTCGCGCCATGGGTACTGCCCTATCTGCTGATCCTCGGCGGCTCGTACCTGTGCTTCGAGGGGGCGGAGAAGGTGCTCGAGTGGTTCGGGGTGCAGCACGGTCACGCGGACGAGGGCGCCCGCGACGAGAGGAAGCTCGTGCTCGGCGCCGTCCGCACCGACCTCATCCTCTCGACCGAGATCATGCTCATCTCCCTCGCCAGCCTCGACAAGGGACTCGGCATCTGGTCCACCCTGGCGATCCTCGCGGTGATCGCGCTGGTCATGACCGTCGCGGTGTACGGCGCCGTGGCGCTCCTGGTGAAGATCGACGACATCGGCCTGAAGATGGCGAAGAACCCCGTGCAGCGCGTGCGGCACACCGGCACGCGTATCGTCCGGTCGATGCCCGCGGTCTTCCGCTTCATCAGCGTGCTCGGCACCGTCGCGATGCTCTGGGTCGGCGGGCACCTCGTCCTCATCAACCTCGGCGAGGTCGGGCTGCACGCGCCGGCCGACGTGCTCCATGCGGTCGAGCACGCGCTGGAGCCCCTCGGCGGCTTCGTGGTCTGGGTGGTCGACACCCTCATCTCCGCCATCGCCGGTCTCATCTGGGGTCTCGTGATCGTCGGCGCCGTCCTCGGCATCGCGAAGGTCGTCGGCAAGAAGCCGAGCTTCCACGAGGGCGAGGCCTCCCCCGCCGACATCCACGTCTGACGATGACCGCCGTGCACCTCAGGGCCGCCGAGAGCGACGACCTCGACACGATCACCGAGATCCACAACCACGCCGTCGTGCACACGACCGCGATCTGGAACGAGGTGGCGGTGGATCGCGCCGACCGGGAAGCCTGGCTCGCCGACCGGACCGCGCGCGGCTACCCCGTGATCGTCGCCGCCGACGACAGCGGGGTCGTGGGCTATGCGTCCTACGCCCAGTGGCGCCCGCACAGCGGCTACCGCCTGACCGTCGAGCACTCCGTCTACGTGCGCGGCGATCAGCGCGGGCGCGGCATCGGCACGCTCCTCATGACTGAGCTCATCGCCCGGGCTCGGGCAGCCGGGATGCACGTGATGATCGGCGGGGTGGAGAGCGGCAACACCGCCTCCATCGCCCTGCACGAGCGCCTCGGGTTCCGGGAGGTGGGCCGCATGCCGCAGGTCGGTGCGAAGTTCGGCCGCTGGCTCGACCTCAGCATGCTGCAGCTCGTGCTCGACGACCGCCCCACCCCCGACGCGGCGCTCTAGCGATGGGCTTCCTGCAGTGGCTCGTCGACGCCTTCTCCTCGTCCTGGGTGCTGCCGGGAGGCCAGACCCTCCTGGTGCGTGAGGTCGTCGGGAACGCGTTCGGACTCGCGAGCGCCCTCGGGGGCATGCGGCGCAAGGTCTGGGCGTGGCCGGTCGGCATCGTCGGCAACGTCCTGCTGCTGACGGTGTTCCTCGGTTCCGCGCTGAGCCCCGACCCGTCGCTCCCGCATCTCCTCGGTCAGGCCGGGCGGCAGATCATGTTCATCGCCGTCGCGATCTACGGCTGGATCCGCTGGCGGAATGCCGACGGCGGTCGCATCGTGCCGCGGTGGGCGCCGACCGGTGCCCGCGTCGGTCTGGTCGTGGTCCTCGTCGTCGGAACCGTGGCGCTCACCCCCCTGTTCCGCGCCCTCGGTTCGTGGGAACCGGTCTGGGCCGACGCCTGGACCTTCGTCGGGTCACTGCTCGCGACGTACGGCATGGCCAAGGGCTGGACCGAGTTCTGGCTCATCTGGATCGCCGTGGACGTGGTGGGGGTGCCGCTTCTGTTCAGCTCCGGCTACTACGCGACCGGCCTCATGTACGTGTTCTACGGCGTCTTCACCGCGATCGGGTTCGTGATCTGGTGGCGGGCGCAACGGCAGGCTGCCCGTCCGATCGAGATCCTCCCGCCCGACCCGAGCCCCCGCCGTCCGGACGACGAGGCCTGACCGGCGTCGCGATTGTTTCGGTGCGTGTCGCCGTCGCTCGCCCCGATGCCGCCCGGTCCCGTTTCATGGGGGCATGACCCGGCAGATCCGTTTCAACGCCTTCGACATGAACTGCGTCGCCCATCAGTCGTCCGGCCTGTGGCGGCATCCCGACGACCGGTCGCGCCAGTACAACACGATCTCGTACTGGACCGACCTGGCGAAGCTGCTGGAGAGCGCGACCTTCGACGGCATCTTCATCGCCGACGTCCTGGGCACCTACGACGTCTACGGCGGCACGAACGAGGCCGCCATCCGCAACGGCGCCCAGGTGCCGGTGAACGACCCGATCCTCCTGGTCAGCGCGATGGCCGCGGTGACCGAGCATCTGGGATTCGGCGTCACCGCCGGCACGGCCTTCGAGCACCCCTACCCGTTCGCTCGACGACTCAGCACGCTCGATCACCTCACCCAGGGCCGCGTCGGCTGGAACGTCGTGACCGGGTACCTGCCCAGCGCCGCCCGGAACATGGGGCAGGAGGACCAGCTCGCGCATGACGACCGCTACGACCACGCGGACGAGTACGTCGAGGTGCTCTACAAGCTCTGGGAGGGGTCGTGGGAGGACGACGCGGTGGTGGAGGACCGCGAGCGCGGCATCTTCACAGACCCGTCGAAGGTGCACCCGATCCGGCACGAGGGGAAGCACTTCTCCGTGCCCGGCATCCACATCTCGGAGCCGTCGCCGCAGCGCACTCCGGTGATCTACCAGGCCGGCGCCAGCCCGCGCGGAGTGCGGTTCGCGGCGGAGAACGCCGAGGCCATCTTCGTCGCGGCGCCGTCGAAGGAGGTGCTCGCCGGCACCGTGAAGCGGATCCGCGACGCTCTCGAGGCGGCGGGGCGCGACCGGTACGACGCCCGGATCTACACCCTGCTCACTGTCATCACCGCCGCGACGAGCGAGGAGGCGGCCTCGAAGCACGCCGAGTACCTCTCCTACGCGAGCCCGGAGGGGGCGCTCACCTTCATGTCGGGGTGGATGGGCGTCGACCTGTCGCAGTACGCCGAGGACGAGCCGGTGGGGAACGTCGAGTCGAACGCGATCCAGTCGGTGCTGCAGCACCTGAAGGAGGAGGCCGACCTCGGTCGCGAGTGGACGGTAGGCGACTTCGGCCGCCACAACGCGATCGGCGGGCTCGGCCCCACGATCGTCGGCTCGGGGGTCGAGATCGCCGACGAGCTGCAGTCGTGGGTCGAGGAGACCGACATCGACGGCTTCAACCTCGCGTACGCCGTCACCCCCGGCACCTGGCAGGACGTCATCGAGCACGTCATCCCGGTGCTGCGCGAGCGCGGCGCCTACCCCGAGGAGTACGTGCCCGGCACGCTCCGCCACAAGCTGCACGGCCGCGGCGACCGGGTCCAGCCCACGCACCGCGCCGCCCAGTACCGCCTCTGACCCCGTTCGAATCGCCCGCTGTGCTGCAAATCCGGTCGGTGTGGCGCAAAGTGGGCGATTCGAAGGCCGATCAGTCAGCGTCGCGGGTGAAGAGGTTCCGCAGCACGAGGAAGACCACCACGGCCACGACCGCGACGATGGCGAGCTTGGCGATGAACCAGAGCACCGAGAACAGCGCGCTGACGATCCACCACGCGATCACGACGGCGAGGATGACGCCGAGGACGGTCCAGATGTTCTTGGTCATGCCTCCAGCCTACGGAGTCACAGCGACCGGGATCTCCTCCACCGACCGGTAGACGGGCAGCCCGAGCTCGCGGGCGATGGCGACATCCTGGTCCGCGCCCGTCGAAGCCCCCGGAAGGCGCAGCACCGCATCGCAGTGCTGGAGGAGGCGGTGCGCGGTCTCGTACATCACGTCGCCGGTCTCCACTTCGGCCGCGTCGAGGGTGCGGAGGATGGGCAGAGCGGCCCACTCCCCGATCATCGGCATGTGTCCGAGGCGGAAGATCGGACCGGACGCCTCCTCCAGACGCGCGAGATTGCGGGCGATCAGGGTGGGGTCGCCGTTGGTGCCGGAACGGTAGGGGCCGGCGATCAGGATCAGGAGTGGCTTCATCATGGAGATGACTGTAGTCTGAATCATGCATAAACGTGCAACTTCGTGAGGAAACGTATGCTCGCTGCTCAGCGCAAAGACCACCTGCTCGCCGTGCTCGCCCGTGAGGGACGGGTCGTGGCGAAGGCTGCGGCCGATGACCTCGGAGTATCGGAAGACGCCATCCGCCGCGACCTCCGCGAGCTCGCCGAGGAGGGCAGGCTCCAGCGCGTGTACGGCGGCGCGCTGCCCATCGCCGCGGCCGATCGCCCGGTGCGCGAGCGCCATGACCTGGCGACCGAGAGCAAGGAGCGGGTCGCCCGCCAGGCCGTCACGACCATCCGGCCCGGATCGACGATCGTGCTGGATGCCGGAACCACCACGCTCGCGATGGCGCGACTGCTGCCCTCCGGCACCGGCGTCACGGTCATCACCCCGAGTCCCGCCATCGCCCTGGCCGTCGCCGAGCACTCGGATGCGCGCGTGATCATGATCGGCGGCGAGCTCGCCCGGCACTCTCTCGTCGCCGGAGGGGGACTCGCGATGGAGGCGATCCAGCACCTCGCTGCCGACGTGTTCTTCGTCGGGGTCACGGGTGTCGACCCGCGTCACGGCCTCACGACGGGCGAGCTCGACGATGCCGTCACCAAGCGGGCGATCGCCTCCCGATGTGCCGCGACGATCGTGCTCGCGAGCGACGAGAAGATCGGCGCCGCCTCGCGCTACCCGGTGCTGCCGTTCGAGGCGGTCGCCGCGGTCATCACCGACCCCCTCGACGAGAATCCGCTGATCCCCGAGGTCCTGGCGCAGATCCCGGCGGGGGCGTGAGCGAGGATCCCTCCTCCGCGAGGCGTTCCGCGAGCAGGGCGTGCAGGTGACCTGCCGCCGCGAGGAGCGCCACGCTACGGCGCGTGAGGTCAGCCAGCCGCTCCGCGAGGATGCGCTGCACGTCTTCGGTGTCACCATGCGCGCGCACCTCGTCGATGATCCGGGATACCGCGGGGATGCCGTAGCCGCCCGAGCGCAGGGCGGCGGCGATCCGCGCCTCGGTGATCGCCAGGGAGTCATAGGAGCGGACCGATCCCGCGCGACGAAGGGGGCGCACGAGCCCTTCTCGCTCCCAGTGCCGAAGTGCGGAGGAACGGACGCCGAGCGCCTGGGCGAGTTCGCCGATGGCCATCGCATCGTCCTCGACGAACGGATCGTCGGCCTCCGCCACGGCGTCCTCGAGTCCGCGCAGGGCCGCGCGCACCCGTGAGCGATCGAGGGCGACGTCCGCGTGCAGGGCGTCGATCCGCTCCGCCGCGTGCTCGACCGATCCGCCGATGAGAGCGGGCATCAGTCGACGCGCGGGCACCGGACCGAGCGCCGCCGCCAACGCGCGATAGGCACGCAGCGCCAGGGCATGCGGCGTCCGATACCGCCGGTACCCGTTCGCGCCGCGCTCCGCGGCGGGGAGGACGCCGAGGCGCTCGAGGTCGCGCACCTGCTGCGTCGAGTAGTCGACCAGCCGGCCGAGCGCCGCCGTCGTCATCACCTGCTCTTGAGGGTTCTGCACACTCCTCCTCGTCTTTCCGGTCCTTGAGTCCACATAAGCACGTCAGCCTCAGCATTGAAGGATGGAAATGCAGGAGATCATCGCAGAGGTCCGTTCGTTCGACGGCGTGCTCGTCATCGCCCCGGAGGCGGGCAGCGACTTCCCCGAACTGTCATGGGGAGACGCGTACTTCTACCACGCGCCCGACGGCCGGATGCCCGAGCGCACTCAGCCGTACGGGACGATCATCACGAAGGACTATCCCCGACGACACGTCCTCCGCGCTGGACGCTCCAGGGCGCTTCCGGGTGAACATCCACGTCGGACGCGAGCGCGCGGAGTCGATCATCGCGGCGGCGTCTCTCACAGGCGACGACACCGACCCGACGGCGGTCGACGTCTTCCGCCCTCACCCCCTGTACGGCCACGCCGGCTGGGTGTGCGTGATCGACCCCGCAGAGGCGACGGAGGGTGCCGTGCTCGCCCTTCTCCGCGAGGCGCACGAGGCGGCACGTGCGCGCACCGGACGACGGGCGAGATGAGTCCCGTGTCGACTCCTCAGGGCATGACCGAGTCCGACCGTCGCATCGTCGCGGTGTGGGCGGCCGACTGCGCCGAGCGCGTGCTCCCGCTGTTCGAGAGGGAGGCCCCGGACGACGACCGTGCGCGTGATGCCATCGCCAGGACGCGCGCCTTCGCCCGGGGCGAGCTCGCGGCTGCGGGCGAGATCCGTCGTCGCTTCGTCGCGGGCAGGGCTGCCCGCAGCGCCGTGACACCTGCCGGCACCGCGGCCGCTCGCTCCGCGGCACAGGCCGCCGGGGTCGCGCACATGGGTGCGCATGCTCTCGGGGCAGCCGCCTACGCCGCGCGAGCTGTCGAGCTGGCACACCCGGACGCCCCCGACGTCCGCGTCGCAGAGGTGCGCTGGCAACTCGCGCACCTCTCCCCCGAGGCCGCTGCGGCCCTGCGCACCCTCCCGCCCCTGGGCACCGACCCCGCCGGCCCGCTCGGCCCCGGGCTCCTCTCCTCCGGCCCCCTCGGCGAGGTGATCCGCGACCTGCAGGCACACCTCTCGTCCGCCGTCGATTGAGTCCCTCTTCGAATCGCGCAACTGGCTGTATCTGAGCCGCAGATGGAACCAGTTGCGCGATTCGAAAGCGGCCCGACGGCTTCAGCCCCGATTCAGCGTCGACCCGCCACACTGGGGGGATGCGGATCCTGGTGGTGGACGACGAGGTGCGTCTGGCCGAAGGCGTGCGCCGCGGACTCGAGGCGGAGGGCTTCGCGGTCGACGTCGCCCACAACGGCGTCGACGGCCTGTGGCGGGCCCGCGAGACCCGGTACGACGCCATCGTGCTCGACCTGATGATGCCCGGCATGAGCGGGTGGAAGGTCTGCGAGGCCCTGCGCGCCGAGGAGAACTGGACCCCCGTGCTGATGCTCACCGCCAAGGACGGCGAGTGGGATCAGGTGGAGGCGCTGGAGAGCGGCGCCGACGACTACGTCACCAAGCCCTTCTCGTTCGCGATCCTCGTGGCCCGACTCCGGGCACTCGTGCGGCGCGGCGCCGTGGCGCGACCGACGATCCTCGAGGCCGGCGACCTGCGACTGGATCCCGCGGGACACCACGTCTGGCGCGGCGAGGCCCCGATCACCCTGACGGCGCGCGAGTTCGCTGTGCTCGAGCACCTGATGCGGCACCGGGGGCAGGTGCTGTCGAAGCGCGACCTGCTGGCCGGCGTCTGGGACGACGACTTCGACGGCGACCCGAACATCGTCGAGGTCTACGTCGGCCACCTCCGCCGCAAGGTCGACAAGCCGTTCGGGCGCGAGGCGATCGAGACCATCCGCGGTGCGGGCTACCGGCTGGCGGCGAACGGTGGCTAGGCGGCTCTGGCGGTCGGTCCGCGGCCGGACGACCCTGGGTGCCACCCTGGTCGTCGCGGTCGCGCTGCTCCTCGGTGCCTTCTCCTTCTACGGGGTGCTGAGCGCGAGCATCCACGGCAGCACCGAACGCGCGGCGGAGCAGCGGCTGGAGGAGCTCGTCAGCCGGTTCGACGGTCCGGGCCGGCGTGGCCCCGACCAGCTCGACGACGACCTCGTGCAGCTGCTCGGACGAGACGGATCGGTGCGGGCGTCCAGCGAGGAGGCTGCCGATGCGCTCGGCGCCACCCCGCTGCCCGTGGACGACGATCCGCAGGTGGTCCGCATCGACGGGGAACCCATGGTCGTGGTGTCCGACGACGTCGAGGGCGACCAGACCCTCGTCCTCGCGGTGCCGATGGACGAGGACGCGGAGACCCTGGCCACCGTGGCGACGCTGCTCGTGATCGCCGTCCCCGCGCTGCTGCTGCTCGTGGCCGTCACCACCTGGCTCGTCACCGGGCGTGCGCTGCGGCCGGTCACCCGGATCCGCCAGGAGGTCGAGGGCATCACCGCCGAGCGGCTCGATCATCGGGTGCCGGTTCCCGACACGGCGGATGAGATCCACTCCCTCGCCGTGACGATGAACGGGATGCTCGACCGGCTCGACGCGGCGGCGACCGCGCAGCGCCGCTTCGTCTCCGACGCCTCGCACGAACTGCGGTCTCCCCTGGCGACGATCCGTCAGCACGCGGAGCTCGCCCAGGCGCACCCGGAGGTGACGAGCATCGACGAGCTCGCCGAGGTGGTGGCCGAGGAGGGGCTGCGGCTGCAGGGCATCGTGGAGTCGCTGCTGCTCCTCGCCCGCCTCGACGAGGGTGTCACCGGGAGCACCGAACCGGTCGACCTGGACGACCTGGCCCTCGCGGAGGTGCGTCGGCTGCGGGCTGCCGGGCTCGACGTCGACGGGTCCGGCATCCGCGCGGCCCGCACTGCCGGCGATCCCCGCCTGCTGGGCCAGCTGCTGCGGAACCTCGCGGACAACGCCGCCCGGCACAGCAACGGCCGCGTGGCGATCGGGGTGGAGTCACGGCCGCCGCACGTCGTCCTCACGGTCGAAGATGACGGCGCCGGCATCCCGCCGGAGGAGCGGGACCGCATCTTCGAGCGCTTCGTCCGGCTCGACGAGGCCCGCAGCCGCGACGCGGGAGGCAGCGGGCTCGGTCTCGCGATCGCCCAGGGTATCGCCACCGCCGCCCACGGCGCGATCGCGGTGGACGCCTCCCGGTGGGGCGGCGCCCGCTTCACCGTCACCCTCCCCTCGGCCGGCCCTCTCTCCTGACCCCGCCCCCGGGCACAGCTTCGGAGATCGCCCACGACACCCCGGCCATGACCTCCTCCCGGACGGCGTGTCGTCGCCGAGCTCCGAAATCGTGCCCGGGATATCGGTTCCTGAACGGGGCTTCAGGAGGCTTCAGGGTGGCTTCAGCGGCGTCGGGAGACCATCGAGACATGAACGACAAGACTCCTGCTTCCGACCAGAACCCCACGCCGGACGAGAACCGCGCCTCCGGACCCGACTCGGCATCCGCCGTCCCGAACGCGGGCCAGGACCACACCGCCGGACAGGGCTCCCCCGCCGGCCCCGGCACGAACGCGAACGCCGACGACCCGACGGTGCCGGTCGCGCCGACCACCGATCCTGCCGCGACGCCGAACGGCGCGCCGGAGGCACCGGCCGCCGCAGCGACCCCCGCCAAGCCCGGACGCAAGCGTGCACTCCTGATCGGCGGCGGGATCGCGGCCGCGGTGCTGCTCGCCGGCGGAGGCGTGGCAGTGGGTGCCGCGATCGGCGACGAGTTCGGTGACGACGACGACCGTCCCGCCATGGAGGGCCCCCGACACGAGGGCGACCACGGCCCGCGCGGAGACCACCGCGGCGACGACGACGCGCGCCCGAGCGGAGACCGGGGCGACCGCGGCCCGGTGACCGGCATCGGCACCGACGACGTCGACGAGCTCCTCGCGATCGCCGCCGCCGCCCAGGACGCCGCGGAGGGCGAGGTCACCTCGATCGACGCGAAGCGCGACGGGACGTGGGAGGTGCAGCTCACCACGTCCGCTGGGGACGAGACCGAGGTGCGCGTCGACGACGAGCTCGCCGCGACCGTGGTGTCGACAGACGCTGCGGACGGCGACGACCAGGGTCCGACTCTCACGCTCGACGAGGAGACCATCCGCACGCTCGTCGATGCCGCTCTCGCCGAGGCCGAGGGGATGATCACCGACCTCGACGTGGACTCCGACGACGTGAGCCCCTACGACGCCTCCGTCCTGACGACGGACAACCGCTCGATCGACATCTCCTTCGATGCCTCGTTCGCGGTCGTGGGCACCGACGTCGACGAGTGACGGTCGGCCCGACGGCTAGCATGCAAGGATGACGAACTCCGATCCGATCGACGAGGTCTCCATCGGCGGCGAGGTCATCCGCCTCGGGCAGTTCCTCAAGTTCGCGGGCCTGCTCGATTCGGGCGGCGACGCGAAAGAGGTCATCATCGACGGCTACGTCACCGTGAACGGCGACGTGGACCGGCGCCGCGGGCGTCAGCTCCGCGATGGCGATGTGGTGACCTTCGAGGGCCGGGCGGTGCGCGTCCGGCCCTGACTCGGCACCGCGGAGCCGTCCTCCTCCTGGCCCCGATTCCGCGCCTCGCTCACGAGCACGGCGGTCACCCCGGCCCCGCACAGCGCGAACCCGCCGAGCGTGATCGCGGTGAGGGGCTCGCCGAGCAGCAGCGCCCCGCCGATCGCGGTCGCCGGGGCGACGAGGAAGAGCAGGGCCTGCAGCGCGGTGATGCCGACCCGGCGCAGCAGCCACCAGTACAGTCCGTAGGCGCCGAGCGTAGGGAAGACCGCGGTCAGGACCACGGCGATCCAGAACGACGGTCGAGCCGGCGGCACGAGTGCCCCGGCGAGCGCGCCGATGACGAGGAGCAGCACGGCGGTCACGCTCACGTGGATGGTCAGGGTCAGCAGCACCCCCGTGCGCACGGCCGTCCGCCGCTGCACCAGCGTGCCGATCACGAGGCAGACCATCGCCGTCGCCGGAAGCAGGTAGGCGACGAGCGGCGCGCGGCCGGCGCCGAACTGCGACTGGACGACGAGCAGCACCCCCACCGCCCCGATCACCAGCCCCGCGACCTGAGCGCCGCGTACGCGGAGGCCCAGCACCGGACCGACCAGCACGGCGACGAGCAGCGGCTGGACGGCATCGATCAGCGCGACGGTGCCGGTGGCGATGCCTGCGGCGACGGCGGCGTACACAGCGGCGCAGTATCCGAACTGGGCGAGCGATCCGACGAGCGCCTGGACGCCGAGTTCGCGACCGGTAATCCCCCTCGCCGCACCGGACACCGCGACGAGGACCACGAGCACGACGGCGAGCGGCGTGAACCGCCAGACCAGGAGCGTCAGCGGGTCGACGTCCGCGGTGGCGACCGCGGGGATGAGGAATCCCGAGCTCCACGTGAGGACGAAAGCCACCGCGGCACCGACGGTGAGGAGGCGCCCGAGTATACCGATCTGTTTACTCATCCGCCCACTATACAGGTTGGTATACTCGGCGCATGTCGATCCCCGTCCCGGAACTCCCCCCATTGACCCCGGGAGCACGCCGCGTGCTCGACGCCGCCTCCGACCTCTTCTACGAGCGCGGCATCCACGCCATCGGAGTCGACACCATCGCCGCGGCCGCCGGCGTCACGAAGAAGACGCTGTACGACCGCTTCGGATCGAAGGAAGCGCTCGTCGTGTCGTACCTGCAGCACCGGGACGCCCGCTGGCGCGATCACGTCGCGGCCCACCTCGCGCGGGTGCCGGAGCCGGGGCCTGCCCGTGTGCTCGCGATCTTCGACGCAGCCCTAGCCTGGGTGCCCGACAACAGCACCAAGGGATGCAGCGCCATCAACGCGCGTGCCGAGATCGACGGCCCCGGGGATGCCCCGCTGGTGCTCGCCGAGGCCCGTCGCGAGAAGGAGTGGCTGCTCGCGGTGTTCGCAGAGCTCTGCGATGAGGCGGGCTTCCGCGATCCGGAACGTCTCGCGGCGACGCTCATGCTCCTCTATGAAGGGGCCATCGTCACCGTCGGCATGGGGACCTTCGCCGAACCGTTCGTCACCGCTCGCGACAGCGCGCGGCGGATCCTGGAGTCCACACCGTCCGACGCGTCCTAGACGTCGGTCGTCGGCAAGGACGCGCGCGGCGGCAGCACAGCGCGCACCGTGACCACGAGAAGGGCCACGAGCAGCACGACCATCGTCACGTCCGCGACGATGTAGGCGTAGTGCGCGCCATCGGTTCCCGGAGCCTCCTGCCCTGCGATGACGAGATCGCTGCGCCGATTGAGGATCGGGCGGATGACGATCACCTCGACGAGGAACGCCAGCCACAGCCCGCCGAGCAGCAGCGCCGAGGGACGTCCGGCCCTGGCGCGGATGCTGACCGCGGTCAACACGAGGAGCACCGCTCCCGCGAGGACATTGAGGGCGGTGAAGACGAGGCGACCGATGCCGAGCCCCAGCGGGATCGTGATTCCGGGAGCCAGGAACTTCAACGGCGCCTCCAGGAATGAGATCGCGACGATCGCCCCGAGCAGGAATGCGGGCAGGAGCAGGCGCAGCGCGGTCACCGTGCGTCCACCCGTCATGGCCTCAGGCTAACCGGACCGGTCGCCGCCGTCGCCAGACCTGGCCGTGGAAATCGGCCCCTCGCTCGGCGCGCAGGGGATAATGGGTAACATGCCACATCCTACCGACGCCTACCGCGGGCTCATGCAGAGCAGCCGGCTGCGGGTTCTCGCCGCCTTGATGGACACTCCGGGAATCGGCCTCGCCGAGCTCTCCCTCCGCATGGGCCTCCACGTGAACACGCTGCGCGACCACCTTCGCGTGCTCGAAGGCGAGGGACTCGCCCGGTCCGAGGTGGAGCACACCGGTCGGCGCGGACGGCCGCGGCTGCGCTTCTCCCCCGTGTTGCCGAGCGAGCCGAATGAGATCGAGGAGCGGCGGGTCCAGGAGGCGATCCGTCACGGCGACCTCATGCGCGCGGTGCTCCCGGCGACGCGATCCGGGCTCCCGGAGGCCGCGACGCATCAGCTCGATGCGCTGTTCCACCACCTCGACGACGTGGGCCTGCAGCCGGACATCGACGAGAAGGCGATGACCGTCGACCTCTCCCCCTGCCGCTTCCACACGCTGCTGACCGATGACCAGACCGTGGTCTGCCGGGTGCACGAGGAACTCATGAAGTCGGTGCTGGCGAGAGCGGGCGGCCCCGTGGAGATCGAACGCGTGATCCCGTTCACGACGTCCCACTCCTGCCACGTCCGGCTCAGCCTCCGCGAGGAGTCGGCGTCCGACGCAGGACGCTGATGCCGCGGCTCAGTTGAAGTCGCCGCCCGGCGCCATGTCGGCGAACCGAGAGTAGTGCCCCTGGAAGGCGACCGTGATGGTCGCGGTCGGACCGTTACGGTGCTTGGCCACGATGAGGTCGGCCTCGCCGGGACGGACGTCCTTGTCGTAGACCGAGTCGCGGTGCAAGAGGATGACCATGTCGGCGTCCTGCTCGATCGATCCGGACTCTCGCAGGTCGCTGATGGCGGGCTTCTTGTCCTGTCGCTGCTCGGGACCACGGTTCAGCTGCGACAGCGCGATGACCGGCACCTGCAGCTCCTTGGCGATGAGCTTGAGGCTTCGGGAGAACTCCGAGACCTCCTGCTGACGGGACTCGACGCGCTTGCCGGATGTCATGAGCTGGAGATAGTCGATGATGACCATCCGCAGACCGGCCCGCTGCTTCAGCCGCCGGCACTTCGCCCGGATCTCGACGAGCGTCATGTTCGGGCTGTCGTCGATGTAGAGCGGGGCGTCGTTGATGCGGCCGCGGGTGGCGGCGACCGTCGTCCAGTCCCGCGGGTCGAGCGTTCCCTTGCGCATGTTCTGCAGCGGGATCGCCCCCTCGGCGCTGAGCAGACGCATCGCGATCTCGCTCTTGCCCATCTCGAGCGAGAAGAAGATCGAGGGGAAGTCGTGCCCGATCGAGGCCGCACGGGCGAAGTCGAGGGCGAGCGTGGACTTACCCATCGCGGGTCGCGCGGCGACGACGATCATCTGGCCGCCGTGCAGGCCGTTGGTGAGCTCGTCGAGCTCGCGGAAGCCGGTGGGGATGCCGGTCATGGAACCATCGCGGCCGTTGGCCGCCTCGATCTCCTCGACGGCGGCATCGACCGCGACGGTGAGCGGTACGTAGTCCTCGGCCGTCTCCGAGCCGGTGACCGAGTAGATCTCCGCCTGCGCGTTGTTGACGATGTCGGTCGCGTCGCCCTGGCCGTCGTAGCCGAGCTGGACGATGCGCGTCCCGGCGTCGACGAGGCGGCGGAGGATCGCTCGCTCGGAGACGATGCCCGCGTAGTAGCCGGCGTTGGCCGCGGTCGGGACGATCGACGTAAGGGTGTGCAGGTAGTCCGCGCCGCCCGCCTTGTTCAGCTCACCGGTCTTGATGAGCTCGTCGGTGACGGCGACGACGTCGGTCGGCTCACCGTGGGAGTAGAGGGAGAGGATGGCCTCGAAGATGAGCTCGTGCTTCGGGATGTAGAAGTCGGCGCCCTTGAGCGTCTCGATCACATCGGCGACGGCGTCCTTCGACAGGAGCATGCCGCCCAGGGCGCTCTGCTCGGCGAGGAGGTCGTGCGGAGGGGTGCGCTCGGGCGGACGCTGCCCTCCCAGGCGCTCCGCGGAGATGTCGGCGATCGACACTGTGTTCCCTTCGATGCGACGGTTCTGAGGCGGGCCCCGCGCTCGCATCCGCGGATGCCGGTGCGGGGGACCGCGGCCGCGCGGCGGCCATCCCCAGACAAGCAGGTGCCCCCGACATTCGGTCGCTCGACCACGCTATGAGCGGTCTCCACACGGTGCAACACGGCCTGTGGATAACCATGTGGACAGCGTGCGGACAATCTCGGAGTGTCTGTGCAGAACGGGTGTGGATAACCCGGTGGACGGTGTGAAGAGCGAAGTTTTTTCTACCAGCCGACCAGGCATAAATCGTTTCCCCAGCCTGTGGATGAAAACGAGTTTAAATTGCGCGTTGAAGGTTTCCCCTCGGGAGGGGGCATGTGTAGAACCTGGGGAAAGTCAAGCCGGAAATCCGCCGGGCGCGTCACGATCTGACACGAGACGAATCGGATGTAAACGCCCCTGGACAGAGAGGGGGTGCGCGAGTATTCTCCCTCCCATCGACACACCCCGTAGACCTTTCGGAGGGGGAGGACCACGTGGACGCTCGGACCACCCGACGCGGCGTACCCCACGCCGTCCTCTGGGGTGGCGTCGGCGTGCTCGCCTGGGCGGCCCTGACCGTCCTCACCGGTGGGGGCTCCGCGCATGCGGCCGAGGAGCCGAAGGGTCCGCTCGACGGCCTCACCTCCGTCGTGTCGGAGACGGTCACCGCCGTGACGAAGCCGGTCGTGAACAACGTCGTGGCTCCGGTGGTGAAGCAGGTGGCGACGCCGGTGGTCCAGGAGGTCGTGGCCCCCGTCGTGCAGGAGGTCGTCGCGCCGGTCGTGACCCACACCGTTGCTCCCGTCCAGGAGGCGGCTCCCGCCGTCGTCGAGACGGTTACCGAAACGGTGACGCAGGTCCCGGTCGTCGGAGACACTGCGGCTCCGGTGCTCGAGGCGGTCGCCGAGACCACCGAGACGGTCGTCGAGCCCGTGACCGACGTGCTCGGCTCTGCACCGGTCTCGCAGATCACCGCGCCCGTGCTCGACCTCGTCGGCGGCCTTCCGCTGGTCGGCGGCATCGTCGTGGACTCCGGCGCCATCGACCTGGTCGAGAACGTCGTCGGTGTCGTCGACGGCACGACCAGCCTGATCGGCGGCGTCGTCGAAGAGACCGTTCCGCCGGTCGTCGAGGTGCTCACGCCACATGAGCCGGCTGCACCGCAGACCCCGGAGGGCTCCGTCCCCATGGGCGTCCCCCCTGTGCGCGAGGACATCGCCGCGCTTCCCGAGCCTGCTTCCGCACCGTCGGCCTCGCCGAGCACGGGCCAGGACTCTGTGCTCCGCACCGTGGCTTCCTTCGCAGGTCCGGTCTCCGCACCCGACTCCTCGGACGCCGGTGCCGGTGACACCGCTCCGGTGCCGTTCGGTGCTCCTCCGGCCGCTCCGACCGCCCCCGCCTCTTCCTCCGCCACCTCGGCCGGAGGTTCCGCCAGCGCCCCCGCTCGCCTCAGCGAAATCGGCGCGACCCCGCTCCGTGCCTGGGAGCGGGCCGCCGGCGCACGGGACGACGCCCTTCCGGGCGCACCCGTCGCCGACACCGACGTCTCGCCTGACTGACGGACTGTCGCGTCATCCCACCGGGATGACAGATGCCGTGCTGCGCGCGCACTTCCTCGCGCGCATCCCATCAGACAGACCAGTCACGTCAGGAGAACCATCATGCGTACCTACGCGAAGCGCGTCCTCTGGGGCACGCTCATCGCCGGCGGGATCACCCTGCTCGGCGCGACGGCCGCCAATGCGGCCGAGACATCCGGAGACGACGGCTTCCTCTCCGGCACCCAGGCAGTAGCGCCCATCACCGCCCCGATCACGGTCGTCGACAACGCGATCTCCGTGCTCGGCGACGCGGCATCCACCGCGCCGGCTCCGGCCCCGGCTCCCGCCCCTGCTCCGGCTCCCGCACCGGCGTCCGCCCCCGCTCCGCAGACGAGCGGCGAGGAGGGCACCGCATCCGGCACCCAAGCCGTGGTGACCGTGAACCTCCCCGTCACGGTGACGGACAACGCGATCAGCCTCACCGAAGACTCCACGACCAGCACCCCGGCCGCCGCTCCTCCCCAGAGCGCGGCTCCCCAGGCCCCTGACGCGGCCGGGGTGCTCTCCCTCGACACGGACGGCCTGGATGGCGTGCTCTCGGGCACGCAGGCTCTGGTGGCGGTCAACGCCCCGGTGACCGTGTCCGACAACGCCATCTCGCTGCTCGGTGACTCCGAGTCGGCCGCTGAGGGAGAGAGCGCCGCAGCACCGGCGCCTGCCCCGGCGACCGGGTCGAGCACCTCGGGCGAGGACGGCACCGCGAGCGGCACCCAGGTCGTCGCCCCGGTGACGGCCCCCGTCACCGTGAGCGGCAACGCCATCTCGCTCCTCGGCGACAGCGAGGCCACCGGCACCACCGGCGGCACCGCGGCCCCGACCGCACCCGCGGCCGGAGGCAGCACCACCGGCGGTGACGACAGCATCCTCGGGGGCACGCAGGCCGTGGCACCCGTGACGGCGCCTGTCACCGTCGGCGGCAACGCCATCTCGCTCCTCGGCGACAGCGAGGCCACCGGCACCTCCGGCGGCACCAGCCCGGCACCGGCTGCGCCCGCGGCCGGGTCGAGCACCTCGGGCGAGGACGGCACCGCGAGCGGCACCCAGGTCGTCGCGCCGGTGACGGCCCCGGTCACCGTCGGCGGCAACGCCATCTCGCTCCTCGGCGACAGCGAGGCCACCGGCACCACCGGCGGCGCCACGGCCCCGACCGCACCCGCGACCGGAGGCAGCACCACCGGCGGTGACGACAGCATCCTCGGCGGCACCCAGGTGGTCGCGCCCGTGACCGCCCCCATCGGCGTCACCGGCAACGCCATCTCCGTCACCGACGACGCCACCGTCACCGGCACCACCGGCGGCGCCACGTCCCCGACCGCACCCGCGACCGGAGGAAGCACCACCGGCGGTGACGACAGCGTCCTCGGCGGGACTCAGCTGGAGCTCCCGGTGACGCTTCCCATCACGATCGGCGGGAACGCGATCTCCGTCGTCGGCGAGAGCACGGTGACCGATCCCGGCACGAACCCCGGCACCGATCCGGGCACGGACCCGGGCACTGATCCCGGAACGGACCCGGGCACCGACCCCGGAACGGACCCCGGCACCAACCCCGTAACCGACCCCGGAGCGAACCCGGGAACGACGCCGAGCACTGGAGCCGGCATGACCAGCATGCCGTGGGCTGCGGGTGCCGCCGCGACGGGTGAGGCCACCGGTCTCGCGATGACCGGTGGCGCCTCGGCCCCGTGGCTGTGGGCCCTCGCCGCTCTCCTGCTGCTGGGAGGTGCGGGCCTGCTGCGCCGTCGCACGGCGTAGGCGCTGAGCCCCGGCGGTGGCGATGTCCTCGGGGGAGGAGACTCGCCCCCGCCGGTGCGCGGCAGCGTCCGCCCGTGCGGTGCAGCCCTCGCTGCGCTTCCTCTGCCGAGCGTGACCGTCGCGCAAACGGCGGATGCCCCGTGGTCCCCCCACCGCGGGGCATCCGTGCGCCCGTTCGGCGAAGCGCGCGGGATGTGGTGGTTAGCCGAGCTCCTGGAGCTCCGCCGTCATGTCGCCGCCTGCGTCTCCGGTATTGACCGTGCCCTTCGGCTCGAAGAGGATCGCCTGCACCTCTTCCTCGGCTTTCGGGCAATGCTCGACCCCCCGAGGAACGACGAACACGTCGTTCGGGTTCAGGACGACGTCGCGGTCGCGGAGCTGGATCGTCAGGCGCCCGCTCACCACGAAGAACAGCTCGTCGGTCTCGGGATGCGTGTGCCAGACGAACTCGCCCTGCAGCTTCACGACCTTGACGTCGTAGTCGTTGACGCTCGTCAGCCGGTGCGGCTGCCAGTGCTCGTGGATGGTGGACAGGGCCTCGTGCACATTGCGAACGTCGTCCGTCATGGCCAGCAGCCTATCCTCACGGCGGGGCGATCAACCCGTCGGCGTCGACGACGGCGGCACTGCCCGGGAAGTCCCGTCGGCCGCGCTCGTCCATCAGGGCGCCGGCCCGACCGGTCGGATCGGGCGCCGGGGCGCCGCCGTCGGCCTCCAAGACGATCGAGCGGACCTGTCCGCCGAGATACGTTCCGTCTGCGCGGAGACGGACCGACAGGTAGGCGCCGAAGCGCGTCTCCTCCTCGGCCCCGAAGACGCCCCCTCCCGCGAAGTTGCCCAGGCTGTACGCGATGAGCCGGCCACGGTAGAACTCCGCACCCCGGACGACGTGCGGACCGTGCCCGACCACCAGATCGGCCCCGGCGTCGACGGCCGCGTGCGCGAACGCCTGCGGATCGCCCCGGTTCTCCCCGAAGCTGAGCTCGGTCCCCCCGGTGACCGCGTCCGCCTCCGGTCCCTCGGCGCCCATGTGCGCGTGGACGACGACGAGATCGGCCTGCTCCGCCGCCGCGCGCACCACCTGACCGACGTGACGGAGGTCGGTGACCCGGTTGAATCCCCTGTACGGCGCGAAGCCGACCAGGGCCACGGTGGTCTCCCCCACCCTCGTCACGACGACCTCGTTCCGGTCCCCGACGGCGTCCATGCCCTCCGCGCGCAGAACGGCCCTCGTCTCGTCGACGCCCTCCCGGCCGAAGTCGTGACTGTGGTTGTTCGCCTGATTGAGCACGTCGAAGCCGCGCAGCGCCGCAGCGGCATCCGGCTCGCTGCGGAACGCGAGGCAGTGGTCGCTCCCGCCGCACTTGTCGACGCCGGTGTCGGCCGCGATCACCTGCTCGAGGTTGCCGGTGACGATGTCTTCGGTGAACCACGGGCGCACGGCGTCGAAGGTCGATCGTCCGCGATCCACCGGGATCCCGCGCGACGCGTCGTACAGCAGGATGTCGCCGACGGCGCCGATGCTGACCTCGCCCTCGTTGGTGGCGGCGCGGTCGGCGGTCGCGGCCGGCCGCGCGGGAATCGCCGCTGCCGCGCTGACGGCGAGGCCGACCCCCAGCAGTGCCAGCATCGCGACCGGGGTCCGCCAGGGGACTCTGCGAGGCGCGCCGTCGACCGCGGCCCGCCGACGAGGCAGATCCCACAGCCAGGCGAGTCCATCGCGAGCGGTGAGGCGATCGAGGCCGATGCACGCGGCGACGAGAGCCGCCGTGAGCACGACCGGGAGCAGGACGGCCGCGATCAGCTGCACCGCCTGCCCCGCCTCGGACAGCACTCCCCCGAGCGCGGCGTCGGCGAGCGCGAGCAGCGGCATGTGCAGGAGGTAGATCGGCAGGGTCCGGACGCCGAGCGCCTGCAGGCCCCGCCCGACCAGAGGGAGGCCCGCGAGGATCGGGGCGACCGCGAGTCCCATCGCCACCCCGAGGACGGACACCGCCGGCCACACCCCGGGAACGGTCTCCGTACCCGTCACGCGCATGACGGCGTAGGCGGCGAGGTACCCGAGGATCAGGGCCCCGGCGAGTGCTGGTCGCGGACGAGCGGTGAAGCGACGGATGCGCGGTGCGAGGTACGCACCTCCGAGGAAGAAGAAGAGGTTGTAGAGGAGCGATCCGCGGTTGCTCACCACATCGACCAGCCCGGCGGCCACCGCCACCGAGAGGACTCCGGAACCCGCCAGCAGGACGCCGCGCGGCAGTCGCTGCAATCCCTTCGCGACGACGAAGTACAGCGCGAGGGCGTAGAGGTACCAGGTGTTCGGCGGGCTGATCGTCACCCCCTCCACGAACGCGGAGACACTCCTCGGTACGAACGTCGGGAAGTCGGGGAACGCCCACATCGCGGCGGCATGGATGAGGCTCCAGAGGAGATAGAGGTAGAGGAAGCGGCCCACGCGCGGACGGAGCACGGCCGCCCACGGTCGAGCCAACGCTGCGGAGGCGAAGTATCCGGACAGGAACAGGAACAGCGGCATGAGGAACGGCCAGATGAGGTCGCTCGCGAGACCCCAGGCTCCGGGAAGGGGGATGCCGAGCCGCCAGTCGACCTGCAGGTAGGTCTTCAGCACGACGTGCCAGAACACCACGAGGACGATCAGCAGCCCCTTCGCGGCATCGCCCCAGGGCGCGCGCGATGTCGTCGCTGCGGTCATGACACCAGCCCACCCCACCGGATGTTGCGAGAGCGTATGCGAATCCGGCGACAGTCCTGCAACATCCCCGTCCGTACGGTCCTTCGCATGACACGCATCAGATACCTCGTCGCCGCCGTGCTCGCCCCGCTCCTGGTCCTCGCGGGCACCACGCCCGCGCTCGCGATCAGCGACGGCAGCGACGCGACGGAGTCCTACCCCTTCATGGGCGCCTACAAGCCCGGCTACCCGAAGACGCCGGGGCCGGGAGGCAACGGCTGCGGCGTCACCCTGATCGACGCGCACTGGGGCCTCACCGCCGCGCACTGCCGCAAGAACAACCTCGTCAGCACGGGAACGCCGAAGGGGTGGACGGTCCAGTTCGGTTCCGCCGACGTGACGGAAGGCGGTGAGGTCGCCACGGTGAGCCGGTTCTTCCGCCTCCCCGAGGGTACCGAGCCCGTGCTCGGTGAAGACCTCATGCTGTTGCGCTTCGACGAGCCGGTGTCGCAGACGCCGATCCCTCTCGCGTCGGCGCGGCCGAAGGTCGGCACGGCGGTGCGTTTTCTCGGTTGGGGTAATGACGCGAGTCCGGGCGAACAATCCCACTACCCGACGATGCTGAAGGAGTTCGACGCGCGAGTCCTCGACAACGCCGACTGCCCCACCATCGAACGAGCCAGCGAGATGTGCGCCGGCGACGGCGACGGCAAGACCGGAAACGCAGACTCCGGGGGGCCGCTGCTCGTCCGCGTGAACGGAGGGTGGGCCCTCGCCGGCATACTCACCGGCAGCGAAGACCAGAACCCGGAGGTCAGCGGCCTCTTCACCGACGTGACCGCGCACGCCGACTGGATCCGGACCGTCATGTCGACGTACGAGTCGATTCCTGATGACGTCGTGCCCCATGACCCCCTCGCCGGCTACCCGGGCGTCGGGCCCTGCGCGTCCTCCATCGTCAGAGCCGCGGCGTCGACGGACGAGGACCATGCCCTCCTCCTCACCAACGGGCACTGCACCCCGGCCGTGGATCCGTCTCGAGACATCCCGCAGCCTGGAGCATTCGAGCTCGACCGATCATCGGACTCCTCGGTCCCGTTCAAGGACGAGAAGGGGTACCTCCTGACCACGTCGAGGACCGAGCGGCTGCTGTTCGCCACCATGACCGGCACCGATCTCGCGCTCTATCGGCTCGACGCCTCCTACGCCGACCTCGAATCGCAGGGCGTCACCGTCCTGGACATCGCCGCCGCGCCGCCGAAGATCGGAGACGTGGTCACCCTCCAGGCGGATGAGGGCCTCACCTGCACCGTCGAGACGGTCGTCCCCACCCTGCGCGAAGGCGAGTATGAGCTCTACGACTCGCTGCGACTGGCGAAGGGCGAGGACTGCGAGACCTACCACGGCACCTCCGGGGCAGCCCTCGTCGCCGCCGACGGGAAGACCATCGTCGGGGTGAACAGTTCGAGCAACACCGACGGGGAGAAGTGCACGGAGGACAACCCGTGCGAGGTGGGGGCGGACGGGAAGATCAGCGTCCACACCGATCAGGCCTATGCCCGTCAGGTCACCGTGCTGAACGACTGCATCGCGGCCGGTTCGGTGTTCGACGTGGACGCTCCCGGGTGCACCCTCGCCGCCGCTGCCCGTGGCGAGGAGCCGCTGAACGTCCCGCTCCTCGTCGGCGGTGCGGTGTTCGGCCTCGGCATCGTGGCGTTGGCGTGGGCGCTCGTCGCGCAGCGTCGACGGAGGCGTCACCTCATCGACCAGACGATGGAATCAGGCAGCACCCCCACCGCCTGACCCGCGCCCGGACGCAGAAACGCCCCCTGTCCCGGAGGACAGGGGGCGTTCTGTTCGACAGGCAGGGCCCGTCGGGCGCCTTACTTGGCGGCGACGACCTGCAGCGTGATGACGGCAGTGACGTCCTCGTGCAGACGCACGGTCGCCTCGTGCTCGCCGGTCGCCTTGATGGGCGAGGTGATGTGCACCTTGCGCTTGTCGATCGAGCCGAGGCCCGCAGCCGTGACGGCCTCTGCGACGTCGGCGGTCTTCACCGAGCCGAACAGACGGCCTTCCTTGCCGGCCTTCACCGCGAGGCGCACCTTGGTGCCCTCGAGGGTGTTCTTCAGAGCCACAGCCTCGTCGCGGTCGTGGATCGCGCGTGCCTGACGCGCGGCCTGGATCGATGCGACCTGCTTTTCGCCACCGCGGGTCCACGCCGTAGCGAAGCCCTGCGGGATGAGGAAGTTGCGGGCGTACCCGTTCTTGACCTCGACCACGTCACCGGCGCTACCGAGCCCGGCGACCTCGTTCGTGAGAATCAGCTTTGCCATCTCGATACCCCTTACCGGCCGGCGCCAGCGTAGGGCAGGAGCGCCATTTCGCGCGCGTTCTTGATCGCCGTGGCGATCAGACGCTGCTCCTGCACCGAGACACCGGTGATACGACGGGCGCGGATCTTGCCGCGCTCCGAGACGAACTTGCGAAGGGTGGCGACATCCTTGTAATCGATGACACCGACCCGGATGGACTTCGCGGGAGCGGTGGGCTTGCCACCCTTCCGCGGCTTGCGGCGGTCGCCGCTCGACTTTCCAGCCATAGTTTTTCCTTAGTGATGAGCGGGGTGCGGCCCTTCGACAAGCTCAGGGACCCACCCGTGAAGAAGTGTTTTCAGAAGGGGGTGTCGTCGCCGAAGCTGCCCGGAGTGCTCCAGGCGTCGGCGCTGGTCGACGAGCCGGGCGTGGACCACGGCTCCTCCGACACCTGCTGCTGCTGCGCGGGACGGGACTGTCCCCCGCCGCCACCGCCCGAGGCCGCACGGGTGACCTGCGCGGTCGCATACCGCAGCGAGGGGCCGATCTCGTCGACCTCCAGCTCGATCGCGGTGCGCTGGTTGCCCTCGCGGTCCTGGTAGGAACGCTGGCGCAGACGACCCTGCGCGATCACGCGCATGCCCTTGGTGAGCGAGCCCGCCACGTGCTCGGCGAACTCACGCCACACCGAGGCGCGGAGGAACAGCGCTTCGCCGTCCTTCCACTCGTTCGCGGCACGGTCGAAGTTGCGAGGCGTCGATGCGATGGTGAAGTTCGCCACCGGCAGCCCGTTCTGCGTGTAGCGCAGCTCGGGGTCGGCGGTGAGGTTGCCCACCACGGTGATGACGGTTTCGCCGGCCATGAGACTTAGGCCTTCGCAGCCTTGGCGGCCTTGCGGGCAGCCTTCTCTTCGGAGCGCTTGGCCTCGGAAGCGATCATCGCCTGAGCCTCTTCAGCGCGGAGCACCTTGGTGCGCATGATCTGCTCGTTCAGCTTGAGCTGACGGTCGAGCTCCTGCGTGGCGGCGCTGGTCGCGGTGAAGTTGACGACGGCGTAGATGCCCTCGGTCTTCTTCTGGATCTCGTAGGCGAGACGGCGCTTGCCCCAGATGTCGACGTTCTCGATAGAGCCACCATCGTTGGTGATGACCTTCAGGAACTTGTCGAGCGTCGGGGCGACCTGGCGCTCGTCGATCTCGGGGGTCAGAATGACCATGAGTTCGTACTGGTGCGTCACTTACCCACCTCCTTCGGACTAGAACGGCTCTCGGGGCTTTCCCGGGAGCAGGAGGGTGTGTGCACGTGCCCGCCCGTGGAATCCCGAATGGACGCCGCAAGGCAGACAACCTCGACAGTCTAGCGGAGTTTCCTCGGAACCGCCTCCCGCACATCCGCTCGGTCCTTGGCATGCTGGAGGGCGTGCCTGGTGACGGTCATCGGCACGTGACCTGGAGGGGGGCGCCATGCGCGTCAACAAGTGGGGGGTCGGCGTCGTGCTCGCCGCCGCCGTCATGCTCACCGGATGCTCGGCGGGAGCGTCGGACAAGCCGGCCGAGTCGAAGCCGAGCGGGGCTGCGTCGCAGGAGGCCGAAGCGCCGTCCACCGACTGCCCCGAGCTCACCGACGGCGCCACCGTCGACGGCTCTGCCCTCGGCGCCTGCATCGCCGAGGCCATGACCGACACTGCCGGCTACGCCGCCAAGACCGTCGTGATGGGCATGGAGTCCACCACGCGCTTCAACCCGTCCGAGAAGGCGCTGGAGTCGCTCTCCCCGATGGGCTCGATCGTCGCGATCGGCGACGACGTCTGGGTGAAGTCGCCGTCGAGCGACTGGCAGACCGCCGACCCGTCGTCGAGCGACCCGATCATCGCGGGCCTCAGCACCACCGCGAAGGACGTCACCGCGATGGACCCCGCCGAGACGGCGAAGGCCATCACGGGTGACTTCACCGTGACCGGCACCGGCGAGCGCCTCGGCCAGAAGGTCTACCTCGTCAGCGGCACCGTCGAGCAGGCGGGCACGCCCGTCGAGGTCGTGTTCGAGATCACCGAGGACTACGTCAACCTCGCCTCGACCAGCTCCGCGACCGTCCAGGGGCAGTCGGTCGACGTCGCGCTCGAGATCACCGAGTGGGACGTGAAGCAGGACATCGTCGCGCCGCTCTGATCGGACGAGACACGCGAAGGGCCGGGGTGCATGCTCCGGCCCTTCGCCGTCACCAGGACCGGTGGCGGAGGAACGAGCGGAGGCCGTTGATGCACCTCAGATATGACCCCGAAGCGGATGCTGCGTACCTCCCGGTCGGACGTGAGCTCCACGCGGGCGAATCCGCCGCGCAGGTACCGGAGATACGCAACCCGCACGGCGCCGGGGAGATCATCCTCGATTTCGACGCCGACGGGCATCTTCTCGGCGTCGAGATCCTTCAGGCGTCGAAGCTCCTCCGGGTCGAAGACCTCGATCGGGCTCAGCGCATCTCCGACGAATCTCCCTGACGGAGCATCGGGTCCGCCCCGCCGTGTCCGGCGTCAGTAGGCGACGGGAGGCACCTCGGCCCAGACCGCGCGGTCGTCGGCGGAGGGGGCATCGGGGATGCGGCCGGTGCCGTCGGGCTCCGGGATCGCGGCGAGCAGCGCCTGCGTGTAGGGGTGCCGCGGCGCCGCCCAGAGCTCAGCGGTCGGCCCTGATTCGAGCACCCTCCCGCCGAACATCACGAACGTGCGGTCGGCGATGCGGCGCACGACGGCGAGGTCGTGGGAGATGAAGAGCATCCCGGCGCCGGACTCGGCCACGAGGTCGCGCATGAGCCCCGCGACACTCGTCTGGGTGGACGCGTCGAGCGCGGAGATCGGCTCATCGGCGACGAGCAGCGAGGGCCGCGCGGCGAGCGCTCGTGCGATCGCGATGCGCTGCTTCTGGCCGCCGGAGAACTGATGCGGGAAGCGGGTGCGCACCTCAGCGGGCAGTCCGACCCGCTCCAGCCACTCCTCCACGGTGGAACCGGCGGCACCGCGCGCGCGGGCGGTCGCGATGCCGTCGGAGATCTGGTCGCCGATCCGCCGGCGCGGATTCAGCGAGGTCGCCGGGTCCTGGAAGACCATCTGGATGCCCGTGAGCGCCGTGTCACGACGACGGATCCCCAGCGGCGCGACGGGGGCTCCGCGGAACGACACCGTCCCGCCGGCGGTCTTCTCGATGCCGACGACAGCGCGGGCCAGGCTCGACTTGCCGCTGCCGGACTCGCCCACGAGGGCGACCGTCTCTCCCGCCGCGACACTCAGCGAGACGCCGTTCACCGCGATCACGGGCGGGGTGCCCGGATACCGCACCACCACGTCGCGCGCGTCGAGGACGCTGACCTCACTCATCCGCGGCCTCCTCCGGGCTCTCATCGATGCGCGACCCCGGCAGGGCCGCGAGCAGCATGCGCGTGTACTCGTGCTGCGGGGCGCGGAACAGCGTCTCCCGGTCGGCGAGCTCCACGATGCGACCGTCCTTCATGACGGCGACCGTGTCGGCGATCGCGCTCATCACGCCCAGGTCGTGAGTCACGAGCAGGACGGCGAGGTTCCGCTCGATCGCGAGGTCGCGCAGCAGCTTCAGGATGCCGGCCTGCACCGTCACGTCGAGGGCGGTCGTCGGCTCGTCCGCGAGCAGCACCTCCGGATCGCACGCGAGGGCGCACGCGATCGCGATGCGCTGCCGCTGCCCGCCGGAGAACTGGTGCGGATACCGCTTCAACGCCTCGGCCGGATTCGGCACCTGCACGGTCTGGAGCAGCTCCACCGCCCGCTCGCGCGCAGCGGCGCCCTTGAGCCCGAGATGCACGCGCATGTGATCGGTGAGCTGCCGACCGACCGGAAGCTGCGGGTGCAGCGAGGCCGACGGATCCTGGAAGACCATCGCGATGCGCTTCCCGCGGATGCGGTTGAGCCCCCGGCGGTTGCGACCGACGAGCTCCTCCCCCGCGAGCAGGATCGAGCCGCCGGTCTTCGCCTGTCGCGGCAGCAGGCCGAGCACGGCGAGGGAGGTGAGCGTCTTGCCGGAGCCGGACTCCCCCGCGAGGCCGTGGATGCGCCCCGGTTCGAGTTCCAGGGACACGCCCTTGACCAGCGGACGGCCGATGTCGATCGTGAGGTCGCGGATGCTCAGCGTCGCCGTGCTGTGCGCGGTCATGCGGGCACCCCCGTCGCGGAAGCCGTGTGCTCCGCCTGCTTCTCGTGGGCGATCTCGGCGGTCGGGTCGAGCACGTCGCGCATCGCGTCTCCGAGGAAGTTGAACGCGAGCACCACCGTGAGGATCGCGAGACCGGGGAAGACTCCGAGCCACCAGGCGTCGAAGTTCTGCATCGCACCGGAGATCATCGACCCCCACTCGGCCGTCGGCGGCTGCGCCCCCAGGCCGAGGAAGGAGAGGCCGGAGAGCAGCAGGATCGCCGCGCCGATGTCGAGTGTCGCGAGCACCAGGACCGGGCCGGCGATGTTCGGGAGGATGTCGACGAACAGGGTGCGCACCGGCGAGTGTCCGAGCAGGCGTCCCGCGATCACGTAGTTCTGTCCGCGGAGACCGAGCACGATGCTGCGGGTGACGCGGGCGTACTGCGGCCACGAGACCACGATCGCGGCGATGACGGCGTTGAACAGCGAGGGGCCGAGCGAGGCCGCGACCACCATCGCGAGGATCACGGTCGGGAACGCCATGAACAGGTCCGTGATGCGCATGAGCGTCTCGTCGACGGCGCGCCCGAAGTACCCGGCGACCGCGCCGACGAGGGTGCCGATGATGAGGGCGGCGATCACGAGCATGAGCGCGAGCGGCAGACTCACGGTCGCGCCGGTCATCAACCGGGAGAAGATGTCGCGGCCGTTGCCGTCGGTACCGAGGATCGTGTCGATGCCCGGCGGCTGCAGACGGGGCAGCACCTGCGCGTTCGGCGGGTAGGGCACCCACCACTGCGCGGTGAAGGCGACGATGATCCACGCACCGGCGATGACGGTGCCGATGATGCCGAGCGGGGTGCGCCAGGCGCGCGGCCAGCGGAAGCGGAAGCGTCCGGCGGGGGTCGCTGCGGCGATGCGGCTCATGCGATCCTCACTCTCGGGTCGAGCACGCCGTAGAGCAGGTCCACGATGAAGTTGATGAGGAGGTAGATGACGCCGACCACGAGGCCCACGCCCATGATGCCGGGCAGGTCGAGGTTCGCGGCGGAGTTGTAGGCGTACGTGCCCAGCCCCGGCCAGGCGAACACCGACTCGACGAGCACGGTTCCAGAGAGCAGGGCTCCGAAGGCCACGCCGACCACGGTGAGGATCGGCAGCGAGGCGCCCCGCAGCACGTAGTCGAGGATGACGCGCATCGCCGGCAGGCCCTTGGCACGGGCTGCCCGCACGTAGTCGCTGCCGAGGACCTCCAGCACCGAGGTGCGGATGAAGCGGGTCAGCAGACCGATGGTCACGAGCGAGAGCACCATGACCGGCAGCGCGAGGTGCGCGAGGGCGTCGAAGAAGCCCACCGCGTCGCCGTTGAGGAGGTAGTCGACCGTGTAGAGCCCGGTCACACGGGGCGGCGGGGTGATCGACGGCGAGATGCGTCCGGAGCCCGGCGCGATGCGCAGCTCCAGGAAGAACACGTAGAAGCTGACCAGCGCGAGCCAGAAGGTCGGGACGCTGAGCCCGACGAGCGTGACGACGCGGATGACCTGGTCGGTGACGAGTCCGCGGCGGTAGGCGGCGAGCGTGCCGAGCACGACGCTGACCGCGAGGCTGACGATGATCGCGCTGATCGCGATCTCGATCGTCGCGGGCACGGCGGTGGCGAGGTCGCTGGTGACCGGGCGTCCGGTCACCAGCGACGTGCCGAGGTCCCCGCGGAGCAGGTTCCCCATATAGATGAAGTACTGCACGAACAGTGGCTGGTCGAGACCGTTCGCCGTGATGAACGCCTCGCGCGTCGCGGGGTTCTGCGACGCGCCCTCGCCGAGCGCGGCCGAGACCGGGTCTCCCGGCACCAGGTTGGTGAGCGCGAACGTGACGATGGTCACGCCCACCAACAGGAGCAGGGAGGTCCCGGCCCGCCGCAGCAGGTACCCGACGAGAGGCGAGCGGCGCCGCTGCGCCTGCCTCTGCACGGCCACTGTCGTCATGAGTCGTCCGATCAGCCGGCGGGCGTGATCTCGGCGATGTCCATCTCCCACACGGAGTTGTAGACGGCGCCGGACACGCTGGAGGCGGAGGAGATGTTGCGACCGGGGACGATCAGCGGCACGAACGGGCCCTCGGCCTGCATGGCCTCGGCGAACTCCGTGAAGGCCTCGGTGCGCTGCTCGGCGTCGGTCGCGGCGGCCGCACCGGCGGCGATGCCCGCGATCTCCGGGTTCGCCTCGGCCGCCCAGCCGGCGCGGAGGCCGACCTTCAGACCGGGCGCGAAGGGCAGGAAGTTCGCGGAGTCGGCGTAGTCCGGACCCCAGAACCAGAGGCCGAAGCCCTCGGTGCCGTTGACGTACGCGTCGAGCTCGGTCGCGAACGGTGCAGGAGCGAGGTCGACGGCGATGCCGGCGTCCTCGAGCTGCGCCTGGATGCGCTCTGCGAGCGGCGTGAACTCCACGCCGCCGACCGGGTAGTCGTTCGGGAACTGGAGCTTGAGGGTCTGACCGGTGTAGCCGGCCTCCTCCAGCGCGGCCTTCGCCTTGTCGAGGTCCTGCTCCACGCCGCTGTCGAGGGCACCCTCGAACCCGGGCGGGATGACGCCGGTCGCCTGCACGGCACCCGCGCCCGCGAGCTCGAGCAGCGCGTCGTAGTCGAGCGCGTAGCGGATGGCCTCCGCGATCTTCACGTTCGCGAGGTCACCGCCGGCCTCGCCCTGGTTGAGCAGCAGGAAGATGGTCTGACCGGAAGGGACCGAGTCGACGCTGATGTCGTCGCCGAGGCCCGCGACCTGGTCGCCGTTGAGGTCCATCGCGACCATCGAGTCGCCACCCTTGAGGTTGGCGAGCTGGGTCGCGCTCTCCGAGACGTTGCGCACGACGACGCGGCTGTAGGCCGACTCCTCGTCGCCGTTGTACTCGTCGTTGCGGGTGAGGACGACCTGCGAGCTGAGGTCGAGCGTGTCCAGCACGAAGGGGCCGGATCCGGCGGACTCGCCGTCGAGGAAGCCCTGGGCGCTGTCGGAGCCGTCGGTGGTCCCGCCGTTCTCCATGACGACGTCGGCGTTGACGATGCCGAGCGCCGGGTTCGCGAGGATCGCGGGGAGCTGCAGCAGCGGGGTCTCCGAGGTGAACCGGATGGTCTTGTCGTCGACCTCCTCGATCGTCAGGCCGCCGAGCAGGAAGTTGGGCTTGGCGTCTGCCATGCCCTGGATGCGCTGCAGCGAGAACACGACGTCCTTCGCCTCGATGGGCGAGCCGTCGGAGAACACGCGGTCGCCGTCGAGCGTGAAGGTGAACTCCGTCGCCTCGTCGTTCTGCTCCCACGACGCCAGGCCAGGGACCGGGGTCGAGACGTCGGAGCCCTCGAAGTCGACGAGGGTCTCGTACAGCGCCTTCGCGATCATGTTGCCGGTCGGGTCGTAGGTGTGACCGGGGTCGGTCGTCTCGACCGAGAACGCGGTGTCGATGACGAGGGAGTCGGAGCCCTGGGACGACTCGGAGTTGTTCGCCGAGTTCCCTCCCGAGCAACCTGCGAGCGCCAGGAGCGCGACGGCTCCGAGCGCGATGACCGGCGTGATACGGCGTGACGACATCAGGGCCTCCAAGGGCGAGGAGTACATTCGGGTCCGGTCGCCACCGATGTGGACGACCGGGGATCAGATTCGCATCATATGCGACGATGTGTCCAGCAAGTGCGCGTCACACAGGCACGCATTGTCGAGAACCTCGGATGTGAGGAGCAATATGTCCAGCAAGGACGCGGATCCGTCGAAGCAATCTGGACGAAGTGCCGCCCCTTTGGATGAGACGGCGTACAGAATCCTCGATGTGCTGCGCGATAACGGTCGCGTCTCGATCGCCGCGCTGGCCGAGAAGGTCGGCATCTCGCGGGCCAGTGCGTACACGCGGGTCGAGTCGCTCGTGCACGACGGCGTCATCACGGGGTTCAGCGCGCGCGTGGATCAGGCGAAGGCCGGGCTGTCGATCGGGGCGCTCGTCTTCGTCACGGTGATGCCGCAGGCCTGGGCCTCGTTCCGGGAGCGCATCATCGAGATGCCGGACGTGGAATGGTGCGCCATCACGACCGGGGAGCACGACGCGATGCTGCTCATCCGCGCCGTCGACGTGAGCGGCGTGCATGAATTCTCGACGGGGGTCATCGCGCAGCTTCCGGAGGTGCGGACCGTGGTCAGCGTCGTCGTGCTCGACGAAGTGATCCGGCGGCCCTACCTGCTGCCCGGCGACCTGCCGGAGCGGCAGACCGAGGTCCCGCTGGGGATGACCCGGTGGACGCCGGCCTCCCCCGGTCGGGATGCGCTCCCGCCGCGCTGAGGTCAGGCGGCCGGGATCTCCTCGACGACACTGAGCTGCGGGAGTCCGTGCATCTCGTAGTGCTCGACCAGACGGATGCGGCCGTCGTCGGTGAGCTCCAACTCGCTCTCGCCGTCGCCGGTGACGACGGTGCCGTCGGCCTTGAGCACATGGACGAACGAGACCCAGATCGTGTCGCCGGTACGCGTGCCCACGAACTTCCCGAAGGTGACCGTGTCGCCCTCGTACCCGCCCCAGATCGCGCCGTCGCGTTCGAAGTACTCGAAGACGCTGGGGGCGTCGGGGTCGACGGCGGAGGTCGTGGACGAGACCATGCGGAAGCGTCGGCCGTCGAGGGAGGGGAGGATCGCGGTGGCAGTCACCCCTCGATTATGAGGGATCGACGGCCGCGGCTCGCGTCGTCGGACACGGCCGGTACCGTGGTCGCATGGAGTGGATCGCAGACCCCGGCGTCGGCGCGTGGCTGCGCGAGACCCTCGACGACGGTCTGGGCAGCATGCACGCGGTCGTCCCCCGCGGCTTCCCCGCGTACGCCCGGGTCTTCCATCCCGCCACCGTGCGGCAGAGTCCCACGGCAGCGGATTCCGAAGTACGCGTCAGCTGGGCGCAGACCGCCGCCGCCTTCGGCACGACGATGCACGCGGAGGCGCAGTGGCACCGGATCGTGCGGACTGCCGTCGACGCCGATTGGCGGACCCGCATCGCTCCGGACGGCCGCGAGTTCACGGCGCCGCTGGAGGGTGCGCTCGACAGCGACCTCGTGTCGATCCTGGCCGGGCACCTCGCCGCCCACACCGCGACCCCGGACGACGGGGTCGTCGCGCTCTGGGACGGGTTCGGCGCCCTCGTCGGGTTCTTCGGCGACGGCCCGTCCCGCGCGTTCCTCACGTTCAGCGACGACCCGAACCATCAGGCGATGCTCGACCGGAGCATCCACGACCCGTTCAACAACGTCTTCCGGAAGCCCACCTGGCAGGACGGCATCCTCTCGCGGGAGATCTCCGAAGGGCCGCGGCTGCAGCTCCCCGGGCGCGACTACGTGCTGTTCTCCGGCGGCGCCAGGGACTTCATCGATCCGGCCTGGGTGCTCGGCGTGCCGTGGCGCGACCGGGTGGGCGAGGAGCACGGCTTCCCGCCCTCCGCGCAGAGCCCGAACATCCTCTGGCCCGCCGATCACGCGTGGGTGATGGTCTCGGAGATCGACTACGACTCCACGATCGTCGCGGGCTCGCCCGACCTCGTCCGCGCGATCTGCACGGACGAACGTCTGGAGGCGAAGGCGCTTCGCGAGGGCGCCGACCTCACCTGGGACGCCGACGAGGTCAACCGATGACGTCTCCGCAGGCGTCGGCGTCGTTCGACGCGCGTCCCCTCACCGATCCGGTCGACCCGGCCGCCGTCCGCGCCTTCACGGCGGAGCTCCGGTCCCGGCGGACGACCGGCATGGCGGTGTCGTCGATCATCGCCGTCGTAGCCGTGGCGATCGCCGGAGTCGTGCTGCTCCCGATCCTCGCCTCCGTGGTGGTGGCGCTGGCAGCGGGCAGTGGGTCCCCCGCCTCCGCGGCGATCCCGCTCGTCCTCCTGCTCCTGGTGGCGGCGGGGGTGGGTGTGCTCGTCTGGATGGGCGTCCGCAACGCGCGCACCGCCCGGTACCGCCTGCACCGGTTCGCCCAGGCCAACGGCATGACGTACGAGTCCCGCGTGGACGATCCGCCGCTGCCCGGAATGATCTTCCACCTCGGCCGTTCGCGCCTGGCCACCGACCTCGTCCGCGGAACCCACCCGCGGTTCGTGGAGTTCGGCAACTACCAGTACACGGTGCAGTCCGGGAAGAACTCGACGACGTATCGCTGGGGCTACGTCGCCGTGAAGCTGGATGTGCCCCTGCCGAACATCGTGCTCGACGCGAAGGGCAACAACGGCTTCGGCTCCAACCTGCCGGCATCGTTCCAGCGGGCGCAGCGTCTGTCGCTCGAGGGCGACTTCGATCAGCACTTCACCCTCTACTGCCCCGACGGCTACGAGCAGGACGCGCTCTACCTCTTCACGCCCGACATCATGGCGCGCTTCATCGACAACGCCGCGCAGCTCGACGTCGAGATCGTCGACGACTGGCTGTTCCTCTACACGCCCCGCCGGGCCTCCACACTCGATCCGGCGACGTGGGCCTGGCTGTTCGGGACGGTGGGCGCGTTGCTGACCAAGCTCGACCAGTGGGCGCGGTGGCGCGACGACCGCCTGGCTGCCGCGGCGACGCCCGGGGGCCACGCGCTCCCGTTCGCTCCGCCGGCGGGGATGATCACCCCGCCACCGGGGGTCGCGCCGCAGGGTCGGCGCCTCAAGCGCACGGGCACGTGGGTCCCGATCCTCGTGGTGATCGGATTCGCGGTCTTCTGGATGCTCAGCCGCTGGAACTGACGACGGTCCGATGTGGGGGTGGGTGTCGTTCTGGGGAACCGACGCCCACCCCATCCCCCCTCGGGATCGAAAGGAATTCGACGTTCCCTCCGCATTGACGGTTCGACCGTCCCGCCCGTGGTCAGCTGGGGACTGACGCTGCGTGGCGATACCCGGATGGTATACCGGCGGACGTTGCACCCGGTTGCGTTCATGCGCGGGAATGCACTTTCCCGCGCGGCAGTCAGCGGTGCATCGCGCTGTCTGGTGCGGCCCGAGTGGCCTCCCCCGCCAGGACCGCGTCGAGCGTCTGCCAGGCGTCCGCAGCGCGCATCGCCTCTCCGACCTGCCGTGCGCGGTCGCGGAACGCCGGCTCGACCAGCACCCGGTGCACGGCCGCGGCGACCTGTCCCGGCTTCGGCGCATTCGTCCGCAGGTTGACGCCGACGCCGGTCCACCCGACTCGGGCGGAGACCTCGACCTTGTCCTCCGTCTGACCCGCGACCACCAGCGGGACGCCCTGGGCCAGGGCCTGCTGCACCCCGCCGAAGCCGCCGTTGGTGACGAACACGTCGATCTCCGGCAGCAGCCGGTCGTAGGGCAAGTACTCGGCGACCCGGACGTTCGCCGGCAGCTCCGCCGGGAGCGCGTCGACAGGACGGCCGCCGGTGGATACCACCACGAGGGCGTCGGTCGCGGCGAGCCCGGCGATCGTGGGAAGCACGAGCTGACCGAAGTCCGCGTTGGCGATGGTGCCCTGACTGACGTGGATCACGGGCCGCCGACCGTCAAGGTCGGACCACCAGTCCGGCAGCGGTGCCGTCGACGGCGCGGCCGGAAGGGGCCCGGCGAAATGCACGGACGCCGGGAGGTCGGACCGTGGGTATTCGAACGCGGAAACCGAGAACTGCACGTACGCGTCGGCGCGGCCCGCCCAGTCGAGCACGAATCCGCCGAGATCGCGGCCGACGGCCTCGCGCGCCATGGCATCGGCCTCCTTCTGCACGCCCCCGAAGATCACGCGCTCCGCCACCAGACGCAGGAAGGCGTTGCGCACGCGTCCGAACGGCCCGGGCATCGGCGTGACTCCGAGCCCGAACGGGGCCGTGTCGACGCTGCGAGCGCCGAGCGGGAAGATCCCGAGGACCACGACCGGGGGCCGCTCGGCCTTCGGCAACCGCTGCAGCAGCGCCGCACCGACGAACAGCGGTTCGGTGAGGACCGCGTCGATGCGGTTCCGCGCCAGCTCGACGCGCACGGCCTCGAGCTGAGCCCGACCCGGGCGGATGAAGAGGGTGCTCATATCAAAACGGAGCGCGGCCGCCCCGGTGAGACCTTCGCGCTCGGGGAACGCGCCGTTCGCGTCGTCGAGATCGACGTCGGCCTCCGCGGGCAGCGGGCGGAACAGCGCACCGGCCGCTGTCACCCGCTCCTCGTATCGGCTGCTCGTGAGGAAGAGGACCTCGTGCCCGCCCGCGACCAGGTGCCTGGCGACCTGCAGCAGCGGGAGCACGTGCCCGTGAGCGGGAGTGCAGGTGAGGAGGTAACGGGACATGGCGGCTCTCTCGATAGGGTTGGTTGTACCGTTGAAGTATTCATCACCCTTTGAGGAAAGTCAATGACGTCGAGTGTGCGCCCCTACCGCTCCGCCCTGCGGACCCGCCAGGCCGAGGAGACCCGTGCGCGCATCGTCGCGGCGGCCGCCCGCCTCTTCGCCGCGCAGGGATACCAGGCGACGACGATCTCCGCGATCGCCAAGGAGGCCGGGGTGTCCGCGGAGACGGTGAAGACCACGGCGGCGAAGGCGGAACTGCTCATCGCCGCCTTCGAGGTCACCTTCTCCGGCTCGGAAGCCGCCGAGACCCTCGCCGACACCGAGGCCGGTTCGGGACTGACGGCCCTGCCCGACGATGTCTTCCTGGACGCCGTCATCACGCAGATCGGCGCCGCGAACGAGCGCGGGCATGCCCTCTGGACGGTCCTCCTGGGTGCGGCGCTCTCCGACCCGGTCGTCGATGCCGCCCTCCAGCGCATCCTCGCGAACCGGGCGGCGGACTACCGGGGGTTCGCGGCGGAACTGCAGCGCCGGGGCATCGTCGCCTCCGACCGCGACGGCGACACCCTCGCCGACGTGCTCTCGTTCCTGCTCTCGCCCGAGAGCCACCAGCAGCTCGTCGTGCAGTCCGGCTGGTCGCCGGACCGCTACCGCTCCTGGCTGCGGAGTGCTGTGCTCGCCGCGGCCTCTCCGTCGGCGTGACGACGAGGTCGGCGAGGACATTCGTTGACCGATTCGTCAACCAACGCGTAACGTGCTACTCATGCGCATCAGGACACCGACCGCCAAGGTCGGGTATCTGCTCGTCGTCATCGTCGGGATCGTGCTCACCGTCGTACCGCTCACGGTCCTCAGGTTCGAACTCGGATTCGTGTGGGCCACCGTGGTTATCGTGGCGGCCGTCGTCGTGGCGGCACGAACGTTCCGTAGCCCCGGAGAGTCGGACGCCCCACGCCCCTGGTGGAAGATGACCAGCACACGAGGGAGCGGAATCCTCCTCAGCGCAATGTTCTTGATCCAAGGGATCATGGCCTCCTCCGGAGCATTCGCTTCACCGAGTCCGGTGCTGGCCGTGATCGGTGGCCTGGTGGCGCTCGCAGTGGCAGCTCTCTACCTGAACTCCGCAGTCCGGGTCCAGGGCACTCCGGTGCCGTCGCTGCCAGAGAGCTCCAGGCCGAAGCTCTCCCCCTGACAGGTGCTCGACGGGGCGGGCTGCGCGCGGGTCAGAGCAGCTCGGCCACGAGGGTCTCGATGCGGCCGCGGATATCGTCGCGGATCGGCCGGACGGCATCGATTCCCTGACCGGCGGGGTCATCGAGCACCCAGTCCTCATAGCGCGTGCCGGGGAAGAACGGGCACGCGTCACCGCAGCCCATCGTGATCACGACGTCCGACGCCTGCACGGCCTCGGTCGTGAGCACCTTCGGCTGCTCGGCCGTGATGTCGATGCCGAGCTCCCCCATCGCCGCCACCGCGACGGGGTTGATCTCGGCAGCGGGCATCGACCCGGCGGAGCGCACCTCGATGCGGTCGCCGGCGACGTGCCGGAGGAAGCCGGCGGCCATCTGCGAGCGCCCCGCGTTGTGCACGCAGACGAAGAGGACGGAGGGTCGGTGTGGTGCGTTCACGATGGGGCCAGCGTATCCCGTTCGAGTCGCTTGATTAGCTGCATCTCCGGCCGAAATGGGACCAATCAGGCGATTCGAAGGCCCTCAGGCCAGGCCGAGGCCCGCCAGCTCGGCGGGGTCGAGCATTCGCGACCGGATGAGGAACCGCATCCCCGTCGGGCCCTCGACGCTGAACCCGGCGCCGCGTCCCGGCACGACATCGATGGTGAGGTGCGTGAACTTCCAGTACTCGAACTGCGAGGCCGACATGTAGACCTCGACCGGATCGTCGAGCCCGACGTCGAGGGTGCCGAGGAGCACGTCGCCGGGACCGGTGAGGAACATCCCCACGGGGTAGCACATGGGGGCGGAGCCGTCGCAGCAGCCGCCGGACTGGTGGAACATGAGCGGCCCGTGCTGCGCGGTGAGTTCGCGGACGAGCGCGGCGGCGGGGTCGGTCACCGCGACGCGGGCGGGCGTGGTCTGACTGGCCATGGGACTCCTTCCGGAATGCCGAGTGCCGGACGGCGCGGCGAGCGCCGCCCGACACTCGGGCTCGGGCGGATCAGAAGAAGCCCATCGGGCCCTCCGCGTACGAGACGAGGAGGTTCTTCGTCTGCTGGTAGTGGTCGAGCATCATCTTGTGGTTCTCGCGGCCCACCCCCGACTGCTTGTACCCGCCGAACGCGGCATGCGCCGGGTACTGGTGGTAGGTGTTCGTCCACACGCGACCAGCCTCGATCGCCCGGCCCGCGCGGTACGCGGTGTCGCCGCTGCGACTCCACACACCGGCCCCCAACCCGTACAGGGTGTCGTTCGCGATCGAGATCGCGTCGTCGAAGTCGTCGAACGAGGTGACCGAGAGCACCGGACCGAAGATCTCCTCCTGGAAGATCCGCATGTCGTTCGTCCCCTCGAACACGGTCGGCTGCACGTAGAAGCCCTCGCTGAGGTCGCCGCCGAGGTCGGCGCGCTCGCCTCCCGTGAGCAGCCGGGCCCCGCCCTGCTTGCCGATGTCGATGTAGCTGAGGATCTTCTCCAGCTGATCGTTCGAGGCCTGCGCGCCGATCATCGTCGCAGGGTCGAGCGGATTGCCCTGCACGACCTTCTCCACACGCTCGAGGCCGTCGGCGAGGAAGCCGTCGTAGATCGAGCGCTGGATGAGGGCGCGTGACGGGCAGGTGCAGACCTCGCCCTGGTTGAGCGCGAACATCGTGAAGCCTTCGAGCGCCTTGTCGTAGAACGGGTCGCTCGTGGAGCGGGCGACATCCTCGAAGAAGACGTTCGGGCTCTTGCCGCCGAGCTCCAGGGTGACCGGGATGAGGTTCTGCGAGGCGTACTGCATGATGAGGCGGCCGGTCGTGGTCTCGCCGGTGAAGGCGACCTTGCGGATGCGCTTGTGCTGCGCGAGCGGCGCGCCGGCCTCGATCCCGAAGCCGTTCACGATGTTCACGACCCCGGCCGGCAGCAGGTCGCCGATGATGTCGAACAGGAACAGGATCGACGCGGGGGTCTGCTCCGCCGGCTTGATGACGATGCAGTTGCCCGCGGCGAGCGCCGGCGCCAGCTTCCACACGGCCATGAGGATCGGGAAGTTCCAGGGGATGATCTGCCCGACCACGCCGAGCGGCTCATGGAAGTGGTACGCGACGGTGTTCTCGTCGAGCTGGCTGATGCCGCCCTCCTGCGCGCGGAGCACCCCCGCGAAGTAGCGGAAGTGGTCGATCGCGAGCGGGATGTCGGCGGCGAGGGTCTCCCGCACGGGCTTGCCGTTCTCCCACGTCTCCGCGACCGCGATCTCCTCGAGGTGCTGCTCCATCCGGTCGGCGATGCGGTTCAGGATCACGGAGCGCTCCGCGGGGCTGGTCTTGCCCCAGGCGCTGAAGGCCTTCCAGGCGACGTCGACGGCGCGGTCGATGTCCTCGACGGTGCCGCGGCCGACCTCGGTGAAGGACTTGCCGTTGACGGGACTGATGTTCTCGAAGTACTGGCCCTTGGCGGGCTCGACGAACTCGCCGCCGATGTAGTGACCGTAGCGGGGCCGGTAGTTCGCGACCGCTCCGGGCTGTCCGGGGGCGGCGTAGGCGAGGGACACGTCTTCTTCGACGATGGTCATGGGGTCTCCTTCGACGGGGGCGCCGCGGCGTCGATGCCGCGGTGTTCCCTCGACGCTAGGCCGCTCCCCGTTGCACTCCCGGTGCGCAACGTTGCACGCGGTTGCACCCGGCTCGAATCGCCCACCTGGCTGCATCCGCGGCCGAAATGCGACCAATCGGGCGATTCGAATCAGTCGAGGCGCTCGATCCGCGTCACGAGACCGGCACGACGCGGCGAGCGCGCCGGCAGCATCTCCAGCGCGAGCCGTAGCACCTCCGCGTCCTCGCTCCCCTCGGGGGTGTCCGCATAGGCGAGCAGCACGTCCAGACTCGCCCCCGACAGCATCACCTCCCGCAGCGCCGCACGGACCGAATCGCGGAACTCCTCGACGCCGGGCGAAGTCGAATCCGGCAGCACCGGCCCCCGGTAGGCCGTCAGCGCGACCCGGTGGGCGCCGCGATCAAGGAGGGATAGCACGTCCTGAGCATCGGTCTCCAGCGGCACTGGAAGGCGATACGGGCGGGACTCCGGCACGAGATCCGGGGCCGCCCGCTCCAGGACCTTGCGCAGGCGCACCATCTCCGGCCGCAGGGTGTCCGGCGAGACCCCGGGACCGTAGACGAGCTCCGCGAGCCGGTCGGCGGAGAGGCCCTGGCGGTGCACGGCCAGCATCAGGAGGATGGCCGCGTGCCGGGCGCTGAGCTCGGTGACGGCCTCCTCGTGTGCCGACGCGGTCTCCAACCGGGCACGGTCGCGTCCGAGCACCTGCAGTCGCGCGCGAGCGAGGGGTTCCGGCGGGGTCCTGCCCGGCAGGCGTCGAGCCGGAGGCTCCGCTCGTCGCTGCAGCCGCGCCACGAGGAGCTCGGACTCGACCGCCCGCGCCGTCGCGTCGACGAGCAGTCGCGCCTGCGGGGTCACCACTTCGGGTCCGCCGGTGATGTCGATCACGCCGAGGACCCGCTGCGTCTCCGGGTCGCGCACGGGCGCCGCACTGCACGACCACGGGTGCACCAGGCGGTTGTAGTGCTCGGCCCCACGGATCTGCACCGACCGCTCCAGGGCGAGCGCCGTGCCCGGGGCGCTCGTGCCGACGGCGTCCTCCGCCCAGTTCGCGCCGGCCACGAACCCCATGCCCTCGGTGAGGGACCGGAGCTGCGCATCGCCCTCGATCCACAGCAGGCGCCCTGCCTGATCTCCGACGGCGATCACGACCCCCGAGTCCTCGGAGTCGCCGGGAAGCAGCAGCGCGCGGATCATCTCCATCGCGGAGGCGAGCGGGTGAGTCAGACGATAGGCGTCGAGCTCGTCCTCGAACAGGTCGAGCGGTGGCAGCGCCTCCGGACCGACACGGCGGCGCCAGGACCGCTCCCACGACTCCCGCACGAGTGGCCGCACCTCGCGGAGGCGGTGGTCGTCGAGGTTGCCGGCGATGAGCTCCTCGTGCGCACGCTCGACGAGGAGGCGAGACGCCGTCGGCGACGCCTCCCGCGGATCGTGCCACGTCGCAGACACGCGTTCTCCGTTTCTGGAGTCGAGAGCGTGCCCTCAGTGTACGAGCAGGATCGACCGGGCGGAACAGCGGCCGCGGCAGTGGTCAGGGCAACAGGGAGTGATCCCGCCGTCATCGGGTGCGTAGCCGGTCGAGGCCCGGATGGCAATACCGTTCTCGAATCCGTTCCCGGTTCCTATCGTGGTCCCATCACGAGTCAGGAGGCGCCATGAACGTCCACACCCCCACCAGCACTGGCTCCTCGCAGCGCGCCGACGCGGCCCACCCCGCCGCGACCGAGCCGGCCTGCGAGCGGATCGACTTCGACCGGTACGTCGTCGCGCACGACGCTCCCGTCGGATACATCGAGGTCGTGCCGCCGCTCTACGTCTGCTACCTCGGACACCCGTATCCTCGGGCTGTGGAGATCGCTCAGGTGTACGACTACGACCATGCCGTCAGCATCGTCAGTGCCATGGCCGCGGGTTCGCGCGACCACGCCCTCGCCGGATGAGCGGCGAGGTCTGGCCCGGGTCCGCGTACCCGCTGGGGGCCACCTTCGACGGTCAGGGCACCAACTTCGCGCTCTTCAGCGAGGGTGCGGAGCGCGTGGAACTCTGCCTCTTCGACGCGGACGGCACGGAGACACGAGTGCCGCTCACAGAGGTCGACGCGTTCGTCTGGCACGGCTACCTGCCCACGGTGCAGCCGGGGCAACGCTATGGCTACCGTGTGCACGGTCCGTACGATCCCGCGCAGGGACAGCGCTTCAACCCGAACAAGCTGCTCCTCGACCCGTACGCGAAGGCCGTCGCCGGTGAGATCGACTGGGGCCAGTCCCTCTTCGGCTACGACTTCGGCGACCCCGACTCCCGCAACGACGACGACTCCGCAAGCGCGATGGCGAAGGGCGTGGTCGTCAGCCCGTTCTTCGAGTGGGGCGGCGACCGTCCGCTGAAGACCCCGTACGCGGAGACGGTCATCTACGAGGCCCATGTCAAGGGGCTCACCCAGCGGCACCCCGAGGTCCCGGAGGAGCTGCGCGGCACCTACGCCGGCATCGCGCATCCGGCGGTCATCGAGCATCTCCAGCGCCTCGGCGTCACGGCCCTGGAGCTGATGCCGGTGCATCAATTCGTCAACGACTCGGTGCTGCAGGACAAGGGCCTGTCGAACTACTGGGGCTACAACACCCTCGGATTCTTCGCACCGCACAACGCCTATGCCGCCGGCGGCCAGGACGGCCAGCAGGTGCAGGAGTTCCGCGCCATGGTGCGCGCGCTCCACGAGGCCGGCATCGAAGTCATCCTCGACGTCGTCTACAACCACACCGCTGAGGGCAACCACCTCGGGCCGACGCTCTCCATGCGCGGGATCGACAACGAGGCGTACTACCGGCTCGAAGAGGACAAGCGGTACTACACGGACTACACCGGCACGGGCAACAGCCTGAACGCGGGCAACCCGCACGCGCTCCAGTTGCTCATGGACTCGCTGCGCTACTGGGTGACCGAGATGCACGTCGATGGTTTCCGCTTCGACCTCGCGGCGACCCTCGCCCGCGAGTTCTACGACGTCGACCGCCTCGCAGCCTTCTTCGAGCTCGTGCAGCAGGATCCGATCGTCTCGCAGGTGAAGCTCATCGCCGAGCCGTGGGATATCGGCCCCGGCGGCTATCAGGTCGGGAACTTCCCGCCGCAGTGGACGGAGTGGAACGGCAAGTACCGCGACACCGTGCGCGACTTCTGGCGCGGCGAGCCCCAGGCGCTCGGCGAGTTCGCCTCCCGCCTCACCGGCTCCGCCGACCTGTACGAGCACTCCGGCCGGCGCCCGGTCGCGTCCATCAACTTCGTCACCGCCCACGACGGCTTCACGCTGCGGGACCTGGTGTCGTACAACGAGAAGCACAACGAGGACAACGGCGAGGACAACAACGACGGCGAATCCCACAACCGCTCCGACAACATGGGCGCGGAGGGACCGACCGACGACATCGACATCAACCGGCGCCGTGCGCGTCAGCAGCGGAACTTCCTGGCGACCCTGCTGCTCTCGCAGGGCGTGCCGATGATCTCCCACGGCGACGAACTCGGCCGCACGCAGCACGGCAACAACAACGGCTACGCGCAGGACAACGAGCTCACGTGGATCGACTGGGAGGCGGCCGACCTGCCGCTCGTGGAGTTCACGGCGGCGGTCGCTCGGCTCCGGCACGAGCACCCGACCTTCCGCCGCAGCCGCTTCTTCGACGGACGCCCGGTCGCAGACGAGGACGAGGACGGCGAGCGCATCCCCGACGTCGTGTGGCTGCGCCCGGACGGTGCCCGCATGACGCCGGAGGACTGGGACTCGGGCTTCGGACGCTCCGTGGGCATGTTCCTGAACGGCCGCGGCATCCGCGAGAACGACCGCCGCGGACGCCCCGTGGAGGACGTGAACTTCCTCGTCTACTTCAACAGCGGCGACGAGCCCGTCGACCTCGCCCTGCCGGACGACCGGCACGGCGCGGAATGGCTCGTCTCCGTGGACACCGCCGGCGAACTCGGTGACCGGAAGCTCCGGGCGCGGGACAGCGTGCCGCTCGAGGGCAAGGCCATGCTCGTGCTGCAGGAACTCGACGGCGAGCCCGTCGACACGGATGACTCCGTCGATGCCTCGCTCCGCGCGCAGAGCGAGCAGGCTGCGTCATGACCGACAGACCGGTCTCGACGTATCGCCTGCAGATCAGCGAGGACTTCCCCCTGGACGCGGCCGCGGGGGTGACCGGATACGTCGCCGAGCTCGGCGCCTCGTGGGCCTACCTGTCACCGTTGCTGGCGGCGACCCGCGGCTCGAACCACGGCTACGACGTCGTGGACCACGGCCGCATCGATCCCGACCGCGGCGGCGCGGAGGGGCTCGTCCGCTTCGCGGCGGCCGCCCGGGCGGCAGGCCTCGGCATCCTCGTCGACATCGTGCCCAACCACGTGGGGGTGGCCGTGCCGCGGCAGAACCCGTGGTGGTGGGAGGTGCTGCGGCTGGGCCGGAAGACCCGTCATGCGGCGGCGTTCGACATCGACTGGGCAGCGGGCGGCGGGCGTCTCCTGCTGCCGCTGCTGGGCGCGAGCCCGGACGAGGTCGTCGCGAACGGCGAGCTCGTGGTCGACACCACGCCGGCCGCCGACGCGCCGGACGGCGTTCTGCGCTACTTCGAGCATGAGCTGCCCCTCGCCCCCGGCACCGCGGCACTGGCGGACGATCTCCCGGCGCTCCTGGGCGCCCAGAACTACGAGCTGCGGTTCTGGCAGGACCAGAACACCGACCTCACCTACCGCCGGTTCTTCGCCGTCTCCGAACTCGCCGGCATCCGGGTCGAACGGCCCGAGGTGTTCGCCGAGTCGCACCGGGAGATCCTGCGCTGGATCCGGGAGGGTCTCGCGGACGGTCTGCGGGTGGATCACCCGGACGGCCTCGTCGACCCCGGCGCGTACCTGGAGCAGCTCGCCGACGCGACCGGACGCGCGTACACGCTCGTCGAGAAGATCCTGGAGCCGGGCGAGGCCCTGCCGGCCTGGTGGCGGACCGACGGCACCACCGGATACGACGCGCTGGCCGAGCTCGACCGCCTGTTCGTCGACGCGGAGGGCGTCGCGGCGCTGGACCGGCTGGATGCCAGGCTCCGCGCGGAGACCGGTCTCCCGGACGCGCTCCCCTGGCACGACCTCATCCACGACACGAAGCGGATGATCGCGGACACCCTCCTGGCCGCCGAGGTGCGCCGACTGGTGCGTACGCTCCCCCACGGGATCGTGCACGCCGACGACGCGCTGGCCGAGCTCCTCGCCTGCTTCCCCGTGTATCGCTCCTATCTCCCGGAGGGCCGCGAACACCTGCGCGCCGCCTTCGCGGAGGCCCGTCGCCGACGCCCCGACCTCGCGACCGCGTTCACAGCGCTGGAGCCGCTGCTGAACGATCCGCGCCTCGAGGTCGCGCAGCGATTCCCGCAGGTGAGCGGCGCCGTGATGGCGAAGGGTGTGGAGGACACAGCGTTCTACCGGTTCACCCGCCTCGGAACACTGACCGAGGTCGGCGCCGACCCGTCCCTCCCCGCGCTGTCGGTCGAGGAGTTCCACGACGCGCAGCGGGCGCGGTTGGCGGCGTGGCCGCACTCGATGACGACGCTCTCCACGCACGACACGAAGCGCTCGGAGGACGTGCGCGCGCGCCTGTCGGTGCTCTCGGAGATCCCGGAGCGCTGGGCCGAGGTGCTGGCCGAGCTGCGCGACGTGGCGACCACCGGGCACGGCCCGCTCGACGCGCTGATCTGGCAGGCCGCGGTCGGCGCCTGGCCGCTGCCCTCCGACCGGCTGCTCGCCTACGCCACCAAGGCCGCGCGTGAGGCCGCGGAGCGGACGACCTGGCAGCATCCGGATGCGGAGTTCGAAGAGGGCCTGGCCGCGATCGCCCGGTCCGTCGAGGGCGATGCCGCGCCGATCCTCGACCGTTTCGTGGCCGAGATCGTCGATGCGGGGCGCTCCAACTCCCTCTCCGCCAAGCTGCTGCAGCTCACCGGCCCCGGCGTGCCCGACGTCTATCAGGGCACCGAGCTGTGGGACCTCTCGCTCGTCGACCCCGACAACCGTCGACCCGTCGACTTCGCTCTGCGCGCCCGGATGCTGCGGGAGCTCGACGCGGACCACGCCCGCGGTGTGGTCCCCCCGATCGACGACTCCGGCGCCGCGAAGCTGCTGGTGACCTCGCGGGCACTGCGACTGCGGCGGGACAATCCGGAGCTGTTCCGCTTCTACCGGCCGGCCGTCGTCGAAGGTGAGGCCGCAGACCACGCGATCGCCGTGCACCGCGGCGGCGCGACCGCCGTGGCCACACGGCTGCCGGTCGCGCTGGCGCGCCGCGGGGGCTGGGGCGACACGGTCATGATGCGCCCCGAGCTGCCGGGGACCGACCTCCTCACCGGCCGGCGGATCCCGCCCGGGCCCGTGCGACTGGCGGAACTCCTCGACACCTACCCGGTCGCGCTGATCGAGCTGGCTCGATGATCTCGGTGTGGGCGCCGCGGGCGACCCGTGTGCGGGTACGACGCCTCGACGACGCGGGCACCACCGTGGAGGAGCGCGCACTCACGGCGGGGGCAGAGGGGCACTGGGCCGCCGACGTCGTCCTCGCGGACGGTGAGCGCTACGGCTTCCTCCTCGACGACAGTGATGACCTGCGCCCCGATCCGCGGTCGCGACGGCAGCCGGACGGCGTGCACGGGGCCTCGGCGGCCTTCGACCCCGCCGCCTTCGCGTGGACCGACGCCTCGTGGACCGGACGGCAGCTCGCGGGGGGACTGATCTACGAGCTGCACCTGGGCACGTTCACGCCGGAGGGCACTCTCGACGCGGCGAGCGGTCGCCTGGCGCATCTCGTCGACCTCGGCGTCACGCATGTCGAGCTGCTGCCCGTGAACGGCTTCAACGGCCGCTGGAACTGGGGATACGACGGCGTGCTCTGGTACGCGGTGCAGGAGGAGTACGGCGGCCCCGCGGCCTATCAGCGCTTCGTCGACGCCGCCCACGCGCACGGGCTCGCGGTCGTGCAGGACGTCGTCTACAACCACCTCGGCCCGAGCGGCAACTACCTCCCGCTCTTCGGTCCGTACCTGCGCGAGGGCGAGAGCACCACCTGGGGCGACTCGGTGAACCTCGACGAGGACGCCGTGCGGGAGTACATCCTCGACAACGCCCTGATGTGGCTGCGCGACTTCCAGGTCGACGGACTCCGGCTCGATGCCGTGCACGCCCTCCACGACCGGCGGCCGGTGCACCTGCTGCGGGAGCTCGCCGAACGCGTGGACGCCCTCTCCGCGCAGCAGAACCGGCCGCTGAGCCTCATCGCGGAGTCAGACCTCAACGATCCGACGCTCATCCTGCCGCGGGAAGCCGGGGGCTACGGGCTCACCGCGCAGTGGTCCGACGACTGGCACCACGCCGTGCACGTCGCGCTCACTGGAGAGACCGCCGGGTACTACACCGACTTCGCCGCAGACGAGGCGGTGGCCAAGGTGACGGAGGGCGGCTTCTTCCACGACGGCTCCTTCTCGTCCTTCCGCGACCGTCCGCACGGGTCCCCGATCCCGGCCGAGGTGCCGAGCTGGCGGCTGGTGACCTTCGCGCAGGATCACGATCAGATCGGGAACCGCGCCGCCGGGGATCGGCTCCCTGCCACCCTGTCCCCCGATCGGCTCGCGGTGGCCGCCGTGCTCACCCTGACGGCCCCGGGCACCCCGATGCTGTTCATGGGCGAGGAGTGGGGCGCCACGACCCCCTGGCAGTTCTTCACCTCCCACCCCGAACCCGAGCTCGGCCGCGCGGTCGCCGAGGGCCGCACGGCGGAGTTCGCCCGCATGGGATGGGATCCGGACGCGGTGCCCGACCCGCAGGACCCCGAGACCTTCCACCGCTCGCACCTCGATTGGGCCGAGGCCGAGGCCCCGGAGCACTCCCGGCTCCTGTCGCTGTACCGCGACCTGGCACGACTGCGGCGAGCGCGACCGGAGCTGACCGACCCGGACTCCGCGCACACGACGGTCGAGGTCCGGGAGACGGACGGCCGCCCCGAGCACCGCGTCTACCGCATCGATCGCGGTGGAGTGTCGGTGCTCGTGAACCTCTCCCCCGCCCCCGCGACGTTCAGTGTCCCCGCTACGGCTGACCTCCTCCTCGCCACCGCCGCCCTGACGCGCTCCTCCACGTCCCTGACACTCCCCCCGGACGCCGCCGCCATCGTCAACTGAGGTCGACCCACCCCTCTCCGGTCCTCCCGGCCCCCTGCGTGCGGCCGTAAGGGGCCGGGACGCACGGAACGGGGTGGGCCGGCAGGAGTCAACCGCGCGACGCCCACCACTCCCGGAGTCGCTGCTCCGCGACGGCCTCGCCCAGCACACCCTCGTCGAGGCGCAGATCGAGGAGGAACCGGTACGCCTCGCCGACCTCCCGGCCCGGCTTGATGCCGAGGACCTCCTGGATGCGGTTGCCGTCGAGCTCCGGACGGATCGCGTCGAGCTCCTCCTGCTCCCGGAGCGCCGCGATCCGTGACTCGATGTCGTCGTAGGCGGCGGCGAGCCGGGCGGCCTTGCGCTTGTTCCGCGTGGTGACGTCGGCGCGGGTGAGGATGTGCAGGCGCTCCAGCAGATCGCCGGCATCGCGGACGTAGCGGCGCACGGCGGCATCCGTCCACGCCCCCTCCGCATAGCCGAAGAACCGAAGATGCAGCTCGATCAGGGTCGCGACGGCATCCGTGGTCGCCGAGTCGAAGCGCAGCGCCTGCAGCCGCTTGCGGGCCATGCGCGCGCCGACCACGTCGTGGTGGTGGAACGTCACCGCACCGCCCGGCTCGAGCTTGCGCGTGCGGGGTTTGCCGATGTCGTGGAGCAGAGCTGCGATCCGCAGCGGCACGTCCGGCGCCGCCCCGGGGTTCCGGGCATGCTCGAGCGCGATGGCCTGGCTGAGCACCATGAGGGAGTGCTCGTAGACGTCCTTGTGGTGGTGGTGCTCGTCGACCTCGAGCTTGAGAGCGCTCACCTCGGGGAGGAACTCGTCGATGAGTCCGGTCTCCACCAGCACCCGGATGCCGCGGACGGGGTCGTCGGTCTGCATGAGGCGCACGAGCTCGGACTGCACGCGCTCGGGGCTCACGATCTTCAGCGTCTCGCGGAGCTCGGTGATCGCCCGCTCTGTATCCTCCTCCACCGTGAAGCCGAGCTGCGCGCTGAACCGGGCGGCCCGCAGCATCCGGAGCGGGTCGTCGCCGAACGACACCCGAGGATCCGTCGGCGTCCGCAGTACCCCCGCCACGAGGTCCTCGACCCCGCCGGTCGGATCGACGAGCTTCACCGCGGGCACCTGGAGGGCCATCGCGTTGACCGTGAAGTCGCGGCGGACGAGGTCGCCATCGATCGAGTCGCCGAACTCCACCGTCGGCTTGCGCGTCACGCCGTCGTAGCTGTCCGCCCGATAGGTCGTGATCTCGACCTGCTCGCCGCGCACCCGGGCGCCGATGGTCCCGAAGGCGCGACCGATGTCCCAGTGCGCGGAGGCCACCGGCTTCACGATCGCGAGGATCTGATCCGGCGACGCACTCGTCGTGAAGTCGAGGTCGTGCGTCTGCCGCCCGAGCAGCGCATCGCGCACCGGACCGCCCACGACGGCGAGCTCGAAACCGGCGGCGTCGAAGGCCTCCGCGAGGGTACGGACGACGGGATTCTCGGCGAGCGCGCCGAGACGGGCGAGGCCGTCGGCCATGTTGAGCATGGGTTCCAGCGTACCGGCCGCCCCCTGACGCGCCCGCGTTCACCTCCCCGTCGTCTTGATGTCAGACCCCGGTCATCCGGCTCCGCTGGGCTGGGGGCGCCCCGTGCGGCTGAGCACGGACACCCACCCACGAAGGACAGACATGACCTCCCCCACCCCTGCGGTGCGGTGGCGGCGTCGCGGACTGACGTCCGTCGCGCTGCTCGCCGTGCTCGGCGGCGCCGTCGTCGCCCCCGCGGCCCTCGCCGCGCCCGATCCCGAGGTGCCGACCGGATCGCTCCTCACCGGCGACACCCCCTGGCACTACCTCGACGACGGCTCCGACCCGTCGCCCGCCCCGGCCGCGCTGCGCGACTGGACCCTGCCCGCGTACGACGACAGCGCCTGGAAGACCGCACCGGGCAGCTTCGGTGCCAAGAACGGCGCCCTCGCGCCGGTGGGACCGCAGACCCCGAAGACACTCCTCAACCACTACCTCGACGGGGTGAAGGCACCGACGGTGCCGACGTACTTCTTCCGCACGACCTTCGAGCTGGAGGCCGGCGTCGCCGAGCAGGTCGCCGCCCTGCAGAGCACCGTCACCTTCGACGACGCGATCATCGTGTGGATCAACGGCGAGGAGGTCGCCCGCTACGTCGACGGCCGCATCACCGACACCACCAACGTCGAGTACGCCGGAGACTCCAACGGCGACCCCCTGACCAGCACGTTCAGCGCCGAGGGCGACCTGCTCCGCGACGGCACGAACACCATCGCCGTGTCGCTGTTCCAGGACCGCGCGTCGAGCTCCGACATCTACTTCGACATGTCGTCGCTGACCCTCGTGAAGGCCTCCGACCCCGGCACTCCCGTCGTCGCCCCGCCGACCCGCGTCATCCTCACCCCGACCGAGAAGCCGGAGGTGTCGCAGTCGTTCTCCTGGCTCGCGGGCGACCCGTCGCACACGGCAGGTCAGGTCGAGATCGGCCCCGCAGCAGGTGGGGCCACCCGGACGGTCGACGCCTATGACGCCGGAGTGGTGAACGGCAACCCGAACAAGCACTTCTCGGCCACGGTCATCGACCTCACCCCGGCCAGCGCGTACCGTTACCGTGTCGGCCTCCCCGGCAGCTGGAGCGACTGGCACGAGTTCCGCACCGCGGACCCGAAGGCGAGCGACTTCCAGTTCATCTACTACGGCGACGCCCAGATCGGTCTCGACACCACCTGGCCGCGCGTCGTGAAGCAGGCAGAGGCCCACGCCCCGCGATCGATCGGCTCCGTGCACGCCGGAGACCTCATCAACACGTCCAGCAACGAGAACGAGTGGCTGAACTGGTTCAAGGGCATGGAGGATTCCGCCGTGCGCACCAACGTGATGGCCGCCCCCGGCAACCACGAGTACTCGGGGGACAAACTCCTCACCGCCTGGAAGGCCGCGTTCGAGTACCCGCACAACAACCCGTCCACGAGCTCGATCGGGGAACTCGCGAACCTGGCGAAGGGCGACTCCGAGGTGGCGCAGCAGTACCGCGCGTTCTTCGACCACTGGAGCTCGTTCGCCGCAGAGACCGCGTACTACACCGACTACCAGGGCGTCCGTTTCATCACCCTGAACGCGACGCGCGACACGACCTTCCTCACGCCGGCCGGGCTCCCGTCCTGCACGGGCGCGGAATGCCCGTCGTCGCAGATCGGCACGCTGTGGACCCGCTTCCAGGCGGCGTGGCTCGACCTGCTGCTGCAGAGCAGCCCGTCGAAGTGGAACGTCGTCACGTTCCACCAGCCGGTGTTCTCGGCGTCGGCCGGTCGTGACGAGCCGGTGCTCCGTGCCGAGTGGCTGCCCGTCTTCCAGCGCAACGACATCGACCTCGTGCTCATGGGCCACGATCACACGTATGCCCGCGGTTTCGTGAACACGGACGCCACAGACACCGCCGGACTCACCACGGGGCCGGTGTACGTCGTGTCGAACTCCGGCGCCAAGCACTACGACCTGGAGACCCCGGAGAAGAACGTCTGGACCAACAACGGCGCCACCCAGGTGCTGCGCGGTCAGGGCGTGACGACCTACCAGGTGATCGATGTCTCGAAGAACCAGCTCGTCTACCGGTCGTATCTCGCCGAGAAGCAGCCGGACGCCACGACCGAGCTCCCCGTGGGCGCGGTCTACGACACGTTCACGGTGACCAAGTCCGACGCGGGCGAGAAGTGGGTCACCGAGGCCGGCGTCACCCCGCCGGTCACGGAGGAGCCGGAGCCCGAGAAGCCCGCGACCGTCGAGCTGGGCGCGTCCTCGGTCACCGCCGGCGGCACGCTCGCCGTGTCGGGCAGCGGCTTCGCGGAGGGCGCCGAGCTCGCGCTCGAGCTGCGGTCCGACCCGGTCTCGCTCGGTACGGTCACGGTCGCGGCGGACGGCACGTTCGCGCGCACCGTCACCATCCCGGCGGGCACCCCGGCGGGTGCGCACACCCTCGCCGTGATCCTCCCCGACGGCTCAGAGGTGACGGCCTCCCTGGCCGTGACCGCGGCGGCCGGTGGCGGAGCGATCGTCCCCGGTGAGAGCGACTCGGGTGGCGCGACCGACGGCGACCTCGCGACGACCGGTGCCGACAGCACGCCGTTCGTCATCGGGGCCGTCGTGCTGCTCGCCGCCGGCCTCGGCCTGTTCGCCCTGCGTCGCCGCCGTGCGCACGCAATGATCGAGACGACGGACGCCGAGTAACCCCCTCCTCCCTCCACGGGCGCCGCCGGCACTCCCGGCGGCGCCCGTGCCGTCTCCCCCCACTCCCGGCCTCTAAGCTCGCACCATGCACCGGTCCCTCCGCAGCGCCGCCACCGCGGGCACCGTCCTTCTCCTCGCCATGGCCCTGACCGCCTGCGTCCAGGAGAACTCCCCCGTCGATCCGGCCCCGACGGTACCGGCCGGAGCGTCCTCGACGCCGGAGACGTCCGTCGCACCGGAGCCCGCGGATCAGACCGTGGTGATCTCGGTGGACGGGATCGCCGTCAACGGCGGTCCCCTCGTTCCGTTCGACGAGAGGGAGCTCGTCATCGATGCGCTGGCCGACGCGATGAGCGTCGCGCCGGAGGAGGAGCCGCTCGAGGGTCCCTACGGCGGCGAGTACACCGCGTACGTCTGGGACGGCCTGCGCGCGACCGACGATGACTCGAGGATCGTCGTCTCGGTGACGGCGGATGCCCCGTCCGTCTCGTTCACGACCCCGGAAGGGGTCGGCCTCGGCGCCAGCCGCGCCGAGGCCCTGTCGGCGGGCGCGGAGGACGAGTGGGATGAGGACGGCGACGGCATCGCGGACTACCTGAAGATCGGAATGCGCGAGGTGTCCGGCACCCGATCGCTGGTCCACCCGGGACAGGTCGGCGTGGAGTACGTCCTCCTGGTCCTCACCGAGGACGTGGTGACCGGCATCCAGAGCGGCGCCAACGACTACTCCGACATCTGACCCGCTCCGGGTCTGGGATAACCTTCACGTGCCCGACCCGCGAAGGAGAACCCGTGCCCGCGAACGATGCCCTGGCCGATGAGACCGATCGGATCGTCGCAGCGGCCCTGCAGGTGAACGGCCGCGCCTCCTGGGGGGAGATCGCCCGCGTTGTCGACCTCCCGGAGCGTACGGTCGCCCGCCGCGGACAGCGTCTGCTGGACCGCGGTCTTGTGCGCGTCTCGACCTACGTCGACCCCGCCCGCGTACTCCATGCGCGGGCCGTCCTGTTCCGGATCACGACCGAACCGCATGCGCTCTGGCACGTCGCCCGCACCCTCGCCCGTCGCGCCGACGCCTCGTCCGTGTCGGTCCTCGAGGGCAGCAGCGACATCGCCGGCATGCTCCTCCCCCACGACGACGCATCGATCCGCGAACTACTGTTCACGGACTTCCCCGAAGTGGAGGGCATCGCGTCGATCAACGTCACCACGGTGCTGAAGTTCTTCCGCTCCGGGCACGATTGGCGGGTGGGGGTGCTGTCCGACGAACAGGTGCGGATGCTGGACGAGTCGTCCGGATCCGAGGTCGACCCGGCGGACGCCCTGAGTGAGGACGAGGAAGCGCTGATCCGACTCCTGCTGAAGGACGGACGGATGCCCGTGGCACAGCTCGCCCGCGCGCTCGGACTGAATGTCACCACGACGCGCCGACGGATGGAATCGCTCAACCGCCGCGGGCTCATGCACCCGCGCACGGAGATCGTGCCGAGCCTCTTCGGCCTCGGGCTGGAGGCCCTCGTGTGGCTGCGGGTGCCGATGGATCGGCTGGAGAAGGTGGGATCCGCCCTCGCCGCTGCCCCGGAGGTGAAGTTCATCGTCGCGACGACAGGCACGTCGCAGCTCCTCATGAACGTGCTCGTGCGCGACGCGGACGAGTTCTACGACTTCCTCACCGGTCCCGCGGTCGCCGGCCACGACGGGCTGGAGGTCGTGGAGTCCCTCGTCGTCATCACACCGGTGCTGCGCGGCTCGCTGATCGTGGACGAGGCGCCGGCGGCGCTGGCGCAGGACATGCCGACGGGAGCCATCCGCTTGTAGGCCGATTCTGTTACGGACGTGTAAAGAAATGGCGAGATCGTTCGCATTGCCTTGACGCGATGGCGAAATAGAGCGAGTATCCCTTCCAGGGCCTTCACCCCTGGAGAGGACGATCGTGTTCACGGCAACTGGAGACGACTGGGCGGACCGCGCGGCGGCACTGTCGCTGCACACCCGCATGTTCATCGACGGCTCCTGGGAGGACGGGACCGCCGAGCCCCTCGCACCGATCAGCCCCCGGGACGGCCGGGCTCTGCCCCCGATCGCGGCCGCCTCCGCCGCCGACATCGACCGCGCGGTCCGCTCCGCCCGTGCCGCGTTCGACGCGGGCGTCTGGTCGCGCATCGCCCCCCGCGAACGCGGCCAGCTGCTGATCGCCTTCGCGCAGAAGATCCACGACAACGCCGAAGAACTCGCCCTCACCATCTCCCTCGAGATGGGCAAGCCCGTGCGCGAGGCGCTGCAGACCGAACTCCGCGCGGTCGTGAACTGCTTCCGGTGGTACGGCGAGGCCGCAGACAAGGTGCTCGACGAGCTCCCCGTCACCGCCCCGAACAGCCTCGCGCTCGTCACCCGCGAACCGGCCGGCGTCGTCGCCGCGGTCGTGCCGTGGAACTTCCCGCTCACGATGACGGCCTGGAAGCTCGCCCCCGCTCTCGCCGTCGGCAACAGCGTCGTCCTCAAGCCCGCCGAGCACACCACCTTCTCGGCCCTGCGTCTGGCCGAGCTCGCCCACGAGGCCGGCATCCCGGCCGGCGTGCTGAACGTCACCCCCGGCGCCGGCCACGTCGCCGGCCGCGCACTCGGCGAGCACCCCGACGTCGACGTCGTCACGTTCACGGGCTCGCCCGAGATCGGCCGCCGGTTCCTCGGATACGCCGCCGCGTCGAACGGCAAGCGCGTGTGGCCGGAGCTCGGCGGCAAGACGGCGAGCCTCGTGCTGCCCGACGCCGATCTGGAGCGCGCGGTCCGAGCCTCGGCCGACGGCTGCTTCTACAACCAGGGGCAGATGTGCACGGCCTCGTCCCGGCTGCTCGTCCCCCGCGCGCAGTACGACAGCGCCCTGGAGATCGCCGCCGAGGTCGCCCGCACGAGCCTTCCCGCAGACCCGTTCGACGTGTCCACGTCGATGGGGGCGATCGTCAGCGAGAAGCAGCTCGCCGGGATCGCCGGGTTCGTCGAGCGCGCGGAGGCCGAGGGCGCCGAGCTCGCGGCCGGGAGCGCCGAGCGGTTCTCCGCCGTCGACGGCGGCAGCTACTTCGCCCCGGTCGTGCTCGGCGTGACCCCCGCGCACGAGGTGGCGCAGCGCGAGGTCTTCGGCCCCGTGCTGTCGGTCATCGCGTACGACGACGTCGACGACGCCCTCGCCATCGCCAACGGCACCGAGTACGGCCTCGCCGCCGCGCTGTGGAGCACCGACCTCAACGCCGTGCACACCCTCTCCCGGCGGCTGCGGGCGGGTGTCGTCTGGGTCAACTGCTTCGAGGAGGGCGACATGACCATCCCCTTCGGCGGGGTCAAGGGCTCCGGCTTCGGACGCGACAAGAGTCTGCACGCGATGGAGAAGTTCACCGACCTGAAGACCACGTGGATCGAGCTGTCGTGACCCGCCCGCTCATCGGCATCACCACCTGGCGCCGCGCCATCGACACCGACCTCGGCACGGGCCGCCCCGCGCACAGCCTCGGCACCGAATACGCCACGCCGATCGAGGCCGCCGGCGGCGCCGTCGTGCTGCTGCCGCCGACCGCCGGTGTCGACGAGGTCCTCGATTGGCTCGACGGACTGGTGCTCTCCGGCGGGGAGGATCTGCACCCCTCGCACTACGGCGCCGAGCCCCAGGACGGGAAGTCGTACGACTCGGCCCGCGACGGCTACGAGATCGCGCTCGCCCTCGGCGCCCGGGAACGCGGCCTGCCGGTGCTGGCGATCTGCCGCGGGCTCCAGGTCTGCACCGTCGCGTTCGGCGGCTCCCTCATCGTCGACATCCCCGGCACGGCCGACCATCACCCGGTGCGAGGAGCAGACGAGCAGCTCTCCGCCCGGCACGCCGTCGCGTTCGCGGAGGACAGCAGGCTCGCCGCGCTCTACGGGACGACGACGAGGACCGTCAACACCATCCATCACCAGTCCGTCGACACCCCGGCCCCCGGGCTGCGCCCCGTCGCCTGGGCTCCCGACGGCATCGTCGAGGCCGTCGAGGCGGACGACGACTGGGCCTTCTGGGCGGTGCAGTGGCACCCCGAGAAGATGACAGCCCCCGAAGAGGCCGCCGAGGAGCGCCCGCTGTTCGCGGCGTTCGTGGCGGCCGCCCGTGAACGCGCAGCGGAACCGTCCGCTGGCCAGAAAGGAACACGATGACCAAGCAGGTCTTCCTCGAGTACGAGAACGGCGTCCGCGCCGTCGCCACCCTGTTCGAGGACCTCGCCCCTCGCACGTGCGAGGCCATGTGGGGTGCGCTGGAGAAGCCGGTCACCATGCAGGCGATGCACGCCATGTACGCCGGACCCGAGGTCATGGTCGGCCTTCCCGAGGAGGCCCAGAACTTCGACCCCGAAGCCGTGCCCGCGGAGAACCAGCAGGTCGTGCCCGCACCGGGTGACCTGCAGTGGTACTGGCAGCGCCCCATGCAGATGGGCGGACTGCCGTTCGAGTGGTACGAGATCGGAGTCTTCTACGATCGTGGTGCCCGTACTCTCGGCCCCCTCGGATGGACACCCGTCAACATCTGGGCCGGCATCACCGAAGGACTCGCGGAGTTCGCTCAGGAGAGCGCCGCGATCCGCATCGACGGAGCGAAGCAGCTCACCATCGGACGCCTGGTCTAGGCGTCCACCCCCGTGCTGGACCCATCCCGAAGGAGCAGTGCATGAACACCCGCAGAATCCTCACCGCCGGCGCGCTCGTCGCCACCGGTGCCCTCGTCCTCGCCGGCTGCGCGTCCGGCGACGGCGAGTCCTCGTCCGGTGGTGACAAGGAGTTCGCCGGCGAGACCCTGGTCGTCACGTCGTTCGGCGGAGACTGGGAGAAGGCCTTCATCGAGGCCGTCGTCGACCCGTTCGAGGAGGAGACCGGAGCGAAGGTCGAGCTGATCACCCTGTACAGCGCCGATGCCCTCGCCCAGGTCACCGCCCAGAAGGCGAGCCCGCAGATCGATGTCGTGCACTTCTCCGGCGGACAGGAGTTCACCGCCGCGGAGCAGGGCCTCATCGCCCCGATCGCCGCTGACGACCTGTCCGCGTCGGGAGACCTCATCGACATCGCCACCGCGGGCCTCGAGCGCGGCGAGGGTCCGGTCATCCAGCTCGCGCCCATCGGGCTCGTCTACAACACCGAGGCCGACGCCCCGGCACCGACGTCCTGGGAAGACCTCTTCGACGACGCCTACGCCGGTCACATCGCCCTGACGGACTTCTCGAACACCTACGGGGTGCTGTCGATGCTCCGCGTGGCCGACGCACTCGGGGGTGGCATCGAGGACCCGTCCGCAGCCATCGCCGACCTCGGGGCGCTGGCTTCCTCGGGCGACGCGATCGTCGTCCCGACCTCGCCGGACCTGCAGACCGCCTTCGCCCAGCGCGGCACGTGGCTGGCGCCGTACGCGATGGACTACGCGGGCACCCTGCAGGACGCGGGTCTTCCCGTCGAGTTCATCGTCCCGGAGGAGGGTGCGACCGCGTCGCTCATCACGGCGAACGTCGTCGAGGGCCGGGACAACGCCGAGCTGGCGACGCTCTTCATCGACTACGAGCTGCGCCCCGAAGCGCAGGCCGTCTTCGCGGAGAACATGCGCTACTCCCCCGTCAACACCGCGACCGAGCTGTCGGATCAGGCGGCCGAGGCCGTGCTCACCGGCGACGAGCTCGACGACGTGGTCGTCTACGCCCCGGGCGACATCGCCGCGTCGCGTCAGGCGTGGACCGATGAGTGGAATGCGCTGATCACCAAATGAGCGTCCGAACCCGTAGGGAGCCCTGGCTCCTGCTCCTGCCGGCGATCGTGCTGCTCGCGCTCGCCTTCGTCACCCCGGTGGCCGGCATGCTGCTCATGAGCGTGCAATCGCCGGCAGGCGGGTTCACGCTCGACAACTTCACCCGCTTGTTCGCGAGCGAGTATCACCTCCAGGCGGCGCTGCGATCGCTCCGCCTGGGGGTGATCCAGACGGTGATCACCCTCGTCATCGCCATCCCGCTGTCGTACATCATGGCGCGCGCCGGCTCGAAGGTGCGCTCCTTCCTCCTCATCGTCGTGATCCTGCCGCTGATGACGAGCGTCGTCGTCCGCACCTTCGGCTGGGTGGTGCTCATGGGGCCGTCCGGCCTGATGATGCAGATCCCCGGGGCGGAACTCCTCATCGGCGGTACGCAGGGATTCCTCGGCACCGAGACGGGCGTCGTGATCGCGATGGTGCAGGTCCTCCTGCCGTTCGCTGTGCTCAGCATCCTCGGCGTCATCTCCGGGATCACGCCGCAGCTGGAGGAGGCCTCCCGCACGCTCGGCGCTGGATTCTTGCGCACGCTGCGGCACGTCGTGCTGCCGCTCTCGGTGCCCGGCATCGTCGCCGGCGCCACCCTGGTGTTCGTGCTCTCGGTGAGCTCCTTCATCACCCCCCGCTTCATCGGCGGTTCGCAGATCCCCGTGTTCGCGCAGACGATCTACGTCGACGCGACCACCAACCTCGACTGGGCGTTCGCGGCGGCGCAGGCCGTGCTGCTGTTCGCGGGCGTGATGCTCGTGCTCGCGGCCACGTCCCGGCTCGGGAAGCAGAAGGTGTGACCATGGTCCGTTCCGTCCCGCTCCTCGGCCGTATCCTCGCGATCCTCCTCGGCGTCATCGTGACGCTGTACATGCTCGTCCCGTTGTTCGTCGTCGCCGGCGCCTCGGTGGGAGAAAACCGGTTCCTCACGTTCCCCGGACAGGGCTTCACGCTCGACTGGTACGTGGAGGCCCTCACCTCCGACACATACCTGGAACCGTTCCGCCTGAGCCTCGTGGTGGGGGTGACGGTCGCGATCCTCGCCGCCTCCATCGGCACCGCGGCCGCCCTGGCGCTGACGCGGTTCCGCGTTCCGGGAGGGGCGGCGATCCAGGCGCTGCTGATGTCGCCGCTGACGATCCCCACGATCATCCTCGCGATCGGCGCCCTCTCCATCGCTTCCCTCACGATCGGCTCCCCCAACGTGGGCGTGCTCATCGCGATCCATGTGGTCATCGCGATCCCCTACGTCATGCGCACCGTGACCGGCGTGATGACCCGTGCCGACCACTTCACCGAGGAGGCGGCGCGCACCCTCGGCGCCGGCACCTGGAACCGCTACCGCCTCGTGGTGCTGCCCATCGCGCGTCCCGGCATCGCGGCCGGAGCGTTCTTCGCTTTCAACATCTCGTTCGACGATGCGGTCATAGCCCTCTTCCTGCGCACCCCGCAGCTGGAGACCCTGCCCATCGCCATCTACGGCCAGCTGGAGTTCAGCACGTCCCCCACCGTGGCGGCCGTCTCGACCCTCATGGTCCTGCTCACCGTCGTCCTCATGATCGTCCTCGAACGCATCATCGGCCTGGGAAGGTTGTTCGTCTGATGACAACGCTCACCATCACTGCTCTCACCAAGGACTTCAAGGGGACGAAGGTGCTCAAGGGCATCGACGTCTCGATGCGGTCCGGCGAGTTCGTCTCGCTCCTCGGTCCTTCGGGCTGCGGGAAGACGACGCTCCTCCGCTGCATCGCCGGCCTCGAGTCGCCCACGAGCGGCACGATCGAGATCGCGGGGCAGGACGTCACGAAGCTGCCACCCGAGAAGCGTCACCTCGGCATGATGTTCCAGAGCTACGCGCTCTTCCCCCACATGAGCGTCGCCGAGAACGTGCGCTTCGGGCTGCGGATGTCCGGTGAGAAGTCGAAGACGGAGCAGAAGGAGCTCGCCGTCCGGGCGCTGGAGCGTGTGCAGATGGGCCACCTCGCTGATCGCGTGCCCGCCCAGCTGTCCGGCGGACAGCAGCAGCGGGTCGCTCTGGCCCGCGCGATCGCGTTCGAACCGCGCGTGCTCCTCCTCGACGAACCGCTGTCGAACCTCGATGCGCGTCTGCGTGAGGACATGCAGGTGGAGCTCAAGGAACTGCACCGCACGCTCGGTCTCACAACGGTGTTCGTCACGCACGACCAAGAGGAGGCGATGAGCCTCTCCGATCGCATCGTGCTCATGAACGGCGGGATCATCGAACAGGAGGGCGCGCCGGCGGCCCTGTACAGCACCCCGCTCACCCCGTTCGCCGCGGACTTCATCGGTGCCGCGAACCTCCTCCCCGCCACGCGCTCCGGCGCGGTAGCGACCCTCGAGGGCACCGCCGTGCAGGTCCCGCTCACGGGCGCCGGGTCGGACGGCTCGGGCGAGGTCGTGCTGCGGCAGGAGGATCTGCATCTGTCGCCCGCGGCGGGGCCGGGTGCCCCCGTCCCGGTCGAGGTCATCGCGCACGTCTACCGCGGTGCCGACGTCGTCTACATCGTCGAGCTCGCCGGGCGCCGCCTCCGTGTGGTCCGTCCCCGGCACGAGGACCCACTCCCTGAGGGCCCGGCCGGCCTCGGCTGGCGCGACGGCGCCGTCCTCTGGATCCCCGCCGCCTGAGCCGCCCGGCACACGTGCTTCCGAGGGCTCAGGCTCCGCGGCGGGTCAGCACTAGGCGGAGGGTCACGGCGAGGACCGTCGACACCGCGATCCAGCCGAGGGCCGTGCCCAAGGCTGTGAAGAACGAGGCCTGATCGGTGGCACCGGCGAGGTTCCCGTAATTGATGGCGGCGTGGGCTCCGATAGCCACCGTGAGTCCGGCGAGCGCGACGAGCGGGCGGGACCAGGCGCGACGGGCGTCCAGCGCAAGGCCGAGCGCCGCCCCGGTCCAGACGGTGAGAGCGGCATGCGTGGGGAAGGTGAGCGTGCGGACGATCCACGTCACCACGCCGTAGCCGACATCGTTCGCCGCGATGTCAGCCGCGATGGCGGAGGCGTCCTCCACCGCCGCGAAGCCCACGCCGATCAGCGCCCCGGCCATCGCGCCGAAGAGTACGCCGCGGCGCCCGACGCGCCGGGCGAGCACGAGGATGAGCAGCACCCCGAGACCCTTCCCGAGCTCCTCCACGATGGGCGTCAGCACCCACGTCGAGGGGATCGCCTCGCGCAGGATGCCCTGATCGTCGACGTACAGCGCCTGCTCGGAAGACCACGCGCCGAGCCCGGTGGCGATGAGCACAGCAGCACCGGCGCCCCAGGCCGGCGCCAGCAGGGAGGACGTCCAGGAGCGTGAGACCCGCGGAGCGATCCAGCGCGCGGCGAACATCGTCACCGCCGCCGCGGGGAGGACGGCCACGAGACACAGGAGGAAGACGGGGCCGGACTCGACGGTGAACAGCAATATCGCCAGAGCCAGCGGGATGAGGAACACCGAGAGCACCACGGAGCGGCGCCCCCAGAACGGGACGGTTTCGGAGGGAGCGAGCGCGGAATGCACGCCCCGATCCTTCCAGACCGATGCCGCGACTCTCCTGGGCGCAGCCGCACTTCCGCACGAGGTCGCAGGTTCTCCCGGCAATCCGTGCGACCTCGGTGCAATCTGCGACCGCGTGCCGGGCCTCAGGCCCCGCGGGAGAACGTGATGTGGGTCACGCCGGACTCCGCGACCTCGGAGGTCACGCGATAGCCGGCCTCGAGGCCGCGCAGGTCGTCCCACAGACGGATCCCGCTGCCGGTGAGGATCGGGGTGATGCCCACGTGCAGGTCGTCGACGAGCCCCGCGCGCAGGAACTCCCGGACCGTGGTCGCCCCGCCGCCGACACGGACGTCACGCCCTCCGGCCACCGCCACGGCCTCCCGCAGCGCCTCCTCGGGGGTCGCGGTCAGGAAGCGGAAGCTCGTGCCGTTCGCGAACTCGATCGGCGGGCGCGGGGTGTGGGTGAGGACGAACACCGGAACCTCGAACGGCGGCTCCTCGCCCCACCAGCCGCGCCACTCCGGGTCGTCCGGGTTCGCATGGAGGCCGAACATCCCGGCGCCCATGATCTCGGCACCGATGGCCTGGAAGTACTGTGCCGCGTACTTCTCGTCCACCCCGGTCGTGCCGGCGCCGCTGGTGTCGTGGAAGACGCGCTCCTGGAAGGTGCGGGTCGCGGTGTAGGCGGCGGTGAGTCGTCCCCAGTCCTCACCGAACGGGTTCTCCGGGGTCTGATCGGTCGTCGTGGCGAAGCCGTCAAGAGTGATGTTGAGGTCGACGCGCACGCGGGTCATGGTGCCTCCGAAGCGGTGGGGACGGGCACCGGTCGGCGCGCCGTCCCCAGCGTCGGGCGTTCCGCGGCCGGTGTCAAGAGCGGGCCGCCGTACCGGACTCCCGCGGATCAGGCCTTGGGGTCGTCCGAAAGCGCCATGTGGATGATCGGATAGGGACGACCGTCACCGTCGAGCGCGCTCCGGCCCACCTCCACGAAGCCTCGGCTGCGGTAGAACCCGCGCGCGCCCGGGTTGTCCTCGTTCACATCGACCCTGGCCACGCCCTGGTGGACGACGACCTCGGCGAGCAGGGCAGAGCCCACACCGCGTCCGCGAACGGCATCGGAGACGAACAGCATCTCCAGCCCGTCGTCGTGGACGCCGGCGAACCCGACCGGAACCCCGTCCTGCTCGGCGACGGTGAGGGTCACCGCGGGGAAGTAATCGGACGCGAGGTGCGATTCGATCCGGGCGAAGTCGGTCTCCTCCAGGAAGTCATGGGTGGCGCGAACGGCGCTGCGCCAGATCTCGACGAGTTCCGCGTACTCCTCCCCCCGGCACGGCCGGATGGTGAGGGGGGAACTGCCTGCGGACATGCCTCCGACACTATCGGTCGGACCGCCATGCCGGATCAGACCACGGGGTCGCCCTGGACCGGACCCTCCGTGTTGGGCTTCCACCCGAGGGCCGGCGCCACGTGCTCCGCGAACGCCTCGAGCACGTGGAGGTTGTACTCCGGCCCGAGCTGGTTCGGGATCGTCAGCATGAGGGTGTCCGCGGCCATGACGGCCTCGTCCTGCCGGAGCTGCTCGATGAGCACATCGGGCTCCGCGGCGTAGGTCTTGCCGAACGTGGAGCGGAACCCGTCGATGATGCCGATCTGGTCGCCGTTCTCCTCGCTGCGCAGCCCGAAGTAGGCGCGGTCCATGTCCGACACGAGCGGGAACACGCTGCGGCTGACCGACACGCGAGGCGTCCCGGTGTGGCCGGCCTCACGGTAGGCGGAGCGGAAGAGCTCGATCTGCTCGCGCTGCAGCTCGTGGAAGGGCTGACCGGTGGCCTCCGTCACGAGCGTCGAGCTCATCATGTTGAGTCCCTTGCGGCCGGTCTCCTCGGCCGTCGCGCGCGAACCCGAGCCCCACCAGATGTGGTCGCGCAGCGTGGGGGACTGCGGCTCGATCGCGAGGTACTGTCCCGCACCCACCATCCGGGGGTCGCCGGGAGCGAGTCGCTCGCCGTCGATGGCGCGGAGGAAGATCTCGAACTTCTCCCGTGCGAGCACGCTGCCGCGCTCCGGGTCCTCCTCGTCGCGGAAGCCGAAGGTCTCGTAGCCGCGCAGCGCCGTCTCGGGTGACCCGCGGCTCACGCCGAGCGCGATACGGCCGTCCGCGATGAGGTCGAGTGCGGCCGCCTCCTCGGCGAACTGGAACGGGTTCTCGTACCGCATGTCGATCACGCCGGTGCCGACCTCGATGCGCTCGGTGCGCGCGGCCATGGCCGTCAGCAGCGGCATCGGGGACGCCGCCTGGCGTGCCCAGTGGTGCACGCGGACGTAGGCGCCGTTGACGCCGAGCTCGTCGGCGCCCTCCGCGATCTCGATGGTCTGCTTCAGCATGTCGCCCGCCGTGCGGGTGGCCGAGCCGGGCACGTCGGCGTAGTGACCGAACGAGAGGAATCCGAAAGCCTTCATGGTGTATTCGAACGCATGGAAGCCGGGACTATTCCCCCGGGAGCAGGAAGCCGTCGAGGACGAGCCCTCGGATGCGCGGATCGAGCTCCGCCCACAGCTGCGCGAACGGCACCTCGAAGAGGTCCGCGAGGGCGGGGGCGATCTGCAGCACCTGGAGCTCGCCGTCGCACGCGCCGACGAAGCCGGCAAGCGCGGGGTCCACCGCGACGGTGCGCGCGAACCCGCCGCCCTGACGCAGCTCGATCACGCTCGGGTCGTCGTTACCGGGGAGAAGGTGGCGCGCCTCGGTGACGTCCGGAGCCACGACGAGGGTGTCGGGCAGCCCTGCGGCGAGCGCATCGTGGGCCGCGAGCCCGAGGCCGAGCGCCGCGCCCACGTTCGCCACGGGCTGCGTCACCCGCTCCGATCGCCGCAGCGGCTCCCCCCGCCCGCGGCGGAGCAGCACATAGCCGAAGCCGATCGCGGTCACGCCGCGCGCCGCGAAGTCGTCGAGCCACGCGGTCAGCAGCGGAGTGAAGGCGGCATCGCGCGGCGTGATGCCGCCGTCCCTGATCCACAGCTCGGCATAGGCGAGAGGGGACAGCTCTTCCCGCTCCACGACCCACAGGTCGAGGTCGGCGGGCACCCACGCGTCCAGCCGCGCGAGGCCGGTGATGCCCGTCCGCGACTCCCAGTTGCCCAGCAGCTGCGCGATGCCGCCCGGGGTGAGGTGCGCCGGTGCCGTGCGCACGAACTGCTCGACCAGTGCGTCGCCGACCAGACCGCCGTCGCGATACTCGTAGGCGGGCACCCCCGCCGTGCGCGGGGTGATCACGAACGGCGGGTTCGAGACGATGAGGTCGAACGCCTCCCCGGCGACCGGCTCGAACATGCTCCCGTGACGGAACTCGATGTTCGTGACCCCGTTCAGTTGCGCGTTCAGCGCGGCGTAGGCGAGGGCGCGGCGGGAGACGTCGGTGGCCACGACCCGGCCGGCGCGTCGTGCCACGAGGAGCGCCTGGATGCCGCAGCCCGTGCCGAGGTCGAGGGCACGATCCACCGCGAGCGGGACGACCGTCTCAGCGAGCGTGCGGGAGGCGCCGCCCACACCGAGGACGTGGTCGGCGGGCAGCGGGCCGTCGAGGGCGACCTCGTCCAGGTCGCTGGCGATCCACCATTCCCCGACTCCGTCCTCGTCGACGAACGACTGCGGGCGCAGCAGCGCGCTCGGCGTCACGGTGTCGGCGTCGGTCGTCGCCAGCCCCAGAGCCTCCAGCCCGTCCACGCCGAGCGTCGGCAGTGCGCGCTCCACGGCCGCGCGCGGCTGGGGAAGGCCGAGCACCAGGAGGCGTCCGAGGGTCGCGAGGACCCCCTCATCCTCGGCGATCGCCCGAAGGATGGGCTCGCGCAGACCACGGGCGAGTGCATCATCCGCCTCCTCGCCCCAGAGACGTCGCAGCGGCTCGGATCGGAGATCGGCGGCATCGAGATCCGCGGCGAACGCAGCGCTGCGGAGCGGGTCGGGGCGGGGGGCGGGGGTGTCGGACACGGCCGTCACTCTACGCGTCTTCAGGGTTCTCCTCCGTCCGGCCTCCTAGAATCACAGGGTCAGTACTCACGATCCGCCTCTCCCCGGCGTTCGAGGAAGACCTTCATGACCGCGATCACTCCCCCGACGGGCCTCCGCGCGCGTGCGCGCCGGCTCGCGGCGTTCGTGGTGGCCGCCGGCGTCTGCGCGGTGGGTGTCGCCGGTCCCGCGATGGCGGCCGACCAGCCCGCCGCGGACGACGACCACCGTGTCGAACTGCACGTCACGGCGGGTCTACGCGGCACCGTCGCGCCGGGCACGTCGACGTCGGCCGTGGTCACGATCGAGAACGAGACCGAGGCGGAGCTCTCCGCGGGTCGCGTCGAGATCGAGCTCGGGAGCACGCCACTGACCGACGACGATGCCGTGACCGAATGGCTGGACGAGGGACAGGCCGCCGGTTCCTTCCTCTCCCTCGGCGAAGAGGCCACCAAGCCGGCGGAGGCGGGCGGATCCGCCACCACCACCGTGTTCGTGCCGAAGGAGACGCTGAAGCCGTTGAAACCGGGGGTGTACCCGCTGCGGGCCGCCCTGAGCGATGCCGGTACGGAGGACGCCGAGGGGGAGCGCACCACCACCTGGGACACCAGCGCGACGAGCGTCCTCGTGGTCAGCTCCAGCCCGACCAGTCCGGTCGGCGTCCTCGTGCCCATCACCGCCACCCCGGCCGGCGGTGCCCTCCTGAGCGCTGACGAGCTCACGGAGCTGACCGCCCCGGACGGCGACCTCACCGCGCAGCTCGACGGCGTCGCCGGGACGACGGCTGTGCTCGCGGTCGATCCCGCCATCCTCACCTCGATCCGCGCACTGGGCACCGCGGCTCCCTCCACGGCGAGCGACTGGCTGCAGAGGCTCGACGAACTCCCCAACGCCCGCTTCGCCCTGCAGTTCGGCGATGCCGACCTCACGGTGCAGGCGCAGGCCGGTCTGCCCGAGGCGCTGGCGCCGCTGCCGCTGACCTCGCTGCTCGATCCCGCGGCCTTCCCGCAGCAGCGCGCCGTGACACCGACGAACACCCCCGCCGCCACCGCCGACCCCTCGGCGACGCCGACCGACGGGCCCGCGCTTCCCACCGACGACGAGCTCACGGAGATCGACGGCGCGGTCCCGGGAATCGTCTGGCCGGAGAGCGACCTCACGCAGGCTGACCTCGCGTCGTTCACCGGCTACCTGGGGGGCACCGCCACGACGGTCGTGTCGTCCGAGACGGTCGGCGGTCAGAGTGCGGCTCATGCGACGGCGGGCGGACAGGACCTGCTCGTCACCGACGCGGCCACGTCGGCGGCCCTCTCCGCAGCGGCGACCGAATCCGCCTCGGCTCCCCGCCAGGGGCTGCTGGCAGAGGCGGCAGCCCGGCTCTTCCTCGCCGGTGCCCGGGCGCCTGGCGCTCCGCTCCTCATCGGCCTGGAGCGCGACGAGAGTCGTCCCGCAGAGGCCCTTCGTGACGCGATCTCCACCGCGGATTCCATCGGCTTCGAGCTCTCGGCGGTGCGGGCGGCCCCTGCCGTCGCGGTGACACTGCCGGAGACGGCCGCGGCGACCCGGGCGTCCGACCTCACGAACCTCCTCGCCGATGAGCGCTCCCTCACCGCTTTCGCGACCGTCCTCAGTGACCCGCTCGTGCTGCTGAGCCCGGAGCGGATCCGGATCCTGCGCACCATCGCGGTCGGTTCCTCCGCGGAAGCCTTCACCGAGAAGGTCGCGGCCCATCGCGCGCGCACCACCGAGACGCTCGGCGCCGTCAGCATCCCCGACTCCAGCACCATCCAGCTCCTCACGGCCAACGCCGACCTCCCCATCGCCGTGCGCAACGACCTCCCGTGGCCGGTGACGGTGCGGTTGTACGCGTCCCCCACTGATCCGCGCCTCGAAGTGACACCCGTGATCGACGTCGCCGTACAGGCGAGTTCGACCACGAGGGCGAAGGTGCCGGTGTCGGCCCGGGTCGGCAGCGGCGAGCTCGACCTGCGCCTCAGCCTGACCAGCCCGACCGGAGTGCCGATCCAGTCGGAGCAGACCATCCGGGTCGCGGTGCGCGCGGAATGGGAGACCATCGGTCTCATCGTCTTCGGCGGCCTCGCCGTGCTCCTCATCGCCCTCGGGGTGGTGCGCACGGTGCGCCGGAAGCGTCGGGAGGCCATCGAGGAGCAGGCCGTGGAGGCCGCCGTCGAGGAACTGATCGAGGAGAAGGAAGCGGAAGCCGCGGTGCAGGAGCGCCCCGACGGCCCGGATGCCCCTCCCACGAAGGAGTCGCGTGACTAGTCTCGGGCGCGCCAGCGCCATCATCGGCGCGGGCACCCTGGTCTCCCGCGTGACCGGGCTGCTGCGCAGCATCGTCCTCGTGGCGGTGATCGGCTCGTTCAAGTCGGGCCCGGCCGACGCCTTCGCCGCGGCGAACACGCTCCCGAACAGCGTCTTCTCCCTCATCTCCGTCGGCATCCTCACCGCGGTGATCGTGCCGCAGATCGTCAAGGCCACCGCCGACGCCGACGGGGGCAACGCGTTCATCTCGAAGCTCTTCACCCTCGGGACGGTCGTGCTCGTCGCCGTCACGGCTCTCGCCACGATCGCAGCGCCCTGGCTCGTGCAGATCGTGGCAGGCGGGCTCTCCTCGACGACCCAGGCGCTCGCCACCGCACTCGCCTACTGGTGTCTCCCGCAGATCCTCTTCTACGGTCTGTACGCGCTGTTGGGTGAGGCTCTGAACGCGCGGCGCATCTTCGGTCCGTTCACCTGGGCGCCGGTCGTCAACAACATCGTCTCGATCATCGGATTCCTGATCCTGGGATGGGCGTTCTCGCCGGTGTCCCGCGACTCCGCCGACTGGACGCCGGAGATGATCGCCCTGCTCGGCGGCACGGCGACCCTCGGCATCGCCGTGCAGGCGCTCGTCCTGCTGCTTTTCTGGCGTCGGACGGGCCTCTCGCTCCGCCCCGATTTCCAGTGGCGGGGCGTCGGCCTCGGCAACGTGGGAAAGCTCGCGGGATGGACCTTCCTGATGGCGTTCGCCTCACTGTCCGCCGGCGTGCTGCAGGGCAACATCGTCAGCAACGCCTCGGAGTCGGGCGCCTCGCTCGCCGTGACCACGAACGCCTGGCTCATCTTCATGCTCCCCTACTCGGTCATCGTGCTGTCGATCGGGACCCCGTACTTCACGCAGATCAGCGAGCACGCCGCCGCCGGGCGGCACGACGAGGTCCGCGGAGACATCTCGCGCAGCATCCGCACGCTGCTGTTCTTCATCGTCGCCGCCGTCGCCGCGGTGGCCGCCGCGGCGATCCCCGCCTCCCGTGTCTTCACCGAGAGTCCTTCCGACGCCGAGGGGGCGGCCGTCGTCCTCCTCTGCTACCTGGTCAGCCTGATCCCGCTCACGATCCTGTTCATCGTGCAGCGCACGTTCTACGCGTACGACGACACGCGCACGCCCTTCTGGTTCACGATCTTCCAGTGCGCGCTGATCGTCGTGACCGCGCTGGGAGCCGTCGCCCTGCTGTCGGCGGAGGTCATCGACCTCACGCACCTGGCCGCCGCCGTGGCTCTGGGGCAGTCCATCGCCAGCACGCTGCAGACGATCGTCGCCACCTGGCTGCTGCATCGCAAGATCGGCGGCATCGGAATCCTGTCCTGGCTGCGTGCTCTCGCGCTGTTCGCGGTCGCCGCGATCCCGGCGGGGCTCGCCGGATGGGGAACGTTCCTCCTGATCGGGGGGACGACCGGATGGGCCACGTCCGGAGTCATCCCCGGCGCCCTGGCGACCGCCGTCGTCGGCCTCGTCGTCGTGATCGTCTACGTCGCGATCCTCGCGGTCTTCCGCGCCCCGGAGCTGAAGGCCGCCGGCGGGCTCGTCCGCCGCTTCCTGCCCGGCCGCTGACGCGGGAATGCCCCGCGGTTACCATGGGTTGAAGCAGTCGGACGTCTTTCGACGGCACCGCCTTTCTAACGGAGATCACATGCGTCAGGTCATCATCATCGGCTCCGGCCCCGCCGGATTCACGGCTGCCATCTACGCGGCGCGCGCGAACCTGGAGCCGCTCCTCATCGCGAGCTCCGTCGAGGTCGGCGGCGAGCTCATGAACACGACCGAGGTGGAGAACTACCCCGGCTTCCCGGAGGGCATCCAGGGCCCTGAGCTCATGGCGAAGTTCCAGGAGCAGGCCGAGAAGTTCGGCACCGAGGTGCTCTACGACGACGTCACGGAGCTCGATGTCGCCGGTCCCGTCAAGAAGGTCACCCTCGGTTCGGGTGCCACCCACGAGGCCAAGACGATCATCTACGCGACCGGTTCCGCCTACCGCAAGCTCGGCATCGAGGGCGAGGAGCGCCTCTCCGGTTTCGGCGTCTCCTGGTGCGCCACCTGCGACGGCTTCTTCTTCCGTCAGAAGACCATCGCGGTCGTCGGCGGCGGCGACTCGGCGATGGAGGAGGCCACCTTCCTCACGCGTTTCGCGGACAAGGTGTACGTCATCCACCGCAAGGACTCCCTCCGCGCCTCGAAGATCATGCAGGAGCGCGCCTTCGCGAACGAGAAGATCGAGTTCGTGTGGAACAGCGAGGTCGTCGAGATCCTGGGCGACACCGCCGTCTCCGGCGTGCAGCTGCGTTCCACGGAGGACGGGTCGCTGCGCGACCTCCCTCTCGACGGCCTGTTCATCGCGATCGGCAACGACCCGCGCACGCACCTCGTGCACGAGAAGCTCGAGCTCACGCCCGAAGGGACGATCTGGGTCGACGGACGCTCCTCGCGGACGTCGGTCCCCGGTGTCTTCGCCGCCGGTGACGTGATCGACCCCACCTACCGCCAGGCCATCACCGCCGCCGGGACGGGCACGATCGCGGCTCTCGACGCCGAGCACTTCCTCGCCGACCTCGAGGACGCGTCCGTCGAGGTCCCCGCGGCCGAGGCCGCCGAGGTCATCACGGCCTGACCAGGGCCGGGAACACTTTCCCCCCGCCCGTTGTTGCAACAGGCGAACCTCGAACAAGGAGAACTCTGATGAGTGCAAAGGCAACGAGCCAGGCGACCTGGGAGCAGGACGTGCTGCAGGCCGATGGTCCCGTGCTGGTGGACTTCTGGGCCGAGTGGTGCGGTCCGTGTCGTATGGTCGCGCCGGTGCTGGACGAGATCCAGTCCGACAACCCCGACAAGATCACCATCCTCAAGCTCAACGTGGACGAGAACCCGGAGCTGGCCATGAAGTACCAGATCACGTCGATCCCGGCGATGAAGGTCTTCCAGGGCGGAGAGGTCAAGACGACGATCATCGGCGCCAAGCCGAAGTTCGCTCTCGAGCAGGATCTCGCCGCTTTCCTCGGCTGATCCCCACGACCACGAGAAGGGCCGCGCCTCCGGGCGCGGCCCTTCTCGCATGCTCGGCCAGCCTAGGGTGATCAGCGCTTGTCGTACACGTCCACCGGCTCGAGCCCGCGTGCTGCCCGCGCCCTGTCGACGATCTCCTGGATGACAGCAGTCTTCGCTGCGTTGTAGGAGGAGTTCCCCTCCTCCGCCGCCCGCGCTGCGTCGTGCTTGACGCGTTCGTATCGCTCCGCATCGTCCGGGTGCGCGCACAACCAGTCCCGCAGCAGGCGCTGAGGCGCGGCATCCCATTCGGCTGCCGTGAAGAAGTGTGCGATGGCGAGGCGCTCCCCGGCCGCCTCCATGATCATCACCGGATGACTGCGGATTCCGCTGCCGGTGCGCCATCCCACCGCCTCCAACGCGGACCGGTACGCGTCGAACTCCCCTCGCGTCTGCACGCGCACCGCGAGGTCGACGATCGGTTTCGCGCTCATCCCGGGAATGGCCGTCGAACCGATGTGCTCGACGATCCAGCCGTCCTCCCCCGCAGCGCGGATCGAGGCCGCGAACTCCTCGAATCGCTGCGGCCACGACGGGTCGTAGGGAACGAGGAGCATCGGTCGTCAGGAGGCGTCGGCGATGCGGGGGTCCCAGCGACGATGGCGCTGCTTCTCGTCCAGGAGTCCCCAGACGGCCGGCGTGAGCTCCGGGTACTCCAGGGCGATCTGGCGCAGCACGCGGTAATGCCGCGCGGCGTTGGGACGTACCCCGTCGTTGGCGGCGATGTTGTCGGCGCGCAGCAGGTAGACGACGAGTTCGTCGACACTGGGCAGCTCCTCCATGAACTCCCAGGGGTCCTCACCGCCGAGCAGGCGCTCCTGGACGAGGACGGCGAGTTCGTCCGAGGCCTCGGCGCGCAGCACTTCCAGGCTGGCGCGACGGGGGACGGACTCGGTCATCCCTCCAGCCTACGCGCGTGCGCGACGGGGTCGGCGCTCCACCTTCGCATCCTCGCTCATGTCCTCGAGCTCGCGGCCCTTGGTCTCCGGCACCTTGAAGAACACGAAGAAGAACGACAGCAGCGCGAAGAACGCGTAGAAGCCGTACGCGAAGGTGAGGCCGATCTCGGCGAACGCCGGGAACGTCGTCGAGATGAAGAAGTTCGCCACCCACTGCGCCGCGGCGGCCACGGCCAGGGCACCGGCACGGATCGAGTTCGGGAAGATCTCGCCCAGGAGGACCCACACGAGCGGTCCCCAGCTCGCACCGAAGAACACCACGAAGCCGTTGGCGCAGACGAGGGCGACGGTGGCCCAGGGGTCGGGAAGCGTCGCGGTGCCCGAGGCGTCCAGCGTGCCGAACGAGAAGGCGAGCGCCATGAGTCCCAGGGTCACCGTCATGCCGACGGAGCCGACGAGCAGCATGATCCGGCGTCCGATCCGGTCGACGAGCAGGATCGCGACGATCGTGACGACGATGTTGGTCACAGAGGTGATGACGGAGGTCAGGAGAGCGCTGGACTCGTCGAATCCGACCGACTGCCACAGCGTCGTGGAGTAGTAGAAGATCACGTTGATGCCGACGAACTGCTGGAACACCGACAGCAGGATGCCGACCCAGACGATCGGCTTGAGGCCCAGACGGCTGCCTCGCAGGTCTCGCAGCGACTCGGAGCGCTCCGTGTCGATCGTGCCCGTGATCTCCTTGATCTTCGCCTCGGTATCGATCGTCCCGGTCACGGTCTGGAGCACTTCCGCGGCACGCTTCACTTCGCCCTTGCGCACCAGGTAGCGCGGGGATTCCGGCAGCCGGAGCGACATCAACCCGTAGACGAGCGCGGGGATGGCCGCGACCATGAACATCCATCGCCACGCGGTCAGGCCCCACAGCGGCTGGTCGGCCTCCCCCGCGATGCCGGCGAGGAGGGCGTCCGACAGCAGGGCGGCGAAGATGCCGAGGACGATGGCGAGCTGCTGCAGCGATCCCAGACGACCGCGGATCGCGGCGGGAGACACCTCCGCGATATAGGCGGGGGCGATCACCGAAGCCGCGCCGACGCCGAGTCCGCCGATCACACGCCAGACGATGAGGTCGACGACGCTGAACGCGAGTCCGGAGCCGATCGCCGAGACGAAGAACATCGCCGCGGCGACAACCATCACCGGGATGCGTCCGAACTTGTTCGACACCGGGCCGGCGAACCAGGCGCCGACCGCACAGCCGATCAGGGCGGAGGAGACAGCGAAGCCCTTGAGACCCGTGCCGAGGTCGAACCCTGAGACATCTCCCGCCAGGGCGTCGACAGCACCGTTGATCACCGCGGTGTCGAATCCGAAGAGGAATCCGCCCAGAGCCGCCGCAATACTGACGGCGATCACGCGACGCTTGATACTCGCTGGATCAGCTGGTCTGGACATGACATCCCCCTCGCATCGACAAGATGACGCGAGTCTATGTCACCCCCGACCGGGGGCGGGGTCAGCGCGCGGAGCCGTATCCTTCTTCGCCGAGCTCCTCGAGAATGCGGTTCAGGTCCTGGATCGATGCGAAATCGATCGTGACCTGGCCTTTCCGAGCTCCCAGTGCGATCCGGACGCGGGTGTTGAGCCGGTCCCCCAGCTTGCCGGCGACCTCATCCAGGTACGCCCGCCGTGCCCCGGGCGTGGGCTTGGGAGTCTTCCCTGCGGAGGGCTGCGACTTGGCCGCCTCTTCCGTGGCACGGACGGAGAGGTCCTCGTTGACGACCTTGTCCGCCAGGCGCTGCATGGCCTCCGGCGAGTCCACGCTCAGGATCGCGCGCGCGTGTCCGGCGGTCAGGACACCAGCGGCCACCCGCTGCTGCACGGGGACAGGAAGCTTGAGCAGGCGGATGGTGTTGCTGATCTGCGGACGGGAACGACCGATGCGCGTCGCGAGCTCCTCCTGCGTGATGCCGAAATCGTCAAGGAGCTGCTGGTAGGCCGATGCCTCTTCCAACGGGTTCAGCTCCGAGCGGTGGAGGTTCTCCAGGAGCGCGTCCCGCAGCAGGTCCTCATCGGCGGTATCCCGGACGATGGCCGGGATCGACTCGAGTCCGGCCTCGCGGGCAGCCCGCGTGCGCCGCTCCCCCATGATGAGTTCGTACTCGCCGTCGCTGTTCTTCCGGACCACCACCGGCTGCAGCACGCCGAACTCGCGGACGCTGTGCACGAGCTCCGCGAGGTCCTCCGGGTTGAAGTGCGTGCGCGGCTGGCGGGGGTTGGGGACGATCGCCTGCGGGTCGACCTGGATCAGGTGGATCCCGGGCACCGCCTCGAGCTCAGCCTCGGGTGCCGCGTCGGCGTTCGCGGAGGGAGCCTCGGGTGCCGGAGCGATCTTCGCGCCCGGGAAGAACACGTCGACAGGACGTTCGGCCTGGTCCGCCGTCGGGATGAGGGCGCCGATGCCGCGGCCGAGTCCAGTGCGCTTCGCCATTATTTCTCCTTGCTCTGCGTCTGTCGCGACGCGATCTCGACGGCGGCCTCACGGTAGGCGATCGCTCCGGCGGACTGACCGTCGTAGGCGATGACCGTCTGGCCGAAACTGGGGGCTTCCGATACGCGTACGGACCGCGGAATCACGGTGTCCAACACCTGTGACGGGAAGTGCGAGCGCACTTCCTCCGCAACCTGCTGCGCCAGACGCGTCCGCCCGTCGAACATCGTCAGGAGGATCGTCGAGAGATGGAGGCTCGGATTGAGGTGCTTCTGGATCATCTGGATGCTGCCGAGCAGCTGGCTCAGGCCTTCCAGGGCGTAGTACTCGCACTGGATCGGGATGAAGACCTCGTTCGCCGCGGTGAACGCGTTGATCGTGAGGAGTCCGAGCGATGGAGGGCAATCGATGATGACGAAGTCGACAGGGTTGTCGACGAGGTAGTCCTCCAGAGCGCGGCGAAGTCGGTGCTCCCGGGCGACCTGTGCGACGAGTTCGATCTCGGCACCCGCAAGGTGGATGGTGCTCGGCGCACAGAAGAGATTGGGGCTCTCCGGGCTGGGCTGCACGATCTCCGCGAGCGGGAACTCGTCGATGAGGACGTCATAGACGCTCGGTGTGTCGGCATTGTGTGGCACCCCGAGCGCCGTGGAGGCGTTCCCCTGAGGGTCCAGGTCGACGACGAGCACCTTCGCACCCAGACCAGCCAATGCCGAAGCGATGTTGACGGCGCTCGTGGTCTTACCCACGCCACCCTTCTGGTTCGACACCGTCAGGATTCGCGTGTCTCCCCCGAACTCCACGGTGACTGCTTCGAGCGCGCGGCGACGAACGGAGAGATCCGCGATTTCTCGCGCGAGGGGGGTGTCCATCCCGAACGATTCGTTCGACGATGCCTTCTCGGACTGTTTCACGTGAAACATCCACTCCTTTCGGGGCCGCGTTCCACTCTAATCGCAGCGACCGACGTCGGATCACAGGCACGACCGGGCGGCAGAGATGCTTCCCGTCCGCGCACTTCCGCATACACGCGGACAGTCAGCTCCGGTGAGGTTCGTTTCACGTGAAACGACGCCTTCAGCACGGCCCGCTGAACGCGGCTTTCGTCACCGGTGGCTTCGCGCAACTCCATCGACGAAAGGCGAAGGGACGCCCCCAGCGCTGACACCGGGGTCCCCTGCTGAGACGGATGTCTGAATCACGCGACTGGGGTCCCTACCGCTCCACCGGAGCGTGCTCGCGAGCCGACCTCGTGCCCCTCCTCGATGAGAGCGCCTGGCGGTCTGGCGTAGCTTCTTCGCGTCGTCCGGTTCGACGCCACATTTCTCGAGGCCCAGTCCCGCGCTCGCAAACCTCCGCCTCCCCACCTCACTCGGGTACCTTGTCGCAGCTTCCCACGCGGGGTGCCTGCCGCGGTCAGGCGAACTCGCGACCGCATCCTTCTGGATAACCCCTGCCTACACCCGCGAGCCACCGCCCTGCCGGGCACCTCCCCCGCAGAGCACGCGGATCCTTCACGCGTGCACCCTCCGCCGGGAGGACGGCCGCGTCGCGCGGCACCGATCCGATCCGCTCGCGCCCCGTGCTCCGTATGACAGCGCAACAGGCGCGTCGCGTTGTTCTGGCCCCTCCATGACCTGCCTGCCCGCACAACTCGCGGAGCATTACACCGCTGCCTCCTCCAGCGTCCGAGCCGGCAGGTGGACGAAGGATCGCGCCGCATGGGGGCACCGACCCCAATGTGGCCCGTCCCTTCGCCCTTTGCGACGGCTCGTCTCCCGTGAATCCGCCGCCCGATCGCGGTCTGTTTCACGTGAAACACAACCCCTCCTGACCTGTTCACATCCGTTCACCATCTCGGGCACGCACAGCAGCACGTGTTCCCAGCCGCTGCTCGGGTCGCCCCACGACGACGGAGCACACCTGGGAGCAGTTCTGGCGCGGAAGGATTTCCCTTCACGGCGATGCCCATCGAACGACGTGGCGTCGCCCATCCACGCACACCACTCGGCATGCGTGCCCGAAGTGTGTGGAACGACCGTCGCTCAAGAGCCATCTGCGTCACGCGAGCGGTAGCCCCGCGGTGGCGGCCTGGCACGTTCACACCCGACTCTCGCGCAAACGCCCACTCCCCTTCCTCTCCACACCGTCCATAGCGAGGATCAGAGCTCGCCGCAGCAGGTCCACCGCGGACCGCTATAGAGAGGAGGCATTGCGGCACGTCTGCCACAGCGGCGCCCGGTCACACCGTTGCCCACTCCTCCGCGGGAAGGCCGATCACCGGGCCCCTCCCACTCATCGAGGGACGCCGTTGAGCATCAAGGCCAGTCCGGTTGTCCGGGGTCATTCCCCGGACGAAACACGAGCGAGGCATGAGCGCCTCTGCCGCAGCGGTCAAAAGCTCCAAAGCCCAGTCCCGCGTCAAGGCACTCACCGGCCCCCTCCACACATGGACACACACCATCCAGTACCAGGCCTGCACCGGTTACACCCCGTCTCCCCCGACGACACTCGAGACCAGGCACGAGGGATCCGATAGCGCCGCAGAAAGGTTCAGAGGCCACTCCTCCGAAGAAGGCCACTCACCGGGTGCCTTTACACGTCGACACACCATCGAACGCCAGGGCCCGGCCTGGTTGCCCCGAGTCGTCATTGACCAGGCACGGGACAAAGTATCGCGCCGCCTCCCCGCCGCAGAACCCGGCGACACCATCACACTTTCCCACGAGAATGCCGCCCGCCGGCTCCAGTCCAGGCTTCGAGGCATACCCCGAACGTCACTGACAGGACTGGTGGCACCATGTCCGTCTCAGACGGCAGAGGAAACGAGGCACCGAGGCACCCCCTGCGGTAGCGTCGCCGAGCGGATGACCTTCTTGCCTGTCGACACCCCCGCGGGGGACCTCCACTGCCGCAGCGACCTGCAGGAGCCAGCGGTACGACCCAGTCGACTCTGACGAGGGCTCCCCCCGACGACCGATGACACGTTCGCCCCGTGCCGCGCTCACCGTCACCACACTCTGCGCACGCGCTGAGGATCGGTGCCCCTCAGCGCAAGGACGGGCACTCGGGCACCGTGGAAGCCACCCCGAGAGACCGACTGTTTCACGTGAAACAGTCATTCAAGATCGCTGCGACTGAGGGATACCTCCCCCACTTCCGAATGCGCCATGGCAAACGGTCGGAGATGGTCAGCGGACGAGGTACGCCGCGTGCGATAACTCGTCGAAGCGAATCGCGCGACGTTTCACGTGAAACGGAGGTGTGTCTGATGCGACCACATCGACCACATCGACCACATCGACCACATCGACCACATCGACCACATCGACCACATCGACCACGATCCCACCTCCTGCGTCTGCCTCACGGGAGGTTCCGCGATCCGGAGCTCACCACGCGGCACCGTGAAGACAGGACCCCTCCGCCCGCTGACCCACCAGCACGGGCAGGTATCAGTGTCGAGCAGAAGGGCACTCAACGAGCAGTGCGTCCGATGACCTCGCAGGAAGACATCACTTTTGACCTACGGACCGCTCGGGGGCAGCGCCCCACGCTCCTTGGCTCGATCGGCGGATGCCCCACCGGTCTCCACACGCGCTTTCCATAAAGACTCGGAGACGTTGATGAGTACGCCCGCCCACAGTTCCGATGCCAAGGAGTTGTGTGGCGGCGCCCACCGATTCCCTCTCCGAGGCCGGCCTCCGGAGTCGTGGTACTCGCCCCTGACCGCCTCAGCGAAGATGGTACCGCGATGGATGAACCTCTACGCCCCCGAACCCAGCGCTCCCGACAACCGTGTCAGACAGAGGTCGGTCACCGTTTCCGGTTCACCGTAACTGGAGCAACCAGACACCGACGTCGCCGATGCATCCAGTGAACGCGATTCCCGACTCAGCGCCTTCGGAGCCGAGAGTAGCGTCCTACCGCACTGCTCCGAGACTCGTTGTTGTTTCACGTGAAACATGGCCTGTCCGGGCGGACCCCATCCGTGAGCGGGCACAACCTCTTCGGATCAGTCGATCAAGGGGTATTGCCCGCTAAAGAAGGACACTCTGACGGCAGTGTTTCACGTGAAACGACAAGGTCCTCAGCGCACGTGGGCACGGACGACCCGGGTCGTCTCGGGAAGCAGTCCCTCGCCCAGAACCTCGACGCGAACGTCGGAGAGTGTGAACTTCGCGATCTGCTTCCGCGCCGCCTCGATCTCGTTCGCGGCGTTCATGCCCTTCAAGAGGGTGAGTTCACCACCATCGCGCACCAGCGGAGCCGTCAGTGGAATCAAGGTACGCAGCGCGCTCACCGCGCGAGCCGTGACGACGTCGAAGGCACCCTTCGCACGGACGTCCTCCGCACGCGCCCGGAGGATGGTGACGTTCGAGAGCTCGAGATCGTTCACCTGCTCCGTCAACCAGTTGATCCGACGCTCCATCGGCTCGACCAGTGTCCACGACACATCGGGGCGGGCGATGGCGAGCACCAGACCGGGCAGTCCGGCCCCAGACCCGATGTCCGCCACGGAGCCATGGAAGAGCGGTGCGGCGATCGCGCTGTTCAGGATGTGACGGGTCCACAGGCGGGGCAGTTCGAGCGGCCCGATCAGACCCCGCTCCTCCCCCTCACGGGCGAGGGAGTCCGTGAACCGCCGAGCGATCTCCAGGCGGTCTCCGAAAAGATCGGCAGCGACAGCCGGCTCCTGCTCGACGGTCTTCTCGCCGGAATCGTTCGTCTCAGACACCCGCCCGTACTCGCCTTCGGTACGTCAGTGACGACGCAGGACCGTGTGACGGTCCGCGCCCTCGCCGTACGACTCGGAGACGAGCCCTCGCTCGGCAGCGATGTCGTGGACCAGCTTGCGCTCGTAGCTCGACATCGCCGGCAGCGACGCCTGCGACGAGCCCTCATCGAGCTTGGCGGCCGCCGCCTCGACCAGGGTCACGAGCTGCCGGCGGCGCGTGTCGCGGGATCCTCCGATGTCGAGGATGAGACGCGAGAACGAGCCAGTCTTGTTCTGCACGGCGAGACGCGTGAGCTCCTGCAGCGCCTGCACCGTGTCCGGAGCGGAGAGCAGCGCGAGGCCGTCACCCTCGGCCTCGACCGAGACGTAGGCACGCCCCTGCCGGACATCGAGGTTCAGGTCGCCGTCGATGTCGGCGATGTCGAGCAGCTCCTCGAGGTAATCCGCGGCGACATCGCCTTCGTTCTCGAGCTGCGCCACAGTGGGCTCGGTGCTCCCGGTCACGACCTCACTCATGACGCGTTCCCCTTCTTCTTCGCGCGCTTCTTCCCTACCGGCTGCTGTCGCTTCGGTGCCTCGGCCTTCGCCTTCTCGGCCTGCTCCAGCAGACGCTGCTGCTCTGCCTCGTACACCGACATCGGCACGACCTTGCCCGAGGAATCGATGGCCTTGCCCTTACGCGCCAGACGCTCTTCGCGCGCCTTCGCCGCCTCCGAGCCCGGGGTGGGCATCTCACGGATGACGAGGAACTGCTGGCCCATGGTCCAGAGGTTCGAGATGAACCAGTACACGACGACACCGAGCGGGAAGAAGACACCGGAGAAGATGAAGCCCAGCGGCAGCACGTAGAGCATGATCTTCTGCATCTGGTACGCCTGGCCGGTCTTGGCCTCCGGCGAGAGGTTCTTCGAGATGATCTGCAGCTGGGTGAAGAACTGCGACGCGATCATCAGGACGACCAGGGTGACGAGGATGATGATCGCCGTGACGTTCTGCGCATCGATGGCGTTGCCCAGCGTCTCGTGCAGCGAAGCGACGCCGAAGAGCTTCGCGTCGTAGAACTCCTTCGTGAGCTCCGGGCTCAGCAGGCCGACGCCACCCACGTTGTCGCGGGCGTGCTTGCTGACGTCGCTCAGCACGCTGTAGAGCGAGAAGAAGATCGGCATCTGCACGAGCAGCGGCAGACAGCTCGACATCGGCGTCGTGCCGTGCTTCTTGTACAGCGCCATCGTCTCGCGGCTCATCGCCTCACGAGAGAGCTGATCCTTCTTGCCGCGGTACTTCTCCTGAACTTTCCGCAGTTCAGGAGCGATTTCCATCATCTTGCGCTGGCTCTTGATCTGCTTCACGAACAGCGGGATGAGCGCTGCACGGACCACGATCACGAGGCCGACGATCGAGAGGACCCAGGTGATGCCCGAGGCCGCAGGAAGACCGACGGCGGTTAGCAGCCAATGCCAGGCGACGAGGATGAGCTCGACGACCCACTTCAGCGGCCACAGGATCGTGCCGAGCAGGTCGAATCCGCCGGATGCCGGCTCCGGGCTGGGGGTGGCACTGGCGAACAGAAGGTCAAGACCCACCGATCAGTCCTTTCGGGAGGGGACGACGAAACCGTGTGCGGTCAGGTCGTAGCGGAAGTGTCGGTGCGGTGTGACGTCGTCGACGCCTCCGCGAGACCAGGGATTGCAGCGGAGGATGCGCCACGCCGAGAGCAGAGCCCCCCGCACGGCGCCGTGCTGCTGCACCGCACCTACAGCGTAGGCGGAACAGGAGGGGTAGTACGCACACACGTCCCCGTACATCGGCGAGACCACCCTGCGGTACCCCGCCAGGAAGGCGAGCACGACGTTGCGTGGCAGGAGCGGGATGCTGCGAAGCACGTCGCGCCCGTGCATCTCCCCCGTCCCCACCGACGAGGCCGGCAACGCGGTCATGAGGCGGCCTCGGCCGGTGCGAGCCGCGCCAGGCAACGATGCACATCGCTGCGAAGCTCCGCGTAGGAGGCGGTCGCGGACGCAGGAAGGGCACGGATGACGACATCCGTGCCCTGAGGAACACGCGGGAGCGCCTCCGCACAGACGGCTTTGAGTCGCCGACGGACGGTGTTGCGCACCACGGCCGTGCCCACCTGCTTGCTGATGATGAAACCGAACCGCGCGGCCCTGCTCTCGCCCGTCGCCAGCATGGAGGTGAGGACGCGGGCCCCGCCACAACGCGATCCGCGTCGAACGACCAGTCGGTAGTCGCTCCCGCGGGTCAAACGGAACGGGCGGGCGAGCACAGCTGCTTACGCGGAGAGCTCGGTACGGCCCTTCGCGCGGCGTGCCGAGAGGATGGCACGGCCGGCGCGGGTACGCATGCGGGCACGGAAGCCGTGCTTCTTGGCGCGACGACGGTTGTTGGGCTGGAAGGTGCGCTTGCTCATGAGATCACTCCGGGAATGCTGTCACCGGATTCACTTCGACCGGAGACATAGGGAACTGCCAAACAGGCATAAGTCAACCGACTAAGGGTACGTCTTGGCGGCGGACAGGGCAAATCTGCGACCTGTACCGCTTGTCATCCCATGCGTACCGCACAGCCATTATCCACAAGCCGGACGCATCCGCCACATCCAACACGCCCGCGTCTTTTCAAGGGCAGGTTGCCGTTCCGAGCCGGTGTGACTACCGTGGCATCCGAAGTTATCCACAGGGGAGCGGCACGTCGACCCCGACCCGATCCGTCGTCCGGAGCACCATGTCCTCACCAGCCCAGCCCGAAGTCCCGATCTGGACCACGGTGCAGGAGCTGCTGGAAGCCGACGATCGGGTCACGCCGCAGCTCCAGGGCTTCCTGAGCCTCGCGGTGCCGGCCGGGGTGATGTCGGCGACCCTGTACCTCGAGGTGCCGAACGACCTCACCGCAGCCCAGATCAACAAGCGCCTCCGCCTGCCCATCATGGAGGCCCTCGCTCACGTCGGCGAAGAGGTCACGTCCTACCGGGTGGTCGTGAACCACGAACTCGCGGACCAGCCCACGGCCCCCATCGCGGTCGCCGACTTCGGTCGCCAGGAGCCGGTGCGCGCCGAGTCGCCGATGGAGCAGCCGACGGCGCTGCGCCACGAGTCCCGCCTCAACCCGAAGTACACCTTCGACAACTTCGTGATCGGCCAGTCCAACCGGTTCGCCCACGCGGCCGCCGTGGCCGTGGCCGAAGCTCCGGCCAAGGCCTACAACCCGCTCTTCATCTACGGCGACTCCGGACTGGGCAAGACACACCTCCTCCACGCCATCGGTGACTACGCGCAGTCCCTCTATGCCGGGGTGAAGGTGCGGTACGTGTCCAGCGAGGAGTTCACGAACGACTTCATCAACTCCATCGCCAACAACCGCGGCGCCGCGTTCCAAGCGCGGTACCGCGACGTGGACATCCTCCTCATCGACGACATCCAGTTCCTCCAGGGACGGGCGGAGACGCAGGAGGCGTTCTTCCACACGTTCAACACGCTGCACGACCACAACAAGCAGGTCGTCATCACCAGCGATGTCGCACCGAAGCACCTGACCGGCTTCGAGGACCGCATGCGCAGCCGGTTCGAGTGGGGCCTCATCACCGACGTGCAGGCGCCCGACCTCGAGACCCGTATCGCCATCCTGCGGAAGAAGGCGCAGAGCGAGGCCCTCCACATCCCGGACGAGGTGCTCGAGTACATCGCCACGGTCGTGTCCTCGAACATCCGCGAGCTGGAGGGTGCACTCATCCGCGTCTCCGCGTTCGCGAGCCTGAACCGCTCTGCCCTCGACATCTCCCTGGCTCAGACCGTGCTGCGGGACATCATCGACACGGCCGAGGACAACATCATCTCGCCGACCGACATCATCACCGCGACCGCGCAGTACTTCAAGCTCACCGTCGACGACCTCTACGGCTCCAGCCGTTCGCAGCAGATCGCCACCGCACGGCAGATCGCCATGTACCTCTGCCGTGAGCGCACCAGCCTCTCCCTCCCGAAGATCGGTCAGCTCTTCGGCAACCGGGACCACACGACGGTCATGTACGCCTACAAGAAGATCAGCGAACTCATGAAGGAGCGTCGCTCGATCTACAACCAGGTGACCGAGATCACCACACAGCTCGGTCGTCGCTGACGAGCTGCACCCACGAGAGGGACGCCGCATCCGACACCGGACGGCGTCCCTCTCGGCGTTTCGGCGACATGTTCCCGCCGGATAGATGCGTCTATGCACATGTGGATAACTTGTGGATGAACGTGGAACGCGCCGTCTCGAATGTGGGGCGATCGGAGAAACCTGTGGATAACCCCGGGACGGCGAAACGACGAACGACCCCTGTCCACCCGCGGATTCCTCAGGGTCTCCACAAGTGACACGTGTGTAGTTCCCTACTCGCGCCTGCTTTCCACCGACTTATCCACAGTATCCACAGGTGTTAACACCGTTAAGGAGTTAAGTCATTCAGGGTGCGATCCGATCACCAGACGGTGGGGAGAACCGGCGGCGGCATGACAAGTCCTCCGGCGTAGGGAACCGCAGGACTGTGGGGCTAGCATGGGATTCCCTGCAGTGGCAGGACCCGACGACGACCCGTCATGTTCGACGACAAGGGAGCACCCGTGAGGTTTCAGGTCAACCGCGATGTCTTCAGCGAGGCTGTGTCCTTCGTCGTCAAGCTGCTGCCCCAGCGCAATCCACAGCCGATCCTCGCCGGTGTCCTGATCGAGGCGGACGGCTCCGGACTCACCCTCTCGGCCTTCGACTACGAAGCATCCGCACGGACGACCATCGAGGCGACGGTCGAGACACCGGGCACGATCCTCGTCCACGGGCGGCTGCTCTCCGACATCGCGAGCCGCCTCCCGAACGCTCCCATCGAGATCGCCGTCGAGGATGACGGCGGAATCGCCGTGACCTGTGGCTCGGCTCGCTTCACCCTCGCGGCCATGCCGGTCGAGGAATACCCGTCCATTCCCGAGGTGTCCGGATCCTCCGGCGTCGTCCCGGCCGACGATTTCGGCACGGCGATCGCGCAGGTCGGCTTCGCCGCGTCCCGTGACGACGTGACTCCCGTGCTGACGGGTGTCCAGCTCGAGGTCACCGGACAGACGCTCAGCCTCGTCGCCACCGACCGCTATCGGGTCTCGCTCCGCGACGTGCCCTGGGACGGCGAGGCCGTCGAGGCCACCGCACTCGTTCCCGCCCGCACCCTCGTCGAGGTCGGCAAGACGTTCGGACACGCCGGCACGATCCAGATCGCCTTCTCGGGTGCCGGGGATCGCGAGATCATCGCGTTCACCGCCGGCAACAAGACCGTGACGTCGCTGCTCATCAAGGGCAACTTCCCCCCGGTCCGCCGCCTCTTCCCCGAGCAGACCGACCACTACGCTGTCGTCAACACCGCCGATCTCATCGAGGCCGTCCGCCGTGTCTCCCTCGTGCTCGACCGCGCGGCGCCACTGCGTTTCACGTTCTCGACCGACAGCGTCACGATGGACGCATCGGGCAGCGAGCACGCCCGCGCGTCCGAGTCGGTCGACGCGATCCTCTCCGGCGGCGACGAGGTGACGCTGGGTCTCAACCCGCAGTACCTCATCGAAGCCCTCGGTGCGGTCAAGAGCGAGTTCGTGCGGGTGACCTTCACCTCCAGCGACAACGCCAACAAGCTGAGCCCGGTCCTCATCACCAGTCAGACGTCGGTCGACCAGGCCGGTCTGGACTCGTTCAAGTACCTCCTCCAGCCCAACCTCCTGCTGCGCTGAGCACCCCCGGCCCCGAGGGAGTGTCCGACCCGGAAGGTAGGCTGGCTCCGTGATTGTGGAGCATCTCAGCCTGGTCGATTTCCGCAATTACGCGACCGCGGAACTCGCCTTGCACCGCGGGCCGAACGTCCTCGTCGGGCGGAACGGCCAAGGCAAGACGAACCTCGCGGAGGCGGTGGTGTTCCTCGCGACGCTGGGATCGCATCGGGTGTCCTCGGACGCGCCGATGGTGCGGGACGGGCAGGAGTTCGCCGTCATCCGGGCCCGGCTCGCGCACGGTGAGCGACGCGTGCTCGTCGAGGTGCAGCTCAATCGCCAGGGGTCGAACAAGGCGCGGATCAACGGCTCCCCGTCGAAGACGAACGAGCTCCCCCGCTACGCACATGTCGTGCTGTTCGCGCCGGAGGATCTCCAGATCGTGCGGGGCGACCCCTCGGCCCGCCGCCGGTTCGCCGACCAGCTCCTCATCCAGCGCACCCCGCGACTCGCCGCCGTGCTGGGTGACTACGACCGCGTGCTCAAGCAGCGCAACGCCCTGCTCAAGTCGGCGCGGGCGCGGGGCATCCGCGGTGAAGCGCTGAGCACCCTCGACGTCTGGGACGACAAGCTCGTCTCCCTCGGATCCGAGATCATCACGGCACGGCAGCGGCTGGCGTCCGATCTGCAGCAGCCCGTCGCCGATGCATACGCGGCGATCGCCGGCGCGGACCACCGTCCCCGGCTCGACTGGGCGCTGTCGGTCGCCGGCAGCGATCCCGAGGATGACGACGACCGCGATGACGCGGACGGTGCCGCTCCCGTCGACGACGTGCGCGGGGACGCCCGTCGCATCGCCGAGATGTTCCGCGCCTCTCTCGCGGCGAAACGCTCGAACGAACTCGACCGCGGCCTCACCCTCACCGGACCCCATCGGGACGACCTGGTGCTGCGGGTCCGGGACCTGCCGGTGAAGGGGTACGCCTCCCACGGCGAGTCCTGGTCGGTCGCACTCGCCCTGCGACTGGCATCCGCCGAGCTGCTCCGCAGCGAGTCCCCGGCCGGCGACCCGGTACTGATCCTCGACGACGTCTTCGCGGAGCTGGACGCCGATCGGCGGCAGCGGCTCGCCGCGCTCACCGCGGGCTACGAGCAGGTGGTGGTCACGGCCGCGGTGGAGGAGGATATCCCCGACGTGCTCCATGCTCACGTCGTCCGCATCACGGCGGGGACCATCACCGATGAGCGGGACCGGCTGCAGGGAGAGGGCGGTGCGCCGAATGACTGACGTGGTCACCGACAGCCCGGCCTCGGCGGAGGCTCCCGAGACCGTCGCCACCTACCTGCGACTGCGGGGACTCAAGCCGAGCGCCAAGAACTGGAAGCGCAAAAGGCGGATCTCCGTCGACGACGACAACGCGCCGTTCACCCCCGGCCGTGATCCGGGAAGCCTCGGCGCCGTCCTCGACACGCTCAGCCGCGAATCCGGCTGGGAGACGACGCTCGCCCGGGAGGACCTCGTCCGCCAGTGGGCTGACCTCGCGGGGGCGGACACCGCGAAGCACTCGGAGCCGGTGTCTCTCGAGCGCGGACTGCTCACCGTCAAGTGCGATTCCACCGCGTGGGCGAAGAACCTCCAGTTCATGCGCGCGACGATCCTCACGGAGATCGGACGACGGTACCCGGAGGCGGGAGTGGAGAACCTCCGCTTCATCGGACCGGACGTCCCCTCGTGGAAATGGGGTCCCAGAGCCGTTCCAGGGCGGGGCCCGCGCGATACCTACGGGTAGGGCACCATGCAAGGGGTCCGAAACGCTCAGAGGGCCACACGCGGCCGTTGAGCGGCATTTCGACTCGAAACCCGGCTAGAATGGGAGTTCGAGATATCGATCTGGAGAATGCCCTCTGATGACGCCTGAATCCCCTGCTGACGAGACGGAACCGAACAACGACGCTTCGTCGGGCTCACAGGCCGGAGGATCGGCGGCACCCGCACCGAAGAAGCAGCAGCCCGGTGAGTACGGCGCCGACTCGATCCAGATCCTCGAAGGACTCGAAGCGGTCCGCAAGCGACCCGGCATGTACATCGGCTCGACCGGTCCCCGCGGACTGCACCACCTCGTCTACGAGATCGTCGACAACTCGGTGGACGAAGCGCTGGCCGGGTATGCCGACACGATCTTCGTCACCCTCCTCGCCGACGGCGGCGTGCGCGTGGTCGACAACGGTCGCGGTATCCCCGTCGACCCGCACTCGTCGGACCCCTCGAAGTCGACCGTCGAGGTCGTGCTCACGATCCTGCACGCGGGCGGCAAGTTCGGTGGCGGCGCCTACGCCGTCTCCGGCGGTCTGCACGGCGTCGGATCCTCGGTGGTGAACGCCCTGTCGACCCGCTTCGACGTGGAGGTCAAGCAGAAGGGCTTCGTCTGGCGGCACAGCTTCGCCGACGGCGGCGTCCCGCAGCAGAAGCTGGAGAAGGGCGAGGCCACCGAGGAGACCGGGACCAGCATCACGTTCTGGCCGGACGCGGAGATCTTCCAGGAGACCGTCGAGTTCGACTACGACACGCTCCGCACCCGGTTCCAGCAGATGGCGTTCCTCAACAAGGGACTGCGCATCGAGCTCTCCGACGAGCGGCCGGAGTCGGCGTACGAGACCGAGGAAGACGGCCAGGCGGTCACGAAGCAGCCGGGCGACGTCTTCTTCTACGAGCGCGGTCTCGTCGACTACGTCGAGTACCTGAACAAGGTGCGCCACGCCGAGGTCGTCAACGAGGAGATCATCGCCTTCGAGTCCGAGGACACGGCGCGCAAGATCTCGCTCGAGGTCGCGATGCAGTGGACGACGTCGTACACGGAGAACGTGTTCACCTACGCCAACACCATCAACACGCACGAGGGTGGCACGCACGAGGAGGGCTTCCGGGCGGCGCTCACCACGCTCGTCAACCGCTATGCCCGTGCGAACAACCTCCTCAAGGAGAAGGACGACAACCTCTCCGGAGACGACGTGCGCGAGGGGCTGACCGCCGTCATCTCGATCAAGCTCGGCGAGCCCCAGTTCGAGGGTCAGACCAAGACGAAGCTCGGCAACACCGAGGCGAAGGCCTTCGTGCAGAAGGTCGTCGGCGATCAGCTCGGCGACTGGTTCGAGCGCAACCCGAACCAGGCGAAGAACGTCATCCGCAAGGCCATCGACGCGGCGACGGCACGCCTCGCCGCGCGCAAGGCACGCGAGACCGCGCGTCGCAAGAGCGTGTTCGAATCCGCAGCGATGCCCGACAAGCTCAAGGACTGCACGAGCAAGGACCCGTCGATCAGCGAGATCTTCCTCGTGGAGGGCGACTCGGCCGGCGGTTCGGCGGTGCAGGGTCGGGACCCGCACACGCAGGCGATCCTGGCGCTGCGCGGCAAGATCCTCAACGTCGAGCGCGCGCGTCTCGACAAGGCGCTCGGCAACAAGGAAGTCCAGGCGATGATCCAGGCCTTCGGCACGGGCATCGGCGAGGAGTTCGACATCGAGAAGGCGCGGTATCACAAGATCGTGCTGATGGCCGATGCCGACGTCGACGGTCAGCACATCACCACCCTGCTGCTCACCCTGCTGTTCCGCTACATGCGCGGACTCATCGAGGCCGGCTTCGTGTACCTCGCGATGCCGCCGCTCTACCGCCTCAAGTGGTCGAACGCGGCACACGAGTACGTGTTCAGCGACGCCGAGCGCGATGCGCTGCTGGCCTACGGCCTGGAGAACGGCAAGCGCATCCCCAAGGACGCGGGCATCCAGCGCTACAAGGGTCTCGGCGAGATGAACGCCAAGGAACTGTGGGAGACCACGATGGACCACACCACCCGGACGCTTCGTCAGGTGACCATCGAGGACGCCGCCGCCGCGGACGAGATCTTCAGCGTGCTGATGGGCGAGGACGTGGAATCGCGTCGGAGCTTCATCCAGCGCAACGCCAAGGACGTCCGGTTCCTCGACATCTGATCACCGCGGGGTCCCTGAGTCCGTCGAACGGGACCCGCTGCTCCGACCAGCTCAGCCCACCAGGAAAGACACATGACTGACGAAGAACGCCCCGACATCACCGAGGGTCACGAGCACGGCAAGATCGACCAGGTCGATCTGCAGTCGGAGATGCAGCGCAGCTATCTCGACTACGCCATGGCGGTCATCGTCGGCCGCGCCCTCCCCGACGTCCGCGATGGCCTCAAGCCGGTGCACCGCCGTGTCATCTACGGCATGTACGACGGTGGGTTCCGCCCCGACAAGTCGTTCTCCAAGTGCGCCCGCGTCGTCGGCGAGGTCATGGGTCAGTACCACCCGCACGGCGACTCGGCGATCTACGACGCCCTCGTCCGTCTGGTGCAGCCCTGGTCGCTCCGGTACCCGCTCGCCCTCGGCCAGGGGAACTTCGGCTCCCCCGGCAACATGGGTGCCGCAGCCCCGCGATACACCGAGACGAAGATGGCTCAGCTCGCGCTCGAGATGGTGCGCGACATCGAGGAAGACACCGTCGACTTCACCGACAACTACGACGGTCAGACGCAGGAGCCCACGGTCCTGCCCGCCCGCTTCCCGAACCTGCTCGTCAACGGCTCGGTCGGCATCGCGGTCGGGATGGCGACCAACATCCCGCCGCACAATCTGCGCGAGGTGTCCGACGCGGCGCTCTGGGCTCTCGACAACCCCGGGGTCTCGCGCGATGAACTGCTCGAGGGTCTGATCCAGCGCATTCCGGGCCCGGACTTCCCGACCGGCGCGCAGATCCTCGGCACCAAGGGCATCCACGAGGCGTACCGCACGGGTCGCGGCTCGATCACGATGCGCGCAGTCGTCAACGTGGAGGAGATCCAGGGTCGCACCTGCCTCGTCATCACCGAGCTGCCCTACCAGGTCAACCCCGACAACGTGGCGGTGAAGATCGGCGACCTCGCCCGTGACGGCAAGATCACCGGCATCGCCGACATCCGTGACGAGTCGTCGGACCGCACCGGTCAGCGCCTGGTCGTGGTGCTCAAGCGCGATGCGGTCGCGAAGGTCGTGCTGAACAACCTGTACAAGCACACGCAGCTGCAGGAGAACTTCGGCGCGAACATGCTCGCGATCGTCGACGGTGTCCCCCGGACGCTCGCGATCGACGGCTTCATCTCGCACTGGATCGCTCACCAGATCGATGTGATCGTCCGGCGCACGGAGTTCCGCCTCCGCGAAGCCGAGAAGCGCATGCACATCCTGCGCGGCTACCTGAAGGCGCTCGACGCGCTCGACGAGGTCATCGCCCTGATCCGTCGTTCGCAGACCACCGCGGATGCGAACGAGGGACTGCAGAAGCTCCTCGACATCGACGAGATCCAGGCCGACGCGATCCTGCAGATGCAGCTGCGTCGACTCGCCGCTCTCGAGCGTCAGAAGATCATCGATCAGGCCAACGAGCTCGAGGCTCAGATCACCGACTACAAGGCGATCCTGGCCGACGAGGGCCGCCAGCGCTCGATCATCCGCGAGGAGTTGACGGGCATCGTCGAGCGGTTCGGCGACGAGCGGCGGACGCACATCCTGCACGGCTTCGACGGCGACGTGTCGATGGAAGACCTCATCGCCGAGGAGGAGATGGTCGTCACCGTCACGCGCGAGGGCTACATCAAGCGCACGCGCAGCGACAACTACCGCTCGCAGCACCGCGGCGGCAAGGGTGTCAAGGGCGCCCAGCTGCGCGCGGACGACATCGTCGAGCACTTCTTCGTGACGACGACGCATCACTGGCTGCTGTTCTTCACCGACAAGGGCCGGGTCTACCGCGCGAAGACGTACGAGGTGCCGGAAGCAGGGCGCGACGCGAAGGGCACCCATGTCGCGAACCTCCTCGCGCTGCAGCCGGACGAGAGCATCGCGCAGGTCCTCGACATCCGCGACTACGCGGTGGCGGACTACCTCGTCCTCGCCACGCGCGAGGGCCTGGTCAAGAAGACCCGTCTGGACAACTACGACACGAACCGCCAGGGCGGCGTGATCGCGATCCGTCTGAACGACGACGACGAGCTGGTCAGCGCCCTCCTCGTCAACGCCGAGGACGACATCCTCCTCATCAGCCGCAAGGGCATGTCGGTGCGATTCCAGGCGACCGACGAGGCGTTGCGCCCCATGGGCCGTGCCACCGCCGGGGTGAAGGGCATGAAGTTCCGTGAGGGTGACAGCCTGCTGTCCGCCTCCGTCGCCGCACCCGGGAAGTACGTCTTCGTGGTCACCGATGGGGGCTACGCGAAGCGCACCGCCGTCGAGGAATACCGCGTCCAGGGGCGTGGCGGATACGGCATCAAGGTCGCCAAGTTGAACGACGATCGGGGCACTCTCGCGGGTGGTCTGATCGTGTCCGAGGACGACGAGGTCTTGGTGGTTCTGTCCAGCGGCAAGGTGGTACGCTCTGCCGTGGCCGAGGTCCCCGCCAAGGGTCGCGACACCATGGGAGTGGTGTTCGCCCGCACGACGGAGGCCGACCGCATCCTCGCCATCGCCCGGAACGGCGAACGTGGTCTCACCGAAGAGGAGACCGAGCCGGATGCCGACGCCGAGGCCCCCCAGACGACTGAGACACCCGAGGATACAGACGCATGAGCACAGTGGCTGACAAGCTGGCGAAGAAGTCGACACGCAAGACCGGTGGCAAGCAGGTCCGGCTGCGGCTCGTCTACGTCGACTTCTGGTCCGCGGTGAAGCTCTCGTTCCTGGGAGCGGTCGCTCTGGCCGTCGTCACGATGGTGTCGTTCTTCCTGATCTTCCTCGTGCTGCAGGCGACCGGCATCATGTCCACGGCCGACGAGTTCGTGCGGAGCTTCACCGACGGCGCGATCCCGCTGTCCGAGCTCGTGGGGCTGCCGCAGGTCATGGCGTTCGCGGCGGTTGTCGCGATCCTCAACCTCATCGTGTTCACGGTGCTCGGCGCCGTCGTCGCGGGCATCTACAACCTGGCCGTGAAGGTCACGGGCGGGTTGCTCGTCGGCTTCATGTCGAACTGACCCGAAACCCCGTCTTTCCGCCGAAACCCCGGCCTGCGCACCGATGCAGGCCGGGGTTTCGGCGATAGCGCGGGGTCTCGGCGGGTGGGGTAGGGAAAACCCGAACGGGAGTGTCCGGTTGACTCGGTGGGCGAGGTCCGGCGGCGGCCCTACCGTGGAAACATGACCACACAGACTGCGACCCCGGGCACCGCGCCGGCGGTGAAGCCGCCGTTGCGCATCCCGCTCACGATCCTGCATCTCGCCGGTGTCGGGGTGATCGGGGGCGCCATCTTCGGCATGCTCGGCGGGCTCCTCGGCACCGGACTCGGCCTCCTCTTCGTCTTCGGCGTCGGCATCGTGGTGCTCGTGGGCCTCGTGTACGCGCTCTTCGGCGTCGGCTGGTTCGAGATCGCTCGCGTCGCCGCCCTGTACCGGGTACCGAACGCCCCGCTGCGGCTCCAACCGCGGGACCGTCCCGGCTTCGGCGGCTGGCTCCGCGCGCTCGGGAGGCAGGCGATCGATGGGCGGATGTGGCGTGCGGTGGCGAACTTCGCCATCACCGCGGTCCTCGGCTTCGTGGTGCTCCGACTGTTCTGGGCACTCCTCTGGTCGATGATCATCGCCTTCGCACCGCTGACCTCGGCCGAGACCATCGTCGGCCCCTTCGGTGGCGGGCAGATCCCGGTGTCCTGGGCGCCCGTGATCGGCATCCTCGGCGCACTCGCCTCCGCCGCCGGGATCATCGGCCTCGCGCTCCTGGCCCGGACACTCGCGCTGGCGATCGTCGCCCGGGCTCGTGAGGTCGAGCTCACCGAGCGTGTCCGCGCATCCACCGCCCAGCGTGAGGGTGCCGTCCGTGCGGCCGATGTGGAACGGACGCGGATCGAGCGCGATCTGCACGACGGCGTCCAGCCGCGGCTCGTCTCCGTCGGGATGACCCTCGGGCTCGCCCAGCAGAAGATCGACACCGACCCCGACGCCGCGAAAGAGCTCATCTCCGAGGCCCACACGTCGACGAAGGCCGCCATCACCGAACTGCGGCAGCTCGCCCGCGGGATCCACGCCTCCGTGCTCGACGACCGCGGACTCGACGCCGCGTTGTCCGCGCTCGCCAGCCGCTCCCCCATCCCCGTGCAGTTGGACGTGCGGATGGACCCTTCGACAGGCTCAGGGACCCAGGGTGGCGGGGCAGGGACCCAGGGGTACGGCTCAGGGACCCAGGGTGGCGGCGCCGGAGCAAGCCGGCCGGGACGTGATGCGGAGGCGGCGGTGTACTTCTCCATCGCCGAATCGCTGACCAACGCGGCGAAGCACTCCCGAGCGAGCGAAGCGCGGGTCACCGTCCGGCTCCGCGAGGGAAACGTCCTCTGGGCGCGGGTCGAGGACAACGGCATGGGCGGCGCCCAGGTCATCCCCGGCGGGGGCCTCGACGGCATCGCGAACCGGATCCTCGCCGCGGGCGGGACCTTCCGTCTCGACAGTCCGCAGGGCGGCCCGACCAGCCTGGAGGTGAACGTGCCATGCGCATCCTGATCTGCGAGGATTCCGTCCTCCTGCGCGAGGGGCTCGTGCGTCTGCTCGAGGACGCCGGCCACGAGGTGGTCGCGGCCCTCACCGACACGACCGGTCTCCGCGAGGCCGTGACGTCGACGACGCCGGACCTCTGCATCCTCGATGTGCGGCTGCCGCCGACCTTCACGGACGAGGGCATCCGCGCGGCGCTCGATCTGCGGGCGGTGCATCCGTCGCTCGCCATCCTCGTGCTGTCCCAGTATGTGGAGGAGCGCTACGCGTCCGATCTCATCGCCGCGCAGGGCGGTCCGCTCGGCTACCTCCTGAAGGACCGGGTGGCGGATGTCGCCGAGTTCATCGATTCGGTGCAGCGGATCGCCGACGGCGCCACGGTGCTGGACCCGGAGGTCGTGGCCCAGCTCCTGACCCGCCGGAACCGCGACGATCGCATGATGCGGCTCACCGAGCGGGAGCGCACCGTGCTGGCGCTGCTCGCCGAGGGCAAGTCGAACCAGGCGATCGCTGCCCTCCTGTTCCTCTCGGGAGCGAGCGTCGAGAAGCACATCACCTCCATCTTCCAGAAGCTGGGCTTCGAACAGGACGAGTCGGGCAACCGCCGCGTGCTCGCCGCGCTGGCCCACCTCGAGAACACGGGCGGCACGACGCCGCCGAACGGCCAGACAGGAGTCTCACGATGACCACCGAGAACACCGGAGCACAGGGCGGACACACCCCGATCACTCCCCCGCCGCCGCCGTCCGTGGCTTCCCCCACGCCGTCGCCGAGCGCGCCCGGACCGCGGCGTTCATCCGGAGCGACCGCCGTCATGATCGTCACCGCCGTGGTCGGTGGGATCGCCCTGCTCGGAGCCGGAGGCACGGCGGCCGTCGCGGCGACCGGCACCCTTCTGTCCTCCAGCCGACCGGATTCGGTGCAGACGGTGGACGTCGACGGCGTCACCGCGATCGATCTCGACGCCGATGCGAGCATGGTCCGCATCGACTTCGGAGATGTGGACGCGGCGGAGCTCTCCGTGACCAACGGTCGAGGTTCGTGGACGTTCGAGCGCGAAGCGGACGAGCTCGTCGTCCGGAGCCCTCGGCCCGCCTTCGGCTGGTGGTTCGGCAACTGGTTCGGTGACGACGAGCGCGCCGTGCTCACCCTTCCGAAGGAGCTCAGCAGCTCGGACCTCGACGCGAGCCTCACGCTCGATGCCGGCGCTCTCGACGTCTCCGGCGAGTTCGGCACCCTCGAGGTGCAGATCAACGCCGGATCCCTCGATGTCTCCGGAGCGGCCTCGGCCGTCGATGTGCAGATGAACGCGGGGCGGGCGGACGTCCTCCTCGACGGCGTCGACCAGGCGGATCTCGGCATCGCCGCGGGTGATCTGACGGTGGAGCTGACCGGCGACGCGCCGACGACGACCACCATCGACGTGAGCGCCGGATCCCTGAACCTGACCCTTCCGGATGTGGAGTACCGGATCAGTCAGGACGTCAATGCGGGGTCGTTCGATGCCCGTGTCGACGAGTCGCCCAGCGCCCGTCGCACGATCGACGTGTCCGTGTCGGCCGGCAGTGTGAACGTCGACCCCGGACGATGAACCGGGCGAGGGTGGGGCTCCAGCGCGGGGTCCCCGCCCTCGATTCGGATTTTCGCCGAAACTCCGGTAAAGTTCTGGAGGTTGACGGGGCTATAGCTCAGGCGGTTAGAGCGCTTCACTGATAATGAAGAGGTCCCAGGTTCAAGTCCTGGTAGCCCCACCCTTTCAATTCAAGAATTCCCTCACGGGGCCTTAGCTCAGTTGGTAGAGCGCCTGCTTTGCAAGCAGGATGTCAGGAGTTCGAATCTCCTAGGCTCCACCATCCTCTCCCCCCGCCTCACCTCACCCGTCGGTTGCCGTGAGTCCGTGCGGTGCCGTGTTCAGGCGTTCGACCCCGTCCGCCGTCACGACCACGATGTCCTCGATGCGGGCGCCCCACTCTCCCGGGAAGTAGATGCCGGGCTCGATGCTGAAGGCCATGCCCTCTCGGAGCACGAGGTCGTTGCCGGGGGCGATGTAGGGCTCCTCGTGCACCGAGACGCCGATGCCGTGACCGGTGCGGTGCAGGAACGCCTCCCCGAGCCCGGCCTCCGCGAGCACCGAACGGGCGGCCGCGTCGACCTCCGCCGCCGTGGCTCCAGGGCGCACCGCATCCACCGCCGCCTGCTGCGCGCGGACGAGGGTGGCGATGCGGTCCACAGCAGCCGGATCAGGCGTTCCGACGACATAGGTCCTCGTGCTGTCCGAGTTGTAGCCGCTCGGCACGGCGCCGCCGATGTCGACGACCACCACGTCGCCCTCCTCGATGACCCGGTCGGAGACCTCGTGGTGCGGATCCGCGCCGTTGGGCCCAGAGCCGACGATGACGAACTCGACCGTCCGATGGCCTTCCTCGACGATCGCGGCGGCGATGTCGGCGGCGACCTCTCGCTCGGTGCGCCCCGCGCGCAACCAGGCGGGTACGCGGCGGTGCACGGCATCGATCGCCGCGCCGGCGCGACGCAGCTCGGCGATCTCCTCGTCATCCTTGATCATCCGGCCCTCCCGGAGGACGGGCGTGGCGAGTTCGAGCCGCGCCTGCAGCCGCTCCCCGATCGGCACGACGTGCAGCGCGGGAAGCGCATCCGAGACGCCGACGCGCGAGACCGAGCCCGTCGCCGCGGCCACGAGGGCGTACGGGTCCTCGCCGTCCACCCAGTCGGCGACGGTCAGTCCCAGCTCGCCGATGGCCGTGCTGCGCACCTTGGCGAGCTCCATGCGTGGGACGACCACCGTAACCGCGCCGCGGGGAGGAAGGACCAGCGCGGTCAGCCGCTCGATGGTGTCGCCCTCGACGCCGAGGAGGTACTGGAGGTCGGGGCCGGGGCCGACGACGATCGCGTCGAAACCGGCAGCATGCGCGAGGTCCTGCGCGCGCTCCAGGCGGCGGGCGTAGACGGCGGCGGAGAAGGGGAGGGTGCTCACAGCCACCACGCTAACGCGAGCGACACCGCTGCGTCAGGCCTTCACCGCGAATCAGCTGATCGCCTGGCGGATGCGCGCGGCGAGGAACTCGAGATCCTTCTCCGTGAGCGCGGTCACCGCGTACGCGGTCGGCCAGACGGTGCCGTCGTCGAGGTGGGAGATCGGCTCGAAGCCGAAGGTTCCGTAGCGGACCTTGAACTTGCTCGCCGGCTGGAAGAAGCACAGCACCTTGCCGTCTCGGCCCCACGCCGGCATGCCGTAGTACGTACGGGGCACGAGCTCCGGCGCCACCTCGGACACCAGCGCGTGCAGCTTCTCGGCGAGCTGCCTGTCCTCGTCGGTGAGCTTCGCGACGGCTTCCTTGAGATCGGCCTCGCCGGCGGCGCGCAGTTCCTCGGGCGACTTCTTGGCTCGGGAGCGTCGGGTGCGCGCCTCCTTCGCGGCGGCCTGCATGGCCTCGCGCTCCTCGGGGGTGAAGTTCTTCTCGGTGTCGGCCATGATGGTCCTCTCGTGCGGCCTCGATGATGGTCCCAGCGTAGGGACGCCGACCGCTCCCGTGCTTCTCGATTCGTGATCGATCCGCCGGTCCCGTCACGCGGCGGGCGATGGCACGATACCCGGATAGGGTGTCTCCATGGACCTGCGCGTCGCCGCATACGGGGTCGTCACCGATGAGGGTGGGCGCCTCCTCCTGGCGCGATGGACCGAGGGCCGGCGAGTGGCCTGGACCCTCCCCGGCGGTGGGCTGGAGCCGGGCGAGGCGCCCGAGGATGCCGTGCGCCGGGAGATCCGCGAGGAGACGGGCTACACGGTGAGGGTCGGGTCGCTGCTCGGTATCCATTCCCGTGTCATCCCCGCCGGGCGGCGCGTGCAGAAGTCGTCGGATCCGCTGCACACCTTGCGCATCGTCTACCGGGCGGAGGTATCCGGCGGGAAACTCCGCTGGGAGACGGAGGGATCCACCGATCGCGCGGAATGGTTCCCGCTCCCCGCGGTCGCGGGTTTGCAGCGTGTTCGCCTGGTCGACATCGCGTTGCGGATGGCCGGCATCCTCTAGGAGTCGAGCCGTCAGCGTTCGTCGGGAACCGAGATGTCGGCGACGGTGGCGTCGTACGCGGCGATGAGGTCGTCGGCGTCGACGAAGAGGCTGTAGCCGTGCGTGCCGGCGCCCATCGCCACCCGCTGACCGACGATCGATGCGTCGGCGTAGACCGGCCAGTCGGTGGTGCTGCCGATCGGCACGATGGTCCCGCGCTCGTAGCCGGTCGCCGCGAGGGCCAGCTCGGGCTCCGGGAGGCGCAGCTTGTTGACGCCCACGAGGGCGCGCAGCTTGGGCCAGGAGATGGATCGTCCGCCGGGGACGAGAGCGAACAGATACGTGTCGTCCGAGCGTTTCACCACGAGGGTCTTCACGATGCCCGACGGCGGGATGCCGAGGATCTCGGCGGCCTCGACGAGGCTACGCGCCTGCGGCCGCTCGCGGATCTCGATGTCGAGTCCACGGGCGGCCGCAGCATCCCGCACCCGCGCGTGCGGGTCGGGAGTGGTCACGCGTCGGGAGCCGACAGCGGGTCGTCGGCCACCCACAGCTCGTCGTCGGCCCGCAGCGCCTGCCAGGCGGCGTAGAGCACGCCGACCGCGGCTGCGGCACCCAGGACGATGGCGATGACGGATCCGAGACCAGGACCCTTCTTCTGCGAGACGGCCTTGCGCGCCTTGTACTCGACGCCGTGACGCTTGGCGTTCGCGACGTCCCAGGCGGTCAGCGCGGTGCCGACGACACCGCCGACGATCGGGACGACCTTGTCGTCCACGACGTGCTTGCCGGCCTTCACCGAGCGGTCGACGACGGGCGCGACGCGACGGTTGTAGGTGTCCTGGACGACCGGGACGATCTGCTCGCGATTGAAGTTGCCGAGCTGGCGACCCGCCTCACGAGCGACGTCGGCGGCGTGGCCGACGAGCACCTGCTGGTCTTCCCACAGCTGGTTCGCGTCCTTCTGAAGACGACGTAGCTGCTTCTTCCGCTTGCGGCTGAGGCTCACGATGCTCTCCTGTCCATTGGAGTACGGGTTCCCCATCTTGCCACGAGAGGCTGGATGCGGCGAGGGAATCGCCCGCCCCTTGCATCATCGGCCCCTGCGTTGTACACGCCCGCCCGCTCACCGGAAGCTCTGCGAGAATGAACGCATGGTTCACGCTTCCCACGTCGCAACTCTGCACACCAACCACGGTGACATCGTCATCAACCTCTTCGGCGACCACGCCCCGAAGACGGTCAAGAACTTCGTCGGCCTCGCCGACGGCTCCCAGGAGTGGACGCACCCCGCCACCGGCAAGCCCGGCGAGGGTCCTCTCTACAAGGACGTCGTCTTCCACCGCATCATCCCGAACTTCATGATCCAGGGCGGCGACCCGCTCGGTCAGGGCGTCGGCGGTCCGGGGTACAACTTCGACGACGAGATCAACAACGAGCTCAACTTCAACGAGCCGTACATCCTCGCGATGGCCAACGCGGGTCTTCGCCGCAACGCCATCACCGGCAAGGTCGAGGGCACGAACGGCTCGCAGTTCTTCATCACGACCGACCCGACGCCGTGGCTGCAGGGCAAGCACACGATCTTCGGCGAGGTCGCCGACGACGCGTCGCGCAAGGTCGTCGACGCGATCTCCGCCGTTCCGACCGCGGCGGGCGATCGCCCGATCGAGCCGGTCGTGCTGCAGTCGATCGACATCGTCGCCGCCTGACGACAGCGACGGCCGATCCGGATGACGACGCCCGAGTTCACGAACAACCGTGAGAACTTCTGCTACCGGCATCCGGATCGGCAGAGCTTCGTGCTCTGCCAGCGGTGCCTTCGGACGATCTGCCCGGAGTGCCAGACGCCTGCCCCGGTCGGCGTCATCTGCCCGGAGTGCATGAACGCGGAGCGCAAGAACCGCACCCCTGCGCAGAAGAAGGCCGCGCGTCGGTGGCGTGGCGGTGGGGCCGCCACCATGGGTGCCGTGCGCAGCGGCAAGCCCGTGGTCACGTACGCGCTGCTCGCGGTGACGTCGTTCATCGGCCTCGTGCAGCTCATCCCCGGGCTCAACGCCCCGATCATCCAGGCCCTCGGCTTCTACGCGCCGTTCCTGTACCCGAACCTCTCCCTCCTGCCGTTCGAGCCGTGGCGGTTGCTGACGGTGCTTTTCGTGCACGGCGGCTTCGTGCATCTCGCCCTGAACATGCTCGCCCTGTGGATGCTCGGACAGAATCTCGAACCGATGCTCGGTCGCGTCCGCTACCTCGCGCTGTATCTCATCAGCGGTCTCGGCGGTTCGGTCATGGTGGCCGTTCTCGCGCCGGAGACGTGGACGGTCGGCGCCTCGGGGGCGATCTTCGGACTCCTGGCGTCGCTCCTGATCATCGGACGGCACATCGGGGCGAACGTCACCGGCATCCTCGTCATCCTCGGCATCAACTTCGCCTTCGGATTCTTCGCGGGCGGCATCTCCTGGCAGGCGCACCTCGGCGGCGCGATCACGGGTGCTCTCGTGGCGCTGATCTACGTCCGCACGAAGCGCCGCGACCAGCGGACCTGGCAGATCGTGTCGCTCGCAGCCCTGGTGGTGCTGTTGATCGTCGTGGTCGCCGTGGTACCGCCGCTGATCCTTTTGGCCTGATCCCGAGTTGTTAACAGGGTTGTTAACCCCTGTGAATAACATCGGTGTAATTCTCCCCAGTGTGGGGATAACCTGTGGATAACTTCCGCTTCGCTCCACAGACGAAAACCCCCCGCCGAAGAGGCGAGGGGTTTTCCGTCGTTCTGCGCGGTCAGCGCCAGCGTGTCGTCATGAGGAATCCGATGAGGGCGATGCCCAGGCCGATGGCCAGATTCCAGTTGTCGAGCCCGGGGATGGGGAACTGCATGCCCGAGATGTAGAAGACGAGGATCCACGCGAGGCCGAGGAGCATGAAGCCGATCATCACCGGCTTGAACCAGACGGCGTTGGGAGCGGCGTCGCCTTCGGCGCGCTCGACGGCGGGTTCTTCGGTCTTGCGGTCACGTGCCATGCCGTCATTGTACCCGGGAGACCTCGGCGCCGACGAGCCGTCAGGGCGCGGATCGGCGATGCCCCAGCTCCTGCTGCACAGGTCGGACGGATATGATCACGCCCATGACTGCATCTGTCGCGCCTGGGGGGCGGCGCGAACGGCGGCAGCGACCACGGTCGCGAGCCACGTTCGCGAGCGTGCTCGGCGAACTGCTCCTGACCGCGGGCGTCGTCGTCCTCCTCTTCGTCGCCTGGCAGATGTGGATCGGCGACATCATCATCGCGGCCCAGAAGAACGAGGAAGGTGCCGCGATCTCGCAGCAGCTCGCCGCGGGGGAGGCACCGGAACTGCCGCCGCTGGTCGAGACGGACGACGGCGAGACCGTGTACGAGGCGCCCGTCCCCACGGCGCCGGCCGACGGGGAGTGGTTCGGTCAGATGCACATCCCCCGATTCGGGGCCGACTACAACTTCGGCATCTACGGGGGCACGAGTCGCGCGCGCACCCTCGACCAGAAGGGCATCGGCGTCTACACGCAGTCGAAGATGCCCGGAGAGGTGGGGAACTTCTCGCTCGCCGGCCACCGGACGACCTGGGGGAAGCCGTTCAACCAGCTCGACAAGCTGCACGTGGGCGACGCGATCGTGGTGGAGACGCCCGACGGCTGGTACACCTACCGGTTCCGCACCCTGGAGTATGTGAAGCCGACGCAGACCGACGTGCTCGCCGACGTGCCGCAGATGCCGGAGCAGCAGACCGGCGAGCAGTACATCACACTGACGGCGTGCTCGCCGCTGTACTCGCTCGCCGAGCGCATCGTCGCCTACGGGGTGTTCGAGAGCTTCCAGCCTCGGGCCGAGGGGCCTCCGTCCGCCCTCACCGACCCACCGCCCCCGCCGGCCGCGCCGTCCGTCTGACCCGCCACCAGGAGAGAGAAGACCCATGTACGCCGCACTCTGGCGCCTGCTGCCCGGCCCGTGGTGGCTGCGCGTCCTCATCCTGCTCGTGGTGATCGCCGCGGTGCTCTACGCGTTGTTCTGGTACGTGTTCCCGTGGGTCAGCCCGCTCATCGCGCCGGGCGAAGTCGACGTCGAATGACCAGGGTGCTCGTGGTCGACAACCACGACAGCTTCGTGCACACCCTCGTGGGCTACCTCCGGGAACTCGGCGCCGACACCACGCTGGTGGAGTCGGACGCGACCGACCCGGCCGGGATCGACGCGCTTCTCGGCGCGCATGACGCCCTCCTGCTCTCTCCGGGGCCGGGGGCGCCCGTCGATGCCGGCGTCTCGGTCGACGCGGCACGCATCGCGATGCGGCGGGGAGTGCCCACCCTCGGAGTATGTCTCGGGCACCAGGTCATCGGGGCCGCATTCGGCACGGCCGTCGGTTCCGCCCCCGAGGTCATGCACGGCATGGTCTCGGCCGTCCGGCACGACGGCTCCGAGCTGTTCGCGGGCCTGCCCTCACCCTTCGACGTCGGGCGCTACCACTCGCTCGCTCTCGCGGCGGGTGACCTTCCCGCCGACCTCATCGTGACCGCGACCGCCCCCGACGGCACCGTCATGGCGCTCGCGCACCGGACACTGCCGGTGCACGGGGTGCAGTTCCACCCGGAGAGCGTCCTCACCCCAGGGGGCTACCGGCTCCTCGCCAACTGGCTCCGGCTGTGCGGCGACGAGGAGGCCGTCACCCGCTCCGTCCGCCTCGACCCGCTCGCACGCTGAACCGCCGCGGAGTGTCGCGTCAGGATCCGGTGCAGTAGCGGAGTTCGACCGACGACCCGACGGGGACGTCGCCCGGCGCGACGGACATCGAGTGCACGGTCTCCGGATCCGTCGCCGGGCACTCCGGCGCCTCGGTCGGCACCGGGGTGAGCCCCAGGTCCTCGACCGCCTGCGTGGCCGAGTCCAGGGACCAGCCGACGACGTTGTTCAGGGTGACCTTCCCGCTGGCGACCTCGAGGTTCACGACGGTGCCGGGAGCGACCTCGGCATCCGCCTCCTCGCTCGCCGTCATGACGGTGTTGGCGGCGAGGCCCTTGTCGTTGCGCTGCGTCACGGTGCCGAGTTCGAGGCCGGCGGCCTTCAACGCCTTCGTCGCGGCATCGAGGGACATCCCCTCGAGCTTCGGCACGACCACTGTCTCTTCGCCGGAGGACACGTAGAGGGTGACGGTCGAACCCTGCTCCACGGAGACGCCGCCCTCGGGGTCGGTGCGGATCACGTTGCCCTCGGCGATCGACGGGCTCGACTCGATGACGATCTTGGAGGAGAGATCCAGTTCGGCGAGATCGTCCTGCGCGCGCTCGGAGGCGACGTTCGTCAGGTCGGGGACGACTCGCGAGGTGCTGGGCACGTCGGCGGGACGCATGCTGATCGTCCAGACCCAGAACAGCACCGAGGCCAGGAGCACCGCCAGCAGGGCGACTCCCGCCCAGATCCAGGCGACGGGCGGTCCCGACTGCGTGCGGGCCATCGTGGTGTCGGTGCTGAGCTGACGCAGCGACCGCGCCGTCTCCTGCGCCTGGCGGGGGCTCGGGCCGTAGAGCTCGCTGGTCAGCGCGCCGATCTGCTTGCGGGTGGGTGCGGCGCCCGTCACCGCGGCATCCAGAGCGGCGCGGAAGTGCGCGGCATCCGGGTACCGCTGGTACGGGTCCTTGGCGAGGGCACGCAGCACGATCGGGTCGAGGGCGGCGGGCGACTCCTCGTTGACCTCGGAGGGCGGGACCGGCGTCTCGCTGACGTGCTGGTAGGCCACGGCGACCGGCGACTCGCCACGGAACGGCTGTCGCCCCGTCAGCAGTTCGTAGAGCACGACCCCTGTGGAGTAGAGGTCGGCACGGGCGTCGACAGGTTCGCCCTTGGCCTGCTCGGGGGAGAAGTACGCGGCGGTGCCGATGATCTGAGTGGTCTCGGCCACCGTCGAGGACGAGTCGGACACCGCGCGCGCGATGCCGAAGTCCATGACCTTCACCTGGCCCTTGTCGGTGACCATGACGTTGCCGGGCTTGATGTCGCGGTGCACGACGCCCGCGCGATGCGAGTAGTCCAGCGCTTCGAGGATCCCGTCGACGTAGCGCACCGCGTCCTCGACGGGAACCGGACCGTCGGCGATGATCTTCTTGAGCAGGGTGCCCTTGACCAGCTCCATCACGATGTACGGCGGCTCGTCCGAGGAACTGTCGACCGTCGACGGATCACCGGCGTCGTACACACGGACGATCGACGGGTGCGACATGCGCGACGCCGACTGCGCCTCCAGGCGGAACCGCGTGCGGAAACTGGTGTCGCGGGCGAGATCGGGATCGAGGATCTTGATCGCGATCTCGCGGCCGAGGGTCAGGTCGTACCCGCGGTACACCTTCGCCATCCCGCCGTGTCCGATGAGCTCGTCGACGCGGTACCGGCCCGCGATGACTTGTGGCTCTGTGGACACGGATGACCCCCTGGAAACGACTGCGGCTGGACTGGATACTCAGGCTACCCTTGGGCGCCGTCGCCGCCGTCACCCTCGCCGTCCTCCGGTGCCACGATCGTGACGGAGAGCGGGGGAGAGGCGTTCGACGTGCGCTGGTCGCCGCCGGAGCACAGACCCTGATACGTCGCGATGAGCTGCTTCCCGACGGCGTCGCCGACCGTCACCTGCGCGTTGCGCTCCGTCGGCTGGAAGTTCGGCCCGCCCGAAGCGAAGGTGCCGTTCTGCAGTGACACGACGTAGCCGGACAGCGTCGTGCCGCTGGGGCAGGTGAAACCGGTTCCCCAGGAGATCGTCACGGTGCTGCCCGCGACCGGGTCGCCGGTGATCGTCGGCTCGTCGGTCGGCGTCGGCAGCGGCGTGCGGCCGGCGTAGACCGTGAGCGCGATCGGCGTGGTCGTCGCGACGTTCCCCTCCGGCTGCACCCGGTAGACCTTGCCGACGTCGCCGTCGCTCGGGGCGGGGTCGCCCTCGCCGCAGGCGATGTCGGAGAACCCGGCCTCCTTGAGCGTCGCGGTCGCGGTGCCGCAGTCCATGCCGTTGAGACCGAGTGCGGTCACGTCGACCCGGGTCTCGTCGGGCGTGGGCTCCTGCGAGGGCGTCTGCGTCTGTGTCTGCGTGGGGGTGCGGCTCGCGGACCCGGTGGGGTCGGGGTCGGCATCCTTGCCCTGGTTGCCGAACAGCGCCCACAGCGTGCCGGCGACGACGATGAGCAGCAGGACCAGCAGCGCGATGAGCGGCCAGGTCCAGGCGCTCTTCTTCTTCTTTCTCTTCTCCTGCTCCTCCGCGGCGGCCTCGTCGGTGGGAAGCTGCGCGGTGGTGGGGAGGATGCGTGTGGTGCCGTCGTCACCGGTCGCAGTGAGCATGCGCGTGGCGTCGTCGTCGCCGGCGATGCCGCCCGTCGCGATGGCGGGCACGGCGATGGCCGCGGAGTTCAGGTCTCCGCGACGCAGGGCCTGGGCCGCACGAGCGACCGTGGCCGAGGAGGAGGGGCGATCCGCCGGCTTCTTGGCGATCATCGCCATGACCAGGTTCTGCACGGGGATCGGGACCGTCGGCGGCAGCGGCGGCGGCTGCTCGTTGATCTGCGCCATGGCGATCGCGACCTGCGACTCGCCCGTGAAGGGGCGCTTGCCGGCGAGGCACTCGTACGCGACGATGCCGAGCGAGTACGTGTCGGTCGCGGGGGAGGCAGGGTGACCCGACGCCTGCTCCGGCGACAGGTACTGCACCGTGCCCATGACCTGACCGGTCGCGGTGAGCGGTACCTGATCGGCGATCCGGGCGATGCCGAAGTCGGTGATCTTCACACGGCCGTCGGGCGTGATGAGGAGGTTCCCGGGCTTGATGTCGCGGTGCACGAGACCCGCGGCGTGCGCGGCCTGGAGGGCTGAAGCGGTCTGCGCGACGATGTCGAGCGTCTTGTCGGCACTCAGTGCGCCGTCCCGCTCCAGGATCGTCGACAGGGCCTCACCCGGCACGAGCTCCATGACGAGGTAGGCGCTGCCGTTCTCCTCGCCGTAATCGAAAACGCTGGCGATGCCCTCGTGGTTGACGAGCGCAGCATGACGCGCTTCCGCGCGGAACCGCTCGAGGAACCCGGGGTCCCCCATGTACTCGTCCTTGAGGATCTTGATGGCGACGGTGCGTCCGATGACGTGATCCGTCGCCTCCCACACCTCGCCCATGCCGCCGATCGCAATCCGCGACTGCAGCTCGTAGCGACCACCGAACGACACACCCTGCGTCGGCCTCATCTGCCCAGCACCGCCTCTATGACCTTCTTCGCAATCGGAGCGGCGATGGTGTCCCCGCTTCCTGATTGACCCTGTCCGCCGCCGTTCTCGACGACGACCGCTACCGCGACCGCGGGGTCGTCCGCGGGGGCGAACCCCGTGAACCACAGCGTGTGCGGCCTGTTTCCGTTCTCCGCCGTTCCGGTCTTACCGGCCACGTCGACCCCGTCTATTCTTGCACCCTGCGCCGCGCCGTTTGAGACGCTCGCGACCATGGCGGAGGTCACCTCGTCGGCGACATCCGGCTCCATCGCGCGACCGAACTCGGTGCTGTCGAACGACCGGATCACCGAGAGGTCGTTGCCGATCACGGCGTCGACCATCTGCGGGTTCATGACGACGCCGTCGTTGGCGATGCCGGCGGAGACCATGGCGATCTGCAATGGCGTCGCGGTCACCTGCCCCTGCCCGAATCCGGTGAGGGCGGTCTGCGCGTCGTCGAGCCCCTGCGGGTAGCTCGAGGGCGTCGAGGTGAGCGGGATGTCGAAGCTGCGGTTGAACCCGAACTTCTCCGCCATCTCCCGGATCGTGTCATCGCCGAGCTCGACCGCGAGCTCGGCCATGGGGATGTTGCAGCTGAGACGGATCGCCTCGGCGATCGTGACCGTCGCGCCGGAGCCGCAGGTGCCGCCCCACGCGTTGGAGACGCGACTGTTCGAGCCCGGCAGCGTGTACGAGGCGGGGTTGGGGAGGGTCGACTCCGGCGTCCACTCTCCGCTGGCGTAGGCGGCCGCCGCCACGACGATCTTGAAGGTCGACCCCGGGGGATTGAGGTCGCCGGCGATCGCCCGGTTCGACAGTGGTTTGCCGGGGTCGGCCACGAGCTGGTCGTAGGTCGCGTTGGCGGCGTTCGCGTCGTGGGTCGCCATGCTGTTCGTGTCGAAGCCGGGGGTGGACGCCAGTGCGAGGATGCGTCCGGTCTTCGGATCCATCGCCACGACGGCGCCCTGCAGGCCGTCCAGTGCCTCGGTGGCGGCGCGCTGCGCAGCGGTGTTCAAGGACAGCTCGACGCTGAACCCGCGCTGGGGCTGACCGGAGAGGATCCGCTCGATCTCCGCGAAGAACGCGTTCGAGCCGGTGCCCGAGAGATCGGCGTTCATCGCCTCCTCGATGCCGGTGCTGGAGCCGAGCGCGGGGTTGAAGTAGCCGGTGACGGGCTCCCACATCTCGGCGTCGGTGTAGACGCGCTGGAACCGGTACGTGTCGTCGCTGGGGACCGAGTTGGCGATCGCGGTGCCGTCGACGATGATCGCGCCGCGCTGGATCTCGTAGCTGTCCAGCCGGGTGCGCTTGTTGTGCGGATTCTGCGACAGCCCGTCGGTCTCGACGACCTGGATCCAGCTCGTCGCGGCGAACAGCGCGATGAACATGAACAGCATGACGATGCTGAGTCTGCGGAGTTCTCGTGTCATGTCAGCCGATCACCACCCGGGGCTGACGGCGGACGCCGTCGGAGATGCGGAGGAGGAGTGCCACGATGAGCCAGTTCGCGACGAGCGACGAGCCACCGGCGGCGAGGAACGGGGTGGTCAGACCGGTCAGCGGGATGACCCGGGTGACGCCGCCGACCATGATGAACACCTGCAGCGCGATGGTGAACGACAGGCCCGTGGCGAGCAGCTTGCCGAAATCGTCCTGACCGGCGAGACCGATGCGGACGCCGCGGCTGACGAACACCATGTAGAGGCAGAGGATCGCGAAGAGCCCGATGAGGCCGAGCTCCTCGCCCAGGCTCGTGATGATGTAGTCGCTGTGCGCGAGCGGCGTGATCTCCGGGCGGCCCTGCCCCCAGCCGGTGCCGATGAGGCCGCCGCGGGCGAGCCCGAACAAGCCCTGCATGGGCTGGTATCCGGCGCCGTCGGGGTCGACCTTCGAGGAGTCGAACAGGAAGAGCCAGTTGACGAAGCGGCCCTGCACGTAGCTGAGGATCTGGGAGGCGACGGCGACGCCGGCGACCACGAGGCCGAGACCGATGAGCACCCAGCTCGTCTTGCCTGTCGCGACGTAGAGCATGGCCACGAACATGCCGAAGATGAGCGTTCCGGTACCGAGGTCGCGCTGGACGACGATGATGCCGAGCGAGACGAGCCAGACGACCAGCACCGGACCGAGCTCGCGCATCCGCGGCCAGGTGATCCCGAGCACCCGCTTGCCCACCGACGTGAGGCTCTCCCGCGTGCGCACGAGGTAGCCGGCGAAGAAGATCGCGAGACAGATCTTGGCGAGCTCTCCGGGCTGGAAGGCGAACATGCCGCCGAGCGAGACCCACACCTGTGCGTTGGCGTCGGGGATCCGCAGACCGGGCACGAACGGCAGGAGCAGGAGGAGGATTCCGGCGAGTCCGAAGATGTAGGTGTACCGGAACAGGATCCGGTAGTTGCGCAGCAGGATGACCACCGTGATCGCCCCGGCCAGCGAGATGGCGGTCCAGGCGAGCTGTTTGGTGGAGTAGGCGTTCCACCCGGTGTTCGCGAAGGCGATGTCGATCCGATAGATCATCGCGACGCCGAGTCCGGTGAGCAGCGTCGCGATCGGGACGACGAAGGGATCGGCGTCGGCGGCGACGAAGCGGAGCACGATGTGCAGCGCGAACGCCAGAGCTGCCAGGCCGCCGCCGATCGCCAGGATCATCGGGTCGATGGTGCCGAGGGCGCCGAGCTGGACGAGGGTGAGGGCGGCGCCGCTGATCGCACAGGCGAAGAGGAGCAGCCAGAACTCGCGGTTGCGCTGCGTCTGCGGCATGCGCAGCCGGCGCAGCGCCTTGATGACCGTGGTGTCGGCCTGGACGTCGGTGCTCACCCGGCACCTCCCGACGGTGTGGCGCTCGGGGAGGGGAGCGGTGTGGGCAGCGGGGTCTGCTCGATGATGTTCGCCTCGGCGCCCGTGCGGAGACGGTCGACGATGGCCATCGCGTCGGAGAGCGAGCGTGCGCTGATCGTGCGCTCGACCGAGGCCCGCTGATACGGGGGCAGGTCGGCGAGGAGGATCTCGGTGTCCTCCACCGGCGTCGACAGCGTGATCGGACCGATGTTCTGCTGCACACCTTGGAAGATCACGACACTGTCCTCATCGGCGCCGATGAAGTAGCGCGTCTGCGTCCAGCTGTAGGCGGCGAACGCGGCGAAGCCCAGCATCGCGAGGACGACGAGGGTGCCGGCGATCCAGCCCAGCCGGCGGCGCTTGGCGCGACGGCGGTCCTCCTCGATCAGCTCCTCGAGGTACTCGGGTGCCGGCTCGAAGTGGCTCGGCTCATTCGCGGCCTGCCGCACCGGGTGCAGCCAGTTGCTCCGCGGGGCCCGCACCGGCGGCACGTAGACACCCGACGGGTTCGATGCCGCTCCGACGATCGTGGCGGTGCCGGAGTGGACGGGGTGCTGACCGCCGACGTCGACGATCACGATCGTGACATTGTCCGGGGCGCCGCCGTCGAGGGCCTGCTTGAGGAGGTTGTCCGCCGTGCGGCCGGGGGCGAGCCCGAGCTGCATGGCCTTGAGGATGCGGGCCTCGTCCACGACACCGGAGAGGCCGTCGGAGCACAGCAGCCAGCGGTCGCCGGGCTGCGCGTGCATGACGAACATGTCCAGCTCGGGGTCGGCGTCCATGTCGCTGAGCACGCGCATGAGCACGGAGCGCCGCGGGTGGTACCTGGCCTCTTCCGGCGTGATGCGGCCGGAGTCGACCAGGCGCTGCACGAAGGTGTGGTCGGCCGTGATCTGCGTCAGCGCGTCGTCGCGGTAGAGGTAGATGCGGGAGTCGCCGATGTGACCGATGACGGCATACTCGTCCACCATGATGATGGCGCTGAGCGTGGTGCCGAGCCCGGCGAGCTCCGGACGATCCTTGGCGGCGCGGATGAGGTCGCCCGCGGCGGTCGTGGCGGCGGCCTGAAGGGCGGCCTGCGCGTCCTCCGTGGAGGAGTACGGCTGGTCCAGCGGCTCCATGCGCTGGATCGCGATGCTGGAGGCGACGTCGCCGCCCGCGTGCCCGCCCATGCCGTCGGCGACGACGAACAGGTTCGCCCCGGAGTACCCGGAGTCCTGGTTGTTGGAGCGGACCTTCCCGGTGTGGGAGATCGCGGCGCTCGAGCCTTCGAAGACCATGCCGGCGTCAGGCCCTCAACTCGAACGTCGTCGCGCCGACCTTGACCGGGGTGCCGAGGCTCAGGGAGACCGGGCCGCCCGTCACCCGCTGGCCGGCCACGAACGTGCCGTTCGTCGAGTCGAGGTCCTGGATCGCCCAGGTGTCACCGCGGAGTATGAGTCGGGCGTGATGGCTGGACGTGTAGTCGTCGCGGATCACGAGGGCGGATTCGCTGGAGCGGCCGATCGTCATCGCGTCGGAGCCGAGGGGGAGCTCGAGACCGGCCTTCGGCCCGGACGTGATCACGAGGCGCTTCGCCGTCGCCACGGTCGCGGGGCCGGTCGAGGGTCGCGCCGACGAGGGACGGGGCGGAGCGGTCGGTGCCGGAGCGGCAGCAGCGGGTGCTCCCGCGGTGGCCTCGGCGGGGAGCTTGCGAGCACGCACCCCGAACAGGTCGGCGCGCAGGGAGTAGACGACCCCGAACACGAAGAACCACATCAGCACGAGGAAGCCGATGCGGAGAAGGAGCAGGACCAGTTCGCTCATCCGAGGGCTCCGAACACGCGGGTCGCGTCGTCGTCGGGGCGGGACGACCGCGACGGGGTGGCGACGGGGACGATGCGGAACACGAGGTCGGTGCGACCGATCGTGATCGTGGTGTCGGAGGGGAGGGCGGCTTCGCGGAGCTTCTGCCCGTCGACCTTCGTGCCGTTGGTGGATCCCATGTCGCGGAGCATGGCGCGCTCGCCGTCCCAAAGGATCTCGGCGTGACGACGGCTCGACCCGGCGTCGGCGATGGTGATGTCGGCGTCCGAGCCACGGCCGATCACGGTGCGGGCACGCGTGAGGGTGTGCCGGCGTCCGTCGACGTCGACCACGGCCTGCCAGCTCACGCGTCCTTCGACGGTTCCCGAGGTGACGCGCACGGTGCCGGTGGCGACCTTGTCGTCCGCCTCGAGTGTGAGGGACAGCGGGCCGGCGAAGCTGTAGCCCTGCGACTTCGCGTGCTTCGTGAGGAGGGCGTGCAGCTCGTCCGTCAGCGCGCCGCCGAGCCCGCGCATGCGCTCCGCGTCGTCGGGGCTCAGACGCACGACGTAGTTGTTGGGCGCGATGATGCGGTCACGGCTCACCACGGCCGCAGTGGTATCCGCCTCGCGTCGCAGCGCCGAAGCGATCTCCACGGGCTGGATGCCGCTGCGGAAGGTCTTCGCGAACGCGCTGTTCACTGCGCGCTCGAGACCCTTCTCAAAGCTGTCAAGTAGTCCCACTGGGCTCCTCTGGCATGCCGACCGGTAGGGACATCGTAGCCAGGTGACCTGGGGGAACGCCGCCGACGCCCCACCGGGGGTGTGCAACGAGGCCGAAAACGCGTGATATCCTCGGAAAGTTGAGTTCTTCGGAACGAGACGCTCGCGCGAGTGGCGGAATGGTAGACGCGCTGGCTTCAGGTGCCAGTGTCCTTATGGACGTGGGGGTTCAAGTCCCCCCTCGCGCACAGCGAGACATTCATGAAAGAGTCGGTCAGAGTCTGACCGGCTCTTTCTTCTTCTCCGCCGCGAACGCCCATCGATCGGTCTCACGCATGACCCCTTGGATGCACACCGTCGGACTCATCCTCGTCCGCATCGTCTTCCCCGGCGTCCTGGGCCTCATCAGTGGGCTGCTGCTCTGGTTGGGCATGCTCGAACGGGACGACGCGCCCGGGTTCGCCTGGGTGATGATCGCGACAGGGGGAGCAGGGGTCCTGGTGTCCCTCGCCGTGCTCTGGCGACTCAACAACGCGCGCGGTCGCGAGGATTTCCGGTGGTACGTCGTGCCGGAGGGCGAGGTGGAGGAGGCCGTCCCGCCGGAGCTGCTCTCGGACGAGGACAGGGAGCGCCTCACCCGTGAACTGGCCGAGGTGAACCGCCGGTGGCGAGAGGCACTGGAGGCGGGTTTCCTCTCCGGCGGCTCGCTCGCCGCCCACGAGATCCTTGCGGAACTCGAGGAGCGCGCCGCGGCTCTGCGCCACCGGCTCGGCCTGTCCGCCGAGCAGGAGAACTGACTCACGTCCTCATCCTGGAGGGACGAAAGTCACCCTGGAGTTCCCTGATCGCTCCCCCTACTCTCAGCCGTATCCCAGTTCGGAGGGGTGGGTGAACTGGGCACGGAACAGGGGAGTGTCCATGCAGTTCTCTCTGCATACGAATTCCGAACGCGAACAGAAGAACAAGGACCGGAGAACGCGACGACGCCTGCTGTCGCCGCGACGACCGTGGGCGGTGGCGACGATGCTGGCCCTCGTGCTCGGGTCGCTCGTCGCGCCCGTGCTGCCCGCGACGGCAGCCCCTGGTGACCCGGCGCAGCTGTACCTCGGCGTCTCGTACGAAGGTCCGATCGTCGGCTCCGACAAGGACCTCACGGCACCCACGGAGTGTCCGGCGAACTCGGTCCTCACCGCGGTGCAGACGGAGAACCGGACGGCGGAGGCCCCCGGCGCGACCGGCAACTCGATCCTCACGCGCTTCAGCCTGCAGTGCTCCACGATCACCGTGAGCAACGCGGGCGTCGTCACCGCGACGGTGAACCCCACCTGGATCACCGGGCCGGTCTACGACCAGAGTCGCGGGAATGTGCAGACGGCGACGTGTCCGGCGAACACCTTCGTGCACCGGATCACGGGTACGACCTTCGTCGGCGACAACGGCGCCCGCTGGCCCTCCTCGGTGCAGATCACGTGTCGTCCGATGACCTTCACGGCGGCCGGCGAGCTGCGGGTCAACCTCGCGGCGACCCCCACCGTGCTCACCGCAGGCCAGAACTTCAACACCAACGGCGGCCTCGACACGCCCACACCGCGATGCGGGCCGGCCGGGACGACCGGAACGAGCGACATCGTCGTGCGCGGTTATCGGGCGCAGAGCGGTGGCGAGGGCATCGACGGGTTCAACCCCTCGTGTACGACGATTCCCGACGACTTCGGCGATGCGCCGACCAGCTACGGTTCGGTCTCCCAGGAGCTGAACGCGGCGACATATCTGGGGTGGTCGGCGGATGCCGAGAGTGCGATGCAGTACAGCGCGAACGCCACGGGTGACAACGTGGTCGGCGGTACGGCCCCGAACCAGACCATCAACGACGAGACGGGGGTGGCGTCGTTCGGGCCGATCATGGCGAGCGTGACCAACACGTATTCCGTGTCGGTGCTGGCCTCGAACAAGGTGCCAGGGGTGCCGGCGACCTTGGTCGGCTGGATCGACTTCAACCGCAACGGCGTGTTCGATGCGAACGAGGGTGCCACCGCGGCGGTGCCCGCAGGGACGGCGGACGGCTCGTCGGTGACGCTGAACTGGTCCGGCATCGCCTCCCAGACGGTGGGCGGGCAGACGTTCGCGCGGTTCCGCATCCAGAGCGGGACGGGTCTGACCACGGCGACCCCGACGGGGACCGGTGGCCCGGGTGAGGTGGAGGACTATGCCCTCGCGATCACGGCTCCGGCGCCGTCTCTGGCGTTGACGAAGACGGTCACGCCGACCACCGCCTCCGCGGCGGGGGACACGGTCACGTACTCGTTCGCGGTGTCCAACACCGGCAACGTCGCCGTCTCGGGTCTCGGCATCCGCGAGTCCGCGTTCAGCGGCACGGGGACGCTCGGGGCGGTGAGCTGTGCGGCGACGACGCTCGCCGTGGGGCAGAACACCACCTGTACGGCGGCATACACGCTGACGCAGGCGGACATCGATGCGGGCACGGTGACGAACACCGCGCTCGCGACCGGTACCTCTGAAGCGAACACCGGTGTGGAGAGCAACCCGAGCACCGCGACGGTCACCACGACCCGCACCCCGGCGCTCACGGTCGTGAAGTCGGCGACCCCGTCCGGACCGGACGACTTCACGGTCGGACAGGTGATCGACTACTCGTTCATCGTCACCAACACGGGCAACGTGACCGTCTCGAACATCGCGGTGAACGAGACGGCGTTCACGGGTTCCGGCTCCCTGTCGACGATCGAGTGCCCGGTCGCCCCCCTCGCCCCGGGTGCGCAGACGACCTGTAGCGCGAGGTACACCCTGACGCAGACGGACGTGGACGGGGGATCGGTCAGCAACACCGCGACCGCCACCGGCGTGCCGCCGGGGTCGCTGACGCCACCGGTGTCTCCGCCGTCGACCGTGCGCGTGCCGGTGGACCCGGCTCCGGCGATCTCGCTGGAGAAGAGCTCCGAGACGACCGCGATCACGGCCGCCGGACAGACGATCGACTACTCCTTCCTCGTCACCAACACCGGGAACGTGACCCTGACCAACGTGGGCATCGATGAGGAGGCCTTCTCGGGCACCGGGGCGCTGGACGTGAGCTGCCCGGCCGGCGCCGGATCCCTCGCCCCGGGAGCCGAGGTCACCTGCACCGCGAGCTACACCGTGACCGCCGCGGACTACAACACGTCCGCGCTCACGAACACGGCCACCGCGACGGGCACGCCGCCGACCGGCACGGCACCGGTGTCCTCGCCGTCCACCGTCGAGATCCCCGTCACCTCCGCTCCGGCGCTCACGGTGACGAAGTCGGCGGACCGCACGGAGATCACCGCCGCGGGTCAGACCATCACCTACTCCTTCCTCATCACCAACACCGGAAACGTGCCGATCGCCGACGTCGGGGTGACGGAGACCACCTTCACCGGCACGGGTACGGCTCCTGTCATCACCTGCCCCGCGGCCGCCGCATCGCTGGCTCCGGGTGCGCAGGTGACGTGCACCGCTCCCTACGTGGTGACCCAGGCCGACATCGATGCCGGCGGCGTGACGAACACCGCGACCGTGACGGGCGAGCCCCCCACGGGCGAGCCGCCGGTGTCGCCGCCGTCGACCGTGGTGGTCCCTACGGACGAGACGCCCGCGATCAGCCTCGTCAAGACCGCCGACCCGACGTCGATCACCGCCGCCGGCGCGACCGTCGACTACGCGTTCCTCGTGACCAACACCGGCAACGTGACCCTGACCGGCATCTCCGTGGCCGAGACCGCCTTCTCCGGCACGGGCACGGCCCCTGTCATCACCTGTCCGGCCGCCGCCGCCACACTCGCGCCGGCCGCCCAGGTCACCTGCACCGCGTCCTACGAGGCGACGCAGGCGGACGTCGACGCGGGTCAGGTGACCAACACCGCCACCGCGACGGGCACGCCGCCGCGCGACCTCGAACCGCCGGTGTCCGCGCCCTCCACGGCGATCGTCACGGTCCCCGGCGCGCCCGCCCTCACGGTCGTGAAGACGGCCGACCGGCCGGAGATCACCGCCGCGGGGGACGTCATCACCTACTCCTTCCTCGTGACGAACACGGGCAACGTGACCATCTCGGACGTGACCGTCGACGAGGTGTCGTTCTCGGGTACCGGCGCGACACCCGTCGTCACCTGCCCCGCAGCGGCCGCGTCCCTCGAGCCCGGGGCTCAGGTGACCTGCACCGCGACCTACGAGGTGACGCAGGCCGACGTCGATGCGGGTGGCGTGACGAACACCGCCACAGTGACGGGCGACCCGCCCGGAACCCTCGAGCCGCCGGTGTCGCCGCCGTCGGAGGTCGAGGTCCCGTCGATCGAGACGCCCGGGATCACCGTCGTGAAGTCGGCCGATCCTTCGACCGCCGCCGGCTACACGGTCGGAACGGAGATCACCTACACCTTCGTCGTCACGAACACCGGCAACGTCACGCTCACCGACGTGACGGTGGATGAGACGGCCTTCACGGGCTCGGGCGAGCTGTCGGCGATCACCTGTCCGGCGGGGGCCGCGGCGCTCGCGCCGGGAACCCAGATCGCCTGCACCGCCACGTACACGCTGACGCAGACCGACGTCGACTCGGGGCAGCTGTCGAACACGGCGACGGCGACCGGAACGCCGCCTTCCGGAACGCCGCCGGTGTCGCCGCCGTCGACGGTGGAGATCCCGGGTGACCCGGCGCCGGCGCTGACCGTGGCGAAGACCGCGGATCGAACCGAGATCACGGCGGCGGGGCAGACGATCACCTATTCGTTCCTGGTGACCAACACCGGCAACGTCACGGTGCGCGACGTGACCGTGGACGAGGGCACCTTCACGGGCACAGGGACGGCTCCCGTCGTGACCTGTCCGGCGGGTGCGGCCACCATGGCACCCGGGGCCCAGGTCACGTGCACCGCCGAGTACGTCGTCACGCAGGCGGACATCGATGCGGGCGGGGTGACGAACACCGCGACCGTGACGGGCACGCCGCCGTCGGGGGAGCCGCCGGTGTCGCCGCCGTCCGAGGTCGAGGTGCCGTCGGAGCCGTCGCCCGGCCTGTCGGTCTCGAAGACGGCGGACCGGACGGAGATCACGGCCGCCGGGCAGACGATCACCTATTCCTTCCTCGTCGTGAACACCGGCAACGTGACGCTGACGGATGTCGAGGTGACGGAGGCCTCGTTCACCGGCACAGGGACGGCACCCGTCATCGAGTGCCCGGCCGCGGTGGCGTCGCTCGCTCCCGGGGACGAGGTGACGTGCACGGCCGAGTATGTCGTCACGCAGGCGGACATCGATGCGGGCGGGGTGACGAACACCGCGACCGTGACGGGAACGCCGCCGTCGGGGGAGCCGCCGGTGTCGCCGCCGTCCGAGGTCGAGGTGCCGTCGACGCCGGCACCGGGACTGTCGGTGGTGAAGTCGTCCGACCGCACCACGATCACCGCAGCGGGCCAGACGATCATCTACTCCTTCCTCGTGACGAACACGGGGAACATGACGATCGCCGACGTGACGGTGGACGAGACGACCTTCACCGGTACCGGCACGGCTCCGGTCGTGACGTGCCCGGCGGGAGCCGCGTCGCTCGCGCCGGGCGCCCAGGTCACCTGCACCGCGCCCTACGTGGTCACTCAGGCCGACCTGGATGGCGGCGGGGTGACGAACACCGCGACCGTGACCGGTACGCCGCCCACGGGCGAACCCCCGGTCTCACCGCCGTCGACCGTGCTGGTCCCCGGCGACCCGGCACCCGCGCTGACCGTGGCGAAGACGGCCGACCGGACGGAGATCACCGCCGCCGGGCAGACGATCACCTATTCGTTCCTCGTCACCAACACCGGAAACGTCACGCTCACGGAGGTGGGCGTGGACGAGGTCTCGTTCACCGGTACCGGCACCGCGCCGGTGGTGACCTGCCCCGCGGGAGCAGAATCGCTCGCCCCGGGGGCGGAGGTGACGTGCACCGCACCGTACGTCGTGACGCAGGCCGACATCGATGCGGGCGGCGTGACCAACACGGCCACCGGTACGGGAACGCCGCCGTCCGGGGAGCCGCCGGTGTCGCCGCCGTCGACGGTCAGGGTGCCGTCAGACGGGTCGCCGGCCCTCACGGTCGCCAAGACGGCGGACCTCACCGAGATCTCGGCCGCAGGGCAGACGATCACGTACTCGTTCCTCATCACCAACACGGGCAATCTGACGATGACGGACGTCGGTGTCGGGGAGGTGTCGTTCTCGGGGACGGGAACCGCGCCGGTGGTCACGTGTCCTGCCGAGGCGGCATCGCTGGCCCCGGGAGCGACGGTGACCTGCACCGCGCCGTACGTGGTCACCCAGGCCGATGTGGACGCCGGGCGACTGACGAACACGGCTGTCGCGACGGGGGAGCCCCCGACGGGACCGCCGACCAGCGAGCCGCCGGTCACGCCGCCGTCGACGGTCGAGGTCCCCGGCGACCGGAACCCGGCGATCACGGTCGTGAAGTCGGCCACCCCGAATGCTCCGGACTCCTATGTGGTGGGCCAGGAGGTCACGTACTCGTTCGTCGTGACCAACAGCGGCAACGTCACGCTGACGGATGTCGTGGTGAACGAGGGGGTGTTCTCGGGGACGGGGACGCTGTCGGCGATCGACTGCCCGGCAGGCACCGCATCGATGGCCCCCGGGGCGCAGCTCGTCTGCACCGCGTCGTACGTGCTGACGCAGGCGGACATCGACGCCGGTCAGGTGACGAACTCCGCCACGGCGACCGGCGTCCCGCCCGGGGATCTGCAGCCTCCCGTGTCGCCGCCGTCGGAGACGCGCGTCCCGGCGCTTCCCGCCCCCGGCCTGAACATCGTGAAGTCCGCGACCCCGGCCGTGATGACCACCGTGGGGGAGACTCTGGAGTACTCCTTCGTCGTGACCAACACGGGCAACGTGACGCTGGCGGACGTGGTGGTGGACGACACGGACTTCTCCGGGCAGGGCGAGCTGTCGGCGGTCACATGCCCGGATGAAGCGGCCCGCATCATCCCGGGGCAGACGGTGACCTGCACGGCGACGTACACGACCACTCAGGCCGACGTGGACTCCGGACGGCTGACGAACACCGCGACCGCCACGGCGACACCGCCCACGGGCACGCCGCCGGTGTCACCGCCGTCGACCGTGGAGGTGCCGTTCGACGGGACCAACTCCCTCGCGATCGAGAAGCGGGCGACGACCGTCGACGTCAACGCCAACCGGATCATCGACCTCGGCGATCGCGTGGAGTGGACGATCATCGTCACCAACACCGGGGCACAGACGGTTTCCGACATCGCCGTGTCGGACCCGACGGCCGGTGCGGTCACCTGCCCGGCGACGAGCCTCGCCTCCGGGGAGCAGATGACATGCACAGTGCCCCCGCACACCATCGACGCCGCGGACGTGCGTCGCGGCGAGGTGCGAAACGTCGCGACGGTGACGGGGAACACGCCGGACGGGCCCATCGATCCGCCGACCTCGCAGACGATCACCCGAGTGGTCCCCACCCCGCCGACCGGTCTCGCGGTCACGGGCGGCACGCTGATGGCCGGAGGGCTGCTCCTCGGGGGAGTGATGGTCCTCGCCGGGCTGGGTCTCGGCCTCACCCGGGTGCGCCGGCGAGAGGAAGAGCAGGAGCAGCGCTGACCGAGAAGTGGTCCGTGGCGGGTGCGAATCACCCGCCACGGACGGTCGGGTCGAAGGAGGAGCCCATGATGTCCGCACGCCACCGCAGGATCGCCCGTCTCACGGCGCCGCTCCTGATCTCCGTGTTCCTGCTCAGCGCCTGCTCCGCGGCCGAGGAGGAGCCGACCCCTACCCCGACCGCCGCGGACGGAGCGCCGCAGATCCCCGGTGAAGAAGAAGGGGTCGTCGGAGCGACGAGCGTACCGGAGGACGTGCCGGACGCTCCGGAGGTGCGCGCCGGCACTCAGATCACGACCTGCACCACGGAGGACGACGGCGGGACGGCGGAAGGCGTGGTCGGCAATCCCACGGACGAGGATGCGACGTACGTCGTGACCGTGTTCTTCACCACCGACGCGGCCACGGTCGTCGGGTCCGGTCAGGCGACGGTGGAGGTCCCCGCCGGCGAGGAAGCCGACTGGTCTCTCACCGCGGACTTCGTGCCGCCGAGCGATCTTCGCTGCGCGCTGCGCGGGGCCGGCGCCGCGTCCTGAACCGACCGCCGTCGACGGGCGCCGCTAAGGCGCGGGGACGTAGCGCGCGAGCGGGTCGAAGGGAGGCTGCGAGGAGAGGTGCGCGACGGCGGCAGCGCCCACCGCGCAGGCCGTCTGCAGGGCCGACTGCGGCGGCAGTCCGCTCTGCAGGGCGAGCACGAGCGCGGCGCAGAAGGCGTCTCCCGCCCCCACGGTGTTGACGGCGCGGGTGGGCACGCCGTTCGCCCGTGCGATCTCCTCGCCGCCGCGGAACAGGGCAGCCCCCGCGGCGCCGTAGGTCACGGCGACGAGGGCGGCATCGGCCAGCTCCGGCATCAGCTCGCGCTCGGTCTCGTTCACGATGAACAGATCCACCCGCTGGAGCAGCGCGTCGGGAAGGGGGTGTGCGGGGGCGGCATTGACGGCGACGAACCCCTCGGCGCGGGCGACGACGCTCTCGACGACGGACATCGCGATCTCCAGTTGCAGCAGGACGGCCTCGTCCGGCCCGACGGCGACGCCCTCGAGGGAGACGAGCTCGTTCGCGCCGGGGCACACCGCGATCTGGTTCTCGGCGTCGGCACCCACGACGATGAGGGCCGTCCCGGTGGGCGCGGCGACCGTGCGCAGGTCCGCGGTGTCGACGCCGGCGTGGCCGAGCTCATCGCGCATCCAGGCGCCGTCGGCGTCGGCCCCGACGGCCCCCACCATCCGGACCCGGCCGCCCAGCTTGGCCGCCGCGACGGCCTGGTTGGCGCCCTTGCCGCCGAGATCGCGCGAGAGCCGGCCCCCGGCGACGGTCTCGCCGGCGGTCGGCAGCCGATCGACGAAGGCGGTGAGGTCGACATTGGCGCTCCCGACGACGACGAGGGAAGGGGCGAGGACAGCGTCCGGCTTGACGTTCATGAGAAAGAGTGTAAACGTTTACGCACACCCGATTGCAAAGGAGCACCCCATGCCCGTCCCCGTCCTCCTCGACTGCGACCCCGGCCACGACGACGTCTTCGCCATCTGGCTGGCGGCGGGAGACGAGCGCATCGACCTCCGCGGCGTCACGACCGTCGGCGGCAACGGCTACCTGGAACACACCACCAGGAACGCGCAGATCGCCCTCACGGTCGCGGGCGTGACCGGCGTGCCCGTGGCTGCGGGAGCCGACAAGCCGCTCCGCCGCGAGCTCACCCCCGGGGCCTGGATCCACGGGGACAACGCCCTCGGCGGACCCGTCCTCCCCGAGCCCACGGTCCCGCTCGACCCGCGGCACGCCGTCGACTTCCTCGCGGAGACCCTGAAGGCCTCCGCGGATCCGATCACGGTGATCCCCACGGGCCCGCTGACGAACATCGCCCTGCTCCTCCAGCAGCACCCGGAGGCGGCCCGCAACATCAAGGAGATCATCTGGATGGGCGGATCGACCGGACGCGGCAACGTCGGCGCCTATCCCGAGTTCAACGCCTGGGCCGACCCCGAGGCCGCGGCGGTCGTGTTCGCCTCCGGTCTGCCGCTCACCATGGTCGGCCTCAACATCTCCCACCAGGCGCTCATCACCGAAGAGGTCGTGCAGCGGATCGCGGCGGTCGGCAACCGCACGGCGGCGTTCGGCGTGGAACTGCTGCGCTTCTTCTCCGCGTCGTACGACAAGGCCGAGGGGATGCCGGAGGGACCGCTGCACGACCCCATCACCGTCGCCATCGCGATCGATCGCGCCGTCGCCACGGTGCAGCGCTGCCATGTCGACATCGAGACGGCCGGCGAGTTCACGGCAGGGGCGACGTGTGTCGACCTCCACGACATGCTCGGCAAGGAGCCGAACGCCGACGTCGCGCTGACCCTCGACGTGCCGGCCTTCTGGAACCTGGTGACGGATGCCGTCGCAGCACTCGCCTGAGGGTCACGCGCCCGGCGCGGGAGACGTCGACTCGGCCACGCGCAGGGTCGGGGCCACGCGGCGCAGGGCGTACGGGGCGTCTGGATCCTCCCTCCGCTGCACGAGAGCCTCCACCGCCTCCGCGGCGAGCTCGTCGAACGGCTGGACCACGGTCGTGAGCCGCGGCTCGCACACGTCCGCCAGCATGGTGCCGTCGAATCCCGTGATGAGGATGTCGTCGGGGACGCGCAGGCCGGCGCGCTTCAGCGCGGCGACGGCACCGGCGGCGACGAGGTCGTCGCCCGCGACGATGGCGTCCGGGAGCGGACCGCGCGCTCGCAGCTCCGTGACGGCGGACTCGCCGAAGGCGAGCAGGTATTCGCCGAACACGTTCTCCTCGACCGGCAGCGACCGCGCGCGGACGATCGCCTCGAACGCGGCGCGGCGCTCGCGGCCGACCGACGTGACGTCGTTGCCCGACACGAGGACGATGCGAGAGGCGCCGCGGGAGACCAGATGGTCGACGGCGAGCCCGATGCCATGATCGTTGTCCACCCCCACGAAGTCGGCATCCAGGTCCAGCACCCTCCGGTCCACCTGGACCAGGGGAAGGCGCTGAGCGGTATCGGCGACGGCGTCGAACGACAGCTCCGCATCGGACGGGACCACGAAGACCCCCTCGACGCGGCGCTCGACGAGCATGCGCAGACGGGCGCGCTCCCGGTCGACCTCGCCGTGCGAGTCCGCGATGACGAGGTCGAATCCCCGCCGCTGCAGATGGTCCTCGAGGCGATGGACGAGCTCACCGTAGAACGGGTTGCTGATCACCGGGACGACCACGCCGATGGTCGCGCCGGTGCCTTCGCGCAGACCGCGGCCGATGAGGTTGACCCGATAGCCGAGCTGCTCGGCCACCCGGGCCACATGCTCGGCGGTGGCTCCGGAGACGCGCTCCTTGCCGTTCAGCGCGCGGGACACCGTGGCGATCGACACCCCGGCCGCGGCTGCCACATCATGCAGCGTCACCGACGGCTTCCTCATCCGCACCTCGACTCCCGTCGGGCGCCGACACCGGCGCCTCGACTCCCAAGATAAGCCGCGCGTAAAGGATTACGCATTCCGGCGCCCCCGCACCGACACGAAGAAGTGAGAACGATATGCACACCACCGCCCTCCGGCCCCGGACGGCCGTCGCCCCCCTGATGGTCGCCCTCCTCGCGGCGTGCCTCGCGTTCCAGCTGAACGCGAGCATGCTCAGCCCGGCCCTGGTCACGATGGAGCGCGAGCTCGACGCGACGGCATCGGAGATCGCGGCGACCCAGACGGTGTTCTTCACCGCCGCCGCCCTCTTCACCCTGTTCCTCCCGCGGCTGGGCGACCTCATCGGACGGCGCCGGGTGCTCGTCGGCATGCTCGTGGTGATGGCCGTCGGCTGCGTGGTCGCGGCGCTCGCGACGAACGTCCCGATGCTCTTCGTCGGCCGCCTCATCCAGGGCGTCTCCGGTCCCGTCGTACCGCTGTGCCTGATCATGCTGCGCGCGGCCGTCGCGGACCCGAAGATGTACGGCACGCTGCTCGGCGTCGTCACGGCCGTCAACGGCGGGATCGCGGGCGGCGACGCGCTGCTCGGCGGCTACCTCGCCACGAATCACGGTTTCGCCTCGATCTTCTGGACCATGGCCGGTGTCGCGGTGGCTGCGGCGCTCGTCGTGCGCCTGCTCGCCCCGGAGACGATGGCGGAGGACCGTCCGCGCATGGACTGGTGGGGGTCCCTGCTCCTGGTCGTCTCCGTCGGGTCGATGCTCGTCGCCCTGAACGAGCTCGGGAAGCTCGCCGAGGCGGACGTGCTCCTGGTGATCGTGCTGGCTGTCGTGGCCGTGGTGTCGTTCCTCGCCTTCTGGAAGCTGGAGGGCGCGCTGCGGGACCCGCTGGTCTCGCCCGCTCAGCTGAAGCAGCGCTCCACCTGGGCGCTCTCCGCGACCTCGTTGCTGACGCTCTCCGGCATCTTCGCGGTGATGAACGGCGTGGTCCCCGCTCTGGCGCAGGACACCGGCATGGGTCTGTCCATGAGCGCCGAGGAGGTGTCGTTCTGGATCCTGATGCCGTACGCGCTCGCCGGCCTGCTGATGGGACCGCTGACCGGACGGCTCGCGGCGACCGTGGGCTACCGCGCGATGCTCCGGGTGGGACTGATCGGCACGATCGTCGTGCTCGTGCTGATGGTGGCCAACGTCGGGACGTCCTCCCGGGTCACCCTGCTGCTGCTCTCGGTCGCGGCCGGCGTCACGTACGCCGGCATCGGCAACATCATGCTGAACGGCCTCGGCGTCGTGCTGTCGCCGAAGGAGCGGCCGGGATCGCTCCCCGGGTTGAACACCGGCGCGATCAACCTCGGGGCGGGACTGAGCTTCGTCGTGATCTACGCGGCCCAGGCCTCGTTCGGCGGCAGCGGGGATGCGGCGGGCGGCTACGTCGCCGCGCTCCTCACCGGCGCCGTCGTGCTCGCAGGCGCGCTGACCTTCTCCCTCTTCATCCCGAAGCCCGTCCACGCCGAGCTGACCCGCTGAGGCGGCTCAGCTGAAGAGGATGAGCACGTAGACGGCGAAGGTCGCCAGGTGCGCGGCCCCGTGCATCGCGGTGACCCGCTTCGCCGCGAACGTCGTCACCGACAGCAGCAGGGTGACGGCGAGCATGAGGAGGTTGGCCGGCGACTCGGCGAGCACCACCTGCTGCCCGGTGAGCATGCCGATCAGGAGGACCGCCGGAATGGTCAGGCCGACCGTCGACACGAGCGCCCCGTGGCAGAGGTTGTTCACGCGCTGGGCCTCGCCGTTCAGGGCCGCGCGGATCGAGGTGATCGACTCCGGGAGGAACACGATGCCGGCGATCAGCAGCCCCGCCAGGGCGACGGGAGCGCCGAGCCGGCCGAGACCGTCGTCGAGCAGGGCCGCCATGTCGTGCGAGAGCAGCACGATGGGGACGACGGTGATGACGAGGAGGACGAGGCGGGTCAGCACCTCGACGCGGTGGGCCGCGAGCACCGCGCGGATGGGGGTCCGCGGTGCCGCGTTCGCCGCCGTGTGGGCTGGCCGCAGCCTCTCGTCCACCTCGGTGAAGTCATCGGCCTGCGCACCCATCTGCCGGAACAGGAAGAATGCGTACAGGACGAGTGTGAGCACGATGATCGGGATCTCCTGGCCGACCGTGTACGCACCGCCGTCGCCGATGAGCCCCGGAAGTCCGAACGCCAGAGCGACGAGGACCACGAGCATCGACAGGTACGCGGATGTGCCGGTGCGGTTGTGCGCCATGCCCCGATGGCGGAGTCCACCGAGGAGGAGGGCCAGGCCGATGACGAGGTTGAGGATGATCATGGAGACGGCCATGACCGAGTCGCGCGCGATGGTGGCGTGCTCGCCCGGCCCGAGCATGACCGCCGAGATGAGGATCACCTCGATGAGCACGATCGACAGGGTCAGCACCAGGGATCCGTAGGGATCGCCCAGCCGGTGGGCGAGGGCCTCGGCCTGCTTCACGACGCCGAACGCGCACACGAGGATCACGGCGACGATCGCGAGGAGGGCGACGACCAGGAGCGGTCCCGGCACGGGAGGCGCGAGCAACGGGTGCAGGGCGAGCAGGGCGACGACCGCGCCCCAGCCCAGGGCCACACGCAGCAGGTCGGTGCGGGTGATGAACGACCGGATCATGACGGACTCCTTCATGAGTCAGTCGTCGTGTGCGGGTACTGCTCCCTCGTCCGCTGCTCCGGGTGCCGGAGACACCCTCAGGATACCCGCGCTCCCGGAACAGCGGCTGAGCAGTGCAGGTCAGCTCTGGGGGGCGTCGTTCCAGGACCAGATGTCGTCGCCGCGCAGGACGGCGTCGGCTCCGCCGTCGCAGTAGATCGTCTGACCCGCCATGTGGGTGTTGACCGGGCTGGTGAGCCAGACGAGGAGCTCGGCGATGGAGGACGCCGGCTGGTGGTAGTTCAGGGGCATCGGCACGGCGGCGTCCACCATGGCCAGACCCTCGGGCGAGTCGAGCAGGCCCGCGGTCATCGCCGTGATGACGGTGCCGGGGGCGACGGCGTTCAGCGGGATGCCCGCTCCCGCCCACGCCGGGGTGATGCTCTCGCGACGGACCCAGCGCGACAGGGCGCGCTTGCTGGACGAGTAGTTGAGGAACCCGGCCTCGGGTGTCGCGGCCAGACGGTCGCCGATCTCGATCGCGCGCGCCTCGTCGCCGGCGAGGGCCGCGTCGACGAGCTCGGGCGACACCGGCTGCAGCGAGGCCATCGACGACACCACGGCGGCGCGCGGCGCATCGGCCAGGCTCAGCGTGGGCTGCAGCGCGGTCAGGAACTCGGTCACGCCGAAGAAGTTGATGGACATCGTCTTCGAGATCGGAGCCGAGATGCCGGCGCAGGCGATGACGGCGTCGATCCCGTCGTCGGCCGCCTCGACCACGGCGCTCGCCGCGGCCAGACGCCCCTCGTGGGTGGACAGATCTCCGTCGACCTCGACGCCGGCGAGGTCGACGCCGATGACGGTGTGGCCCTGAGAGCGGAGCAGCTCGGCGGTGGCGGCGCCGATGCCGGATGCGGATCCGGTGACGACATAGGTGCGGGTCATGGGGTTTCCTCCTTGATGGACACGACCGGCGGCGTGCCGGACAGTGCGGTGACGAAGCGGCCGAGCTGGCGGCGGAATCCGTCGATCTCGTCCGGCGACCAGCCTGCGACCGCATCGCCGACCATGCGATGGCCGGCCTCGACCAGGCGCGCATAGGCCGTCCGGCCCGCGTCCGTCAGGCGCACCTCGACCGTGCGTCCCGAGCGCACGGGGTCGACGACGCCCTGCGTCGCCATGCGGGCGACGAGCTTCGACGTGGTCGGCCGCGACAGTGTCGCGTGTGCGGCCAGGTCGCCGAAGCCCATCGTGCCTCCGTTCATCCCGAGCAGGTAGAGCGCGCGGATGGCGGACGGATCGAGGGCGACGTCGACGGCTTCCGCGACCTGACGTTGCAGATCGCTCTCACTCCATTCCGACACCACGCGGACGAGGGCCAGGTGGATGCCGGCGACGTCTTCGCCGGTGGTCATGTGTCCAGAGTACGCCTCAAAGTTGCCTCAGGCAACAGTTGTGATGTATCCCGCGCTCGCGGTGTCCTCCGCGAGGGTGAAGAAATGCCGATCGCCTGCCCGCCGCGCACGCCGCCACCGGCGCTGCTGCCCGTCGGCATAATCGAGCACGATCCACGCGGGTGGAGGTGTGCCCTGCGGACCGAGGACGAATGAGCACGCCCCGAGGCCGGGGGAGGCGAGTTCGGCGACGAAGCGGTCGTCGCCGGGTGCGAAGGGTGCGGTCTCGTGGAGCTCTGCCGGCTGCAGGCGGAGGACGGTGTCGGAGTGCTCCCGGACGTCGGAGCGGAGTCGACGCCTCATGCGACACCGCCTCGGCGTGCCGCCCACTCGCGGGTGTCGCGGACGCCCTGCGCATCGAGGTAGGCGCGGATCACGTCCTGGGTCAGGCGGATCTGCGCCTCCGTGCCCATCGCCGCCTGCATGACGCCGATCGCGGGCGCGGGCTTCCCGTCCACCCGCTCGAGCGCCTCCCAGACGATGTCCTCGCGGCCGCCGCGACCCAAGGAATGCGGCATCGAGGTGAACCCCGTGCGGCGATGGTCGGTGGGTCGTGTCTCTGGCATGGGGATTCCTCTCTCGGGGCGGATGGGCAGGCTCGCGCCGAGGGACGTGTGTCCCTCGCGCTGCGCACGTCGGACCGCGGGGGGTGCTCTCCCCGACTCCGGCGCACGGGCTGCGGCGGCGCGCCTCCGCAGGCGGCCCTCTGAGTGGCGTGCGGAGCGGTCTGCCTGACCGGTTGCTGTCCTCCGACCGTACCACGTTATTTTGAGTCATTCAAAAGAAGTGAGAGACGATCACGGTTCCGTACAGGGTTGCAGAGCGATTCGCTCAGGCGTTTTTCTCCCGTTCAGCGGGAAATTTGACTTCCCTGTGCTTCCGGGTATGGTCGGGGGTTACGCCAGCCAGTCACAAAGGGGAAGCGCCATGTCAGGAAAGTCCACACCGGGTCGCGCCGGAAAGAAGGCGCCGCAGCTCTCTCTCAAGGAGAAGCGGGCGGCGAAGCGCGCGAAGAACGCCCCGGACGAGTTCCTCAAGCCTCGCAAGGGCGCGAAGAGCTGAGGACTCCGGCCCGGCGGGTGCGGCGCTCGATCGTGGCACCCGCCGGTACCCGGGCGATGGGTTACCGGGGTGCCGCCGCTGTGTCAACGGGCCTGTCCTGAGCGCCGATCCGACGCACGCTGGAGTCTCCGTCACGAGAGGAGCGCGTCATGTCGAACCCGGAAGCCTTCATGTACCCGGATGAGCCGCTGCAGCCGGAGGAGCCTCTGCGACCCGAGGAGGAGGACGTCGTCGAGTCCGATGAGGAGCCTTCGCGAGAAGGCATCGCGGCACACCTCGCCGAGCGCGGAGGCGACGATCCGGACGCTCTTCAGGACGTGCCGGCCGGCGGGGCCGGAGCCGACGCCGGCGCGGGGAACGCGGCCCGCGTGGACCCTGCGTCGAAGAATCCACCGGAGCCCGCCTACGAGTCGACCCACAGCAAGGAGCCCGGCGTCGGTCCGCGGCATGAAGAGGGCTGAGCGACCGATCAGCGGAAGACCCGACTGATTCCGCTCTCGACCTGCACGAGGTGGATGAACACGAGCCCGCGCAGGAGGGGCGCGAAGGGTGACCGTAGCGCTCGCCGGATCGGCCCGCGTGGCCTGGTCTCCCATGTCAGCGTCGCCCGGAGCTGTGTGCCGCCCGCCGCCGGTTCGAGCGCGAGGGTGAGGAGGCGCGGGTTCGCGCTCGGGGCGTGGGGATGCTCGAATCGCCAGGCCACGTGTGTGGGATCCTCCGGCGCCGAACGGGTCACCCGGAGGCGATGGAATGCCGGCTTGCGCCGGAGTGGTCGTCCGTCGGGGGCCGTCGTGGGGGCGAACGCCTCCCAGGGACCGTCCTCGGGTCCCGGGAGGATGGTGGCGACGCTCTGATCCCAATCCGGGAGACGGTCGGCGGTCGAGAGCAGTGTCCAGACATCCGTCATGGCCGCCGGGATGAACATCGAGCGTGACCCGGAGATCCCGGAGATCTCCCGCCGTCGCTGCAGCGGGCGGGCTGCGGCTTCGACCTCATCCAGTTGCACCGTGATGTCGTCCGCCGTCACGGCGAGCCGGTCGAGGATGGCGGTGATCAGGCCGCTGGGCTCCTCGAGAAGGGCGCGGAGCACGGCGGCCGAGTCGCCCTGTCGGCCGCCCCCTGTGGCGGCGCGGAGCACCGCGAGGGCGCGGTCCGTCCAGTCGTAGCCCTCGGTCTCGTGGAAGACGATGCGACCGGGGCCGATCGAAGGAGCGTCCACGCCCACGGCCTGGAGCTGTCCGGCGTGCTGCGCCTCGACCGCCGTCCGGGTGGCGTCGAGATCGACGCGCGCACGCCGCAGGACCTGTCCGCCGGTGTCGGCATCGAGCGTGAGCGCGAGCAGCAGGTGCTCGATGTCGGCATCGCGGACACCCAGGCGTGACGCCTCCTCCATCGCCGCGAGCGAGAGGGTGTGCATGGTCGCAGCGGCCTGCGTGAACCGGCTCATGCGTTCCGCCGCGGAACCGGGATCGTCGGATCGATGCGACGACTGTGCTTCTTGTGCACGGCCTGCCGCGTGACCCCGAGGGCGTCGGCGACGGCCTGCCAGCTCATCCCGGCGCGGAGCGCGGCCTCCACCTGGCGCAGTTCGAGAGCGTCGGCGAGCGTCCGCAACGAGGCCACTGCGCGAAGCCCGGCACGGGGATCGGTCGTGTCCGCGGCGGCGCGGGCGATGTCGAGGGACTCCATGATGTCAACCTAGGTTGCTGGCAGCGATGCTGTCAACCCGGGTTGCTTCTAGAGCCCCTCGACGATCCGTCAGGCGGCGGAGGGGTGCAGCACGACCTTGATGCAGCCGTCCTTCTTCTCCTGGAACGTCCGGTACAGGTCCGGGGCGTCTTCCAGGGCCGCGTGGTGCGTCGTCAGATCCATCACGCCGAGCGGGTCGGACGGGTCCTCCACGAGCGGGAGGATGTCGTCGATCCAGTTCTTCACGTTGCACTGTCCCATGCGCATGCTGATCTGCTTGTCGAACAGGGTCTTCATCGGCAGGATGTCGGCGTCGCCCGCGTACACACCGCTCAGCGAGACCGTGCCCCCACGACGGACGGCGTCGATCGAGGCGTACACGGCGGCGAGACGATCGATCCCGGCCTTGTCGAGCATCTGCCGTGCCGCGGGATCGGGCAGCAGTCCGACCGCCTTCTGCAGGAACTCCACGCCGCTGTTGCCGTGTGCCTCCAGGCCCACCGCGTCCACGACCGCGTCGGCACCACGACCCTCGGTGGCATCGCGGATCTCCTCGACGGCCGTGTCCGTGAGGTCGAGCGTCTCGATGCCGTGCCGCTCCGCCATCGCGCGCCGCTCCGCCACCGGCTCGACCGCGATGACGCGGTGGCCGCGGTGCCGGGCGATCCGGCTGACGAACTGCCCGACGGGGCCGAGTCCCATCACCGCGAGCGTCCCGCCTTCGGGAAGCTGCGCGTACTCCACGCCCTGCCATGCGGTCGGCAGGATGTCGCTGAGGAAGAGGTAGCGCTCATCCGGCAGGTCCGGCCCGACCGGGATGTGGTTGTAGTCGGCCAGCGGCACGCGGAGGTACTCGGCCTGCCCGCCGGGGACCTGGCCGTAGAGCTTGGTGTAGCCGAAGAGTGCCGCGCCGCTGCCGTACTTGCGCACCTGGGTCGTCTCGCACTGCGACTGCAGCCCGCGGAGGCAGAAGAAGCACACCCCGCAGGAGATGTTGAACGGGATCACGACGCGGTCGCCGGGCTTCAGCTTCGTGACGTTCGCGCCGACCTCCACCACGACGCCCATGGGCTCGTGCCCGAGGATGTCCCCGCGGTCGAGGAACGGGCCCAGCAGTTCGTAGAGGTGCAGGTCGGATCCGCAGATGGCCGACGAGGTGATCCGGACGATGGCGTCCGCCGGCTGCTGGATGACCGGGTCGGCGACCTCCTCCACCGTCACGTTCCGCTTGCCCTGCCAGGTGAGTGCCTTCATCATGTCCTCCACGTCTCGATGTCCGTCGTCCCTCCACGCTCTCGGGCGAGCGGCAGCATGGCCACCCGGTTGACAGGTCGTGGACGACGTGCGATCCCAGGACTCAGTGGAACGGGCAGCCGCGCCCGGAACCGGCGGCACGCACCCGCCCACCCGAGGAGGGCCTGGTGGGAAGGCGGCGACGGTTCACGTCGAGTCCCTCGTCGAGCACCGTCAGCTCCGGGTCGCTCAGCACCGCGACGGCGGCGGAGAGGCCGGCGATGACGAGCTTCTCCCCGGGGCAGCGGTGTCCGGTGGCGACGTCGCCCCCGCCCTGCGGGACGAAGGTCACGAGGTCCTCGTAGTCGTCCACGTCGGTGAAGCGCTCGGGGGCGAAGCGCTCCGGGTGGGACCACGACCGCCCATCCGTGTTCGTGCCGAGGATGTCGAGCACGACCCGGCCACCCTCCGGGACGGTCACCCCCTCGATCTCGACCTCGGTGGTGGTGCGACCAGGCAGCATCGGCACGAACAGCCCCGTCCGCCGCACCTCCTGCGCGAACATCGTCGCCAGGGTCCCCCCGACCAGGGCCCCGCGCTCGGAGGTCTCGGCGGCGATCCGAGTGCGCCATTCGGGGTGATCGTGCAACTGCTTCGCGGCGAAAGCCACGAACCGCGCGGCGGCGATCATCGGGCGGATGCTGTTCTGCAGCTCCACGCCGGCGACCTGGGTGGGCAGGAGCGCCCCGGTCTCGTCGCGGTGCGCGGCCCACAGGGCGAGTGCCGTGCCCTCGGGGGCCGACAGATCGCCGGCGCGGACGGCTTCGATGAGGCGTCGCGCATGGCGGTCGGAGAAGATGCGGTTCGCGAAGGCCTCGACATAGGCGGGGGAGTAGGGAGCACCGAATCCGTCGACGATCTGCGCGAGTCGGGCTGCCCATCGGGTGTGCGCCGCGGCCGTGCCGGGCAATCCCGCCCACCGCATCATGGCGCGACCGAACGCACCGACGGCGGCGTCGTACGCGGTCCGGGTGCCGCCGGCGCGCCAGTCCTCGAGCTCCGCTGCCCACTCCCGTTCGAGGAAGGGCGTGAGCCGCTCGACCTGGGCATCCTCGTACGCGGCCTCCACGAAGGTGGCTTTGCGGTGGCGGTGCGCCGCGCCGTCGAGCGCGTGCACCGAGCCGTGCCCGAAGAGCGGTTCGCGGATGACCCCCGGCATGGCGCCGGCGCGGGCGATGCGGCTCTCGTCGTAGAACAGCTCCACCCCCTCGGCTCCGCGGACGAAGGCGGCGGGGTGCCCGAGGAGGCGCATCGGGGCGGAGCGGGCGCCGGGGCGGGCTCGGCGCCAGATGCGCTCGCCGAAGTCGTAGCCCCGGGTGAGCAGCGACGGCGAGTCCTCCTGCAGGACCGCGTCGAGGCCGTCGGACAGTCGGGAAGTCAGTCGCTGAAGCATGATCCGACCCTGTCACGTGGCCGCGAGGGGGCCCAAGGGGGAGGCGACTTCGGATCGATTGTGCTAGCCGGGCTGTCGGGTGCCGCCGATGTCAAGCACCTGTCCGACCGACGCTCGAAGCACCCAGGATGGGAGGGAACGGAGGAACCATGGCCACCAACACCCGCGACCTGACGTGCACCACTCATGACGTGTTCCGCGTGCTGGCGAACGGCTGGCTCTACCCCGCGTGGGTGGTCGGCGCGTCCCGCATGCGTGACGTGGACGACTCCTGGCCGGCGGCCGGGGCCCAGCTGCACCATTCGGTCGGCACGTGGCCCGCGCTCCTCGACGACACGACGGAGCTGGTCGAGTGGCACCCTCCGCACCGCGCCGTGATGCGGGCACGCGGCTGGCCGGTCGGCGAGGCGCAGGTGACGATCCGCGCGCGGTCGACTCCGACCGGATGCCAGGTGCGCATCGATGAGGAGCCGGTGAAGGGCCCGGCGACGATGGTGCCCCGGTTCCTGACGACGCCGATGCTCCGCTGGCGGAACGCCGAGACGCTGCACCGCCTCGGCTACCTGGCCGAGGGTCGCGCGTCCTGACCCGGGCTCATCGCCTCACGCTCCCGCCCGCATGAACTCCTCGGCGGCGCGCACCTGCTCTGCGGACGGACGGATCCCGGTGTAGAGGACGAACTGCTCGAGCGCCTGTCGCGTCGCGACCTCGGCGCCCGTGATCACCGTCTTGCCCGCGGCCCGACCGGCGGCGATGAGCGGGGTCTCGGCGGGCAGGGCGACGACGTCGAACACGACTCCAGCGGCGTCCACCGTGGACTCGGGGAAGGCGAGTGCGTCCGCCTCCGCACCCCCGGCCATGCCGATCGGGGTGACGTTCACGATCACGTCGGCGGTGGTGTCTCCGGCCTCCGCGCGCCAGGCGAAGCCGTACAGCTCGGCGAGGGCACGGCCCGCGGATGCGTTCCGGGCGACGATGGTCACGTCCGTGAAGCCGGCATCGCGGAACGCGGCCGCCGTCGCCTTCGCCATGCCGCCCGAGCCGAGGAGGAGGACCGAGGACGCGGGGTCGAGGTCGTTCTCCGCGATCAGCTGCGCGATCGCCGAGTAGTCGGTGTTGTGGGCCGTGAGCACGCCGTCATCGTTCACGATCGTGTTGACGGAATCGATGGCCTGCGCTGAGGGGTCCATGCGGTCGACGAGGGCGATGACGTCCTCTTTGTAGGGCATCGAGATGGCGCACCCGCGGATGCCGAGGCCGCGCACCCCCTCGATCGCCTGCCTCAGATCGGTCGGAGCGAAGGCCTTGTAGATCCAGTTCAGACCGAGGGCTTCGTACAGATGGTTGTGGAAGCGCGTGCCGTTGTTGCTCGGCCGTGCCGACAGCGAGATGCAGAGCGTCATGTCCTTGTTCAGCATGGTCACCGATTCAGGCTACCCCTGCGTCTGTCAAGGTCCATGGCGGGAGATCGCGTCCTCCCCTAGGGTGAAAGTGCATGCAAGGGGATCGATCGTCTACGCCTCTCCCCAGGAGGCGGAGGCCCTCCCCACGGGCCGGACGATCCGTGCATGCGATTGGGCCCTCTCGAGTAGTTCAGTCCCCAATGAACTCCTCGAGAGGGCCGCTCTCCGGCCGGTCGCCACGAAGATTTTTCAGATTTGTCCCCCAAAAGGGGGACAAGAAGCGCGTGGAGGGGTTAGGCTGTTTCTGACGCACCCTCCGGTCGTCTTCGGCCCTCATCGCTCCCCCCGCGGTGAGTGCCACACCATTTTCCGGGCGCGTCCGCTCATGCAACATTTGGATTACCTTCTCGCAACGACTATTCCGCTGGGGGTCCCCTCCACTAGCGTTAGCGATGTCGGTGCACCCCTGCGTCGGCTTCTACATCAGCAGAACAGGCAGTACATGAGCACCCAGGGCACGGTCAAGTGGTTCAACTCGGAGAAGGGCTTCGGCTTCATCTCCCCCGACGACGGAGGCGCTGACGTCTTCGCGCACTACTCCGCCATCCAGTCATCCGGCTACCGCTCTCTCGAAGAGAACCAGCGGGTCGAGTTCGATGTGGCGCAGGGCCCCAAGGGCCTGCAGGCAGAGAACATCCGCCCCGTCTGAGGCGGAAGCAACACCGGGAACTCCCCGTCGGAATCACGCGCAGGCGCTGACCCGGCGGGGAGTTTCGTCTTCCCTGGCGGCCTCGGGCCGGTCAGGGCAGGAGGAGTGCGCGCAGCTCGTCGACGGTCGCGACGCGGAACGCCGCGTCGTCGCCCTCGTGCGGGTCGCTGAATCCCCAGCCCACGAAGATCACGGGCACGCCGTTGGCGAGACCGCCCTCGACGTCATGATGCCGGTCGCCGACGAGGACCGGGCGGGAGGTGTCGGCGCCGAGTTCGCGCAGCCGTCGCAGCGCCTCGGCGACGATGTCGGTCTTGGAGGCGAGCGTGGCCTCGTCCGGCGTGGCGCCCACGGTCGTGAGGAACGACGGCCGGAGTCCGAAGTGATCGACCAGGGCGTCGACCTGGTTCTCGGGCTTCGAGCTCGCCGTCGCCTGGGGGACACCCGCCGCGTGCAGGTCGTGGATCAGCTCGGCGACCCCCGGATACGTCCGCACGTCGGTCGTGTACCCGTCGGCCTTGCCGAGGGTGCGGTAGAACGCCACGGCCTCGGTCGACTGCTCCGGCGTCATCCCCGCCTGATCCTGGAAGGACTGGAACATGGGAGGGCCGATCCAGTGCACGAGCTCGTCCCGCGTCGGCGCCGGGTGGCCGAAGTGCGTCAGGGCGATGTTCAGGCGACGCAGGATCCCGACCGAGGCGTCGACGATGGTCCCGTCGACGTCCCAGAGCACACACGAGTAAGGCGAAGAGGGCATGCCTCCAGCCTAGGGTCCCGCGAACGGGTGCCCGCCCGTCCTGCACAGGTGTGCACGAAACGGCTTTATCCACCGAACACGTAAACACCCTTCACGTCGACCTAGAGTCGTGACAGCGGCGGGATCACGGGTGAGAATGGGGGCATGTACGTGTCGGTGGAAGTCATCACGATGCTGGCGACGGCCGCGACGACTCTCGTCGCGATCATCAGCGGGTTCGGCTGGATGTTCGGTCGGATGGACACGCGGTTCGCCGCGATTGTCGCGAGGTTCGCGATCCAGGACGCGAAGTTCGACCGGATCGAGCACGAGCTCACCGAGGTGAAGATCGCGATCGCGCGGCTCGAGGGTCCGCAGCCGCGTCTGGTCTCGACGCGCTGAGGATCAGAAGAGGCGGGGGATGCCCGACTCGATGCCCTTCATGTCGTCGTAGTCGAGCACGAGGCAGCGGATTCCGCGATCCTCGGCGAGGACGCGGGCCTGCGGCTTGATCTCCTGGGCGGCGAACACGCCCTGCACCGGAGCGAGGTGGGGGTCGCGACCCAGGAGCTCGAGGTAGCGGGTGAGCTGCTCGACGCCGTCGATGTCGCCGCGGCGCTTGACCTCGACCGCGATCGCTACGCCGTCGGCGTCGCGCACCAGCAGGTCGACCGGGCCGATGGCCGTGGGGTACTCGCGACGCACCAGGGTGGCACCCTCGGCGACGCGGTCCACCTGCTCCGCGAGCAGGCGCTGCAGGTCCGCCTCGACGCCGTCCTTCTGCAGCCCGGGGTCGATCCCGAGCTCGTGGCTGGAGTCGTGGATGACCTCGTAGATCTGCACGCGGAGGGCATCGCCGGTCTTCTTGTGGGTCACGCGCCACACTTCGACGACGCCGGCGCCGGCTTCTTCCTCGCCCGGGTCCTCGGTGGCGAGCACGCACGGCGGGCTCATCCAGTTCAACGGCTTGTAGCTGCCGCCGTCGGAGTGCACGAGCAGACTCCCGTCACCCTTGTGCACGAGCAGGCGGGTGGCGAGCGGAAGATGGGCGTTGAGCCGACCGGTGTAGTCGACCGAGCAGCGGGCGATGACGAGACGCACCCGACGAGCCTACTTCGTCGTCGCCGTGGTCGCGGTCAGAAGATCGCGCCGAAGAGCCCGAGCTCGGTGGCGGCCGACCGGGCGATGAGGAAGCCGATGATGCCGATGATCCAGGCGGTGTTCTCCGCGCCCGTCCGCTCCATCCAGGCGGCGAAGCGCTCCAGCGGCCGCTGCACGAGCGGGGCCGCCACCAGTCGCAGCACGAGGAGCACGACGGCCGGGGCGATCATGAGCGCACAGTATCCGGCCAGGGACAGGATCCGCAGCGAGGTGTCGACGCCGGCGTCCGCCAGCATCGTCATCGCCACGATGTAGGGCAGCATCGTCGCGACCTCCACGAGGCCGGCGGCGATGGCGACGGCCATGACCGCGAACCCGCGCGTCTTCGGGTCGAGCAGTCGTTCCCGCCAGCGGGTGATCCGTCCGGGCCGGGGCGCGGCCGTCGCGGCGGCGGCGGACGGAGCGGGAGGTTGCATCTGCGCGCCCGATGCCGACACGGGGTCTCTGCCCGGCATGCCGGGATCCGGCGTCGCGACGGTGGCCGTGGGCTCCCCGCCCGGCGCTGCTTCGGCGGGCTTCGTCGGCATCACGAACGCCGTGACGAGGAGGGCGGCGCCGACGACGAGGCGGGTGATCATTCCCGCCGGGGAGCCCAGGAAGTCGGAGGCGACGTCGACGAGGTTCACCAGCCCCCACAGGAAGAGGAGTCCGACCACGAGATAGAACACGGCGATCGTCGCGAGATAGACGAGGATCCGCCCGGCGCGCACACGCCCGGGGTGCAGCAGCAGGAAGACCGGGATGAGCAGTGTCCCGACGCTCAGACCGTCGATGAGCGCGAGCACGGCGAGGGAGAGGGGCAGCGGCAGCCCACCGAAGAGTTCCATGCCTTTACGATCCCGACCCCTGGGCGAACGCGGATCGGGCGAAAGTCGGGGTCGTTCAGACCCCCTCATCCTTTGGTCGGATGCGACGGAGTGCGGGCCGTGGTTGCATGAGGGCATGCACGATCCGGCCGACGGAGGGCCCGCCGCCTGGTACCGGCGGCACCGATGGTGGGTGGACCCCGTCGGCATGGCCGTCCTCGCGACGATCATGGCTGCTCTCGGGTTCCACGGGATCTGGGGCCCCTTCTCGCTGCTGCCCGAGGACGTCTCGCCGTGGTGGGCGCTGGTGCTCGCCATCCCGGCCTGCGCTCTGGCCCTCGGCAAGCGTCGGCACCCGTGGACCGTGCTGGCCCTCGTCACCGTGCTCTTCGTCGCCGACCTTGTCACCGTCGGCGGCGTCGGGACGCTGGTGGTGCTGCTGGACGTGCTGTGGACGGCGGCCTTCCTCGCCGGCCCGCGTGGGCGCCGCGTGCTGCTGGTGCTGCTGGGCACGGCGACCATCGCGCTCTTCCTCGCCGCCCTGCTCTTCTCGGGGGCAGAACCACCGGTCGCGCTGCTGTTCGGCGTGCAGTTCGGAGCGATCTTCGGCACCGACTACTGGTGGGCGGTGGCGGTGTCGCAGGCGCACGAGCTGGCCGAGCTGCACCGTCAGCGGGCGGAAGACGCCGCGGCGACCGCCGCCAAAGACCGGGTGCAGGCGGTGCAGCGCGAGCGGGAGACCATGGCCAGGGAGTTGCACGACGTGGTGGCGGGGCACGTGATGGCGATGGCCATCCGGGCCGAGGCGGCGCTCGCTGCTCCGCCGGACCGGTCCGACCACCGTGCCGCGCTGCAGGCCGTGCGGGATGCCGGGCTGGACGCGCACGGAGCCCTGCGCACGATGATCGGGGTGCTGCGCCGCGGCGACGGCGCGCTCGCTCCGACGCCGGGGTGGGCCGACCTCGACCGCCTCGCCGCCGAGGCCCGGCGCTCGGGGCTGGACGTGCGGCTCGCCGTCGACGATCCGGGCGCGCTCGGCGGGGGCGGGGAGCAGGCGGTGGTGCGGGTGGTGCGCGAGGCGCTGGGAAACTGCGTCCGCCATGCCAACGGGGCGGTGGTCGAGGTCACGATCGGCCCGGCCGACGGGGCGGCCAGCGTCGCGGTGCGGTCGCGAGGCGGGGCGCCGACTGCGACCGCCGGGCAGGGCGGCGACGGGTGGGGGCTGCAGATGCTGCGGGAGCGCATCACCGCCCTGGGCGGGACGTTCCGGGCCGGACCGGAGCCCGACGGCTGGCTGGTCGAGGCACGACTGCCGGTGGAGGTGCGGGCATGACCGCGCCGACCGTGCTGCTCGCCGACGACCACGGCGCGATCAGGGCGGGCCTGCGCATCATGCTGGAGACGCACGACATCGCCGTGGTGGGCGAGGCGGCCGACGGGGAGGTCGCGGTCCGCAACGCGGCGGCGCTCCGGCCGGACGTGGTCCTCATGGACCTGCGCATGCCGGGACGTGACGGGGTCTCGGCCACCCGCGAGATCGTGGAGCGCGGACTGGGAGATGTCCTCGTGCTGACGAGCTTCGACGAGGATGAGCTCGTGCTCGCGGCGATCCGCGCCGGGGCCGTCGGCTTCCTTCTGAAGACCGTCGACGCGCCGACCCTCGTCCAGGCCGTGCGTGCTGTCGCTGCCGGAGAGGGGGCGCTGGACCCGCGGGTCACCCGGCGTGCGCTCGCCGCGGTGGCGGCGTCCGCCTCGGAGCCGCCGCCGATGACGACGTTCGTGCTCCCGGAACTGACGCCGCGGGAGCGGGACGTCCTCGACGGGATCCTGCAGGGGTGGTCGAACGCCCAGCTCGCCGCGCGCCTGAAGATCTCGGTGCCGACCGTGAAGACCCACGTGTCGAACGTGCTCACCAAGCTCGGGGCGCGTAGCCGGTCACACGCGGCCGCGTTGGTGCGCGGTGTCGAGGACTGAGGTCAGCGCTCGGTGGTCGGAACCGCTGGAGCCTTCTCCTCCGTGCGGAGCGGCCGGGCGGCGCCGGAGAACAGGCCGGAGAGCACCACGAGCGCGACGAGGATGAAGAGCAGCGAGGCGCCGATGCCCACAGGGCGGCACCCACGGGGTCTATCGCGTGGAAGCAACGTGGCGCTGAGCTATGACCACCTAAATCTGAGCGTTGGAACGGTCAGGTTCTCCCGCAGCGGCGCTCGGCTCGCTCTTGTAGCCCCTACTCACAAGGAGGACACGCCGCCAGTACGACTGGGCGAGGAACACGGGGTCGTCTCGCCGTAGGGAAGCCCCTACCATCACGTTCGTAACGAACAGCGCGAGCACGAAGATGGGCCCGATCCACACAGCCCGCGCGCCGATGATGAAGCCAGCGATGACGACAACGCTCAGGACCAGGAGCCCCGCCACCCGACCCAGCCAGCGAAACGGTCCCACCGCGGTCGACGCGAAACTGATACCCACGCTCGCTCCGAGAAGAACGGTGAGGAGATAGATGATCGGTTCGTTCACCATCAGCGGTTCTCCGTTCAACACTTGACCCTCCAGATTACGCCGGGGATCGGGGCAGCAGTGAAGAACAGACAAGTCTTGGGATTCTCCCCCTGCGCAAGATTCGCCTGCGCCACAGGAAAGACCACCTGAAACAGCTCGTCCCCGCGGACCTCGTACCGAGTGGGGACGGCACGCCCGTCCGCATCAGTAGCCCAAGGAGCCGCCACCGGGACCGCGTCATTCTGACCGTCGATGAAGATCACTTCCCCGGTATCGGATTGATAGGGCTGATACCCGTCCATCCGGTAGCCGAACTCGCGAGCACTATCCGCGCTTCCGATCACCGTTTGAACACGTGTAGACCCGTCTTCGAGCGTCTGAACGGTGACAGCATCATTCGAGCCGTCATCGGCGGCATATACGACGGTCCCGTCGGCAGCAACAACACCAGCATCAACCGGAAGCTCGTCAGGAAGCGCGATACTCGCCGCCTGCTCTCCGTCCGCGGTTGCCCTTGTCACGATGACCTCATCTTCTGATGACAGCGGCACGGAAGACTCAACATCACCAACAGTCGTCACAAGCTGACCAGCAACAACCTCGCCCGGGCTGGACAACTCCGTCGATGGCGCAGCGGCTTCGATCGTCGCAGCCACCACTTCAGCGTCATCCACTGAGTCACCCGCCCCATAGGCCGGTGAGACCATCGGCACCGCAAGCGCAGCAACCGCCGTGAGAGCGCCAACAATCCCCAGCTTCCTTCGCAACATCGCATTCCTTTCTGGCGCCAACGCGAAGGCTGGCGCGGAGCCACGGTAAGCAGCCCCCAAGGGCACTGTCTGTCCACCATTCGGGGGACAGCCTCTTGAGCCCCTGAAAGGACGCGCTTCGTCACCAATATGAAGCAGATACAGAACTGGAATACGGCCCCAACGCGGACAAGCTCGGGGCGCGTAGCCGGTCACACGCGGCCGCGTTGGTGCGCGGTGTCGGGGACTGAGGTCAGCGCTCGGTGGTCGGAACCGCCGGAGCCTTCTCCTCCGTGCGGAGCGGCCGGGCGGCGCCGGAGAACAGGCCGGAGAGCACCACGAGCGCGACGAGGATGAAGAGCGTGTTGAGCAGCCCGATGTGCTCGCTGATGACGCCGAGCACGGGAGGGCCGCCGAGGAACGCCACGTAGCCGATCGTCGCCGCCGCACTCACCCGTGCGGCGGCCTTGGCCGGGTCGTCCGCCGCCGCCGACATGCCGAGGGGGAAGCCGAGCGACGCGCCGATGCCCCACAGGGCTGCGCCGACGAGGACCAGCGGCAGTGTGGGCGCGAGGATGAACAGCAGGATTCCGGTGGCGGCCGTCGCGGCCAGGATGCGCAGCACCAGCACCCGGCCGAACCGGTCGACCAGCGGTCCACCGAAGAGGCGCACCACCGTCATCCCGACGGAGAACACCGCCAGGGCGACGGCCCCCGTTCCCTCCGCGAACCCGTGCCCCTGCTCGGTGCCCAGGGCGATCCAGTCGTTGGCCCCGCCCTCCGCGAAGGACATGCCGAGCATGACGGTTCCCAGCAGGTAGGTGCGCGGTTCGCGCCAGGCCTCGAGGGCGGTGTGCATCCGCTGACGGAACGGGGGCTTCTCGTGGTCCTCGGGGTCGAGCGCGGCCTCGCGCACCGGCACCTGGAAGAAGCAGACGACGGCGATCGCGGCGATGAGGACGCCCATCGAGACGGCGTGCGTGCCGACGTCGACCTTGAGGGCCGCGGCGAGGGCGCCGATGCCGGCGCCGAGCACGGTGCCGAAGCTGAAGAACGCGTGGAAGACCGGCAGGATGGTGCGGCCCATCTGCTGTTCGATGGCGGTGGCCTCGACGTTCATCATCACGTCGACGCAGCCGTTGCCGAAACCGAAGAGCACCATGCCGATGAGCACGACAGGCACCGACCCGAAGACGGTGGCGCCGAGGCCGACGAGCGCGATGCCGGTCGCGAACGTGAGCATCGCCAGGAGCATGCCGCGTCGCGCGCCGGTCCGCGCCATCACCGCGGGGCTGGTGGAGATGCCGAGGATGGACGCGACGCCCATGCCGAGCAGGATGAGGCCGACCTGCGCGTTGTCGAGGTCGAGCGCCTCCTTGATCCCCGGCACGCGGGAGGCCCAGGTCGCGATCGAGAGGCCGCTGGCGAGGAAGATGGCGAAGATCGCGGTGCGCCAGCGCACGAACTGCGAGCGGGTGAGGGCGGTGTCCATGGCGGACAGCCTATCGAATCGATTCGACCTTCGATGACGGAACCGGGCTATCCTCGGAGTATGACCAGGGAGACGCCGCGACGGCCCACGATCGCCGATGTGGCTCGCGAGGCGGGGGTCGCCACCTCGACCGCGTCCGTCGTCTTCAGCGGCAAGGCCAAGGTCGCACCCGCCACCCGGGACCGGGTGCTCGCCGCCGCGACCGACCTCGGCTACACCGGCCCCGATCCCCGCGCCGCCTCCCTCCGGCGGGGGCGCAGCGGCATCGTGGCGGTGGTCCTGGAGGGACATCTGCGCGCGGCGTTCCTCGATCCGGTCACGACCGCGATGATGGACGGCCTCACCGACGGCCTGGCCGACCTCAGCGCCGGGATCCTCCTCATGCGCGACGAGCCGGGCGAGGACGGCTCTGCCATAGCGAGCGCTCCCGTCGACGCCGTGGTGCTCATCGGATGCTCCGGGCGCACCCGCGCGTCCCTGGAGATCGTGCTCGGACGCGGTCTCCCGGTCGTCGTCATCGAGGGCGATGCGGGGCTCGATGTGCCGCGCATCACGCTGGACAACGTCGCCGCCTCCGCGGACATCGCCCGTCACGTGCGCGACCTCGGTCATCAGGACGTCGCGCTCGTCACCCTCTCGCTGGACGCGGAGCGCGAGCGCACCCTCATCACTCCGGAGCGGTTGGCGAACGCGACCGTCGACGTGACGGTCGACCGTCTCGCCGGGATGCGTGAGATCTTCCCCGACGCCCCGGCGATCTCGGCCTCCGGAAGCCTCATCGACGAGGGCATCCTCGTCGGGCGGATGCTGCTGGCCGATCCCGCCACCCGGCCGACCGCCGTGCTCGCGCAGAGCGACCTGCTCGCCGTCGGTGTGATCCGCGCCGCGGAGGAGCTCGGACTCCGTGTCCCCGAAGACCTCTCGGTCGCCGGGTTCGACGGGATCCCGCTCGACGGCCTCGGCGATCTCACCCTCACCACGAGCGTGCAGCCCGCGGTGGAGAAGGGCAGGGCCGCCGGGGAGCAGGTCGCCCGGATGCTGCGCGGGGAGCCGGGCGTGACCCAGGACCTGCACTGCGTGTTCCGCGCCGGCACGACGACCGCACCGCCCCCCTCGCGCTGACAGCGCGCACCGGTCACGAACGCGCGGGCCCGAGGGGAAGCGTCGCCGGCGCGTAGTCGAGGATGCGGTACCGCCCGCACTCGACGAGGGCGGTGGGCTCCGCGGTGGTCCGCAGGTTCCACGGCACGGTCTGCGTGTCCTCGACGAGGAACGACACCGCACCCACGGCGAAGTCCCGACGATCGACGAGCCAGGCGTAGCCGTGCAGCTCGTGGTCGACCTGCACGAGCCGGGCGGGATCCGACGCGTGCAGCTTGGGCAGTCGGATCGTCCAGAACTGTCCCGCACCGGTGCGCCCCGACGCGTCCACCCAGTCGGTCACGCAGGCGAGATCGCGGTCGGGCGCGCTCGCCGCCTGCACGATGCGCGGCACGGCCGCCGCGCTGCCGACGAGGAGGGCGATGGCGACGACGGTGGGGACGACGCGAGTCACCGCGGCTCGCGGCATCCGGACGCGCGGGAGTGCGACGAGGGCGAGGATCGGGGCGAACACGAGCGGCTGCAGGTACCGGGCCGCGTGGGTTCCCGCCGCGATGCCGCCGACGATCACGAAGAGCGGGAGGACCCAGGCTGCCATCGCCACGAGGCGGATGCCGCTGTCCGACGCGTGCGCCGTCCGCACGACCGCGAGCACCGTCAGCGTCAGGATGACGACCGCGGCCAGCACGCCGCCGGGGGTGGACAGGCGCTCGATCGCGAGTCCCGCGTAGTACTCGACGGCGTGGGCCCACTCCGAGGGCTGCACGTAGCCCGCGCCGGAGTTCGCGATCCATGCCGAGAACGGAATGCGACCGAGGAAGCCCAGAGCGCTGCCCCCGACCAGGGCCCCGATCAGGGCCGGCGCGTGACGCCGGACTGGGGGCGCAGCGAGGGAGACAGCGCCGAGGATCAGGGAGAGCGGCACCGTGGCCCATGCGGCGAACAGCGGATTGCTCATGGTCGCGACCGCCGCGACCGCACCGAGGGCGATCGCCGGCGTCACGCCTCCAGAGGTGTCGTCGACGACGCGCCGACACAGAGCCACGGCGAGGAGCACGCCCACGACCGTGGCCGAGTAGTACGTGGTCGTCAGCATCAGCGACGCGAGCTCGAGCGCGTCGCGCGACGTCGACGACTCGGTGAGGATGAGGAGACAGAACGTCGCGAGGGCCGCGACCGACCAGGCGACCGGTGCCCGACCCTCGACGCGCCGACCGGCGGCGAGGCGGATCGCCCCGTAGAGCGCGAGCACGTTCACCACCGCGTTGGCCGCCAGCACGCCGTCCACGTCGAAGGGCAGCACGGCGTCGAGGGCCGTGAACACCGCGATCTCAGGAAGGAAGAGCACACTGGACATCGCCCAGTCGCCCCCGCCGCCGTCCAGGATCGATCGGGCGACCAGAGCCACGATCAGCGAGTCCCCGTCGTCGAACATCAGCGTCGACCGGGGTGACGACGCCAGGTATCCGACGACGATCAGCGCGAGTCCCAGCGCGGCCGCCCACCCCGCCAGCTCCCGCCCCCGGACCCGCCGCATACGACCACTCTGACACGCGATCTCGAAGCTCGCGGAGCCGACAGGCGCCTCGGCCCGGTAAACTGGACGGACACCGCCCGCCTGAGCCGTACGGCCGACGAGCCCCGAGGAGCCGCGTATATGCTGATGCTCCTCGCAGTGTTCCTTCTCGGGTCGCTCTTGATGCCCGTTCTGGTGCGCTGGTTGGGAGCTCAGGCTTTCGCCGTCGCCGCCCTCGTCCCGGCCGCCGCGTTCGTGCATGCCCTCGTGCTCACGCCGCAGGTGCTCGACGGCCCGGTCCCGTTCGTCTCGGTGCCGTGGATCCCGCAGCTCGGGCTGAACCTGTCCATGAACATGGACGTCCTCGGGTGGGTGCTCACGCTCATCGTCACCGGCGTCGGCGCGCTCGTGCTGCTCTACTGCCGCTGGTACTTCCACGACGAGGCGGCCGGCATCGGGCAGTTCGCGGGCGTGCTCCTCGCCTTCGCCGGCGCGATGTACGGTCTCGTCCTCACCGACGACCTCGTGATGCTCGTGATGTTCTGGGAGGCCACGAGCATCCTCTCCTACCTCCTCATCGGCCACTACCGACGCCGCGCCGCCAGCCGACGTGCCGCGCTCCAGGCGCTCCTGGTGACCACGCTCGGCGGACTCGTCATGTTCGTCGGCGTCGTGCTCCTCGTCGTCGACGCGGGGACATCGAGCATCCGGGAGATCCTCGCGATCGCGCCGACCGGTCCGATCGTCGATGCGGCGATCGTCATGCTCCTGATCGGCGCCATCAGCAAATCGGCGCTCTTCCCCTTCCACTTCTGGCTCCCGGGCGCCATGGCGGCCCCGACGCCGGTCAGCGCCTACCTGCACGCCGCGGCCATGGTGAAGGCCGGCATCTACCTCATCGCCCGCTTCGCACCCATCTTCGCGTTCAGCCCGACGTGGCGGCCGATCGTGCTCACACTCGGCATCCTCACGATGCTCCTCGGGGGCATCCAGGCGCTGCGGGAGACCGACCTCAAGCGTGTGCTCGCGTTCGGCACGGTGAGCCAGCTCGGTTTCTTCGCGGTCGTCGTCGGCTACGGCACGCAGGCGGCCGCCCTCGCCGGCATCGCGCTGGTGATCGGGCACGCGCTGTTCAAGTCGGCGCTGTTCCTCATCGTCGGCGTCATCGACCGCCAGCTCTCCACCCGTGACGTGACCGAACTCTCCGGCGTCGGCCGGCAGGCGCCGGTCATGGCCACGGCCGCGTTCATCGCCGTGGCCTCGATGGCCGGGGTGGCTCCCACCATCGGATTCGTGGCGAAGGAGTCGACGCTCACGGCGCTGCTGGATGATGCGCTGGGCGGCTCCGTGTGGGGCCTGGTCGCCCTGATCGGCGTCGCGCTCGGATCCATGCTCACCGCGGCATATGGTGTCCGCTTCCTCTGGGGCGCGTTCTGGACCAAGCGCGACGCCGACGGACAGCGGCAGCCCGACACGGTCTGGCCCGATCCGCCGGTCGGCTTCCTCTCGGCACCGATCATCCTCGCCGGGGTGACGCTCGCCGCGGGCATCGGCGCCCCCGCGCTCGACGTCGCCCTGCAGCCCTATGCGCTGACCGCCACCCCCGGACTCGACCACGAGGGCGCGGCCGTCGAGGGTCCGGGACACCTCGCGCTCTGGCACGGCCTCGAACCCGCTCTCGGCATCTCGATCCTGTCGATCCTGCTCGGCATCGGCCTCTTCCTCCTCACCCGCCGGACCGGGTGGGACCGTCGCCCGCGACTGCTGCCGTTCACGGCCGCCGACGCCTACTACGTGGTGATGCGCGGCATCGACCGGCTCTCGGTGCTGAGCACCACGCTCACCCAGCGGGGTTCGCTGCCCGTCTACGTGGGGACGATCTTCGTCGTCTTCGTCGCCGCCGAGGTCACCGCGCTGGTGGCGAGCGACATCGACCGCTATCAGCTCTCGCTCTGGCACACGCCGGCTCAGCTCGCCGTGGCCCCGATCATGGCCGTCGCCGGCGTCGTGGCCGTGCGTGCCCGCAAGCGCTACACCGGCGTCGTGCTCGCCTCCGTCACGGGCCTGGGCATGGTCGTCCTCTTCGCGACCAGCGGAGCACCGGACCTCGCGCTCACCCAGATCCTCGTCGAGACGGTGACGATGGTGACCTTCGCCCTGGTGCTGCGCCGCCTTCCTGCGCGGATGGGCGAGCACAACGCCTCCGTCAGCCGCATCCCGCGCGCCCTGCTCGGGATCGGCGTCGGCCTGACCATGGCGTTCGTCGCCGTCGTCGCGACCCAGTCCCGCGTGGCCGACCCCATCTCGGCGATCTTCCCGGAGATCGCGTACGAGATCGGCCACGGCAAGAACGTCGTGAACGTGGCGCTGGTCGACCTCCGCGGTTGGGACACGATGGGCGAGCTGTCCGTGCTCGTGCTCGCCGCGACCGGTGTCGCCTCTCTCGTGTTCGTGACCCACCGCGCCGACCTGCTCGCCGCCACGAAGACCCTGCCCCGCTCGGTGCGGAAGTCGGCACGGAGCCGGCCGCTCGTGGAGACCACGGACGGCGTGCGCTTCCAGACCGCGGAGAACCGCTCGGCACCGCGCGCCTGGCTCGTCGGCGGCCAGAAGATGAAGCCGGAGAACCGGTCGATCCTGCTCGAGGTGATCGTCCGGATCCTGTTCCACACGATCATCGTGGTGTCGATCTTCCTGCTCTTCGCCGGGCACAACCTCCCCGGCGGCGGCTTCGCGGGCGGGCTCGTCGCGGGCATGGCCCTCGTGATGCGCTACATCGCGGGAGGCCGCTGGGAGCTGGGTGCCGCCGCGCCGACCGATGCCGGAAGACTCCTCGGCGCGGGCCTCATCCTCGCCGTGGGCACCGCCGTCGTGCCGCTGTTCTTCGGCATGGCGCCGCTCACCAGCACCTTCTGGGAGTGGGAGATCCCCGGTATCGGACACATGGAGTTCGTCACCTCGACCATCTTCGACATCGGCGTCTACCTCGTCGTGATCGGACTCGTCCTCGACGTGCTCCGCAGCCTCGGCGCCGAGGTCGACCGGCAGGCGGCGCTCCGCCCCGGTGAGAGCACCGCCGTCGACTTCTCCTCGAGGACCGGGGGGAACGGCTGATGGACGTCTCGCTCGCCCTCATCGCGATCATGGCCGTGCTCTTCGCCTGCGGCGTCTACGCGATGCTGGAGCGCAGCCTCACCCGCGTCCTCATCGGCTTCCTCCTGCTCGGGAACGCCACGAACCTGCTCCTGCTCATCGTCATGGGCGTACCGGGGAACGCACCGTTCTTCGGCACGGAGGGCGACCTGAGCGACCCGCTGCCCCAGGCGCTGACGCTCACCGCGATCGTCATCACGTTCGCCGTCTCGGCCTTCCTGCTGGCGCTCATCTACCGCTCCTGGCAGCTCGGTCAGGCGGACACGGTCGAGGACGACGAGGCCGACATCGCGCTGCGGGAGCGCACCGACGAAGACGAAGACCTCATGGACGACGAGTCCGAGACGGACGACGACGACGCCACGACCGACTTCGTGGGCGTGCAGACCGCGCCCATCACCGTCCTGCACATGCGCGACAACCCGGCGATCCACGATGACGCGCCGTACGACGCGCCGTACGTGCCCGAGCCGGAGCCGGAACCCGACGGCGCGGACGAGGCCGACGCGGACCGGGACGACGACACGACAGACGGGGAGGGCAGGCCATGACCACGCTCGTCCCCCTCCTCGTCGCCCTGCCGCTCCTCGGTGCCGCGATCACCCTCGTCTTCGGTCGCAACGCGCGCCTGCAGGTGTTCGTCACGGTCGCCACGCTCGCGGTCGTGTCCGTCATCGCGGCCGTGCTGCTCGTCGTCGTCGACGCAGGCTCCCCGCTCGCGGTCTCCGTGGGCGGGTGGCCGGTGCCCTTCGGCATCGTCCTCTACGTCGACCGCCTCGCCGCCCTGCTGGTGCTCGTCTCCAGCATCGTGCTGCTCGCGGTCCTCCTCTTCTCCATCGGCCAGGGTGTGGCCGACGGGGCGGACGAGACCCCGATCTCGATCTTCAACCCCTCGTACCTGATCCTCGCCGCCGGCATCTTCAACGCCTTCATCGCCGGCGACCTGTTCAACCTGTACGTCGGGTTCGAGATCCTCCTGGTCGCCTCGTACGTGCTCATCACCCTGGGGGGCACCGAGTCCCGCATCCGCACCGGGGCGGTCTACATCGTCGTCTCGCTCGTGTCGTCGATCCTGTTCCTCGCGTCGATCGCGATGATCTACGGTGCCCTCGGCACGGTGAACATGGCCCAGATCGCCGAGCGCATGTCGGAGCTCCCACAGGACACGCAGCTCGTCCTGCACCTCATGCTCGTGGTCGCCTTCGGGATCAAGGCCGCGATCTTCCCCGTGTCGTTCTGGCTGCCCGACTCCTACCCGACGGCCCCCGCGCCGGTCACCGCCGTGTTCGCCGGCCTGCTGACCAAGGTCGGCGTGTACGCGCTGATCCGGACCGAGACGCAGCTGTTCGCCTCGAACAGCATCGACACCCTGCTGCTCATCATCGCGCTGGCGACCATGGTCGTCGGTGTCCTCGGCGCCGTCGCGCAGGCCGAGCTCAAGCGGATCCTGTCGTTCACGCTCGTCAGCCACGTCGGCTACATGATCTTCGGTCTGGCGATCGCGACCCCGGCAGCCATCGGCGCGACCGTGTACTACATCGTCCACCACATCGTCGTGCAGACCACCCTGTTCCTCGCGGTGGGACTCATCGAACGTCGGGCGGGCAGCACGTCGATCCTGCGGGTCAAGGGCCTGCTGAAGATCGCCCCCGTCATCGCGCTGCTGTACTTCATCCCCGCCATCAACCTGGGCGGTCTACCCCCGTTCTCCGGGTTCATCGGCAAGTTCGCCCTGTTCGAGGCCGCGGCCTCCGTGGGCACGCCGCTGATGATCGTGCTCATCTTCGGCGGCATCATCACCTCGCTGCTCACCCTGTATGCGCTCATGCGCGCCTGGAACCTCGCCTTCTGGCGCGAGGAGGAGGACTCGACCGAGACCGAGGGCCGCATCTCCTACCTCACCGGAGCCCCCGCCGCGGATGAGCAGCAGGAGCGCCGGCACATCCCGAGGATCATGACCATGGCCACCGCCGGCATGGTCACCGTCACACTGGCCCTGACGATCTTCGCCGGACCGCTGTACGCTCTGTGCGACCGTATCGGGGCGGGCCTGCTGCAGCCGGTCAACCTCGTACAGCTGGAAGACGAGGTGGAGGGATGAGGCCCGAGACCAAGCGCGTCTGGCGGGACATCGGCATGCAGCTGCCGTTCCTCGCCTGGCTGATCGTGCTGTGGATGCTGCTGTGGGCCCAGTTCACGGTGCTGTCCTTCCTCACGGGACTCGTGGTGGCGATCTTCGTGACGCGGGTGTTCCGCCTCCCCACGGTCGAGCTCTCGGGGCGCGTCAACCTCTGGTACGGGGCCCTGTTCGTCGTGCAGTTCCTGTTCGCGATCCTCCGCGGCGCGCTCTCCGTGACGGCGCAGGTGTTCGACTTCCGCCGCCAGCCGGGTACCGCCATCGTCGCGGTACCCCTCCGCTACGCCGACGACCTCGTCATGACCCACGTCGCCGTCGTGTCGTCGCTCATCCCGGGCTCCCTCGTCGTCGAGGCCGACCGCGACCGCGGGATCCTCTATCTGCACGTGATCGGCGTGCGCAGCAAGGAGGACGTCGAGACGCAGCGGCAGGGCGTCCTCGGCTGGGAGAAGCGCATCGTCCGGGCGCTCGGCAACCCGACCCAGTACCGTGCGCTCAAGGCCGACGAGCGCGCCGGCCGCATCGACCCCGCGACGATCGGCGGTGCCCGATGAACACCCTGCTCCTCATCATCCTCGCCGTGTTCGCCGTGGCTGCGATCCTCGCCGTGATCCGCATCGTCCGCGGCCCCTCGATCCTCGACCGCGCCGTCGCTGCCGACGTGCTGCTGACCGAGGTCATGTGCGTGCTCGGCGCCGAGATGGCCATCAACGGCCACACCCGCAACATCCCCGTGCTCCTCATCATCGCGGCGGTCGGCGTGTTCGGGTCGATCGCGGTCGCCCGGTTCGTCGCGAGAAGGGACAACACGACACCATGAACGTGTTCGGTCTGATGATCCCGGATGCCGTCGTCGATGTGGCGGTGCTCGTCCTCATCCTGCTCGGGGCGATCCTCTGCCTCTCCGCCTCCGTGGGGCTCCTGCACTTCCGCGATGTGCCGACGCGACTGCACGCCGCAACGAAGCCCCAGGTGCTCGGGCTGCTGCTGATCTGCGTCGCGATCGCTCTGTCGCAGCGGTCGATCGGCGGCGTGCTGTTCGGTCTCGTGCTCGTGGCGCCCGTGGTACTCATGCAGTTCGCGACCGCCCCCCTGTCCGCGCACATGGTCGGTCGCCAGGCCTACCGCAACGGCACCATCGAGCAGCGGGGGCTCGTCGTCGACGAGCTCGCCGAGTCGAAGCAGACCCCTCCCGCCGCCGGCTGACCGCCTCGCCGCCGACGTAGCCGGTTCCGCCCGTTGTCGGTTCACAACTCAGGAGATCCGCGGCGTCATCGGGCCGCGCGTGCGCTCAGGTCGGATGGGGGACGGATTCTCCTGAATTGTGAACGCCGTGCGCGGCCCCCACTTCTCCTCCACCGCCTCGCGATCCGGAGCGGCCACTCCACATCCGGCCTCATTCCCCGTCCCGCCGTGTCGCGCCGGGCATCCTCCGGGATGTGATCGCCCACTCCGGACCCCAGCGCGCAACAGAGGTCTTCGACTCCACGGTCTTCACTCGAGCGAATCTTCGCTCCGCCGGGCTGAGGGGGCGCGAGCTGACCGCCCTGGTGCGGAGCGGGCGGCTTCTGCGACTGCGCCGGGACCGATACGCCCGCCCGGATGTGGATCCTGTCGTCGCGGAGGCCGTGCGCATCGGAGGTCGCGTCACCTGCGTCTCCCTTCTTCAGCTGCTCGGGGTGTTCGTGCTCGCGGCCCACGGTGTGCACGTGCAGGTCGAGCCCCATCGCTCGCGGTTGGGGCGTCGAGACGCGGAGGCTCACAGGGTGCACTGGGCAGAGGACGGCGCAGCGAGTGCGCTGCACGTCACGTCCCTGGATGCGGCCGTACGGCATGCCGTCCGATGCCAGTCGCCTCGGGCGTCGGTGGCCACCCTGGACAGCCTCCTTCATCAGCGCCTCATCACGATGGACGAACTGCGCGCGATCTTCGCTCGGCTGCCGCCGCGGTTCGGCGCGGTGCTCGCCCTGGCCGACGCGTCATCCGAGTCGGGGCCGGAGACCTTCGTGCGGCTCCTCCTCCGGTCGCTCGGTGCCTCATTCGAGACACAGGTCCACATCCCCGGCGTGGGTCGAGTCGACGTCGTCGTCGATGGATGACTGATCGTCGAGTGCGACAGCCGCGCCTTTCACGAGGGATGGGCGAAGCAGCAGCGGGATCGTGCGCGGGACATGGCGGCCGCTCGTCTCGGCTATGTCACGATCCGGCCGCTCGCCGCTGACATCCTCTCCGACCCCGCAGGCACGCGAGAGGCGCTGCGGGAGGTTATCGCGGCGCTCGGGCCCCGGCTCGTCGGCGCGCGCCGTTCACAACTCAGGAGAAAGGGCAGCCGCAGCCTGCCTCGGCCGCCGAACCGCCCCAACGCGCCGCGATCTCCTGAGTTATGAACGGTCGACGGACCCGAGGGGCGCGGGCAGCGATTCGAAGGGTCAGGTGCGGGCGGCGAAGGCCTCGATCAGGCGGGCGGCGGGCTCCGAGTCGCTGATGAGGGTGCCGTGGCCGTGGTCGGGGATGACGGCGAGCTCCGCGCCGGGGATCGCGTCGAGGATGACCTGGCACCAGCTCATCGGCGCCAGCGGGTCGTCTTCCCCGCGCAGCACCAGCACCGGGCGCTGGATGCGCACGAAGGCCTTCTCGGGCTTGTGCACGATGGTCGCGCGCATCTTGCGGATCAGATGCGGGCCGCCGCGAAGGTACTCCCGGGCACCGCGCCAGATGACGAGCGGTCGTTCGCCCACGAGGTCCTGCAGCAGGTATCGCGCCTGGGCGCCCACGTTCCGGGCGGCCTTGTCGACGGTCGGACCCGCCAGCACGACTCCGGCGACGAGGGTGGGATGCCGGGCGGCGAGCTCCGCGGCGATCTGACTCCCCATCGAGTGCCCGATCACCACCACCGGGTCCGCGTCGACGTGCCGGAGGTAGGCGGCCACCAGGTCGGCGTGCCGCTGCATGGTCAGGGTGCGTGTGGGCTCAGGCGCCTCGCCGAAGCCGGGGAGGTCGAGCGCGATCACCCGCCCCTGCAGTCGCTGGGTGAGGTCGAGGTAGACGCTGCGCCCCATGCCGATGCCGTGCAGCAGGAGGTAGGTGGGCGGTCCGTCGCCGAAGGTCTCGGCGATCAGGGTCGCTCCTCCGTGCTCGAACTCCAGGAGGGTGGCCGGCGTCCCCTTCGGGGCGAGGTAGCTGGTGGGCACCTGTCCACGCTAGCCGAGCACCCTCCACGCTCCTCTCAGCCGGCGGGCGTGAGCGTCAGGGTGTCGACCGCTGCCGCCTTGACGGCCTTCGGTGTGAACGCCCACGACCGCTGCACCCCCGTCGACCAGTCCGTGGTCTGATCGACGTAGTGCTCGTGGAAGGCGTGCCCTGAGGCTCCGGTGAGGTGGATCCACGTCGAGTCGTCGAAGTCGGCGAGATCGACGACCATCCGCATGGAGGGCACGGTGGTTGTGGCGTACGAGACGCCGAGCTGCCACCCGGTCGCATCTACCACGGAGGCGCCGCCGCCGACCGGATACGGACCACGGTTGAAGAGGGCCTCGATCGGGCCGATGCCTGACGAGCCGAACGTGTCGCTCGTGAGGGTGAGGGCATGCAGATCGCCCCAGTTCCACCGCGCGACGTCCGTGCCCTGAAGCGCGGACAGCTCGTCGTACGCCTCTTCGGCCGACAATGCGAGCATCTCGTCCCGGCCCTCGACATCGAGCTGGGGGTTGCTCCACAGCGGGTCCGCCGGGTTCTCCAGCATCGCTCCGACGACGGTGAACAGCCGGCCCTGACCGTCGATCGGCAGCGGCTGCTCGCGCTCGGCGAAGATGTTCTGCACGAGGTTCGACCAGAGCACGTTCGCGTACGCGGCGCCCGCCGACGAGGCGCTGTTCTGCGCGTCCCAGCCGCGGAGCAGCTCGACGGCCTGCTGCGGACCCGCTCCCTCGACCTCGATGTCCTTCATCGCGGCGACGAGCTGCGTGCCGATCCACATCTCGCCGTCCATCTGGATGTCCCGCATGTCGTCGGCCGTCAGGGGCCCGGCCGCGGCCCGGCGCTCGATGAGGTGGGCGATGCGGGCGGCGCGGTATCCCTGGTCCCAGTCTCGGGAGAGGAAGTGCTCGTAGTCGTCGGTCACGATGGCGTTGTTGGCCGTGACGATGTATCCGGAGCTGGGGTTGTACGACACCGGCAGCTCCTCGAACGGGATGTACCCGGTCCAGTCGTAGCTGCTGTCCCACCCGGGCTGCGGCATCCAGCCGTCGCCGGCACCGCGGATCGGGAGCCGGCCGGGGGTCTGGTAGCCGATGTTGCCGTCGACGTCGGCGTAGATGAGGTTCTGCGCCGGGACGTCGAACAGGGAGGCCGCGCGGCGGAAGTCCTCGAAGTCCTGGGCGGTCGACAGCGCGAAGATCGCCGTCGCGGTGGTGCCGGGGTCGAGCGCAGTCCACCGCAGGCTCACCGCGTACTCGGCGGCATCCGAGCCGGGAGCGGCCGGAACGGCGCCCTCCGCGGTGAGCCCTGGCGTCGGGTCGTCCGCGATGCCGGTGAAGTCATCCGTGAGGCCGGAGATGATCGGTCCGTGCACGGTGGAGCGGATGGTGAGCTCGATGTCGTCCCCGCCGGCGACCTCGATGGTCTCCGTGCTCTCCTCCAGCGGCACGAGCTCGCCGTCGCGCCAGTAGGAGTCGCCCTCGATGCGCTCGACGTACAGGTCGGTGACGTCGGTGGTGAGGTTCGTGAAGCCCCACGCCACGCGCTGGTTGTGTCCGATGACGATGCCCGGAAGCCCCGAGAAGGAGAACCCGCCGACGTCGAACGGGCAGTCCTCGTCCACCGTCGAGCACTTCAGCTGCACCTGGTACCAGACCGACGGGAGCGAGGCGCCGAGGTGCGGGTCGTTGGCCAGCAGCGGCATCCCGGATGCGGTGAGGTCGCCGGAGACGACCCAGGAGTTGGAGCCGATCCCCTCGCCGACGTCGCCGACGAGCACGCTCGCCGCCTCGATGACGGACGAGGTCTCCTCCCACTCCACGGTCGTGAGCGCCTGCTGTGCCTCGCCGTCGCCCTCGGGCACGGTGAAGGCGGCGGGCTCGGCGCCGGTCTCCAGCGGCGGGACCGTGGAGATGGTGGGCACGATCACGGGGTTCCGGTCGAACGGGTAGTCCGGATAGAGCGTGCCGAGCAGAGCCTCCACATCGACCTCCGGGTCCTCGGCGAGCTGCCCCGCGAGGAGTGCCCGCTCGGTCTCGTCCTCGACGTTGGTGCGGAGATCCCAGGCCATCGCCTTCAGCCACGCCACCGAGTCCGCGGGTTCCCACGGCTCCGGCTCGTAGTCGGGGTTCTGCAGCCCGAGGACCGCGTACTCGAGGGAGAGCTCCGCGCCCGAGCGGGAGGACAGGTAGGCGTTGACGCCGTCCGCGTAGGCCTCGTAGTAGCCGCGGGTGACGTCGTCCATCGCCTCGACCTCGGCCTCGGCGGTCGTGCGCCAGCCCAGCGTGCGCAGGAACGCGTCGGTGCCGGCCTGGGAGGCGCCGAACAGCTCGGCGACTCGGCCGGAGGTGACGTGACGGCGGAAGTCCATCTCGAAGAACCGGTCCTGCGCGTGCACGAAGCCTTCGGCGAAGAAGAGGTCGTCCGAGGAGTCGGCGGTGATCGTGGGCACCCCGCTGGCGTCGCGCTGCACGGTGACCTCCGCTTTCAGCCCCTCGAGCGTCGTCGAGCCGGAGGTCTGCGGGAAGGAGCGCTGGATCGTCCAGGTCACGAAGAACGCGCCCGCGACGGCCACCACCACGAGGGCGGCGACCACGAGGAACGCGATGCGTCCGATGCGAGCGCCGAGGGAGGGGCGCGGGGAAACGGCGGACGCCGTCGAATCGGTCATCATCGTCGAGAACTCTTTCGGGTAGCCAGGTGAGACTCAGTCCCACCGAGCCCCAGTGCGCGTTTCACGGGTACGCGCTCTCGCATCATAGCCGCCCCGCGCTCGCCGCGGGATGGTCCGCGGCGAGCGGGGGGGGTCAGCCGATGAGGCTGGGCTGCAGATCGCGCAGCGTGCGGCGGTGCGTCATGCGGGTGACACCGATCATCGCCAGCAGCAGGGCCCCGACGAGCCAGGCGCCCAGCACAGCCAGGTCCCAGCCAGCTCTCGCGTAGTCCCCGCCGTACATGAGCTGGCGCATGGCATCGACGACGTAGCCGAGGGGCAGCACGTGGTGCAGCGCGGCGAGGGGAGCGGGCAGTGTCTGCCAGGGGAACGTCCCGCCCGCTGTGACGAGCTGGAGCACCATGAGCACGAGGCCGAGGAACTGCCCCACGGACCCGAGCCAGACGTTGAGGGCGAGGATGATCGCGGCGAACGTGGCCGAGGCGAACATCATCACCCCGAGCGTGCCGAGCGGATGATCGAACGTGAAGCCGAGCGTGAGTGCCAGGATCCCCATGAGCCCGAGCATCTGCACCGCGCCGAGCATCGCCGGCGTCAGCCAGCCCGCGAGCGTGATCCGGATCGGGGAGTGCAGCGCCGTGACGGCCCGGCGGGAGATCGGCTTCACGATGAGGAACAGCGCGTAGATGCCGATCCACGCGGAGAGGGCGGCGAAGAACGGGGCGAGGCCGGCGCCGTAGTCCTCCGCGGAGGCGACCTTGTCGCTGGAGACCTTCACCGGGTCCGCGATCGTGTCGGCCTGCAGGGAGCGCAGGTCGGGGGTGGAGGCGGGGATCGCCTGCACACCGTCGGCGAGCCCGTCCCGCAGCTCCGCGGTCCCGGAGGACAGTGTCTTCAGGCCATCGCGGAGCTGGGCCGCGCCCGAGTTCGCCGCGGCTGCGCCCGTCGCGAGGGTGCCGGCGCCGCCGGCGAGCTCGCTCGCCCCCGATGCCAGTGAGGCGGAACCGGCGGCGAGCTGGTCGACCTTGCCGACGGCGTCCTGCACCTGCGCGTTGCCCTCCTCGATCCGGGTTCCGAGCGGATCCAGGCGGGCGAGCACCTCGTCGATCTCCTCGGGCGCGAGTCCCTGCTCCGTCAGGAGGTCGGCGATGTCCGAGCGCACCTGCGGCAGCGCGTCCGTCGCCTCCTGCACCGCGGCTCCGGCCCGGTCGGCGACGTCGGCGAGCTGGCGGTTGCCCGCGCTCACCTGCTGCGCGCCGTCGGCGAGCGTCCGGGCCCCGGAGGCGAGCTGCGCGGAGCCGTCGGCGAGCTTCGCCGTCCCGTCGGCGAGCGTCGTACTCCCGGAGGCGGCGCTGCGCGCGCCGTCGACGAGCTGCGTGGCGCCGTCGGTCGCGGAGACCAGGTTGTCGCGCACGTCGCTGAGGCCGGTCAGCAGTCGCTCCGCGGCCTCGCTGCCGACCATCTCGGCGACGGAGCTGCGGATCTTCTCGACTGCCTGCGATCCCATCGACGACGCGAGGTAGTTGTTCGCGTCGTTGGTCTCCAGCTCGATCCTGGCCTGGTGCGGGTCGTCGCCCGCCGCGGAGGTGAGGGCGGTGGAGAAGTCGGCCGGGATCGTCACGGTGAAGTCGACCGCGCCGTGGCGCAGGGCGTCGGCGGCTTCGTCCTCGGTCATGCGCTGCCAGTCGAACGCGTTCCCCTCGATCAGGTTCTCCGCCACGTCCTCCCCGTAGTTGACCGTCTCGTCGCTCGCCGGTTCGGTGCCGGTCGTGGGGGCGGGAGCACCCTCGTCGTCGACCACCAGGGCCACGGGGACCTCGGAGAACTTCGCGTACGGATCCTGGTTCGCCCAGAGGTAGAGGCCGCCGTAGAGGATCGGCACGCAGATGAGGGCCACGAGGGCGAGGATGCCCATCCGGCTCGCGGTCAGGCGGCGGAGTTCGGCGGCGATCATGGCGGGGACCTTCATCGCGCTTCTCCTTCCTCGTCGGACGGGGCGTCGTCCTCGGACGGTACTTCGTCCTCGGACGGTACTTCGTCTTCGGTCAGCGGTTCGTCTTCGGTCAGCGGTTCGTCGTCGGTCACGGCCTCGTCGTCGGTCACGGCCTCGTCGTCGGGACGCTCGAGGACCAGCGGCTCGACGGGACCGGACGCGTTGATCGCGTCGAACTCGTGCATGCGCTCGAGGGCGACGGCGGCGGAACCGCCGACGATCACGAGCATCGCGTACCCGCGGTCCGCGAACTCGGCCGCGATGCGCCACCATCCGTCCGGGCTGCCGCCGTGGCGATCCGGGGCGACGAGGACGATGCCCTCGACGCCCTCGCGGAGCACGGCGAGCTCGCACAGGATGCGCACGCGGGCGGCCGGGTCGACCGAGCCGATGGGGACGGAGGCGAGCTCCTGGTATCCCACCCGGCCGAGCCAGCGTCGGGCGTGGAGCGGGGTCGCACCGCGCCCGGCGAACATCAGCTCCTCACCGACCACCCCGGCGAGGGTGATGTCCGGATGCGGGTCGCTGACGTCCGGCGCGTCCACGAGCGCGACCCGGCGACGCAGTTCCTTCGGGCTCGCCGCCGCATCGATGGTGACGCGGCCCGTGTCCGGGCGCATCCGCCCGCTCGCGATGAGGCCGAGCACGGTCGGCCGCTGCTCGGTCTCCGCGAGCGCGTAGCGGACCGCGCCCGAGTGGAACTCGAGGCTCATGGAGGGAAGAGCCTGTCCGGCGCGACCCTTGCTGACATCGTGCAGTGTGATCCTCATGCGCGGACCTCCTGGTCGTCGGCGGTGATGTCCGGGTGAGAGGAGAGCAGCTCGTCCGCCTCGCGCCAGGAGAGTCCCGCGATGCTGAGCACGGCCCGGACGGCGACGTCTCCGGCGCCACTGCTCTGCGCGTCGGTGCGGGAGACGACCGTGCGCGCCATCTCCTCGATCAGTCGGGCGAGCGTGGGGGCGGCGAGATCCGTGCGGAAGCTGCCGTCCTCCTGTCCCCTCCGCACGAGGGCGGCGACGCTCCGGCGCAACGGCGCGAGGGCAGCGGCGGTGTGCTCGACGTGCGCCTCGTCGAGGGCGAGCGCGGCGGCGACCTGGATGTGCGCCGCCTCCTCCCAGAGCCGGGCGGCCAGTCGGGCGAGGGCGAGGCGGGCGTCGGGGTCGTCGATGGAGGCGGCGATGGCATTGAAGCGCTGGGCGCCGGTGGAGACGAGTTCGCGGATCAGGGTGTCCCGATCCTCGAAGTGTCCGTAGAGGGTGCGGCGCGACAGGCCGGCGGTCCGGGCGATCGCGTCGAGGGAGGCGTGCGGGTCGGAGGCAAGGGCGCTGCGAGCCGCGGACAGGATGCCGGCGCGGTTCTCTGCAGCGTCGCGACGGAGGGCGCGAGTGGTCATCCCTCCATGGTAATAACATGCACAGCACTGTGCAAGATAACTCAGCAACCTCGCAGCGTACCGACCGCGAGGCAGGGCGCCGAGGCTCCTCCGGGGAAGGTCGTGTTATGTTACGCGTCGCGCTTCGGCGCATTCTCAGTGGAGAGACCGGTCCGGACCGGGGCTCCGGCGGGATCGGTCCATGCAACGGCGGGGGGACGCCATGATCGAGAAGAAGGATGATGCACGCGCGGTGAGCGGGACATCGGCGGGAGGGGATCGGCACGGCGGCCTGCAGGGCAGGCTGACGGATGCGATCGTCTCGGGGGCGCTCGCGCCGGGCACGCGGGTGGACGAGCGGGGGCTCGCAGCCGCCCTCGGTGCCGCGCCGGCGGATGTCCTCCGTGCCCTGGACGGCCTCGCCGCTGTCGGACTCATCGCGGTGCGCCGCGACGGCACCCGGTGGGTGACCGCCTTCGACGGCGACCGCGCGCGCGACGTGGTGGCCCTGTTCGGCGACGTCTGGATCGGCTCCGTCCGACGCACGATGGCAGTGCTCCACGCGGACGACCTCGACTACCTGGACGAGCTCGTCGAGGACGTGGCACTGGCGGTGCGGTGGCGGGACGGCTCCGCGTTCGGCGACGGCCTGCGCGCTCTCGCGGTCGCCTTCGCGTGGATCGAGGGCAACGCGGAGCGGGCCGAGCTCGTCGGGAGCCTGGGGACGCTTCTCGCGTGCGTCGCCCGTCGCGCGGGGAGTGTCTTCGACTGGTCGGACGTGCGCGCCGCGGTCGTACGGATCGCCGTCGTGCTGCCGGGACGCGACGCGGCGGCGATGCGCACCGCCCTCATCGCGCTGTTCGACGACGTGCTGCCGGGGATCGTCGACCGCGCCGTGGCGCCGGCGCATCCGCTCGCCGCGGCGTCCTGATCACGGGGGCGGGTGCACGGTCGCCCGCGGCGCCCCGTGCTCTCAGTCGGTGCCGGAGTCGAAGGCCGCGCGCTCGGAGGCCGTGTCGACAGCGTCGGCGAGGTTCTCGTCAGCCTCCGAGATCGAGCCGTGCACGGACTCGGTGATCTCGGCGGACTCGCCGGCGGTCACGCGGCCGACGAGCTCGCCGGTCGCGCCGCCGACGAGGCCGAGGCCCGCGTACTGCTCCAGGCGCGCGCGGGAGTCGGCGATGTCGAGGTTGCGCATCGTGAGCTGGCCGATCCGGTCCACCGGCCCGAACGCGGCGTCGCCGACGCGCTCCATCGACAGCTTCTCCGGCCCGTACGACAGGTTCGGGGAGACCGTGTCGAGGATCGTCCAGTCGTCGCCGCGGCGCAGGCGGATCGTCACGGTGCCCGAGATCGTCGAGCCGACCCAGCGCTGGATGGACTCGCGGAGCATGAGCGACTGCGGCTCGAGCCAGCGTCCCTCGTACATGAGGCGACCGAGGCGCCGGCCCTGCTCGTGGTAGGTCGCGAGGGTGTCCTCGTTGAGGATGCCGTTGACGAGGCGCTCGTACGCGATGAAGAGCAGCGCCATGGCCGGGGCCTCGTAGATGCCGCGGGACTTCGCCTCGATGATGCGGTTCTCGATCTGGTCGCTCATGCCGAGGCCGTGGCGACCGCCGATCGCGTTCGCCTCCTGCACCAGGGCCACCGGGTCGCTGAACTCGACGCCGTTGATCGCGACCGGACGGCCGCCCTCGAACGTCACCGAGACGTCCTCTGTCTCGATGGCGACGGACGGGTCCCAGAACTTCACGCCCATGATCGGGTCGACGGTCTCCAGCGAGACGTCGAGGTGCTCGAGCGTCTTCGCCTCGTGGGTCGCGCCCCAGATGTTGGCGTCCGTCGAGTACGCCTTCTCGGCCGAGTCGCGGTACGGGAAGCCGTGCGCGACGAGCCACTCGCTCATCTCCTGGCGACCGCCGAGCTCGGTGACGAAGTCCGCGTCGAGCCAGGGCTTGTAGATGCGCAGGCGGGGGTTGGCGAGCAGGCCGTAGCGGTAGAAGCGCTCGATGTCGTTGCCCTTGTAGGTCGAGCCGTCGCCCCAGATGTCGACGCCGTCCTCGCGCATCGCACGCACGAGCAGCGTGCCGGTGACCGCGCGGCCGAGGGGAGTGGTGTTGAAGTAGGTCTTGCCGCCGGAGCGGATGTGGAAGGCGCCGCAGGAGAGCGCGACGAAGCCCTCTTCGACGAGCGCCGTCTTGCAGTCGATGAGACGAGAGGCCTCGGCGCCGTACTCCAGCGCGCGGCCGGGGATGGAGGCGATGTCGTCCTCGTCGTACTGGCCGAGGTCGCCCGTGTAGGTGAACGGCACGGCGCCCTTGTCGCGCATCCACGCGACGGCGACGGAGGTGTCGAGTCCTCCGGAGAAGGCGATGCCGACGCGCTCGCCGACGGGCAGGGACTGGAGGACCTTGGACATGGCTCCCAGTCTATCGGCGCGCGACCCACCCCCATTCGTGTGTTCCGGCCCCTTTCGGACGCACGCAGAGGGGTGGCTCGCGCAGAAAGGGGTGGGTCGGCGGGAAGATGGGCGCATGGGTGGAGCGATTCTGTGGGGAGCCGTCGCGGCGGCTCCGCTGTTCGTCGGCGCGGTGCTCGCGATGCTGCGCACGTGGCCGCCGCGGTGGCTGGGCATCGTGCTGGGCTTCGGCGCCGGAGCCCTGATGGCCTCCATCGCATTCGAGCTCTGGGAGGAGGGGCTCGACCGCGGTGGTCCGATCCCCCTCGTCACCGGCGTCGCGCTCGGAGCCCTCAGCTACTACATCGCCGCCCGCATCCTCGACGCCAGAGCCGCCAGGAAGAAGGGCGAGGCCGGGGGAGGCCAGCTCGCAGTGGGGGCGCTCCTCGACGGGATCCCGGAGCAGCTCGTGCTCGGCATCGGTCTCGCCTCGGGGGAGCCGGTGAGCATCGCGCTCGTCGTCGCCATCCTCGTCTCGAACCTCCCGGAGTCCATCGGCTCCGCCGCCGACCTGCTCGACGGCGGCATGCGGCGGAGCAGGGTGCTGCTGCTGTGGGCCGGGGTCGCCGTGGTGTGCGCGGCGGCCACCGTCGCCGGGTTCGCCCTGGCGAGCGTGACCGGCGAGGTCTTCCGCTCCGGGGCGAGCGGATTCGCCGCGGGCGCGCTGCTCGTCATGCTGGTGGATTCGATGGTCCCGGAGGCGCAGTCGAAGGCGAAGGAGTCCACGGGGCTGGCGACCGTCCTCGGATTCGCGCTCGCCGCGGGTCTCGCCTTCGCCTCCTGAACGGGACGGCGGGCGCGTTCAGACCCCGCTGGTGCGGGGGTCGCGGCGGACGCTGCGTCCGGTGATGCGCTCGATGCGGAACGACAGCGGGAGATCACGGTCGTCTCCGGCCCACGGGTGCACCCGCGCCGCCGCCCCGGCCGCCTGATCCTCCGGAACCGGCGACAGGACCCCGTGCATCAGCACACTCCACCCCAGGCCGCCGATCGGATCGTGGTAGTCGACCTCGAAGGAGACCGTGGCCGCCTCGCGGGACAGCGCCGCCAGGTGGCCGTCCGGTGAGGTGCGCAGGAGCAGCTCGTGCCCCGAGACGACGAAGTTCACCGGATGGATCTGCACCAGGCCGTCGTCGACGAATCCGATCCGGCCCACCGTGGTGGTCGCCAGCAACTCGTAGGACTGCTGCTCATCGAGTTCGTTGATCATGCGGACACTCCCTCCCCCTGTGCGGCCAGTGTAGCCACGCCGCTGCCGATCATCGAGGGGATGGACCGGGAATCACCGGGTGAGGTGTCAGGCCGACCACCTCTCCAGGTCCGCGGTGAGCGCGGCGAGGTACTCCGGAGGGCCGGCTTCCGCGAACCACAGCCACAACTCGGCGGCGTGCACGGGGTACCACGCACGGACGCGCGCGGGATCCGCACCGTACCCGTCGATGAGCGCCCGCTCCGAGCGCGGATCCTTCCGCGCGGCTCCCCACGCGGCTCGCGCCAGCTCCCGCAGCGGATCGCCGCGGTGTGCGGCCTCCCAGTCCACGATCCCGGAGATGCGTCCGTGCTGCGCGAGCAGGTTGCCGTCCGTCCAGTCGCCGTGACAGAAGACGCTTCCGGACGAGGGTGGGATGAGCAGGGGGAGGCGTGGCGCCTCGGCGGCGCGATACCGCTCGATGATGGCCGCGTCGTCCGGCGCGGGAAGCAGATCGTCCGGCGGGTCGAGCCGGTGCAGGGCGCGGAGCAGGGGTGCCGACGCCCGGAGATCCGCGATCCGGACGTCGGCGTCGGCGTCGTCGAGACGGCCACCGGGGAGTGCGGTCATGAGGATCACGCCCTGCCGCTCCTCGACCACCTCGGGCACCGGGAGCCCGGAGCCGACGAGCCCGCGAAGGGCCCGCACTTCGTTGAGGTGCCGCGCCGGATCGGAGAGGCGCTTCTCGACCAGCCGCCGCCCGCCGTGCGAGACGAGCCGCACCGTGCCGACCGCTCCCTGCCTCATCCCGTCATCCTCGCACCGGGCCGGTCACTCGAAGCCGGGGTAGTCCTGCAGCCGCTCCTCGAACTCCGCGCGGTCGTCCTCGCTCAGCACCTTGCCGGCGATCACGACGAGCTGGAGCCCCTCGATCGGTTCGCCGGTGCGCGCGCTCTGCGCCTCCCGCGAGCTGCGGAAGCCGCCGTCGGCATCGTTCGACAAATCGTAGATGTTCGCGTAGAAGCGCAGCGGGTCGGGGTAGTTCTCCGTGTAGTACTCCCACGTCGTCTGCGTGCGAGGGTCATCGCTGCCGTAGAGCTTGGCGATCATGGACGGGTCGATGCCGGAGTTCGTCGGATCGTTGAACGAGTACAGGTTCCACAGTCCGTGGGACGCCACGACCTCATCGATCGCCGCCATCACGTCGAGCTTGCGCGCGTAGCCCTGCACGGGCTGCTCGGTCGCCCAGGCCGCCGACGTGTACTCCGACAGCATCGACTCGCCGCCGTAGCCGTTCCGCTCCGGCCGGACATCCTCGTCGCCGACCTGGACCCACGTGAACCCGAAGTCCGCGGTGAGCCGTTCACGGATGTCGGTGAAGAGGGAATCAGCCTCCGCGCGCACCTCCTCCATGGACTGCTGGGTGAGCGCCTCCTGCGGGGAGGTACCCTTGATCCCGGGGTAGGCCTCCGCGTGCCGCTGTTCCGCGGTCTTCACGCCTTCGTAGTTCCCGGATGCCGAGGTGCGCAGAGCGCTGAGTGCCCCCACGGTCGCGACGTTGAACAGGACGGTGAGGACGAGCGCGATGACACCGAGCCGTCGTCCGCCGGGGGTGAAGAGCGCGGCCACGATCACTCCGAGCACCACGAGCTGCAGCGTGATCATCGTCACTCCGTACAGCAGGTCGGTGCCGCCGACCACGAGCGTGCCGAACAGGATCAGCGTGAAGAGGATCGCGGCGACCAGAGCGATCCAGCCGAGCGCAGTCGTGGAGGTCTTCTTCTCCCCCGTGGGCAGCTGTGGATCGACCGGTGGCGTGAGGTCGATCGGCTGCTGCCGCCGGGCACCGCGGTAGCCCCCGGGCGGCGGGACGGGCGGGGCGCCCTCGGTACCGCCGACGTAGCGGGCGCGCTGCCTCTCGTGATCACTCACCATGGCCTGTCCGTCCCGGTGCCGCCGGGGTCGTCCCCCTGTTGCTGGTCGCGCTCCTGCGTCCCCTGCTCGAGCTTGTCCTGGAGGTCCTGCAGCTTGTCCTCGGACGGCTGCGGTTCCTCCTGATCCTCTTGCGGCTCCTGCGGCTGCTGTTCCTGCTCCTGCTCCTGCTGCTTCTGCTTGAGGCGGTCCTCGGTGTTGTCCAGGGTGTCCGACATGTCGCGCTCGGGGTCGGGGGACTGCTGCTGCGCCTCGTCGCTGCGGCACTCCTCCGGGGTCTCGACCGTGACGGTCAGCGCCTCGCCGTAGAGGGCGGTCGCCCCGGCGCCGTCGCCGTCGGCCCTGGCGGCGTCGCCCATCCGCTCGATGACGAGAGCGAGGTTGATCCGGACCGGGCAGACCTCCAGGCCGGTCGCGAGGTCGAGGGAGCGCTCCAGCTCCGCACGGGAGGCGGGGAGCTCGTCGGCACCGGCCAGTGCGGTGCCGATGTTGTAGGGGGCCTTATACGGCTCGAACCAGTTCAGGACGTCCTGTCCACGCGCCGAGGCTTCGGAACCCGCGAAGTCGTCGACGACGTAGGCGGTGATGGCCTGGTGGGCGAACGCGTACATGCTCAGCAGTTTGCCCACGAAGAGCAGGGCGGCGAGGGTGAGCGGGATCGTCCCGATCGCGACCCACCGGCGGATGAGCCGGCGACGGCGGTTCGAGCGGAGGAGGGCTGCGGCGGGGTCGTCCTGCGCAGGCATCACGACCCACCTCCTCCCCTGTCGTCGGCGTCTGAACATCCTATCCGCGACGATCAGGCGCGACGGATACGGCGATGCGACGGACGCCGACCCCGGCTGATCGAGGTCGGCGTCCGTCGCGTGCGGTCCGATTACTCCGCTGCCCTGACGCGGAACGTGTCGAAGGACACGCCGAGCGGCGCGGTCGCGCTCGCGGAGCGGCTGCCGCTCAGGCCCACACCACCCGCCGGCAGCGGGGTGGGGTCGCTCGCCCGCAGCTGCCAATCGGCGGGCTCCGCGGCGTCTGTGACCCAGAGCTTCGCGACGAGCGACGTCTTGTCCGTTCCGGTCACGGACGCCTTCAGTGTGTACGTGGTGCCAGGGGTGACCGTGACGCCGTTCAGTGCCCGGGTCGCGAGGACGGTGCCGTCGCGGTGCGCCACGAGCCAGACCGTGCCGTCAGGGCGAAGCCAGGCGCGGACGAGATACCGACCAGCGGACGAGTCGCGGGCGATGACCCCGATGTAGGAGCCTCCTGTGCTCGACGGCTGATCGATGCGGAAGGTCGTCTCCAATGCCGGATCCGGAACCGACGGCGCGTTCAGCGTCCCGTGGCGGGTATCGCCCGCGGCCAGCTTCAGCACGCCGGAGCCGTCGGCGACGCCGGCTGCGGCGGCCGATCCTCCCGTGATCTTCCAGGCGCCGCCCGTGAGGGCTTCGCCCCACCCGGGGCCGGCGGTCCGGTCGAACTCGTCGCTCGCGAGCGGCGCGGGCTCCGCCACCACGGCCTCCCGCGTGGTGGTCGCCGTGCCCCCGACGTCGTCCGTCACCGTGAGGGTGACCGTCCGCGTCCCGGCCGTCGGGTACGTGTGCGTCGCCGTCGCGCCTTCACCCGTCGTGCCGTCACCCCAGTCCCAGCGGTAGCTGCGGATGCTGCCGTCGGCATCGGTCGATGCCGACGCGTCCGCCGACACCGTCAACCCCGAGGCGGAGAGGGTGAACGAGGCCGTGGGCGGCGTGTCGGCGCCCTGGACGACGACCGATTTCGTGACCGAGCCCACGAGATTCTGGCTGTCGGTGACCCTGAGCTTGACCGCGTACGTGCCGGGCTTCGCGTAGGCATGCGACGGCGTCTTGCCCGTACCGGTCGTACCGTCCCCGAAGTCCCAGCGATAGTCCGAGATCGTGGTCGTCCCCGGCGGCACGGAGGTGCTCGCGTCGAAGGCCGCGGTGAGGCCGCTTGCCGTGGCCGTATAAGCGGCGACGGGGGCTGTGGAGCCATTCCCCACGCTGTAGTGGGTCTTGATCTGTCCCGCGGTCAGGCCATACGGGTAGACCGCGAACTCATCGACAGTGCCGACGAGGTGGGCATCGCCGGCAAGGTTGACAGGGGCGGCAAGAGTCTTGGTCGGCTCATTTGCCCAACCCTTCAGCCTGCCACCGCCAATCTTCCAGAACCCGTTGAAGTCCTGCGCTGTGGTGACGTTAGGGAGCTGGCCGTCGAGCTTTCCGTCGATGAAGAGCTTCATTCCCTCGGGGCTCACCGACGCGACGACATGATGCCAGCGGTTGTCGTTGTATGCCGTCGCGGTCGTGAGCACTTTGGTGCCGTCGTTGTATACCCCGAAGTTCAGGCGGCCGTTGTCTGACATGTAGACGGTTCGGTCGTAGTTCTTCGAGAAGAAGCCAGCGGCCGAACTCTCGAAGTCGAACAACACGCCGCCCGCGGTCGTCGAGGTCTGGAACCACATCTCGGCCGAGAACGATGACGGCGCCGCGGCCTTCGTGGTCGTGTCGACTCGTCCGGTCTCTGTCCCGTCGAGGGCTGTCGCCCCGGCCACGCCCTTCGGCACGCCTGATGACCGAGGCGTCGCTCCTGAGCGGATGAGCGGGCTGTTCGTACCTGCCACGTCCTGCGCGACGGTTCCCAACGGGTAGTACAACTGGGGGCCGTCAGCGAGCACGGCGTTGGAGTACGCAGGTGTGGACGCGGCCGCCGTGGCGGTCGTCGTCTTGCTCGAAACCGTGTGGCCGTCGCTGTCCGTGGCCGTGAAGGTGTACTGCTGCTGTGCGCCGACCGGAGCCGTCGTGTCCTCGAAGCTGACTGCGGGCAGGTTCCACCACGTGGAGTCCACCTTCGTGGTGAACAAAGGGGTGGTCGAGTCGGCGCGGCGCAACTCGTATGTGAGCGTGAGATCGTCACGGTCCCAGTTGGCGGGAATGGTGACCTTCACGCGCCCGGGGGTGAGCGAAGTCGCGGTCGGCACCCACTTGTCGCCGGAGAGGCGGGGGCCGTCCTTCGGGCCCTCTGGAGGGGTGGTCGAGAAGCGGACGAGTCCTTCGAACCGTCCGTTGTTGACGGAGCGGAACTCGCCGCCGATGGAGATCATGGTGCCGGTGCCGGTGATCGACAACCCGGCCTGACCGAGTCCTGTGGTGGTCCCGACCGCCCAATCGGGTGACCACGCGTACGGCGACGGGGCGGGCGTGCCGCCCCAGTCCTTGCGACCGGGCGCGGTCGGCGCGGATGCCAGCGTTCCGCGAGCATCCGCCGTGTATGCCTCGGAATAGCGGTGTACGCGCGGAGCCTGCTCCGGGTGGAGTCCCAGAGTTTCGCATGAATGCGTGTGACTGGTGGTGTAGACGACCTTGCCGGTCGAGTACACGCCGTAGTGGTCGCCGAGGCAATCCGCGATCCAGCGCACCTTGCCTGTGCCGGCCTCGGCGGCGAAGGTGCCTTCGAGGCTGCCGGTCGCGGCGTCGGCGAAGCCCCAGCCGGTGCCGTAGACACCCGTCGCGTCGGTGGCGAGACCGAACGTCCCGGCCTTGCCGGCGTAGATGCCGGATCCGGCGCCGTTCTTGACGGTCTTGGCCAGCCCCCAGTCCGTGTTCAGTGCTCCGGTGGTCTTGTCCACGGAGGCGCTGCCGCGCATCTCGGTGTTGCCGTTGACCTGGGAGAAGCGTCCGCCGACGATCGTGTCCGCGCCGGCCGGGTCCATGACCATGGCATCGACCTGGAGGTCGGTCTGCGGAGCCCACGGTCGGAGGGCACCGTTGGTGGTGTCGAAGGCGGCCAGGTTCTTCCGCGGCGTGCCGTTGGCCTGGGTGAAGAGGCCGCCGGCGTAGACGGTCGTCCCCGACGTCGCCAGCGCGTAGACGCCGGATCCGCCGATGGAAGGCACGAATCCGGGGACGAGCTCGCCGCTCTTGGCGTCGATCGCGGCGATGTTCCAGCGGTCCTTGCCGTTGACCTTGTTGAACGAGCCGCCGATGTAGATCCGGGTGCCGTCGGGCGAGGCGGCGACGGCCTTGATCACGCCGTTGACCTTCGGCGCGAACGGCAGGAGCGCGCCCGTGTCGATGTTGTAGGCGAGCACGTTGGAGCGCGCCGTCAGCGCCGTCCCCGGAGCGGCCTTCGGCTCGCGCGCGTTGTCGAACTTGCCGACCGCGTACACGATCGAGCCGATCGTCGTCTGCGCCCAGACATACCCGTTGTCGATCTGCACGGTCGGGATCGGATCGGACGTGACCACGTTCTGATCCCGCTGCAACAGCGGAGGCAGGCCGCCCGGGGCTTCGGCGGCCATGGCAGCACCCCCACCGAGGGCGACCAGCCCCGCGGCGACCATCACCCCCGCGAGCGCTCCGGCCACGCCCGTGCGCGCGCGCTTCCAGACAGCACTGTTCCCCATGTGTGTTCCCCAGTCTTCTGATGGCCGACCCCACGTCGGCACGACATCGCCGGACGACCGGCCGCGAGAGCTTCCCCCAGAGATGCTCGTATCGCAGTCGTCCGCCTCGGCGAACCCCCGTCGAAGGCATAAGAGCCTGCGACAGGTAACACAATACCATCGAAAGGCACGGCACACACGCCGTATCTGCAGGGAAGCCCGGGGCCTCGGGCGCCGTCAGGGGGTGTGGGGTGGAACCGACCGTCCGGCGCGAGGGACGCGGAGGCCGCGCAGCCGGGCGACCAGGATCGTCGCGCGGGTGAGCTCCACCGCGAGCGCGGCGAGGATGACCAGTGCGGCGACCCAGTACAGCTCGATCACGTTCCCCACCTCGCCGGCGTCGGCATAGGCGGTGGTACTCGACGGTGCGGCGGGGAGCGACGGGGCGACGCCCGCCTCCCGGTGCTCGTACTCGACGCCGAGCTGTCCGGCGATCGTCTCGAGGTTCCCCTCGTCGATGACGGAGAGTGCATCGGCACCCTGGTACTGGATGTACTCGGAGCCGTTCTGATCGAGGCCGCCCGTCGTCACGCGCATCGGACCGCCCTCGGCCGTCCCGTACCCGAAGACGGCTCCGGCGTCGATGTAGCGTGCGCTGTCGGCGAAGGACTCCGGCGCGGAACCCGTCGTCTGCTCGCCGTCGCCGAAGTAGAAGACCATGCGCGAACGGTCCGGCGACGACTCCGCCGCGGCGGCGAGGGTCTCGCTCAACAGCGGTGCGGCCACGCCGATCGAGCTGCCGCGCGACTGGCTCGTGACCTCGGGGCGCAGCACGTCCAGCGACCCGAGGAGGGCGGTGGTGTCGGTGGTCAGCGGAATCCGCAGCTCGGCCGCCGCATCCGAGGTGACCAGGGCGAAACGGGCTCCGGGGTACTCCTCCACGAGGGCCCGCACGTCCGCGCGGACGCCATCGAGCCGGGGAGAGCCGTCGTCCCAGTCCTCGGCGACGATGCTCGCGGTGGTGTCAACGACCAGCACGATGTCGGTGTCGGTCGCCAGCGTCTGCGTGGATCCTCCGGGGAGCCCCGGCCGCAGCAGCATCACGGCGCAGGCGAGGACCATCACGAGCCGCAGGGCCCACAGCGACCGGTGCACGGCGAGAGCGCGTCGATCGGTCACGACCTCGCCGCCGACCCGCGGGGCGCGGACGAGCATCCAGACGCCCACCGCGGCGACGCCGGCGCACAGCAGCAGGATGAGGAACACGGGGAGGACGGGCTGGAAGATCACAGGCGCACCCTCCACACCAGGACGACGAAGCCGAGCGCGAGGACCGAGAGAACGGCGATCCACAGGTTCGGGGTGTCCGTCCAGACCACCTGCGCCTCGCCGCGCAGCGCCGTGGCCTCCTGCTTCTGCACCTCGTCGATGATGTCGCCGACCGTGGTCGTGTCACGGAGTCCGTACGCGGCGCCTCCCGTGGCCTCGGCGGCGGCCGCGAGCTCGGCGCTGACGTCGGCGTCCTTGCCCTCGACCGGGTTGATCGCGAACACCCGCACGTCCTGGGAGGCCGCATACGCCGCGGCCTCGTCGAGCGTCACGATCGAGGCGCCGTTGATCTCGTTGTCCGTCGCGAAGATCACGGACCGCGACCGGTCGTCGTCCGGGTGGTCGAAGCCCATGGTGCACGCCGCGAGCCCGTCGCCGATGAGGGAGGCGCCGTCGCCGTTGAGGGTGCCGAGCCAGTGCTCCGGGATCTCGTCCACGTAGTCGAAGCTCGACATCATGCTCGCGAGGTGCTCGCGGATGAAGTCGTAGTCGTCGGTGAGGGGGAAGATCTGCACGGGCGAGCTGTTGAAGATCGTCAGGCCGATGCGCTCCCCCTCGAAGCCGTCGAGCAGCTCGTCGAACACGGAGAGCACCTCGACGTCGACCTCGGACATCGAGCCCGACACGTCCAGACACAGCATGATGTCTCGGCTGGTGTCGACGGGCTGCACCGTCTGGGCGGACATCGGCCGTGCGGCCACGACGCCGGCGGCCAGTGCCGCTCCCGCGCCGAGAGCGAGCAGGCCGGTCAGGGCGACGGCGCGACGGGACAGCGCCTGACGGAAGGACGGGAGCGCCCGCAGCCGCTCCGCCCTGGCCACGCGGGCCGTGTCCGCCGCACGCCGGTCCCGATGGCGGCGCAGCCCCACCACGAGACCGATCACCACCGCGGCGACGACGACAGCGGCGGCGAGGACCAGCATCCAGACGTTCGCTAGTGCCATGCGCGCACCACCGTCCTGGCGGCTTCGGCTCCGGCGACCGGGTCGATCGCGGGCCCCTGCCGGAAGATGCTCGGATAGTAGTGACGACCCATCGCGTCGATGAGCGCCGGGTGGACGCCGCGGGACACGAGGTCGTCGAGGGCGAGCACCGGTGCCTCCAGACCGCTGTACTCGTTGACGAACGTGCGTACGACGCGGCTCAGCTCCAGGTTCGCCTGCCGTGCGGAGAGTCGGCGGTCCCGGTAGTCGTGCTCGACGCGGTCGATGCGGTCGAGGTACTCCGAGCGCAGAGCGGACAGCACATCGAGCGTGGACGGCTGCCCGGCATCCGCGGACCCTCCGGAGGCGGCGGTGCGGGGGCGGGTGAGCCGGAACAGCAGCCAGGCGCCCACGATCAGCAGCGCCAGGACGCCGAGAGCGAGCAGCATCCATCCCCACCCGTACTGCGCCGGGGGGTAGAGCTCGTCAGAACCGGGCATCGGACCTCCGGTTCAACAGGTGCAGCAGCTGCGGAACGGCGTGGTCCTGACCGTCGAGCGCGGCGTGGCTGATCTCCATCCGTGTGAGCAGGTCGGCGAGCCGGGCGGCATCCGCCGCCCGCTGCGCGCTGAGCTCGTTCACGATCGTGCGGTCGCCCTGGATGAAATCGGGAACCTGCCAGAGGCTGTCGACGTCGGCGCGCAGCCGCGCGGACCGGTGATCGAGCACCGGTTCGGCGTCGCGCAGGGTGATCCAGAGCACGTCGTGCTGCACGCGCAGTCGGCGCAGCAGCCGCTCGGTCTCCGTCGTCACCGGGGCCTCGTCGGTGACGACGACGACGATCATGCGCCGCGCGATCGTCCGCGTGACGAAGGAGAGCAGGGCGTCGCGATCGCTGGGGGCGGCCGCGTCGTCGACCGCGCGGTCGATCGTCCGCAGCGCGTGTTCCAGGGCGCCTTCGCTGCGCCCCGGCGCCAGGCGACGGACGCGGGAGGAATCGCCGTAGACGACGGTGAAGTCGTCGCCGTGCCGGAGCGTCAGCACGCCGAGCGCTCCGGTCGCCAGGATCGCCAGGTCCTTCTTCGAGCGCTCGTCCGCGGCGAGAGCGGTCATGGAGCGCCCCGTGTCGACGACGAACATCACGGTGTGCATGCGCGTGGCCCGTGACCGCTTGACCAACGGCGTGCCGAGGCGGGCGGTCGCGCGCCAGTCGATGTCACGCACCTGATCGCCGTACTCGTACTTGCGCAGGTCCTCGAAGTCGAGGCTCCGCCCGTGCAGCAGCGACGCATAGGCGCCGTCGAGCGCGTGCAGCGACTTGCGGTTCGAGTGGATGAAGAGCTTGCTCTTCACCTGCGTGATGAGGCTGGGCATCTGGCGCGGGGTCCCTGAACGTGTCGACGGGTCAGGGCGTGGGCACGGCGGCGAAGATCTGGTCGATGATCTCCTCGCTGCGGATGCCCTCGGCGTCGGCCTCGAACGTCAGCAGTACGCGGTGGCGCAGCACGAGGTGGCGCAGGGCGCGGATGTCCTCGGGAAGGACGTGGGTCCGGCCGCTGAGGAGGGCGAGGGCGCGGGAGGCCTGGAGGAACGCGATGCTCGCCCGCGGGCTCGCGCCGTACTTGATGAAGCGCGCACGCTCCTCCCCGATGTACGGCGCGGGATTCCGGGTCACGTACGCGATCGACACGATGTAGTTGCGGATCGCGGGGTCGACGTAGACGCGGCTCGCGACGTCCTGCAGCAGGTGCACGTCGTCCAGCGTGACGGCGCTGTGCACGTGCCGGTCGGGGTCGAGCACGCCCGAGTCGATGCGGCTGAGGATCTCGAACTCCTCCGCCGGGCTCGGGTACTCCACGATCTCCTTGAGGAGGAACCGGTCCATCTGCGCTTCGGGCAGCTCGTACGTGCCCTCCTGCTCGATGGGGTTCTGCGTCGCGATCACGAGGAACGGCTTCGGCAGCGGGTGGATCTCGCCGCCGATGGTGGTCTGGTGCTCCTGCATCGCCTCGAGCATGGCGCTCTGGGTCTTGGCGCTGGAGCGGTTGATCTCGTCGAGCAGCACGAAGTTCGCGTGCACGGGGCCGAGCACCGTCCGGAAGCTGCCCGTTGCGGCGTCGTAGATCTGGTTGCCCGTGATGTCGCTCGGCAGGAGGTCGGGCGTGCACTGGATGCGCTTGAACTTCGCCTTCACGGTGTCGGCGAGCGTGCTGGCGGCAGTGGTCTTGGCGAGGCCGGGCACGCTCTCGAGGAGGATGTGCCCGCCGGCGATGAGCGCCACGAGCAGGCTGGTGCGCAGGCGCTCCTGGCCCACCATCTTCGCGGAGTACGCGTCGGAGATCGTCTGCAGCACGGAACCGGCGCGCGCCATCTCGGCGTCGGTCGGAGCGGCGGCGGGGGCCGCGGCGGCGATCGGCGCGGCGGACGCGGGCGGTGGCGGGGGTGCGGAGATCGTCGGCGGGGTCGGCGCGTCGGCGTCGGTCATCGGTCTTCGTCTCCCTCGGTCACACGCGGGCCCGCACGGCGCGCCCCTCCGCCGACCAGCGTAATCGCAACCTGCGCGGAGGTCGCCGCTTAGCGGCCGGATGAGTCTGCTCCAACGCCTCCATTGACATGCAACGTTTTACCCGCTGATACTTGGCTCGTTCGATACCGACCCGACTATGCGAGAGGAGGAGCTATGTCGTTCACAGTTCGGGCAACCAAGGAACGTGACATCAGCTGGGGTGTTCTCTGAGAACGCGCACGCCACCCCGTATCGCTCGGCCTCCTCGGTCGAGCGATACGGGGCCGGAAGGAACTTCATGCGACCGCAGATCAAAAGAGCGCTACCCATCTATTGGCTCGCTGACGATGTCGTCCGCATCGGCGCGCAGCAGGGGATCACGAAGGAGCTCACCGACCCGCAGGGCCAATTGCGCGTCCTGTTACCGCTGCTCGACGGCAGGCGTGAGTACGGCGACGTCCTTCGAGAGGCGTGCCAAGCCCTCGGCGACCTGTCTGAAGACGACGTGCGCGAGGGGATCCAGTATCTCGACGCAAGCGGCCTCATCGAGGACGCGTGCTCTTACGACAGCCTGCCCGTTCGGCTGGAGGCCAATCAGACGTTCTTTGCGGCCGCCGCCGAGAATACGCAGGCAGCGGCGAATCGTGCCCAGCACGTTCTCCGCGAGTCTCATGTCGTTCTGCTCGGGCTCGGAGGGGGCGGAAGCGCAAGCCTCCCGCAGCTTCTGGCGTGCGGCCTCCGTAAGCTCACCATCCTGGACTACGACGTCGTAGATGAGAGCAACCTCAACCGGCAGACTCTGTTCCGGACGAGTGATATCGGGCGGAAGAAGACCGACGTAAGCGCAGAGTATTGTCGAGCGTTCGCTCCGGACGTCGATGTCGAGGTGTTCGATCTGAAGGTCGCCTCGGTGGACGACATCGTTCGGGTCGCGCGGGGAGCCGACGTCATCATCTGCGCCATCGATGAGCCTCGGTTCATTGCCCAACGCCGTGCGAACGCCGCGGCGGTGCGACTCGGAATCCCCGTCGTCATCATGCTCACTCAGCACACCAGCGGCCGCTTCTTCTCGGTGGTTCCGCGAGAGTCCGGCTGCCTCGATTGCTTGCACATCTTCGACGAACTCAACACGGATGGCTTCCTGCGGCAGTTCCATGCACTGATGTCGCCGGCGAGAGACGCGGCGACCGCGGCGATTGCGCCGCACATTCAGAGGCTCACGTCCTTCGGCGTGGACGAGGCGATGCGCCTGATCACCGGATACGCGGCCCCTTTGGGTCTCGGCCGACAGGTCGAGGTGAACTACATCTCAGGAGCGCTCCGCATCATCATGAACTGGGATCGACACCCGGGCTGCCCGACGTGCGGATCGGGCGACTCCCAGTTCGACTACATCTTCGATGCCGACCCGCTGTGAATCCGCCTCGGCTGGGTCTCTGGCGCGTCCGCGACTATCGGGCGTGGTTCGCCGGTGACACGCTCACCCAAGTCGGCCTGAGCATCGGGGCCTTCGCCTTCACTCTTCTCGGCTACTACGTCACATCCGACGCCTTTCTCGCAGGGCTGATCGGCACTGTCTCGGCCGTCGCGCGGGCGGTGTCGACCCTTCCTGGTGGCGTTCTCGCCGACAGGTTCGACGCCCGAAGGCTGATGATCTGGTCGGGCGCGTCCGCGTTCGCAATCTACGCAGGGCTGTCGGCGATGTACGTCACGGGCACGCTGACGACAGCTGCGCTCATCGTGATCGCGGCAGGAGAGGGGCTCGTCGTGGGGCTCTTCTTCACGGTCACGGACGTCGCGCTCCCGCGCATCGTCGGGAAGCGATTCCTGGCCGAGGCATCCGCAGCCAACCAGTCTCGCGACGCAGCCATCCGGCTTGCGGCGGCACCGGTATCGGGGCTGCTCTTCGGTGTGCACCCTTCGTTGCCGCTGATCGTCTCGGCGGTCGCTCGGCTCGGAGAAGTCGGATCCGCCCTCGCGATACGCAAGGACCTCAGCCCCGAGGGCCTCGGTGACGAAGCGGAGGTGCGATCGCTCGCCGCAGGTCGTCGTTGGCTGGCGGTGTGGCGTCAACCGCGAACCCTCATCGGTCTGATCGTGCTGGTCAACTTCTGCCTGGGCGCCTGTGGAATGACCATCGTGCTCAGCCAGCAACAGACAGGCACCCCCGCGTGGCAGATCGGAACCATCCAGACCATGCAGGGCGCAGGCGTGCTCGCAGGTGGAGCCGTCGCGGGATGGATACTCCGCCGATACAGCGGGCGCGCGATCGTGCGCCTATCGATCTGCATGATCACTCTGGCGTTCACCGCTCTTCTCGTTACTCAGAGCGTTCCCGCTGTGGCGGTCATCGGCTTCGTCGCCTCGATGCCGTTGATACCTCTCAACGCCGTGCAGGGGTCGTACCTCGCGTTGATCATCCCCGACCAGATCCGCGGTCGCGTGCTGTCGCTTTCGTCCTTGCTCGGAGCGCTCGCCGGCGGTGCGGCGCCTCTGCTGGCCGGAGCGCTTCTGGAGTACGCCGGTTACTACCTTGCGGTCGGGGTGCCTCTCGCCATCCTCGCGGGGACGGCGGTGGCCGCTGCGCTCTCCAGGGCGGTCGGAGCTATTCCCCGGAGGAGCGAGTTCGACCAGGTCGAACCGCTTCCCCTGTCCGCGGGTGCCATCGCAGACGCGTGATGAGCACGCCGAGCAGGCACAGCGCGCCGCCCACGAACATGAGCGGGGTGGGCACCTCGCCGAGGATCAGCCAGGACAGCAGGATCGCGAGGGCCGGGACCACGTACGTCGTCGCGGAGGTCTTCCCCGCGGTGCTGCGCTGCAGCACGTACGCCCAGGTGGTGAAGGCGATCGCGGTGGGGAAGATACCGAGGTAGACCACCCATAGCGTTGCGTCGAGGGGCGCCGTCTGCACGTCGGCGATCAGGGCGCCGAGCCAGGGAAGCAGGGCGATCGTGCCGGCGGCCGCCCCGAGCCAGGTCAGCGTGGTGGCGTCGACCCCTGAGGTGAGCAGGTTTTTCTGCAGCAGGGTGCACCCCGCGTACATGACCGCGGCGAGAAGGGCCAGCAGGAGGCCCGTGAGGTCGGGGCCGGTGCTGCTGGTGGAGTTCATGCCGATGAGGACCACCCCGAGGAAGGCGATGGGAGCGCCGATCACGAGGGGTCGGGGGAATCCCTCCCGGAGGAAGAGACCGCTGAAGACGACGACCATGAGCGGCGCCAGGTTCACGACCATCGCGGCGGTCCCGGCGTCGAGGGTGCGTTCGGCGCTGTTGAGGGCAAGGTTGTAGATGCAGAACCATCCGACGCCCCACACGGCGATCAGCAGCCAGTGGCGGCGCTCCGGGAGACGGATGCCGTGCCGGAGCGCGATGATCGTCAGCACGAGGGTGCCCACGGCCATGCGCAGCAGCGCCAAGGCCCCGGGGTCGTAGTGCGGCCCCGCGCCACGGATCCCGATGAAAGCCGACGCCCAGAGTACGACGGTCACGCCGGCTGCGAGCAGCACGAGGGCGCCGCGCGATCGCGCCGGCGAGCCCTGCGGGTCGAGCCGCTCCGATGCCCTGATGTCCTGTCGCACCGTCCGATCCTGGCACCGGCCGCCGACATCGGCGATGCGCGGAAGCGACAGCCGTCGTCGCATTCCCGCCAGCGTCGCCGCGGGGCACTGCTAACGTCGAAGAGCAGCCACTGTCCGGGCGGGTCGAGCGTTCCGCTCCCACCGGGGAAGAACTGTCCTCCTCTCCCGGATACGGCTGCGCCCGATACATGACGGAAGAGTTTGAGGACGATACGTGACGAACAGTGAACGAGTAGCGATCATCGGCGCCGGCCCCTCGGGGATGGCGCAGCTGCGGGCCTTCGAGTCCGCGGCCCGTGCGGGGGCGGAGATCCCCGAACTGGTCTGCTTCGAGAAGCAGGCCGACTGGGGCGGCCAGTGGAACTACACCTGGCGCACCGGGCTGGACGAGTACGGCGAGCCCGTGCACTCCAGCATGTACCGCAACCTGTGGTCGAACGGCCCGAAGGAGGCCCTGGAGTTCGCCGACTACACCTTCGACGAGCACTTCGGACGGCCGATCTCGTCGTACCCGCCGCGTCCGGTGCTGTGGGACTACATCGCCGGGCGTCTCGCGAAGACGCAGGTGCGCGACCTCATCCGTTTCGAGACCGCGGTGCGCTGGGTGGAGTTCGACGAGGAGCGTGAGGTGTTCCGCCTCACCAGCGAGCACCTGCCCACCGGGCGCACCACCACGGAGGAGTTCGACCGGGTCGTCGTGGCCAGCGGTCACTTCTCCTTCCCGAACGTGCCGCACTTCGACGGCATCGAGACCTTCCCCGGATCCGTCGCCCACGCGCACGACTTCCGGGGCGCGGAGGCCCTCGCCGGGCGGGACGTGCTCGTGATCGGGTCGAGCTACTCGGCGGAGGACATCGGCAGCCAGGCGTTCAAGATGGGCGCCCGCTCGGTCACCGCGAGCTACCGGACCGCGCCGATGGGCTATGACTGGCCGGAGGGCTTCGAGGAGCGTCCGTGCGTCGAGCGCTTCGAGGGCCGTACCGTGCACTTCGCCGACGGCACCTCGAAGGAGGTGGACGCGGTCATCCTCTGCACCGGCTACCTGCACAAGTACCCGTTCCTGCCCGCGGAGCTCGCCCTGTCCTCGCCGAACAACGTCTACCCCGACGGGCTGTACCGGGGGGTGCTCTGGCAGGGCAACCCGCGCCTCGCCTACCTCGGCGCGCAGGACCAGTGGTTCACGTTCAACATGTTCGACGCGCAGGCCTGGTTCGTGCGCGACGTCATCCTCGGCCGGATCGCCCTCCCCGACGAGGCCGAGCGTGCCGCGTCCATCGCCGCGTGGCGGAAGCGGTTCGCCGAGATCGACTCGGCGGCGACGGAGATCCGCTTCCAGGCCGACTACATCCGCGACCTGCTGGAGTGCACCGACTATCCGGCGTTCGACCTCGATCGCGTCGTGGAGATCTTCCTCGCCTGGAAGCACGACAAGAAGGCCGACATCATGGGCTACCGCGACCGCGTGTACCCCTCGGTCATGACCGGGACGCTCGCCGCCGCACACCACACCCCGTGGCTCGACGAGCTCGACGACTCCCTCGAGCGCTATCTCGAGGCCGACGCGCTCCTCGTCTGATCGCCGACCCACCCCCTTCCGGCCGTCCCACCCCTTTTCGCACGTTCGCAAGGGGGTGGGGCGCACGGAAAGGGGTGGGTCACGGTCTGGCCCGACGCCGCCCGATCCCCACGACGAGCGCAGCGGTGGCGAGGATGATCGCGGCGATGAGGAGCACCCAGAGTGCGACACCGCCGTAGCCGCCGTTCAGCGCGGGATCGAGGAAGGGGTACGGGTACCACCACGGGTTCCCGGTCGCGGGTGCGGTCACGAGGTTCGCGCGGAGCAGTGTGTATATCACCCACACGATCGGGAAGATCGCGGCGATCCCCACGGCGCCCCAGCCGAGCGCACGACGACGCGGCGCGAACAGCACGTCGGCGAGCAGGACGAGCGGGATGACGACGTGCAGCACCTCGTTGGACCAGGCGACCGTGGGCCCCTGCGGCAGCGCGATCCCGCGGAGCAGCGTGTTGTAGACGACGCCCGTGACGATCATGTAGGTGCTCGCGCACACGAGCAGCGTCGCCAGCCACGTCGGTTCGACTCTCGCGTCGCGGTGCGTCAGCCCCCAGACCCCGCCGACGGCCAGCACGACCGCGGCAAGCACGTTGGAGAGGATCGTGAAGAAGCTGAAGAAGTTCGCGAACACGGTGGGCAGATGCGCGCCCCACGCGGTGTCTGCGGTGAGGGCGATCTCCAGGGTGCGCACGAGCTGCGCGACGATCGCCGCCACCGCGAGCGCCGCCGCCACGAGTCGGATGTAAGGCCACCACCGCGTCATCGCCACCTCCGTCGCCACTGTAGCGGGAACGAAACCGTGCCTCCGCCCCGGGTGTGGGATCGAAACCGTGCCTCCGGCGACTCGGGGAGGAGCGTATTCCGTCCCGTATCGCGCTTCCCCGGCGGACAAGCTTCGGCAATGATGGTCGAGATGGCGTCACGAAGGCCACGGACCCCCCGGAGGTAGTCATGTCGTACGACATCGAAGTGTATGGAAGGCTCCGGCTCGCACCGTCCGAGGTACAGACCGGGACGGGTTCAGTCACAGCGAGCGAGATCGCTGGCGAGGCGCTCGTTCAGGCCTTCACTCATGATTCAGGGGAGTACTGCTTCATCGTCGACGGGCCGCACGACGTCGGCGGCGAAGACATGGACAGTGTTCCCACCGGCCTCCCCGACAACGTGCGCTTCCGGTACAGAGTCGTCGTCGAAGGTTCTGCGCAGCCGCATATCGGACACGCGCTGCGTTTCGCGGATGAGCTTGCCGGGGCGGTGGGAGGGGTCGTGCACGATCCACAGGTCGTCGTGGAGGAGACGTCCGACCCTCGATACGTGTCACGGAGGACCGGACCCAGCCGCGAGAAGTTCCTGCACGTCGAGTGGTTCCGGTGCTTCGACGAGGAAAGCCCTTCGCTTGCTCAGATGTATCTCGAGTCAGCGAAGGAGCATCTTCCGGCCGCACTGCCCACCGTGTTCGGGGTCAGCGAGCCACTACGACGAAAGCTCGCCGAGGACGGGGTGGAAGGGGCCGACCGCATCTACCGCGAAGATAGTCACCAAAGCAGACTGGTCCTCCGGGGGCGAAAGCCCCTCATCTCGGGATTCATGGATTCGTGGTCCGATCAGTTCGTCGCTGAACACCAGTCCGCACACCTACTCTTCGACGCGGCGGCGCTCTCCAAGCCTCGATTCGTCAGCGCCTTCGAGAGCTTCTTCGTCGATTTCGCACAGCGTTCGAGCAGCTTCTTCTCGTACGCCGAGGTCACGCAGTCCCGCTTCTCACCGACGATGGCGCTGCCGCAATGGGGTGAGTGGCCGGGGCTGCCGCAGAGCCCTCCGTGGCTGAGCTGGTTCTCCACGGAGTACGCCGACCTCGTCCGCCCGCATCTGACCGCGGGTGCGCATCGCGAGCTGAGCGGCGGCATGCTCTATCGCTCGAACATGCCCGCGACGAGCGTCAGCGCTTCATGGACGGAGCCGGGGGCCTGGGTCCCCTCCGAGTTCGTTCCTGTTCAGGCGGATCCTGACAATCACCGCAAATCGACGGCTCGCGCGAGCGAGATGCCCATCGCGCTCCTGTCATCGGACTACTTCGTCAAGGTCCGGTGAACGCGAGTATTCGCACGATAGCGTCGGTGGGGCCGCTCGGAGGTCAAGCTTCCTGGCCAGTGCGAGGGGAGAAGACAGGTGTCATACGGATCGACGTGCGTCTATCACGTTCGCGTGCCGTACGACGTGAAGTCCGTGGGCGACGAGTTCCGTGCCGAGCCCGACGATCACCATCTTGGCGCGGCGAAGGAGTATGCGGAGGATCTCGCCACCGCGGTCGGCGGGCAGGTGGTCGATCCTCAGGTGATCTCCTCACCTGAGGACGAGGAAGCCGACCCTTCACAGCGGACGGCGGAGAAGCTCTACGTTCACCTCCGGTGGTTCCGAAGGTTTGGCGAACTCGCGGACGCCACTGCGCTTGCCGAACGGTACCTCCAAGCGGTCCGGGAGAGCTTCCCGCTCGCTGTGCCTGTTCGTTTCGGGTCGCATGAACCCTTTCAAGGACGCCTTCCCCGCGACGGTGGCGCCGCCTTCGATGCCCTGTACCGGGCGGAATGTCGCGCCGACAGCCTTGCCATGACGAGCAAGGACTTCATCTCGGCGAGCATCTCTCCATGGACCCCGATCGGTGGCGACTATCAGACGATCTCGATCGATTTCGAGCTCGACCACTTGGTGGAGTCGGACGCGTTAGGCGCAGTCGCGGGGTTCCTCGTGGATGTGGCACGTCGCGTCGGCAGCTTCTTCGCCTTCGCCGAGCTCAACGACACTCGGTTCGCGACGGCGCGTCCGCGCGGTTTCGACGGAGCGTGGGGAGGGCTGCCGGTCGACCCTCAGTGGGCCACCTGGTACGACGCGGAGTACTCCACGCTGGTCCGGCCCCGTCTCCGAGGTGGCGAGATCCAGGAGATCCCGGAGGGGCTCATGCACCGATGGTCCACCACACCGGCAAGGGCAGACGCGATACGCCGGGGGCTCAGCACCACATGGCCGCCACCCGATCTCGTGGGCTCGGTCCACACCACACCAGGCGGTCCCCGTGGGATCGCACAGGCGAAGGTCGTGCCGGAATCGCTACGAGTCCCTTCCTCGTGAGCGGGGGGCCGGTCCTCGGTGAACCTTCGTCGACGAATGTGCGCCGCCGCCCGGTGCGGGACCGAAACCGTGCCTCCAGGGCCCCGGGCCGGTGTGTATTCCGTCCCGTATCGCGCTTCCGAGGGCTGTCGGAGGCCTGCCGATAGGATGGGAGAGCCCGATCGGGCCAGCTCATCCGCCGGTGGAATCCCGGCGAGAGGCATCATCCAGGGGGTTACCCATGCCAGGAATCGTTATCGTCGGCGTGCAGTGGGGCGACGAAGGAAAGGGCAAGGCCACCGATCTGCTCGGTGAGCGCACCGACTGGGTGGTGAAGTTCAACGGCGGCAACAACGCCGGGCACACCGTCGTCGTCGGCGACGAGAAGTACGCCCTGCACCTGCTGCCCTCCGGCATCCTGTCGCCCGGCGTGAACCCGGTCATCGGCAACGGCGTGGTCATCGACCTCGAAGTCCTCTTCTCCGAGCTGGAGGCCCTGTCCGCCCGCGGCATCGACGTCTCGCGGCTCAAGGTCAGCGCCAACGCGCACATCATCACGCAGTACCACCGCACGCTCGACAAGGTCACGGAGCGCTTCCTCGGCAAGCGCAACATCGGCACCACGGGCCGCGGCATCGGCCCGGCCTACGCCGACAAGATCAACCGCGTCGGCATCCGCGTTCAGGACCTCTTCGACGAGAACATCCTGCGCCAGAAGGTCGAGGGCGCCCTCGACCAGAAGAACCACCTCCTGGTGAAGGTCTTCAACCGCCGCGCCGTCACCTGCGACGAGATCGTCGACGACCTGCTCTCCTACGCCGAGCGTCTGCGTCCGATGGTCGCCGACACCGGCTACCTCATCGACCAGGCACTGAGCCGCGGCGAGGTCGTCGTGTTCGAGGGTGGCCAGGCCACGATGCTCGACATCGACCACGGCACCTACCCGTTCGTCACGTCGTCCTCGGCCACGGCCGGCGGCGCCTCGACCGGGTCCGGCGTCGGTCCCGGCGCACTCGACCGCATCGTCGGCATCGTCAAGGCCTACACGACCCGCGTCGGCTCCGGCCCGTTCCCGACCGAGCTGTTCGACGAGCAGGGCGACTGGCTGCGCAAGCAGGGCTTCGAGTTCGGCACCACGACCGGGCGCCCGCGCCGCGTCGGCTGGTACGACGCCCCCATCACCCGCTACGCCACGCGCATCAACGGCATCACCGACCTCGTGCTGACCAAGCTCGACATCCTCACCGGGCTCGAGAAGATCCCCGTGTGCGTGGCCTACGACGTCGACGGGGAGCGCTTCGACGAGGTGCCGGTGAACCAGACCGACTTCCACCACGCGAAGCCGATCCTGGAGTACTTCCCCGGGTGGAGCGAGGACATCTCGACCGCGCGCACCTTCGAGGATCTTCCGCAGACGGCGCAGGACTACGTGCTCGCGCTGGAGGAGATGAGCAACACCCGCATCTCGGTGATCGGCGTCGGCCCGGAGCGCGATCAGGTGATCGTGCGTCACGACCTGCTCGACTGATCGGCATGACACGGTTCTGGCTCGGGGGCTACGGCCCGGCGATGGAAGGCTCCGCCGAGGGGATCGGCGTGCTGGCCGGTGACGAGGGCCGTGAGGCCACGACGCTCGCCTACCGCGGACCCGTGACGCAGACGCCGTCGCCGTCGTGGTTGGCGGCGCATCCGTCCCTCGACGTCGTGTACGCGGCGCTGGAGGGCGATGCCGCCGTGCAGGCGTTCGTGCGCACGGGCGATATGGCGCTGTCCCCGCTGGGCGATCCGGTGCCGACGGGGGACGGCGTCTGCCATCTCGCGGTGTCGCCGAACGGCCAGACGCTCGTCGCCAGCTGTTACGGCGACGGGCGGGTCGTCCGCTTCGGGCTCGCCGCCGATGGCCAGCTTGTCCCGGCGAAGGAGGATGCAGCCGCGGCCCTGCGTGCCGCCCTGTTCGGCGACGGCGATCCGGACGCGGCTCCCGTCACTCCCGCCGGCGATGGCATCGCCGCGGTCGATCCGTACGGCGCCGCGGACCGCGCATCCCACGCGCACGCCGCCGCCTTCCTCCCGGACGGCCGCGTGGTGACGACCGATCTCGGGTTCGATCTCGTCCGGTTCTGGCGCCTGCAGGGTGGTGGGCTCGCCCTCGATCAGGAGGTCGTGCTCCCGCGCGGCACCGGCCCGCGGCACATGGTCGTGCATCCGAGTGGCCACCTGCACATCGTGACGGAGTACTCGTGCGAGGTCTTCACGCTCGCAGCGGCCGCCGACGGCACCTGGAGCGTCGTCTCCTCGGCTCCGGCGAGCCCCATCGCACAGGTCGGCGTGGACTTCCCCGCCGAGCTCGCCCGCACCAAGGACGGTCAGTTCCTCTACACCGCTCTGCGCGGCAGCAACACCATCGCGGCACTGCGGGTGCGTGGCAGCGGCGAGGCTCTGGAGCCCGTCGCGCTCGCCGATTCCGGTGTCGACTGGCCGCGGCATCACCTCGTCTACCAGGGCAAGCTCCTCGTCGCAGGGCAACGTTCCGACACCGTGACGCTGCTCGACCTCGATGACCGCACGGGAGCCCCGCTCGGAGTTCGGCACGAGGCGCAGGCTCCCGCACCGACGAGCATCCTCCCGCTCCGCTGAGCCTGTGCGGGGCTGCGCGTACCCCGGGCTTGACCTCAACCATTCTTGAGGTTCTAGCGTCGTCCTCATGACGACCGAGACCGGGCGCGCTGCGCCGTCCACGCCCGCCCCGCCCCGCCCCGCATCCTCGGTGGCGAGTACGTCTGGATCACGATCGGCGCCTGCGCCCTCGTGTTCCTCGGCGCCTTCGAATCACTGGCGGTCACCACGGTGATGCCCGCGGTCAGCGCCGACCTCGACGGAGAGCGGCTGTACGCGCTCGCCTTCGCCGGGCCGCTCGCGACGAGCGTGATCGGCATGGTCGCGGCCGGAAACTGGTCGGACCGGCGGGGTCCCGTGGTGCCGTTGTATGCGTCCGTCGTCCTGTTCACGGTAGGGCTGCTCGTCGCGGGGCTCGCGTCGAGCATGGAGGTGCTCGTCGCCGGGCGCTTCGCCCAGGGGCTCGGCAACGGCGGGCTCATGGTGGCGCTCTACGTCGTGGTCGCCCGGGTGTATCCGACGTCGCTGCACCCGGCGATCTTCGCGGGGTTCGCCGCCGCGTGGGTCATCCCCTCCCTCATCGGTCCGACGATCGCAGGAGCGGTCACGGAGGTGTGGAGCTGGCACTGGGTCTTCCTCGGGGTCGTGGTCCTCGTCGTGCTCGCACTGCTGATGGTCGTCCCGGCTCTCCGGGGACTCGCCCGCAGCAGGGACGCGAACACGCCCTGGGCGCTCGGACGGCTGGGATGGTCGGTGCTCGCCGCCGTCGCGGTGCTCGCCCTCGACCTCGTGGGAGAGGTCCCGGTCGCCGGTCCGTTCCTTTCGGCGGTGGCGGTGGTGGTCGCGGTCGCGGCGGTGCGCCCACTCGTTCCTCGGGGCACCCTCGTCGCCCATAGGGGGCTGCCGTCGGTGATCCTGGTCCGCGGTCTGGGGGCGGCGGCGTTCTTCGGGACGCAGATCTACCTGCCGTACCTGCTCACGGATCGATACCTGCTGTCGCCGACCCTCGCCGGGCTCGCGCTGACCGGGGGTGCGCTCGCCTGGTCGGCGGCGGCGACCGTCCAAGGGCGGATGGGCGAGCGCCTGTCGAGCGTGACGGCCGTGCGGGTGGGGACGATCCTCGTGGTCGTCGGGATCGCGCTCGTCCTGGTGATCACCGTGATGCAGGCGCCCGCGCTGCTCGCCGCGTTCGCCTGGATCGTCGCCGGCGCCGGGATGGGGTTGATGAGCCCGCGCACGAGCGCTCTCGTCCTGGCGATGTCGTCCCCCGCGGAACAGGGGTTCAACAGTGGCGCCATGACCGTGGCTGACTCGTTCGGCAGTGCGCTCGCCCTCGCCGTCACGGGCTCGCTCTTCGTCGCCCTCGGGGCTGCGGCAGGGGTGGATCCGTTCGCCGGGGTGTTCGCCCTCGCCGCCGTGGTCGGGGCGGGAGCGGCCGTCCTCGCTCCGCGGACGAGGGGTGTCGACCCGGCCGCCGCGGGGTGATTTGCGCCCCGCGTGGCCCGCCCTCTAGCCTGATGAACGGTGTTCAGGTGAACACCGTTCAGGAAGGATGGACCGATGACCCCCACGACCCGCGACACCTCGGCGACCCTCGGCCGCGTCGCCGTCTTCGCCGCGCTCATCATCGTGCTCGGCACGGTCGTCGTCCCGCTGCCCGGCGGGGTGCCCATCACCGGACAGACACTCGCCGTCATGCTGGCGGGTCTCGTCCTCGGACCGCGTGTCGCGCCATGGTCGGTCGCACTCGTCCTCGTGCTCGCGGCGATCGGTCTCCCGGTGCTCGCGGGCGGGCGTGGCGGACTCGGGGTCTTCGTCGGCCCCACGGCGGGATATCTGCTCGGGTGGGTCGCCGGTGTCGTCGTCATCGGACTCCTGATGCGCACCGGCCGCCCGACCTGGTGGCGCGCCGCGATCGCGGCGTTCGTCGGCGGCGTCCTCGTCGTCTACGCCTTCGGCATCCCCGTGCAGGCCCTCGTCACCGGCGTCCCGCTCGACCTCACGGCCCTCTCGACCCTGGCCTTCCTTCCCGGCGACCTCATCAAGGTGACCGCGGCCACCCTCATCGTCATGGCCCTCCGTCGCGCCTATCCCCGGGCCTTCGCCGACCCCCGCCGCGTCCCCTCCGTCGTCGCCTGACTCTCGGGCCGCCCTTTCCGGTCCCGTCGACTCCGTCCGTTCCGTCGACTCCGTCCGTCCCGTCGACTCCGTCCGTCCTGTTCCAGATGCACGACCGTGGCACGTCTGCCGGAGGATCGCCCCGTCCGGATCGAGCGACCGTCCCCACGTCGTGCATCCGGAACCTCGGACCCGGCTCGCCGACCGGAATCCGGACCCGTACCCCGCCGGGACGAGTCCCTGGTTCCTGGTCCGGATGCACGACCAGGTCACGTCTGCCGGCGGATCGGTCCCGTCCGAGTCGCGCAGCCGCACTCGGATCGTGCACCCGGAACGTCGTCGGAAGGAACGTCGTGCATCCGGGACGGGGACCCCCCCGGGGAAGACGGGCACATCGGCCGACGGGAACAACTCACCCGTGACTCGACGTTCCTCATGAGCGAGACTGGGCCACGGACCGATGCGGCCACGAGAGGGGCGAGCATGACTGCTGCCGAGAAGACCGACGAATACGACCTCATCGTGCTGGGCGGTGGTCCGGTCGGGGAGAACGTGGCGGACCGTGCCGTGCAGGGCGGTCTCAGTGCGATCATCGTGGAGAGCGAGCTCGTCGGCGGGGAGTGCTCGTACTGGGCCTGCATGCCGTCGAAGGCCCTGCTCCGTTCGGCCCAGGCGCTCCGTGCCGCGCAGCACGTCGCCGGCGCCGCGCAGGCCGTCACCGGGACCCTCGACGTGCGGGCGGTGTTCGAGCGCCGCGACTCCTTCACGAGCAACTGGTCCGACGACGGACAGGTGAAGTGGCTCGAGTCCGCCCACATCGACCTCGCCCGAGGCCACGGCCGGCTGACCGGGGAGCGCGAGGTGACCGTGACCGACCAGGACGGCGGCACCCGCGTGCTGCGCGCCCGTCACGCGGTCGCCATCAGCACCGGCTCGGACGCGGTCATCCCGCCGATCGAGGGTCTGCGGGAGGCTTCGCCGTGGACGAGTCGCGAGGCGACCAGTGCCGAGGAGCTGCCCGAGAGCCTCGCGGTGATCGGCGGCGGCGTGGTCGCGGTCGAGATGGCCACCGCGTACGCCGCGCTCGGCTCGTCGGTGACGCTGCTCGCGCGCAGCGGGCTGCTGGGCGGGATGGAGCCCTTCGCCGGGGAGCGGGTGGCCGACGGCCTGCGTGAGCTCGGCGTCGACGTCCGCACCGACACCGGCACGACCGCAGTGCACCGCGACGGCGACCGGGTGACGATCACGCTCGACGGCGGGGAGACCGTGACCGCCGCCGAGGTGCTCGTGGCGACCGGACGCTCTCCGCGCAGCGCCGACATCGGCCTCGACGTTGTCGGACTCGAACCGGGCCGCTGGATCGAGACCGACGACACCCTCCGCGTCCCCGGACACGACTGGCTCTACGCCGTGGGCGACGTCAACGGCCGTGTGCTGCTGACCCACCAGGGCAAGTACCAGGCGCGCGCGGCGGGCGACGTCATCGCCGCCCGCGCGAAGGGCGACGCCGTCGACGACGCCCCCTGGGGGCGTCACGCCGCCACGGCCGATCAGGCCGCGGTGCCGCAGGTCACCTTCTCGATCCCGGAGGTCGGATCGGTCGGACTCACCGAGGCGGCGGCCCGCGAGGCAGGCACCGCCGTCCGGGCCGTCGACTACGACCTCGGCTGGGTGGCGGGCGCGAGCCTGTACGAGGACGGCTTCGCCGGGCAGGCGCGCCTGGTCGTCGACACCGACCGCGACGTCGTGATCGGGGCGACCTTCGTCGGCCCGGAGGTCGCCGAGCTCGTCCACGCCGCGACCATCGCGATCGTCGGGGAGGTCCCGATCGCCCGACTCTGGCACGCGGTGCCCTCCTACCCCACGATCAGCGAGATCTGGCTGCGGCTGCTGGAGGGCTACGGCCGCGACTCGGCCTGATCCGGGCAATCCGATTCCGGACGCGTGACGAACAGAACGCGCAATATGTCCCAGATTGACGACCCCGCGCGCAACCCGGTGCCGGATGTCCCACCCGTCTTATACGCTCGAACCCACATCCGAGGAGGCAGGACCATGAAGGCTGTACTCGCAGGAAACGTCATCGCCGAGGCCGACCAGGACGACCTCATCCGCATCGAGGGGAACTGGTACTTCCCGCCGGCATCCGTCGCGCCGGACGCCCTCGTCGAGAGCCCCACTCCGTACACGTGTCCGTGGAAGGGCGAGTGCCAGTACTACTCCGTCCAGGTCGGCGGAGAGCTGCACAAGGATCTCGCGTGGTCGTACCCGCATCCGTACCCGTCGGCGTTCGACCGGGTCGGCAAGGACTTCTCCGGCTACGTCGCCTTCGCCCCGGGCGTCGAGATCTCGGCCTAGTCCCGCACGACGCACGACCGCACGTCCGAACGACCGTCGGAGAGACACCCTCATGATCGAGTTCCGCAACGTCACGAAGCGCTTCCCCGAGGGGACGCTCGCCGTGGACGACTTCAGCCTCGTGCTGCCCTCCCGCAAGACCACCGTGTTCGTCGGATCCTCCGGCTGCGGGAAGACCACCCTGCTGCGGATGATCAACCGCATGGTCGAGCCGACGTCGGGGGAGGTCGAGATCGACGGGGAGAGCGTGCTCTCGGGCGACCCGGTCGCCCTGCGCCGGCGCATCGGCTATGTGATGCAGAACTCCGGGCTCATGCCGCACTTCACCGTCATCGACAACGTGGCCACCGTGCTGCGGCTGAACGGGGTGAAGCGCACACAGGCGCATGAGCGTGCTCGCGAGCTGCTCACGACCGTCGGCCTCGACCAGGCGCTCGCCGAGCGGTACCCGAGCCAGTTGTCAGGCGGTCAGCAGCAGCGCGTCGGGGTGGCCCGCGGGCTCGCCGCCGATCCGAACATCCTCCTCATGGACGAGCCGTTCGGAGCGGTCGACCCCATCGTGCGCGCCGACCTCCAGCAGGAGACCCTGCGGCTGCAGCACGAGCTCGACAAGACGGTCGTGTTCGTCACGCACGACATCGACGAGGCGTTCCTCCTCGGCGACCAGGTCGTCATCCTCGACAAGGGCGCCCGGATCGTGCAGGTCGGCAGCCCGAGCGAAATCATCGAGAACCCGGCCGACGACTTCGTCTCCTCGTTCATCGGAGCCGACCGCGGCCGCCGCGCGCTGCATCTCAAGCAGACCCCGCGCGGGACCGTGGTCGTCGACTCCGAAGGCCGCACGCAGGGAGCGATCGTCGATGCGCCGGAGGGCGTGGTCGACGGAGCAGATGCGATGAAGGCGGCCCCGTGAACTGGGTCGGCGACAACCTCGGGCTGATCCTCGAGCTCACCGCGGTGCACCTGCAGCAGAGCGCGATCGCGATCGTGCTCGGTTTCGTGCTGGCGCTCCCACTGGGGTGGGTGGCCTGGCGCTATCAACTCGTGAAGGGTCCGGTCATCGTCCTGACCGGACTGCTGTATACGATCCCGTCCCTCGCCCTCCTGATCTTGCTGCCGTCTGTGGCGGGCTACCCGGCGCGCAGCCCGGCCAACCTCGTCATCGGCCTGACGATCTACGCGATCGCGATCCTCGTCCGCGCGGTGTCCGACGGCCTGGACTCGGTCGACCCCGCGATCCGGCAGTCCGCGGTCGCGATGGGCTACGGCGGGTTCCGCCGCTTCTGGACGGTCGACTTCCCGCTCGCCGGGCCGGTCATCCTCGCGGGCCTCCGCGTGGCGGCGGTGAGCACCATCTCGCTCGCGACGGTCGGCATCCTCGTCGGCGTCACGAACCTCGGCTACCTGTTCACGAACGGCCTCCAGCGCCGCATCCTCGCCGAGGTCTTCACCGGCATCGTCGCCGTCGTCGTCATCGCTCTGGTCATCGACCTCCTGCTCGTGCTCCTCGGGCGTGCCCTCATGCCGTGGACGCGGGCGGCGGCCACCCCCGCCGCCGCGCGTCGGACGATCACGTTGAGGACGGCCGCATGAACGTGTTCACCGAGGCCTTCGCCTGGCTGTTCTCCCCCGACCGCTGGGTCGGGACGTACTCCCTCCCCGTCCTGTTCGGCCAGCATGTCTTCTACACGGTGGTCTCCGTGCTGATCGCCGCGGTGATCGCCGTACCGCTCGGCTGGCTCATCGGGCACACCGGGAAGGGGCGGGAGATCGCGGTCGCCGTCTCCGGAGCGGCCCGCGCCATCCCGTCCTTCGGACTCATGGTCCTCCTGGTGCTTCTGCTGGGCGTGCTGCGCACGCCGCTGGCGGCGATCATCACCTTCGTCGTCCTGGCGATCCCGTCCCTGCTGGCCGGCGCCTACACAGGCCTGGAGGCAGTCGATCGCCGAACCATCGATGCGGCACGGGCGATGGGGATGACCGGCTGGCAGGTGTTCTGGAAGGTCGAGGTGCCGCTCGGCATGCCGCTGCTCGTCGGCGGCCTCCGTTCGGCGCTGCTGCAGGTCATCGCCACGGTGACGATCGCGGCCTACGTGAACCTCGGCGGCCTCGGCTGGCCGATCATCCAGGGCATCCCGCTCCGCCGTTTCGACCAGGTGCTCGGCGGCGCGATCCTCGTCGCGGTGCTCGCGCTCCTCGTCGACCTCCTGCTCGCGCTCGCCCAGCACGCCGCGGTGCCCCGCGGTGTGCGCACCCGTCCGCAACGCCGCCGCGCTCGGGCGACCGCCCCCGCGGCCGCACCCGCCTGACCCACAGCATCGTCCCCCAGAGAAGAGGAAGTCCATGTTCACCGCACGAAAGTCCCGCCTCGCCCTTGCCGGCGGCGTCGCGCTCGCCGCCGCCCTCGCCCTCTCCGGCTGCGCCAACAGCAACCCCCTGGACGCGCCCACCGACGACTCCGGCGACGGTGGGGGCAGCGACACCATCGTCATCGGCTCGCAGGCCTACTACTCGAACGAGATCATCGCCGAGATCTACGCGCAGGCGCTCGAGGCCGCCGACTTCGACGTCGACCGTCAGTTCAGCATCGGCCAGCGCGACGCCTACATGCCGGACGTCGAGTCCGGGGCGATCGACCTGTTCCCGGAGTACACGGGCAACCTGCTCGAGTACCTGGACAAGGGTGCAACCGCCACGAGCCCGGACGACGTCTACGCCGCCCTGAAGGACGCGCTCCCGGACGGCCTCACCGCGCTCGACTACGCCGAGGCGTCCGACCAGGACACCTACACGGTGCTCAAGAGCTTCGCCGAGGAGAACGACCTCACCTCGATCGCCGACCTCGCGGACGTGACCACCCCGGTCACGATCGGTGCGGCGCCGGAGTTCGAGCAGCGCCCGTACGGTCCGGCTGCGGCCAAGGAGGTCTACGGCGTCGACCTGGCGTTCTCGGCCACCGGTCCCACGACGCTGGAGTCGCTGCTCGCCGGAGAGATCCAGGTGGCGGACATCTACTCGGCCGACCCCGCATTCCAGACCGAGGACATCGTGGCGCTGGAGGACCCGGAGAACATCATCCTGGCCTCCAACGTCGTGCCGATCGCGTCCAGCGACGTGGCCGACGAGATCGCCGACGTCATCAACGGCATCAGCGCCAAGCTGACCGCCGAGGAGCTCGTCGCCCTCAACGTGCAGAGCACGGTCGACCAGAAGTCGGCGGAGGACATCGCGAAGCAGTGGCTCACGGACAACGACCTCATCTGAGTCGTCTTCCCGCGAAGCGCCCGGCCCTCAGGGCCCGGGCGCTTCGTCGTTCTCGCCCGCCGGCGTGCACAACTCCGGAGATCTCGCCCGACACGCCGCGAGTACTCCCGGCTGACGGTGTGTCGTCCCGGATCTCCGGAGTTGTGCACGGGGCGGGGTCAGGTGCGAGAGTCCTGCTTCGGCACGACCACCTGCTTGACGATGATGAGGATCGAGGCGGTGACGGGCACGGCCACCAGGGCGCCGAGCAGGCCGAGGAGCGTGCCGCCGGCGAGAGCGCCGATGACGACGAGCGAGCCCGGCACCGCGACGGCCTTGTTCATGACCCGCGGCGTGAGCACATACGCCTCGATCTGCATGTAGACGAGGTAGATCGCGGCGAAGATCAGCGCGGCGATCGGGTTCGTGAACAGCGCGAGGATGGTGCCGATCATCCAGAACAGCACCGAGCCGACCAGCGGGATGAGCGTGACGCAGAAGGCGATGGCGGCCATGAGCGGCGGGAACGGCAGACCGAGGACCGTGTAGAGGATGAGGGCGAGGGTCGCGTTGCAGAAGGCGAGGACCACCATCCCCATCACGTAACCACCCACGGAGTCGGTGATCTGCTGGGAGATGTCGTCCGCGCGGCCGCGGTCGCGGGCCGGGACGAGGCGCAGCAGCCCCTGGCGCATGGCCGGGAGCGTCGCGACGAAGTACAGGGTCAGTACGAGCACCACGATCGCGCCCGAGATGCCGCTCGCGATGGACGCACCGACCTGCAGCGCGCCTCCGCCGATCGTCGCGAGGTTGCCGAAGTCCGACAGGAACTTCTCCACCTCCGATACGAGGTCCTGGAACTGGTCGCCGAACTGGTCGTTGAGGGTGGCGTAGATGTCGGACTTCGTGAAGTCCCGGATCATGCCGGGGACCGATTTCACGAAGCCCGCGATCTGCTCGACGACGATGGGAACGATCATCCAGAGGACGAGGCCGACGACGACGATGAGGGCGAGGATCGTCACCACGACGGAGAGCGCGCGGGACAGCCCGCGGCGTTCCAGGAAGCGGACGGCCGGGTCGAGGCCGAGCGCGGCGAACAGCGCGAGCGCGATGTAGATGAGCACGGTGGAGAGGTTGTAGAGCGCGCTGCCGATCACGAGCGCCCCGAGGCCGCCGAGCGTCACGAGGAACCCGAAGACGAACGGCCGATCGATCCGCGTCCAGAACGAGCGGCTCGGCGTGGTCGGCTCGATCACCACGGGCCGGGGCGGCCCGGTCACTGGCGAGTTTCCCGGCGCCTCCACCGCGGCGCCGACGAGCGCGGCATCGACGGGGGCGGGTTCCGGGGCGCGGCTGCCCTGGTCGTCCTGCGGAGCGGAGGCCGGCGACTGGTCGTTGCTCATGAGCACACGATAGCGGTGCCCCTCGTCGGGGGCAGGGTGATCTGCGGCTCTAGAGTAGGGGCATGACTGCCGCTGAGGATCCGAAGGCCGAACTGCTCCGGCTGCGTGCGAGCATCGACAACATCGACGCGGCCCTGATCTTCCTGCTCGCGGAGCGGTTCCGCGCCACACAGCAGGTGGGACACCTGAAGGCCGAGCACGCGATGCCGCCGTCCGACCCGAACCGCGAGGAGCAGCAGGTCGCCCGGCTCCGGGCGCTCGCCGAAGACGCCCACCTCGACCCGGAGTTCGCGGAGAAGTGGTTCAACTTCGTCGTCGCCGAGGTCATCCGGCACCACACCGAGGCCGCCGAGGGACGCTGACTCCGCTCGTCAGGCCCCGCGCGCCGCGAGCAGCCGATCGCGCACCTCGCGCCGCAGCACCTTGCCGATGAGCGACCGCGGGAGGTCGTCGACGGCGGTGATGCGCCGCGGCACCTTGTAGGCGGTCAGCCGCGTACGGCAGAAGTCGCGGAGCCCCTCCATGTCCTCGGCGGCACCCTCACGGAGCACCACGGCCGCCGCGACCTCTTCGCCGCCGCTCGACCGGGGCAGCCCGACGACGGCCGCCGCCACGACGTCCGGGTGGGCTTCGAGCGCGTTCTCCACCTCGCTGGGCGCGACGTTGAAGCCGCCGGTGATGATGAGCTCCTTCCGGCGGTCGACGATGGTGACGAATCCGTCCGGTGAGACCTCCGCGATGTCGCCGGTACGGAGCCAGCCGTCCGGCAACAGGGCCTCGGCCGTCTCCCCCGGCCGACCCCAGTAGCCCTGGAAAACCTGCGGTCCGCGCAGCAGCAGCTCGCCGGGCTCGCCCGTGGGCACGTCGGCGTCGGGGTCGTCGGGATCGACGATGCGGATCTCGGTGCTCGGGAACGGCACTCCCACCGTGCCGGGTCGCCGGGTCGGACCCATCGGGTTGCCGAGCGCGACGGGGGAGGCCTCGGTCATCCCATAGCCTTCGACGAGCAGCCCTCCGGTCGCCTCCTCCCAGCGCCGCACGGTCTCGACGGGGAGGCTCATGGCCCCGGAGATCGCGAACCGGACGCTCGAGAGGTCGACGGTGCCGCGTCCCGCCGCCCGCGCCAGCTGATCGTAGATCGGCGGGACGGCGGGGAGGAAGGTCGGCGGGCTCGTGCGGGCGGCGTCGGTCACGAGGCCCAGGTCGAACGTCGGGAACAGCACGACCTTGGCCCCGATGCTCAGGGCGAACGTGAGACACAGGGTGAGGCCGTACGCGTGGAAGAGCGGAAGCACGGCGTAGAAGGTCTCCTCGCCGTCGCGGAGCCCGGGCACCCAGGCCCGCCCCTGCATCGCGTTGGCCCGCAGGTTCGCATGGGTGAGGATGGCCCCCTTGGGAATCCCTGTCGTGCCGCTCGTGTACTGCAGGACGGCGGTGTCGCCGAGCGACGGCGCGGGCGTCCGTCGGGGAAGCCGCCGGTGGGACACGAGCTTCTTCCACGGCGTCAGGTGCCGCGCGCGCGGCGTGCCGGTCAGCTTCGCCCGGGACGCCCGGGCCTTCGGGACCGGGAGTCGCAGCAGGAGGCGCTTCGACAGGGGCATCGCCGCCGTGAGGTCGACGCTCACGATGTGGTCGACCCGGAGATCGTCCGGGAATCCCGCCACGGTGTCGGCGACCTTGTCCCACACGATCGCGACCCGGGCCCCGTGGTCCTCGAACTGGTGGCGCAGCTCTCGCGCCGTGTAGAGCGGGTTGTGCTCGACGACGATCGCGCCGAGACGCAGGACCGCGTAGAAGGCGACGACATGCTGCGGGCAGTTCGGCAGCACCAGCGCCACCCGGTCGCCCTTGGTGACCCCGAGGTGGCGGAGTCCTTCCGCGGCGCGGTCGATCTGCTCACCGAGGTCCCGGTAGCTCGTGACGGCGCCGAAGAACTCGAGGGCGGGCCGCCGCGCGTACTGCCGGATGCCGGCGGCCAGCATCTCCGGCAGCGTCTGCGTCGGCTCCTCGATGTCGGCCGGCACGCCCTCGGCATAGGAGCGGAGCCAGGGACGGGAGGACAGCGGCGCGTCGGTCATACCCTCATCCTCCGACACGGACCTGTGCTCCGCCTCCCCCTTGCGCTCACCGCCGTTCGGCGGCAGTCACCCGTCCGCGAGCATGCCCATGACGATCGCGTCGACCCATTCGCCGTCCCAGCGCAGCGCCTCCCGGCGCCGGCCTTCGACGACGAACCCGGCCTTCTCGTAGGCGCGCTGTGCCCGCGGGTTGAACGCGTACACCTCGAGCTCCACACGATGCAGCCCCACCGCGTCGAAGGCGTGACGGAGCACCGCGCGCGTGGCCTCCGTCCCGTATCCGGCGCCGAACCACCGCGGACCCGCGAGCGCGATGCGGAACCCTGCGGAGAGGTTCTCCTCGTCCAGGTCGCTGAGGACCACCTCGCCGATGTGCGCGCCGTCGTCGCGACGGAGGATCGCCCAATCCGCCCGGTCCTCCCGGTCGGCGAGCGACCGGAGCCAGGTCTCCACGCCCTCGTGCGTGAAGCGCGCGTGGGTGCCGGTCAACCGCAGCACCTCGGGCTCCTGCAGCGCCGCCCAGGTGCCGTCGAGATGCTCTGGTCCGAGCGGCACGAGGTCCAGCCGCTCGGTGGTCAGGGTGGGGACGGGAGTGAGGGAGAGCGCCATCAGACGGGGAGCACCCGCCCCGAGACGATGCCCTCGACCGCGCGCACGTACGCTTGGCCGACCTCGTCGTCGGTGACAGGGCGGTGGCCGGGGAAGGCCGAGAAGTACCCGGGGGAGTTCGCCAGCACGTCGGGGGAGACCGCATTGATGCGGATCCCCCGCGGGGCCTCGGCCGCCGCCGTGATCACGAACGACTCCAGGGCGCCGTTGGCCATCGCCGCCGCCGCTCCCGTCGCGATCGGCTCCCGCGCGAGCACGCCGCTGGTGAGGGTGAGGGAGCCGCCGTCGGTCACGTGGTCGAGGGCGACCCGCACGACGTCGAGCTGCGCGAGGGTCTTCCCGGTGAAGGCGGCGAGATAGTCGTCGCGGTCGAGATCGGTGAGCGGCTTGAAGGGCACGGAGCCCACGGCGACCACGACGGCGTCGACCGGGCCGACCCGCTCGAAGAGGCTGCGGATGGAGGCGGGGTCGGTCACGTCCACGTTCTGCTCGCCGGAGCGGGACGCCCGCACGACCTCGTGTCCCCGCACGTCGAGGGTGGCGGCGACGACCCCGCCGATGCTGCCGGTCGCGCCGATCACGAGTGCCTTCATGCGGATTCCTCTCCCAGGACGGATCGAGGCGACGGACCGGCCGCCCCGCGGGATCGAGTCTCCCATCCCTTCCGGGCGGGAGGGGACGGATGACGGGCGCGTCCGTCAGCGCGGGCTGAACTCGGCGGCCACCACGCGGGTCGCCGCACCCAGCAGGACGGCGTCTTCGACCGCGCTCGGCACCACGGTGGGCCCGAGAGAGGGGTGCGAGGCGGCTCGGACCGCGGTGGCCGTCGCGTCGACCAGTGCGGCTCCGACGATCTCGTCGGGACCGCTCAGCACGATCGTCGGCAGGTCGACGGCGGCGGCGATGACCGAGAGCGACGTGCCGAGCCGCGCACCCGCGGCGGCGAGCACCCGCGTGCGGTCCGCTCCCGAGGCGTCCAGGCGCCGGGCGATGGCGGGAGCCGCGGCCCACGCGTGGACGCAGCCGTCGCGTCCGCACAGGCAGACCTCGCCGGGGTCGCCGCCCGCACCGACGTGCGCGAGCTCACGGGCCCCGATGGATCGTTCGACCGGGGCGCCGTCGTCGCCGACGACGCGGATCGCGGTGCCGATGCGGGTGCCGAGGCGGACGAGGAGGAAGTCGGTGCCGACGGAGCCGAACCGCTGCTCGGCGTCGGCCACGAGATCGGCGTCGTCGAAGAGGTGCACGGGGGCGTCGAGGATCTCCGCGAGTCGTGGCCCGAGACCGAGCAGCGCGGAGGAGCCGGTGGGCACACCGATGCCGATGCCGAGCGCGGGACCGTCGGCGAGGCTCCGCAGCTCCGCGACGAGACCGGCGACGGCTTCCGCGGCGTCCGGGGTGCGCGGCCGGTGGAGGCGGTGCGAGAGGCGACCGTCGGGCGAGGCCAGCGCCCCGATGACCTCACCGGGCACGGAGAGGTCGAGCGCGATGACCTGCACGGCGCGCTGGTCGAACTCGAGCATCACGGCGGGCTTTCCCGGCCGGGACTCCTGACTGGGTCCGCTCTCCCGGATCACGCCGTCGGCGAGCAGATCGCGCACGACGTCGGACACGGTGGGGCGGGCGAGACCGGTGAGCCGGGAGAGATCCGCGCGGCTGAGAGCCGACTGCTCCATGAGCGTGCGCAGGACGAGGGCGCGGTTGCGTTCCCGGATGCCGCGAGCGTGGCCGTTGGACGACGTCTGCGCGTCTCGTGTCCGATCGGCGGCGCGCTCTAGGATCTGGGGGTAGCGCATGATGCTCCTCCCGATCGACGCTCGGGCTGACTAAGTTCAATGAATAAACTAACGGACCGAGCGTACGGAGCGGTACGCGCACTGTCAATCGACGGACCTCGGCCCCGAGAAGGAACTCGCAGATGTTCACCCACGACGACGCGCTGGACACCCAGGCGGCGGTTCGGCGAGCGAACCTGCGGCGGGCGCTCCAACTCGTCTTCCAGGCGTCCGGTTCGCAGACGCGCGCCGGTATCGCGCGGGCGACCGGCCTCACAGCGGCGACCGCGTCGTCCCTCGTCGCGGAACTGATCGAGCACCGGCTCATCGCGGAGGGCGAGCAGGCGGTGAGCACGGGGGGCAAACGCGCGACCACGCTCAGCATCGACGCGGAGCATCATCTGATCCTCGTGCTCGTCGTGCAGCCGACCAGTGCGTACCTGGCGCTCGTCGCCCTCGACGGCTCCGAGGTCGCCCGCCGCAGCGTCTCCTACACGACGCAGACCCGCGACCGGGTGCTGGACGAGACCGTCGCCGAGGTGGTGGCCGCCTACGGCGCGCGGCTGCTCGCGGTCGGCGTGCAGGTCCCGGGGACGACCGACGGGCGCACGGTGCTGGAGAGCGTGCAGCTGGAGTGGCACGAGGTGCCGCTGGCCGAGCGCTTCGAGACCATTGCGGGCGTCCCGGTCCTCCTCGTCAACGACGTCGACGCCGAGGCCATCGCGGAGGCCGGTCTGGACGCCGCACCCTCGGGTTACCGGCTGTTCATCCACAGCGGCGGAGGCATCGGCGCCGCGGTCACCCTCGACGGGGAGCTCGCGCCGGGGCCCCGCGACCGTGCGGGGGAGATCGGGCATGTGCAGGTGGTGTTCGGCGAGGCCGCGCGTCCGTGCCGCTGCGGACGCCGCGGCTGTCTGGAGTCGGCGGCCGCGATGGGACCGATGCTGGGGGAGGAGTTCTCGGACGCGCTGGACGTGCCGGCCGTCCGCACCCTCGTCTCCCGTGCGGATCAGACGCTGATCGACGACGGCGCGCGGGCCCTGGCCCGTGCCATCAAGCTCATCGGGGCGCTGCTCGATCCCATCGAGGTCGTCATCGGCGGTCCCGCGACGGAGCTCGGTCCTCGGTTCCTGGAGCGTGTCCGCGCCGAGAGCGGCTATCCCGCCCGCGGCACCGCCGACGTGCCGATCCGGTATGCCGATCCCCGCGTCGCTCCTTCCGCCGGGGCCGCGCAGGCCGCCCTCACCGCGGTCCTCGGCGTGCGATGGAGCCCCGAGCAGCTCCGCGCCGGCGGCCCCCGCCCCTGACCTCTGCCGACGGATGTTCCGGCTGCACGACCCGGGTACGTTCGCATGACCGGATCCGTCCGGAACCCCTGCACGCGCGCCGCGGTCGTGCAGGTGTGCCGGACGGGAACCCGGGGGGTGGACCGGAAGCCGGGTGGGTTACTTCACGCTGCCGGCGGTGAGGCCGCCGACGAGACGCTTCTCGATGAGCATGAACAGGATGATGACGGGCAGGATCGCGACGATCGAGACGCCGAACACGTACTGCCAGCTCGTCTCGTACTGACCGACGAACTTCGTGAGCGCGACCGACAGCGGCTGGTTCTTGTCCGTCGACAGGATCACCAGCGAGGCGGCGAACTCGTTCCAGCAGGCCACGAACGTGAACACGATCGCGGTGACGATGCCCGGCCAGACGAGCGGGAGGTTGATCCGGAACAGGACCGTGAGGCGCCCGGCGCCGTCGATCTGCGCGGCCTCGTCGACCTCCTTCGGGATGCCGGCGAAGAACGAGTGCATGATCCACACCGCGAACGAGAGGTTGAAGGCCGCGTTGATGAAGATCATCGCGGTCCAGGTGTCGCCGAGGCCGAGGACGGTGAACTGCCGGAACAGGCCCGAGGTGAGCACGGCCGGCTGCAGCATCTGGGTCACGATCACGAGGAACAGGAACACCATGCGCCCGGGGAACCGGAACCGGGCCGTGTAGTAGGCCGCGGGGAGCGACACGAGCAGCACGAGGAGGGTCGCGAACACGGAGATGACGATCGTCGAGACGAGGTTGTACGGCAGCGGCGTCTCGGGCGTCGACCACATCGTGAGGTAGTTCTCCCAGTGCCACTCCACCGGGAGGTAGGTCGGGTCGACCGAGCGGATCTGCGCCTTCGTCTTCACCGAACCGAAGAACATGATGAGGTACGGCAGCACGAAGATCGCGAGGACGAGGAATCCGGCGGCGGTGCGCAGGATCACCCGGGGCAGAGTCACCTGGTCGGCGGTGTAGCGGCGCCGACGGCCGGGGATCGGCGGGGTGCGTCGTCCGCGGGAGTCGGCGGTGGTCACGAGGGCGGTCTCGGTCACGGTCATGATCAGACCTCCTTCATGGGCTTGACGATCTTGACGTAGGCCGCGACGATCGCGATCACGATGAGGAAGGCGACGACCGACAGCGCGCTCGCGACGTCGACCTTCTTCTGCAGCTCGATGTACTTGAAGATCAGGGTCATGATCGTGTCGGCGCCGTAGCCCGGGATGGACCCGGTCATCACCTTGAGGATCGGCAGCGAGTTGAAGACGTTGATGATGTTGATGAGGATCGCCACGGCGAGGGCGCTGCGCAGCTGCGGCAGGATGATCGACCAGTAGGTCCTGGCGGCGCCGGCGCCGTCCATCTTCGCGGCCTCGATCGCGTCGGCGGGGACCGCCTGAAGTCCCGCGAGGATCGTGTAGGTCGTGAAGGGCAGCGACACGAACACCGCGATGACGATGGACCAGACGAACGCCGTCGTCGGGTTCTTCGTCCAGCCGTAGCCCACCGCGTCGTCGGAGAGCCCGATGTCGTAGAGGAACTTGTTGAACACCCCGAAGTACGGTTCGAGGCTGTAGTAGAAGACCATCGTGGTCATCACCACCGACGCGGCCCACGGCACGATGACCGCCATCCGCACGAGCTGGCGACCCGGGAACGCCTTGTTGAGGATCTGCGCGAGGCCGAGCGAGATGACGACCGTGAAGAGCACCACCGACACGACCCAGACGATCGTGCGGACGAAGATCGGCCAGAACTCCGGGAACGTGAAGACGGTCACGAAGTTGTCGAAGCCGACCGAGCCCTTGTCCAGACCCGAGAGCGAGATGTCCCGCGTGGAGTTGAAGAACATGACGCCGGCGGGGAACAGCACCACGCCGATGATGAGCACCAGCGCGGGAGCGATCCAGGGCAGCGCCTGGAGGAGGTCCCGCCCGCCGGGGCGACCGCGCACGGCCGTCCCGACGTCCGGGGTGCGGAGGCGGCCGGTGGCCGCCCCCGCGAGGTTCGAGGATTCTGTCGTCTGGCTCATGGGGGATTCCCGAACCTCTCCGTTCCGCGGGTCAGCCCGCGTCCACCTGGTCCTGGATCTGCTTCAGCACATCGGCCGCCGGCTGGTCCTGGATCTGTCCGAACAGCGACTTGAAGGCGCCGTCCGCGGCCGACCACTTCGGGTTGGTCGACGGGTAGAACTGCGCGTCGGGCAGCACGTCGAGGAACGGCTTGAGGGCCTCCTCGCCGGACAGCTCCTCGGCGCCGGACTTCGTGACGGGGAGGAAGCCCTCCGCCTGCACCCACGGCACGTAGACCTCGGGCGAGTAGAAGTAGTCGAGGAACTTCGTGATCGCCTCCTGCTTGTCGCCGTCGTTCTCGAACGCCATCAGCTGGTCCATGACGCCGAGGGTGAACGGCGAGCCGTCCTTCGTCGGGATCGGGACGATGGAGTAGTCGAGCTCCGGGTTGTTCTCGGCGATCTGACCGACCGTCGGCGGCAGGCCGACCTGCATGCCGATCTTGCCCTGGATGAAGATGTCCATCAGCGGGGAGCGCTGCGTGGAGCCGGGGTCGGCCTGGGTCGCTCCGGCGTCGATCATCTTCTTGATCTGCTCGGCGCCGACCAGGTTCTCCGGGGTGTCGATGGTGATCTCCGACGCGTCGCCGAAGGATCCCCCGCCGCCCCAGAGCCACACGGCGGCCTCGGCCTGTGCCTCCTCCGAGCCGAGCGGCATGCCGTAGCCCGCGACACCACCGCCGAGCCCGGACACCTTGGTCGCCGCGTCGAGCAGGGAGTCCCAGTCGGTCGGCGCCTCGACGCCCGCCTGGGAGAGGAGGTCGTTGTTGACGAACAGGGCGCGCGCGGAGGCGATCATCGGCAGCGCGTAGGCGGTGCCGTCGACCTCGGCGTTGGCGAGGAAGGAGTCCTGGAAGTCGGAGTAGACGTCGTCGGACACGACCTCCTCGACGGGGTAGAGCAGCTCGTCCTCGACGAAGCCCGCGAAGGGGCCGCCGTTGTAGATGTCGGGCGCCTCGCCGGCCTGGACCTTCGTGGAGATGACCTTCTCGAGGTTGTCCCACGACTGCACCTCGAGGTTGACCTTGATGTCGGGGTTCTTCTCGGTGAACCCGTCGATGACGTCTTCCCAGAGACCCTTCGTGGCGTCGGAGTAGCTGGGGACGAGCAGGTCGAGCGTACTGGCGTCGTCGCCGCCACCGCTGTCTCCTCCCGATCCACCGAAACCGCAGGATGCGAGCGACAGCGTGGCGACGGCCGCGACCGCTGCGGCCCCGTATCGCCGTGACTTGTTCATGGGCATTGCATTCCTCACTGTGGGTGCTGCTCCAGCGGGCGGGATCCGCTCTCCGGAGAGGGGGGTGGTGCACAGTCGCAGAACACTCCACGCGACGGTGCGTGATGATCGCGCCGCCTGCGCGGTCGTGATCGTCCGAGCGGGGGCTCGGGGGAACTCGTCCTGATTATTTGTCAGGCAAACAAACAAATCAAGATGTTGCTCTCCTGGGACGAAATACTATGATCGGATAACGCCCGAAACAATCACAAGTACGCAACAACTCGTCCGAAAGGCCTCTTCATGACCGCTTCGCTGCCCGGCGCACACATGCGCGCAGAGCTCCGCTCCCAGCCGGAGATGTGGGCCACCGCCGCCGAACTCACCGCCGAGCAGGCTCTGCTGCCGGCCCGGGGTGCACGGGTCGCGGTCGTCGGCTGCGGCACCTCGTGGTTCATGGCGCAGTCCTACGCCGCGCTGCGCGAGTCGTCCGGCCACGGCGAGACCGACGCGTTCGCGGCCTCCGAGGCCTTCGTCGACCGCGGCTACGACGCCGTCGTCGCCCTCACCCGCTCCGGCACCACGACCGAGGTGCTGGAGCTGGTCGACCGCATCAAGGGGCGCACCCGCACGATCGGCGTGATCGGCGACCCCGACTCCCCGCTCGTCTCCCTCGTCGACGACGCGGTGCTGCTGCCGTTCGCCGACGAGCAGTCCGTCGTCCAGACGCGCTTCGCCACGACGGCGCTCGCACTCTTCCGGGCGTCGCTGGGTGAGGACCTCTCCGGAGCCATCGCCGACGCGACGGCCGTGCTCGCCGAAGACGGGGACGACATCGAGCTGCGCGATGCCGAGCAGTACACGTTCCTCGGTCGGGGCTGGACGATCGGCCTGGCCCACGAGGCCGCCCTGAAGCTGCGCGAGTCGTCGCAGTCGTGGACCGAGGCGTATCCGTCGATGGACTACCGTCACGGTCCGATCGCCATCGCCGCCCCGGGCCGGGTGACGTGGCAGTTCGGAGAGGCACCGGAAGGACTGGCCGCGGAGGTGCGCGCCACGGGCGCCCGTTTCGAGCACCGCGCGATCGACCCGCTCGCCGATCTCGTGCGCCTGCACCGGACAGCCCTCGACCGTGCCGTGGCCCGCGGGCTCGCCCCCGACCAGCCGCGCAACCTCACGCGATCCGTCATCCTGGATGCATGACGCCAGCGATCCCCGGAGCCGAGCGATGACCCCGAACGACGCCGCGGACGCGATCCCCGACGTCGCGAGGGACGAGGCCGGCGAGAAGCTCGCCGCGGTGCGCACGCTCGGCGCCGGGTCGCCCGTCCTGGCCTTCGACGTCGGAGGGACGGACATCAAGTCGGCGCTGTTCGATGCGGACGGGCGGGCGCTCGGTCTCCGCCGCACGCCCACCCCCACGGCCGACGGCGACCGCACCCCCGCGCTGCTCGACCGGCTGCAGGTGCTCGCCGCGCAGCTCCGCGATGAGCATCCCGACGTGACGCCGCGCGCCGCCGGGCTCGTGGTGCCGGGGATCGTCGACGCGGCCGCCGGGATCGGCGTGTTCGCGAGCAACATGGGCTGGCGGGACGCACCGCTGCGCGCGCTCGCCGCCGAGCGTCTCGGCCTCCCCGTCGCGTTCGACCACGACGTGCGCGCCGCGAGTTGGGCCGAGCACGAGCTGGGCGGCGCGCGGGCCTACGACGACGCGGTGATCCTCGTGATCGGCACCGGGATCGCGGGGGCCCTGCTCGTCGGCGGCCACCCCTACACGGCCGGAGGCTACGCCGGCGAGATCGGGCACTCCCCGATCGCCGACGGACCGGTGTGCCCGTGCGGTGCCCGTGGCTGTCTGGAGGCCGTGGCCTCGGCGGGCGCCATCGCGCGCCGCTACCGGGAGGCCACGGGGACGACCCCGGACGGCGCCAAGGACGTCATCGCCCGCGCGGCCGCCGGGGACCGGGTCGCCGCCGACATCTGGGACTCGGCGCTGGACGCGCTCACCCTGTCGCTCGCGCAGCTGACCGCCGTGGTCGCCCCCGAGGCCGTGGTAATCGGCGGCGGACTGTCGCGGGCGGGCGGCGCGCTCTTCGACGAGCTGCGGACCCGTCTCGCGGCGCGTCTCAGCTTCCACCGCCTCCCCGCGCTCGTCCCCGCCGAGCTGTCCGGCAACGCGGGACTGATCGGCGCCGCCCTCCGTGCCAGGGAGCTCGCATGATCCTCACCGTCACCCCGAACCCGGCTCTGGACCTCACCTGGCGGGTCGATCGCCTCGTCGCAGGCGGGACACACCGCACGGACACCGGGGCGTCCCGCGCCGGCGGCAAGGGCCTCAACGTCGCCAGGGTCGCGCACGCCGAGGGGGCGTCCGTCCTCGCGCTGACCACGGCCGGCGGTCCGGTCGGCGCGGAGTTCGCCGCGGAGCTCACGGCCAGCGGCGTGCCCCATGTGCTCGTGCCCGTCGCGGCCGACACCCGTCGCAGCATCGCCCTCGTCGACGAGGCCGCGGGCGACACCACGATCGTCAACGAACGAGGGGTGAACCCCACCGATGCCGAGTGGGGCGGGCTTCTCGCGGAGATCGTCGACCGGCTTCCCGGCGCCGGGGTCCTCGTCGTCTCCGGGAGCCTCCCCCCGGGAGCGCCGGAATCGCTCGTGCCGATGCTCGTCGCGGTGGGCGCCGACGCCCGGGTCCCGGTGATCGTGGACACCTCGGGCCCGGCCCTCCTGCGCGCCGCCGACGCCGGAGCCACCGTGCTCAAACCCAATGCCGCGGAGCTCGCCGAAGCCACCGGCATCGACGACCCCGTCGAGGGGGCCCGGTCGCTGCTGGCCCGGGGCGCCGAGCTCGTGCTCCTGTCGCTCGGGGCCGACGGCATGCTCGCGGTGACCGCGACCGATCTCCTGCACGCCCGACTCGACGAGCCGCTCTCCGGCAACCCGACCGGTGCGGGAGACGCCGCGGTCGCGGCCTGCGCCGTGCTCTCCGCGGAGGGCGAGCGTGATCCCGAGGTCATCCTCCGCCGCGCGACCGCGTGGTCGGCGGCCGCCGTGCTCATGCCGCTCGCCGGCGACATCTCTCCCCGCTGGCGCGCGCTCGAGGAGCAGCTCCGCGTGTCCCGCCCCGACCCCGCCTCCTTCCGGAAGGACCCTTCGTGACCCTCGTCTCCGCCCGGGAGCTCGTCTCCGCGGCTGCCACCGCCGGCACCGGCATCGGTGCCTTCAACGTCATCCACCTGGAGACCGCGGAGGGCCTCGTGCGGGCCTCCGCACTCGCACAGCTCCCCGTGATCCTGCAGATCTCGCAGAACTGCGCCGACTATCACGGCGGTCTGGAGCCGATCGCCCTCGCGACGCTCGCCGCGGCAGGACGCGCGGAGACCCCGGTGGCGGTGCACCTCGACCACGCGGAGCGACCGGAGCTCGTCGACGAGGCGGTGGCCCTCGGCTTCGGCTCGGTCATGTTCGACGGCGGCGCGCTGCCCTACGACGAGAACGTGGCGGTGACCGCCGAGGTCGCCGCCCGGGCGCGCGCGGCAGGGGTCTACGTGGAGGGCGAGCTCGGCGAGGTGGGCGGGAAGGACGGCGCCCATGCCCCCGGCGTGCGCACCGATCCGGACGAGGCGCGGGCGTTCGTCGCCGCGACCGGGGTGGACGCGCTCGCCGTGGCCGTGGGGTCGTCGCACGCCATGACCGACCGCACCGCCTCCCTCGACCTCGACCTCATCGCCCGCCTGCGGGCGGCCCTCCGCGGTGCCGCCTCCGACGGGACGGACGTGCCTCTCGTGCTGCACGGCTCCTCCGGGGTTGCCGACGCCGTGATCGCCGACGCCGTGCGCGCCGGGATGACGAAGGTCAACGTCTCCACCCACCTCAACGGCTTCTTCACGCGCGCGGTCCGCGAGGTGCTCGCCGCCGACGAGCGTCTCGTCGACTCCCGCAAGTACCTCGCTCCCGCCCGCGCCGCCCTCGCGGACGAAGCCGCCCGGATGCTGCGACTGTTCGCCCTGCTTTCGTCGCAGAATCCCGCTCCGGTCGCAGAGGTTCCCGGCAGGGCTGCGACCTCGACGCGAAACGACGACCGGTGAAGCGCGCGGCCCGACTGCACGCGATCCTCGACCTCCTCGCGGCGGACGGGGAGGTGACGGTGGAGGAGCTGGTGGAGCGGTTCGGAGCCTCTCCGGCCACCACCCGCCGCGACCTCGACTCCCTCGCCGAGCAGCGGCTGCTCACCCGCACGCACGGCGGCGCCGTGGCGCAGACCGTCGCCTACGAGCTGCCCCTCCGCTACAAGAGCCATCTCCGCACGCACGAGAAGGAGAGCATCGCACAGACCGCGGCGGCGCTCGTCACCCCCGGTATGGTGGTCGGCCTCTCCGGCGGCACGACGACCACGGCCATCGCGGCCGCGCTCGCCGCCCGCGAGGACCTGGCGGCGGAGGGCGGGATCACGGTGGTCACGAACGCCGTGAACATCGCCGCTCAGCTCGCCACCCGGCCGGAGATCAAGGTGGTCGTCACGGGCGGTGTCATCCACTCGCGCACGTACGAGCTCGTGGGCCCGTTCGTCGAGCAGCTGCTCCGCGGGGTGCGGCTGGACCTCGCCTTCATCGGTGTGAACGGGATGGACGCGACAGCCGGGGCGACCACGCAGGACGAGCGCGAGGCGGCGGTGAACCGGATGATGGCGGAGCGTGCGCGGCGCGCCGTCGTCGTGACCGACGGCAGCAAGCTCGGGGTCGAGGCGTTCTCCACGGTCGGCGGGCCGGAGCTCTTCGCCACCGTCATCACGGATCGAGGAGCCGACGGCGCCGCGGTCGATGCGCTGCGCGCCGCGGGGTACAGCGTCCTCCTCGCCTGAGGCGCTCCGGCCGCCCGCGGACACCCCGAGGGCCTCGGCGTCCCCAGATCGCCGAGGCCCTGCGAGAGCGTCGCGGCTGCATACCGCGACGCTCCCGAGCAGATGGTGTCCGTCTCGTCTTCCCGCTCCCCAGCGGCGTTTCCCCAGAACCGACGGCGCCTCCCTCGGGCCTCTCCCTTCGAGGCCTGTCGCTCGACACCTTCCGAAGAACAGGAGAGGGTGGGTGCGATTCTGATACCTCGGTCCGGCAAAAAAGTCAGAATCCGTTGCCGTGACACTGGAATGGGGCGGAAACCCCCGTCGTCAGCGCGGCGCTCGCCAGGGCGTCGGCGGGAGAAGCGCCGGTCGAGAGGCCGTCGTGGACCGCGGTGAGGAGCTCGCAGGCGTCGTCGTCCGGCACCGTGACCGGGGCCGCGATCACCGAGTCCGCGCCCGCGTGCAGCCAGACCCGCGTCATGCCCAGGGCCTCCTCTCCCCAGCGCACGGAGGAGCGCCCCAGCTCGCACGCCGAGAGGATCACGGTCCGCGGCACCCGGGGGATGAGGTCGACGTCGTAGCCGAAGAGCACCCCGTCGGCGAGCTCGAAGCCGGAGAACAGAGGATTGTCGACCGCATGGCGTCCGTGCGCGGCGATGTGGAGCACATCGACGGAAGCGGCCAGTGCCGTGGCGGCGGTCACGGTCGCCTCGGTGCCCTGCAGCAGGCGGGTCGCCCCCCGCGTCGTCCATGAATCCGCCGCGCGCCGGACCTCTTCCGCCGCCCGCGGTACCCGTGGTCCCGCCGCGAAGCCCACGCTCGGGGTCGAGGCGGCGGCCGTCGTGCCGTGAAACCAGCGCGAGACCGAGGTCGCGAGGGTGAACGGCACGCCGTGCATGCTGGGGAGCATGGCCCACGGCACCCCGCCGAGGATCCCGGGAACGGTGACGACGAACCGCTCGGCGCCCGCGGCGGCCCGGCGCATCGGCCCGAGCAGCTCGTCGTCCAGGACTGCGAGGCGTGCCGTCAGAGCGCGCGCGGTCACCGGCCCCATCGCGCCGCCCCGCGTGAGCGCGGCCATGTCGAGGTCGGTTCGCAGGCCGTCGAGAGCGGTCCGTACCCGCGACCACGACAGGTCGACGACGGTCGCGCCGTCCGGCCGCACCACTACCCCGTGCAGGCCGGTGCCGGTGTAGACGTAGGCCAGCACCGCCGTATCGGACGGCAGGAGCGCGGAGGTCTCGGCGAGCGTCCGGCGCTCCCTCGTCGCTCCCGAGCCGGTGGCGGACCACTGCCGCTCCCGCACCCGGTCGCGGAGCGCGCGGACGGTGGGGTCGGTCGTCCAGTCCGCCCCCGCGAGGTCGGCGCGCAGCATCCGCAGTTCTGCGAGGTCGGCGGCGAGGGCGTCGTCGTGCGGGGGGCGGACGGGGGCGACCTGCTGGCTGAGGTGCCGGGCGCGCTCGGACCACTCGAAGAGCGTCGCAGGGTCGCGGCGGCGGACCGCGGCGGCGAGCCCGGTGAACACGAGGTCGCTGGCGTGCATGGCGACGGAGGCCTGCAGGTCGAGGGCGCCGAACGACCGCTGCCACACCGACAGCAGGTCGAGCCCGGCGGCCGCGGCGCGCAGCGCCTCCCCGTCACGGCCGCGTCCGGCGGCGCGGGCCGCACGGACCTCCTGCGCACGGAGCCGCAGCGGCGTCGGGGCCGAGGCGGGGACGCGGGGGAGGCGGCCGGTGCCGTCGCGGCGGGCGCTCAGCCGCAGGGCCGTGGCCTCGGTGCGGAAGCCGCTCCGGTCGAGCTCCTGCGCCACGCGTTCCCACGCGTCCGCATCGAGGGGGCGGTCGGGCCGGATCCGCTGCCGCGCCTCCAGCTGCACCGCGGCGGCTCTGGCCGCCCAGCCGCTGCTGCCGAGGGCGGTGAAGCGTCGGGCGGCGGTGCGGGCGGCGCGCTCGGCCGCCCGAGGGTCGTGCCGGACGAGCGAGCGGGCGAGGTGGAACTCGGCCTCACCACGGGCCTGGCGCATCCGCTGTGCACCGAACTGCACGGCCACGCGGCCGAGCAGCGCCTCCGCCTCGGTGGTCAGGCCCGCGTCGCGGAGCACCTCGGCGCGGTCGAGGTCGCTGATGGCGGTGGCCAGGGCGCTGGTGGCCGCGAACGTCGACCGGGACGCGGCCATCAGGCGCAGCGCCGACACGAGGTCCCCGCCGAGCAGCGCGGCATAGCCGAGGTTGTGCGTGGCCTCGGCGAGGGAGTCCCGTTCCTCGTGCGCCTCGTAGATCGCGATCGCGCGCCGGAGGTCGGCCATGCAGGTGTCCAGACGATGGCGCTGCATCCGCACCACCGACCGGTTCATCAGACAGTTCGCGAGCGCGGTGGTCTCGGCACCGGCAGCGGTGAGGGCGTCGATCGCGGCGGTCAGGCTCGCCTCGGCCTCCTCCATCCGTCCGCCGTGCATGAGGAGGGCGCCGAGCTGCCCGCCGAGGAGGGCGACCGTCTCGGCCTGCAGTCCGTCCCTGGCCAGGGCCTCCCGGCACAGCGCCTCCGCCGCCGCGGGCTCGCCGGTCTGCGCGAGCACGTAGGCGGCCGTCCCGTCGATGCGGGCGCGGAGGTCGGCGTCGTCGGTGCGGGCGGCGGCCTTCTCCAGTTCCCGCCGGGCGCGGGTGAACTGCCGGGCGTTGGCCGCCTCGACGCCGCGTCGGTGCAGCGCGCTCGCGGACAGGGGCATCCGTCCAGGATGCCGTGCCGGAGCGGTCGTGCGGAAGGGTGAGAGGCGTCAGGACCTCTCGTGCGGCGTCGGCAGCGACGTCAGGACGGCGGCGACGGCCTTCGCGGCGACGGCGGGCTTCACACCCTGGGTCGGGACGGCGCCGAGCTGGGCGGCGACCCGTCCGGCGATGTACGGAGCCGCGAAGGAGGTGCCGCTCCACACCGCGAAGCCGCCTCGGTAGTCGTCCGGGTCGAGCGTCTCGCGCGGCAGCCCGTCGACGTCTGCGCGGGTCGCGGCCTGCGCGCCGCCGACGAAGGCCGGCGAGGTGCTGACCACCGCGGCGCCCGGGGCGTACACCTGCACCCACGGGCCGACGTTCGAGAACAGGGCCACGGAGTGCGCCGACGGGTTCAGGGCGCCGACGGAGACGTGCGGAGCCCCGTCGTCGGACCGCAGCCCGTTGTCGGCGCCGGGCCACGGCCACAGCGACGCGGGGAAGGAGGGGCGGTCGATCGCGTCGTTGCCGGCCGAGCAGACGACCACGCAGCCGAGTTCCCTGGCCTTCGCGAGCAGCTCGTACAGCGTCGTGCTGAAGAGCCCGTCGGTCGGGGTCTCGTGGTAGTAGCTGAGGGAGAGGTTCAGCACGTCGATCGGGAAGCCCGTCGTCGGATCCTCCCGATGCCGCCGGAGCAGCTCCACGACCTGCGCCACGGTCTCGAGGAGCGTGCTCTCGTCCACCACCCCGAGCGCGCCGGCGACACGGATCGACAGGATGTCGGCGTCCGGAGCGGCCTGACGCACGAGGCCCGCGATGAAGGTGCCGTGCCCGGCCACCGCGTCGATCTCGCCGTCGAGCTGCCCGTAGAGGTCGGGGTAGCGCTCCGGGTCGGCGTCGTCCGTGAAGCCCACGGGGACGCCGTCGAGCTCCACGTGCCGGGTGACGATGTCGGACGGCAGCCAGGCGTGCTCGCCGCACCCGGTGTCGAGGACCGCCACGACCGGTCGTCGTCCGCGCTTCGGAGCGGCGGCGCGGGCCGGGGCGGGACCGAGCCAGGTGACCGGCTGCCGCGCCCCGCGTCCGGGCTCCAGGTAGTCGTCGCTGCCGCCTCCGCCGGGTGCCGCACCGCGGACGGGGTTCGTCCGGGTGAACGGGTTGGTCCGGGTGAACGGGTTCGTCCGGGTGAACGGGTTGAGTCCGACCGGATCGATCGAGAGCACGTGCTCGAGGCTGGTCCGCGGCATCGTCGAGCGCGACAAACGACGCGCGCGTTGCAGCACCCGCCAGGCATCGGGTGCCACGGGGGACTCGCCCCTGGTCGGCTCATCCGGCGTGGTCAAGCGCGCCCGCAGGAACCCCGCGACACCCGGCACGAGCTCGCCGTTCCCGATCTCGCGCTCCGGCGACTCCAACTCCAGCCGCCAGCCGAAGGAGTCGGCGGCATCCCTCAGGGCGCGCAGCTCGCGGTCGTACGCCTCCTGCTCGTCGAGGGCACGCGTGATCAGCAGGCGCTCCGGCAGGTACGCGGTGGGGAACGCTCGGATCCCGTCCACCGGTTCGGTGCTGGGGTCGAGGGCGGTCCCGCGGCGGATCGATCCCTCCGCGCGGTCCTGCCAGGTCCATCCCTGGGGCTGCTCCATCGGTCATCCTCTCCGTGGGCATCGACGGCGACGGCGCCGGCGATGCGGGGTCACAACTCGAACTGCGGGGTCTCCAGGGTGCGGGTCTCGTCGCCGACCGTCGCGGTCAGGCGCACGCGGCTGAGCCCCGACGGCACCTCGTCGAACACGAAACGGCCGGTCTCCGCCGGGGTCGTGCGGCGCTCGCGCTCGCCCTGCAGCAACACGATCTCCGCAGCGGCGGTGTCCACCCAGCCGTCGATCCGCCGTCGCCCGGACGCGGTCGTCGTGACGTGGAGGAGGATGCTCGTGCTGCCGTCGCTGAACTGCAGGGTGAGGGCGTCGGTCTCGCCGCGGACCGTGCCGAGCTGGCCCTCCACGAGAGTGAGCAGCGCGTACTCGCGGTTGAGCCCGTCCGCCGCGACCGCGGCGACCATCCGGTCGATCAGCCCGGCAGGGACCGGATCGACCTCTCCCCAGAGGCTGCGCAGGCGGGCGAAGAGCCGGGCGTCGTCCTCATCGCTCATGATCGTCCCTCCGTCCGACGGGCCGGGGCGTCGAGGAGGTCGCGGAGCTTCGCGAGGCAGCGGCTGCGGGTCGGCCCGATGCTGCCGACCGGCATGGACAGGTCGCGGGCGAGGCGCGCGTAGTCAGGGCGGTCCTCGAAGGCGATCACCCGGAGGAGACGCTGGCAGCGCTCGGCGAGGCGGCGTACCGCGGCCCAGAGCCGTCGGTTCTCGTCGTCCAGCGTGGCGTGCTCCTCGGCGGACGCCTGCTCCGGAAGCAGGGCGTCCAGGTCGTCGGATTCCGCGGTGTCGACGCGACCGTTCGCCTTGCCGACCTTCCAGGCCTCGCGGCGGGCGGTGGTCGTGAGCCACGCGGAGACGGCCCGCGGGTCGGCGATGGCACCGTGGCCGCGCACGAGCTGGAGCCAGGTCGTCTGCACGACGTCTTCCGCGAGGGTGCGTTCGAGGCCGTAGGCGCGCACGACGTGCCACAGCACCGGCGTCATCAGCCGCACCAGGTCGTCCATCGAGCGGCCGTCGCCATCGCGCCACGCATCGAACAGGTCCGCGGCACGTTCCCAGCGTGCGCGCCCGTCGTCGGATGCCGGATCGAAGGCGGCGCCGGGGGCACCGTCGATCATGAAGCCCATTGTGATCACACCTACCAGGAGCACGGCAAGGGCTCGGTGATACATGTCGCGGTCCAAGAATTCCGACGCCCGAATCCGTGGGGCGACGACACCCTCGATACCGTGGAGGGGTGATCGCTCTCGTCGTCGTGCTGTTCCTCAATGCCGGCTTCAACGTGCTCGTCTGGCCGCGGTTCTACAAGCGGGTCGCGAACGATCCGCGCGCCAGGGACGACAACGGCAAGGCCACCCCGTTCCTCCGCGTGCACGTCATCCTCATCGCGATCGCGCTGGTGCTCGCCGTAGCCTCCGCGGCGGCGGGGATCACCGTGCTGGCGGTCGCGCCCTAGCGCACTGTCTCCGCCTCAGTCCGCCTCGTACTGGGCGGCGTGCGCGGCCCACCGAGACTCGACGGGGAGGCTGCGGAGGGCGCGATTCCCGATCGCGAGGGCGGCGGCCAGCACGCACAGGGCTGCGCAGATCAGGATCGTGCCCTGGCGTCCCGCCCACGCGAGGCCGAAGCCGGCGATGAGGGGGGCGAGCGGCATGGCTCCCATCGCAAGCACGCCGATGGCGCTGTTCGCGCGCCCCAGCAGTCGGGAGGGCGTGGCCACCATGAAGTAGCCCATCATCCCCGCGTTCAGGGCGGGGAGGAGGAGCACCGAGGCACCGAGGACGACCGCGACGGCCCACGGCGCGGACACGAACGACAGCACCACGGCGCAGAGGGCGACGACCGTGAGTCCGCCGATCGTCAGCACCCCCGCCGGGATCCGGGGCACGAGGAACGGGGCGACGACCGCGCCGACGAGCATCACGGCGCCGATCGCCGCGCTGACCGTGCCGATGAGCAGTTCGGAGTGCCCCGCCTGCTGCAGGGCGTAGACGACGGTGGTGATCGCGGCGTTGAAGCCGAGGTTGATGATCGTCATGATGAGCATGACGCCGCCGAGGTCGGGGCGGGACAGCAGCCAGCCGAATCCCTCCCGGAACTCCCGCCAGGCGTTCGGGCGGGTGGTGGGCGCGTCGAGGTCCGCGTCCTCCTCGGCACCGGTGTCGGCGATGCCCGCTCGCCTGGTCTGACGGCCGAGCAACCCGGCGGTCAGGGCCGCGACGAGGTGGCAGAGGGTCATGACGGCACCGACGAGCCAGCCGCCCACGCCGAGCAACAGCCCGCCCAGGGGTCCGCCCGCGAGCTGGAGGGCGGCGTCGCGCCCCTGGTTCGCGGCCTGCGCCCGCCCCATCGCGTCGTCCGGGACGATCTCCTTCAATGCGCTCTCGCCGGCGACGTCGAAGAGGCCGCTCCGTGCGGCCAACAGCACGTCGATCACGAGGAGGGTCGCGAAGGTGAGAGCGCCGCCGAGAGCGAGGAGCGTGAAGGCTCCGGCCATCACGATCCCCAGGATCGAGCCGACGAGCATGAGCACGATGCGCCGGTGCCGGTCCGCCAGGATGCCGCCGACCAGCGTGAGCAGCAGGCGGGCCACCATGCCCGCACCTGCGATGACGCCGGCCTGCGCGGGGTCGTTCGTGATGATCAGCGCGAGCAGCGGCACGGCGAATCCGAACAGGGCAGACGCCAGGCCTTTGCTCGTGTCGCTGATGAGCCAGGTGAGGTAACGCGTGTTCCGCGACAGGCGGTGGGGGGTGGGCGTCATCGTCATGGCTCGACGATAGTTGCGCAAGACTAATTGCGCAACTATTCGTGCGGAAATGCGTGACTAGGATCGGGGAATGGCCGACGACGCGGAAACGACCTCCCGGGAGGACGCCGCCTTCATGACGTCGGCCATGCTCAAGGCCTACTCGCACCCGTTGCGCCGGCAGATCCTGCGTCTCATCGCCCGGCGGGGATTCCTGCGCGCGGCGGACATCGCGGGCGAGCTCGATGTGCCCGCCAACAGCGCCAGCTTCCACCTGCGAGTGCTCGCCGAGGCGGGGCTCATCGAGGAGGCGCCGGAGCAGGCCAGAGACCGCCGCGACCGCGTGTGGACGGGCCGCAAAGGGGCCCTCAACGTCGGCGGTCCGGAGAACCCCGTGCCCGACGAGGCGCTCGGCGGGGCCGTCGTGGCGGCGCTCGCCGAAGACCACCAGGACCTCGTGCGGCGGGTGATGGCCTGGACGCCGGAGTACGTCTCCGGGCGCACGGCCGAGGTGCACGCGTCATTCGTGCAGCGCACCATCCGCCTCACGGAGGCCGAGTTCGACGACGTGATGCACAACATCAACGACGTGCTCTCCGCCGCCGACGCCGCGCACGACGACACCGACCCGACCGGCCGTTACTGGCAGATGGACATCGTCGTCGCCGACGACACCATCTGAGTCACTCGTCGTCGTCGTCGGGGCGCTCGCCGCTGAGGATGAGGATGCGGCGGAGGTGCATCGCCGTCAGCACGCCCGGTCCCATCGAACTGCGGACGTCGAACGTGCGGTCGTCGACGCGCTCCAGCAGGAGCCGGATCGCCCGCGCCGCCTCGCCGCGACGGCGGTGCGCCGCGCTCGAGGCGGGGTCGTCCTCGGCGATGACGTCGGCGACGGCGTGGCAGGCCGCGGACAACGGCTCGGGCAGCGCGGGGTCGAGGGGCATGCCGGCGGGGCGCTCCCAGATCGTGTCGGCCGTCGCGTCGGCGATGTCGCGGATGAGGTGCGCGATCCGGTCCAGGGTGGAGAGCTGCTCGTGGATGTGGGCGGTTCCCGCGTGCCGACGGCGCGCTCGGGGGTTGTAGCGCACGCTCTCGTCGGCTTCGGCCAGGGCCGCACGGAGGTCGGCAGTGGTCTCGGCGAGCGCGGCGGCGTCGTCCGCCCACTGCGCGGTCTCCGGCGGCCAGGATTCGGAGACCGCGGAGCCGATGTCGTGCAGGTGTCCCGCGAGCTGTCGTCGGAACTGCTCCACCCGCGCCTCCGCCGATCCGATGAGCGGTGCGGGTGCGAAGAGAAGGTTCACCACCAGGCCGATCACGACTCCGACCCCCATTTGGGCCAGGTAGCCGACGGAGTAGTCGTCCGCGTTCTGACCGCCGATGATGAGCACGAACAGCGCCGCCATCGGGACGTACTCCTTCCCGACGCCGAACCAGCCGGTGCCGGAGACGAGGACGCCGAGGCCGACGACGAGGGGGATCGTCCACCACGTCGGTCCGACGGTGAGCACGATCACCGCGGCCAGACCGATACCGGTGGCCAGGCCGAACAGGGTCTGCAGGCTCGACCGCATGGACCCCATGAGCGTCGGATACATGCTCACGAGCGCGCCGAGGGGTGCGTAGTACGGATACTCGTCGGTGACTCCCGGCATGTGCGGCGCGATGGTCCACGCGAGCCCGACGGCGAGCGCCGTCTTGACGACGAGGAGCAGGCGGGCGGGGCGGACCGCCTCGCGAATGGTGCGGGCGAGGTACGAGCGGCGCTCGCGGACGCGCAGGCGCGAAAGGTCAGGCGTCACGTCATCCTCTCCTCGCGGCGGTCGGGTGGTCCTCTCTGGCGAGGATAGGGCCGAGGGCCGCCTGCGGCCACCGGGTTGCCCCGGCTCGGGCCGCTGGGTAGAGGCGGTAGGACGCGGATGCCGCGACCGCGCGGGGTGCGCAGTCGCGGCATCAGCGGATTCGGATCCTCACGTCAGGGCGTGGCCCGACGGAACGCGAGGAACGAGATGACGCTGAGGACGGCCACGACCACGAGCCCCCAGAGCGCGAGGCCCACGGCGCCGAGGTCGAGGATGCCGAGCCACACGTCGCCCCACAGCTCGAGCCGTGTCACCAGGTACACGACCCCCACGAGGAGGAGCGCCAGGGCGACGCCGACGATGGTGAGGACCATCGGACCCCAGCTCTTGTAGATGGTCGCGCCGGTGAACCCGACCACGAAGAAGAACAGGGCGAGGGTGAAGTAGACGACGAAGGCGCCGAGCGGGCCGGCCTCCCACAGCCACGGCAGGTGGAACACCCAGCCGTTCACGCCGTAGCCGTTGGTGGCGAGCTCGATCGCACCGCCCAGGAGGAACAGCACCCCGAGCAGTGCGCTCCCGAGGATCGCGGTCAGCAGCGTCCCGATGAAGAACTCGCGCCGGGTGACGCTCATGGCCTGCGAGAACGGGAAGGTCAGCGTCATGGCCGACAGGCCGATCGCGAAGAAGTACCACAGCGGCGCCTGGCCGCCTCCGCCGTACTTGGGGGCATCGCCCGGGATCATCGCGTAGATGAGGACCGAGATCACGACGGCGGAGCCGAGGATGATCAGGGGGACCCAGACGAAGGTCTGCCGGTTGATGAGCTGCAGCCGGATGACGTTGAGTGTGCGTCGCATCAGCGGACTCCTTCCGTGGTGGCATCGGCTCTCGTGGCGCCGCGGCTCTCGGCCTTCTGGGTGAGGCGGACGATGAGCTGCTGCAGCGAGACGGGGGCGAGGTCGAGACCCGCGGCCCGCACGTCGGCGCGGTCGTCGGCGGTGAGGGTGCCGAGCACGGTGACCGAGGCGACGCGGCCGAGTTCATCCCGGTGCAGCACCTCGCGGCCGGCGGTCCAGGCGTCGACCTTGGTGGCGTCGCCGACGACGGTCACGGCGCGGTCGCGGACGGCATCGGTGTCCTCGTTCAGGAGGATCTGGCCGTTGTCGATCACGATGACCTTCTCGATGAGGTTCGCGACCTCGTCGATCAGGTGCGAGGAGAGGATGATCGTGCGCGGGTGCTCCGCGTAGTCCTCCACGAGCCGGTCGTAGAAGATCTGCCGGGCGACGGCGTCGAGCCCCAGGTAGGGCTCGTCGAAGAACGTGATCTCGGCGCGGGAGGCCAGGCCGATGATGACGCCGACCGCGGAGAGCTGCCCGCGGGAGAGCTTCTTGATGGTCTGCTTCATCGGCAGCTGGAACTCCGCGATGAGCTCGTCCGCGAGGTCCTGGTCCCAGTGCGGGAAGAACAGGCGCGCGGCGGCGAACGCGTGCCGCGGGGTCGCGTCGTCCGGGTACTTCTGGCTCTCCCGGACGAAGCAGATCCGGCCGAGCACGTGGGCGTTCTCGTACGGGTGCTCGCCGAACACCTTCACAGTGCCGGAGGACTCGAAGTTCTGCGCCGTGAGGATCGACATGAGTGTCGTCTTCCCGGCACCGTTGCGGCCGAGGAGCCCGTAGATTGAGCCTCCCTCGAGCGAGAGCGACACGTTGTCGAGCGCCCTCTTCTCCTTGTAGCGCTTGGTGAGGTTCTGCACCTCGATGACGGCGGTCATGCGGGGTTCTTCCCTTCTGGGGTGGGGGCGGATGCGGCGCGCTGCCGGAGCAGGTCCGCGAGGTCTTCCGCGCCGAGACCCAGCGTGCGGGCCTCCGCGAGGAGCGGGTCGATGTAGCGGTCGGCGAAGGCCGCGCGGCGCTCGCCGAGGAGCAGTTCCCTGGCGCCTTCCGAGACGAACATGCCGATGCCTCGGCGCTTGTGGAGCACTCCCTTGTCGGTGAGCATGGCGACTCCCTTCGCAGCGGTGGCGGGGTTGATGCGGTAGAACGCGGCGAGCTCGTTCGTCGAAGGGGCCTGCGCCTCCTCGGCCAGCGAGCCGTCGAGGATGGAGTCCTCGATCTGCTCGGCGATCTGGAGGAAGAGCGGCTTGCCTTCTTCGATCATGAGTCCTCCGTGGTTGCTGGGTTACTTACTTGACTAAGTAACCATGGGACCCGGTTCCGTGTCAACCCTCTCCTTCGCGGGCAGGCACAGCTTCGGAGATCTCGGTCGACACGCCGCCAGACGGGCGGTCCGGGCGGCGTGCCGGCCGTCAGCTCCGAAGTTGTGCACGGGGGGGCGAGGCGGGCCGCGTACAGTGGGCTGGTGCCGGAGTTCCCCTACAGTCGTCTGCGTCGCTGGCCCGACGTCGAGGCGGACAACCTCCAGGCCCACGATGCGACCGATCTGCTGCTCGTGGAGCGGACGCTCGCCCTCGACGTGCCAGGGTCCGAGACGGTCGTGATCGGAGACGAGTACGGCGCGATCTCGCTCGCTCTCACGGCGGCCGGGAGGCGCGGGATCCGTGTGCACCAGGACCTCGCGACCGGACGCCGCGCGCTCGCCCGCAATGCGGAGGAGCTCAGGATCGGTGGGTTCACCCCGCACGAACTCGACGAGAGCCTGCTCGCCGGTGCGCAACTGGTGCTGCTGCAGCTCCCGAAGGCCCTCGCCGAACTGGAGGAGATCGCGGATGCGGTCGCCCGGTGGGCTGCGCCTGACGTGGTGCTCGTCGCAGGCGGTCGGGTGAAGCACATGACTCTGGCGCAGAACGAGGTGCTGGGGCGGAGCTTCGCCCGGGTACAGGCGCAGCGCGCCGAGCGGAAGTCGCGGCTGCTCGTCGCCTCCGAGCCGCTCCCGGTGCCCGAGTCGCCGCCGTTCCCGGTCACCGCGCGGCACGGCGACCTCGTCCTCGTGGCCCACGGCGGCGCCTTCGCCGGGTCCCGCCTCGATATCGGCACCCGGGTCCTGCTCGAGGTGCTCGACCTCGACGGTTCACAACTCAGGAGAACAGAGGTGACACGCGCCGAGAACGAGCGGAACGGCGGCGAGAGCGGCCGTTCTTCCGGAGTTGTGAACGGCGGACGCCGCGTGCTCGACCTCGGCTGCGGGACCGGAGCGCTCGCCGTGTCCTGGGCGCTCGCCCACCCGCAGGACCGCGTCGTCGCCACAGACCGTTCGGCCGCCGCCGTCGCCTCCGCCCGTGCCACCGCGTCGGCGAACGGCGTGGCCTACCGGGTCGAGGTCACGCACGACGACGCGGGTTCGGCGCTCGCCGCGGGGAGCTTCGACACGGCGCTCTTGAATCCGCCGTTCCACCTCGGCGCCAGCGTGCACACCGGCGCCGCGACCCGCCTGTTCGAGGCCACCGCGCGTCTGCTCCGACCGGACGGGGAGCTGTTCACGGTGTACAACTCGAGCCTCGGCCACCGGGCCGAGATGAGCCGTCTGATCGGCCCCACCGATCAGCTCCGGCGCACCCCGAAGTTCACCGTGACGCGCACCGTCCGGCGCCCGTGAGTACGCCGCCCCGAGATTGCTAGACGCTCGTACTATCCCCCGGTCAGCGGCGGAAACCCGGGTACGTCCGTGGAGCAGGATTTGCCGCTGACCGGCCATTTCGTTACGTTGGTCTGCGGGCCCGACGGCCCATAGACCAGTCCGCGGTCACGTCCTTCCTTCGATGAGCTGTGCGGCGAAGAGGCGTGGGCGTACGGTCGATCCCCTCTGCGGCGGATCCGAAATCCGCCGCCTGTGCCGCCACAGCGAAGACGTCGAACGGCCTCGTGAGGATCACCCGGGCGTAACCGAAGCAGGCTCAGCCACCCGAAGGCCGAGCCGCAGGGGAAACGTGTCCGAAACAGCACTCGAAGCGCGCCATCTGTACAAGGTGTTCGGGAGGAATCCGAGCGCCGCCGTCCGCCGACTGAAGGCCGGGGAGAGCCGCACGGCCGTCGCCGACGCGGGGACCGCCGCGGTCATCGACGCCAGCTTCACCGTCAACCGCGGTGAGATCTTCGTCATCATGGGCCTGTCCGGATCGGGCAAGTCGACCATCATCCGCATGCTCAACGGCCTGCACGACATCACCGCCGGCACCGTCACCGTGGGCGGCGACCCGATCACGGGGATCCCGGCCGCGCGCCTGCGCGAGATCCGCCGCGACCGCATCTCGATGGTGTTCCAGCACTTCGCGCTGCTGCCGCACCGCACGGTCGCCGCGAACGTCGCCTACCCGCTCGAGCTCAAGGGGGTCGGCAAGGCCGAGCGCCAGGCCAAGGCCGAGGAGATCCTCGCCCTCGTCGGACTCGAGGGCCAGGGAGACAAGCTGCCCTCCGAGCTCTCCGGCGGCATGCAGCAGCGCGTCGGCATCGCCCGCGCCCTCGCCGCCGACAGCGACATCCTGCTCATGGACGAGGCCTTCAGCGCGCTCGACCCGCTGATCCGCCGCGAGATGCAGGAGCAGCTTCTGGAGCTGCAGCAGAAGCTCCAGAAGACCATCGTCTTCATCACGCACGACCTCAACGAGGCCATGTTCCTCGGCGACCGCATCGCCGTCATGCGCGACGGGCGCATCGTGCAGATCGGCACGCCGGAGGACATCCTCATGGACCCGGCGAACGACTACGTCGAGCAGTTCGTGCAGGACGTCGACCGCGCGCGCGTGCTCACCGCCGCGAACGTCATGGAGCGTCCGCGCCCCGTCGTCGCCGAGTCGGCCGGTCCCCGCACCGCGCTCCGCCAGATGCGGGACGCCTACATGTCGGCGACCTACGTGGTCGGCAAGGATCGCCAGCTGGTCGGCGTCGTCACCGACCGCGACGCCGTGAAGCTCGTCCGTCAGGGCGCCACGCGCCTCGACTCGATCATCAAGCCGGTGCTGCAGAGCGTCCGCGAGGACGACGTCCTCATGAACCTGTTCGTCCCCGCCGTCGAGTCGCCGCTGCCCCTCGCGGTGACGGATGCCGACGGCCGCCTCGCGGGCGTGATCCCGCGCGTCACCCTGCTCGCGGCGCTCGGTCCCGGGCCCGGAGCGACCGAGGAGATCCTGCTGCCGATGACCCCCATGCCCCAGGCTGAGATCGACGCCGTGCTCGACGACGGATGGACGGCCGAGCCCGGCCCTTCGACGAGCTCAGGGACCCAGGGTGGGTTCGGCTCAGAGGCCCAGGTCGACACGGAGGAGGTGCGCTGATGGACGGTTTCCGCATTCCTGTGGGCGACTGGGTCGCCGCCGGCGTCGACTGGATCACCGCCAACCTCGACGGCCTGCTCGACGCGGTCTCGTTCGTGGTGAGCTTCCTCGTCGACGGCCTGACCCGCCTGCTCCTCACCCCGCACTTCGCGGTCATCATCGTGATCGCCGCGCTGATCGCCTGGGTCGTGCGGTCGTGGCAGCTCGCGATCGGCACGATCCTGTCGTTCGGGCTCATCGTCGCCATGGACCTCTGGGTCCCGGCGATGCAGACGCTCGCGCTGGTCCTCGTCGCCGCCGTCGTGGCCGTGCTGATCGCGGTGCCACTGGGCATCTGGTCGGCGCGCAATGCGACGGTGCGCGCGACGTTGAAGCCGGTGCTCGACTTCATGCAGACCATGCCGGCCTTCGTGTACCTGATCCCGGCGATCGTGTTCTTCGGCATCGGTGTGGTGCCCGGACTCGTCGCCACCGTGATCTTCGCGCTGCCTCCCGGCGTGCGCCTGACCGAGCTGGGCATCCGCGGTGTCGACGCCGAGACCGTCGAGGCCGGACACGCCTTCGGAGCGACGCCGAGTCAGATCCTCCGCGGGATCCAGCTGCCGCTCGCGATGCCGACCATCATGGCCGGCGTGAACCAGGTCATCATGCTCGCGCTGTCGATGGCGGTCATCGCCGGTATGGCCGGAGCCGACGGGCTCGGGAAGATGGTCGTCGAGGCGATCTCGACGATCAACATCCCCAAGGGTGTCGAGGCGGGACTGGGCGTCGTGCTCATCGCCGTGTTCCTCGACCGGGTGACCGCCGCTCTGGGCGCGCCCGGCGAGAACCGCTCCTCGCTCCTCGGCATGCTGAAGCGTCGCGGTTCGTCCCGGCCTTCCGCTCCCGTGGCGTCGGAGCCCGCAGCCTCCGCGCCCGCCGACTCCGCCCCGACCGAGTCCGAGCTCGCCCGCGCCTGAGCGCCCCGCCCCGCGCCCCCGTCTCCGTCCCCCACCCCCTTTCGTCCGGTGCGGGATGGAAAACGGGCGCCGGGGCGCGGCTCCCGGCACGGTTTCGATCCCGGCACAGCTGTCCCGCGGCCTCGTCCGCACCTCCTGAATCACATACGGAACGCAAGAGAGAGAGTCACATGAAGAAGAAGATCCTGACCATCACCGCCCTCGGTGCAGCCGCAGCGCTCACCCTCGCCGGATGCAGCGGCGACGGCGCCGGCGGCACGAGCGGCGGCGGCGACGGTGCCGAGGACAAGGGCACCATCACCCTCGGGTTCCTGCCCTCCTGGACCGACGGCCTCAGCACCGCCTACCTCCTGCAGGACCAGCTCGAGAAGATCGGCTACACGGTCGAGATGAAGACGCTCACCGAAGCCGGCCCGCTCTACACCGGACTCGCGCAGGGCGACGTCGACATGTACCCGTCGGCGTGGCCGGAACTCACCCACGCCTCCTACATGGACACCTACGGCGACGACATCGAAGACCTCGGCACGTACTACAAGAACGCGAAGCTGACCCTCGCGGTGCCGGAGTACTCCGAGCTCACCTCGATCGAGGACCTCGCGGGCAAGGGCGCCGACTTCGACGGCAAGATCTACGGCATCGAGCCGGGTGCGGGCCTGACCGCCCAGACCCAGAAGATGATGCCCGAGTACGGCCTCGACGGCGAGTACGAGCTCGTCACCTCGTCGACCGCGGCGATGCTCACCGAGCTGAAGACCGCGACCGACAAGAAGGAGGACATCGTCGTCACGCTGTGGCGTCCGTTCTGGGCGAACGACGCCTTCCCCGTGAAGGACCTCGAGGACCCGAAGGGTGCCATGGGCGAGGCCGAGGGCCTGCACTTCCTGGGCACCACGGGCTTCGCGGACGAGTTCCCCGAGGCGGCCGAGCTGATCAAGAAGATCAAGCTGGACGACGAGCAGTACGGCGCGCTCGAAGACCTCGTGGTCAACGAGTACGGCGAGGGCAAGGAAGCCGACGCGGTCGACGCGTGGCTCGAGGAGTACGGCGACCAGTTCGACTGGACCGTCACCAGCTGACACCCGTCGCACGTCTCGAAGGAGGGTCTCCCACAGCGGGAGGCCCTCCTTCGTCGTGGGCGACCCTTTTCGCTCGCGGTCACGGTCATGGTCGCGCTCAGCTATTCCGATCGTCCGGTCTGATCGCGCTGTCCCCCGAAGGGGGGACAGCGCGCCTACGACAGCCCGGGTACTGTCCTGTACAGGCGGGATGTTGAACTCGATACAAGAAGAGGTATCTGATGAATCGACAGAACCGATTCCCGCGCGTCGGTATCGCGAGCGTCGTGATAGTCGCCATGCTCGCTTCCTCCGGGGGTGTGGCAGCGAACGCGTTTGAAATCGACGGTACGGAGGAAGCCGTGGATGTCGTCTCGTCCGCCGCGGAGATCCATCCGCAGGCAGATGAAGTGACGCAGGTGCCGTTGCAGCCTCTGAACGGAGCGCTCGTCTCAGCCGGGGAGGACGCAACCGTATCCGTGCCTCGCGCCTTCTCGGACCCGATTGAAATCTCGCCGGCCGGTACGTGGGGAGGGGAGCTGACGGGCCTCACGATCGGTCTGCCTGAGCAGGTTCAAAGCGCTGAGGTGTCCGTTGCACAGGACGGGAGCGCGGTGGGCGAGGGGTCAGAGGTGACCGGGGTGATTCAGGCACTTGAGGGTGGTTTGCGCATTAGCACGGTCATCACCGGCCCGGATGCGCCCGGACGCTTGTCGTATGCGCTGCCCGACGATGTGGATATCGCGATCAACGAGGACGGCTCGGCTTCATTGAGCAGAACTGCCGTGGACGACGGCACTGGGGTACTCACCGCAATGATCGGAAGGATTGGCACACCGTGGGCTACGGATGCGAGAGGCCAGCGCATCGCGACGCACTACGAAGTCTCCGGCAGCAAGCTCGTCCAGGTCGTCGATCACCATCAGGGTGGCGGTTAACGTCACATCCTTGGCAGGCGCGCTCCTTGGCTTCGGTGCGGCACTCCTTAATGTCTGCAACATCAAGAGCCGTGGTGTTTGGGTAGGGCACACCTGGGTGACTGGAGTTCTGCCCTTCGCCCCTACGGTGATGCGGTCCGGCTACTTCTGCGTGCCCAATTAGCGTGAAAGGGTCTCCTGCGGTGGAGAAAACCATGACCAATATGTTGTTAGCTGCGCTGATGGTTTTGTCCACGGGCGCCTTGATGTCGACCGACCTTCGCCATATACGAGTGGTGCACGTAACGCTGTGGGGGCTCATGCTCTCAGAAGTCGCCCTCCTCGCTCTGCTGGTCTTCGTCGATGGAGCGAGTGCTGCGGGGTGGGTGCCGCTGATCCTCTGCATCGTCGCGGGAGTGAACGTCGCATTGTGGATCGGAGCTATCGTCCGGTCGTCGGGAGGAGCCGGTAGCGAGATCTGACACCCGTCGCACGTCTCGAAGGAGGGTCTCCCGCAGCGGGAGGCCCTCCTTCGTCGTGGGTGAGCCCCCCTTATGCTCATGCCCGGAAGGTGGAAGCATGGCCCGCACTCGCCGACCCGCCCGGGTCGCGGAGGGGGGAAGAGACCGATGTGCACAGGACTGAGCTTCACGACCGCCGACCACTACTTCGGGAGGAACCTCGATCTGGAGTTCTCCTACAACGAGACGGTGACCGTCACGCCGCGGAACTTCCCGTTCCCGTTCCACCGGCTGCCGTCGTTGCCGACGCATCACGCGATCATCGGGATCGCCACGATCGCCGACGGTTACCCGCTCTACTACGACGCCGTCAACGAGAAGGGGCTCGGCATGGCCGGGCTCAACTTCCCGGACAACGCGCACTATCCGGCACCGGGGTCGGGGGACACCGAGGTCACGCCGTTCGAGTTCATCCCCTGGGTTCTCGGACAGTTCGAGACCGTGGCCGAGGTGAAAGAGGCCCTGCGGTCGGTGAGTCTCGTGGACATCAACTTCAGCCCGGAGTTCCCGCTGTCGCCGCTGCACTGGATCATCGCCGACAAGAGCGCGTCGATCACGGTCGAGAGCGTGCGCGGCGGCCTCAAGGTGTATGACAACCCGTGGGGCGTGCTCACGAACAATCCCACGTTCGACATCCAGAGCTTCCGGCTCAACGACTATCAGCACCTCTCGAAGCGGCAGCCGGAGAACACCTTCGCCTCGGACGTCCCGATGGACCTCTACAGCCGGGGCATGGGCGGGATCGGCCTGCCGGGCGACCTGTCGTCGTCGTCGCGGTTCGTGAAGGCGGTGTTCACACGCATGAACTCGGTGTGCGGGACGTCGGAGTCGGAGTCGATCAGCCAGTTCTTCCAGATCCTCGGCTCGGTCGCCCAGCAGCGCGGGTGCGTGCAGGTCGGCGATGAGAACAAGTACGAGATCACGATCTACTCGTCGTGCGCCAACACCGCGACCGGCGTATACTACTACACGACCTACGAGAACAGCCAGATCACGCGTGTGGACATGCACAAGGAGGATCTCGACGGCTCCGAGCTCGCGGCGTATCCGCTCGTGAAGGGCCAGCAGATCGCGATGCAGAACTGATCTCCGGAACGCGCAACCCCCTCATCGGCCGGCGGGTCGCGGCGTAGCCTGTGGCCGTGGACGGGTTCGCGGCGGTCGACTTCGGGTTCGCCCGCGAGGTCCTGCAGCGGGGCATCGCGGCGCTGTACCTCGTCGCGTTCGTCTCGACGCTGAACCAGTTCCGTCCGCTCCTCGGCGAGCATGGGCTCCTGCCCGCGCCCGTGCTGCTCGACTGGGTGACGCAGAAGCGCGAGCGCCGGAAGCTGCTGCACCCCACGCTCTTCACCCGCGTCCGCTACACCGACCGGCGCCTGGTGGCCCTGTCCTGGGCGGGGATCGTCGTCGCCGCGCTGCTCGTCGTCGGGGTTCCCCAGCTCGGACCGCCGTGGGTGCCGATGCTCGCGTTCCTCGCCCTGTGGTTCGGCTACATGTCGGTGGTGAGCGTGGGGCAGACGTTCTACTCGTTCGGGTGGGAGATGCTGCTGCTGGAGGCGGGGTTCCTCGCGGCGTTCCTCGGCTCGAACGACCAGCCGCCGCCGACTGTGGTGATCGTGCTGTTCTGGTGGCTGCTGTTCCGGCTGGAGTTCGGCGCCGGGATGATCAAGATCCGCGGCGGACGCGAGTGGCGCGACCTCACCGCGATGACCTTCCACCACGAGACCCAGCCGATGCCCGGGCCGCTGAGCCGCCAGGCGCATCTGCTGCCGCGGTGGTTCCACAAGCTCGAGGTGGTCGGCAACCACGTCGCGCAGCTCGTCGTGCCGTTCTTCCTCTTCGCGCCGATCCTGTCCCTCTGGCTCCCCGACAGCGCTGGCTGGGTCCCTGAGCCTGTCGAAGGGGCCGCGTGGGTCGGTGCCGTCGCCGGGGGGATCGTGATCGCGACGCAGCTGTGGCTCGTGCTCACCGGGAACTTCGCGTGGCTGAACTGGGCCACGATCGTGCTCGGGTTCTCCGCGATCGGCCTCCCCGGCATCGGGACTCCGGAGCGGACGCCGGAGACCTCGCTGCCGTGGACGGTGTCGGGCATGCCGCTGTGGTGGGTCGTGGCGACCTCGGCGGTCGGTGTGCTCTTCGTCGTGCTGAGCGTGCCCGCGGTGCGCAACCTCTTCGCGCGACGGCAGCTCATGAACGCGAGCTTCAACCGCTGGCAGCTCGCCAACGCCTACGGAGCCTTCGGCACGGTCACGCGGGAGCGGGTCGAGATCGTCGTCGAGGGGTCGGACGACGAGGAGGGCCGGCACTGGCGCGAGTACGAGTTCCGGGGGAAGCCGGGGGACGTGCGGCGGATCCCGCGGCAGTTCGCTCCGTATCATCTGCGGCTGGACTGGCTGATGTGGTTCCTGCCGCTCGGGCACTCGCTGGACGACTGGTTCTCCGTGTTCCTCGTGCGGCTGCTGGAGGCTGATGCCCCGACGCTGCGGATGCTGCGGGTGGACCCCTTCCACGGCGAGCGGCCGCGGTGGGTGCGAGCCGTGTCCTACCGCTACCGCTTCACGACCCGCGCCGAGCACCGTGCCGACGGCGCGATCTGGGTCCGGACGGGTCGCCGTGTGGTGCTCGGTCCGGTCGGCCTCCGCTGAGGTCGCAGATCCGCACGAGGTCGCACGGATTCCGGGCGAAGCTGCGACCTCAGCGAGAATCTGCGACCTGACGCAACCCGACGCGACGGAACGCGGCCGGGAGAACACGCGCCGAGCGCGGCGAAACGCCCCGGCCGGGGAGAGTCCCCGGTCGGAGCGTTCCGTCTCGCTGGACGTCGATCAGCTGACCTTCTTCCGGTAGGAGATGATCGCGAAGACGTAGGCGACCGCGAGGATCCCGACGCACCAGGCGAGAGCGACCCAGATGTCGGACCCGACCGGCTCCCCCGCGAACAACGCCTGGATGGAGTTGACGATCGAGGTCACCGGCTGGTTCTCCGCGAACCACTGCACCGGAGCCGGCATGGTGTCGGTCGGCACGAACGCCGAGCTGATGAACGGCAGGAAGATCAGCGGATACGAGAAGGCGCTGGCCCCGTCGACGGTCTTGGCGTTCAGGCCCGCGATGATCGCCAGCCAGGTGAGCGCCAGGGTGAACAGCATCAGGATGCCGATCACTCCGAGCCAGGCCCAGACGCTCGCCCCGGTGCGGAAGCCCATCAGGAACCCGACCCCGAAGATGATCGCGAGGGTGATCGCGTTCGCCGTGAGGGACGTGAGCACGTGGGCCCACAAGACGCTCGACCGAGCGATCGGCATGGAGTGGAACCGCTCGAAGATGCCGCTCTGCATATCGGTGAACAGCCGGAACGCCGTGTAGGCGATGCCCGACGCGATCGCAATGAGCAGGATGCCCGGCAGCAGGTAGTTCACGTAGTTCTCGGCGCCGGTGCTCTGCTGGAGCGCGCCGCCGAAGACGTACACGAACAGGAGCATCAGGGCGATCGGGGTGACCGCGGTGGTAATGATCGTGTCGGGGCTGCGGAAGATGTGCCGCATCGAGCGGCCGGTGAGCGTCGCCGTGTCGGCGGCGAAGTGCGTGGTCATGCTGCATCTCCTTTCTTCACCTGGGTCCCTGAGCCCGTCGAAGGGTGGGTCCCTGAGCCTGTCGAAGGGCCGATGAGGCTGAGGAAGATCTCCTCGAGGGTGGGCTGCTTCTCGACGTACTCGACCTTCGCGGGCGGAAGGAGCCGCTTCAGTCCGGCGAGGGTGTCGTTCGCGATGATGCGGCCCTCGTGCAGGATCGCGATGCGGTCGGCGAGCTGCTCCGCCTCATCGAGGTACTGCGTGGTGAGCAGCACGGTCGTGCCGCCGCTCGCGAGTTCCTTCACGACGTCCCACACCTCGATGCGCGACTCGGGGTCGAGGCCCGTGGTCGGCTCGTCGAGGTAGATGACCTCGGGGTCGCCGACCAGGCTCATCGCGATGTCGAGCCGGCGTCGCATCCCGCCGGAGTACGTGCCGACCTTGCGGCCCCCGGCCTCGGTGAGCCGGAAGCGTGCGAGGAGCCGGTCGGCCACCGCACCCGGGTCGGGCAGGTGCCGCAGCTTCGCGACGAGCACGAGGTTCTCGCGTCCGGTGAGGATCTCGTCGACCGCGGCGAACTGCCCGGTGAGGCTGATCCTCTCCCGCACGCCGAGCGGGTCCGCCGCGACGTCGATGCCCTGCACCGACGCGGTGCCGGCATCCGCCTTCAGCAGCGTGGAGAGGATCCGGACCATCGTGGTCTTGCCCGCGCCGTTCGACCCGAGGAGGGCGAAGATCGATCCCCGCTCCGCCTCGAAGTCGACGCCGCGCAGCACGTGCAGGTCCTTGTACGACTTCTCGATGCCGCGGACGGAGATCGCAGGCGTCGTCATGATTCCTCCTCCTTCTTCTTCGCGTCGTCGAACGCCTTGATGAGGCGTGCGCGCTCCTTGTCGATCCACTGGCGACCGCCGTACGCCGCGGCGTAGTTCTCGGCGAACTCGACCGGGTCGTCGCCGACGATCGCGCTGACCGGGGTGCCGTCGATCGCGGCGCGCTCCCACATGTCGGCGATGTCGAGGAACATCTTCACGATGGTGTCGCCGTCGGTGAGGCCCCCGTAGGAGAGGTTGTAGCGCTGCTGGGCCTTCGCCATCTCCCGGTACGGTTCGGGGAGGGCGTTGATGCGGGCCTGCGCCTGCTTGTACTGCTTCTTCTCTTCGAGTGATCCGGTGATCGCTTCGATCCACTTCGCGGCCATGCTCAGTTCTCCTTGTTCTCGGTGTCGCGCTTTTCCAGCTGTTCGATGTGCGTCTTGAGGAAGCTCCAGGTGGTCCAGAACTCCTCGAGCTCCTGTCGGCCCTGGGCGTTCAGGGTGTACACCTTCCGGGGTGGACCCTTCTCGCTCGGCACCTTCTCGACGTCGACGAGGTTCTTCTGCTCGATGCGCACCAGGAGTGCGTAGATCGTGCCCTCGGCGATGTCGGTGAACCCGTGGTCTCGGATCCGTGCGGTGATCTCGTACCCGTAGGCCGGCTGCTCGGCGAGGAGGGCCAGCACGATGCCCTCCAGGGTTCCCTTGAGCATCTCGGTCATCTGCTTGCCCATCGTCCCCTCCTCTCGTTGTTTGTCTTCCGTTCGGTACTCAGTGTTGCTGGGTACCGGTACAAAGTAACACTGAGTACCGGTACTTAGCAACACCGAATACTGAATCTCTTCGCCGAGACCCCGGGTACGCGGCGAGACCCCGGGCTGCAGACGCGAGAACCCCGGGGCGTCGACGACAACCCGGGGTCTCAGCGAAAGAGGGGAGGGGGCGGAAGCGTCAGCCGCGGAGATAGGCGAGGACGGCGAGGACGCGGCGGTGGCCGCTGTCACTGGCGGCGAGCCCGAGCTTGGCGAAGATGTTGCCGATGTGCTTGCTCACCGCGGTCTCCGTCACGAACAGGCGTGCGGCGATGGTGGTGTTGTCGAGGCCCTCGGCCATCAGCCCGAGCACCTCACGCTCCCGCGGAGTGAGGGTCTGCACGGGGTCGTCGGCGCGACGCCGGCTCATGAGCTGCGAGATGACCTCGGGGTCCATCACGGTCCCCCCGGCGGCCACCCGGCGCAGGGCGTCGACGAACGCGGCGACCTTGCCCACGCGCTCCTTCAACAGGTAGCCGAGGCCGTCCGCCCCCGCCGCGAGGAGCTCCCCCGCGTAACGGTCCTCCACGTACGCCGAGAGCACGAGCACCGGGAAGCCCGGGCGGCGGGCTCTCGCCTCGGCCGCGGCCTTGAGCCCCTCGCTGGTGAAGGTCGGCGGCATCCGCACGTCGACCACCGCCGCATCGGCCTCGTCGAGCAGGGCGAGGAACCCGTCCGCGTCCGGCACGGCGCCGATCACGTCGAAGCCCTCACTGCGCAACAGGAGCGCGAGGCCCTCCCGCAGCAGGGTGTCGTCCTCCGCGATCACGATCCGCATGGCAGCTCCGTCCGCAGGATGGTGGGTCCCCCGGCGGGACTCGACAGGTCCATCGTGCCCTCGAACGCCTCGACCCGGCGTCGGATCCCCGCGAGACCCCCGCCCGGACGCTCGACCGCGCCGCCGACCCCGTCGTCCTCCACCGCGATGAGGAGCAGCTCGCCCTCTCGCTCGACCCGCACCGTGGCGCGGGTCGCGGCGCTGTACTTGTTCACGTTGGTCAGCGCCTCCGCGACTACGAAGTACGAGGCCGACTCGACCGCTGCCGGCACCCGACCGACGTCCGCGGCGTCGAGCGTGCACGGGACGACGCTGCGCCCGGCGAGCGAGGCGAGCGCCCCCTCGAGACCCAGTTCGTCGAGGATCGGCGGATAGATGTCGTGCACCGTGCGGCGGAGGCCGGCGAGGGCATCGGTCGCCGCGTCCTGCGCGCGCCGCAACGGCTCGAGCACGTCGCCACCCGTCTCCTGGGCGCGCTCCGCGATCCCCAGCATCATCACGACGTTCACCAGGCGGTTCTGGGCGCCGTCGTGCAGGTCGCGCTCGATGCGACGGAGCTCGGCGGCATGGGCGTCGAGGGCGGCCGCGCGGCTGAGAGTCAGCGCGTCGACGCGGGCGGCGAGGCGCGACTTCTGCGGCGTCGCGAGGAGCTTCGCCGAGACGAACGCCACCAGCCGGGCGACCACCGGCACGAGGAACAGCGCGGCCACCGCATAGGCGAGGGCGACGAGCGGCATGGTCCACGCCAGCTCCCACGACGTGACCGGGTACGGTGAGCCCACCGGGTCGTCGGCCGGGGCGAACTGCCAGTACCAGGTGACGGCGAGGCTGTTGACGGCGGACAGGGGCAGCGCGAGCGTCAGCAGCGACAGCCACATCACCGGGAAGGCGTGCACCGTGAGCCACAGCGCGTCTCGGGCGGTGGCGCGGGAGAAGGCGTAGCGGAGCCGTTCGTCGATCGTCGCGCCGCGCGGCAGCGTGCGCGTGAGCGGGGGGAGGTCCTCCCCGCGCCGGCGTCCGATCCGGCGGCGCGCCCGGTCGCTCCAGGCATGCAGCACCTGCACGACCTGCGGGAGCAGCAGCACCCCGCCCGTGATGAGCATGAGCGGCAGCAGCACGAGGATGACGCAGAACAGCGCGAGGGACACGACGGAGGCCCCGAGTTCGACGGCGAGGAACCGCGCATCGGGCAGCCATCCACGCAGCCAGCGGCGCATCCATCCGTCGTTCACCCTGCAAGTCTGCCCGAGCGCCCCGCGGCCCGCGGTAGAGCCAGCTCCACCATCGATGCGGCACCGTGCGGGATGGGAGCCGTCGCGCGGCTTTCCTACCGTCGAAGCATGACCTCCCTCTCCTCTGCGCCGCTCGTCGAAGCGGCCCCCGCCGAGGCCCTGCGCCTCAGCGGCCTCGTCAAGACCTACGGTTCCGGCAGCACCCGGGTGACCGCGCTCCGTGGCATCGACCTCGCCATCGCCCGAGGCTCGTTCACCGCGATCATGGGGCCGTCCGGCTCGGGCAAGAGCACGCTGCTGCACAGTGCCGCAGGCCTCGACCGCCCGACCAGTGGCACGGTGCACCTGGGCGGCACCGAGATCTCCGCGCTCACGCCCCGGCAGCTCACGGCCTTCCGCCGCGACCACGTGGGCTTCGTCTTCCAGGCCTACAACCTGCTGCCGGCGCTGAGCGTGGAGGACAACATCACCCTCCCGCTGCGCCTCGGCCGCCGCCCCCTCGATCACGGCCGGCTCGAGACGCTGCTCGACGCGGTGGGGCTCACCGACCGTCGCCACCGTCGCCCTGCCGAGCTCTCCGGCGGACAGCAGCAGCGCGTCGCGATCGCCAGAGCCCTCATCACCCGCCCGCACGTCGTGTTCGGCGACGAGCCCACCGGGGCCCTGGACTCCCGCACCGGGAAGCAGGTGCTCGACCTCCTCGCGCACACCACGAAGGAGCTGCATCAGACCGTGGTCGTCGTCACCCACGATCCCGTGGTGGCGTCCCACGCCGACCGGGTGATCTTCCTCGCCGATGGGGCGTTCGCCGGACATCTCGACGGCGGCACCCCGCAGCAGATCACGGATCGCATGAGCACGCTGGGGGAGTGGTGATGTCGGCCGCGCCGCTCGGGCTCGGACGGATCGTCCGCGCCGACCTCCGTCATCATCGGCGCAGTCTGGCCGGGGTCTTCGTCGCCATCTTCGTCGCGAGTGCGCTCGTCACGGGACTCGGCGTGCTCGTCGAGTCCGGCATCCGCGGCGGCCTCGCCCCGCAGCGCTACACGGCGGCCGAGGTGGTCGTCGGGGCGGTGCAGCAGGTCGACGTGCCGGAGGACCTGCCGGTGCCGCTGCGTGAGCGCGCTCCCGTCCCCGCCGACGCCGCGCGCGAGATCGCTGCGCTTCCGGGCGTCGAGGCCGTGGTCGCCGACGTGACCGTGCCTCTGTCGGTGCCCGGCGGGACGGCCCCTGCCGTGGTCGAGGCGCACCCCTGGTCCGCGACGGCACTCACCGGCTTCACGCTCGCGGAGGGGCGGGAGCCCGCCGCCGACGACGAGGTCGTGGTGGTCTCCGGAGCCGGGCATGCCGTGGGCGACTCCCTTGCGCTCGCCCACGGCGGCATCGCGGCGACGTACACGGTCGTCGGTGTGGTCTCGGCGGAGAGCCTGCCGGAGCGCGCGGTGTCGGTGTTCCTGACGGACGAGCGTATCCGCGACCTCGACCCGCACGACGGGGCCCCGCAGGCGCTCGGCGTGTTCGTCGACGGGGACCCCGAGCGCACGGCGGTCGCGATCCGCGAGGCGTTCCCGGATCTGGTCGCCCGGACCGGAGACGCCAGAGGAGACGTGGAGTTCCTCGACTCGGCGGCGGCGCGCACCCTGCTCATCGCTATCGGCAGCGCGTTCGTCGGCACCTGCATCCTCGTCGCCCTGTTCATCGTCGCGGGGACGCTGTCGCTGTCGGTCCAGGCGCGTCGCCGCGAGTATGCCCTGCACCGCGCGGTGGGGGCGACCCCGTCGCAGGTGCACGCCCTCATCGCGCGGGAGACGCTCGCGGTCGCCGTCGTCGCCGCGCTGCTCGGGATCGCCCCGGGGTACCTGCTGTCCTCCGCACTGCAGTCGGCGTTCGTGGCCGGAGGAGTCATCCCCGGCGACTTCGCCCTCGCGCTGAGCCCGTTCCCGGCGCTGAGCGCACTGGTGCTGGTGCTCGGAGCGGCCTGGGGAGCGGCGCGCATCGCGGCCCGGCGGCCCGCCCGCCTCGATCCGATCGAGGCGCTGCGCGACTCCTCGACGGGCCAGGGCCCGATCGGCCTGCCCCGCATCATCACCGGCATCGTGTTCGCCGCCGCCGGCGTCTCGGTCTCGACCGTCCCGCTGATGCTCCGCGGCGACGCAGCGGTCGGCGCCTCCGCCGGAGCCGCGATCATGCTCATCGTGGCGCTCGCGCTCCTGGGACCGTGGCTCGTCGCCCTGTGCGTGCGCCTCGTCGGGCCGGTGCTGCGTCGTTCGTCGGCCGCGGGCTTCCTCGCCGCCGCCCACACCACCGCGGGCAGTCGGCGGATGGCGGCCGCGATCCTCCCGATCGCCCTCGGCATCGGGTTGGGTCTCGTGCAGATCGGCGGGCCGGCGATCGTCGCGGACGAGGCCGCGACCCAGGCTCGGGCCGGGGTCACCGCCGACCTGCGTGTGGCCGCCCCGGCCGGGCTCTCCCCCGACGCCGTCGGCGCGCTGCGCGACGAGCCGGGGGTGACGGCAGCGACCGGCGTGGTCGTCAGCACCGCGGTGCTCGACTCGCTCGACATCGAAGGTCAGATCGAGCGCACGGAGTACGTGCTCCAGGGCGTGGACCCGACGACCGCGGACGGCCTGCTCGACCTGCGGGTGCAGGAGGGGTCCCTCACCGCCCTCGACGGCGGTGCGACCGTCGCGGTCAGCGCCGATGCGGCGCACACGCTCGGCCTCGACGTCGGCGACCCGGTGACGGGCGTCCTCGGCGACGGGGCGCCGCTGGAGGCGACCGTGGTCGGCATCTACGAGCGCGGTCTCGGGTTCGGCGATCTCACCATGGCGGTCGACCACGTCCGCGCGCACACCTCCGCAGCGCTCGACTCGTTCGCCCTCGTGTCGGTGGACGGTGACGCGCCGGCCGACGCCTTCGCCGCCGACGGTCTGCAGGTGGCCCCCGGCTCGGGTCAGAAGCCCAGCATGACCGGGGCCGTGTCGCAGCAGGGATGGGTGAGCCTCATCGGTCTGCTGGTCATCCTCGGGTACATCGCGATCGCCGTCGTGAACACGCTCGTCATGGCGACGGGGGAGCGGTCCCGGGAGTTCGCCCTGCTGCAGCTCATCGGCGCCTCCCGGGGACAGGTGCGCGCCACGATGCGCACCGAGGCGATCCTGATCGCCGCCCTCGCGATGGTCTTCGGCGTGCTGGTGGCGATCCCGCCGCTGATGGGGATGAGCTACGGCATCTCCGGGCAGCCGCTCCCGGCGATGCCCGTGCTCGGCTCCCTCGCGATCGTCGGCGGCATGGGCGCGCTCGCCCTCGTCGCGCTGCGGGTCGCGACAGGGGCCGCGCTGCGCCGCCGCCCGATCGAGGAGATCGGCTCTCGCGAGTAGGCCCGCGACCACCGGAGGGCGCATCGGGATCCCGGTGCGCCCTCCGGCGTGCCGTCCCGGGGTGAAAAGCAGGGGTGAATTCCCCCGGTTCGGTCGGGGGCCTCCGCGGCAGCCGGGCAGGCTGGCGGAGGCCCGGACCGAGTCCACCCTGCCCGAAAGGGTGCTCGGCGGTCGCCTGAGGGGGCGGGGGCTTCCGTGTGCGCGGATGCGTGCCGGAACGCGATGAATGGGGAGAGCAGTCATGGGATTCCGTGTTGCCCGCAAGGACCGCACGTCCGATGGCCTTCCGCCGGAGCGGCACAGCCGCTGGCGGGGCCGGACGAAGAGGCTGATCGGCGGTGCCGTGAGCACGGCGCTCGTCGCATCGTCGATGATCGTCGTCGGCGGGACGCTGACCGCCGCGCCTGCCGCCGCGGCAGAGCCGTTCCTCTGCACGCCGGGAGCGGTGTACGTGCAGAGCGCCACCGAGGTGCGCGAGTTCGCCGTGAACGAGCAGGGCGGCACCCTCGGCGCCACGAGCATCGGCCTCGGCCACTCCGACAACGGGCTCGGCCTGTCGGCGGACGGAACGTACGCGTACACGGTGACCAACGTCGGCACGGAGAAGGTGCTGGCCAAGCACGACCGTCGGGGCGAGGGAACGACGACCCGAACGCCGTTCACGCTGGGAACCAGCCGCACAGACTCCTCTGTCCTCCGAGGGGCCGTGCATCCCGTCACGGGCGTGTACTACTTCGCCAGCGGCACGCTCGATGGCGCCATCAACCTTTATGCGTGGAACGAGAGCGTCACGCCGCAGACCTACGTGCAGGTAGGCAAGCTGCGCCCGACTACCGGCAGCAGCGCCTTCGGGGCCAACGGCGACATGGCCTTCAGTGCCTCCGGTCAGCTCGTGCTGGTCGCCGACCGATACATCTACTCCGCCGACCTGCCCGCAACGCTCCAGCCCAGCACGGCCACGATCGATGCCAAGCAGGTGCACGACATGGGCGCGGGCGTGCAGGGCAACGGCATCGCGTTCGGGAACCTCGGCCACATCTTCGTCTCGGTGGGGGGGACCAACCCGTACATCGTCGAGGTCGATCTGCCCCGCGGACAGACCGTCAACACCACCTCGCTCGGGTCCTTCTCGCCCACCGACATGGCGAGCTGCACGTTCCCGAACACGCTGACGCTGAAGAAGGATCTCCCCGAAGGCCGTCACGCCGGGACCGACCAGTTCGGGCTCCGCGTGCAGTCGCCGGTCGGCTACCAGGTCGCGCAGACCGACGCCGTCACCCGTGGCGACCGCTCCGGTCTGCAGCCGGACTACGTCGGCCCCGTGTTCACCAACCAGGGGGACACCTTCCGGCTGTCCGAGTCGGCGGCGGGCTCGACCGACCTCACGAAGTACGACGCCTCCCTCGTCTGCCTGCAGGTGAACGCCGACGGCTCGACCACCCCGGTGGCCGTCACCGCCGACGGACAGGTCACCCAGCCGTCCGGCCCGCTCGGCACCGACGTCACGTGCACCTACACGAACGTCCGCCTCGCGCCGGACCTCGCGCTCCGCAAGACCTCCGACCCCGCCGACGGCACCGCCGTGCAGGCCGGCCAGCGACTGACCTACACGGTGCAGGCCGAGAACACCGGCAACACCCGCCTCGACCCGGTCACCGTGACCGACGACCTGTCGAGTGTGCTCGCCAACGCCGAGTACCAGGGCGACGTGGCCACGGCGATCGACGGCGACCCGGTGTCGTCCGGCGCCGCCACCGTCACGGGCGACGACCTCGCCTGGACCGGTGCCCTCGAGCCCGGGCAGGTACTCACGATCACGTACTCCGTCGTCGTCGACGAGGGCGTGGAGGGCGAGCGCATCGCCAACCGCGTCACCGCATCCGGCACGCCGCCCGGGGGTCTGCCTCCGATCACCCCTCCAGCCGTCACCACCGAGCACCCCGTCGCCGGCTTCGAGGTCGCGAAGACCTCCGATCCCGCCGCGGGCACCGTGGTGGAGCCGGGCCAGACCATCGAGTACACCGTCACGGGCACGAACACCGGGGCGACCGTCCTGAACCCGGCGACCGTCACCGACGATCTCTCCGGCGTGCTCGCGAGCGCCGCCTTCAACGACGACATCACGACCACGGTCGGCGGCACCACCGTCACCACGGGCGGCGCGACCCTGACCGGGAACGCCCTCGCCTGGACCGGAACGCTTCAGCCCGGACAGACCGTGACGATCACGTACTCGGTGACCGTGGGCGACGACACCTCCGGCGAGATCCTGCGCAACAGCGTGACCGGATCGGGCACTCCCACCACCCCGAACCCGGGCAACCCGACCGGGCCGCAGGTTCCGGGTGACCCCATCGTCCCGCCGACGGTCACCACCGAGCACCCCGTGATCGGCTCCGGCTTCACGATCTCGAAGTCGGCCGACCCCGCCTCCGGCACGGCCGTGTCCGCCGGTGACACGATCACCTACACGATCACCGGCACCAATACGGGCGACACCGACCTCGATCCCGCGGAGATCGTCGACGACCTGTCGGGCGTGCTCGGCTCCGCCGGCTACAACGACGACGTCACGGCCGACCGCGGCTCCGTGCGGGTCGCCGACGCCACCCTCACCTGGACGGGCGCCATCCCGCGCGGGGAATCGGTCACGATCCGCTACACCGTGACGGTGGACGCGGGTGTCGAGAAGGCCCTGCTGCACAACGTCGTCACCGGATCGGCCACGCCGCAGATCCCGACCGACCCCGCCGACCCCTCCGGGGCGAAGACCCCGGGCACCCCGATCGTCCCGCCGGCGGCAGAGACGGAGCACCCCGTCGTCGACACGGGCTTCGAGGTCTCGAAGTCGGCTGACCCGGCCTCCGGCACCGCCGTCCGCGCGGGTGACACGATCACCTACACGGTCTCGGGCGTCAACACCGGCAACACGGTCCTCGACCCCGCGACGATCGTCGACGACCTCTCCGCCGTCCTCGCGAACGCGGAGTACGGCGGCGACGCGAAGGCCTCGTCCGGATCCGTCGCGCTCTCCGGCACCACCCTCACCTGGACCGGGACGCTCGCTCCCGGCGACCGCGTCGACATCACCTACACGGTGACCGTGGACGAGGAGGCGACCGGCGTGCTGCTCCGCAACACGGTGTCCGGCGAGGGCACCCCGCTGATCCCGACCGACCCGACCGACCCGGAGAGCCCGACCACGCCGGGCACCCCGGTCGAGACCCCGCCGGCGACGACGGAGCACCCCGTCGCGACCCCCGGGTTCACCGTCACCAAGACGGCCGACCCGGCGACGGGCACGCGCGTCGACCCCGGCAGCGTGATCACCTACACCGTGACCGGCCGCAACACGGGCGACACCGTCCTCGACCCCGTCGAGATCGGCGACGACCTGCGCGCGGCGCTGGCCCACGCGTCGTACAACGACGACGTGTCCGCGACCCGCGGCGACGTCCGCGTGGCCGACGGCGCCCTCTCGTGGAACGGCGTGCTGCGCCCCGGCCAGGACGTCGTGATCACCTACTCGGTGACCGTCGACGCCACCGCCGGCGGCGAGACCATCGCGAACACGGCGACCGGAGAGGCGACCCCGCTGATCCCCGCCGACCCGAGCGACCCCGAGAGCCCCACGACTCCCGGCACCCCGATCACGCCGCCGCCGTCGAGCACGGAGCACCCCGTGAACGAGCCCGGCTTCGCGTTCGCCAAGACCGTCGACCCCGCCGCCGGTACCGCTGTCGACCCCGGTGATGTGCTCACCTACACGCTGACCGCGGTCAACACGGGCCAGACGGTGCTCGACCCGGTGACGATCACCGACGACCTGTCGGGCGTGCTGCCGTACGCGACGTTCAACGCGGACGCCGTGGCGAGCATCGCGGGTGCCGCTGCGGGTGCCGCGACCCTGGACGGCACGGAGCTGTCATGGACGGGGGCGCTCGCGGTCGGCCAGACCGTGACCGTCACCTACTCCGTGACCGTGAGCGCCGAGGGCGTCGGAACCGTGATCGAGAACGCGGCGTCCGCGACGGCGACCCCGCCGGGAGGATCGACGATCACCCCGCCGCCCGGTGTCACGACCAACCCGGTCAACGAGCCCGGATTCTCCGTCTCGAAGAGCGTCGACCCGGCTGCGGGCACGGCGGTCGACCCGGGCAGCGTCCTCACCTACACGGTGACCGGCGTGAACACGGGGGAGACGGCCCTCGACCCCGTCACCATCGCCGACGACCTCTCCGGTGTCCTGGCGCACGCGGAGTTCAACGACGACGCGACGGCGACGATCGGCGGCACGGTGACCACCGCGCCGACGGTGGCCGAGGAGGGGCTGTCGTGGACGGGTGCGCTGCAGGTCGGCGAGACCGTCACGATCACCTACTCGGTGACCGTGCGGGCGGATGCCGGCGGGTCCGTGATCGAGAACTCGGCCTCCGGCTCGGCGACCCCGCCGGGTGGCGTGCCGCCCATCGAGACGCCGCCGGCGACGACCGAGAACCCCGTGAACGAGCCGGGCTTCGAGCTGCGCAAGTTCGCCGACCCCGCCTCCGGCACGCGTGTCGACCCGGGCAGCGTCGTCACCTACACGGTGACCGGCGTGAACACGGGGGAGACGGCGCTGGCTCCGGTCCGCATCGTCGACGACCTCTCGGGTGTGCTCGCCCACGCCGCCTACAACGGCGACGCGACGGCGACCCTGAGCGACGGCACCGCCGCGACACCCGTCGTCGCGGGAGATGAGCTCACCTGGACCGGTGACCTCGCGGTCGGCGAGCGCGTCACGATCACCTACTCGGTGACCGTGCACGGCGACGCCGGCGGCGTGATCATCGCGAACACCGTCGAGGGCACGGCGACGCCTCCGGGTGGCGCCGAGCTGACCCCGCCGCCGGTGACGACGGAGAACCCCGTCGGCACCCCGGGCTTCGCGTTCGTCAAGACGTCCGACCCCGCATCCGGCTCCGCCGTCGCGACGGGCAGCGTCGTGACCTACACCCTCACCGGCACCAACACCGGCGAGACGGGTCTGGACGAGGTCGTCGTCACGGATGACCTGGCCGGAGTGCTGCGGCACGCCGACCTCCGCGGCTCGGCGACCGCCACGGTGGGTGACCGTGCGGTGGCCGCGCCGACGATCGACGGCACGACGCTGCGCTGGACCGGCAGCCTCGCCGAAGGGGAGCGCGTCGTGATCACCTATGCGGTGACCGTGCACGCCGACGCGGCGGGAGCGACGCTGCGGAACGCGGCCACGGCGTCGGCCACGCCTCCCGGCGGGGAGACGATCACGCCGCCGACGAGCACGACCGAGAACCCGGTGCTGACGCCGCTCGCTCTCACGGGTGGACAGCTGGCCCCGTGGGTCCTCGGGCTCGCGATCGCCCTGCTGATCGGCGGTGCCGTGCTGCTGCTGGTGCGCCGACGCCGCATGCAGAGCTAGCGGTTCCGCCGGAGAGCCCCGCCCGTCGTCTGCGACGGGCGGGGCTCTCGTCATCCGCGGAGGAGGCCGTGCCGGGCGGCCTGTTCGAGTGCCTCCGTACGGTTGGCCGCGTCGAGCTTGCGGTAGATGCTGCGGAGCTGCGTCTTCAGGGTGTTCGGCGAGACCTGGAGCTCCGCGGCGATCTCGGGCAGCGGCGCCCCGGTGGTGAGCGCGTGCAGCACCACCTGCTCCCGCGAGGACAGCCTCGGGCGGGCGGCGAACGATGGCAACGCGGATCGGCCGGGCAGCGGCGCGCCGCCGATCGGAGCGAGGTCGGCGCGGACGGCGGCGAGATCCTCGGCGCTGAGCAGCGCCAGCGGGGTGCGCAGTCCGCGGTCGGCGAGCTGGGCGTTCAGCGCCTCGGTCACGGCCTGCGCGGCGGCGGGACTGACCCGGTGGAGGGCTGCACTCTGCACCGCCGCGGCCTCCGCGCGCTCGCGCGAGGTCGTCGGCTCGAGGCGCGTGTGAGAGAGGAGCCGCGCCGCCTCGGGCGCGCGACCGTCGATCAGGGCGACCCTGGCTCGTTCCAGAAGGGTGCCGAAGCGGTCCGCCCCGGCGTCGCGCTGCTTGATGCCGCGCGCGGCGCGGATGTCGCCGAGGGCGAGGTGGAGCAGGATCCGCGGGCGGCTCAGCGCCTGGCGGGCCGGCGGAGAGCCGGCCTCGCGTCCGCGCAGCCGGGCGAACGACTCCAGTCGCTCCAGCCCACCGGCGGCATCGCCCTCGTGCAGCGCGATCCAGGCTTCGACCGTCGCCATCGTCGTCCAGTGCTCGCTCGTCGCCCGGTGCGGGAGGAAGGCGCGCGCGTGGTGCTTGGCTGCGGCGAGGTCGCCGTCCTCGACCGCCAGCATCGCCTCGGCGACGCGGTAGAACGTGCCGCGGTAGCCGTCCAGCTGCGCGGGATCCCACGAGCCGTCGCGGATGATCTCGACATAGTGCCGGGCCTCCGGCAGATCGCCGTTGAGGGCGTGGATCCCGCCGAGGAGGCTGACGGCGTGGAACGCCTTCCCGCTGCCCTGCGACGCCGCGAGGGCGGCGGCCTCGTCGAAGAGGCGCACGGCCTGTTCCCGACGGCCGCCGTAGTAGAGCGAGATGCCGAGGTGCGTGCACAGCAGCGGCATCTCCATCGCGTACTGCTCCCACTGGGACTCGGGTGTCTCGGTGAACAGAGCCAGCGCGCGGGCGGCCACCTGCCCCGCCCTGTCGGGCATCCCGATCACGCGCAGCGCCGCACTCTCGGCAGTCCAGATGAACAGGCGCTCCGTCGGCGAGAGCGTGTTCCGACGGGCGTTCGCGGCGGAGATCGCCATCCGCAGCAGCTGCAGTCCGCGCACCCGCCGGAGCCGGTTGGCATTGAGGCAGATGCCCAGGAGCATGGCCACCAGCGGCTCCTGCTTCAGCCGGGCGAGAGGCAGGTCGCCCAGCAGCGCCACGACCCGGCGACCGTCGTGGTCCAGGAGGTGGCTCCACCCGGACATGATGACGTGGGCCGCGAGGTGGAGGTCGTCCTCCTCCATCGCGAGGCGCAGTCCTTCGAAGGGGGCGCCGCGGCGCAGGGCGCCCTCGATCGCGAGGCGTCGGAGCACGCGGATCTCGGCGGGGAACCGCCGCAGGAGGTCGTGACGCAGCAGGGTGCGGGCCGGCGCGGCGATCGTGAAGGTCCGGCGCCCGGAGTCCGTCGACCATCGGCCGAAGCCGAACGCCTCGGCCTCGTCGAGGGCCGTGCCGATGTCCGGATCGCTGCTGAGGGCCTGCGCCAACGGCAGGTCGACCGTGTCCGTGATGCTGATCCGGATAAGACCCTCCAGGACGCCGGCGCCGAACGTGCCCTCCTCCATGCGGCTGCGGAGGTAGTCGTCGACCGCCGCCGTCGCGACCTCCACGATCGTCGTGCCGTCGGGGGCACGGCCGCGGAGAGCGACGGCACGCACGACCGCCGCGAATCCCTCGGTGGCCGCCCGCACGGCGACGGCGGTGTCCTCGTCCACGTCGAGAGCGCGGCGGATCTCGTCGGTGTCGAACGCGAGGTCTTCCGGAGAGATCAGCGCGGTGTCGATCACGAGGCCGATGCCGTCGCTGTCGAAGGGACTGGGGCGATTCGTGGCGACGATCAGGCGGACGTGCGACGGGACGGCGACCGTGCGGCAGAGGTCGAAGACCGCATCCCGGTCGAGCGCGGCGGCGTCGTCCAGGACGATGACGACAGGCTCCTCGTGATCGCACAGATAGTGCCCGACGGCGGGCCAGCCGTCCCCGGTGGCCGGATCGGTGCTGCCTGCGCCCGTGTCCGTGTCCGTGCCGCGCAGCACCCGCAGCAGCGCAGATGCCAGTGCCGGGCTCGTCGCCAGGGCCGGTGTGACCGTGAGCCACACGACCCGGGCGGAGCAGGTGAAGGCCCAGCCGACCAGGGCGGTGGTCTTCCCGGAGCCCGCGGCGCCGCGCAGCAGCGTGAGCGGAGCCCCGGCATCCAGCACCGCGTTCAGCCGCGGACGCCCGATCACGTGCGCGGAAACCCGCGGAAACCTCGTGTCCCCTTGCGCGCCGAAAGTCGGCATCGTCCCTCCCCAGGTACGCATCCCCACCCCTACGATATCCAAACCCGCACGGTGCAGGACGCTGCGGAGCGAGGGGCGCCGGGAGTTCTAGGCTCGGAGGAGTGAGTGGTCCGTTATCGCCCGTGTCCCGCCGTGTGCCGACCAGCGCCCTGCTCGTGAGCGCAGCCCTCGGCGCGGTTCAGGCCCTCGTCTTCCTGGCTGTCGTCCCGGTCACGAGCGTGCTGGCCGCCGCCTCCCCTCCCGCGTATGCCCTGGTCGCGGCCGTGCACACCGCACTGCCCTTCCTCGCCCGCGTCGTCACCCGGGTCCCTGGCATGGCGACGCTGGCCGCCTTCGTGACCGGGGTGCTGACGCTCGCGGTGTCCCCCATCGGGCTGCTCGGGGTGGTGCCGCTCGTCCTCGGCGGCGCGGTCCTCGACCTCGCGCTGCCGTTCCGGCGCGACGCCGCGGTCCGCCCGGGTCGTGTCCTGCTCGCCGGCGCCGTGACCGGGGTGGTGCTCTTCCTCGTGGCCCTCCCGGTGTTCTCCCCGGAGCACCTCGTCCCGCCGGTGCTCATCGCCACGCTGCTCGGCCGGGTGCTCGGGGAGCTCGCGGTGGCGGGAGTCGTTCTCGCCGTCCGCCGGCTGCTGCGTCGCGCGGGCGTCGCCCGCTGACTGCGGTCCACTATACCCCCACCGGGTATAGTGAACCCATGGCCGGTCGTCGCGTGCTCCAGAGGGCGCTGCTCGTCGTCCTCCTCGTGGGCGGCGTCGTGTTCGGGCTCCTCGGCATGCACGCGCTCGACACGCACGGCACCCCCGGAGCGCACGCGATGGCGGGCCACGCGGCACCGGTGCCCGGGCACCCCTCGGCGTCGGCGGCGCATGCGGTGTCCGTCGCCGAGGCGGCCGTCGCCCCCGACGACTCCGCGGGGGATGGCGGCGCGGCCTGCGTCCTCGCGCTCCTCGGCGGACTGCTCCTGGTGCTGCGCCCCACCCGCGCGGCCGTGATCGCTCCCCTGCTGCGCGCCCTCCGCGTGCGCGCGGGAACCGCCGCCGCCCCTCTCCGTCCCCCCTCACTCCACGTCCTCTGCATCAGTCGGACCTGATCGGCGCTGGTGAGCGCCCGGGCTCCGCGACCGCGGACGCCCTTCCGACAGACAGAGATGAGAGAGAAATGAAGAATCGAACCGCTGCCGCCGCCGCCCTCGTGCTGGTCGGAACCCTCGCCCTCGCGGGATGCGCCTCGGCCGCACCTGCGGGACCGGCCGACCACTCCGGTATGGATCACTCCACCTCGGACGCCCCGCTGGCCGGAGCGAACGAGGCCGATGCGATGTTCGCGTCCATGATGATCGTCCATCACGAGCAGGCCGTCGAGATGTCGGACATCGTGCTCGCGAAGGATGACGTCGACCCACGGGTGACCGACCTCGCCGAACGCATCAAGGCCGCTCAGGGCCCGGAGATCGAGCAGCTGCAGGGGTGGCTCGACGACTGGGGTGCCGAGGCGGGTGACCCCGCGGAAATGGACCACGGTGACGGCATGATGAGCGACGACGACCTCGCCGCGCTCGAAGCCGCCGCGGGCCCGGAGGCGTCCCGGCTGTTCCTGGAGCAGATGATCGCCCACCACGAGGGCGCGGTCGAGATGGCCGAGACGGAGGTCGCGGACGGCGAGAACGCCGACGCGGTCGCCCTCGCGCAGGACATCGTCGACGCGCAGACCGCGGAGATCGCGGAGATGAAGGAGATCCTCGCCACGCTCTGATCGACACCGGGTCCCGACGTATCCAGGCCGTCATCGAGCTCCTCTCCGAAGACCCACGGCCCCCCGCGGCACGCAAGCTCACCGGCCGACCGGAGTGGCGGGTGCGGACGGGGGACTACCGGGTTCTCTACCGGATCGAGGACGGGATCCTGACGGTCGTCGTCGTGCACGCCGGCCACCGTCGCGAGGTGTACCGCTAGCGATCGCGGCGGCGCAGGCGGCGCAGCGGGGCAGACAGGCGGTGCCAGAGCGTCGGCGCGGGCTCCTCGTCCTCCGCGGGCGGCGGGGCGACGGCGAACTGGACGAACTCCTCCGCGCCGTGGTGCACGACGCGGTAGAGCGCCGTGCCGATGAGCACACCCAAGGCGATCGACATGACGGAGACGAGGGCGGCGGTGAAGTCGGCGAGACCGTTGTCGGTCGCCACCGCCTCGGTGAGTCCCACCAGCCCCGCCGCTCCCGGCACCAGCAGCCAGAACGCGGGGAGGAACGTGAGCTGCGACGGGGCCCCGTGGCGCAGCCCGGCGATCCAGAACACGACCGGCGTGACGGCGACCGCGCCGACGAAGCCGCCGACCGCCGGGTCGATGAACTCCGTTCCCGCCCATTGGCCGAGGTAGGCGACGACCAGGGCGAGCAGCACCCACCCGAATGTGGACGGCGGGGAGGAGAAGTGCAAGTAGTTGCCGAGCGCGAACACGAGGATGCCCAGCAGCGGCACCCACCAGGGCAGGTAGGACGAGGAGGCGTCGAGCGCCTCGTACGAGTCGCTCGAGACGCCCACCACCGCGCCCGCGGCGAGGATGCCGAAGGCGAGGAGGGCGAGCTGCACGAACCCGTAGATGAGGCGGGACGCACCGGAGATCATCTGCCCGGCTGCGAGCTCGACCGTCGCCGTGGTGAGCACGCCGCCGGGGAGGAAGGTCACCAGCGGCGCGATCAGCAGCCGGATCGGGTCGCCGATCTCGATCACCTCCGCGAGCAGGAACACCGCGGCGGCGCACACGAAGGCCGCGGCGATGGGCATGACCAGCTGCAGCGTGGGGGAGCGCACGAGCTTGAGCAGGCCGATCCCGAAGCCGAGCACGAAGGCGACGAGCGCGCCCTGCCAGGTCGGCGCGAGCAGGAGCGCGAGGCCGGTCGTGAGGATGGCATGCCCGAGCGTGCGGGTGAACCAGCCGAGCCGCGGGCGCATCGCGCCGATCTCGTTGAGCCGCCGGATGCCGTCCAGCGGGTCCACGGCGCCGGTCTTCGCCTGCGCGATGAGGTCGTACAGCGCGGCGATCTGGTCGAAGCGGAACGAGGCGTTCGTGGCCGACCGGAACGCGACCCGCTGCTCCTCCGCGTCCCCCGTCTCCACGATGATGATCGTCGGCAGGACGACGAAGTCGGCGCCGTCTCCCCCCGATGCCGTGGCCACCTCGGCGATCGTGTCCCGGATGCGGTCGACGGACTCCGCCGATGCATTCATGCCCTGAGCCAGTCCCAGGAGGAACTGCCGCAGCGCCGACCGGTCGACGACGTCGGTCATGTCACGTGAACAGGAACGACAGCGCCACCCCGACGACGATGGCCGTGCCGACGTAGACGAGGTTCGGCAGCTGGAACGAGTGGTCGATGACGAACTTGCCCATCTTCGTCGTCCCGGTCTGGTCGAACGCGACCGTCGCCACCTGGCTGCCGTTGGCGGGCAGCGTGTAGATGCCCATCGCCGCCGGCCACAGCCCCACCAGCAGGGAGGCGGGCAGACCGATCGTGATGCCGATCGGGACGATCGCGTTCGTGGCGCTCGACTGGCTGGTCGTGAGCATGGCGACCGCGAAGAGCGCCAGCGCGAACAGCAGAGCGCCGAGGAAGGCGGACGATCCGGAGACGACCGAGCCCAGCCCGTCGACGATGAGGGTCTGGTTCGCGGCGACGAACGTGTTGGCGAGCCAGGCGATGCCGAACAGGGCGATGGCCCCGACGATGCCCGCGGGGAACGTGGACTGCTTCGGCACGTCGGCGGCCTTGACCTTGCAGAACACGAAGATCAGCGCGGCGATGATGCCCATGACGACCTCGATGATCACCGTGACGCTCAGGCGGAGCGGGCCGCCGTCGTCATCGGTGCCGATGACCGGACGGAGGTTCTCGAACAGGCCGAAGAAGACGATCACCGCGACGCCGGCGAGGAACAGCGAGGCCGAGAGCACGGCGGTCGGCGGGAGCTTGTTCTCGTGCGCGTCGACGGTGGGCGGCTTGATCTGCCCCTCCGCCAGGCGCTTCTGGTACTCCGGGTCGTCCTCGAGGTCCTTGCCGTGACGCATCATGACCAGGGCGGCGACGAGCAGGCCCGCGATCGAGGCCGGCCACATGATGAGGAGCAGGCCGCCGAGGTCGACGCCCTGCGGCGCGAGCAGCACGACCATCGATGCGGTGGCCGCGGAGACCGGCGAGCACAGGATGCCGACCTGCGAGGCGACGGCCGAGACCGACAGCGCCCGCTCCGGCCGGATCTTCTGCTGGTAGGAGACGTCGTAGATCACGGGCAGCAGCGGGTAGAAGATGTTGCCGGTCCCCGCGCCGACCGTGAAGAGGAACGACATGGCCGGCGCGAGGAAGACGACGGACTTCGGGCGTTTGCGGATGACCTTCGCGGCCACCGACACCATCCAGTCGATGCCGCCGGCGGCCTGCATGGTCGAGGCCGCGGTGATGACCGTGATGACGATGAACACCGCGTCGACGGGGGCGTTGCCGGGGGCCTCCCCGAACACGAACACGAGCACCGCGACGCCGACGAGGCCCCACACGCCCAGGCCGATCCCGCTCGTGCGGGTGCCCATGAAGATCGCCAGGACGACGACGATGAGCTCGGCGACGAGGATCCAGACGCTGTCGTTCACGACGACGGCCCCTTCACGACCGGCGCCGCCCCGGTGAGGACCTGCACCGGCAGCTCGGTCTCGACGATATTCCCGTCGGCCGCCTCGACCTTCAGCGCCAACGCGTTCTCGACCGGGCTGACCGCCGTGACGAACTCGCTGTTCTCGAAGTGCAACGACTGCAGGTTGCCCACCGCATACCCGGTGGAGAGCTCGCCGCTGAGCAGGGAGGCGTGGAAGAGCGGCCGTCGCTGGTCCTCGGCGTCGTAGTGCGGACAGAAGCTGCCGTGCAGGAACCCGAGACCCTCGGGGAGCACCTGCAGCGTGGGTCCGTAGCTGTCGGTCGTGCCGCCCTCGAACCAGCAGATGCCGCCCGCGCTGCCTCCCGTGAACACGACGTTCGACGAAGGGTCCTCCCACATCTCGCGCATGATCTCGTCGAGGCCCTGATGCTTCCAGACGTCGAGCATGTTGGCGGTGTTCCCGCCGCCGACGTGGATGACGTCGAAGCCCTTCACGAACCCGGCCAGGTCGTCGACGGCGCGATGGAACAGCGGCAGGTGGTGCGGCGCGCATCTGTCGGAGTCGTACGTGGAGTAGAAGCTCACGATGTAGGCGGTGTCATCGCCGGTCGCGGTGCCGACGAAGAGGACCCGAGGCCGCTCCTTGCCGGTGAGCTTCAGGATGTACTCGTGCGTCGGATCGTTCCGACGTTCCATCATGGCCTTGCCGGCCCCGGTTGCGACGACGTGCGACATGCCCCCACCTCACTGTCGAGTGTGAATGCGCTCAACCTAGCGTCGCGCCGTCACCGCCGTCCAGAGCGGTCACCCTGGCCGGGTGAATCCGGGCCTCTCAGCCGAAGACGCGAGCCGTGCCGACCATGCCTTCCAGGAGGGCGGCTGTGCGGGCGCGCGGTCCCTCCGGCGCGATGCCGAGGACGCGGGCGAGCTCCAGGGCGAGAGCGGCGTGTCCGGCGGCGCTGGGGTGGAAGGGGTCGTTCATGAGGCCCCACGGCATCCCGCCACCGCCCAGCTCCGCGAAGTGCGCGTACTGGTCGACGAGGATCACGTCCTCCGCGGACGCGATCCGACGGACGGCCTCCGCGAAGGCGGCGATCCGCGCCCGCTCCGGCGCGTTGCGGACGTCGATGGCGGGCGGCGTCTGGAGCACCGGGATGGCGCCGAGTTCGCGCACCCGGCTCACGAAGTCATGCAGGGAGGCGGCGTAGTCATCCGGCGAGATCACCGGTCGGGGCCCGCCGTCCGAGGCGTCGTTGGTGCCGACCATGAGGGTGACGACATCCGGCTGCCAGCCCGCGACCCGACGCTCCCAGTCGTCGAGGATGTCGACGATCCGGTTGCCGCTGATCGCGGTGTTGAGCACGATGTCGCGGACGCGCTCGAGCTCGCCCCTGATCAGCTCGTGGAGGTGCTCCTGGTAGCTGCGCCCGCCCTGGGTGTGCACCAGGCCGTGGGTGATCGAGTCGCCGGTGATGACCCAGTTCAGCGGTGCCGGGTCGCGGAGCGCGTCGGCGAGGCGGCGGAGGTCGTCGTCGGCGGTGGCAGGGGAGGCGGAGGGGGCGATCGGCACGTTTCCGAGCTTATCCGGCGTAATGCTCAGGGGCCGTCCCCGTCCTGTTTGCCGAGGGGCGAGGCTGGGCATGTGAGCGCGGACGGGATCCGTGGCCCAGGACGTCGTCGAATCCCCAACCCGACGACGTGGAGAAATCGAGTCCCTCGTGCGGCGGGCTGCTCCCCCGGCCCGCCGCACATCCCCGATCTCGGGGCGTTCCGTCGGCCCATTCCGGAACGCCGATATACGCGCGGCTGCGAACACCTGCGATGCGCCGCATGAGGGGTACGGTCGTTGGCGGCCTGTTCGAGGGAGGGCAACCTTGCGGGCCGGGGGAGAGCTCCGCGGCATCGCCGCGGGCGGAGAGAGTGCGACGCCGCGCGGCGTGGAGACACGTGCGGCGTGCATCGGCGCGTTCCGCAATCCTGCGGAACGCGCGTAGTACGTCGGGCCCCGCCGTGTCTCATCTTCGACCGTGCCCACGTCGCGTGTGCGCGGCTGTCACCGGAGGAACACATGCTGACCCATTCGCCACCCGTCCGACCCCGCTCGGGACGGAGCCGCGTCGCCCGCCGCGTCGCCGCCGTCGCCATGATCGTCGGCGGATTCGTCGGAGCCCTGCTCGTCCCCGTCGCGGCGACCGCGGCCCCGCCGTACACGACCGGCGCGACGGTCGAGTCCCTGGCCTTCACGGAGAAGGCCGTCGCCAGCGGCACGAAGGCCGAGCTGACCGGCACCTGGTCCCTGCCGGACAACCCGGTCGCACCTGCCGGTTTCGTCGTCGAGCTCCCCGAGGGCCTCCGTGGGCTGCCGGACACCTTCCCGTTGCTCGACGCGGCGGGAGCTGAGGCGGGACGCTGCGTGACGACCGCCGCGCAGCTCGTCTGCGACATCGACAGCGCCTACCTGGAGGAGCACCCCGTCGGTCTCTCCGGAGGCTTCTCCTTCTGGGCGACGGTGACCACCGAGGTGAGCGAGACCACCACGGTCACCTACGACTTCGGTGACGTCACCGCTTCCGTCGATGTGAAGCCGGACCCTTTCATCTGCACGACCGACTGTGACTTCCGAGGCCGCGCGGACTTCAAGAGCGGGGAGTACCAGAACACCTCGGACACCATCGCGTGGGACGTCGCCGTCGGGGCGGGAGCGAAGGGCATGGCCGCGGGTCAGGAAGTCGTCGTCACCGACGTCATCGGCTCCGACCAGGAGCTCCTGCGCGAATCCGCCGCCGGGGAACGCTATCCGTCGCTGTGGGTCGCCACCGGTCTGCAGACGCTCCCCAGCGGTCTCGTCGTCCCGGGGCCGGTCACCGAGGTCCCTGCCGCCGACTACACCGTCTCCGCCGACGGGACCACCGTCACCTTCACCGCCGTCGAGGGCGGCTTCTACAACGTGCACTACCTCTCGCGGGTGACCGACGACGGTGCGGCCGGCACCTACCGCAACGCCGCCGAGATCCGGGTCGGCACCGAGACATCGTCGACGGTCACGTCGGAGGTCACCCGCCACGGCGGCTCCGGGACGGGGAACGGTACGCGCGTCGGGCGCTTCACGGCGCTGAAGACCCTCAGCGGTCCGGCGGCCGCGACCGAGCGGATCCCCGCCGGGACCCGGTACGTGCTGGAGTACGCGTACCCGGCGGGGCCGGGCTTCCCGGCGGGGTCGGGGGTGCTCGATCTCGAAGCCGGATCGCCGGTGACGAGCCCGGCGCTGCCTGCCGGCGCGGAGGTCAGGGTCCGCGAGCGGGCGCCGGAGCCCGTGGCCGGCACCGCATGGGGAACGCCGGTGATCAGCCCGGAGCGGTTCACGGTGGGGGACGAGACCGTCACCGTGAGCGTGCAGAACCCGGTGGCCGTCGTGCCCCCGCCGCCCGTTCCGGCCACGCCGAGCACGCCGGCGACGCCGGCGGGCACTCCCGGGGGCTCGCTGGCCACGACCGGCGGGGAGATCGCGACAGCGGGTCTGCTCGCCGGGGTGCTGCTTCTGGGGATAGGAGGTGCGCTGGCGGCCGCGCGACGCGCACGCCGCGGGAACCGCTGATCGCACGCGCCGGGCGGGGTGCGGCCGACATCCGTCGGGTCGTGCCCCGCGTCGGCGCGAGAACGCACGGGTGAGGTCTGTCACCTCACCGACACAGGCCCTCGGGGGAAGGGAACACCATGAGCGACCAACGCAGAGACGAGGAGAGGGAACGCGACGCGGACCTGCTGGACCGAGTCCGCGGGGGTGACGAGCAGGCCTATGCGGAGCTGTGGGAGCGCTACGCACCCGCGGCGGCGGCCGTGGCCCGCAGCTACTGGTGGTCAGCCGATGCCGACGACCTCGTCGCAGAGTCCTTCACCCGCATCTATCAGGCGATCCAGGCCGGGAAGGGGCCCACGGCCGCGTTCAAGCCGTACCTGTTCGCCACGATGCGCAACCTCGCCATCAGCTGGGGCCGCGCCCGTCGCGAGGTGCCCATCGAGTACATCGAGGCGGTGGAGGACCCGAACAGCACGGATGCCGCGGCCGACGCCGATTTCGACGCCTCGCTCGTCTCGCAGGCCATCCTGGCCCTGCCGGAGCGCTGGCAGGATGTGCTGTGGTTCGGCGAGGTCGAGCACCTCTCCATGCACGAGATCGGCAAGCGCCTCGACATCAGCGAGCGCGCGGCCGCGGTCCTCGCCTTCCGTGCCAGGGAGGGGCTCCGGCAGGCCTGGATCACCGCGCACGTCGCGGCCCGCCCGCCGGCCTCCCGGGAGTGTCAGTGGACGATGGGGAAGCTGGGCGCGCACGCCCGCCAGCGCCTCACGCCCCGGGACACGGCCCGTGTGCACGCCCACCTCGACGAGTGCGCCGACTGCCGCGCCAAGGCCGAGGAGGCGCGTCACGCCAGCTCGCGCATGCTGTCCGTCCTCTTCCCCGCCGGCATCACGGTGGGGGCCGGTGCGCAGATCTGGCAGTCGCTGACATCTGCCGGACTGTCCGCCAGCGCCGCCCCGCTGCCGCCCGCGATCGCCGCTCCGGTCGCGGGTATCGCTGCGGCGAAGGCCACCATCGGTATCGTGGCCGCGGTCACCGCGACGACGCTCGCGGCGACCGTCGCCGCCACGGTGGTCGGGGGCACCGCCGTGGTCGCGGCGCCCGCCGCCACGGAGGTCGTGACGTGGAACGTACCCACCCCGGTCCCATCCCCGGAGGCGACATCCGCCCCGGCGGCGACGCCGGTCGCGAGCCCTCCGCCGTCGGCCGCGCCGGAGCCGTCCGCTCCGGCAGCGCCGCCGCCGGAGCCGGAGCCGGAACCCGCCCCCGAGGCGAGCGTGCCGAGCGCTCCTGTCCTCATCGACGTGCCAGGACAGGTCTCACGCACCGAGCTGCTGTCCGTGACCGTGGCGTGCGAGGTCGGTGCCGACCTCACGGTGTCCGCCTACGGCGCCACCCTGGCGGCGGGGACGTGCGCGGCGAACGAGCGATGGCAGGCGAGCTTCCGCGTCGACGCCTATCCGGTGCCCGCCGGGACCGCAGTGACCCTGAGTTTCGCGCAGTCCAACATCGCCGGGATCTCCGGCGCGGCGAGCGCGGAGGTGGTCATCGTGGATTGATTTCGGAACCGCGCGTAATCACCCCCGCGGATCGCTGTCCTGTAGGAGTCCGCCATCTCCGGATACCAGCGGATGAAGAGATCGAGATTGGAACCACATCGCCATGAGGAAACGATCGGGCGCCTTCGTGCTCGGATTGCTGCTCGCCCTGGGCGCCGTCGCTGCCGCGGCACCCGCTGACGCCGCGACGGGAGCCGCGACCATCGTCGACGCGAACACCGGCCGGTTCACGCTGCCGGACGGCACGATCGCCACCGCCACACTCGCCGGCGGCTCCCGCATCTTCGGCGGCGAGGGTAAGACGCTGAGCTCCTGGAGCGGCACGGACGCCATGTACGCGGCCGGTGTCTCGGCGAAGGACCTCGCGACGCTCGACGTCCACTCGAACGCGAACTGCGGGACGTCGTCGCGCTGCGGCGAGGGGCAGCTCACGATCACGTTCGATCACCCGGTCGACGATCCCGCGATCCACATCGCCGAGTTCGGCGCCGGGACCGGCGGTACCGGACTCGGCGGGATCTCGGTCGCGGACGGCATCCGCTTCGCCTCCGCCGACGGCGGCGCGACCCGTGCGGTCGTCTCCGACGGCGCCACCTTCGTGGACGGAGGCGACGGCTACTCCCGCGGCGACATGAGGATCTCCTGCACCGCGGCCTCGCGCCCCGGGGGCTGCGGAAGCTTCACCGTCCCGGGCACCAAGATCACCCGGATCGTCTTCGATGTCGCCCGCTTCGCCCTCGGCGGCACGCAGACCGCAGCGCTGGACGGCTACGCCCTCGGGGTGACCGCCACCGCCACGCCGGACCCGAAGGTCGCCGGACTCTCGATCGCCAAGGTCGTCGACAAGGCCGCGGCCGCACCGGGCGACGTCCTCGACTACACCATCACCGTCCGGAACACCGGCGAGGCGGAGGCCCGTCAGGTGCCCGTGACCGACACGCTTCCCGCCGGGCTGCGCGATGCGACGGCCGATCAAGGCGGCGTGGTCGCCGACGGCGCGGTCGCCTGGACGATCGACGCCCTTCCCGCCGGCGGCACGAGCACCCTGCACGTCTCCGGGACCGTCGACCGCGCAGGCGCGGGCACCACCCTCGTCAACCGCGCCGTGGTGGAGAACCCCGCCGGTGTCCCGGCCGAGACGCCGGCGCCCACGTCCTCCACGCCGTGTGCGGACGACGCGAGTGTCGCCTGCGCCTCCACGGTCGTCGCCGCCCTGCCGGCGTTGTCCCTCGCGAAGACCGTCGACAAGCAGGTCGCCGGCCATGACGAAGCGCTGTCGTACACCCTGGTCGTCGGCAACGCCGGGACGGCCCCGGCGACCGATGTCCCCGTGACCGATGTCCTTCCGCCCGCCTTGACCGCGGTCTCGGCCGATCAGGGCGGCGTGGTCGCCGACGGCGCCGTCCACTGGACGCTCCCCGAGGTCCCGGCCGGCGGCGAGGTCGTGCTGCACGTGACCGGCACGACGCCGGGAGGTCTCGACGAGGCCCAGCTCGTGAACCGCGCCACCGTGCAGAACTCCGCCGCTGCGCCGAACGGGACGCCCGCGCCGACGGTGACCACCCCGTGTCCCGACGACCCGCAGCAGGCATGCGCCCTGACCGCGGTGGCCCCGCTCGCCTCGTTGGAGATCGACAAGACCGTGGCGCAGTCCGCCGCGCCGGCCGGGTCCATCCTCGACTACACGATCACCGTGACGAACGTCGGCCCCGGTGCCGCGACGCAGATCCCCGTCGTCGACGACCTGCCCGACGGTGCGCGGTTCATCGCCGCCTCGACCGGGGGCGTCGCCGTGCAGGACAGGGTGGGCTGGGTGGTGCCGGAGCTCGGCCCCGGGGAGTCGGCCACGATGACCCTCCGCGCGCAGCTGCCGCGAGACGCCGAGGGCACCGTCGTCAACCGCGCCACCGTCGCCTATGACGAGTCGATGATCGCCGGCCTGCGGGCAGCGGCGGTCCAGGCCGGGATCGCCGTTCCGGACGACCTGTCCGGCCTCCCCGCGCTGCCGCCGCTGTCGGCGACGCACGCCTGCGCGGACGACGCGCAGTGGTCGTGCGCGGCGACCGTCGTCCGTGCCCCTGCCGCTGCAGGGCTCGCGCAGACGGGCGGCACGCCGCTCTCCGTCCTCCCCGCGATCGCGCTGCTGGCGGGTGGAGCTCTGCTCCTCATCGTCTCCGCGCGTCGCGCGACCCACCGATAACCACTGATCGCGTCAGCCACGGGGGACCTGCCTCCGGGGGCTGATCGAGGTACCCAGAAATGCACTTCTCACAGTCCACTTCGTCCGTTCCGCTGCCGAAAGGCTCCGTCATGATCGTCTTCGGGACCCGTCCCGAGATCATCAAGCTCGCTCCGCTCGTCCGCGAACTGGGAGATGCCGCCTTCGTCGTCCATACCGGGCAGCACTACGACCCGGGGATGTCCCGGGTGTTCCTCCGGTCCTGCGGGATCGAGCGCGTCGATCTCCAGCTGCATGTCGGCGGTCTCCCGCGCGCGGCGCAGATCGGGCGCGCCGCCGAGCAGATCGCCGAGGCCATCACCCGCTTCGAGCCGCGGTACGTCGTGGTCCAGGGCGACACGAACGCGACGTTCGCCGCCGCTCTCGCCGCGAATGCCGCAGGGGTGCGCCTCGGGCACGTCGAGGCGGGACTGCGGGCGCACGATCGCCGGATGCCCGAGGAGCACAACCGGGTGATGGTCGACCACATCGCCGACGACCTGTTCGCGGCGACGGCGGCGAACCGTGCCAACCTCCTCGCCGAGGGCATCGACGAGGAGCGCATCCGCGTCACCGGCAATCCGGTGGTGGAGGCGGTGCGCGCCCAGCGTGCGGGCGCGGCCGGCGATGCGGACGAGCTCGCGCGGCTCGGATTGACGCCTGCCGGCTTCGTCCTCGCCACCCTGCACCGTCAGGAGAACGTGGACACTCCGGAGAACCTCCTGGCCACCCTCCGCGCGTTCAACGCGATCGCGGCGTCGGGGTGGCCCGTCGTGTTCCCCGTGCACCCGCGCACCAGGGCGATGCTCAGCACGTTGGACGCCACGCATCTCCTGGACGCGCTGATCGCCGAGGAACCGCTTCCCTACGAGCGGTTCCTGGCGCTCGCCGCCCACGCCGCTCTGCTGGTCTCCGACTCCGGCGGCATACAGGAGGAGGCGACGGTGATCGGCCGCCCCGTCCTCGTCGTGCGGGACTCGACCGAGCGCCCCGAGGCGCTGGGCGCCTTCACCCGGCTCGTCACCCCGCAGGAGCTCGCTCCGGCCGCCTCCGCCCTGCTCGGCGCGGTGGAGCCGACCCTCGCCCGACTCGCCACCCTGCCGTCCCCCTTCGGCGACGGGCAGGCCACCGCGCGCATCGCGGCGCACATCCGCAGCACCGTCGCCTCGACCCGCACTGAGGAGTCCTGATGTACAGCAACGCCCTGACCACCCCGCTCGCCACGGTCGGCGCCCTCGCCGTCACAGGTCCGGAATCGATGACCACCTGGGTCATGGCGGCGGGCATCGCGGTGACCGTGGGGGCGGGGCTGCTCCTGCGCACCCGCCTGCTGCGGCGGTCGGCACCGGCTCCCCGCCCGATCCGTCGGTCCGTCGCGCCGGAAGAGGACCCCGCGCCGGGGAGGACACCCTGATGTTCCCGGTGCTCAACGCGTTCACGGTCCTGCTCGGCGTCGCGTTCGTCACGTACGTCCTGTTCATCCTCATCCCCTATCTCCGTTATCCGAAGACCACCCCGGGCGATCCGGCGAGCTTCGAATGGCACTTCTTCATCCCGTGCCGGGACGAGGAGGCGGTGATCGATACGACCGTGTCGCGGGCGCGGCGGGACTTCCCCGGCGCCCACGTCTGGGTGATCGACGACGACAGCGAGGACGCCACGGCGTCGATCGTCACCCGATGGGCCGAGGCCGACGAGCACGTGCATCTCGTTCAGCGCCGTCGCCCCGAGGCGCGGACCGGCAAGGGCGACGCACTCAACGCCGCCTATCATCAGCTCCTGGCCTGGCTCCCCGCAGACGCCGACCACGATCGGATCGTCGTCGTCGTCATCGACGCGGACGGCGAGATGGAGCCCAACGCCCTCGAGATCTGCGCCGCCGACGACATCTTCGGCGACGAGAGCGTGGGGGCGGCGCAGATCGCGGTCTGGATGAAGAACCGCGACGACCCGAAGCCCTACCCGCACGGCGGGCGGTTCGCCAACACGTTCGCGCGGTTCCTGCTGCGGATGCAGGATCTCGAGTTCCGCACCACCATCGCCGCGATGCAGTCGCTCCGGGCGAAGACCGGGACCGTGGGGCTGGGCGGCAACGGCCAGTTCACCCGGCTCTCCGTGCTCGATGCGATCGGCGACACCTTCGGCGAACCGTGGCACGGCGCCCTGCTCGAGGACTACGAGCTGGGCGTCCATGTCGTGCTGGCGGGCTACCAGGTCCGCCACGTCTACGACACGCACGTGAACCAGGAGGCGCTGCCTTCGATCCGCCGTCTGCTCACGCAGCGCACCCGGTGGGCGCAGGGGAACATCCAGTGCGTCAAGTACATCCGCGAAGTGGTGAAGTCGCCGTACGTCGACAACGCCGGGGTCATCGAGACCGTGTACTACCTCGTGCTGCCCTTCCTCCAGATGCTCGGAGGGCTCTCGTTCCTCATCCTGTTCAGCGCCCAGGTCGGGTACTGGGTGCAGCAGCCGGAGCTCTTCCAGGTCGCGCTCGGCGACACCCTCGGCGTCCTCGGGCTGCTGTTCGCCTTCTCCGTCGCCCCGTTCGCCGTCTGGGGGTTCGTCTACAAGATCCGCTGCGAACCCCAGGCGAGCTGGCTGACGGCGCTGGGGTGGGGGCTCGGGGTGTGGCTCTACGTCTATTACATGTACATCTGCATCGCGCGGGCGTTCCTGCGCATCGTCCGGGGCAAGAACGGATGGGCCAAGACACGCCGCAATGCGGAGGCCCACGTCGTCGTCAACGGATCCGTCGCCGTGGAGGCCTGATGACCACCGTCACCGAAACCCTGCCCGCCCTCCGCGCCCGTCGACTGGATCGGGTGTCGCCGCCGAACCGTGCCGCGCGGGTGGTCGTGGCCCTGCTGATGCTCACCGCGGGCGGAGCGCTCCTGGCGGTCAACACCTCCTTCCGCGCCGTCGAGGCGGTCGTCGCGACGTGGCTGCTCTCGCCGTTCGTCGAGGGCCAGCGCGCGGCGATCGGCGAGCACTATCTCGTCTGGACCCCGACCGGAGACCTGATCGCTCTGCAGATCACGGTCGAGTGCACAGCACTCCTGATCGGGCTCCCGCTCACCGTGGTCGCCGCGGTGATCCTCGCCTTCACCCGCGTGCGGTGGAGCCGGCTGTTCGGCGGGCTCGCAGCCATGTGGGGCATCGTCTTCGCGGTCAACATGCTGCGGCTCGTCCTGATCGGCTGGGCCACCCATACCTGGGGTCTCGATCCGGGCTACAAGGTGAGCCACGTGTTCGTGGGTTCCCTCGTCGGCGTCCTGGGGTACGTCGTCGGACTCGTCGTGATGCTCCTGATCATCGGCGTCCGTGCCCCGCAGCGCCGGAATACTCGCCGTCCGCGGGCGTAATCGACCCCCGTCCCCACCGTCTCATTCGCGGCGAAGCACTCTGCTCGTCGTGTCCACATCAAGAAAGAGGCTCATCATGAAGAGCATCCTCAAGACCGCGTGCAGCGCCGGTGTCGGCCTGCTGATCGTCGGGGGCTCGCTCCTCGGCGCGCAGGGGGCCATGGCCGCCGACCAGCCCGACTCCACCGACGGCGCATCGAGCGGCGGCATCTCCTCGGTCCGCAGCACGGAAGACGTCGACGGTCAGGCCTCGACCCGCGGCTACCTGGGTCGAGCCACCCAGACGGCCGCGACGGGCGTGACGCCGGGGTCCGAGATCAAGGAGGGCGCGATCGTGCAGCTCGTCAACGACGAGCAGATCGACGGCGTCTACAAGGTGATCCTGCCCGTGCCGGCGCACACGACCTTCGCGTCGGCGACCAGCGGCGGTCAGCTCGTCGGTGGGAACGTCGTCTGGACGTTCAACGTCACGCACGACGGCGGCACCAGCATCGTCACCCCGATGGCGACGTTCACCGTCGACGCCGACTACTGGGGTCCGCAGATCACCAACAGCGCCAAGGTGCTCTACACCGGCGGCGTCTTCACCGACGACCACCGCTTCACCTACAACTACAGCCACACCTTCGCCGAGCGTCCGCCGGTGCCGGTGGCCGATCCTGCCGTCGGACTCGCGGGCGCCGGAGTGATCGCCGTCGGAGCCGCTGGCGCGTTCGCGCTGCGTCGTCGTCCCTCGGCGACCCGGTGACGGGCGCCGGACAGACACGGAGGAACAGAGACCTGTGAAGAAGACATCCTTTCTTCGGGGTGCGCTGACCGTGGGGGTGCTCACCGCTCTGGCGGCGGGCGCCCTCGCGGGTGCCCCCGCCGCCTCGGCGGCCGACGTCAACGGCTGGAGCGGATCGGGAGACACCCGCACCGCGTCGGCCGCCGGAGCGACGGCTCGCATCACCACCACCGACAAGGTGCAGATCAAGAGCTCCGGTGACGTCGTCAACCTCGCCACCGTGCGCGACGGCGGGGAGCTCGGGCTCAACGTGATCGGCCTCAACGAGGGCTACCCCTGCAAGAACGGCATCGAGTGCGTCCGCGGGAACGTCGTGGTCGACTTCGGCCAGCAGGTGACGAACCCGAAGATCACCCTCGCCAACCTCGGCGGTGACGTGTACTCCATCGGCGGCGTCGTGCAGTCCTCGGCGAAGTACACGCTGAAGACCTCAGGGGTGAGCCTCAGCGCCGTGAGCGGCAACCTGGACGTGACATCGAACACGATCACCTCGACCTCCTTCGCCGCCAAGACCGGCACGGTGCAGGTCAACGGCACGGTCTCGAAGGTGGAGTTCCAGCTCAGCATGCGCTCGAAGGGCGCGTTCCTCGGGCTCGTGCCGACCTGGACGAAGGTGCCGAGCGACCTGCACAGCATCGACATCGACGTGGACACGCCGACGGCGCCCGCGCTGACGGTGGACAAGAACGATCACCGCGACAGCGCCGTGATCGGCGACCAGCTCTCGTACGACATCGTGGTGCGCAACACCGGCACCGCTGCGGCGAGCAACGTCGTCGTCAGCGACGACCTGCCGGCCGGGCTCACCGGTATCACCGCCTCGTACACCGCTGGCACGACCGGTCAGGTGTCGATCACCGGGCAGCGCGTCCAGGGCACGATCCCATCGCTCGCTCCTGGCGCGTCCTCGACGATCACCGTGAAGGCGACCGTCGGGGCATCCACGCCGATCGGGAACCTGCGCAACAACGCCTGCGCCGTGGGAACCGCCACGAACCAGGCCTGTGACTGGGACGACACCACCATCACCAAGAAGACCACGCCCGTGCTGACGATCAGCAAGGACGACGGTCAGGGTGATGTGAAGCTCGGACAGGACCTGACGTACGACATCGTCGTGCGGAACACCGGCGACGGTGCGGCCACGAACGTCGTGGTCAGCGATCCGCTCCCGGCCGGTCTCGACTTCGTCTCGGGCAGCGGCCCGTCGGGTGTGACGGTGAGCGCCTCCGGGCGCACCGTGACCGCCAACCTCGGCACACTCGAGGCAGGGCAGTCGGTCACGCTGAAGGTGAACGCCAAGGTCAACCAGTCGGCTCCTCCCGGGGCGCTGACCAACCAGGCCTGCGCGGTCGCCGGTAACGCGGCGAACGTCTGCGCGACCGACACCGACACCGTCAAGCGCGAGTTCTTCCAGTACACGTTCAACTCGAACCCGACCGACCCGACGCCGGGCCAGGCCGTGACGTACCGGATGGAGTTCGGCAACAACGGCAACGTCGACTCGGCGAACGCGGAGATCGCATACACGCTGGCGGGCATCCTCGACGATTCCAGCTGGAACCCGTCGAGCGTGACGGCCAATCGCGGCACCGTCACCGTGAGCGGCGACAGCATCGACTGGAAGGGAGCCCTCGCCTCGGGTGAGACGGTCGTGATCACCTTCACCGGTGTCTGGAACGGGAACGGCGACGGCTTCGCCTTCCCGAACGTCACCTACTACGGCAGCGCGCGCTAGCCGGCACTCAGGCGAACGCGCGGGTGCAGGCCCATTCCTCTGGGGTGGCCTGTGCTCGCGTGTTCGCCTGTTTCCGCGCGTCGGCGGGGTCAGTCGCGGTCGGCGCGGCTGATGAGGTCCATCAGCTCGTCGAGCGTGTCGACGTCGATGACCTCGGTGCCGTCGGGCTCGCGCACCTCGATGCCGTCGACCTCCAGCTCCTCATCGAGCTGCACGAGGATGCGCGACTCCGGGAACTGCCGGGGGGCGACGAACGCGAGCAGCACGGCGTCCGCGAACACCACGACCGACGTGGCCTCGAGGTCGTCCCGCAGGTCGACCTGCTCGACCACCGGCTCCTCGTCCACCGCATCCTCGATGTCGAGCGCGACCTCCTCGACGATCGCCCGCCACCGCTTCTCGCTCATCGAGAGCACGCGCGCGATGGCCGCCACGAGCTCGTCCGGATCCATGTCCTCCGCGCTCTCGTCGCCGTCGAGCTCGGGGTCCACGTTCACGTTCACGACGGTGCCGGCGGCGTCCAGGCTCGCCCGTCCGTAGACGAGACCGTTCTCGGAGACGGGGTCTTCGAGCACACCGCTCTCGACGATGCGGGACAGGAGGATTTCGAGCGCCATGCTTCCAGTCTCGCGCATCCTGCCTTCCGCGGCCCCTGGTTCCTCCGCGACCTCGGCCCAGGGTCGCGCGTAATCGAACACCCCTTCGCGCCTCTTGTTCACTGGACCATCCCGACTCGACGGCCCAGGGCCGCGTTCGAAAGGCAGGCTGCTGTGATCCGTCCCCTCTCCCGCGGCATCGGCGTGGCGCTCGCCGTCGGTGTCGCTCTCGCCCTCGCGATCCCGTCATCCCCGCTCCCGGCGGCTGCGGAGGTCGCCCCCGACACCCCCGCCCTGAACTGGGTCGTGAACACCGCCCCCGGCGGTCCGAGCGAGGAGACGCTGCGTGCGGCCATCGCCGACGCGGGAGGGACGTTCCTGATCTCGTACCCGGAGATCGGGGTCACCGTCGTCCGGGCGCCCGAGGGCGGGTTCGCCGCGCAGCTCCGCGACCTCCCGTGGGTGCAGTCCGTCGGTCCCACCCGCACGTCGACCACGCCCGACCGCCTCCCCGACCCCGCCGAGTCCGCGGCAGGCGTCACGGAGGAACCCGAGGCGATGCCTGCCGAGGGCACCGCGTGGGACACGGTCGCCGTCGGCGCGACGACCCCGGGCGGCGCAGGTGTGGTCGTCGGGGTCGCGGACAACGGCATCGATGCGGGGCACCCCGACCTCGCCGACCGCATCGACCCCGCTCTCTCGGTCGGCTGCGGCATCAACGGCGTCCCGGACACCCGACCGGCGGCGTGGGCTCCGGAAGCGGGACTCTCCGGGGCCCACGGGACGCATGTGGCAGGCAGCATCGCGGGCGCTGCGGACGGCGCCGGCATCCGGGGGATCGCCTCGGACGCGCGTGTCGCGGCCATCAAGGTCGACAACCAGACAGGGCACATCTACCCGGAGGCCAGCATCTGCGCCACGATGTGGGCGGTCCGGCACGACATCCCGGTCGTGAACCACAGCTACTACGTCGACCCCTGGTACGTCTGGTGCGCCGGCGACGAGACGCAGTCCGCCGCGCTCGAAGCCCTTCGGCGCACGTATGCGTACGCGCATGAGCAGGGCGTCGTCAGCGTCGCCGCCGTGGGCAACGAGGCGCAGGACCTCGCCACCATGACCACCGACGTCGTCAGCCCCAATGACGGTGCACCCGAGCCGCGGCCGGTCGACTCGTCGTGCCTGAAGGCCCCGGCCGGGCTGCCCGACGTGATCTCGGTCGCCGCCGCCGACCAGGACGAGACCAGCGGCGCCGTCGTCATGGCTCGATTCTCCAACTACGGAGCGGGCACGGTCACCGTCACCGCACCCGGCGTCGTCTGGTCTGCGGTGACCCGTCAGGACGACGGCTCGATCTACGCGCTGTTCCCCGGCACCTCCATGGCCTCCCCGCACGTCGCGGGGCTCGCCGCGCGGCTGCTCGCGGCCGACCCGACGCTCACCCCGGACGAGGTCACGCGCCGTATCACGGCAACGGCCGACGGGGTCGCGGACGAAGGGCCGGACCGGATGGGCGCAGGCCTCATGGACGCCGACATCGGCGCCTCCGTCCCCGCCGTCGGCGTCTACTCCCGTGTCGCCCTCACCGGTCAGCCGTTCCGGGTGACGGGCAGCGGGTATCCGCCGCGGAGCCGTGTGGAGCTTCGCGTGGGCACGGCCACCATGCCGGTGCAGACCGACGGGCAGGGACGGTTCGCGACCGTGTTCCCCATCCCGGCGGATGCCCCTGCGGGCGTGAGCACTCTGACCGCCGGCGCGGCCCGTGCGCCCATAGTCATCCGCACTTCTCCGGCTGCGCCGACCATCCTCACCCCGAAGGCCGGAACCACGGTCGCGGCGACCACCACGACGATCTCGGGTACCGGCGTCCCGGGCTCGCGCGTCCGCGTGCACGTGCGCGACGGGGAGCTCACGCCGTTCCTGCGGTTCGTGACCGTGCGCGACGACGGCACCTGGACGGTGGACGCGCCGCTGACGCAGGGGACCTACGAGGTCGTGGCCCGGACGGTCATGGGCACCGACACCTCGGCCACCACCGCGCCGATCCGGTTCTCGGTGCACACGAAGTCGGCGATCGGCTACTCGGTCGAGCTGTCCCCGCAGCCGGGAGCCGCGCAGGACACGCTGATCGTCCTGGACCTCGCCAACGCCGGGGCAGTGGGAGGACGGGCTGTCGTGGACATCGATCTGACGGCGTTCGCGGATGTCGAGGTCCCCGTGCCGCCGGTGGGCGAGGTCGAGCGGACGGCTCGGGGGCTGCGGTGGACCCTCACGCTGGACTCGGCGCAGAAGGCCCAGCTGCAGATCCCCGCGACCTCCGGCGACGACCCGGCGTTCCCCGTGATCGCTGTTCGATGAGACAGGCGGTCACGCCGGTTCAGGCGCTTTCCGGAAGCGATGGCCTGAATCGGCGTGACAGCCTGCGCGTCACAACCACTTCTTGTACTTGAACACCCCGAACAGGCCGACGGCGAAGGCAAGCATCGCCCCGATCGCCATCGGATAGCCGAACGCCCAGTGCAGCTCGGGCATCACGTCGAAGTTCATGCCGTAGACGGTGCCGACGAGGGTGGGCGCGAAGATGATGGCCGCCCACGAGGAGATCTTCTTGATCTCATCGTTCTGGGCCAAACCCGCCTCCGAATGCCGCCGGGCGACGAGGGCCGACTGCACCGTGAGGGCGTTCTCCAGGATCGCCCGGAACGAGTCCACGCGCTCGTTGACGCGGATCGTGTGGTCGAGCACGTCGCGGAGCGAGCGCTGCAGCTCCTCGTCGATCCGGTACTTCTCCGACCCGCGGCGCAGCCACTCCAGCATGCCGCTCAGGGGGTGCACGGCGCGCTGGAAGTTGATGACCTCCCGGGAGAGCTCGTAGATGCGGCGGGAGAGGGCGTCGTCGTCGCTGTCGCCGAAGAGCTGGTCCTCGATCTCGTCGATGTCGTTCTCGAGACCGGCGACGACGGGCTCGTACTCGTCCACGACCTCGTCGAGGATCGCGTAGAACACCGCCTCCGGTCCCATCGCGAGCAGCTCCGGGTTCGCCTCCATCCGGCGGCGGACCGCGGCGAGGTTCGGCGACTCGGCGTGGCGGATCGTCACCACGAAGTCGGGGCCGATGAACAGGTGCAGCTCCCCGAACTCGATCGACTCCTCCTTGTCGCGGTACCGAGCGGGGCGCAGCACGGCGAAGAGGGTGTCGCCGTAGCGCTCCACCTTCGAGCGCTGATGCCCCGAGAGCGCGTCCTCGACGGCGAGCGGATGCAGATCGAACTCCCGAGCGACGGACGCGACCTCCTCGGGACTCGGTCGATACAGACCGATCCACGCGATCCCGCCGGCGGCATCCAGCATCCGGTAGGTCTCGTCCAGGTTCTTCGGGGTCTCCACGCGACGTCCGTGGACGTACACGCCGTTGTCGATGAGCGCCATGATGCGGCTCCGTTCTCGCGGGTGCACGCAGACCACGGTCTGCGTGCGGATTCGTCAGGGGGCGGGAGACGCCGCCGATGACTGCGAGGCGAGAGGCACGGACGCGGAGCGGGAGCTCAACGCGCAGATGCAGGGAAGCGCGACGCAGCGAGGGCGGCGTCGTTACTATCGTCGGACATCGCCATCACCGCCTCTCCGTGCTTCTCCGGGGGCCAGCTTACCCCTCCGTTTCGAATCGCCCGAATGGCCCCATTCCGACCGGAGATGCCGCCACGTGCGCGATTCGAAGGATCAGGGGATGATGGCGTCGATGTAACCGCCGTCGACGCGGACCGCGGCGCCCGTCGTCGCCGAGGCGAGCGGGGACGCGAGGTACGCGACCATGTTCGCGATCTCCTCCGGCTCGATGAGCCGCTGCAGCAGGGACTGGGGGCGGTGCACGCGCATGAACTCACGCTGCGCCTCCTCCCACGGCAGCTGCGGATCCACGAGCGAGTACACGAAGTCCTCCACGCCGCCGGTGTGGGTCGGGCCCGCGAGCACTGAGTTCACCGTCACGCCCGTGCCGGCCGCCTCCTTCGCGAAACCCCGGGACACCGCGAGCAGCGCGGTCTTCGACATCCCGTAGTGGATCATCTCGGCGGGGATCACGACCGCGGAGTCGCTGGCGATGTCGAGCACCCGCCCCCAGCCGCGCTCGCTCATGCCGGGCAGGGTCGCGCGGATGAGCCGGACGGCGGCGAGCACGTTCACCTCGAAATACCGCCGCCACTCGTCGTCGGAGATGTCGAGCGCGGGGGTCGCTCCGAAGATGCCGAGGTTGTTGACGAGGATGTCCACGTCTCCGGTGGCGGCGAGGACCGCAGCGGCACCGTCCTCCGTGGTGACGTCGCCCGGGGCCGGGACGAGGTTCCGGTCCGGATCCTCCTCCTGCAGCGTGGCGATGACCGACGACACGGTCTCGGGGTTCCGTCCGTTGACCGCGACCCGCGCTCCCGCGTCGGCGAGGGTCGTCGCGATGGCGAGTCCGATGCCCTGAGTGGAACCCGTGACGAGGGCGGTTCTCCCGGCGAGGTCGATGCGCATGATGTCTCCTTCGTGTCGCTGCGGCCCCGGGTACAACGCCCGTCGCGCCGGTTTCATGCCCGCTCGCTCGCCCGCCACGGAAGGGGCGGGGAGGCGGGCATGCGCGCACGGTGTGCCTGCGGGAGGGCCGGGAGTGGGACGTGCCGTCTCCGTGCGGGACGGGAATCGCACCCGCGGGCCCTGAGTCAGGCGCGTTCTCGATCGGGCACGTGTCGACCCAGCGGGCCGGGAACTCGGCCATGCCGGTGGGTGCGGGACCGGAAACGGGCCCGGTACGGGAGCGGAAGGCGCGGTTTTGATCCCGCATGGCGGGACGCGGCACGTGCGGGACGGGAAACGGGCCTGGAGGGACGGGAGTGGGACCGTTTTCGATCCCGCGAGGTGCCGGTGGAGGTGCGCACGCCCCGGGGCTAGAGGGGGATGGGGGTGCCGGCGCGGGACGCGGACTCCTGGGCGGCCTTCACGATCTCGACGGTCCGGATGCCGACACCGGCGTCGGGCTGAGGCTGACGGCCCGCGCGGACGGCCTGCACGAACTCCTCGAGCAGCAGGGCGTCGAGGTCGGCCCCGACCGGGGTCCAGGTCTCTCCGTGGGAATCGTGCCCGGCCACGCCCTTCGCGAAGGGGCTCACGGTCACGGTCCCGCGCTCTGCCACGACCTCGAGGGTGAGGCCGCCCCAGGTCGCCGAGCTCGTCGGCCAGCTCCACGAGCAGTCGATCGTGGCGACCACGCCGCTCGGATACTGGATCGTCACGAGGCCCCCCGTCTCGACCGCGAGGTCGCGCTCCCCGTGCAGGATGCTGTTCGACACCGCGCGGACGGTCTGCGCGCGCTCTCCCAGGAGCTCGTCGAGGAGGTCGGCGCAGTGCACGACGTGGTCGACCAGGGCACCGCCGCCGGCGAGCTCGGGGTCGGTGAACCAGGCCCGGTCCTGCGGCAGCTTGCCGTTGTTGATGCCGGTGACGCCGAGGATCGCCCCGAGGCGTCCGCTGCGCAGCTCGGCGACCGCATCACGCACCGCGGGGGAGAAGCGCACCGGGTACGCCACCATGAGCAGCACGCCCGCCCGGTTGCAGGCGTCGCGCATCGCGATCGCGTCCTCGACGGTCGTCGCGAGCGGCTTCTCGCACAGCACGTGCACGCCGGCCGCGGCGGCCTGCTCGACGAGGGCGCGGTGACGGGAGTTCTCGGCGGCCACCACGACCGCGTCGGGGCCCCACGCGAAGGCGTCCTCGTAGGTCTCGACGTAGGCGACCCCGAGCTCCGCGGCCAGGGCGGCGCCGCGCGGAGCGTCGTCCGGGGCGGAGGCGCCGTCGGGGTCGGCGGCGATCAGCTCGACGTCGGGCATCTGCTGCAGCGCGTGCACGTAGCTGAGGGCGTGCGTGTGCGCGAAGGACAGCACGGCGATCCGCAGCGGGCGGGGAGCGGTCATCGGGTGGCCTCCTCGGCGACGGCGACGGCGGGGGACGAAGCGGGGAGGGCGACCGGGGCTCCGGAGGCGATCGAGGCGTAGGCGGCCTCGGCGACCGCGACCGCCCGGATCCCGTCCTCCGGGGTGACGGCGGCGTCGCGTCCCTCCGCGATCGCGGCCACGAAGTCGGCGATCTCCGCGTAGTACGGGCTCTCCTCCGGTGACATCGGCGGCAGGTAGTCGGTCGCACCCTCGACGAGCACGGCGTCGGTGCGCAGCGTGTGGTCCTCGGCGCTGTCGTAGCGCAGGCGCCCCTCGGAGCCGGCGACCCCGACGCTCGTGCGGAAGGGCATGCCGGGCTGCACCCAGCTCGCGTGCACGTGGCTGATGACCCCGTTGCGATGGGTCAGCACGACGTGCGCCGTGACCGGGGCCGGCACACGGTCGTCGACCGTCGGCGGGTTCTGCACGGCGTAGACGCTGTCGACCGGGCCGGCGAACCACAGCGCCTGATCGATGTCGTGGATCATGAGGTCGCGGATGACGCCGCCCCCGGCGCGCTCCGAGAAGAACCACGGGGCCTGGGGCGCGGCGCCGAGGCGACGGAAGCGCTGCACGGCGGGGATGCCGATCTGCCCGGCGTCGATGCCGGCCTTGATGCGGGCGTACTCCCCCATGTACCGGACGACGTGCGCGGGGAACAGCCGCACTCCCGCGGCGGCTGCGGCGGCGGTCACCTCGGCGGCGGCCTCCGCGGTCGCGGCGAGCGGCTTCTCGCAGATCACGTCGAGCTCGCGGGCGATGGCGCGCAGGGCGAAGTCGGCGTGGGTGCTGCTGGGGGTGACGATGTCGACGACATCGACCTTCTCGAGGAGCGCATCGACGTCGCCCACGACCTCGAACCCGTACTCGCCGGCGATCTCCTCGGCGCCCTCCTTCGAGGTGACGAAGCCCTGCACGCCGAGCGCCCGCCAGGCGTCGGCGTGCACGCGGGAGATCCCGCCCGCGCCGATGAGTCCGACCTTCAACGTGCTCACTGCTTCTCCTCGGGGTCGTCGCCGGCCGCGGGGTCGTGCGGCAGGGGGGTGATCGGTGGGGCGGGCATGTCCTCGATGCCGTAGATGTCGCCCGGATGCCGCTGGAACGCGTGCACGACGGCGCCGTGGGCGGCGGCTTCCGCTCCCAGCCGTGCCTCCGCGACGGGCACCTGGAACGGCAGTCCGAGGTGGCCGGGCAGAGCGGCGCGCAGGGGGTCGAGCAGCTGTTCGTGCGCGGCCGAGAGTCCGCCGCCGATCACGACCATGGCGGGGTCGACCGTCATGATCAGGGTCGCGATCCCATGGGCGAGTTCATCGATGAAGCCGTCGAGCTCCTCGTGGGCGGCCTGCTCTCCGGTGCGCGCCAGGGCGAACACCTCGGCGGCCGTCGGGGCGGTGCGCCACGAGATCTGCCCGGTCTCGGTGTTCAGGCCACGGAACGCCAGGCGGCCGATGTCTCCCGCCGCGTTGTGGATGCCGCGTCGGGGACGGCCCCCGAGGATGAGGCCCATGGCGATGCGGTTGCCGACGGACAGGTAGATGACGTCGTCGACGAGCTGCGCGACGCCGAGGTGGTGCTCCGCGACGGCCGCGAGTCGCACGCCGTTGTCGACGGCCACGGGGCAGCCGAACGCCTGACGCAGCTGCGAGCCGATGTCGATGCCGGACCACTCCGGGATGACGACCGAGGTGGTGACCCGTCCGTCGTCGTCGACGATGCCGGGCAGGGAGACGCCGATCGCCCGCAGACCGGTCCGCGGCAGCGAGAGCGGGGCGAGAGTGCCGCGGACGTCGTCGATCACCGCGGCGAGCTTGGCCGGGCCGTCCGGCTGCTCCGCGACGCCGGGGAACGCCCGCTGGGCGATGACCACGCCCGCGAGATCCGCGACGACGACCCGCACGCTCGCGACCCCGATGTCCACGCCCACCACCACACCGGCCGCGGCGTGGAAGGAGTAGCGGCGGGCCGGGCGCCCCGCGCCGCCGCCGTTCTGCGCGGGAGCGTCGACGAGGAGTCCGGAGTCGGAGAGCACCGCCACGGCGTTCTCCACGGAGGTGCGAGAGACCTCGAGCGAGCGGGAGAGGTCGCTGACGGTCGCCGGCCCGGCGTCCCGCAGCCGGAGTGCGGACCGCGCCACGATCGAGAGCGGACTGGTCGCGCCCATCGGGTCCCTCCTTCGTCTCCGCCGTTGGTGCGATCAAATTAGCACACCCGATTCTCAGATCGGGGATTGTTGTTCACGGCCGAGAAACACGGCCGAAACAAGGCTCTGAGAACTTGTGCTTGACGAATTATCCAAAGCCAATGTCATAATGAACCGTACTCAGCACGGTTTACGCAAAGGAGCACCATGCGCGTCAGCAAGATCACCGGCGTCGTCGCGGGAGTCGCGGCCGCCACCCTGTTGGCCGGATGTTCGGCCGGCGGAGGCAACACCGCAGAAGGCGAGCAGGACATCACGGTCTGGCTCTACCCCGTCATCGCCGACGAGGCGATGCACAAGGACTTCTGGGACTCGACCATCGAGGCGTTCGAGAAGGAGAACGAGAACGTCAACGTGAAGTACGAGATCTTCCCGTGGGCGAACCGCGACGAGGCCCTGCAGACGGCGATCGCCGCCGGCAAGGGACCGGACGTCGTCTACCTCATCCCCGACCAGCTCGCGGCGTACCAGAAGTCGATCGCGCCGCTGAACGACCTGCTCAGCGAGGAGCGCCAGGGCGACCTGCTCCCCAACGTCAAGGAGTCGGTCACGCTCGGCGGCGACATCCTCGGTGCCCCGATCCTCACCAGCGCGCAGCCCCTCATCTGCAACGCGGCCGCGTTCGAGGCCGCCGGCGTGACCGAGTACCCGGAGACCTGGGACGACATCGCCGAGATGGCCCCGGCCTTCGTCGACAAGGGCATGTACGCCCTCAACTACCCGGCGTCGGCCGAGAACACCCTCAACCTCACCTACTACCCGCTGCTGTGGCAGGCCGGCGGCGAGGTCTACACCGAGGACGGCGAGGTCGGCTTCGACAGCAAGGCCGGCGAAGAGGCGCTCACGTTCCTGACCGACCTGGCCGAGGAGGGCGCGCTCGACCCGGAGGCACTCACGACCAACGTCCCGCTGGAGCAGACCGCCATCGCCCAGGGCAAGGTCGCCTGCACCTGGAACAACGCCGTGACCGAGGTCGCGCCGTTCTGGGGCGAGGAGAACGTCAAGGTCCTCGCGCCGCTGACCGACAAGGAGTCCGTCGCCTACGGCACCGTCGGCTCGCTGTCCGTGCTCAAGGGCTCGAAGGCCCCGGAGGCTGCAGCCGCGTTCGCCGAGTTCGCGACCGGCGCCGACGTCGTCGAGCCGTACCTCAAGGCCGCCGGGTTCTTCTCGGCCCTCAGCACGACCGAGCCTCTGTACGCCGACGACCCGCTCCTCGGCGAGGTCGAGAAGTACGTCCCCGACACCACGGTGGGCGAGCTCGACGCCAGCTCCCGTGCGCTCATGGGCGTGCTCTCGCCGGAGATCCAGGCCGCCCTGCTCGGCCAGAAGTCCCCGGCCGACGCCCTGAAGGACGCCGCGGCCGCCGCAGCCCCGCTGCTGCAGAAGTGACACCCCGGGGGCGTGCGGGTACCCGCCGCACGCCCCCTCTCTCCGCCCCCCACGTGAGGAATCGACAATGACGACGGCCACCACGGCGCCGAAGCCCGCAGGACGGGTCGCCCGGGTGCTCGCCCGACGGGAAGCGCGCGTCGCGTTCCTGTTCGTGCTCCCCGCCTTCCTGCTGTTCATCGCCTTCCGCTTCGGCCCGAGCATCGCGGGTGTGGCGCTGAGCTTCTTCGACTACGACATCTCCGGCGAGATCGCCTGGCGCGGCCTCGACCACTTCCAGCGTCTCGTCGCCGACCCGCTGTTCTGGCGGGCGCTGGGGACCACGCTCATCTACACGGTCTTCGCGGTGCCGATCGCGCTCGTCCTGTCGACGATCATGGCCCTCGGCGTGCGCCGCGCCTTCCGGGGGGCCCGGTTCTTCCGCTCGATCTTCTTCCTCCCCGTCATCACCTCGCTCGTGCTGGCCGGCTCGATCTTCGTCTGGATCTTCTCCGCCAACGGTCCGTGGTCCGCGCTGATGGCCCCGCTCGGCCTCGGCGGCTCGTGGCTCGGCAGCACGGTGCTCGTGATCCCCGCGATCGTCGTCGTCGGCGTCTGGTCCCGGTTCGGCTACGGGATGATGATCCTCATCGCCGCCCTGCAGGACGTGCCGCGCGAGCTGGAGGAGGCGGCGCTGGTCGACGGCGCGAACGCCTGGCAGCGCTTCCGGTGGATCATCCTCCCGCACCTGCGCCCGACGTTCTTCTTCCTCGCGGTGATCGAGACGACGGCCGCCTTCCAGGTCTTCGACGTCATCTACGTGATGACCCAGGGCGGTCCGGCGAACGCCAGCTACTCGCTCGTCTACATGCTCTACGACCAGGGCTTCCGCTACTTCGACTACGGCTACGCGGCCGCGGTGGGCGTGGCCCTGTTCATCATGACCCTCGTGGTCGCCCTCATCCAGCGCCTCGTGATCGGAAAGCAGAAATGACCGCCCTCCTGCAGCCGCCGACGCAGACGACGCCACCCGCGACGCGTCCCGCCGCGCGCAAGCGCCGCTCGTTCCGCGCGCTCGAGCCGACCGGCTGGGGCATCGCCGTCCGCTGGATCTGGCTAAGTCTCGCCGGCATCCTCAGCTTCTTCCCCTTCTATGCGATGGTCGTGCTGAGCCTGAAGCCGGGCATGGTCGTCGAGCTGCCCGGCTCGCTGATCCCCTGGAACGACATCTCCTTCGAGGCGTACGAGCAGGTGCTCGGCGGACAGAACATCCTCGTCTGGCTCTTCAACACGCTCGTCTACTCGCTCGTGTCGGTCGTGGCGGTGCTGTTCCTCTCCGCGCTCGCCGGATACGCCTTCGCCAAGAAGCGCTTCCGTGGCAAGGAGGTCATGTTCTGGTCGTTCCTGGCGATGGTCATGGTGCCGTTCCACGTGACGCTGATCCCGACGTTCATCCTCATGGCGAACCTGGGCGGCATCGACACCTACTGGGGCCTCATCCTGCCGACGCTCGCGAACGCGCAGGCCGTGTTTTTGATGCGCCAGTTCATCCAGGGCCTTCCCGACGAGCTGTTCGAGGCCGCCCGCATCGACGGCGCCGGCGAGTTCCGCATCTTCCTGCGGATCGTGCTGCCGCTGTGCAAGCCGATCCTCGCGACGCTCGGGATCTTCGTCTTCCTCTGGCACTGGAACGACTTCCTCTGGCCGCTCATCATCGCCAAGTCCAACTCGATGTTCACGCTCACCGTGGGCATCTCGTCGCTGCAGCAGCAGGATGTGCCGCTCAGCACCATGCTCGCCGGCTCCGTCGTGGCGCTGCTGCCGATCTTCCTCGCGTACCTCATCGCTCAGCGGTACGTGCAGGAGGGCGTCACCGGCACCGGGATCAAGGGCTGAGAAGAAGGGAACCGCACCACCATGACGCAGTACGCATTCGCCTCCGAGGCCGAGCTCGAGGAGGCGCTCGCCACCCCGAGCGAGGGGCTCGTGGCCGACCTCGCTCAGGGCTCCGGAGACCTCGTGATCCTCGGCGCCGGCGGCAAGATGGGCCCGACCCTGGCGATGCTCGCCCGGCGCGGCCTGGACGCCGCCGGCCGCACCGACGACGCGGTGTACGCGGTCTCCCGCTTCGGCGACGCCGCCATCCGCGAGCGCCTGGAGGCCGCGGGGGTGCGCGTCGTGCCGTTCGACCTCATCGAGAACGACGACCTCTCCGGTCTCCCCGATGCCCCGAACGTGGTGTTCATGGTGGGCGCGAAGTTCGGCGCCGCGACCAACGCCTCCTGGGCCTGGGAGGTCAACGCGGCTCTGCCCGACCGCATCGCCCGCCGCTACCGCGACAGCGCGATCTCGGTGCTCTCCACCGGGAACGTGTACCCGTTCGTCCCCGCCTCCTCCGGCGGCGCCGACGAGGAGACCACGCCCGCGCCGATCGGCGAGTACGCGCAGTCCTGCCTCGGACGGGAGCGCGTGTTCGAGTTCGGGGCGCAGGAGCGCGGCACCAAGGTCGCGATCATCCGCCTGAACTACGCCGTCGACCTCCGCTACGGGGTGCTCGCCGACATCGGCAGCGCCGTGCACGCGGGGGAGCCGGTTTCGGTCGCCACCGCCAACGTCAACGTGATCTGGCAGGGCTACGCGAACGAGGTCGTGCTGCGGAGCCTCGTGCACGCCTCCACCGACCCCTTCGTGATCAACCTCACGGGACCGGAGCTGCTCAGCGTCTCCTCGATCGCCCACCGTTTCGGCGCCCTGTTCGAGCGGGAGGTCGAGATCGTCGACGAGCCGATGCCGACCGCGCTGCTCAGCGACGCCCGGCGCTGCATGGCCCTGTTCGGCTACCCGTCCGTCTCCGCCGAGGAGCTCATCCGCATGCAGGCCGGCTGGATCCGCGACGGACTGCCGATGATCGCCAAGCCCACCAAGTGGGCCGTGCGGGACGGGAAGTTCTGATGACCGACGCCGCTGCGCACACGGCGACCGTGCCGTCGCTGCGCCCTGAGGCCGCTGCGACCCTGGCCCGCGGCGCCGTGATCCCGGCCCATCCGCTCGCCCTCACCGCAGAGCGCACGCTCGACGAGCGGCGGCAGCGGGCGCTCTCCCGCTACTACCTCGACGCCGGGGCCGGCGGCCTCGCCGTCGGCGTGCACACGACGCAGTTCGAGATCCGCGACCCGGAGCACGCGCTCTTCGAGCCGGTGCTCGCGCTGGCCGCGGAGGAGATGGACGCCCGCGGCGACGCGACCCTCGTGCGCATCGCCGGAGTGGCGGGCGACACCGCGCAAGCGGTCGCCGAGGCGGAGCTCGCCCGCTCCCTCGGCTACGACGCCGTGCTGGTGAGTCCCCGCGTCGCGGGTGCGGACGAGCGTGCCCTGCTCGACCGCGCCCGCGCCGTCGGCGAGGTGCTGCCGCTGGTCGGCTTCTATCTGCAGACCGCGATCGGCGGGCCCGTGCTCGACCGCGAGTTCTGGCGGGAGTTCGCCGCGATCCCGTCCGTCGTCGCCGTGAAGGCGGCGCCCTTCGACCGTTATCGCACGCTGGAGCTCGTGCGCGGCGTGGCCGCCTCGGGACGCGCCGACGAGATCGCGCTGTACACCGGCAACGACGACGCGATCGTCGCCGACCTGCTCTCCGAGTTCCATGTCGACTCCCCGTCCGGGCGGCGCACCCTCCGGTTCGTCGGCGGGCTGCTGGGCCAGTGGGCCGTCGGCACGCATGCGGCCGTCGCGCTGCTGGAGCGTGTGCACCGAGCCCTCGCGGGAGACGCGGAGGCCTACCGGGAGGTGGGACGCCGTGCCTCGGACATGGTGGACGTGAATCAGGCAGTTTTCGATCCGGGCAACGACTTCCACGGGGTCATCGCCGGGGTGCACGAGATGCTCCGCCAGCAGGGCCTCCTCGAAGGCATCTGGTGCCTCGACCCGGCCGAGGGCCTCTCCCCGGGGCAGGCGGAGGAGATCGCCCGTGTCCGGCAGGCGTACCCGGAGCTCAACGACGACGCGTTCATCGCCGAGAACCTCGAGGCCTGGCTGCGATGACCGCGGGGACGGGCGCACCGACCGTGGTCGCGGTCGTCTCCGCCGAGCTGTTCGCGGAGTTCTTCTCGACGGACGATGCGGCCCGCCTGGAGACCATCGCGGCGCGGCTCGGTGGGTCGTTCGTGCGGGTGGACCGCCTCGCGGAGGCAGTGCTCGACGAGGCGCGCGTCGTGGTGACGAGCTGGGGCGTGGGTCCTTTCGACGACACCGTGCTCGCCACCCTCCCGAAGCTCGAGCTCATCGCGCACACCGGCGCCACGATCAAGCCCTTCGCCACCGACGCGCTGTTCGACCGTGGCGTGCGGGTGACGCAGGCCGGGGCGGGGATGGCCCGGTCGGTGGCGGAGGTGTCGCTGACGTTCACGCTCGCCCTGCTGCACCGGGTGCCGGAGATGCATGACGCCCTGCGCGTCGGCGACGGCTGGTGGGACGCGGAGGCCGTCGGGGTGCAGCACGAGATCCTCGGGGCGCCCATCGCGGTCATCGGCGCCTCCCGGACCGGGCGGGCGTACCTCGAGCTGATCCGGGCGCTCGGCGCGCAGCCGCTGCTCGTCGACCCCACGCTCGACGCGGCCGAGGCGTCGTCCCTCGGGGCGGAGCTCGTGGGGCTCGACGCCGCGCTTCGCCGCGCGCAGATCGTCGCGGTGCACGCCCCGACGTTGCCGGAGACGCACCACCTGATCGGTGCGCGCGAACTCGCCCTGATGCCGGATGGCGCGGGCCTGGTGAACACGGCGCGCTCGTGGCTGGTCGACGAGGCCGCCCTGCTCGCCGAACTCCAGCGCGGTCGGTTGAGCGCCGCGATCGACGTGTTCGACGAGGAGCCGTTGCCCGTGGAGAGTCCCTTCCGCTCGGCCCCGCGGGTGCTGCTCACCCCGCACCGCGCGGCCGGGACCAGGGAGGGGCGGCTGCGACAGGGGCGGATCGTGGCGGACGAGCTCGACGCCTTCGCCGCGGGGCAGCCCCTCGGACACGCCGTCCACCGCGACCAGCTCTCCTCGATGGCATGAGCGCCGTGCTCGTGCGGTCGGCGCGCGCGGAGGATCAGTCCGCCCTCGCTGCACTGTGGGCGGCCGCCTTCACGCCGCCCCTCGCGCCGGACCAGTGGCTGGTGGACGACGAGCGGCTGGATCACACGATCGTCGCCGCCGACGACGACGGCCTGTGCGGGTCGATCTACGGGTTGCCGAAGCGCCTGCGGGAGTCGGACGGCGGCGTGGCGCAGGTGCACGCGATCGGCAGCGTCGCGGTCGCCGAGCGGGCTCGCGGTCGGGGACTGGCCCGCCGGCTCGTGGCGGCCACCCTGGACGCGGCCGGTGACGCCGACTGGGCCCTGCTGTTCACCGGGACTCCCGAGGTGTACCGGTCGAGCGGCTTCGCGACCATCTCGATGCCCCGCACGATGGCCGGGCCGTGGACGGCGTCGGCGACGGCCGCAGAGCACGCCTCGGTCCGCCGTGAGTCCGTGGGACTCGGTGTCCTCGGCCCGGTGCGCGAGGTCTACGAGCGCTCCCGCACCGGTGCGGTCGTGCTCGCTCCGGTGCGCAGCGACCGCGACTGGACGATGGCGGAGGTGCGGCTACGGGGCGCGACGCTGTACCGGTTCGCCGAGGCGGAGACGACGGTCGGCTACGCGGTGGCGGAGGTGCGCGACGGCGTCGGGCTGCTGCACGAGAGCGCGACCGATCCCACCCTGGCCGATCCTGCCGCGGTGCGTCGCACCCTGCTGGACGCCGTGGCCGCGGACTGGGCCGCGGCGGGCGTCCGCACCTGCGAGCTGGCCGTCCCCGCGCTCGCCGCGGACGAACGCGCCGTCCGCGCGTTCGCTCCGGCGGCCGTGCGGCAGGACGACCGCACCGGGATGATCCGGCCGCTGCGCCGCGAGGCCCGGGTGGACGGCATCCGCCACTTCACGGCGGGCGACTACTTCTGAGCATCCGCTCGGAGAGCGCTGGGGATCGGGGACTGATCGGTGACCGCGATCCGGCCGAGGGCCGGACGCCTGACCGCGGCGAGGACGCCGCAAGGAGGATGAGCATGACCCAGCTGGACACCACCACGGAGACCGCCGCGCTGCGCAGTCGACGCATGCTGCTCGCCGGTTTCGGCGCCGCCGCCCTCGGCGGGGTCGCGGCGATCGGCACCCCTGCCGTCGCCCAGGCCGCAGGGCCCACCGTGCCGCAGGAGTCGTCGGGCTCCAAGAACGTCGCGCACGGAGGCGTCGCCACCGCTCTCGCGACGCGCAAGGGCAAGGACGGCGACCTCGTGCGCACGAGCGGCTACGCCGCCCCGGGCGACGGCGGCGACGGGCTCTACCGGTTCGTGAAGAAGGACGCCCCCGCGGCCAACGGCGGCACGGTGCTCGCGGGGCCGAAGGGCGGCGCCTGGGTGCTCGTGCACGACGGCACGGTCGACTTCCGGAAGTTCGGCATCATGGACGCCTCCGCGCCCGCCGACGACGCGCTCGACACGATGGTGGGCGACGCCCGCGTGCGGCGCGTGGAGGCGCACACCGACCTCAACTTCGTCCGTCGTCATAAGTTCTCCCGGTCGAACATCGCCTTCGACTTCGGGCACCACCTGATGACGACCGAGGGTATCGAGAACGCCGGGAAGGACGACCCCTTCGCGGCCGTCATGTTCTTCCGCGGCGAGGTGACCGACGCAGTGCAGGAGGCGAAGCTCGGGGAGGACGTGCCCGACCTTGCCGACATCTTCCCCGTCGCCGACTCCTCGTTCTTCGCGGTCGGGGAGTGGTACGCCGCCGAGGTCAACGCGCTGTCTGGTCGCTGGGAGCGCGAGCTGCAGCGGCTGGTGCAGGTGACCCAGATCGTCGACGGTCGGCACATCCGCGTGAACTACAAGAACGGCTGGCCGCTCGGCAAGGACCGCACGATGACGTGGCGGCATGTGAAGCCGGTGCAGGACGTGACGGTGTCGAACCTCAAGTTCCTCGGCAAGGGGACGGACGAGTACACCGGGTCGCACCCGCTGGCCTTCGAGTACGCGGTGCGCTGCGACGTGGACCACATCGACGGCACGGCGACCTTCTGGCCGCTGATCCAGCGCCGGTGGAACACCTACTTCACCACGGAGAGCTGCACGCTGAAGAACCCGACCTCCGTCACGTGGGGTGGCGCCGGCTACCTGACGCAGCAGATCTACTGCCTGTACGGGTACGTCGCCAACTGCCACACCGCCAACGCCCGGCACCTCAACGACTTCACCGCCAGCGCCTACTGCCTCGTGGAGAACTGCCACGGCGACGGCGACGACCAGGGACCCTTCGTCACGCACGGCCAGTACGAGCACGACCTCACCTACACGGGCAACTCCGGACTCATGACGTTCGCGAACTCCGGCGCCGCGTGGGGATCGGCGGCCAAGCGCATCACCGTCCGCAAGCACGTGTGCTCGTGGTTCGTCGCGCGCGTGCGCATCACCGACCTGACGCTCGAGGACGTGCAGGTGATCGGCAAGCCCTCGCTCGCCGGTTCCGGGATGCTGTGGATCAACGCGGACGGTGCGCAGCTGCGCGGCTGCACCGCGTCGGACACGCTCGTCATCACCCAGGCCTCCGACAACTCCGCGCGGCCGACCGTGATCGCCGACTCGCACTTCACGTTCGTCGCTCCCGGCGAGCTCACCAATGCGACGGTGAAGACGCCGGTGACCTTCGTCGACACGGTGCTCGACCGCGTCGGCGGCATGAAGATCAACGGGCCGGGTGCAGTCACCTTTCGCGGCTCGACCCTCACCGCGGCGGACGATGCCGCCCCCATCGCCTCGGCGACGGGCAAGCTGCGCGTCGAGGGCTCCACGCTCCGGAACGCCCGCATCGCGGCAGCATCGAAGGACCGTCAGGTCGTCGAGATCGCGGGTTCCGAGGTGTCGGCGAAGGGCGGGACGACGGTGTCGCGGTCGGGTGCGGGCGAGCTGCACCTGACGCTCGCCGACAGCACCTTCCGGGCGGAGGGGACGACCACGCACGTCGCCGTGACGAGCGGCGCGACCCACTACCGCGCGGTCGGCAACCGGTTCGAGGGCGGCGCCCTGGAGCTCCGCGACGACGCCTTCGGGGCCGGCTCGACACTGCTGCACACCGGCAACGTCGAAGCGAGTGTCACGCGCACGGCGTTCCCCGCCGAGGGCGACCGGGTCGTCGACACCGCCAACCTCGTCGTCGGCTGATCCCGCCGGGCACGACTTCGGAACTGCGGCGCGACCCGCCGCCTCCCCGGCCCCGCCTACGGCGTGTCGCCGGGGGTCTCCGGAGTTGTGCCCGGGCGGCGCAGCGGTGGGGCTGCTTGTCGCCGGTGTGCTCACCACGGGTGCCACGGTGGCGGCAGCAGGCGGACCGGTGCCCCAGTCTGTCCAGGCCGTCTGGAAGCCGATTCCGGCCGATGGCTCCGGGGGCAACCAGTCGCGTTGCGTCCTGCTGTCCGGATGCTTCGGCGGATGAGGGCCGCGATGAAGGGCCTGTTGGTCACGGTCGTTCTCGCGACGGGGGTGGTGGTCGCGGCAAGTGCCGCGCCGGCGCCCACCGTCGTCCAGGCCGACTGGAAGCGCACCATCATGGCAGGGTGAGTTGATCCCCCGGGCATAACTCCGGAGATGCGGCGCGATCCGCCGCCGCCTCGGCCCCGCCTACGGCGTGTCGCCGGGGTTCTCCGGAGTTGTGCCCGGGCGGTGCCGGGGGCTGTCCGGGTTCAGCGGGACTGACCTCCTCAGGCCTCGGACACACCCACGAGCTCGGCGCTGCGCTGCCAGAGGGCCTCGGCGAGAGCGGGATCGTTCACCTGCGGGTTCACGCGGGTGCTGAGGACGCGCTCGTCGTAGTAGCCGCCGGAGATCCAGGTCTCGCCCGGCGTGCCCTCCAGGAACCCGCGCAGCGTCGCGCCACCGCGGTCGCTGCCGATGAGGACGAGGCGGCGCAGCGGGGTGCGGTAGACGAGGCGCATGATGCTCGACGACTCGGCGGCGAAGTTCGTCGCCACGGTGCCGGGGTGGAAGGCCACCGCGCTGAGCCCCTGCGCATGGAACTTCTCGTGCAGGCTCTTCGCCATCAGGACGTTGGCGAGCTTGGCGTCGCCGTAGGCCTTGTTCGGGGAGTATCGGCGGGTGTTGTCGAGATCGTCGACGTCGAGATGCCCGAAGAGGCGGTGGGCGACACTGGAGGTGTTCACGACCGCGCCGCGCGCGGCGAGGAGTTGCGGGAGCAGGAGGTTCGTCAGCAGGAACGGGGCGAGGTGGTTCACCTGCATGGTCTTCTCGTGCCCGTCGACGGTGGGGGTGCGGTCGCCGAAGATGCCGCCGGCGTTGTTGGCCAGCACGTCGATGCCCGCCGCGCCCACGGCGTCCGCGAGCTGCGCGGCGAGGGTGCGCACGTCGTCGAGGCGCGCGAAGTCGGCAGTGAACCACTCCGCGCCGGCCTCCTCCGCCACGGCCCGCATCTTGTCGGGTGAACGGCCCACGAGGAGCAGGCGGTGCGGGGATCCGGCGAGCTGGCGGGCGGCGGCGGCGCCGATCCCGTCCGAGGCTCCGGTGAGGACGATGGTGCGCGCGGCCACGGCGGCGCTCACTCGGCCGACGGAGTGATGCGGCGCACGGCCCTGGTCACGTGCTCGGCGATCACCGCGCGCGCCTGCTCCGGATCGCCGGTCGCGATGGCGTCGACGATCTGCTGGTGGCTGCGCACGTGCTCCTCCTGCTCGGCGGGGTCGAGGGCGGAGTTGGCCGCCTGGATGAACCCGGCGATCCGGCCGCGGAGCTGGGCGCTGAGCTCGTCGAGGAACCGGTGCTCGGCGAGGTCGGCCAGGGTCTCGTGGAAGAGGCGGTCCTGGCGCAGGACCTCGGCGACGTCGCCCGGCGCCGCATCCGCCATCGCCTGGATGATGGCCTCCAGCCGGGCCGCCGACTCGTCGTTCCAGCGTTCCTGCACCCGGATCGCCATGAACTGCTCCAGCACGATCCGCAGGCTCGAGATCTCCTCCAGGTCCTGCGCGCTGAGCTGGGCGACGCGGGCGCCGCGGCGGGGCTCGCGGGTGATGAGGCGCTCCTCGGCGAGCCGGGTCAGGGCCTCGCGCACGGGGATGTGGCTGACGCCGAGACGGTCGGCGAGCTTGCGCTCCACGAGGCGCTCGCCCGGGGCGAGCTCTCCGGAGTGGATCGCCGCCCGGAGCTCGTCCGTGACCTGCTCGGCGATGTTCTGATCCGACACGCTGCGCATCCGGGGCCCTTCTCGATCTCGCGCGGCCCGGTGCTCGTCGAGCGGGGCTCCTTCGCTCGGTCGATGCTATGGCATGAGGGCGGGACTGGACAGGAAGCGCGCGGTGCTAGATGCTATAGCAAAACCCGAAACCGATGACGAAGGAGTTGTCATGTCCGGCAGAGAGACGCTCGCGCAGGCGCGCGCCGCGGAGGACGCGGTGGGAGCCGCCGCCATGAAGAAGGCGATCTGGAGGCTGGGTCCGTTCCTCGGACTGCTCTACCTCGTCGCCTACATCGACCGGAACAACGCGGGCTTCGCGAAGCTGGAGATGACCGCCGCCCTCCAGATCACCGAGGCCGCCTTCGGCTTCGCGGCGGGCATCTTCTTCATCGGCTACCTGTTGTTCGAGGTGCCGAGCAACCTGCTGCTGGAGAAGTTCGGCGCCCGCAAGTGGATCGCGCGCATCATGATCTCGTGGGGCATCGTCGCCGCGCTGACCGCCTTCGTGCAGGACGCGACGCAGTTCGCGATCGCGCGCTTCATCCTCGGGATCGCGGAGGCCGGATTCTTCCCCGGCGTGCTGCTCTACCTCACGCTGTGGTTCCCGCGGCAGTACCGCACGCAGGTGCTCGCCGTCTTCGTGCTCTCGAACCCGATCGCCAACGCGGTCGCCGCGCCGCTGTCCGGCTGGATGCTGGAGCTGCACGGGCTGTGGGGGCTGGACGGCTGGCAGCTCGTGTTCCTGCTGCAGGGCGTTCCCGCCGTGCTCCTCGCGTTCGTCGTGTTCTTCTGGCTCCCCGACCGTCCGCAGGACGCGCGCTGGCTGAACCCCGCCGAGCAGCGCTGGATCACCGACACGCTCGCCGCCGAGACCCAGGCGACCGAGCAGCGGCACGGACGCCTTCGTCTGGGCGAGGTCTTCCGCAACGGGCGCCTGTGGACGCTCATCGTGCTCTTCTTCGGCGTCGTTTTCGGTGCCTACGGCCTGGGGATGTGGCTGCCGACGATCGTGAAGAGCATGGGCGACTTCTCGAACTCGACCACCGGGTGGCTCGTGGCGCTGCCGAACCTGTGCGCCGCCCTCGTGATGCTGCCGTGGGAGCGCGCCGCCCGGAAGCAGGGCAACATCCCGCTGCAGATCGGCATCACGCTCAGCATCACCGCCCTGTCGCTCATCGCGGCGGTCGCGGCGCAGGGCACACCGGTGCTCGCGCTCGCAGCGCTGTGCGTCGGGATGTCGGCGCTCTTCTCGACCACCCCGCTGTTCTGGAGCCTGCCGCCGATGGTGCTCACCGGCACGGCAGCCGCGGCCGGCCTCGCCTTCATCAACTCGGTCGGCAACCTCGCCGGCTTCGCGGGACCCTACGCGATCGGCTGGATCAGCGAGACCACGGGGTCGGCGGTGTGGGGCCTGCTCCTCATCTCGGGGCTCACGCTGCTCGGGGCGACGATCGCCTTCGTGCTCAGCCGCCGCACGGACTTCACGACGGCGCCCGACCTCGCCGTCGAGGCGTCCACCGCCCGGCGATGACCGGTCCGGGTCGGCGGTCGTGACGAGAACGTGACCCCGCCGGCCCGGTTCGCTCTAGACGCCTCTCCGCTTTTGCTACATGCTATAGCGCAACACCCTTACCCGAAGCACCACCCGACCTTGGAGGCACCCATGTCGCGTCGTCGTGTTCGGCTCGGCGGAGCAGCAGTGCTGCTGACCGCCGCGCTCATCACCGCTGGTTGCAGCACCTCATCCACTCCCGACGGCCAGGCGCAGGAGGGCGGCACGCTCACCGTCGCCGCCGCGCAGGGCATCCCACAGCTCAATCCCGCCATCCGCACGTTCGCGTGGGAGGAGGTGCTGTTCCCGCTGCTGTGGAACGGCCTCACCACGACCGACGAGTCCGGCGAGGTCGTCGGCGATCTCGCCGAGAGCTGGGAGGCCTCCGATGACCAGAAGACCTGGACGTTCACCCTCCGCGACGGCGTGACGTTCTCGAACGGTGAGGACTTCACCGCCGACGACGCCGTGGCCGCCTTCGACTACTACCTCGACCCGGAGACGGCGACGCAGGAGAAGAACAAGATCTCGATGGTCACCGACGTCGCCGCGCCGGACGAGAAGACCGTCGTGGTGACGCTGTCCGAGCCCATCGCGACCTTCCCCGCGGGCATCGTCTGGGTGAAGATGATCGACGTCGACGCGCTCGACACGATCGACAAGGAGCCCATCGGCACCGGGCCGTACGTCGTGGACGCCTTCACGCCCGACGACAGCCTCACCCTCGTCCCCAACCCGGAGTACTTCGGCGAGGCGCCGGCGCTCGACGAGATCACGATCGTGAAGGCCGCGGAGTCCACCGCCGCCGTCACCGGCCTCCGCTCCGGCGACATCGACGTGCTGTGGTCGGTGCCGCAGGGGGATGTGGCGGGGCTGGAGGGCGGCGACATCGCCCTGGTGAAGCCCGAGAACCCCAGCCAATGGCCCTCGTGGGAGATCGACACGACGTCGCCGCCGTTCGACGACGTGCGCGCCCGGCAGGCCCTCGCCTACGCGATCGACCGCGAGGCCATCCTCGACGCCGCCTACTACGGCCAGGGCACGGTCTCGCCGACGAACAACGCGCTCGGCGAGGTCAACCCCTGGTTCGGCGGCGAGCTGACCGACTACTCCTATGACCTGGACAAGGCGAAGGAGCTGTTCGCCGAGGCCGGGGTGACCGAGGGCAGCACGCTCACCTGGTGGGGCGTGGCCGGACAGTACCCGGAGTGGAACACGAGCGGCGAGATCCTGCAGGCGAGCCTGAAGGAGATCGGCATCACGCTGAAGATCGACAACAACGACATCGGCACCTGGGTCGACGCGTTCTACCCCGCGGGCAAGAGCTATCCCGGGTACATCGTGCCGAACTTCCAGTCCACCCCGCCCGAGCCGGCCTACTCGCTGAACTTCTACCTGGAGGGGCGGTGCGAGTGCAACTGGGTCGACCCCGACTTCCAGACGGCGTTCGCCGACGCCGTCGCCGAGCCGGACGAGACCGCGCGGGCCGAGAAGTGGGGCACGGTGCAGACCATCATCAACGAGCAGGTGCCGCTCATCGTGCCGCTGCAGTCGACGGTCGTCACCGCCACCAGCACGGCGGTCGACGGTGTGTGGGTCGAGGGCGGCGGACAGCTGCACCTCGAGGGCGCGCAGCTGAAGGGCTGACATGGTCCTCTCCGTCCTCCGGCGGGTGGCGATCAGCATCGCGATGCTGATCGCCACCTCGCTCCTCGTCTTCGTCGTGCTCCGGCTGCTGCCGGGCGACCCCGTCATCACCCGCCTCGGCTCGACGCCGGGCGTGGATGCCGAGACCATCGCCCGGCTCCGGGAGGAGGCCGGCCTCGACGCCCCCGTCATCGAGCAGTACCTGCGGTGGATCGGCGGCGTCTTCACGGGCGACTTCGGCCAGTCCTACTTCAACCAGTACTCGGTGACGGAGCTCATCGCGCAGCGCCTGCCCGCGACGCTGGAGCTCACGCTCATCGGGGTGCTGCTGGCCGTGCTCATCGCCACCCCGGCTGCCGTGTTCGCCTCACTGCGTCCGCTCGGCCTGGTCGACAGGGTGCTCACCGCGATCTCGACCGCGGGCATGGCCCTTCCGCAGTTCCTCATCGGCATCGTGCTCATCGTCGTGTTCGCCGTGCAGCTCAAGGTGCTGCCGGCCCGCGGCTACACGCCGTTCGCGGAGGACCCAGCCGAGAACCTCGTGCGCATGATCCTCCCCGGCCTCACCCTCGCCTTCGCGGCGGCGCCGCTGCTCATGCGCTTCCTCCGGGCCTCGATGGTCGAGGTGCTGGACGCCCCCTACATCCGCACCGCGAAGGGCAAGGGACAGTCGGCGAGTGGCGTGGTGCTCGGCCACGCGCTCCGCAACGCCCTGATCCCCGGACTCACCATGCTCGGCCTGATCGTCGGCTACACCCTGGGCGGCGTGGTGATCGTGGAGTACGTGTTCGGCGTCCCCGGACTCGGCTCGCTCGCGATCGACGCGGTCTTCAAGCGGGACTACGCGGTGCTGCAGTCGGTCGTGCTGCTGATCTCCGCGATGTTCATCCTCACCACGCTCATCGTCGACCTCCTCTACGGGGTGCTCGATCCGCGTCTTCGTGCAAGGAGCAGCCGTGGCTGACACCCTCACCCTCGCGCTGCGCTCCGCGCGTCCCCGCCGACGGGTCGCCGTCGCCTCCTGGATCCCGCTGGGGCTGCTGGCGATCATCGTCCTCGCCTGCGTGCTCGCCCCGCTCCTGGCCCCGTACGACCCCGCGGCCCAGTCGTCCGACCGGTTCGCCGGTCCCTCGGCCGCGCACCTCTTCGGGACCGACGAGCTGGGCCGCGACCTCTTCAGCCGCGTGCTCTACGGCGGCCAGCTCACCGTGTTCATCGCCGGGGGCGCGACGCTCGTGGCCATGGTCCTCGGGATCGCCTGGGGTATGGCGGCGGCGTTCGGACGCGGCTGGGTCGATGAGATCCTCATGCGTCTCGCCGACACGGTCATGGCGATCCCGCAGATCCTGTTCGCGCTCGTCTTCATCTCCGCGTTCGGCGCCGACCCCGTCAAGCTCGCCGTCATCATCGGGGTGCTCCTCACGCCGACCACCGCGCGGCTCGTGCGGTCGTCGGTGCTCAGCGAACTGCAGGAGGACTACTTCACGGCCGCTGTGGCGTTCGGCTCGACCCGGCGCCGTCTGCTATTCGCCGAGGTGCTGCCGAACGCCAAGGGGCCGATCGTCGTGCAGGCGGCCATCAACGCCGCCAACGCGATCCTCCTGGAGGCGTCGATGAGCTTCGTCGGGCTCGGCATCGCGCCGCCCGAGGCCACCTGGGGCACGCTCGTGCAGCAGGGCTACCAGAAGATGTACCAGTCCATCGGGTACGTGCTGTTCCCCGCCCTGTTCATCTTCGTCACCATCTGGCTGCTCAACGTGCTCGCCGACCAGTTCGGCGGCGATCGGAAGGGGAGGGGCCGATGACCGACCTCACGCCCGTCCTGCAGGTGCAGGATCTCACCGTCTCCTACGGCGACGTCATGCCCGTCCAGGGCATCACGTTCGCGGTGCGGCCCGGTGAGCGCATCGGCCTCGTCGGCGAATCCGGCTCCGGCAAGTCGCTCACGGCGCTGTCGATCATGCGGCTGAACGACGGGGCGACCCTCGGCGGCAGCATCCGGCTGCGCGACCGCGAACTGCTCACGCTGAGCCCGCGGGAGATGACCCGCGTGCGCGGAGGCGAGATCGCGATGGTCTATCAGGACCCGATGTCATCGCTGAACCCGGTCCGCACGATCGGGCACCAGCTCGTGGAGGCGATCCGGCTGCACGACCGGGTCTCGGCGGCGGCCGCCCGCGCGCGGGCCGTCGAGCTGCTGACCGAGGTCGGGGTGCCGCTGCCCGAGGAGCGTCTGGGCCAGTACCCGCACGAGTTCTCCGGCGGGATGCGGCAGCGCGTCATGATCGCGATGGCCATGTCCTCCCGGCCCGCCGTGCTCATCGCGGACGAGCCGACCACGGCCCTCGACGTGACGACGCAGTCCCGGATCATCGACCTCCTCGATCGGCTCGCGGAGGACCACGGGACCGCGGTCGTGCTCATCACGCACGACCTCGGCGTCGCCGCCGGGTTCTGCGAGCGCATCCACGTGATGCGGCACGGGCGCGTGGTCGAGGAGGGGCCGGTCGACCGCATCTACACGGCCCCGGAGCATCCGTACACGCAGGCGCTGCTCGGCGCGGTCGTCGACCTCACGGTGGACGTGCAGCAGCCCATCCGCACCGCCGCGGAGGTGCTCGAACGCGGGACGGAGCCGCTCGCCGAGGCCGGGTCGATCAGCGCGGTGGATCGGGCGCGGGAGTCCGGCGACGTGCTGGTGGACGTGCAGGGCGTCTCGAAGGTGTTCACGCTCGGCTCCGGGCGCCGGGTGACCGCGGTCGACGACGTGTCGTTCCAGATCCGGCGCGGCGAGACGGTCGGGCTCGTCGGCGAGTCGGGCTCCGGCAAGTCGACCGTGTCGAAGGCCGTGCTCGCGCTCGGCGGCATCGACGGAGGCACGGTCGTCTTCGACGGGCAGCGCCCGCACGACCTCCGCGGCGAGGAGCTGCGGCGGCTGCGCAAGCGCATGCAGATGGTGTTCCAGGACCCGTTCTCGGCCCTGAACCGGCGGCAGACCGTCGCGCAGATCATCGAGGCGCCGCTGCGCGCCCACGGCATCGGCACCCGGGCCTCCCGCGCCGAGAAGGTGCGCGAGACCATGCACCGCGTGCGTCTGGACGAGGAGTTCGCGCACCGGCTGCCGCGCTCGATGTCCGGCGGGCAGTGCCAGCGCGTGTCCATCGCCCGGTCGCTCGTGCTCGAGCCGGAGTTCCTCGTGCTCGACGAATCGGTGTCGGCGCTCGACGTGTCGATCCAGGCGCAGGTTCTCAATCTGCTGCGGGAGCTGCAGGCGGAGCTCGGCCTCACCTACCTCTTCATCAGCCACGACCTGGCGGTGATCCGGTACATGTCCTCGACGGTCGCCGTGATGCAGCAGGGCCGCATCGTCGAGATCGGGGCGCGCGACGCGCTCTTCGCGAACCCGCAGCACGAGTACACGCGCGGGCTCATGGCGGCGATCCCCATCGCCGACCCGGTCCTCGAGCGCCGACGGCGCGCGGAGGCCGCGGCGCTCTGGCAGGCCCAGGGCGGGCAGACGGGCGCGGTCCCTGCCGCGCTCGCAGGACGAGGAGGACGACGATGACCACCATGGATCAGGAGACGGGGCCCTCGACGGACGCCGCGGGCGCCGGCGCGGCGGTGCGGTCGACCGGCCGCCGCGCGCTCATGGCCGGGCTCGGCGCGGTCGCGCTCGGCACGGCGGGCGTTCTCGCGAGCACCGCACCGGCGCAGGCCGCGCCGGTCGCCGCCGGCGCCAAGGACGTCACGCGAGCGGAGTCCGTCGCCGACCTGGCCCGTCTCCGCGCCCGCGACGGCGAGGTGGCGGTCGTCGCCGGGTACCGGAAGCCCGGCGACGCCGGACTGCTCGTGTACGTGGGCAGCGAGAACGCGAAGACCAAGGTCAACGGCGGCACCGTGATCGCGGGGAAGCACGACACCCGCTGGGTCCTGCAGCACGACGGCACCGTCGACTTCCGGGTCTTCGGCATCACGGGACCGGAGAAGCCGGCCGACGATGCGCTCGCGGCGATGGTGAACGATCCCCGCATCCGCCGGATCGAGGCGAGCACCGACCTCCTGTTCCGGCGCCGGCATCGCTTCACCCGGTCGTACGTCGAGATCGACTTCGGCGGACACGTCATCACGACGGACGGCATCGAGAAGAACACCCACGACAACCCGTTCGGTGCCGTGATGTTCTTCACCGGAGTGCCGAAGGACGTCACGGTCGAGCACGCGCTGGCCGAGGCCTGGCCGGAGTTGACCGACGCGGTCGCCGTGCCGGACGCGTCCCGGTTCCCCGTGGACTCGTGGTGGGCGGTGCAGTGCGACCCCGTCGCCGGAGGAGGGGCTGATGAGCGCGAGCTGCAGCGGTTCGTGCAGGTGACGCAGCAGATCGACGGCACCCACATCCGCATCGACTACCTCAACGGCTGGCCGCTCGACACGGGGCGGAAGCTCATCTGGCGGCAGATGGCACCGGTCGCGGGCGTGCGGATCGCGAACATGCGGTTCCTCGGCGCCGGTCCCTTCGACGGTCCCACCGACGGCTCCTTCCCCGACTCGCGCGAGCTCACCGGCTCCCACCCGATCGCCTTCGAGTACGCGATCCACTGCGACGTCGCCGACGTGCACGCGAGCCGCACCTGGTGGCCCGTCATCATGCGGCGCTGGAACACGCACTTCACCACGGAGCGCTGCTCGGTCGAGAACCCGCCGACGGTGTTCTACGGCGGTGCGGGGTACCTGACGCAGCAGATCTACAGCCTCTACGGCCGGGTGAGCGACTGCACGTCGTCGAACGCCCGGCACCTGAACGACCTCACCGCCAGCGCCTACTGCCTCGTCGAGAACTGCCACGGCGACGGCGACGACCAGGGCGGCAATCCCTTCACCACGCACGGCCAGTACGAGCACGACCTCACCTTCATCGGCAACTCGGGGCTGATGGACATCGCCAACTCGGGCGCGCAGTGGGGCACCGCGGCCAAGCGCATCACGGTGCGCGACCACGTCTGCTCCTGGTTCGTCGCCGGGACGAAGATCAGCGATCTGACGCTGGAGAACGTGCGCGTCATCGGCCGCTCGACCTTCGATCCGCAGGCGACCATGACCATCAACGCCGACGGTGCGCAGGTGCGCGGGTGCACCGCGGGACTTCTGGCGATCGGACAGCGGTCGCAGCGCTCATCGCGGCCGACCGTCATCCAGGACTCCACCTTTGCGCTGCCCAAGGATCAGGTGCTCGTGCAGACCCCGGTCACGGCTCCCGTCCGCTTCGTGGACTGCACGATCACCGGTATCGACGGGGTCAAGGCGCGCGGGTCTGGGCCGGTCGAGTTCGTGGACTGTCGTCTCAGCGGCCCGGCGACCGGCGCCCCGTTCGAGGTCGGCGCATCGAAGGTGACGATCCGCGGCGGATCCGTGCGCGACGTGCGCCTGACCGCGACAGCGGTGCGGGATCAGCTCATCGCTCTGGACGGGGTCGAGCTGTCCACGGAGCGCGCGGACGGGGCTCTGCTCAGCAGGGCCGCAGGCGCCGGCGTCGTCACCTGGCGGGTGAGCGGGGTGACCTCGACGGTGCCGAAGGGCGCTGCCCACCTCGACATCGGCGCGGGCGTCAATCACGCCCGCGTCACCGGCAGCCAGTTCGTCGGCGGACGACTGCGGCTGGCGAACGGTTTCGCCGAGCCGTCGACGCTGCTCTACAGCGACACCGTCGAGCGCGGCGTCGAGACCGCACTGCCGGAGGCCGGACCGCGCGTCGTCATCGCCGACGTGCTGACGAGCGCGTGACGGACGGCATCATGGACATCAGGGAGGACCACGCGTGAACGACACGGCAGCGGCGACGCACCTCGGAGACCGCATCCGCATCCCCCGCACGCAGGCGCGCATCGGCGTCGCCCGGCGCGACATCACGCCGCCCGTCGGCATCCGCGCCAAGAACTGGGGACCGGCCGACTGGGAGCGCTCCGAGGGGGCGCACCGGCCGTTCGAGCTGACCGCGCTCGCCGTGGTCGCCTCGGACGAGCGGCCGCGGGTGCTGCTCGCGGTGGACGGCACGTGGTGGCGCCGGGTCGCCGATGAGCAGGGCGTGCGCGGGGCGATCCTCGACGGTCTGGGCCTCGAGCCCGATCAGCTGATGCTCTCCCTCTCGCACACCCACGCGGGGGCCGTGCTGTGCGCCGCGGACGCGCATCTGCCGGGCGGCGAGCTCATCCCCGGGTACCTGGAGGCGCTGTCCGCCGCGGGAATCGCGGCAGGGCGGGAAGCGCTGGAGACCGCGCGACCGGGACTGATCGAGTGGACCACGGGCACCTGCGCCCTCGCGGCGGAGCGGGAGCTCGACCTCGACGGCCGCGCTCTCGTCGGCTACAACCCTCAGGGCACCGCCGACGACACCGTGACGATCGGCCGGATCAGCATCGACGGGGAGGTGCGGGCGACGCTGGTGAACTACGCCTGCCATCCGACGACCCTGGCCTGGCAGAACCGCGAGGTGTCGCCGGACTACGTCGGCGCGATGCGCGAGGTCGTGGAGGCGGCCACCGGTGCACCGTGCCTGTTCGTGCAGGGAGCCTCGGGCGAGCTGGCCCCGCGGGAGCAGTACACCGGCGACGCCGCGGTGGCCGACCGGCACGGACGTTCGCTCGGGCACGCGGTGCTCGCGGCGCTGGACGGCTTGCCTGTGCCCGGTGAGGAGCTGACGCTGGACGGGGTCGTGGAGTCGGGTGCTCCGCTCGCGATCTGGACCGGGACTCCGGCGGACGGCGGCGAGGAGGCGGCGGGAGTCGTCTCGTCGGTCGAGCTGCCGCTGCGCGACCTGCCCACCCTGGACGAGCTCGCCGAGGAGTGGAAGGACATCGACCCCCGGTCGCGGGAGGAGCGTCTCGGACGGGCCCGGAACCTCCGCGACGGCTACATCGAGGGGCCGACCGTGTCGCATCCGGTGTGGGCCTGGCGGCTCGGTGACGCCGTGATCCTGGGGCATCCGGGCGAGGCGTATTCCCGGCTGCAGACGACACTGCGGGAGCGGTTCCCGGAGACGCCGATCGTGGTCATGAACCTCACGAACGGTCCGGGCTTCGTGTACCTCCCGACCCGCGAGGCCTACGACCGCGGTGCCTATCAGTCCTGGCAGACGCCCCTGGCCCCCGGTGCCCTGGAGCTCCTGGAGGCCCATGCCGTGTCGTTGGTGGCCGGACTGCGGGGGTAGCCCCTTTCGAATCGCCCACTTTGCTCCATATCCGGCCGAAATCGAACCAGTTGCGCGATTCGAACCGGATAGAGTTGCTATAGCAAATCCCCGAGGTAGAGGAGAGACATGACCGCGCGCCCCGTCGCCATCGTCACCGGAGGCTCGGCCGGCATCGGCTGGGAGATCGGACAGCGACTCTCCGCGGACGGCTACCTCGTCGTCGCGACCGACCGAGTCCCCGGGCTCACCGCGGGTGAGAACCCCGCCGAGATCCTGTGGCGGGAGCTCGACGTCACCGACCACGCCGCCGTCGACCGGGTCTTCGGCGAGATCGAGGCGGAGCTCGGGCCCATCGAGGTGCTCGTGAACAACGCCGGGATCCAGCGGCACCGCGGGATCGAAGACCTCACGTGGGATGAGTGGTCCGCGGTCGTCGACGTGAACCTGCACGGGGTGTTCTCCGCGCTCCAAGCTGCAGGGAAGCGGATGCTCGACCGGGGCGAGGGCCGCATCGTCAACATCTCGTCCATCTCCTCGCGAGGCTCCGCGGGGCGGGCGCCGTATGCCACGACCAAGGCCGCCGTCATCGGCCTCACCTCCACGGCCGGAGCGGAGTGGGCGTCGCGGGGCGTGCGCGTCAACGCCGTGGCGCCCGGCTACGTCGACACCGGGGTGTTCCGGCAGGGCGTCGAACAGGGGACGCTGAGTCTCGACACGATCCTGTCCCGCATCCCCGCGAAGCGCCTGGCCGACGCGAGTGAGATCGCCGCGGCCGTGAGCTTCCTCGTGTCGGACCAGTCGCGCTACATGAACGGTCAGACGCTGTACGTCGACGGCGGCTTCATGGTGGACTACGGCGTGCCCCTCGCGAAGAAGCCCGAATGACCACCGTCGCCCGGATCGACACGGCCACGGCGGTGCTCCCCCTTCCGGCACCGCTGCAGCTCGGTGCGATGACGGTCACGCGACGGGAGTATTCCGCGGTGCAGGTGACGGCGGACGACGGCACCACCGGGGTCGCCTACTGCCTGTCGCGCGAGGCCCCGATGGCGGAGATCGTCGAGCGCCTGGTGGCTCCGCACGCGCTGGGGCTCGACGCCGACGACCCGGCGGCCGCGTGGGACCGGATGCTCCGCGGCAGTGCGATCGTCGGACGGGTGGGGCTCGTGCGGCGGGCGATCGGTCTCGTCGACATCGCCCTGTGGGACATCGCGGCCCGTCGTGCCGGCGTGCCGCTGTGGACCCTGCTCGGCACCGGTGACGCCCCGCGGGAGGGGATGCTCGTCGCCGCGTATCCCTCTCCGCAGCGGACGCCGCGGGAGGTCGCCGATGAGGTGCTCGCGCAGGCGGACGGCTGGGCGCAGGTGAAGATCTCCCGCATTCCCGATCCGGCATACATGCGCGAACTGCTCGCGATCCTCGGCGCCGAGCTGCCGTCCGCGACCGGTCTCGTCGTGGACGTGGGCTTCGGCTGGCCCGATGCGGAGGCTGCAGTGGCGGAGGTCGCGCAGTGGGGCGACCCGCGCCTGGCCTGGCTGGAGGACCCGCTGCTCCCCGAGGACGCGGCCGGCGTGGCCCGGATCCGCCGGGAGACCGGATTGCCGGTGGCGGTGGGCGACGAGGTGACGGACCCCGCCGTGCTCCGGGCTCTCGTGGAGGTCGGCGAGGTCGATGCCCTCCGCCTCGACGTCGTCGCGATCGGCGGCATCACGCCCGCCAGGGAACTCATCTCCTGGGCGGCAGAGCGCGGCGTCCCGGTGTCCGGACACGTGTACCCCGAGGTCACGGCGCACCTCGGCATCCAGGTGGAGACCTTCGCCCGCGGGGTGAACCCCTACGACCCCGCGCCCTCGTTCGTGACGGGCGGTCCGGAGTTCGCCGGGACCGTGACGCCGCCTGCAGCTCCCGGGCTCGGCTTCGGCCTCGATCCTGCCGTCTTCCGATTCGAGAGGGACTGACATGACACCTTCCCCGCGTAGCGTCGTGGTGACCGGCAGCGGCAAGGGCATCGGGCGCGCGGTCGCCGAGCGGCTCACCGCCGACGGCTGGATCGTGGTCGGGCTCGAACGCTCGCCCGGCTCCGGCACCGTCGAGGACGGCATCGTCGCCGAGGTGGTGCTCGGCGACGCCTCCGACCGCACGGCTCATCAGCAGGCGGCCGCCGCGGCGCGCGCCAGGGCTCCGCTGGCCGGCTGGGTCAACAACGCCGGCATCACGAAGCGCACGCCGCTGCACGAGCTCGACGAGACGGTCGTGCGCGAGATCGTCGACATCAACGGCTTCGGCTACCTCTGGGGCTGCTCGACGGCCGTGTCCGCGTTCCTCGATCAGGGCGTGGCGGGCGCGATCGTGAACATCGGGTCGATCCACGGTCGATCGAGCTTCGTGGACCACGCGGCCTACGAGTTCACGAAGGGTGGCATCGACGCCCTGAGCCGCAGCGTCGCGGTGACATATGGCGGAGTGGGCATACGGGCGAACACCGTCGCGCCGGGCGGCGTGCGCACTCCGCATCTGGAGGCACAGATCGCCAGGGCCGCCGACCCCGAGGCGGAGGAGCGGCTGCTCGCGGAGGGCCCGCCGATGGGACGCATCGCCCGCGCGGAGGAGGTCGCCGCGGTGACGGCGTTCCTCCTCTCCGACGAGGCCCCCTACCTCTCCGGCCAGTCCATCGCCGTCGACGGAGCCTGGACCGCGTCGTTCGGGGACATCGCGCTCGACCCCGCGCTGCGGGAGCGGTTCAAGGCGCCGCCGGCTTCCTGAGCGCGCCCACGCCGATGTCCCCGGTCCGTGCGACGATCCGCTCGTCGACGGGAGAACGGGATGCGCGGGGAAGCGACGGTTCTGCACGCCGATCTCGATGCGTTCTACGCCTCGGTCGAGCAGCGTGATGCGCCGGAGCTCCGCGGGCGCCCGGTGATCGTCGGCGGCGGGGTCGTGCTGGCCGCGAGCTATGAGGCGAAGGCACGCGGCGTCCGCACGGCGATGGGCGGACGGCGGGCACGAGAGCTGTGCCCCGACGCCGTCGTCGTGCCGCCGCGGATGGAGGCCTACTCCGCCGCCAGCAAGGACGTCTTCCGCATCTTCCGCGACACCACCCCGCTCGTGGAGGGTCTCTCGATCGACGAGGCGTTCCTCGAGGTCGGCGGTCTGCGTCGCATCGCCGGCACTCCCGAGGCCATCGCCGTCCGGCTGCGGGAGCGGGTGCGCGCCGAGGCGGGCCTGGCCATCTCGGTCGGCGTCGCCCGCACGAAGTTCCTCGCCAAGGTCGCGAGTGCGGTCAGCAAGCCCGACGGACTCCTCATCGTCGAGCCCGACCGGGAGGAGGAGTTCCTGCTGCCGCTTCCCGTCGAGCGGCTGTGGGGCGTCGGCGCCGTGACGGCGGAGAAGCTGCACCGGTACGGCATCCGCACGGTCGGCGAGCTCGCGGAGCTCGAGGCCGCGACGGCGGAGCGGATGCTCGGGAAGGCGACCGGAGCGCACGTCCATGCTCTCGCCCGCCTGCGGGATCCGCGCCCCGTGGACACGACGCGGCGCCGCGGGTCGATCGGGTCGCAGCGCGCGCTCGGGACCCGTCCCCGGTCGGCCGACGAGCTCGACGTCATCCTCACCCAGATCGTCGACCGGCTCGCGCGGCGTCTCCGCGACGGCGGCCGCGTGTGCCGGACGGTCGTGCTGCGGCTGCGCTTCGGCGACTTCACGAAGGCCACCCGCTCGCGGTCGCTTCGGGCGCCGACCGACCGCACCGCCCTGCTGCTCGCCGTCGCCCGCACGCTCCTCGCCGCGGCGCAGCCCGAGATCAGCGGTCGCGGGCTCACCCTGCTCGGCCTCTCGTTCACCCAGCTCGATGCCGCGGACAGCGTCCCGCCCGAGCTGCCGATCGACTGGGGCGACGAGTCCCGCCTCGATACCGTGCTCGACACGCTCCGTGACCGCTACGGCTCCGCCTCGGTCTCCCGCGCCGCCCACCTCGGCCGCGACCCCGGTTGGTCGTCCCCGGTGCTTCCGGAGCACCACTGACCCTCTTTCGAATCGCCTGAATGGTCCCATTTCGACCGGAGATACAGCCGATCGGGCGATTCGAAGCGGGTCAGGCCTTGAGCATCGACGCCCGCGAGATCACGCCGTCGACCACGTCGAAGGTCGCGATGGTCTCCGTGGCGACGCCGGCGTTGATGACCTGCTCCTGCGCGACGACCCAGCGCGAGCCGAACAGGACGCTCGTGTCGATCACGCAGGAGAGCTCCGGGTCCTGCAGCCGCGGCTCGTAGAAGGCACGGATCGCGGCCGAGCCGACGAGGGGTTCCGGCGCGACCCCGGTGACCACGGCATCGTCGGCATATGTCGCGACGAAGGCGTCGAGGTCGTGCGCGTTGAAGGCGTCCAGCTGCGCCTGCACGGTGTCGAGAGCGGAACGGTCGAGGGTGGTGCGGTCAGTCAATGCGAACTCCTCCGTTGACGTCGTAGGTGGCTCCGGTGATGAAGCGGGCACGCTCCGAGGCGAGCGAGGCGATGATCCAGGCGACGTCCTCCGGCTGACCGAAGGCGCCGAGGGGGATGCCCGCCTCGAGCTTCGCGCGGCCTTCACCCTGGAGCTGATCGGTGATCGCGCTGGCGACCGGTCCGGGGGTGACGGCGTTGACGCGGATGCCCTCGGCGGCGAGGTGCCGGGCGAAGCTGCGGGTGATCGCGAGGATCGCCCCCTTGCTGGCCGCGTAGTGGATGCCCGTCTGCAGTGCGCCGACCTGCCCGGCGATCGAGGCGATGTTGATGACCGAGCGGTCGCCGTCGGCAGCCCGGAGCAGGGGGAGCGCCGCGCGGGTGAGCAGGAAGGTCCCGCGGGCGTTCGTCTCCAGGACGAAGTCCCACTCCTCGATGTCGATCTCGGGATACGGGGTGTACGGGCACACGCCGCCGTTGTTGACGAGGACGTGCAGGTCGCCCCAGGCGGCCGTGACCTCGGCGATGAGGGCGGCGATGGAGTCCGGTTCGCGGAGGTCGAGGCGCGACACGTGCACGTCCGGGGAACCGGCGGCACGGCACTCCTCAGCCACGCGGACGGCTTCGGCCTCGCGTCCGGCGTAGGTGATCCAGAGGGCGACGCCCTCGCGGGCGAGTTCGAGGGCGGCGGCGGTTCCGATGCCGGAACTGGCGCCCGTGACGAGTGCGCGGCGAACAGTCATGCCTAAACGCTATAGCAAGAAGCGGTCTCGCGACAGCGGCTGTACGCGAGCTTGCTAGATGCTATAGCATCGCATCCATGACCGCGCCGCTCATCCTCGTCACCGACTGCGACCTCCCGGGAATCGTCATCGAAGACACCCTCCGGGCCGCCGGCCTCCGTGCCGAACGGGCAGCCTCCGGGAGCCCGGACGACATCGCCGCCGCCGGAGCCGACGCCGAAGCGCTGGTCGTGCAGTGGGCGCGCATCGACGGCCCCCTCATGGACCGCCTGCCGAACCTCCGTTTCATCAGCCGGGTCGGCATCGGCTACGACATGATCGACGTCGAGGCCGCCACGGCCCGCGGCATCGCCGTCGCGAACACGCCGAGCTACTGCATCGAAGAGGTCGCCGCGCACACCGTCGCGATGATCATGACCCAGGCCCGCGGCCTCTCCGCCTACGACCGGGCCGTGCGCGACGGCGTCTGGAAGGCCGTCGACGCCCGGCCGCTCGCCGTGCGGCCGTCCTCCACCACCGTGTCGGTGCTCGGGTTCGGGCGCATCGGATCGATCGTCGCCCGCGGGTGCCGGGCGCTCGGCTTCCGCGTGCTCGTCGCCGACCCCTACGCTTCCGACGACGCCGTGCGCGACGCGGGCTGCGAGCCCGTCGACATCCCCTCGGCGATCGCCCGCGCCGACATCCTCACGCTGCACGTGCCGCTGACGGACGAGACCCGCCACCTGATCGACGCCGCGGCCCTGGCGACGATGAAGCGCGACGCCGTGATCGTGAACACCTGCCGCGGCCCGCTCATCGACGAGGACGCCCTGGCCGCGGCGCTCCGCGACGGGCGGCTCGCCGGTGCCGCCCTCGACGTCTTCGCGGAGGAGCCCCTCCCCGCGACCTCCCCGCTGCGGGCGCTCGACACCGTGCTCCTCACGCCGCACGCCGCCTGGTACTCCCCGGAGGCCCTGGCGGATCTTCCCGTGCACGCCGCCGAGAACGTGATCCGCTCGCTCGCCGGCGAGGCCGTGCCCATCGTCAACCCGGCCTTCGCCGCCGCGCGCTGAGAGGACTCCCATGGAACTGCTGCGACTCGGCGAGATCGGCCACGAGCGCCCCTACGTCCGCGATGACGAGGGTGTGGTGCGCGATCTCGGATCCCTGACCCGCGACATCGACGGCGCCTTCCTCGCCGCGGACGGCATCGCCCGCGTGCGGGCGGCGCTCGCGGACGGCTCGCTGCCGCAAGCGGAGACGACGGGACTGCGCGTCGGCGCCCCTGTGGCGCGGCCGACCGCCGTGATCTGCATCGGACAGAACTACGCGGCGCACGCGGCGGAGTCCGGCGCCGAGCCGCCCGCGCACCCGGTGGTGTTCTTCAAGCACCCGAACACGGTCGTGGGCCCGGACGACGTCGTGCTCCTGCCGCCGGGCGCCGAGAAGGTGGATTGGGAGGTCGAGCTCGCGGTCGTCATCGGCCGCACGGCGCGGTATCTGCCCTCCGTCGAGGCCGCGCGCGACGTGATCGCCGGCTACACCATCTCGAACGACGTGTCCGAGCGCGCGTATCAGCTCGAGGTCTCCGGCGGACAGTGGTCGAAGGGGAAGTGCTCCGAGACGTTCAACCCCCTCGGCCCCGTGCTGGTGCCCGCCGACGAGGTCGACCCCCAGGCGCTGCGCCTGCGGTCCTTCGTGAACGGCGAGCCGCGGCAGGACTCCTCCACCGCCGACATGATCTTCCCCGTGCTGCAGCTCGTGCACGAGCTCAGCCACTACCTCGTGCTCGAACCCGGGGACGTCATCAACACCGGCACCCCGCAGGGCGTCGCGCTGTCCGGGCGCTTCCCCTATCTGCAGGACGGCGACGAGATGACCATCGAGATCGAGCGGCTCGGCCGTCAGCACCAGCGCACGGAGCGGGTCCGGCTCGGGTGAGGCCTGTGCCCGGGGCACGGTTCCTTTCGCTGAGTGCAACCGTGTCCCGGGTAGAGGCCTCTCCCGGGCACCCCACGGCCACAGGCATCCGCGCCGGCTCAGGCGGGTGGAGGGGAAAGGCGCCTGATGTCGCGCGAGCGCCTGAACCCGCGCGAAGGTCAGCCGGCGAAGGGGAGGACCGGGAGGCCGTGCACCCCGGGGCGCACCGCGAAGACCGACCCCGCGGCAGTGCCGTGATCGGGCGGCAGGCCCTGCGCGGAGGTCGTGATGAAGAGCGTGCCGAGGTCGTCGCCGCCGAACGTGCAGGCACTGACCTGGGGCACCGGCAGCACGATGTCCTCGCGCACGGCCCCGGACGGCTCGAACCCGCGCACACGGCTCCCGCCCCACAGCGCGACCCAGACGCTGCCGTCCGCGGCGACCGTGAGGCCGTCGGGCACGCCGTCGTCTTCGGGGATGTGCGCGAACACCCGGCGTCCGCGGAGGTCGCCCTCGGCCACGTCGAACACGTCGATCCGGCCGGTGTCGGTGTCCACGTAGTAGACGCGGCGGCCGTCGGGGGAGTAGCTGACCCCGTTGGACGAGGTCACGCGGGGGAGCACCGTGGTCACGTCGAGCGCGGCGTCGATGCGCAGCACGGTCCCTGCACCCTCGGTGGAGTCCGTGGACATCGATCCGGCCAGGAGTCGTCCTCGCGGGTCGCAGCAGCCGTCGTTCATGCGCACCGCGCCGTCGTCGAGGAGGGTCGCGGCGGGACGGGCCTCCGCGTCGGGGCCGTCGGCGAGGTACAGGGTACGCGCGCCCACCGCCACGAAGCCGCCGGACGTCCGCGGACGGAAGAACGCGAGGTACTCGTCGTCGACGTGCTGGCGGACGATGTCGTCGCCGCGGAGGGTGAGCAGGTCGCCCGCGTCTCCGTCGACCCAGCGCAGCCCGCCCCACCCGGGCCACCAGACCGGGGCTTCCGCGTGGACGGCGACCGGGCCGGTCACGTTCTCGGGAGTCATGCGCCCTCCGCCGTCCGCCGCGGGTCGGTCACGGGCAGCGGCTCCGGAACGGGGCCGTCATGATCTGCCGCTGCGGCACGGGCGGACGGAAGCTCCTTCGCGACCTGCTTCTCGAGCACGGTCACGGCCTCGTCGGAGAGCAGGATGAGGCCGTCGAGCTCCTCGCGCACCCGCTTGTACGCGATGTTCCGCTCGGACTGCGTCGCCGACTCGTCCACGGCGACCTTGAGGAGCTGCTGCGCACGGTCGAGGCGCTTGCGCTCGGCCTCGGTGAACGTCGAGTCGCGCAGCCGACGGGCGTCCTTCTCCGCGATCTCGAACGCGACGGCGTAGTCGCCGACGGCCTGCAGGTACTCCGCGATCTGCTGCTCCGAGAGCGTCGCGTCGGCGGAGGCCGGACGCAGCGCGTCCGCGGTCTTCTTCGCGCGGAGGAAGGCGGCCGTCAGCGGCTGGCGGCCGTCGCTCATCGCGGGGAAGGCGATCAACTTGGCGACGTCGAGCTCGTAGTCGAGCCAGCGCGCGGTGATCTCGTCATGCTCGGCGAAGAGGCGGGCGAGCAGGTCGTCGGGCGCCACCGACGCGGTCGTGTCGACCACGGTAGGACCCTGGCGCTTCGCCTGCCGTCCGGCCGCGCGCGCCTCGATCTCGGCCGTCTTCAGCTGCGCCTTCATACGCAGCGTCTCCAGCCGGCGCTCGTGCCGACGCTTGGAGCTGCGCTCCCAGGCCTTGGCGGCGCCGCCGGCCATGCCCATGATCGGGAAGATGAGCCACCAGTAGTCACCCGCGAAGTTCCAGAAGCCCCGGATGAACTCGTCCATGATGGGTTCAGCCTACTGCGCGACGGCGGGTCGCCGGGGGCCCGCACGAGAGGGAGGGCGGCCGCATGAAGAGCGTCGGCATCGTCGGGATCGAGAACAGCCACGCCGCGGAGATCGTCCGCTTCCTCAACGTCGAGGCCCCGGACGTGCCCGTGCGGATCACGGCCCTCGTGGCCGGGGAGCCGGAGCGCACGCGGGAACTGGCCGCGCTCGGCGGCATCGAACGCGTCGTCGACGAGGCGGGCGCGCTCCTCGGCACGGTGGATGCGCTCATCGTGACCGCCCGCGACGGTGTCGATCATCGCGCCATCGCCGTCCCCTTCCTGGAAGCCGGGGTGCCGGTCTGGGTCGACAAGCCCCTCGCAGCAGCGGTCGCCGATGCCGACGCGATCCTCGCCGCCGCGCAGGGTGGGCAGGCGCCCGTCACCTCATCGTCCACGCTCCGCTGGCTCGCCGACACCGCGGAGCTCACGGCGGAGGCCGGCCGCATCGGGGAGGTCCAGGCGGTCACCGTCACAGGGCCTGCCGATCCGGACAGCCCGTACAGCGGCATCTTCTTCTACGGCATCCACATCGCCGATCTCGCCCAGGTTCTGCGGCGCGGCATCGCGGAGGACGTCGAGGTGCAGTTCCTGCCCGCGGGTGTCGTCGCCCGCTACCGGGTCGACGGGGTGCCCGTCACGCTGGAGTTCGTGCGGCCGGACGGCGATCGCCAGGTGCCGTTCCGGGCGACCGTCGTCGGCCGACGGGGCATCGCCAGCCGGGAGATCCCGATCGGTCCCGGGTACGTGCAGCCCGGCGTCCGTGCCTTCGCCCGGATGCTCGAGACCGGTGAGCCGCCGGTTCCCGCGTCCGAGATGCGCGCTCCGATCGCCGTGCTCGACCAGATCGCCGAGGTCCTCGCCTCCCGCTGACCCGGGCACAGCTTCGGATATCCGGGCCGACACGCCGTCGACAGGTTCCGTTCAACGGCGTGTCGCCTGCGGTCTCCGAAGCTGTGCCCGGCCGAGCGGGTTCAGGCCTTCGTGAGGTCTTGCGCGAGCATGAGGATGATCCCGCTGGGGCCGCGGAGGTAGGTCAGTCGGTAGATGTCCCGGTAGTTCGCGACGCCGCGCAGGGGATGGAACCCGTGCCGCGCGGCGATGGCGAGGGAGGCGTCGATGTCGTCGACGGAGAAGGCGATCCGGTGCATGCCGATCTCGTTCGGCCTCGTCGGCTCCGTCTCGATCGCGTCCGGATGGATGTACTCGAAGAGCTCGATCTGCCCGCGCCCGTCCGGGGTCTGCAGCACGGCGATCCGCGCGTGGTTCCCGTCGAGTCCGACCGCGGTGGACGCCCACTCGCCGCTGACCTCGTCCCGTCCGACCACGGACAGCCCCAGGTCGGTGAAGAAGGCGATGGTGGCGTCGAGGTCGCGCACGGCGATCCCGATGTTCTCGAGGGCGATGGCCATGCCCGCGATGCTACTCCGGCGTCAGCGACCGAGCTTCTCGGCGCAGGCCACGCAGTATTCCGCGAACGGCCGTACCTCCAGGCGCTCCGGCGGGATGGGCTTGCCGCAGTGCGCGCAGATGCCGTAGGTCCCGGCGTCCATCCGCATCAGCGCCTCGTCCACCTGGCGGAGCTCCGCCTGCGCCGCCTCGGCGAGCCCCGACAGCCGGGACCACTCCGACGAGAGCGTCACCCCTTCCGGGTCGTGCTCGTCGTCGTCGTTCGAGCCCTCGCGATCGTGCATGAGCTCCGCGAGGGTGGCCGCCGTCGCCGTGACGCGAGCCGCGGCCTCGGCGCGACGCTCTTCCAACAGCGCTCGCAGATCCATCCGCCCACTCTAGGCCCGGCGACGCTCGCGTCGTCGCGGGTCCAGCCGTCCGCGCGGATTCAGGCGCCCGCGCGGAATCAGGCGACACGGGCAGCAGGCGCCTGAACTCTCGCGCCTGCCTGTCCTCTCCTGAACGCCTGCGCCCGCGACGGCGCGCGCAGGGTCAGGCATCCGCGCGGCATCAGGCGACACCAGCAGCAGGTGCCTGAACCCGCGCGAACGCCTGAACCCGCGCGTGACCGCGATTCAGCCGCGGGTGCGCGGAGCCTCTACGGTGGGCACGGAGTCGGTGTGCACGCTGGGGTGGTCCCGCTCCAGCGCCGCGCCCTCCATGTCGACGTTCGGGATGATGCGGTCGAGCCACTTCGGCAGCCACCAGGCCGAGCGTCCGAGCAGGTGCATGAGCGCGGGCATCAGCAGCATCCGCACGACAAACGCGTCGAGCAGCACGCCGAACGCGAGGCCGAACCCGATGGACCGGATGATGGTCGACTCCGAGAACACGAACCCGCCGAACACCGACACCATGATGAGCGCGGCCGCGATGACCACCGAGCGCCCGGCTCGGAAGCCCTGGGCCACGGCATCGCGCGCGGAGGCGCCGTGCACATAGGCCTCCCGCATCCCCGAGGCGAGGAAGAGCTGGTAGTCCATGGCCAGTCCGAACAGGATGCCGACGAGGATCACCGGCAGGAAGCTCAGGATCGGACCGGTGCTGTGCAACCCGATGAGGTCGGCGCCCCACCCCCACTGGAACACCGCGACGATGAGCCCGTACGTCGCGAACAGCGACAGCACGAACCCTCCCGTGGCGATGAGCGGCACGAGCAGTGAGCGGAACACGACGATCATGATGAGCAGCGACAGTCCCACGACGACCACGAGGTACAGCGGCAGCACGCTCGCCAGGGCCTCGGAGATGTCGATGTTCGTGGCAGCCTGCCCGGCGACGCCGAGGGTGATGCCGCCGTCGATCTCGGGGAGACCTCGCAGATCCTGCACCAGTTTCTCGGTGGAGGCGCTGTTCGGGCCCTCGGCAGGAAGCACCTGGAAGGCGAGGAGCGTGTTGTCGTCCGACGTCGCGATGGGAGCGACCGCGACCACGTCGTCCTGCTCCGCGATCTTCTCGGCCACGGTCACCTGGGTGGCCAGCAGGTCGTCGTCGCTCACGGCGTCGTCGAGGGTCGCGGTCACCAGGAGCGGCCCGTTCGCACCCTCGCCGAACTGCTCGTCGACGGTCTGGAACGCGCGGTAGCTGGTGGAGTCGGCGGGTTCGCTCGACCCGTCCGGGAGGCCGAGGCGCATCGACATCGCGGGGATCGCGATCACGAGCAGCGCGATGACGCTGACGAGGGCGGTGACGACCGCGCGCAGCGTCGACATCCGGCGCACGGGCTTTCCGGCCGCGTGCTCCTGGCCGATGGTCGCCCGCGCCTTGCGGCCGAGCAGGCGGGTGCCGACGAGGCCGAGGATCGCCGGGGCGAGGGTCACGGCCACGAGCACGGCGACCGCGACGCAGACCGCGCCTACCGTGCCCATGAGGCCGAGGAACGGCACGCCCGTCACGTTGAGCGCGAGGAGCGCGACGATGACCGTGGTCCCCGCGAACACCACCGCGGTCCCGGAGGTGCCGGTGGCCAGACCGATGGACTCGCGCACGGGCGACCCGGCCAGCAGCTGCTTGCGGTGCCGGTTCACGATGAAGAGGGAGTAGTCGATGCCGACCGCCAGCCCCAGCATCACGCCGAGGACGGGAGTGACCGAGGCCATGTCGACGACGCCGGAGAACGCGAGCGACGCCGTGACGCCCACGCCGACGCCGACCACGGCCGTGACGATCGGAAGGGCCGCACCGATCAGCGAGCCGAGCATGACGATGAGCACGACCGCGGCGAACGCGAGACCGATGGCTTCGCCGACGCCGAAGATCTCCGGCACGCCCTGGGCGATGTCGGTGCCGAAGTCGACCGTGACGCCGTCGATCTCCTCGTCCTGGAAGTGGGCGATGGTGCTCTGCTTGGTCTCTTCGGCGAGTTCCAGGCGCGGGTCGACGAAGGAGACGTTGACGATCGCCGTGGAGCCGTCCTCCGAGACGACGCCGATGCCCTCCGAGAGGTTGAGAAGGGTCGTTCCGAGCTCCAGCTGCTCCGCACTGTCGGCGAGCTCGTCGCGGTTCGCGTCGATGGTGGCCTGCTGGGCCTCGAGCTGCGCGAGCTGGGCGTTCAGCTCCGCGAGCTGCGCGTCGAGCGCGGCAGTCTGCTCGGGCGGTGCACCGGCGGCGTTGGCCTGAGCCCGCGCTCCTTCGAGCTGGGTGATCCCGGTCTCGAGCTGGGCGCGGCCGTCGTCGAGCTGGGCCTGGCCGGCGTCGAGCTGCGCGCGGCCGTCGTCGAGCTGGGCCTGTCCGTCTGTCAACTCCTTCGCCTGCTCGTCCTGCTGCCGCTGGGCGTCGAACGGGTCGACGACGGAGGCGACGCCGTCGAGGTCCTCCGCGCTCGCGGCGAGGTCGGAGATCGCCTGCTTCTGCTCGTCGGTGAACGGCTCGCCGTCGTCCGTCCGGTAGACGACCGTCCCGGTGCCGCCGGCGGTGTCCGGCAGCTTGTCGGCGAGCTGATCGGTGACCTCGCCGGACGCGGTGCCCGGGATGTCGAAGCTGTTGCTCAGCGTGCCGCCGAACGTGAGGAAGGCGCCGACGCCGAGCCCGAGGATGAGCACCCAGGAGACGATCACCGTCCATGCTTTGCGCGCAGCGAAAGAACCCAGACGGAACAGCAGTGAAGCCACGTGATCTCCTTCAGACGAAAAGAGCATACGGCACGTCTCGTCTAGGGATCTGTGGCTATCCTGAACGCATGGTGAACGAGCATCGCAGCGGCCCCGTGCGCAGCACCGCGGCCCGCGAGGCGATCCTCGACGCGACGGCCCGGCTCTTTCACAATCAGGGGTACGACCGGCTCACGATCGAGGGCATCGCCAAGGAGGCCAAGGTCGGCAAGCAGACCATCTACCGCTGGTGGCCGTCGCGGGGTGCGCTCATCGGGGAGTGCCTGGCCGAGGGGCGACTCATCCCCGTGGACTTCGTCGTGCCCGACACCGGAGACCTCTCCGCCGACGTGGAGACCTGGCTGCGGAGCGTGCTCTCCATCCTCGAGAAACCCCAGGGCGGGGTGCTGCTGCGGTCGCTCGTGGCCGCGGCGACCGAGGACGCCTCGGTCGGCGCGCACCTCGGGGAGAGCCTCGGGGTGGAGAAGTACCTGTCGGAGCGCCTCCGCGGGGGCATCCGCGACGGCCAGCTGCCGGAGGACGCCCCGGTCGAGCAGCTCGGTCGCGCGATCCTGGGGGCCATCATCGTGGAGTCCCTCGGCCGCGAGGCCCACGATCCGGGTTCCGTCGTCGCCCTGACCCGCTACCTCTTCGCCCGCTGAGGTCGCGGATCCGCACGAGGTCGCATGGGTTCCTGGAATCCCTGCGACCCGGGTGCGAATCTGCGACGTAACGCCAGGTCAGCCGAGGAGGATGGTGAGCACGGTCGCGCCGCCGCCACCGAGGATCAGTGCCACGATGACGGTCCACGCGATGATGCGGATGCGCCGGTTGCGCTTCTCGCCGAGGTCGCCGTAGTCCTCGCTGAGGCGGTCGCCGCTCATCAGGCCACCGGCTCCGTGACGGTCGGACCGAAGTACGACGGCAGCGTGGCCTGCGAGCGCTCGCGGAGCTCGGCGGCCGAGACGGTGAAGACGTCCTGCACCTCGAGCTGTGGCTCGCTGTCCGTGACGCCGATGCGGGCGACCGGGTAGCCGCGGCCCTCGCAGAGACCTCGGAACTTCACGTCGTCCTCGCGGGGGACGGTCACGAGCACGCGGCCGGTCGACTCGGAGAACAGGGCGGTCGCGGCGTCCACGCCATCGCGTTCGATGATTTCGTTCAGCCAGACGCGGGCACCGACGCCGAAGCGCATGACACCCTCGGCCAGGGCCTGGGCGAGACCACCCTCCGAGAGGTCGTGCGCCGAGGAGATGAGCCACTCGTCACGGGCCGCGGCGAGTAGTCCGGCCAGGCGCTTCTCGCCCGCGAGGTCGACCTTCGGCGGGCGGCCGCCGAGGTGCTGGTGCACGACGTCGGCCCACGCGGAGCCGGACAGCTCGGTCGAAGTCGTGCCGAGCAGGTAGATGTTCTGCCCCTCGTCCTGCCAGCCGGACGGGATGCGGCGGGAGACGTCGTCGATGATGCCCAGCACGCCGACGAGCGGGGTCGGGTGGATCGGCACGTCACCGGTCTGGTTGTAGAACGAGACGTTACCGCCCGTGACCGGGGTGCCCAGCTCGTAGCAGCCGTCCGCGAGGCCGTCGACGGTCTGCCCGAACTGCCACATGACCTCGGGGTTCTCGGGGGAGCCGAAGTTCAGGCAGTCGGTGATGGCCGTCGGCACGGCGCCGGTGACGGCGACGTTCCGGTAGGCCTCGGCGAGCGCGAGCTGCGCGCCCGCATAGGGGTCGAGCTGGCAGTAGCGGCCATTGGCGTCCGTCGAGACCGCGAAGCCCAGGCCGGATTCCTCGTCCACGCGGATCATGCCGGCGTCGTCGGGGAAGCTCAGGGCCGTGTTGCCGAGCACATAGTAGTCGTACTGGTTCGTGATCCAGCTCGTGTCCGCGAGGTTCGGGGAGGCGACGAGGGCGAGGAACTGTTCGCGGAGCGTCTCCGGGTCGTTTGCCCGCGGCAGGTTCTCGGCGGCGTCCGCCTGCAGGGCGTCGATCCACGTCGGGTAGGCGACGGGACGGTCGTAGACGGGGCCGTCGACCGCGACGGTCGAGGGGTCGACGTCGACGATGCGCTCGCCCTGCCAGTCGATGATGAGGCGTCCGTCGCCGGTGACCTCGCCGAGCACGGAGGTCTCGACCTCCCACTTGTTCACGACGGCCAGGAAGGCGTCGAGCTTCTCGGGGGCGACGATCGCCATCATGCGCTCCTGCGACTCCGACATGAGGATCTCCTCGGCCGTGAGCGTGGGGTCGCGCAGCAGCACGTTGTCGAGGGAGACCTTCATACCGCTGTTGCCGTTGGCCGCGAGCTCGCTCGTCGCGCACGAGATGCCGGCGGCGCCGAGGTCCTGGATCGCCTCGACGAGCTCGCCGCGGTACAGCTCCAGGCAGCACTCGATGAGCACCTTCTCGGCGAACGGGTCTCCCACCTGCACCGCGGGGCGCTTCGTGGGGCCGCCGTCGGCGAACGTGTCGGAGGCCAGGATGCTCGCGCCGCCGATGCCGTCGCCGCCGGTGCGGGCACCGAACAGGACGACCTTGTTGCCGACGCCGGTGGCGTTCGCGAGCTTGAGGTCTTCGTGGCGCAGCACGCCCACCGCGAGCGCGTTCACGAGCGGGTTGGCCTGGTAGACGCTGTCGAAGACGGTCTCGCCGCCGATGTTCGGAAGGCCCAGGCAGTTGCCGTAGAAGCTGATGCCGCTGGTCACGCCGTGCACGACGCGGGCGGTGTCCGGGTGGTCGATCGCGCCGAAGCGCAGGGCGTCCATGACCGCGACGGGGCGGGCGCCCATCGAGATGATGTCGCGGACGATGCCGCCGACACCGGTCGCCGCGCCCTGGAAGGGCTCGATGAACGACGGGTGGTTGTGCGACTCGGCCTTGAAGGTGACGGCCCAGCCCTCGCCGACGTCGACGACGCCCGCGTTCTGGCCCATGCCGACCATCAGGCGTTCCTTCATCTCGTCGGAGACCTTCTGGCCGAAGCGGCGCAGGTAGTTCTTGCTCGACTTGTAGGAGCAGTGCTCCGACCACATCACCGAGTACATCGCCAGCTCGCCCGAGGTGGGGCGGCGGCCGAGGATCTCCTTGATGCGCGCGTACTCGTCGTCCTTGAGCCCGAGGGCGCCGTACGGCTGCTCCTTCTCGGGCGTCGCGATCGCGTTCTCGACGGAGTCGGGGACGTGCTGGGGGGAAGGTGCAGGGGCGGTGGTCACGCGCACTCCAAAGGAAGGGGCCGGCGGGGCGTGTTCAGTCTACCGGCGCGGTCGGGGCCGTTCTCTCGTGCGCGCAGTCGCACGGCGTCGGGGTGGGAAGGCGGCGGCGTCATGGCAGCTCGGCGAGGCTCAGGCCCTGTGCGCGTGCTGCGGCCGCCAGCTCACGGTCGAAGGTGAGGAGCGCAGTGACCACGTCGCCGAGTTCGAGCGCGGCGGCGAGGTGGAGAGCATCCAGAGTGCGGAGCCCTGAGCCTGCCTGGATGGCCGCGGTCAGCGTTTCGTCGTCGACGGAGACGAGCGCGACGCGGTCGAGGAGATCGACGACGGCTGCGCGGTCGAGGGAACGGCGGTCGGCGATCGCGTGCAGCTCCACGGCGAGGAGGCGCGAGGAGACGAACTCGCTGCCGTCCGCGAAGGCGCGGACGACCGCTTCCGACCCCTCTTCCTCGATGAGTGCCTTCGCGGCCGCTGAGGTGTCGAGGTAGATCACGACCGGTCGGCCCGAAGCTCGCCGAGGATCTCCGTCACGGACAGCGAGTCCGGCACGGGGGCGTGGCGGAGCGGACCGTTCGCGCGGGGCAGCGTCACCCGCCCGTTGGCGATCATGCGCGTCCAGGCCGTCTCGGCGGGCGGCGACAACTCGGCGATCGGGCGCCCGCGGTCTGTCACCGTCAGGTGCTCTCCGGCGGTGACGCGCGCCAGCACCCGCGCGGTCTGCTGATTCAGTTCGGTCTTCGACACGGTGCCCATCTCCTCAGGGTAGATCCAAAGTAGTAGAACTACTAGTTCTTGGATAACTCCCCCACAGGGCAGCGTCAGGAGGAGGAGTGCGCTGCCGCGAACCGCTGCGCCAGCATCCCCGCCGCCTCGCGCAGCGCCTCGGGCCCGACCACCGTGAACGGTGCGTCGAACCGGGCCACCGCGGCGAGCACACCCGTCCACGACCAGGAGCCGACCATAAGGCGGCACGAGCCGTCCGACAGGGGCACCACCTCGCCGTCGCCGACCCACGGCATCACCTCCCGCGCGGGCAGGTCGAGGTCCACCTCGCCCGTGCACGGCCAGCGATCCTCGGTCGTCGAGCCCTTGGCGCGCGCGGCGAGGAGTGTCTGCGCGTCCGCGGCGGGGAGAGGCCGCGGCGTGAAGGAGGGTCCGGTCGGCGTGCGGGGCCGCAGTCGATCGAGGCGGTACGTGCGCCAGTCGGCCGCGTCGAGGTCCCAGGCCAGCAGGTACCAGCGGCCTTCCCGCGCCACGACGGCATGGGGCTCCGTGCGCCGGGGCGGGCGGTCCCGTGCGGAGCCGTAGTCGAATCGGAGCACCTGTCGGTCGCGCACGGCCGCGCTCGCCGCCTCCAGCACGGCCGGGTCCACGCGGATCTCGGCCGGTGCGCCGGTGAAGCGGATGCCGTCGATCCGGTGGCGCAGGCGTGAGGGCATCACCTGGCGCACGGTCGCGAGTGCACGATGTGCGGCCTCGGTGACTTCGACCCCGGTCGCGCTCGCACTCTGCAGGGCCACGGCGATCGCCACGGCCTGATCGTCGTCGAACAGCAGCGGCGGCATATCCGATCCCGCTTCGAGGCGGTAGCCGCCGTACGGGCCCTTGCTGGATCCGATGCGGTAGCCGAGCGCGCGCAGTCGATCGACGTCGCGGCGCACCGTCCTGGGTGTGACGCCGAGACGGTCGGCGAGTTCCCCGCCCGGCCAGTCCCGTGTCGCCTGCAGCAGGGACAGCAATGCGAGCATGCGCGAGGAGCTTCCGGTCATGGCTCCATTCTGTGTGGAGAAGCGGACAGAAACAGACCTCTACTGCTGTGAAGGTGGGGTCACACGGCCCGATCGGCGGGCCGGGACACGGAGGACACCATGACTCTCACGACCACCACCCACCTCAACTTCCGCGGCACGGCTCGGGAGGCGCTCGACTTCTACGGGTCGGTCTTCGGCGGCGAGGTGACCGCGGCGACCTACGGGCAGTTCGGGATGCCGGAGGGGGTTCCCGGGTTCGACAAGGTCGTGTTCGGGCAGCTCGACGGACCCGTGCGGCTGATGGCGTACGACATCCCGGGTGCGGACGACACCGCTGCGCCCTCGGGAGCCACCCGCCGCGAGAACGGGATGACGATCACCGACCGCTCCTTCTTCCAGTCGCTGCGGGCGGAGTCCCTCGCGGAGCTTCAGCCCGTGTGGGATGCCCTCGCCGACGGCGCGACGGTGGTCGAGCCCCTCGCCGCCTCCGCGTGGTCGGCCGGCTTCGGCATGCTCACCGACCGCTTCGGCGTGACCTGGGTCCTCGACGTCGCCTGATCCCGTCGGACACTCGACCCGGCCCACCCCCTTGCGGTCGACTCGGCCCCTTGCGGTCGTCCGCAAGGGGCCGGAACGCACCGAACGGGGTGGGTCAACGAGCGTGGTCGACCCAGCCTCTTGCGGTCGACCCGGCCCCTTGCGACCGTCCGCAGGGGGCCGGGATGCGCGGAAGGGGGTGGGTCGGCGCGGGCGCGCGACACGACATGTCAAGGGCCTCTTCGCTGTCGGTCGCCTCACGTAGAAAGGAGGAGACGAAAGGCAGGGCATGGCCGCAGGAGACATCGAGACGTTCTCGCGCAACGGCATCTGGTTCAACCGGATCCAGGGCGAGTCGCACACGCTGGGCAGCAGCTTCGAGTCGATGGAGGAGGCGGTGAAGGTCGGCCGCGGGGCGGCGACCGCGCGCCAGGTGCAGCACTTCGTCCGCACGGAGGAGGGGCCGTCGGAGGACGTGGCCCCGAACGAAGCGCACCCGCGCGACCTCATGTGGTGAGGCGCGGATGATCCTGCAGGCCTGTGTGAACGGCGCCAGAGACGTCGCGGAGCACCCGTGGCTGAGCGCCGACGAGACGGTGGTCGCTCAAGACGCCGCGGCGGCCGTCGATGCCGGGGCTGCGGAGATCCACGTGCACGCGAAGGACGCCGCCGGCCGCGACTCCCTCGCGCCCGAGGATGTGCAGCGGTGGCTCGGGGCCGTCCGCGCCGCGGCGCCGGGAGTGCCCGTGGGCGTGACGACCGGGGCCTGGGCCGAGCCCGACGTGTCGCGAAGGCTCGAGGCCATCGGAGGCTGGACGGAGCTCCCCGACTATGCTTCCGTGAACTGGCACGAAGACGGGGCCGACGATGTGGCCGTGGCGCTGGGTCGACGGGGCATCGGCGTGGAGGCGGGTATCTGGGACGCGGCGGGACTCGAGGCGTGGCGGGTCTCCCCGGTCCGCGGCGACTGCCTGCGCGTGCTCGTGGAGCTTCCGGCGGAGGCGGCCGACGTCGTCCGTTCGCACGCTGAAGGTCTGATCGCGCACGTGGCTCGCGAGGAGCCCGACCTGCCGATCCTGCTGCACGGGGAGGAGCTGTCGACCTGGCCCGCCCTCGACCTGGCCGCGGAGTTCGGCCTCGACACGCGGATCGGCCTGGAGGACACACTCCTCCTCCCAGACGGCTCCGAGGCTCCGAGCAATGCCGCCCTCGTCCGCGCCGCCCGCGCCCGCCTCCCGCGCCCCTAGCCACGCCGCGTCCCTCCTTTCGCGTGAGAGTGCAGGAACGTCCCTTCGGCCACCGGATTCGGGGCGTTCTTGCACTTCTGACCGCAGCGAGGTGGCGATCCTCTGCTACCTACCGTCGCTGGAGCACGACCGCCCCTACGCTGGAGCGATGTTCGCCGGTACCTCCGTCCTCTTCCTCCTCGTCTACCTGGTCGTCCCGCTTCTCGCGCTGCTGCTCTTGTGGCTGATCATCTACTCGGCGGTCCGGGCGGCGCTGACTGCGCATCGCCGCGCGCTTGCCGCCGAGCGCACCACCGCGCCGGATACTCTCTGACCCTTCGCCTCCAGCGACCTCGACGGCCTCATGCGTCGTCGCTGAAGCCCCGGTGCAGGCGCAGAACCGTTCCTCCCGTCGCCGGCTCGGGCACGTTTCCGCCCTTCTCTGCACGGGTTCCCGTCCGGGACCCCGGTGCGAGCGCAGAAACATCCCTCATCCTGATCTCGCCTCGACCGGAACGGTTTCGCACTCCCCACCGGGTGCATCCCATTCAGTGCCGATACGGGATCAGAAACGGCCCCGACACCGCCCGCCTCGGAACGTTTTCGCACTCTGCACCCGCGGGAGACCGCACGAACGGGCCGCACGAACACCCCGGACTCACGCGGTGCTCCACCCACGCCAGTCGGGACGGTCGACGACGCAGAAGCGGTTCCCCTCGGGGTCTTCCATGATGATGTAGTCCGCGTCATCGGGGCGGCCGTCCCAGTGCACCTCCCGTGCTCCGAGTCCGGCGAGGCGCTCCACCTCCGCGGACTGATCCTCCGCATAGATGTCGAGGTGGATGCGCGGCGGAAGCACACGCTCCGAGTGGTGTGCGTCGAGGGCGATGCAGGGTGCGTCGGCGTCGCGGGGTCTGAGCACGACCCAGTCGTCCTCCGCGGGGTCTCGTTCGACGTAGTCGAGGGCGGCCTTCCAGAACGCGGTCTGGGCCGGGAGGTCGTCCACGCGGATCACGATCGACACGATCTTCAACATGCGGCGAGGGTACGGCGAGGGAAGGCGTCCGCGGAGGGGCTTGCGCCGCCGCGTGCGATCAGCTTTCGGAACGGCCGAAGTCGCTCGTGAGCCACTCCTCGACCGATGCGAACGGGAACTCCCGGGGCGCGAACACCCCCGGCAGTGCCCGCACCTCCCGCATCCGGTCGAGCCGGAACAGCCGCCAGTCGTCGCGGTCGATGTCGAAGCCGACCACATACCACCGCCCTCCGCGGAAGATATGGCGATGCGGCGCGATCACCCGCTCTGAAGCGCGATCGTGCTGGTCGGTATAGGTGAAAGCGACCCGAGCACCCTGAGCGACCGCGTCCGCGAGCGTCCCGACCGCAGCCCACTCCGCGGGCGCCGGCTCGGCCCGCAGGATCTGCGTGGACAGCGCCGTCGCCGCGGCCCGTCGCCGGAGGCCAGGCGGGAGGACCTGTTCGATCTTCCCGCGGGCGACGGCGGCGGCCGGGTCCTCCGGGCTCCACGCTTCGAGGACGAGCAACCCGGTGATGATCGTGGTGACGTCGTCGGCGTCCAGGAGCAACGGCGGAATGCGCGTCCCCGGTCGCAGGCGGTAGGCCGCGCCGGGACCGGGGCGGGAGAGCACGTCGTAGCCGAGGTCGCGCAGGCGCTGCGCATCACGGCGGACCGTCCGCGGGCTCACCGCGAGGCGGGCGGCGAGGTCGGGCACGCTCCACTCGCCGCCGGTCTGCAGGAGGGACAGCAGATGGAGGGTGCGGTGCGAGGGGGCGTCCACGGCTCCATCATCGCGCGAGATGCGGCCGGAATCAGGCCGTATCCGTCCGTAGCGTGGAGCGACACCGACCGAGAGGACCCTCATGCGCATCGCTGTCACCACCCCGAACGGCCACGTCGGGCACCACCTCACCCGGATGCTGATCCGCGCCGGTGTCCGTCCCCTACTGCTCACCAGGGACCCCGATCGCATCGCCGCCGACCTGCGCCCGTACGTCGACATCGCGCAGGCCGACTCGCAGGATCCCGAGGCGATCGTCGCCGCGACACGAGACGTCGATGCCCTGTACTGGGTGGATCCGTCGGCGTTCTCCGACGACCCGCTCGCCGACTACGCGCGTGCGACCGAGGCCCTGGTGCAGGCCGTCCGGGCGAACGGCGTCCGGCGGGTGGTGTTCCAGAGCAGCGTCGGGGCGGAGAAGCGGCACGGCGTCGGCGAGATCGACGGCCTGGCCGGCACGGAGGTCGCGCTCGACGCCCTCGACATCGACGTGACGCATCTGCGCTGCGGCTACTTCTTCACCAACCTGCTGCTCGACGTCGAGTCACTGCGGGCAGGGACGCTCGCCACCGTGCTGCCGCTGGACTTACGGATGCCGTGGGTGGCGCCGCGCGACATCGCGGAGGTCGCCGCCCTCACGCTGCTGAACGGGGAGTGGAGGGGGCGGCGGGTGCAGGCCGTGCATGGACCCGCGGACCTGAGCTGGGCTGAGGTCGCCGCGATCCTGACGCGCGAGCTCGGGCGAGAGGTGACCGTGCAGCGCATCGACGACGAGGAGATGCGCCAGGGGCTCCGCGCCGCCGGGATGCCGGAGGCGATGGCCGTGGCCGTGCTCGGGATGTCGACCGGGCTCCGCGACGGCTTCGTGGCGGAGCAGCCGCGGTCCGTCCTCTCGACGACGCCGACGACCCTTCAAGCGTGGGTGCGCGAGGAGCTCGTCGGAGTGGTGTGACCGGCGTCCTGCCGGAACCGGTCCCGTCCGGTATGGTGCGGCCATGGAGACCACATCCGAGGTGACGCCCGAGACCGATGACGACGCGCGGTCGGGGACCGCGCCCGAGACCGATGAGGTCGACCTCGCGGAGCGGCGACGGCTGGCCGTGAACAGCTTCGGATGGATCGCCGCGTGGGGTGTGTCGGTCGTGGCCCTGATCGTCGGCATCAGTCTCACGGGAGTCGGGACGGTCGAGCACATCGTCGAGTACGACGACAGCTATGACGTCTTCACGCGAGAGGTCTGGCCCGCGGGTCTCGTGCTCCTCGGCGTGGGCGCGCTCGGCATCATCGCCACCGCCCTCGCCACCACGGTCCTCACGCAGAGGCGCTGACCCCGGGCGGAGAACGCCCCCGCCGTTCGGGTCGGCGGGGGCGTCGGTTCCATGGAGTCTCGTTACTGCACGGACCAGCCTCCGTCGGAGGCGAGGATGGCGCCGTTGATGTTCACGGCGTCATCCGAGAGCAGGAAGGTGATCGACGCGGCCAGGTGCTCGGCGGTCGCGACGGTCGGGATGGCCTGCTGGAACGGGGCGAGGCGGCCGGAGCCGTACTCGGACATGTTCGGCGGCATCGGGATGCCGGTGGCGACGCCGCCGGGGGCGACGGAGTTCACGCGGATGCCCTTCGGCCCGTACATGAAAGCGGCGGACTTGGTGACCCCGATGATGCCGTGCTTGCTGGCCGTGTAGGCGTTGCCCGAGGCGTTGCCGCGCAGACCCGCCTCGCTCGACACGTTGAGGATCGCGCCGCGACCGGCCTTCTCCATGACGGGGATGACCGCGCGCATGAGCTTGAACGGCGCGGTGAGGTTGATCGCGATGACGCGGTCCCACACGGCATCCGGGGTCTCGCCCGCAGGGGAGAAGTCGTCGTTGATACCGGCGACGTTCGCGAGCCCGTGGATGCGGTCGCCCGCCGCGGCGAGGACGGCGTCGATCGCGTCCTGCTTGGTGAGGTCGCCCGCGACCGTGACGATGTCGGCGTCCGGCAGCTCGGCCTTGAGGGCGTCGAGCTTCTCGGCGGCGATGTCGCTGGCGATCACGCGACCGCCTTCCCGGGCGATGCGGGAAGCGGTGGCCTTGCCGATGCCGGACGCGGCGCCCGTGACGATGACGGTCTTGCCGGCGAAGCGGCCCGCCGTGACCTTCTCGGTCCAGCCCTCGGAGGCGTCGTCCTCGGGGATCTCGCCGTTGTTCGCGGCGCGCACGAGGTCGTCGACGACCGACTGCGGGAGCTGGCCCTGGCTCATGGCGACGAGCTGCTGCAGGGGGAGTCCGAGCACGGGGGTGAGGAGTTCGGGGTCGGCACCCGTCTGCTCGAAGAGGCCCCGGATGAGCGGGCCGCCGGTGGGGTCGTTCATCCAGTCGCCGATGGTGGAGTGTGCGGTGAGGGCCATGCTCTTTCTCCTTGCTCGGGTTTCGCAACGGTGCGTCTACTTATATTCCAGTGTACGCCTCTGTACGCTCGAAAGGTGCCTCGTCCTCGCAGTGAAAAGGCCCGCCAGTCCGTGCTGGAGGCGATGCGTCGCGCGCTCGCCGCAGACGGGTACGAGGCCGTGACGATCGAGGGTCTCGCGGCTGAGGCGGAGGTGTCGAAGCAGACCATCTACCGCTGGTGGCCGTCGAAGGCCGCGATCCTCGGCGAGGCGCTGCTCGAAGGGGCGGTCCCTGGTTCGGATGTCGTCGTACCGATGACGGATGACCTCGGCGCGGACCTGCGCGCATGGTTCACAGCGGTGTCCGCGGGGCTCGCCCGGCCCGAGGGCGTCTCGCTGGCGCGGGCGCTCATCGAGGTGACGGCGGCCGACCCGGAGCTGGGTCTCGTCTTGAACGAGCGGCTGGCGGCGCCGATCCGGGAATGGGTCTCGGAGCGGGTCTCTCGCGGGCGCGCGGACGGCGACGTGCGGGCCGACGTGGATGCCGCCGCGGTCGCGGACGAGTTCATCGCGATCGCCTCGTACTCCGCCCTGATCGGGCAGCCGTTGAGTGCGGAGCGCGTGGAGGAGACGGTGGTGCGGTTGCTGCGGGGGATCGCGGCGAGCTGAGTCTCTCGCTGGATTGTTGTGCGGCGCGACGGTCGCGGTTCTCGATGCTGCACTCGTCGGATGCCCTAAGTCGAGAATATCGGTTGTGACCTCATATGTATGCTTTCATGTGTCGCATGACACAGCAAATCCGATCCAGTGGCATTCTCCTCGCGGCTGGACTCAGTCTTCTTCTCGCTCTTCTTCCGGCGACTGCGCAGGCGGCCGTCCCGGGTGAGTCGAGCGACGTGGCGGATGTTCTCGAGGACGCTGAGACGGCTGCGGTAGGAACTCCGACGCCGTCGGACGTCGAGTTGCCGATGCTGCAGGCGGATGGCGCTGAAGCATCGGTCATTCTGAATGGAATCGACTCGGAAGTCACTTTGGGTGGCTCTGAGCGGGCAGAGATATCCGTAGCGGACCAATACGCCATCGCCGAAGGCGACTCCGTCACCTACGCAGTCAGCTTCCCTGAGGAAGGGGCCACGAGATTCTCCGCAATCCTGTCTGCTCCGCCGGCGAAGTCTCAGGAGTGGACCTTCGAGAGTGGCACTCAGCTGCTGCTCCTCGACGACGGATCGGTGTCGGTTTCGGATGCTGATGGCTTCTTGGGCGGTATCGAAGCTCCTTGGGCCATCGATGCAGCGGGTCGGTCGCTACCTACGCACTATGAGATCTCAGGTTCAACCCTCATGCAGATCGTCGACACCACTGGAGCGAGCTTCCCCGTCGTCGCGGATCCGACGGTGCAGTTCTTCGGACCGTACATTCAGGTCCACCTGAACAAAGCTGAGAGTCGCACAGCGATCGGCGGCTACGCAGCGTGTGCCGGAGTGTTGAGCAAGTCTCCTGTGCCGTTCGCAAAGCTCCTCCAGGTCTCCTGTACGACAGTCGCCGCGATCGGGGCGTCGCAGCTGGTGGGCAATCGATGCATCTCGATCCACTACGTCGTCGGTGTCGGTGGGCCGGCGGGTGTGTGGTGGCCGTGGGTGAGGAACTGCTAGAGGTGGACATCATGCTTTTTGTCGCGGTGGGCGTAGCTCTTCTCCTCTGGGGGACGTTGGTGGGGCGGGTCGGCAGGAAGCTCGGCACTCTTCTCGCCATCGTTCCCGTTCTGGTGTGGTTCGGGGTCCTTGCGTGGTTCGGCTCGTCGGGCAACCTCGACAGCCCGGCCGGAGATGCGCTACCGGTGTACCTCGTGATCGGGCTCCTTGCCTTTACGATCGGCGTCAACCTCACCGATCGCTCCGTGTCCGGTAGCGGGGCCGAGTGAGCAGAGCTGTAGACCCTTGGTCACTCTTTTCGGAGGAGGGTGCTTCCGAAGCCGAGGAGCATGGGGCATGCGCCGAGCAGGCCGGTCAGAGCAGCAGGTGCGAGGTTGCCGGTCGTGTGCTCCGCGTCTGAGATGTAGCCCTCAGCAATCGCCATGACGATGGCGAGGGCGATGACGCCGGCACCGACGCATCCAACGCTGACCATTGCTCGTCTCGTTCGTTGCTTCACAATCGCTCCTACGGGTTGCATCCTGCGGCCAAGACGTCGCTGTACCTTACGTCAGGCCGCCACGCGTCGAGGTTCCATGGCGACTTGAACGGGGCGATGCCGACGTGGGACCGAAGCTGGGTATAGAACTCGTTGCCCTCGTACCAGGAAGGGGCGCGGGTCACGTCGACGCCGAGGCGATGTCGTCCGCGTGCTGGGAGTAAGACCGTCGCTCGCGTTCCGTCGGAGCGGCACGCGCGGCAGCGCGAAACGCGGAGCTCGCTTCTTCGACGCGCTTGAGGCGTTGCAGGAGGTCTCCCCGAACCGCTGAGTAGAGGTGGTGTCCTCCCAGCGAGCTCTCGAGCGCCTCCGTCAGCGCGAGGGCTTCGGCCGGTCGTCCCGCGTTCGCGACGGCGACCGCACGGTTCAGGCGGACGAACGGTGATGCATCCACCTGCTCCAGCACCCCGTACATGTCGGCGATGCGGGCGTGGTCGATCTCCATCCCCGGGTCGGGGCGGACGTACTCGGCCGCGACGGTGGCGCGGATGAGGTGCCGTCCGCCGTGGATGCCCGCCCGTGCTGCCTCCTCGACGGCGTCATCGAGAAGCCGCAGCCCCTCCTCGATCTCGGAGACATCCCACAGTTCGCGATCCTGTTCGTCGAACGGCACGGACAGGCCGTCGGGCGTCGTGCGTGCTGCGCGGCGGGAGTGCTGAAGAAGAAGGAGGGCGAGAAGCCCCGTGAACTCGAGTCGAGCCGGGGAGTCCGCGGGGAGCAGCTGCCGGCAGAGCCGAGCAAGGCGGATGGCCTCGGCGCTCGGATCAGTCTGGAGCGTCGGATCGGAGTAGCCGATGGTGAACAGGGCGGACAGGACCTCGCAGACGCTCGCGCTTCGACTGTCGAGCTGCGCGGCATCCGGAACGCGGTACGGGATGTTCGCGTGCGCGATCTTGGCCCGCGCCCGCACGAGTCTCTTCTCCATCGTCGCGGGTGCGACTGCGAAGATCCCGGCGAGCTGTTCGATCGACACGTTCAGGACAGTGCGGAGTGTCAGCGCCGCGCGGGCTTCCAAGGTCAACGCGGGGTGGCAGGCGGTGAAGATCAGCTTCAGCCGCTCGTCCCCGTGCGGGAACGCGTCCTCGTGGTCGTCGGTTTCCGGGGTGTTGTCGACGCCACCGTGCGGCTCGTGCTCCAGTCGAGCCACCGCCCGGCGCTCGGCGTCCGCGTGCCGGACGAGGTCGATCGCGCGTCGGCGCGCGACGGTCGTGACCCAGGCGGCGGGGTTCGCCGGAACCCCGTCGCCTGGCCACCGCTCGACCGCTCGAGCCAGAGCGTCCTGCACGGCGTCTTCGGCGAGAGTCCAGTCGTGGACGGTGCCGATCACGCTCGCGACCACGCGGCCGTACTCGATCGATGCCACGTGCCGCACGGCGGCCATGGCATCCGGAAGCGCGCCCGGCGGCTCCTCCGGTGTGGTCACATCGTCGACCCGAGCGGCCAGACGGGACGCACTTCCACCAGGCCGAACCGGGCCATCGGGTGTGCGGCGGCGATCTCGATCGCGGCGTCGAGGTCGTCGGCGTCGATCACGTCGAACCCGGCGATCCATTCGCGGCTCTCGGTGTACGGTCCGTCGGCCACGATCCGCTCGCCGGCTCGCACGCGCACGGTCGTGGCGTCTTCGACAGGCCGCAGACGGTCGCCCAAGACGTAGGAGCCGCTGTCCTGCAGCGACGCCACCCACTCCCCGGCGTTGTCCTCGGCCTCGACATAGGGCTCAGCGGTCGGGTCGGTGCAGATGAAAAGTACGTAGCGCATGTGTGTTCTCCTCAAGGTCTTTCTACATCTAATTACTCAGACGACGGATGACCACCAGCGCAGAGGACACGGATCCGGAAAATGGATCGCGTCGAAACACTGAACGGCAACGGGCGGGCCTCAGAAGTCGCCTTCGGCCACCTGGAAGCAGATCGGTCTTGACGATGTTGTCGGTGCGCTGGTCGCCGGTGACGCGTGGGGTGGAATGGATGAGGGCCGGCGCCACCTCCGCGACGGCAGCCCGGCTGGGGATCACGACGTGGGTCCGGGTGGCGAGGAATTCCGGCTCGCGTCGCGATATCGCCTCATCATCGCGAAGTGCCATACGGCGGCGCCCGTCGCCGCGGTCGCTTCGAGCGCCGGAGCGAGCTGCGGCACAGAGTCCGCGCCTGCGAGCACCGCGACGAACCAGCCCCATACGCACAGGGTCGCTACGAGATGGCGGCGGGGGCGCGTGATCGTTGCGAACCACGTCGAATGCTCGACGACGAGCGGCTGCTCCGATCGCACGTCACGCACCACCGGGGTTCCGGCCATGCGTCGCCTTTCGAGTTAGCCAACGCCTCATCATGTGCAGGTACCACGCGGCACCGATCAGCGCGGTGATCACGAACAACCATGGCACTGTAGGGGGATAGAGCACTGAGAGCACCGTGGCTGCTGCGACCAGCAGGCCATCGCGATTGTCAGCGCCCGTTCGCGCCCGCGCTCTGTGATCACTCCCCACCAGGTTCGCGGCACATCCCTCATCTGCAGGGACCTCCTCGGTACGTGTCGACCCACCACACCAAGCCCGGAACCACATACGGCTGGGTGGCAGTGACCTGGACAGTGTCTGGGGCTGGGCTTTTGGGCGACGAACATCGTGGCTCCCTTCTCGTGTGGCTGGTGTGAGCGAAAGACGAATGCATCAACGACTCGCGATGCGCTGCAGATCCGCATCGGTGACATCCTGAAAGCCGATCGACACGGGCGCGAGCCGAGTGGTGCGTGCTTTGCCACTGTCGTCCGTATAGTCGATGGACGGGCTCATGATGCGGAAGTCGAAGTCTCCTTCGCACCCGAGTTCTGCTGTGACGCTGTGCGACCGGGCGTCCAACGAGACCTCGTCTGCGCGGACGTCTGGTGAGCCCGGGTCGAAGCGCTGGACCGACGCCACCGCATCAGGAACGGGGAAGTCGGCTGTTGTGCATCGCGGCATTCCGACCACGTCCGCACCGGCGTCTTCGGAAGCGAAATCGTCGGCCGGCGCACCCCTCAGCGACCAGCTGCCAACGGGAACCTGAGTGATCGTCGACGAGCCTGCGAAGACGAGGCCGACCGTGCGGAACGACAGCCCGGCGGCGGCAACGTCGACAGTGAAGGTGACGTTCCCGAGTATGACCCCGTTGGTGCCGTCTCCACGCATGACGGTGAAGTCGCCCGGCGGAATCGACAACTCGTCCGAAAGCACGATGCCGGCGAGGTCGGTCCAGATCGAGTCGTCGGGCTCGGCCACGAAGATCAGGTTGATCGGATAGGCCGCGTTGGTCGGCTGGACGATCGTCGCGGATGTCCGTGCGAACGAGGCGGTCGAACGTGGCGTTTCCCCCGGAGAGCAGGATGCCAGGGTCGCGAGGACGCTGAGGCAGAGCACCCCGACACTCCATCGCAGAAGGAGCTTCACGTCAGCGGTAGTACACGACGAGGAACTGATCCTTGGTGGGGGAGTAAAGATCGCCGTAGGTCCAGGTCGACCCAGGGACGACCTTGCCGTTCTGGAACCAGGTGGACTTGACCGCGTACCGATTGAAGTTGGATGCGAGCCCGAGCTTGGAGTACTTGCTGCTGTTGGCGCTGATGTTGACCGTGACACCGTAGGTCTTCGTGACGCTCGAGGAGACCCCGAGGTTGCTGGACGCCACGCCGGCGCTGACACCCAATCCGGACGATATCGACGATGTGACGGTGGTGTCCTCCCGCCACGAGTATCCGGTCGAACGCGCCCATGCGCCCGTGAGGTACTCGACGAACTTCTTCTGGACCAGCACGGGGCCGCTGACCTTCACGGCCTTCTTGACGGGAGCCCCACAGACGACGCAGCGGGGAGTGACGGCGTTCGTGTGCCCGGATCCTTTCGTGTCGTCGGGTGGGATCGGTGAGGTCCCGGGAGTGCTGATCAATGTTGATGAGCTGTCGCCCTCCGCCGACTGTGCAGCCGAAGTGGCGGCAACGGCGGCTCCCGGCGATGCGACAAGCAGCGAAATCCCCGCGGCCAGCGCGAGTGCCGTCAGTGACACGCGCCTTCCGATAACATGCATGTTGTCCCCCTCAAGGTCGTAGCGATCTGAAAACAGATAACTCTCGTATGAGGACTATTGCAATATATTCGAGGACCCCGCCGAGGAGCGGGCGGAGCGCTAGGCTCCAGGCATGGATGCGTCGCTCTTTAGCTGGACCGGGTTCGCCATCACCGCAGCGGTCGCGGTCGTGATCCTCGTGCTCGCGTTCGTGCTCGTGCGCGGGGCGGCGCGAATGATTGCGCGTCGCCGGAGCCGTGGCCGAGGGCGCATGCCATCCGCACCTCGACGCCCGTCCGGAAGTTGAGCGCGACCTGCCTCACTCCATTGGGTTTTGCGCGGGCGCTGCTGTTGGGGTTGCTGTCCGCCCATCCGTGAACCGCGCCTGCGCGCGGTCATGGCGTCGCGGTACGGGGACGTGCTCCGTCGCGGCTGCGAGGCCCATGCGCTTCGTCGAGACGTACACGCTCTCGGCGGTGTCGACGAGAAACGTCTCGTGCCACACGCCGACCGCTCCCGGAGCCTTGCGAGCAGCGCGGTTGAAGGCGGTCCAGGCCGGACGGTGCTGCTATTCCGGGTTCGAGGCATAGGCGTAGAGCTTGTCGACGGACGACCAGAACTGCACGACGTAGGGCCCGCCCGATCCGAGGAGGAGCTGGTAGCCGAGCAGGCCGGAGTCGGGCTCGGTACTGAGCTCGCGGAGCATGCGCGGCATGGCGACGAACGCCGGCAGCCACAGGTCGGGGCGCCACCACCGGTTGATCTGCATCCCGATGTGGAACACGACGAGCTCGCCCTCGTGGCGGTGGGTCATGCGGCCCGTGACGACTTTCGACATGGTGACTCCTCGATTGGATAGCGATGCTATCCATAATGGATAGCGCTACTATCGAAGTCAAGAGGTGGCCATGAGGATTTCCGAACTGTCAGCGCAGACCGGCGTGACCGTGCCGACGATCAAGTACTACCTGCGCGAGGGGCTGCTGCCCGAGGGGGAGCGCACCTCCGCGACGCAGGCCGTCTATGGCGAGAAGCACGTCGAGCGGCTGCGCGTCATCCGGGCGCTGCTCGACGCGGGCGTGAGCATCGCCGAGACGCGACGGGTGGTCGCGGCGCTGGATGATCCGCCCGCGAACCCGCACGAGCTGCTGGGCACCGCGCATGCCGCGATCACCCCGCCGGCCGATGACGCGTTCGACCTCGCCGGCGCTGAGGCGCTCGCCGCCCGGCTCGGGTGGAAGCCAGGGATGTGTGACCCCGCGGTGCTGCATGCGGTCGCGCGGGCGCTGCAGGGGCTGGAGCGCGTCGGGTTCACGGTGCCGGATGCGGTGATGGTGGAGTACCTCGCGAGTGCGCGGCGGATCGCGGATGCGGAGATCGCGGGGGTGCCGGAGGAGTCTGCGGAAGCGGCCGTGCGGTACGTGGTGTTGGGGTCGGTGTTGGTGGAGCCGTTGTTGTTGGCGTTGCGGCGAGTGGCGCAGCAGGTGAAGTCGGGGGAGCGGTTTGGGGGAGCCGACTGGTAGAGGGCTCCTCAGCGATCGCCGAGACATGCGTCCGATGTATTGCGGTCCCAAGGGCAGCGCCTACCTCGCCCGCAATCGTCGCTGCCACGTCCTCAGGTGATTCATGTTCCCAGAAGCGCAGCACTGTCCATCCTGCGAGTTTCAGGCGCGCGTCCGACTCGCGATCGCGCGCGACATTCCGCTGAAGTTTGGGAAGCCAGTAGTCGCTATTGCGTTTCGGGTTGGTGGCATGAATCGGGCAGCTGTGCCAAAAGCAGCCATCTATGTAGATGGCGACACGGGCGCGAGTGAACACGATATCGGCGCGAGACCGACCGCCAATCGGCGCGAAGTCCACCCGGTATCGGAGACCAGCAGCATGAATCAAGCGTCGGACGGCCAACTCCGGCTTGGTGTCGCGACGTCGATTTCCGCGCATCGAACGTCGTGACCCCTCGGTGCTCGCCCACGACATGAGAGCAGCCTATGTCGCGCTGGTTCAACCGTGGACCAGGACCAGCTGCGTATCGCCTGATAGTCAGGAAGTCGAGTCGAGGACATACAGGTGACCTTCGCTCAGCAGAGTCGAGTAGCGCCGACGGACACTCGAAGCGAAATCCGGGTCGCGGATAATGACGCCTGCCTCGAGGTTCTTCTCGTGGGCGGCTTTAGAGAGATTCGCACTGGTGATGAAAGCGGAGCTGGAGTCGACGACGATCACCTTGGAATGCTGAACACCGCCGAGGGGGCCGGGCTTGAAGCCGAGGAAGCGCGCGCCGTGCAGCTTCTCCTGCATCCAGGCGGCCGTCTTCCCATCATTCAAGTCCGCATCCACAAGTACGGTCGTTTTCACCCCGCGCGCCACGGCTCGCCACAGGGAGTGCACATATGCCGAGTCCGATGACGCGGAGTACGTCGATGCGAAGACGTCCTCAGTGGCCTCATCGATGAGGTGCGCGATGGCGGCAGTGGTGTGGTCGCCGTCGCCCGCAAAGGATGGCCCGCTCCACACCGCACGAAGGTCCGTCCCGTTCGACCTTGCCGCTGCAGAGAACCCACGGAGCACCGCTGCTAGATTGACCCCGCCGAGCGCGGTGAAGCACTCGGCAAGTAATGCTTGTGAGGGACCAGTCGCTAGCTTCGCCGATGCCTTCGCGAGGTTTCCGTCGATTTCAAGGCTCGAAGCGAGCTTGAGCGCGAGCGATGGCGATATCGCCATCGCCAGCTTCTCGATCGCCTCGGGCACGCGTCAGCTCCAGCTCTCGTAGTCGATGCCGGCGAGCAGCGGGGCGAGCCCTTCCGAACCGGCATTCAGGTCGAGCACGAACCGTCGATCGAGGAATCGGTTCGCCCGCTCGCAGGATGTCTCCGAGACGAAGGCGCAGAAGTGGCAGGCGGCTCCGTGCAGGAAGTCCTCCTGATCACGCGGCACGCGGTGGGCGCAGATCGGATCGGACGAGCACCGGCGGGCGCGGTGCAGAGCCTCGTGCATCACCGACTCGAGCCGCTCTGTGCGTGCCAGGTCGACGAGCCCGCCGAGGGTTCCCTCGCTGTCGGGCGATGTCGTCGTGATCAAGATTCCGGCCGCTGGTGCTCTGCCATCCGCCTCACGCCACGCATAGATCCGCTCCGACAGCGATGCCGATCCGTAGCCGCTCGACATCGCCATCTCGCGGATCAACAAGTGCGACAGGGTATGCAGGGCCCAGTACCGGGGCGGAGGCATTCGCGCGTCGGAATCGAGTTCGGTAGCAGTGCGACTCTGGCGCCGAGCGAGGTTTCGCTCATGCGCTGCAACGTGTGCATTCCAGACTTTGCTCTCGAGGACGGTCGACTCCCACGAGGAGACGACTGTCTCCTCGAAGCGGAGGAAGACGCCTTCGCCACGGTCCTCGGTGGCAGGCACCCATGTCGGCTTTCCGGTGAGCGAGATGGGTGCGACCCGGCCGGGCTCATCGCCGACCCGGTCGAGCGCATCGATCCGGGTGAATCCGATGAACGCGTTCGCCTTCCGGATGCGGTCGACGGCGATCACCTGGTGCAGAGGAGCTGCGATGGAAGAGGCGATCTCGACCGGATGCACCTTGAATCCGTTCCTCCGGTCCTCGGCGAGGAACTCGTCAGGGTGTGTGAGCGTCTCCCACTCCGGCACCAGGAGGTGGTTGGGGTCGTAGACCGTCGACACCGGCGATGCAGGGATGAGTGGAGGAAGATCGCCCCTCGCGACCTGAACGGCGTGCCAGAGGTCGTCGTCGGAGATGCCGGCGAACTTTTCAGTCATGCTCTCAGGTGCGAATTCGCGCCACGAGCTCACGGCCGCGAGCGAGGTCAGCTTCATCACCTGGGCCGGGGGCAGGCCCAGGACCTCGCCGACGGTGTCGGCGGGCCTCGGCTCCTTTCGCGATGGCAGCACGAGCACGCTCACCGTCGCCGGGAACCATTGATTCGCCGCGCCGAGCAGCATCAACCGAACCTCGCCCCTGCAAGGATCGGAGGACGAACCGAATGAGGGCAGGTGCGGGTGCCGTCCGCGGCAATTGGGCAGGGAGGTCTCGCCGCCGGCGCGCGTCAGTTCGGCGATATTGCGCGATGAGTTGCACTGCACACATCTGATCGTCACCTGCGGGCCGAGGTTCGAGCGCCACTCCAGCATCCGCAGTTGCGGATTCGGCACGCACTCGGTGCGGTGCCCATCGGCACCATGTACCCAGTCGACGTAGGGGAACTCGTCGAGATGGCCGTTCGTGCAGGCGATCAGGTAGCGGGCCGGTACGGCGATGCGATCCCGGCCGGTGGTGCCCTTGAATCGCCCCTTGCACTTCCGATGCAGGAAGCGCGCGAGGTCGGGCCTGTGCTTGCGAGTGTTCTCGAAATCGAACACACCTGCCGAGACGGGCGCGAGCAGGTCGCACCCGGTGCAGCGCAACCACTGCGGGAAGACCCGGGTCGGGATGCCGATAGGCGCTGTCTCTCCGCCGCCGAACAGCTCTGGCATCCACGGCGGCTGGCGAAGCTCGCCGACCTTCTCGAGCCCGGGCTGGGAACGCACGGCCTGGAGAAGTCGAGGCACGAGGACGAGCGTCGGGTCCCCGCCCATACGCCCGTACGCCTTGTCCCACGCATCGATACCCTGCGGCATGACCGCGATGTGCGGGAGGTCCACGGTCGCGCCGATGCCCGACGTATAGAGCATCGCATTCGGGCGGATGGATCCGACTCGCGCTCGGTTCTTCGTCTTCAGCTCCGAGTCGACGTACGGGTCCGCGACTTCGCCGGGCACACCCGGTGCTTCGTCAGGAAGGGCGGCTTCAGAGGCTGCAGGCGCGTCGCCCTCGAGATCGGTCATTCGTCGTCCTTCCTGGGCGTGAACGTCCACTTCGGGGTGGCGGTCGACACGGGTTCGGCCAGCTTGCCCGGGAACGGCGAGACGAGCAGGTCGATCTCGGGCTGCACCTCGCGCATCGAGTTCGCGACCTGGAAGAGCCTGTCGCCCTCCTCGCCGATCGTGTCCTCGGGGCTGACCAGCAGCGGCACGATGTGCTGCTTGGGCAGCGACTTGCGAACATAGGTGAGTCCGCCGCTGTGCAGATCGGACCGCTCGGTCCACTCGTCGAGTCGGAAGACGAGCTTGCTCTTCGTCAGCGCGGCCGCGTCGTCATCGCTCGCTTGTGCGACACGGTCGACCAGCTTCTCGACGAGTGCATCGAGGGGCGGGCGCCGATGAGTGACGCGGCCCGCTCCGGCGACTGCATCGGGTGAGAGAGAGACGTCCGCCGTGGTGCCGGCGTCGATCACCCGAGCCGCCGAGACGATGAGACCGGTGAGTCCGCGTTCGAGCGATGCCTCAGAGAACGGCGTCACCGACAGCGCCTCGACGTTCGCGTAGAACGTGTCGTGATAGTGCTCGAACTGCTCGTAGTGCGCCATGTCGCGCGGGCGCGACCGGTTGGCGAGCGTCACCACCAGTCCCGGCTTGCGAGCGTCGCGACCGACGCGGGAGGAAGCCTGGATGTACTCCGCCGTGTTCTTCGGTTGACCGACGATCAGCATGAGTCCGAGGCGGGGCACGTCGACGCCGACCTGGAGCATGGATGTCGCGAGCACGACGTCGAACGGCAGCTCGCGATCGGGCAGTTTCTCGCCGGCCTTGAGCTTCGCGGCGATCGCGGCGCGACCGGTGGTGGAGTCGAGCTCGACGTCGAACGGTGATGCCAGGTGCGTGAGCGTCTTGCTGATCTCCGACGAGGAGATGCGCGAGGTCAGCTCGCCGATCCGCAGCGGGGTGCGCCGCCGCGAATACCCGCTCGACTTGTCCGGGTTGCTGACGCGGGTCGTGACATCATCCTCGAGATACCGCCGCATACCCGCCAGTTCCCGCGTTGCCGAGAAGTAATCGACCACGGTGAGGTACGGTTCGGCGGCGTCTCCGTGGGTGTCGAAGAGACGCTGACCAGCGAGCAGCAGGATCTCGCTAAGTCGGATCTCCGCGAGCGTGAGGCGGGCGCCGTGCAGACAGACGCCCAGGTACTTGCGCCCGGGTTCTTCATCCAGCGGGACTTCCTTCGAGAAGAAGGTGTCGCTGACGCTCAGCACCTGCGGCGGGAAGACCTCGACGTCTCGTGCGTAGAGGCGCTGCACCTGCTCGGCAGCCTTGCGCACGGTCGCCGTGGAGGCGATCACGAGTGGCTTCACTGCTTTCAGAGCTTCCGCATCGCCGAGCTCCCAGCTCGACAGTACGTCGACGGCGCCTTCGAACAGCCCGACGGCGGTGCCGAGTGCACCCGTGATCAGGTGCAGCTCGTCCTGGATGATGAGGTCTGGCGGTCGGAGTCGACCGGTCGGCTGCACCTGCGTCGGCGCGTAGGTGCGGCCGTTCGCCTTGCTCGTGTTGTGATGGTCGGCGCCGCAGACACTTGCATCGGTATCGGCATGCTTGTACCCGTGACGCGGGCACTTCTTCCCCACGTACCCGAAAAGGCTCGCCGCCTCACCTTCGCGTGCGAGACGCGCGAACTTGTCTACCGTCGCGAGCAGGAAGGTCGGCGGATGCCGATAGATCTCATCGTCGACCGTGAGCACCGGGAGGCCTTCGACAGCCGCACCGCCTGCGCTGAACGGGCATCCGTTGCGCTTATCACCGCAGTAGACCCGGATGCGTTTGTCGACGTCGTCGGCCTCGACGTCCGCCTTCGGATTGATCGGGGTACCGCACCACGGGCAGTGACTGAACTGCAACACCGTGAGACCGAAAGCCGCACCCTCGCTGTCGCGCACGCTCTTCACCTGATCGGCCGCTTCGGCATACCGCTTCGGACTCACGCTCGAGCCGACCCAGAGTCCGATGCGGAATGGGACATCGCCCCACGCGGTCGGGTCTTCGCGGCGCACCACCTCGGCGGCGCACATCAGCGTGGTCGCTCGCAGGAACTGCTGCGATGTGAGCAGGCGCAGGGTGTACCGCATGAGCACGGCGACACCGTCGCCACCGTCGAGCAACCCTTCGGGTGTCTCGACCTTTCCCTGGAGACGTCGGATGCCGAAGGTGAACGCCGCAAGACCGAGATACGCCTCGGTCTTACCGCCGCCCGTGGGGAAGAACAGCAGCTCGGCGCGAGGGAAGTCGGACGAGCGGCGCTTGTGAGTGGGATCGATAACCGCCGGCAGCTGCATCAGGATGAACGCCAGCTGGAACGCACGCCAGGAGGCGGCCCTATCTCCGTAGCCCTCGACCTTCGTGGTCGCCGCCGTGATCGTGACCGAGGGGTCGGCGATACGCACCGCCGCGATCTGCGAGCGGATGCGCTGGTCGCGCATCGTGCGATTCATGAACCAGAACGCCCGCTGCGCATGCTGGTCGGTCGTGAGCAGGTCGAGGCCGGCGCGGAGACGGTGGAGCGCAGCTTCGCCGTCGGCGATCCCGATGGCGCCCTCCTTGCGGAGCCACTCGGGGAGCCGTTCATTCGCGGCGGCCTGCTTCTTGAGCCAGACGTCGTATGCATCGATGAGCGGTCGCAGTCCGGTGCGCAATTGATCGGGGTCCGACTCCATTAGCACGCGCATGCTCAGCACCGCGCCGGGCACGTCGGGTGCCTGAGTCTGCGGCACTTCTGCGGTCGGCAGCCAGGTGGTGCGCACTGCCGTCGCGCGACGGGCATCGTCAGGGGAGAGATCCCAGGTGGCGGAGGCAGTGCGGCCGATGGCGAACTCGAGCCGATCTCGGTACAGGAGGTCGAGGCGGCGAACCTCGTCGTCACGCGATGCGCGATCGTCGACGAGTGCATCACGTGTCGGAAGGAAGACGGCGGAACCCGCGTCGGCAGCGGTCACCTCGAGCTCGGCTTGGAACAACCAGAGCCTCGGCGGCAGTTCCCGCCCGGTCTCTTTGGTATTGAGCAAGGCTGCTTCGACGACGCGACGACCTTCGTGATCGAACACCTCGACCGAGACGTTCACGTCGTCGGCGAACGTCCGGCGTACCGACGCACCGCTCGCGATCGCGGAGATGTCTACTTCGACAGCTTCTTCGAACGGTGTGCGGTCGTAGTAGGTCTGCGTGCGGCCGTTCTCATCGACCTCGCGGCGCGACTCGTACTTGCCCCACCGGCCGACGAAGCGCAATATCGTCGTGTCGGCGCGGACTTGGAATCTGATGCCCATTGACGATGGAGCGATAATCTTGGACTCCGGGCCACGATCTTCATCGGAGTCGGTCGGGGACGCCTCGCCGATCGTGTCTTCCTCATCGGCTGGTACACCTTGCACATCGTGCGCCGCCGAAAGATCGGTGACCGCGAGCGTTTCGTCATGGCGAACGTCGTCGAGCGTCGCCGCGGAGGCGGAGGCGGAGGCGGTGGGGGCCGTAGCTGAGCCGGACGCCTCGAGCAGAGAGATCGGCGCCAACGCGCCCGCGAGATAGCGGCCGCGCGGCGTACCGACGATCGTCTCGTTCGGCCCGTCCCACGGCCCGACGAGGTCGCGTTCGAGCAGGTCGAGCAACTCGTCGCGAACGTGTGCCGATGTTGTATCAATTTTTTCGCTCACTAGAACATCGCTCCCTCGGGCTTCGCGGATTCCTCGAGCGACTTGCCCTTCTTCTTGGAGCCGAGTCCGGCCGCGGCCTCGGACGCTGCGCGCCGGTGGTTCTCTGCAAGCAGCCGGTCGAAGATCTCCACGCGAGCAGCGGGGCTCATAGTCCATCGCTCCATCTGTCTATAGGTGTGGAAGCCGTGATCGAGAGAGATGTCGGTCCACCCGTAGGCTTCGAGTACGGCTTCATCTATCTGAATCTGAAGTGAGCGGATCGTATCAATGTCTGGGTCCGAGTCAACGTGCTGTGCGTTGACCGAGTTGTATAGCGCGGTTAAGCCAAGTGCACGCCGTAGCATAATTTCGCGTCGCTGCATGTCCAATTCTGCGCCCAGGTTTGCGAGGAGCTGATTCTCGACCGGTCTCGGAAAAGTTCCGAAGCCTTCTTTCAGTGAATAGCGTGCGCCGCTGCCGAAAGTCGACCCGTACCTCAAAACCCAAGAACGATGGATCTCACTTGAGATGATCGCGAGGAAAGCGAAGCTCTCAGTTGCAAAGACCGGCGCGGTTTGATCGATCACCTGACCGGTGTCAATCTTAAGCGCAGTTAGGGCGTTGCACGTGAGCGTAATGGCAAAGGCGTAGTCGAGTCGCTCGGTCGCTCGGTACAGGGCATCAGCGCGACGTCCATACTTCCACCAGTTTCGTCCGCGGTCCGTTCCTGTTGGATTTCGTCCGATCAAATGAACTCTCGACGGCTTGACCAAGGATTCAACTCGGGCGAAAGGGCCCCGATATTCTTTCGCCACTTCCGCGCTGCGATTGCCGAAGTTAATGATCCAACGAGAAGCGGAGGCGTCTGGTCGGCTGGAAAGATCCTCTCCGCCGAGGTAGCGAAAGACTACGTCGGCGTTTCGAGAGTCCTGTTCGATGAATTCTTCAGCATCTTCGCGTGTAAGGACGAATCCGCCACCAAGTACATATGAACCAATGAACACCGTGTTTGCGTTCTCAGTCAGGGCGAGCGGGTGACCGTCCACAGCGCCTTCGGCTTCTAGAAGCGCGTTGATTCGCTTCACCCTGATCCCATCCGAAACAGGGCCTCTGGAGGTGCCCCAGGTCAACCAGGCGGCGGCATAGTGTACCGTCGCTTTTCGTGGCCATGGTGCGCTCTGCAACGATCTGTCAATTGTCATCCCCCTTCTCAAAAGCTGTTGAAGTCCAACGTCGCGCGTGTCCCCCTGCCCTAGAGTATTGGTCCCGATTAGACCAAGGCGGCCCTTGTCGTTGCGGAGTAGTTCCGATGCTCTCAGGAAAAAATAGGCCACGAGATCGGCGCTGCCTCTTGCGCCGTCTGCGATCGTATTCAGAACCCAGTCTCGAACGTTTGAGCCGACGTCGTCGGAAATCTTCTGCCCCCCACGGAAAGGGGGATTCCCGATGATTGCGTCGAAGCCGCCGTGTTCGTGCATCACGTCGGGAACTTCAATGATCCAATGCAAGGGATTCCACCGCGGTTCACCCGTATTGACGCTTGGGGTGAGCCCCGTCTGCAAGAGCGTCTCGATATGGCGACGATCGGAATGGCCGCCCTTCTTGGGGTAGGCCTCACTAAGCGCATCTGCGAGCTCGTCGTAGCGCGCCTCCAGCTTTGCGCCCGCTTTACCGCCCTCGAGCAGGCCCGCCGCGATGATGCCATCCGCGACGTCGCGCAGCTTAGCCGTCACGCGCTTCGACTCTTCGAGCAGCGTTTGCTTTGCTCTCGTCGAGCGCATCCGATCAGCGTCGTCGACCTGTCCCGACGCGAGTTCGCGTCGCAACCGTGCCGCCGTGTGCAAGTCGGCATCAACATCGAAATGCATCAGCTTCTGGGGCCTGAGCTTGCTCTTCGCCGGGTCGATGTGTTGATACCGAAGCTGATCCTCGGTGGTTACCCCGAGCAGAGAGTTCCCGTGGAACACGCGGTCGTCGACGAACGAGAACGGCTTCCCCGGGTCCATCGAGATGAGCCAGAGGGAGAGCTTGCACATCTCGACGGCCATGCCGTTGATATCGGCGCCGTAGAGGCAGCGCGCGACGACCTCGCGGATCGCCCAGCGTTCGAGTTCGGGCTCCTTCGCGACATCGAGACCTTCGAGTGCTCTCGCCTCGACGAGTCTGGCCGCGAGGTAACGCGCCGCAGCGACGAGAAACGCGCCCGAGCCCACGGCGATGTCGGCGACCTTGAGATCGAGGATCTCTGTCGACGGTTTCAGCTTCCACTGGGTTTCATCCTCGGTGTCGAGCGGACCGGGGGAGTACACGAGTGGCTGGAGTGCGTGCAGTACGATCTCTTCCGCAAGTGATCGCGGGGTGTAGTGCGTGCCAGTACTCGCGCGCTGCGGAGATTCCGTCATCACGACGCCGCCGGCAGGGACGACGTAGGGCAAGTCGCGCAGGTCGGAGCGGATCAGGCCCGCGAACGGCACCAGCTGCTCAGCCGTTTCGTCATCATCGAGCAGCGTGTGGCGGAGCTTGGTCCGGGCGTCAGCCTCTTTCTCGGCATCCGTCGACGCATACGCCTTCGCGATCTGGTTCGCGGTTCTCGGCTTCGCGTGCTCCTGAGTCTTCTTCAGATGCTCGACGAGACGCTTCGCGAAGTCCGCCGGTGTTGTGGCCGCTGCAGCGATCGCTTCGAGCTCGGTGAGCGGGATCTCGGGCTCGAAGCCCGCCTTCCCGTCGAGTCCGACGGTGAGCTCGGACGCATATTCTGCCGAGTAGCCGAGCAGGCCTTCGTACACGTACCCGATCTGCTCGACGTCGAGCTCACGGAACGAGAGATGCCGTGCGTCGCCGGCGACTACTGCGATCTGAACCGCGTTCAGAACCTCAAGCATCGCCCTGTCGGAAACGCGGACGAGGAGGCGGCCCTGCTGGTCGGTGGCTTCGAGCCAGGGGAACCGAGTCGGGTCGAAGAGCGACCCGCCGTAGGCCGGCATCCGCATGTCCTCGAACGAAGCGCCGTTGAAGACTGCACTGCTCGCGGCGAGCAGACGATGCCAGGTCTCCCAGGTATGGTCGAGCGCTTCCGCAGAAGCCGCGTGTACTTCGGTCAGGAGTTTCTCGCGCACACCGGAAATCGCGTAGGCATTTCGGTAGAGCTCATGCTCGGGTAGAAGGCCACGCTCTTCGGCGAAGAGCAGGAACACCACGCGCATGAGCACGGTCACCGCGCCCTCATAGACGCGCTTGGGGTCATCCGGCAATGGTGACCTGCCGTGCTCGGCGAGAGCACGAAGGTGCACATCGGAGAATGACTGCAGCACGAGCTCCACCGCGCGTCGCACCTGGTCGCCGAGCGCCTCGGTGATCTGCTCAGCGCTGGCGACACTTTCGGCGAACAAGAGATCGAGCCGCTTCTCGGGGAGGCCACCCGCGATCGAGGTGAAGCTCGCGAGCGCGAAGAACGCGTCACGGCTCGGTCGCTCTTCACGCCAGAGCTGCGCGTCGAAGACACCGCTCGCTGTCGTTATGTCTTTCGCTGCGGTCACCAGCGCCCACCAGCGGCCGTCAGTGACGATGCCGACTGTGACGCCGGTCTCGCGGAGGAGATTCGCCATGCGGTCGATCGCGTTTGCCGACCACCCGTCGCCGCCGGTCGAACGTAGGTTCTCCGTGCGATCGACGACGGTGACGAGCGCACGCAGCGCACCATTCGTCTCGAGTGTCGCCCATGGAGCCACAGTGACTGCACTGTTCGGCGAATGAGCCCGGAGAGATGCTGCGGGTTCGAGGTTCAGGTCCTCCGCCCACTGCAGGAGATCGCGCAGAACGACGGCGACCCAGCGGTCGCGCGCTTCGCGGGCGACGTCGACCGAAGTCGAAGCGGATGCCTTCAGCCAGCGCCTGTGCTCGTCGACGAAGATCGCGTTGACATCGTCGACTGAGGCCTCGGGCTTCGGAAGGCCTTGGGGGTAGAACGAGCGAAGCGCTGCCTTGGAGAGGAACGGCCCGTCGGTGTCGACGAGCGTCAGCCACTCCCACGTGTCTTCGTTTCGGGTCCTAACGGCCACCAGCGGCCTCCAGCTTCTGCACATCGTCGGGGGTCAGGGCGAATACGAGCGCGGCGACGAACGTGTGGGCGGTCACGTTGCGATAGCGGCGCTCGACGGATTCGCGCTCCGCGCGGTGCTCGTCGTCGAGGGTGGCGAGGCGCTTGCGTACGCGCTCGAGATCCTTCTCCCGCTGCGCCTTCTCCTCGTCGAACTGGAACAACATCTGTTGACCTGCCAGGCGAGCCTCTTCGGCCGACGCGAGGGTGCCGGTGAGAGTGGACCGGAAGCGGTCGAAGATCGCGTCGATCGCGGCGAGGTCCGCCACGCGGCGGGCCTCGAGATCGTCGGCGACTTCACGTTTGCGGCGTTCGGCGCGTTTTTCGATCGAGTCATTCACTCGGGCTCCGAGGCCCTCGGCGTGGCCGACGTCGTTGTTCCAGTTCTCGGCGATGAGCTCGATCGCCGACTCGCTGGGAGCCGAGAGCCTGGACCCGTCGAGCGCAGACGCGAGCAGACTCTCTGCCTTCTCGATGCCCAATTCCTGCTTGCGGGAGATCCGAGTCCCGGCGAGGAAGACCTCTTCATGCAAGCGCACTCCGCCTTCGCCGACCAGGACAAGTCGCGCCACACCGGCGGCGAACGATTGGTCGAGCCCATCGATGACGACCGCGCTGACACCGCGTACCTTGTCGGTTCTAGTCCACACCTGGCCTCGGAGTTCCCGTGCCGCGCGCTGGATCAACGGATGGCCGAGATGAGCGAAGACGGTATCGGTGCCGATGCGCGCCCGCTGCTCCTCGAAGGTCAGCGCGCGGTAGGCGCCGCGATTGAGGCGCGTGTCCAGACCATCGAGGGCTGGGACCCAGGACTTCGAAAGTCCGCGGGGCACCTCATACAGCACGCCGTCACCACGCGGATCGTCCACCTCGCGCAACGGCGGCTGACCCGACAAGCGCAGGCCTTCCTCCATCACACGGAGCAGGTTCTGTTCGTGGAGGTGTATCCGGTCGCGTGAGTTGTCGAGGCGCTCCGCAAGTCGCGTGAGCTCCCGACCCAGCTCGTGCTCCTCCTGGAGCACCTTGTTGATGACGTGCTCGCCGGCATCCGTCTTCTGCCTGCGGGCCGGGCCCTCACCAAACCCGAGCTCGCGCTGGAGGTCCGGTGCAATGATCTCGTTCGCCGACCCGATGTCGCGACGAACCTGGGAGATCTTCTGGGCCACTCGCAACAGCAGATCGACGTCCTTCGCGTACGCGCTCTCCCCGCCTGCGGCCTGAGGGTGCCACACGATCGGGGTCTGAGTCTGCCCATACCGGTCGATGCGACCGATGCGCTGCTCGAGGCGGTTCGGGTTGAACGGGATGTCGAAGTTGATCAGTCGATAGCAGAAAGTCTGCAGGTCGATCCCCTCGCCCGCGGCATCCGTCGCGAGCAGAATGCGGACGGGTTCGTCCGCCGGAGGTGCAGTGAAGCGCGCGCGGATGTCCTCCCGCGTGTCCGCGTCGACGCTGCCGTCGATGACGGCGAGTCGATCGCCTCCATACCCATGGGCTGTGAGCACGTCCTTCAGCCAGTCGAGAGTGCTCACGTATTCGGTGAACACGACGATCCGCTCATCGGCCCAGCCGAGGCCAGGTATCTTCACGACGCCCTCGATCAGGCGGATGAGCGCCTGCAGCTTCGCGTCAGCCCGGCCCTCATGCTCCGATCCCCAGGCGATTAAGTGCTCGAGGTCGGTGACATCCTCAGGGGTCAACGCCACCTGCGCCCGCTTCGCGCTGCGGAGCGCTTCGAGTTCGGGCTGCTCAGCGCGGCCCTCCTCCTCGTCGGACGCCTCCTCGCCGAGCACGTCGTCGTACTCGGGCAGGTCGAGGGCGTCGTCGCCGCGTGCCGCGAGGTACGCCTCGGCAGTAGATGCGAACGCCACTGGCGAAGAGAAGAAACGCTTCTTGAGGATGAGTGTCGCGAGGTCGGTCGCCCGCTTCCCGCGCTCCTGCTTCACCGCGGCATTGCGGCGCTTCGTGAAGGCGATGAGGCGCTCGTAGGCCTCGGCCTCGCCCGCGGCCGGCTCGAAAGCGAGCGTCTGCACCTTGCGTGGGAGGAAGCCCTTGTTCGGGAGGTCGCGCTTCAGCCGCCGCACGGCCACCTCGCGGAGCGCCTGCTCATCGAGATCAGCCCCCCGCGCGAACCGCTGCTGGTCGATCATCTCGAGCAACGCCGTGAACGACTCGGTGTAGCCGTTGTGGGGTGTCGCGCTCAGGAACAGTCGGTGCTCGCAGGCCTCCGCGAGACGGCGAACGGCGACGGTGCGCTGGCTGTCGATGGCGTAGCGGGCCTTCTGGTCGTTCGCACCGCGACTCGGAGTAGCGGGGGCGACGTGATGCGCCTCATCGACGACGAGGATGTCGAACGCGCGACGCGAAGCCGTGTCGGCGTCTTTGACGCTCGCATACACGTCCTCGAGCATGCGCTCGGCTCGCGGGCCGGGAAGCCACGACATCGAGACGATCACGCGCGGGTAGACGCGGAAGGGATTCGCGTGAACGCCGAATGTGCGCCGGAAGGTCTTCATCGTCTCGGAGTTGACGATCTCGAAGGTCAGACCGAACTTGTCGCGCATCTCCTCCTGCCACTTGAGCTGCAGGCCAGCGGGGCAGACGATGATCACCGAGCGGGCGCGGTGGCGGAGGAGCAGTTCCTGGATGACGAGGCCCGCCTCGATCGTCTTGCCGAGGCCGACGTCGTCGGCGAGGAGCATATTCGCACGGGGCGACTCGAGCGCGCGGCGAAGGGGCTCGAGTTGGTAGTCCTCCACCGTCGCGCTGCTCCGGAACGGAGCTTGGAGGGTCTTCGGGTCGGCACTCGTCAGAGCGCCCCAGCGGAGGGCATCGACGTAAGCGGCGAACGTTGTCGGGTTGTCGAACTTCGCGGGGTCGATGTGCTCGGGAAGACCCTGCTCACGAACCAGGCTGCGACCGGGCTCGAGCTCCCAGATGACAGTGAGCTCGCGGCCGTAGTGATCGTCCTCGATCGACTGCAATGTCACAGCATGCTGCAGTTCGGCTCTGCCATCGTCCGCACTGCTGCGAGGAAGCGACTGCGCCGAGACATCGGTCACCGACCAGCGGGCGCCTCGCACGTTGACGAGGCGACCGACTTCCGGCACCTCGATCGATGCCGCTTGTGTATCCGCAGTCGAGATCACGTCGTCATTCCCTCACCATCGATCTGGATCTTCTTTCCAGTATTGCCTGGCTCATCGAATGTCAGGCCGAGTGAGCTTCCTTCGGCATTCCCGGCTCATTCGACATCTCACGGAACTCAAGGACGGCACTCATCGCCGCTGCCCCGAGCTGCGGAGGCACCGCGTTTCCGATCATCGTCGCGAGGGCAGTGCGAGTCGGGCAAGCCGAGAAGTCGAAGTAATCCGGGAACCCCTGAATACGAGCTGCCTCGTGCGCCGTGAGCGCACGTGCCTGTTCCGGGTGCATGTAGCGTCCCTGGCCGATGCTGCCGAAGCCGCTGGTGATGGTCTGGGCAGGTTCACTCCATCGGAGCTGTCCGTACATCGACTTGTAGCTGTGGTCGCCCTGTTGGCACTTCGGGCGGAGCTCGTTGGGCAAGTCGTATACATCAGGATGCTCGAGGAGCCATTGCATGCGGGCCAGATTCTCCGCCTTTGCCTGGGGGCGACGGTCGAGGGCCGTGCCGTCATCGATGTCGCGCAGATCACCGATCGCCCATTCGAGATCCCGTTGGATGGCGTTCTCGGCAAGCTGGTTGAAAATGTCCGACGGGAGCACTTCGCCTTCTAATGTCGCCAGAAGCAGGTGGCGTCGCCGGGTCTGCGCAACCCCCAGAGCTGCGACGGAGACGACGTCGTCGGCGACTCGATAGCCCAAGCCTTCGAGGTGTTGACGGGCGCGGATGACCACGCTCTCACCCTCGTGTCGATCTCTCAGAACTGCCGGCACGTTCTCGATGAGCAGCACGCGCGGTCTGACGACCTCTGCAGCCCGAACCATTCGAAGATAGAGCGCGTTCTTCGCGTCGACGCGCCGGGTGTGGTTGTTGAGGTTGCTGTGCCCCTGGCACGGGGGGCCGCCCGCGAGTACATCGACTGCGCCCGTCGACTCGCGCGTGCGAGTCTCTCTAAAGGTCAAGACAGCGCCGAGGGCGCCATCGAAGAACTCCTCGACTGGTGCGAGCTCGACCCGACGAGCCTCCGGGAAATTCGCCCGGTAGACATCGATGGCTGTCGTCTCGAAGTCCACAGCGAGCGCGATATCCGTCGCCATGCCATGGTCGTGAGCCGCCTGCGAGATACCCAGGGTGATGCCGCCACAGCCGGCGAATAGATCGACCAGGGTGAGCGATGGAGCGCTGTCCTCGACCTGCGGGCGAGCGACTTCGCGAAGTGGGTGCCTTTCTGACGTCCCCTCTGCGCTCATGCGATTCACTGTATCCGAGTCCGGACGCGAGGTCGCGGCGCAACCCAGGGCCGAGCAGTCCTGCTGAACTCGGATGCGCAGCCGTCGATGCGTACCTGTGCATCGCCGGCACGGATTCTCTTTGTTGAGGCTGGTGGCCGCGTTGTACCGGAAGACATCGTCAGGGGATCCGCCGCACGTGCATCGAGTAGGACACCATCGCTTACCACGTCTTCCGATGGCTCGATGCGCGGCAGAAGGAAGGGCCCCTCCGAGCATGGCCGGGACCCCAGAGTCCGGCCGACTTCTATCTGACCCCAAGGATCACCGAGCTCTGAGAACATGGGGCGATCCGGCGGGATCGCTCAGAGGGCTTGCTCACGTCGTGACATCTATCGCGCCAGGGCTACGTCAGGCTTCGTAGGGACTCCGGGCCCACGATGCAAAGGTGAAGGTGTTGTGTCAGGCCTTGCCTGGTGGCCGAAGGTCCAGTCCCCCGGCCGTACGGCCCCGGTCCACGCCACCCTGCATCATCAACCGCAGCATGTCCTCCTGTCGGGGCTGCCCGAGCGTGAGGCGGTACAGGGTCAAGGCGTCGAGCAACCGCTCGTACTTCTCGTGATCCCTGCTCAACGTGAACGAGGCGATCCGCCGATGGATGCGGGCGTCCCCCTCGTAGACCCACCACGGCGCGAACTGTCCCAGCCGCTCGGTCTCGGGCGACGCGAGAGCAGCAGCGAACGCCGCGTCCCATGCCCCCTCCGACGATGACAGCACCTCCTCCCAGTGCGCGGCGGCCACGTTCTTGCGCACGGCATGGCCCATGAACCGGTGCACGCGGCCCTCGCGCTGCTCGAAGTCGACGGGGTTCGACGGCAGGTTCCAGTGCACGACGGCGTGGCTCCACCAGTGGAAGTCGATCCCCTCCTGGCCGATGCTCGTCGACGCCAGCACGAATGGCGCGAAGGGGCTGTTGAACGCGGCTCGCACTTCGCTCTGACGCGCCGCCACCTTCTCGTCGGCGTCCGTGCCGGTGCCGCCGTACCGCACCGCGAACCTCGTCGGGAACGGGATCTGCGCACGCTCGGCAGTCGCCTCGTGCCCGCGCAGCGTCGCCGCGTTCGTCCGCACCGCCGACGCCGCACCCGCCGCGATCTTCCACAGCCCGTCGTCGTCGAGCAGCCCGCCGCCGAGATCACTGCGTAACTGGTGCACGTACTCGTCGATGACCGCCTGCAGGTTCCCGTCCGCGCAGTAGTCCAGCACGGCGCTCCAATAGTGCGTACCCGGGGCACCGACGGTGTCGAGGAGGGCCGCGGCATCCGGCCGGGCGAAGAGCGACCGCAGACCGAGCGACAGCACCCATGCCGCATGCCACACACCCGCCTCCGTCGCCTCCGCCGACGCGGCACCGCGCAACGCTCGATACGCGATCGACCCCGGAGCATGCGCGCCGAAACGGGCCAGGTCACGGTGTGCACTGGCGTCCTGATCCATCGCCTCGGCCGCCGCCCGCACATAGTCCGCGAAACGGCCGGACCGTGCGTCGAGCACCCGCAGGACCGACAGGGCGTTCACGCCGGTCGGCACCGCACCGGGTGTCGCGAAGAAGGCATGCGACGGCTCGGCCGCATCATCGTCGCTGGCGGCGCTCGCCGTGAACGCCTCCGCATCGACGAGCCCGCCGGTCGCACGAGCCGCCCGCAGCGGATCCCACGACTCGGCCAGCGCCGGATGCGGCCAGAACAGTGCGAGCGAGTTCATCTGCGACGGCCGCCCCGCCTCGCTCATCGCCCACGTCAGACGGCTGCTCGTCGAATCGGTCGACAGTTCCGAACCCGCATACGCGTGGCGAGCCGCCTCATGGCTGAGCAGGCCAGCGACTGCGGTCGGCACCCCGTTCCACGCCGAGAACACGACGTGCTTCGTGACATCCCCCACACTCGAGAACACCGGGCCCGGCCGGAAGTACGGCATCGACGGCGGCATCCAGAGCAGCTTCCACCACCCGCGCCCGATCGTGTCGGCGGCCAACGCGCGCAGCAGCCCGTTGCCGAGATCGAGCTCCTCCCGCGCACTCACCTCGTCACGCGTCAGCCCTCTCGTTGCGGCCAGCAGCTCGCGGACCGTGACATCGTCGCGCCCCAACGCGTCCCGCACGCTGCTCCCCGACTTGTACGTGTCCATGAACGAGGCGAAATACGGGATCGACTTCCACTGCTCCAGATCCACCCGCGCTCCGAGATGCGTGCCCAGCCGATGCAGCGCCGCCCAGTCGGAGATCTCCGCCGCCGTCGGCACCCCGCCGTCGAGTGGACGGTCGACCACCATGTCCTGGTTGCGCGCGAGCGGCGGCCGCTCCGACCGCGACAGGTACGGAAGCAGCACCTCACGCACCCGGCGAGCGGATGCCTTCGCATCGCCGTCGGTGATCAGGGCGAGACGGTGCGCGTCGAGCGCATCCTTGACCGACCTGACACGGACGGCGTCCTTGTCGGTGAGGAACTCGATGAGCTTGAGGAAATCGGCATTGTGGTCCTCGCCGACCTCAGCCTCCGTCGTATAGGGCTTGAACGGGGTCGCCGAGAGGAGCAGGACCTTGACGCCCTCGGCGTTGAAGAGGTCGTGCGCGAGCTCACCGCCCTCGGTCATCGGATCGAGGAGCGGGCGGAAGCGCTGGAACTCATCGAGGATGACCAGATCAGGCTGCAGAGCGTCCACCCCGGCACGGGCCAGATGCCGACGCAGCTTCGCGACGAGCTCCATCACCTCGTGCCACAGTCGACCGCGGGGCGGGCGATCGCCCAGGACACGGACCTCCTCGCGGAGCTCGAGGAACCGCGCCCACAGGTCGTCCCCGACGATCGCCTCCTGGTACCGCCTGGCGATCTCGGGATCGGCGCCGTCCTCACCCAGGCGGTCCCGCGTCCACTGCACCCGCCCCGCGAAGTTTCTCGCCGACTGCACAGCCCCTTGGAAGAGCCAGCGCGTCGGCTCGTCCTCGTCCACCCCGAGCGCATCCTCCGCCAGCACGCACAGCAGCGCCCGCTCGTCGCCGTTGCCCGACCGCCAGCCGCCCTCCTTGAACGACGTGCCAGGGGTGAAGGAGACGAGGTTCACCTTCTTGCGGCTCGTGTCGTCGGTGGCTGCGAGCTTGCGGCTCTCCCGCGCCAACAGCGTGAGCCGCGTCGCCATCGCGAGGTGCTTGTCGCCGGTGACGTTCAGACGCTGCAGGTTCTGGTTGGCGAGGTCGGCGTTGCTGCAGATGTACACGATGTCGATGCGCTTCACCGCGTCGACGTCGTTCAGCTCCTGGATGGCCCTGGCGATGATCCCCCGCGCGATCACGCTCTTGCCCAACCCGGTCTCGTCGGCGACGAGGAACCGGCCGCTGCCGTCCGCACGCCCTGACCCGTAGAAACGGTCGATCACATGCTCCACCGCGTCCTGTTGGAAGCCCTTGAGCCCGCGCATCACGGCGTCGACGTCGAGACCCGTCATTGCTGCACACCCGCCGCTTCCGTGATAGCAGCCCACACCTCGGTGAAGCCCGGCGGTAGAGCACTGCTGCGCGCATCCTCCGGCACATGCCGCAGCACCCGCTCGACGTCCACGAGACCCGACCGGTTCGTCGCCGTCGCCCGCACGAGAAGCTCCAACAGCCCGGCACCGTTCTCCGTGACCCCAGCACCGAACGCCGAGGAGAACGCGCCCCCGCCCCCGCCGGTGCCGATCGACGTGAGGCTCCCGTCTTGCAGCATGATCCGGATGAAACGCGCCACCGCCCCGGGCTCAGTGAGGTGAGCGGCTACGATCGCGTCGCCCCGGCCCGGCACGTCGTCGAGCAGGTCCGCGACCAGCAGGGTCTCGCGTCGGCGGCCGTCGCCGTCCGTCAGCGCGATCACCACGAACGGCGTGATCTGCTCCAGGCGCAGGGCCGTGGACTCGTAGGGGGCGTCGGCCGTAGGCAGAGGTCCGGGGATCGGATCCGGCTGGGACAGCATCCGCCAGCTCAGCGTGAACCGGTCGTCCACCACCTGCGCACCCTCCGCCCACACCGTGACCGTGTACTCGCCCTCCGCGTTCACCCGAACTACGAGCCGGGCGCGGGCGAGCTCCCGCAGCGCACTCTCCAGCCGACGGTCGGCCTCCTCGTCCTGGCTGCTCTGGGCGCCGCCCGCCGTGGTGTACTCCTCGATCAGCGGAGCAAGCGACCCGAGCACTGCTTCGACCCCGAGGTGCGACTTCGGCCCCTCGGCCTCGACCATCACCTCGACGTTGTTCGACCAGGCTGGCCCAGTGGCGTTCGCCGACCCCACGAGCAGTGTCGACTGCTTGTGCGCGTGGTCGTGCACCACGATCTTCGCGTGCAGCCCCCGCAGCTCTCCGGCAGCGACCGCCGAGGTCTCGGCGTCGGCGAGCGCCTGATCCACCATCTCGTCGAGCACGCGCAGCGAGAGCCCCTGCAGCGTCTCGGGCTGCAACCGATCAAGCGCCTCCGGGCGGCTGAGCAGCGTCGTCTCGCCGCCCGGCCGGGACCGCAGAAGCCGGACGCCCTCATCGGTGACGAACGGGGAGACGACGGCGGTGCGGATGCCGCCGAGACGCGGTCCCGCGTCGCTCGACGGCAGCCCGATCCCGAGGGCGTGCACCCGGACCGCGCGCACGTGGTCCGGATGCTCCCAGCGGATGCCGGCCCACGCCTCCGCCAGGCGCGCGATCCGGTCGGCGCGATCGGGGGCGAGCGCTGGGGCTGTCCGACCGTCGTCCACCAGCCAGCGCAGCAGGCCGGCCATCACGTGGTTCGAGCGCACCGTCTCCTCATCGAGATCCTCGTCGGGCCCGCCGTCGAGGGAGATCACCGCATCCCACGTGCGGTCGTTCGTGAGGTTCCGGCTGCTGCAGACGAATCGGTAGCGGCGCTCCTCGTTCCGCTCGAACTCCAGGAACCACACCTTCGGGTGGAACAGGCGGCTCCCCGGCATCCGCACCGGGTGCACCATCGGCTCGAGCACCGTGACGAGCTCGCTCGCCGTGCCGAGACCCAGGCACCCGGCCTGGGCGAACAGGTCGATGCGCTGCGTGGCCCGGCGCACGGCCCCGAGGATGCCGACCTCGTCGTCGACCTCCACCGCGCCAGCGAACGCGAGCGGGATCGACAGGGCCGCTTCGAGGGTCATCGTGAAGCTCGTGCCGACCGCATGTGACAGGTGGAATCCAGCCGGAGGCCGGAGCAGCTCGGACAGGAGCGAGCGCGAATCGGGTTCAAGCACGAGCCAGCCCCTCGTGGATGTCGCGGGCGAACTGCCGAACGGTCGCCCAACGGAACGTCAGCAGAGCGCTCCCCGACGCCCCCTTCCACGTCTCGAGCCGCCGCGGGTTGCCCAGACGCGTCTTCGCACCCTTGATCTTCTCCCGCTCTCGGATCATCGATCGAGCTTCCGGGAGATCGGCGATCGAGCCCGGATCGCTGCGCTGCAGGAGGGTGGTCCAGTTCTGCACGAACCGCTGCGCGGCGGGTGCGACCGGGAGCCTACTGCCCCGTTCCTCCCGGAGGACGGCGAGCAGGTCATCGAGACGCCACTCGTCGTAGCCCGCCGCGAGCTCCGCGGGCCACCGGGCGAGGCGATCACGGTAGTCGCCGCGGAGCTCTGCACGGTCCGCTTCCTCGGCGAGGAGCAGGTTGTAGAGCAGTTGCGCGCCGTGGAGGATCGTCGCGAAATGCTGCGCATGGCGCAGGACCCTTGCAGCCCGTTGCGGTGCTCGGGTCGCGACCGCGTCCTCCCACGGAGCCCGGCGGTCGTCCTCCGGCCGGTGCTGCACGAGATGCGCCAGAAGAGTGCCGGGTGCGTGCTCGAGCACGCGATCCCGCAGCCAGCTCGCCTCATCGGCGGTCAGCGCGAACCCGTCAGCCACCTCGTCGGGGAACCCTTTCGGGATCGGTGGGGCAGACCAGAGGGAGGTGGACGTCGTCAGGCCGTCGTCGTCGACGTGCACGTGGGGGTTCGACGCCTCGAACGCCTCCGCACGGCTCGCCGGCCGGGTGAGGATGCCGTACCGCTGCAGCATCGACCAATACACCGAGGACGGCAGGGTCTGCAGGTCCCGGCCGGCACGCTCGCCGAGCAGACCGTCCGCATCCGGCGAGAACCGCAGGGTCTCGATCAGCTCCAGCTCGGTCGCATCGGGCTGGCGCGTGCCACCCTTCACTCGTGACCTCGACTGTGCGGCGTACTGGAAGCACCACGGCACGAACAGCAGATAGCGGGCGCGGGTGTGCAGGGTTGACGTGCCAGGGAACAGGGCGTCGCTGATGCCGTCGCGGAGCTGCCCGATGCCCAGCTCATCTCGGCTGTCTCGTTGCGTGAACATCGCCGCGAGTTCCCGCATCCGTCGCTGCTCGTCTGCCGACACGTCGAGCCATGTGATCACGGACGCCATCAGGGCGCTGCCTGTCTCTTGGCCTCATGGGCCTCCCGCACGCGGGTTCTGATCTCCTGCGCGTCCTGATCGGCCACGCGCATCAGCTCCAGCAGGTGCTTGTGGTGCGCCCAGTGCCGCTGCCACAGCTCGGGGCCGACGGCCGCTTCAAAGTCGACACGAGTCGGGGATGCCCTGCGCTCGTACTCCTGTAGGCGAGCGATGCGATCTTCGATGTCAGCGACACCCCGAGATCTCGGAGAGAGCGGGGCCGAGCTGCGCATCCAGGTCAGCCAATCCTTGTTGCCCTTGCTCTGGTTGCACTTGCCGCAGGCGGGTACGAGATTGTGGATCTCGGAAATGTATCCCGTCGGCCGCTGGTTGCTCACCAGAGGACGAAGATGGTCCCATTCCGTGCTGGTGTCGCCGCAGTAGCTGCAGCTCACGCGATCGAGCATGCCGAGGGTCTCGAGGGCTGCGCGAACCTCTGCCTCGGTTGGCGGGACAACAGGGATGATGCCGTTCACGAATGAGTTTGTAATGCTCGAACTCCGACCCGTAATCCGCACGGGTTTCGGCATCGCGAACGTGCTGAGGAATGTCTTTGCGGTCAATTCGCCAGTCCTGTGCCCCGCCTCGTCACTCACTCGCCCGCCGTGTCTTTCGGTGGACGCCGACGAAAAGTGCGTCCAGCGAGGTCTGCGAAGGATCCAGCGATCTCCTTTGCCTTGTCCACGCTTTCGGCGCCGACCCGCCCGGCAACCTGGATGCCCTCCGCGCCGATGCGCCACGCGGCGTCCAATCCGTCCGCACCGGCCTTGAGTAGATCGTCGCGGGTATCCGTGGCCGCCGTCGACCAGCGTCTCGACTCCCGCACCTCCGCTGCCCCCTCGATCCCGAGTCGCTCGTGGAAGGTGCCGACAGAGTCGGTCACTTTGTTTCTGGAACGGACGATGGCCGGAGACTCGATCGGGTTGAACAGGACTTTCGAGTTCGCCAGAGTTGCGGCCTCGTCGACCTGGTAGAGGAGCTGTCGCGTGGTCCGAGTGATCAGTTCCGCGCGCTTTGCGCGAGCTGTTTGCAGGCCGACTCGGTGTTGCTCCAGTTCCTCGGGGGAGGTCTGCAGGACACGGTCGAGTTCGATCACCCCCGTCGCCTCCTGCAAATAGAAGCACTGTGCGAGGACGGCGAGCCATTCCTGTACCTCGCCATCGATCTTCTTGGACGAGTCAGCCAGTTCGTTGACAGACTTGCTTTGGAGCTTCCCCGCCAATGCCTCGATCTGCCTTAAGGCGTATGCCTGCGTGCGGGCGATCGTCATCGAGGAAGCTTGCACTTTCGACCAGGTCACCTCGGAGACGCCGCCGACCTCCTTGCGGATCGTGAGTGCCTCTTCGAGCATCATGTCTACGCCGATGATGTCCGCGAGCACGGCGTCCTTCTGCGCGCGCAGTACGTCATCGACCTTCTGATCGATTGCGGCGAGGTAGTCAGTGATCTCGTCCATAGTCTGTTGCATCGCAACTTGCGCCATGATTCCGGCCACACCAGCGAGCATCGCAGGGTTTGTGAGGATCGACCCTGGTGTCTTGAGGAACTGCAGGTTCTTCGCGAACTGACCATTAGGTGCCCGAAGAGTTGCGTGGATGTTTCCGCTCGACGAGTTGGTTACCTTGGGCAGCTTTTGGGCGGCTGCCCACGACTCTTCGGTCAGCTTCATCCAGCGCCCCGAGTTCGCCGCTATCTCGGAGCCGGCCTTCGTGACAGCCGCCCCGGCGCCGAACGCGGTCTTGAGCTTGGACAGATCCAGCTCGCGAGACCGTAACCCGTTGGCCTCAATAAACTCCTCGACTGGTTCGCGCCGTCCGATCAGGGAGATCCCATCCCCGTCGATGACCAACTCAATCTCGGACAGGTCCCCGTCGTCCATCCTCATGCCCCGTTCGTCGTCGGCCCGCTAATGGACCTCTCACGATGATGGCCTAAACCGGGGACGTATGTATGCAGCCACAGCTGCTTGGGGTTAGCAGCGCTCCGTCGCCCGGGGGCTCTACTCGAACCCGCCCGTCAACCGCCCGTGCATCGTCCCGCTCGAGTCATTCATCCCAACGATCTCCACCGTCTTCCCCAGGCTCGCGTACTTCGTCTCGATCGCATCCAACGCGGCAACGGTCGACGCATCCCACACATGCGACCCGGACAGGTCCACCACGACCCGAGCCGGGTCCTCCGAGTACGAGAACAACGTCGTCAAGTCATTGCTCGACGCGAAGAACAGCTCCCCCTCCACGACATACGTCACCACATCGCCCGCCGGCCCCAGAACCCGACGAACCGAAACGAAGTGCGCCACCCGCCGCACGAACAGCACCGACGCGACCAGCACCCCACCGACGACCCCGACCGCCAGGTTGTGCGTGATCAGCACCAGCACCACCGTCGCGATCATTACGAACGTCTCGCTCTTCGGCATCCGCTTCAGCGTCGACGGACGCACGCTGTGCCAGTCGAATGCCCCGATCGCGACCATGATCATCACAGCCACGAGCGCCGCCATCGGGATCGTCCCGACGAAGTCGCCAAACACGACCACCAGCAGGAACAGGAAGATCCCGGCGCAGAACGTCGAGATGCGGGTCCGCGCGCCTGACGCCTTCACGTTGATCATCGTCTGACCGATCACCGCGCACCCGCCCATGCCGCCGAACATTCCGGAGAGCACGTTCGCGACGCCCTGCCCCCACGATTCGCGGGTCTTGTTCGAGTGGGTGTCGGTGATCTCGTCGACGAGCTTCGCGGTGAGCAGCGACTCCAGCAACCCGACCACCGCGACCCCGAGCGCGAACGGCGCGATGATCGTGAACGTCTCCCAAGTCAGCGGAACGTTCGGGATGAACAGTGACGGCAGACTCCGAGGCAGCTCACCCTGATCGCCGACCGTCGGCACCGTGATCCCGAAGGCGAGCACGACGCCGGTCACGATGATCACCGACACCAGCGGCGCCGGAACGATCTTGGTGATCTTCGGCATCACCAGCATCACGACGATGCCCAGCGCCACCAGCGGATACACCAACCACGGCACATCGATCAGCTGCGGGAACTGCGAGCTGAACACGAAGACCGCCAGCGCGTTCACGAACCCCACCATGACGCTGCGGGGAATGAAGCGCATGAGCTTCGCGACGCCGAGCACTCCGAGGACCACCTGGAAGATGCCAGCGAGGATGACCGTCGCGATGAAGTAGTCGAGCCCGTACGTCGGCGCGACGGGAGCGATCACGAGCGCCACGGCTCCCGTCGCCGCCGTCACCATCGCCGGGCGTCCACCGAGGAACGCGATCGACACCGCCATGATGAACGACGAGAACAGCCCCACCTTCGGGTCCACCCCCGCGATCACCGAGAACGCGATGGCTTCCGGGATGAGCGCGAGGCCGACGACGAGCCCGGCCAGCACCTCCCGCGTCAGCAGTCGCGGATTCTTCAGCGCATCGAGCACCGAGGGGTGGACGCGATAGCGGGCGCGGTCGTCGACCGTCGTTGCAGACATGGAGCTCCAGGGGAAGGCGCCTCAGAGAGGAGGCAGACGTTCCAGCCTAGGACTGATGCGCAAGTCGCCCACCCCGCGCCCCTTCCACCCGTCCCATACATCCGCCAGGATGAACACGACCGCCCCCGAAGGAGCCCCGCACGTCGCTCGCCCCGTCCACCTCCCCGGACACGGCATCCGCCGCACTCCCCGGCGCCGTGGTCATCGCCGCGATCCGCCGCGTCCTCCTCTGGTCGCTGATCACCGCGTTCCTCTACCCGGCGCTCATGACCGCGAGCAAGGGCATCTGCCCCGGCGCCGTCGACGGGAACGGCGGGTTCATCGACTCCGCGGGTCAGCCGGTGGACGAGGCTCCGCAGTGCATCCAGCTGTCGCTCACGCCGAGCCCCCTCGTCTACATCGCCATCGCCGTCATCGTGCTGCTCGCGCTCGGTCGGGTGATGAAGGCGGCCGACGAGCGCACGGCGCTGCGGACGCTGGAGTGGACGCTGCGCGGAGTCGGGGTGCTCGTCGTGGTCGCGATCGTCGTCTCGCACGTGTGGTTCGCGCTGATCCCGCTCGAGCAGTTCACCGGCGACTCCTGGAGCGTGTTCAGCCCGTTCCCGTTCGGCTCGATCGACGTCGAGGTGACGCCGATGACGACCTCGTGACGGCTTAGTCCCGCCAGTCGATCCCGACGCCGGCGATCCGTCGCCCGGCCTCGTCGGCGGCCACCGGCTCTCCGACGTCCGCGCCGCGTTCGAGCGAGACGGCGGAGTGCACGATGGTGTCGGCGTAGACGTGCACGAGGTTGTAGCCCTGCGCGGCGTCCTGTCCGCGGGTGGCACCCACCGGCTGCGCGAGGTCCTGACCGTAGGCGCTCGACGAGGCGACGGCCACGGGGATCCCGGCAAAGGTGCCGAACGACGGGTGGTGCACGTGTCCCGACAGGATGCCCCGCACGTCCGACCCCCGCAGCACCGCGGCCAGCGCGTCCTGGTTCCGCAGCTCGACGGTCACGGCGAGGTCGAGCACCGTGGGCAGGGGCGGATGGTGCAGGAGCAGCAGCGTGCCCTGCGGTGCCGCCGTCGACAGCTCTCCCTCCAGCCGAACCAGCTGCGACGACGGCACCTCCCCCCAATGCGCGCCGGGCACCGTCGAATCGACGACGATGACGCGCATCCCCCCGAACCACCGCACCTCGACGATCGGCTCGTCACCCGCCCCCGCGAGTCCGAGCTCCGATCGCATGGCACGGCGGTCGTCATGGTTGCCGGCCGCCCACACGACCTCGCACCCGAGCGCCGCGGCAGCGGGCGCCACGAGCTCGCGCAGTCGCTTGTAGGCGGCGGCATCGCCCCGGTCCGTCAGGTCTCCGGTGAACAGCAGCGCGTCGGGACGGAGCCCCGAGGCGACGAGCCGGTCGAGCATCTCCGCCAGGTTCGCGTCGGCGTCGGCCCCGCTGCCGTACAGCGGCGACCGTTCACCCGGCAGGTGCGTGTCGGAGATGTGCACGAAGGTGTGCGACGGGCGGGGGTGTTCGGTGAGGATCATGTCTCTTCCTGGTCGGCGGACGGAGGCAGGTCGGGGCAGATGTCAGACGGCGGCGGCCGTGGAGCCGGGGACGAGGGCTCCCGTGAACGAGCGGCGCACGAGCGTCTCCGGCTCGTCCGCGGTGAGCAGCTGCTGCATGGTCTCGACGGATGCCGCGGCCACCGCCTCCACGGGGATCCGCAGCGTCGTGAGCCCGAGCAGGTCGGCGCCGGGCAGGATGCCGTCGCACCCGGTCACGCTCACGTCGTCCGGCACGCGGAGCCCGGCCGCGCGGGCGGCGCGCATGACGGCGAGCTGCCGGTAGTCCGAGGCGCACATGACGGCGGTCGCCCCGGCGCGCACGGCGACGAGGGCTTCGTCGACGCCGTCGTCGGGACCGGCACCGGCGGAGATCATCGTCACGGCGACGCCGGCCGCGGTCAGCACCTCCTGCATCGCGAGCGCGCGCAGGTGCTCGGGGTACGACGCGTCGGGGCTTCCGGCGAGCACGACGACGGTCCGATGCCCGAGCCCGACGATGTGCTCCGCGAGCAGACGTCCGTGGCCCTCGTCGTCGTAGTGGGCGGTGTGGATGCGGCCCGCTGACTCCACGCGCCCGGCACGGAGGATCGGCACCTGGTCGGCGAACGGCTCGAGCTGCGCTGCGGAGATGCCGCCGGTGGCGACGATGAGTCCCGCGACCCGCATGCCGAGCAGCCGGTGCAGCGCATTCACCTGCTTGGCGCCCTGCTCGTCGGCGCCGATCGTGACGGTCACGAGGTCGAGGCCGCGCTGATGCGCCTCCTCCTGCAACCGGGAGAAGAGGAGGCCGTACGCGGGGTTGCTCGCGTCGCGCAGCATGAGGCCGACGGTGCCGGTGCGTCCGGCGGCGAGCTCAGCGGCCATCGTGTTGCGCACGTATCCGAGCCGCTCGGCGGCTTCCAGGATGCGCTCCTGCGTCTCCGGCGCGAACCGGCCCTCGCCCTTCAAGGCTCTGGTCGCCGTGGCTCGCGACACCCCGGCCGCCGCGGCGACGTCGCTGATCGTGACCCGCAGGGCGGGCGTCCCGGCATCCGCCCCGCTCATGCGCGCCGCTTCCGTCGGCGGGGCGCTCCGGCGCGTGAACCTCGTCCATACACGAGATACATGGTGACACCCATGATGATCATGAGCAGCACGGTGTAGACGAACGTGATGGGCATCGCGTCGAGGTTGTTCTCCCCGCGCGTGCTCTCCTGGATCGCGACGCCGAGCGGCTTGTACAGCGGGTGGTAGAGGAAGATCGCGGCGTCGTAGTCGTCGAGCAGGCTGTTGAAGTTCAGCGCCGTGATCGCGGCCGCGGTCGGCAGCACGAGCGGGATGAGCACGCGCCGGAACGTGGTCAGCGAGCGCGCTCCGAGGATGCGCGAGGCGTCTTCCAGGGAGTCCGGCACGGACGCGAAGCCCGCCTTGAGCAGCCGCAACGTGAACGGGATCTTCACGCAGATGTACGCGACGAGCAGCAGCACCGGCGTCCCCGTGAGCACGATGTTGCCGACGAGCGGCTGCGGGGCGTCGAACGCCATCACGAAGGCCAGTGCGATCAGCACGATCGGCAGGATCCACGGGATGTGCAGCACGTACTCGATGGCCGTGGTCAGCAGGTTGCGGTGCTTCTGCATCATCCGCGCCACGAAGAGCAGGCCGCCCACCACGATGACCGCGGCGAGGGCGCTGTAGACGACGCTCACGATGAACGGCCGGAGGGCCGCCGCGCTGGAGAACACGGTGATGTAGTTGTCGAGCGTGAAGCTGTCGAGCGTGATGGATCCGGCGAGGATGCTCCGCGCGTCCACGAACGAGAAGATCACGATGAGCACGACCGGGATGAGGTAGATCACCCAGAGCAGGTAGGCGACCACGTGCACGACGGCATTCGCGAACGGGTTGCGGATCCGCTGCTTCTGGATCGGCGTCGCCACCTTCGCCACCGAGAAGTACACCCCCGACTTCTCGGCGCGGTTCATGATCGCGAGCAGGATGATCGTCGCGACACCGAGCACGATCGCCAGCAGCGCCGCGATGTCACGGGTGATCGGACTCCGCGACAGGTCGATGATGAGGGGTGCGACGGTCTGGAAGTCCGGACCGCCGAGCACGAGCGGCGCGGTCAGGGCCCCGAGGCCGATGAGGAACGTCAGCACCGTGACGGCGAAGAGCATCGGCTTCATGACCGGCAGCACGATGCGCCGCAGGATCGTCCATGTCGAGGCACCCATGAGCTTCGCGGCCTCGATCGACGCATAGTCCACCTTGCCGAGCGACGAGGACAGGAACAGCATGTGGTTCGTCGTCGTCGCGAACGTCATCACGAACACGACCGCGAAGTAGCCGGAGAACCAGTCCCGGTTCATGTCCGTCCAGATGTTCACCATCAGATTCGTGATGAAGCCGAACTTGCCGTAGATGAAGTTGTAGCCGGCCGCGAGCACGATGCCGCCGTAGATCAGGGTGGTGGCGTAGCCGAGCCAGAGGAGTTTCGCGCCGCGCACCTGGAAGTACTGCGTCACCAGCACGATGAACACCCCGACGACGTTCACCGTGACCGACAGCGTGATCGCGAGGAGGAAGCTGTTGCCGAGCGTCTTCAGCGCGCGCTCGCTGCCGAGCAGCTTCTCGACGGCGCGGATGCTGAACTGCCCGTCCGGGAAGAAGGTCGCGGCGAGCAGCTCGGCGTTCGGCAGCACGAGGAAGGCGGCGGCGAACCAGATCACGACGATGCCGGTCACCCAGGCGAGCGGCGAGCGGAGCATCGCGCGCACGCTGCCCGGCCGTCCGCGGCGGAGGCGGGGCTTCGTCGCGGTGCCCGCCTCGGCCGCCTCGGTCGTCAGCGCGCCGGGGGTGTCGGTCATCGCCGCGGACGGCGGCGGCACCGGACGGGAGTCGTTCTGCGGAGCGCTCATGTCACGCCGCCGGGTACTGCAGGATCCACCGCGGGTCGACGTCGATGCGCACGGCGTCGCCGACGTCCCAGCGGTGCGCGCTCGCCGCGGCCGGCACGCTCACCCGGAGCGTCGCGTCGGCAGCGGAGACCGTGTAGACGCTGTGGCTGCCGTGGTACGTGCGCTCGGCGACGGTGCCGTCGAGCGACGCCGTGCCGCCGGCGGTGGCCTCGGACGGCGACGCCAGGTGCAGCTTCTCCGGCCGCACGTAGCTCTCGGCCGTGGCATCGAGGCCAGCGCCGATCGCGATGAGCTGCGCGGGCGTGAGGCGGTTGTTCTCGCCGATGAACCGGCAGACGAACGGCGTCGCGCTGCGGTCGTAGATCTCCTCCGGCGTGCCCACCTGCTGCAGCGTCCCGGCGTCGAGCACGGCGATCCGGTCGCTGAGAGTGAGCGCCTCCTCCTGATCATGCGTGACGTACACGGTGGTCACGCCGACCTCGTGCTGCAGCTCCTTGAGCTGTTCGCGCAGCTGCACGCGGAGCTTGGCGTCGAGGTTCGACAGCGGCTCGTCGAGCAGCAGGATGCTGGGGGTGAGCGCGAGCGCCCGGGCGATGGCGACGCGCTGCTGCTGGCCGCCGGACAGTTCCGCCACGTTCTTCTCGAGCTGCGACGCGGCGAGCCCGGTGCGGTCGGCGACCTCGTCCACGCGCCGCCGCTGCTCGGCCTTCGACACCTTCTGCACCGAGAGGCCGAACGCGATGTTCTCCCGCACATTCATGCTCGGGAACAGGGCGTAGTTCTGGAACACCATGCCCACGCCGCGCTTCTCGCTCGGCACCCGGGTCACGTCGCGGCCGGCGATGTGGATGCGACCGCCGGTGGGCTCGATGAACCCCGCGAGCGTGCGCAGGGCGGTGGTCTTGCCGCATCCGGACGGACCCAGGAGGGTGAAGAACTCACCCTCCTGGATCTCCAGATCGAGGTGCGAGACCGCACGGTGGTCGCCGAACACGACCTCGACGTCGTCGAAACGGATCATCGTCTTCTCTCTCTGCCGGTGCGGGACTGCGCGGGTCAGCCGATGTACTCGAGCGTGACCTTCTCGACCCAGGCGCCGAGGTTCTCGCTCACGAAGCCGAAGTCGATGTCCTGACGGTCGAGCGTGCCCATGAGCTCGACGACCTCGGGGTTGGCCTTCTCGACCGCGCCCTCGTTCACGGGCATGGCGTTGAACTCCGCAGCGAACTCGCCCTGGACCTCGGCGCTGCCGAACCAGTCGATAAATTCCTGGGCCTTCTCCTCGTTGTCCGTGCCGTTGATCTGGGCGATCTGCTCGGTCACGTAGGGGACGCCGTACTCGGGAACGATCATGCCCGTGCTGGTGCCGTACTCCTCGTCGCGGGCGGAGATGCCGCTCGACGGCAGCACGCCGTAGTCCACCTCGTCGCGGGTGATGCGGGCGTAGAGGTCGGTGCCCTCCACAGCGGGGGAGCCGTTGGCATAGTACGACTTCACCAGGTCCCAGCCCTCGTCGCTCACGCCGAGGTCGCCGTCCTCGTCGAGGTGACGGGTGAGCATGCTGGCGAGCACGAGCTGCGGGGTGGCCTGGCCGAGCGCGGGGTTGACCTCGTAACGGCCGGCGAACTCCTCGTCGGTGTACAGGTCGTCCGGGTCCGCCGGAGCGTCGCTGATGCGGTTCTCGTCGTAGACCGTGACGATCGCCTGCTCCACGAGCGGCCAGAACGCGCCGTCCTTCGGGTCGCCGGCGTCCGCGGGGACCTCGCCGCTCCAGCTCGGTTCGTAGGCCGTGATGGCTTCCTCGGTCTTGAGCTGCTCGAAGAACATGTTGTTCAGGCCGAAGACCACGTCGCCGACCGGGTTGTTCTTCTCCGCGATGATGCGGTTCGTCAGGTCGGCGCCGCCGAGGCCCACGATCTCGATGTCGATGCCCGCGTCCGCCGCCTTCTCGGTGATCCACTCACCGCGGCCGTCGCTGTTCGAGTTCGTGTAGACGATGAGGGTGTCCCCGGAGCCGCCGTCGCTGCCGCCGTCGCCCGCGTCTCCGTGGCCGCTCGCGGTGCATCCGCTGAGCGCGATCGCCGCCGCGGCCGTCATTCCGATGAGCGCCCAGCGCCTCTGCTGCCTGTCGGCCATGTTCGTCCCTTTCTCGCCTTCGAGGTGTGTCGATGCGACACTACCGGTTCTTGTGGTGAAGGCACAAAGATTGTCTGGTTTCGTGAGCGCGGTCGCGCGTCCGCACTCAAGATAGGCGCGCGGCGTGAACGCGAGGATGCGACGAGGTGAACGAGTGGGACTCGTGAATGTCATCCTTTAGTTGACGCTCGCCAGTCAGGTCCATAGGCTCGCTTCATGGACGGATCATCGACCAGCGGCTTGTCGCTTGCCGACCTCGCCTCCCTCGTCGACGCTGGCGGAGGAGAAGCGCCGTCTCGCTCGGGCGATGAGGTCCTGATGATCCGTCAGGCCGACGAGTTGGTCCGGCGTTCGCGTGAGCGATTGCAGGAGTCGGTCTCCACCGCGCGCTCGTATGGCGTCTCGTGGCAAGAGATCGGCGCCACGCTCGGCGTGAGCCGACAAGCAGCGTTCAAGCGATTCGGCACCAAGGGTGAGGCAGGGATGATGGCAGCGCCGGTGACAGACCTCTCGGATCGCACGAGCGCGGTATTCGCACACCTGGATGCCGGCGACTACGAGGCGGTGCGAGCACACATGACGTACGCCTGCGGTCGCGCGCTGACCAAGCGCAAACTGATGAGCGTGTGGGACCAGATCCGCAGTGACACCGGCCGCCTCGAAGCCTGCGTCGATTCGACGGTACAGACGGCGGACGGCAGCACGCCGCTGAGCACGCTCGCCAACCGGCACCTGAGTAACGGAGCGATCGTGCAGGTGACCCTGCACCACGAGGCCGGAGAGTGGATCGGCCGCGTTGCCTACAACGGCTTCGGCAAGATCACGGGCATCCTCATCGCCCCACCGGGGTCTCGCGACCTGCCGTTCTAGACTCGTTCCACCCGGGCGTCTCACCCTCCTGACTGGGCGGGTTGCTGTGATTTGATCCCGCCGCCGCTGTCCTGCTCGGGACGTGTGGTGTTCGTCGCGTGCTGATGCGCACGCGCGATCGTCGGACCGATCGACACGGCCCGTGATCTTTCCCGCCGCGTGGGCATCGGCGAGGATGCGCCCCGTCGACCTCGCCGAATCGGCGTCAGTTCGCCTCGCGATCCATAGGGGAGACGCCCGAGAGGAGCCGTCGCCTGTGCGCGGGGGCGCGGATGCCCGCCTGCCGCCCTGGCTCGTTTTCGGGAGCGCAGGGGCGGGCGGGAACAGCTGCAGAATGCCGGCATGCATTCGAACATAACTACGAAAGTCGAGGCCTGGCGAGATAGAATGAAGCATGTCGAAAACGTCCGGACTGCGCGAGGCGATGGATCGCCTCGACGAGGCGTGGGGCGCCGCGGGCGATGTCGCCGAGCTCTCCCGCGTGCAGCTCGTCGAGGTGGCCGACGCGACCGGACTTCTGCAGCGCCGGCTCGATGCGATCCACGTCGACGTGGCCGCCGGCATCGCCCGGGAGTCGCGCGCGGAGCTCGGGGCCGACAGCTTGGCGAAGCAACGCGGGTTCCGCACGGCGGCGAAGCTCATCGCCGCGACGACGGGCATCTCGACGGCGGGGGCGCAGCGCCTGGTGAAGGTCGGAGAGGCGACCGCGCCGCGGAGCGATCTGCTCGGCGCACCGCTGCCCGCGCGGTATCCGCTCCTCCGGGAAGCACTCGCGTCGGGTGTGCTCGGAGCGCCGGCGATCGGTCTCCTCGTCGCTCTCCTCGATCGCTGCCGCGTGGCCGCCGGTGCGGAGCGCATCGCCGAGGCGGAACGCGTGCTGACCGCCGCAGCCGAAGGGCTCGAGCTTGATGCGGTGCGCAAGCTCGTCCTCCGCGCCGAAGCGTGGCTCGACCCCGACGGCGTAGCGCCGCGGGCGGAGGAACAGCGCGGTCGGCGCGGACTGCGCATCTTCGAACGTGACGGCATGGTGCATCTGCACGCGCAGCTCGATGCCGAGTCCGCTGCGCCGGTCGTCACCGCGATCCGCGGGCACGTGTCTGCCGTGTTCGCCGCCCGCCTCGAAGCCCCCGATGCGGAGTCGCCCGACGCGGATCGGCGCTCCGTCGCGATGATCCAGGCCGATGCGCTGTCCCTCTTCTGCGCGCACGCGCTCGGGTGCGAGGGCGATCGGGTGCCGCTCGCCGGGGCGACGGTGATCGTTCGGGTATCGCTGGACGATCTGCAGGCGGGAACCGGGTCGGCGACGGTCGACGGGCTCGACCAGGTGATCGACATCGGCGCCGCGCGGCGGATGGCGGCCAGCGGGGGCGTCATCCCCTGCGTCCTCGGCGGTGCGAGCGAGGTTCTGGACTGGGGCCGCGAGAAGCGCCTCTTCACCCGAGCCCAACGACTGGCCCTCGCCGAGCGGGATGGCGGGTGCGCCATGTGCGGGCTCCCGCCCGGGATGACGAAGGCTCACCACCTCCGCTGGTGGCAGCGAGATCGAGGTCCGACCGATCTCTCGAACGGGATCCTGCTCTGCGAGACCTGCCACCACCGTATCCACGACAACGGGTGGGAGATCGTGATCGAGGGTTCCGGCGTGACCGGCCGACCGTGGTTCCTTCCGCCGCGGTGGGTCGACCCTCAGCGCACACCGCGGCTGGGCGGACGGGCGCGCTTCGATGTCGCAGCGTGAGTGGGCCGCGCCTGCTCGCGGTGGTGGGTGTCGGGGTCACAGCTGGTCGGCGCCCGAAGGGAGGGGGCGCGCGACGCTCGGTCTGTCAGCGGCGAAGTCGGGAGCGGACGCGGCGGGCGGCTCGTGCGAGGGCGTCGCGCCAGGCGCCGCCCGGCCACTCGCGGCGCAGCCGCAGGCTGCCGTCCTCGTTCCGTGCGAGCTCGACCCGACGGCCCGCGAGAAGCGGGGACCTGCCGAGGTGTGCCGTCACGTCGGGCGCCGCTGTCAGCGGGGCGGTGAACATCCACCCGGCGTAGCGGACGGCGACGGTGAGGTCGGCGTCGCGAGCGCCGTCCTCACGGAACGCCTTCATCGGGTCCAGGGCGATCGGCACCGCGTCGAGGCGCTTCGGGCGTCGGCCGCCGATCTTGCGCTCCGAGCCTGCCGTCGACTCCGGCGCCTGTCCGGGGGTCGGCGTATCCCGCGCGACGAGGTCGACGCGGTCAGCGCGACGCTCCTTGCGGGCGTTGAGCACCCCGGAGGGAAGGTCTTCGGTCGCCGACGGGGGCAGGGAGACCAGCCGGTCGGCGGAACCGACGGTCTCGAACACGAACGCTTCCTCGCCGTCCCGGAGCAGACGGACGCGCACGGTGAGCTGCAACCCGCCGCGCGACCAGCGCGCCGCGGTCACGGTGGCCGTGCAGGTCGTGTCCGCCTCGAACGCGGCGAAGGCGAGCAGGTCATCCCGGCGGTCGGCGCGCAGCAGAGCCGCCCGGATGCGCTGCGGGAACGACAGCCCCGCATCCACGCCGGGGCCGAATCGACGCTGCGCGAGCGGCACCACCACGTCCAGCAGGCGGTCGCGGTACTCCGTCGGGTACTTCACCATCCGTCGTGCGGCGATCCGGTTGAGGATCTTGCCGCGGAACCAGTGCCGCAGCAGCCGGTCGCGCACCTTCCCGGGCTCCGTGTTCGCCTCGACGACATCGAGCACGGTCTCCAGGTGCGGGAAGTACGACTCGGGGTCGATGCGCGACGAGCTCGCACTCCCGGGCTCCTTCACCCACGCGTAGCAGGGCTCGCTGGCGAGCACCGAGATCGTGTCGGCGGCGAAGTACGCCTGCATCACGAACAGGTGGTCCTCGAGTCGCACCTTGCCATCAGGGAAGCGGATGCCGTGCTCGCGGAGGAACGCCGTCCGGAACATCTTGTGCGGCGTCAGCATCTCCAGGATCGGGTCCTCGCCGAGCACCGCGTGCGGGATGTCGCGCTGGAAGATCTTGGCGGGCAGCTTCCGTCCGATGCCCACCTCCTTGCCGACCACGACGTCCGACCCGTGCTCATCGGCGTAGTCGCACAGCCGCTCGAGTGCGCGCGGGTACAGCCAGTCGTCCTGGTCCACGAACTGCACGTACGTCCCTCTGGCCTCCTCGACGCCGCGGTTGCGCGGAGTACCGGGCCAGCCGGAGTGCGGCAGCGACAGCACGCGTACATGAGGGCGATCCTTCGCGATGCTCTCCAGCCGCGCGGCCGTCTCCTCCCCGGAGCCGTCGTCGCAGAGCAGGACCTCGAAGGCCTCCCGGTCCAGCGTCTGGGCGTCGAGCGAGGCGATGAGGTCGTCGAACGACGCCTTCGGCCGGAACACCGGCACCACCACACTCACCCGCACTCGGCTGCCCGCCGCCTCGTGCCCGGTCGTACTGCTCATGGACGCCGTCCCCCCTGTGGTCGTACCCGGCTCGAATCTCCCCCGCCGGAGGTTCCAGCCAACCATCCCTTCCTGTGGAGCGCGCCAGGCTCGCGGCGGTCGCGGGTGTATGCCGGTGCCGCGGAGGAGTCAGCGCAGGGTGAGACCGATCTCGAACGAGCGCCGCCAGGGGAGGGTCAGCTCCTCGATCCGCACGTCGTCGGCGGGCAGCATCGACTCCAGCAGGCCCGTCAGCTCGGCGCGGATGACCCGCTCGGCCGTCGCCACCTGCGCATCGTCGGCCATCGGATAGATGTCAGGGAAGAGGGACGGCCCCGCATCCGTGCGCACCACGGCCTGGTAGGCGAAGTCGTCGAGCAGGCGGGTCAGCAGGGCGATCCGCGCGGCGCGGTCGTCGAAGGAGCCCGAGGCCCGACCGACGACGCCGGCGGCGGCCACCGCGACGACGCTGCCGAGCGTGTTCCCGGCGGTGTTCCACCCACCGAACGCCTCCAGGCGGTCGAGCACTCCGGCCTCGGCGAGCGCGCGTACGAGCGCCTCGTCCGCGCCGTTCGGGTACCGCACATCCGCCAGGGCGACGTGCTCCCCGGCGTCCAGACGCTCCCGCACGAGAGCGACCGTCCCCGCGACGGCGTCCGCATCGACGACCTCGGGCCGCCCGCGGAACATGTCGTGCCGGTCGGGGTCGGGGGCGTGCAGCACGAGGGTGACGTCGCCTCCGGTGGCGACCTCCTCGGCGCCGGCCGCGCGGATCTGCCGGCTCGCCGACGCTGCGAGCGACATGTTCTCGTAGGGCGGGACGCGCTCCATGCCGTCGGCGTCCGCGCAGGCGACCGAGAACGAGGCGGTCACCCCGGCGTTCGCCGCCAGGGCCCGGGCGACGAGCGCTGCGCCCACCTCGTCGGCACCGGGGTACATCAGCACGCGACGGCCCGACGGCAGCATCCGCATCCAGTGCCGGAGCCACACCTGCTCCGCGCTGCCCGCCGCGAAGGGAGCGGTGTCGTCGGCGGTGATCGCCAGGAAGTCGAGGGTCTCGTCCTCCAGGAGTCCCAGCGTGGAGAGGTTCACGATGTGGTTGCGCAGCCGTCGAGACGAGTAGTCGGAGACGACCTCGGCGGGCACCGGAGTCAGGTCGTCCAGCGGCAGCACCTCGATCTCGCCGAGCAGTCGGTGCGCGTCGCCGCCGAGTGCGTGGATCTCCTTGCCGTGCTCCGTCCAGTAGGTCGGCTCCTCGGCGGCGGAGTACGAGTTGCTCGCCCGGGTCACGAGCGACACCGCTGAGATCGGCAGGTCGGGCCGCAGCCGCCGCACCTCGCGCAGCACGTCGAGGCGCGCCAGCACGTCGCGGGTGGTGTCGTCGCTCGTGCGGCTCGCGATCAGACCGCCGTAGAGGAGCATGTCCACCGAGACGACCAGGTGCACCGTCGCGGGGTCGGCCGCCCGCTCCCGCAGCCACCCGCCCAACGCGTCGGCGTCGCCCGCGGTCCGGTACGAGGGGAGGATCTCGGCGGGCGGGACGTCGAGGATCACTCCGGCGACGGCCGCGACGTCGCCCGGGAGCTTGACGTTCACCGGCCGATCGTCGAGGGGGAGCAACGCGATGCGCGGGCGGAGGGTCGGGTCGGACACGAGGAGCCTTTCGTCGGTGAAGGGGATCGCAGGTCGGGAGTCGTCGGGGATCAGGGGCGGGCGATGGAGACGAGGTACGAGTAGCGGTCGCCGCGGTACACCGACTCGGCGTACTCGATCGGGCGGCTGCGGGCGTCATAGGTTGTGCGCTTCACGAGGAACGCGGGGGAGAACGGCGGCGTCTGCAGCGCGGCGGCCTGCTCCTCGTCGAGCACGACCGCATGGATCTCCTGGTCGGCGCGCACGGCGGTGATGCCGAACCGGGTGCGCAGGTCGTCGTAGAGCGAGTCGCCCACGATGCCGTCCTCCAGGCCCGGCACGGCGTCGGCCGCGATCGAGCACACCTCCAGGCAGATCGGGATGTCGTCGGCGGTCCGGACGCGGCGGATCCGCACGACGGGGGACTGCGGGCTGAGGTTCAGGGCGTACCCTGCGGTCTGCCCGGCCGCCGCGGTGCCGACGTCGACGGAGAGGGAGCCCGGTCGCATGTTCCGGGCGAGCATGTCCTCCGAGAACGAGGTCAGCTCGAAGGCCTTGCTGATCCGCGAGGCGCTCACGAACGTGCCCGCCCCCTGCAGCCGATACACCAGTCCGTCCCGTTCGAGCTCGTCGAGGGCGCGACGCACGGTCTGCCGGTTCACCTCGAGCGACTCCGCGAGCTCGCGCTCCGTGGGCAGCTTCTCGTGGGGTGCGAGGCCCTGGTCGATGACCTGCTCCAGATGCCGCCGCACGCGTTCGTGCTTCGTGACGCCCTCGATCGCCGACATGATTCCCCCTCGTTTGGACTAACCCAATATTGACGATCACGCCGGTTTGTGTCAATGTCTCCTCTCAGTGGTTCTTAATTGGTCTATTCCAATCCTTTGCACGGTCAACGATGAGCGGAGAATCCCCATGCACGTGAAGCACAACATGCGCCGACGCGTCCTGGTCGCCGGGGCGCTGGGCACGGCGACGATCGTCGCCCTGAGCGGCTGCGCCGGCGGCGGCGGCGACGCGGACGGCCCCACCGAGATCACGTTCTCGTACCTGTGGGGCGGGGAGGAGGCGAAGGCGCTGGAGGCGATCATCGCCGACTTCAACGCCAGCCAGGACGACATCGTCGTCAAGGGCGTCTCCAGCCCCGACACCCAGAAGCAGCTCACGTCGATGTCGTCGTCGAACGGCTCCTTCGACATCTCCGACAACTTCGGCAACACCGTCGGCGCCTGGGCTTCGAAGGGCATCCTCGCGCCGCTCGACGACGCGATCGCCGCCGAGGACATCGACGTCGACGACTTCGTCCCGAGCGCCATGGAGCAGATGACCTACGACGGCACGATCTACTCGCTGCCGATCGCGATCCACAGCTTCCAGCTCCTCTACAACCCGCAGCTGCTGGAGGAGGCCGGGGTCACCCCGCCGACGACGATGGACGAGCTCGCCGCCGCCATCCCGAAGCTCACCAAGAAGGACGCCTCCGGCAAGATCACGCAGCTCGGTCTCGGCTCGGCGAACGACAGCACCACCCTCACGACCCTCGGCTACGCGTTCGGCGGCAGCTGGGACGGCGAGGACGGCCCGACCCCCGCGGAGGACGGGAACCTCGAGGCCCTGCAGTGGTACCAGGACAACGTGATCGAACCGGTCGGCGCCGATGCCATGGCCACGTTCGTATCCGGACAGGGCGAGTACCTCTCCGCACAGGACCCGTTCTTCAGCGGCCAGGTCGCCATGATCATCGACGGCGAGTGGCGGTCGGCCAGCGCCGCCAAGATCGCCCCCGACTTCGAGTGGGGCGTGACCGCGATCCCCGCCGCCTCGCCGGACCTGGAGAACAGCACGCAGGTCACGGCGAGCACCCTGTTCATCCCCGCGAACTCGAAGCACAAGGAGGAGGCGGCCACCTTCCTCGCCTACCTCGTGAGCGACGAGCCCATGGAGAAGTTCGCCGTCGCCCTCGGCAACCTCCCGGGCCGCTCCTCCCTCGCCGGCAGCGCCGCGTTCGACGAGCTGCAGGACTTCGGTGTCTGGGCGGAGGCCGCGTCCTCCCCGAACGCGAAGTCCCTGGCCAGCCGTCCGTACAGCGCCGAGTACGCGACGGACCTCGCGACCGCGTTCGACGAGGTCGTGCGGCTGACCGCCACCCCGGAGGAGGCGATCGCGACCGTCGAGGAGCGCATGGCCTCCTACACCTCGAAGTGAGCCGGTCCTCGTGACCACGGCAACAGCACCCCGGGTCCGGCAGGAGAACGCTCCTGCCGGACCCGGCGCTCCCGTCCGGCGGCGCCGCAGCCGCCGGACCACGATGATCGGCCTGGCTTTCGCGTCGCCGTTCATCGTCGGCTTCCTGTTCCTGTTCGCCTATCCGATCGCGGCGTCGGCGTACTACAGCTTCACCGACTTCAACCTGTTCCAGGCGCCCGAGTGGGTGGGACTGGACAACTACACCCAGCTGTTCGCCGACGGGGTGTTCTGGAAGTCCCTCGCCAACACGGCCGTGCTCACAGTGTTCGGCGTACCGCTCGCGATCGGCATCGCCCTGGCCGGTGCGCACCTGCTGAACACCCCGGTGCGGGGCCAGCCGCTGTATCGCGCGCTCGTGTATCTCCCGTCGATCGTGCCGGTCGTCGTCGGCGGCTACCTGTGGCGCTGGCTCCCGAACGCCCAGTACGGCTTCATCAACCACTTCCTCTCGTGGTTCGGCATCGAGGGACCGGCCTGGCTGCAGCAGCCGGAGTGGACGAAGCCCGCCATCATCCTCATGTCGCTGTGGACCGTGGGCGGCACCATGATCATCTACCTCGCCGCCCTGCAGGAGGTGCCGAAGGAGCTGTACGAGGCGGCCGAGCTCGACGGCGCGGGGGCGTGGCGTCGCTTCACGAACGTCACCTGGCCCACGGTCTCCCCGGTCACCCTGTTCCAGGTGATCGTGAGCATCATCGGGTTCCTGCAGATCTTCACGCAGCCCTACATCCTGTCGCAGGAGCGCCTGAATCAGGCGGGGTCGGGCCCGGGGCAGTCGATGCTCTCGTACGCGATGTACCTGTACCAGAACGCCTTCGTGTTCCTGAAGATGGGCTACGCCTCCGCCATGGCGTGGACGCTGTTCATCGTCACGCTCGTCGTGAGCCTCATCGTGCTCGCGACCTCGAGGAAGTGGGTCCACGATGGCGCACGCTGACATCTCCGCTCCGGTACGCCGCCCCCGTCGCACCCGCCGCACGCTCCGCCGCGTCCGGCAGCAGATCGCGGTGACGCTGCTCGCGCTGCTGTTCCTGTTCCCGTTGCTGGTGATGCTGTCGACGGCGTTCAAGACGCCCGGCGACGTGTTCTCCTCGCCGCCCACCCTGCTGCCCGCCGAGTGGACCACGGCCAACTTCGCCGAGGCGTTCGCGCAGATCCCGGTGTGGCGCTACCTCGCCAACACGCTCTTCGTCTCGGGCATGAGCATCCTCGGCACGGTCATCTCGTGTCCGCTCGTCGCCTACGCCCTCGCGAAGGTGAAGTGGCGCGGTGCCCGGCCGCTCCTGATCCTCGTGCTCGCCACGATGATGCTGCCGCCGCAGGTCACGCTGATCCCGCTGTTCCTCGTGTGGAACGGGCTGGAGGCGACGAACACCTACCTCCCGCTCATCGTCCCCGCGTTCCTGGGCACGCCGTTCTTCATCTTCATGATCCGGCAGTTCCTCCTCGCGGTACCGGACGAGCTCATCGAGGCCGCCCGTCTCGACGGCGCCTCGGAGTTCCGCACCTACGCGACGATCGTCCTTCCCCTGGCGCGTCCGGCCATCGTGACCGCCGCGATCTTCCAGTTCGTCTGGGCGTGGACCGACTTCCTAAATCCCCTCATCTACCTCAACGACCAGTCGACGTACACGCTGTCGATCGGTCTGTACGCCTTCTTCGGGGAGAACGACGTGGCCTGGGGGCCGCTCATGGCCGCGTGCGTGATGTTCACGCTCCCGGCCGTGGCGATCTTCCTCCTCGGTCAGAAGTTCTTCATCGGCGGCGCCAGTGCAGGAGCCCTCAAGTGACCCACGATTCCCTCGCTCTCCTCCGCGGCCGGCTCGTCGCCTCGGTCCAGGCGTCCACGGGCGCCCCCGCCAGGGACACCCACGTCATCGGTGCGCTCGCCGAGTCTGCGCTCCTCGGCGGCGCGAGCGGTCTGCGGCTCAACGGGCCGGAGGACATCCGCCGGGTGCGTCCGGTCACCGACGTGCCGATCATCGGACTCCACAAGATCTGGAACGGCGTCCGCAACGTCATCACCCCGGAGCTCGCGCTCGCCACGGGACTCGCAGAAGCTGGAGCCGACATCATCGCGGTGGACGCCACGACGGAGCAGCTCGGCACGGACTTCCGGCTCATCGGGGAGATCGCCGCGGCGACGGGGCGACCGGTGATGGCCGACGTGTCGACGGTCGCGGAGGGCGAGCGCGCATGGGCGGCGGGGGCAGCGGTCGTCGGCACGACCCTGTCCGGCTACACCCCGCACTCGCCGCGCCAGGACGAACCGGACCTCGACCTCGTGGCCGCGCTCGCCGCCGCGGGGATCCCGGCCATCGCCGAGGGGCGCTACCAGACCCCTGCGCAGGTACGAGCGGCCTTCGATGCCGGAGCCTTCGCCGTCGTCGTGGGTGGGGCGATCACCGATCCCATCGCCCTCACCCGCCGCTTCGTCGCCGCGACGCCGGCCGCCACGGAGCGGGCGTGATCGTCGGGGTCGACATCGGCGGCACGAAGATCGCCGTCGCCGGGTTCCGGCAGGAGCCGGACGGCGGGCGCCGTCGCGTCACCGCCGTGCGCACCCTGTCCACTCCGGCCAGGGAGGGCGGCGAGGCCATCGTGCGGGCGGTCGTCGATGCGATCGACATGGTCCGCGGTGCGGAGCGGGTCGCGGCGGTCGGTGTGGGCACCGCCGGGGTCGTCGATCAGGACGGCGGCATCACCTCGGCGACCGATGCGATCAGCGGCTGGGCGGGCTTCCCGCTGCGCGCGGCGCTCATCCACGCCCTCGATGTGCCGGTGGCGGTCGTGAACGACGTGCACGCGGCGGCGGTCGCGGAGGCCGCGGCAGGGGCGGGTCGGGGAGCGTGCGGGCTGTTGATGGTCACCGTCGGCACCGGCATCGGCGGAGCCGTCGTGCTCCCGGACGGTCTCCGCGCGGGCGTGACCGGCACGGCGGGGTCGGTCGGGCACACCGAACTGGTCCTCCCTCCGGAGCTGGCCGGGCGTCGCTGCGGCTGCGGAGGAGTCGGACACGTCGAAGCCGTCGCCTCCGGCCCCGGGCTGGAGCAGACGTACCGGGAGCGCACGGGCACGGCGCTCACGCTGCGGGAGGTGGACGCGGCCGCTCGCGCCGGTGACGCGGTCGCCGAGGAGGTGATCGCGGAGGGGGCGCGGTTCCTCGGTCGCGCGCTGGCCGGGGCGCAGGCGCTTCTCGACGTCGAGGTGATCGCGGTCGGCGGCGGTGTGGCGGCCATCGGGGAGCGCTATCTCGCCGAGGTCGCCCGCGCCTACCGCGCGGCGGCGATGCCGGGCCCGTCGACGGCCCGGGTGCGATCCGCGGAGCTCGGGGTCGATGCGACCGTCACCGGGGCTGCGGTGCTGGCACCGGTCTGAGTCCGGATTCCCACCCCGCATTCAGCGTTAACGATATATCGTTGAGTATCGTTCACGACTGGGAGGTCATCATGAACAACGCATTCCCCTCCACCCCATTCGGCGGAAACAGCAACGGCAGCAACAGCGGCGATTTCGTCGGCGGCCTCGGCAATCTCTTCGGCGGCTCGCAGGGTCCGGCCGGAGCGCTGTTCGAGGCGATGGACCAGCTGCGCAAGTCGTTCGAGTCGCGCCCCTCCGGCGGATCCCGCATGGCCCGCGGCGACGTGCGCGCCGCCGTCCTCTCGCTCCTCGTTGAGCGACCGATGCACGGCTACCAGATCATCAACGAGATCGCCGAGCGCAGCGGCGGCACCTGGAAGCCGAGCGCCGGTTCCGTCTACCCGACGCTCCAGCTCCTCGCCGACGAGGGCCTGATCGAGGCCGAGGAGCGGAACGGCCGCAAGACCTACGCCCTCACCGAGGCCGGCCGTGCCGTCGCCGCGGAGAGCACCGAGACCCCGCCGTGGGTGCCGTCCTCCGACAAGGACCGCAGCCGCGACGCCCGCTACAGCGCCCTGCCCAAGGCCGGGGTCGACCTCGCCGCCGCGGCCGCGCAGGTCGGGCGCAGCGGCTCGCCGGAGCAGGTGCAGCAGGCCATCGAGGTGCTCGACGAGGCCCGCCGTAGGCTGTACACGATCCTCGCCCAGGACTGACCGCGTCGTGCGGCGTCCGGCGCGGAACGGCGGAAGGATGACGCGATGACGGCAGCGGCGGCACAGGGTCCTCACCGAGCCCGGTACCGCCGCATCCTGTCCTTCGCGAGCCGTGAGTTCGTGGCGATCTGGTGGTTCGAGCTCGTCCTTCCGCGGTTCGGGCTGCGTGGTGTCGCCGAGCGTACCCGCGCCCGTCGCATGCAGCGGTTCGCGCGGCGGTTCCATGCGCTCGCCGTCGATCTCGGCGGCCTCATGATCAAGGTCGGGCAGTTCATGTCCTCGCGCCTCGACGTGCTGCCGCCCGAGATCACGGCGGAGCTGGAGGGGCTGCAGGACGAGGTCCCGGCCGTGCCCACGCCGCAGATCCGGGCGCTCGCGGAGGCCGAGCTGGGCATGCCGCTCGAGCGTGTGTACACCTGGTTCGACGACACCCCGGTTGCGGCCGCATCCCTCGGCCAGGTGCACCGCGCCCGCCTCTCGTCGCTCGATGCCGAGGACACCGGGCTCGACGAGGTCGTGGTCAAGGTGCAGCGCCCTGGCATCGACGAGATCGTCGCCGTCGACCTCGCCGCCCTCCGCCGGGTCGCGCGGTGGTTGACCCGGGTCCGGATCGTCGCCGACCGGGTGGACGCCCCCGCCCTCGTCGAGGAGTTCGCCGTGACGAGCCTCGAGGAGATCGACTACCTCCACGAGGCCCGCAGCGCCGAGCGGTTCCGCGAGAACTTCGCCGACGACCCGCGTGTGGCCGCCCCCGAGATCGTCTGGGAGCGTACGACCCGACGGGTGCTCACACTGTCCGACGTGACCGCGATCAAGATCAACGACACCGCGGCTCTCCGAGCGGCAGGCATCGACCCCTCCGCGGTCGCGGATGCCTTCGCCGAGGTCATGTTCGACCAGGTCTTCACGCACCGGTTCGTGCATGCCGACCCGCACCCCGGCAACATCTTCGTCACGCCGGTCCCTTCGACGAGCTCAGGGACCCAGGGCGGCTCAGGAGCCCAGAGCGGCTCAGGAGCCCAGGGCGGCTCAGGGGCCCAGGGCGGCTCAGGAGCTCAGGGGGGCTTCCGGCTCACGTTCATCGACTTCGGCATGATGGCCGAGGTCTCCGACAACCTCCGGCAGGGACTGCGGACGCTGCTCATCGCGGTGACCGCGCGGGACAGCCGGGGCCTGGTCCGCGCCGCGAAGGAGATCGGCGTGCTCCTGCCGACCGCCGACACCGGCGAGCTGGAGCGGGCGCTGACGGCCCTCTTCGCGCGCTTCGGGGGGATGGGCTTCGCGGAGCTGAGCCGCGTGGACCCGCGGGAGTTCACCGACTTCGCCGAGGAGTTCGGCGACATGGTGCGCCGGCTCCCGCTGCAGCTCCCCGAGGACATGCTGCTCCTCATCCGGGCCGTGTCCCTCACCTCCGGCATGTGCAGCGCCCTGAACCCGGCGTTCAACGTGTGGGACGCGGCCGAGCCGTATGCCGCGCGGCTGCTCCGGGACGAGTCCGGCACCCTCATGCAGGACATGGCGGAACAGGCGATGGCGAACGCGGCCACGACCTGGCGGCTCCCGAAGCGCATCGACGACATCATCACCCGCGTCGACGACGGCAATGTGTCCTTCGACACCTCCCGACTGGAGCGGCGGCTCGACCGGCTGGAGGGCATCGCGCGACGGATCGCCTCCGGGGTCCTGTTCGCGGCGATGCTCGTGGGTGGGGCGCTGCTCGTCGGTCCGCTGCCCCCGCTGGGTATCACCCTGCTGTGGGTGTCGGTGCTGCCGCTGCTGGGCGCCCTCTTCCTGGGTCGCCGCCGCCCCCGCTGACCCCACTCGACAGCCCCGCCAGAACAGGCGAACGCGCGGGATCAGGCACTCCCGCGGGAGAACGCCTGCTGTCCCGCGTTCGCCTGAGCCCGCGCAGGTGGAAAGATGGTCTCTCATGGACACGCCTGACGAGAAGCCCACCGAACGCTCCGCAGGATCGACCCGTCCGCGCACCGACGCCGTCGTGACCGGGACGCACCGCCAGGCCGCGAAGGCCTCCGAGGCCGCGCGCAAGATCGTCCGCGACATCACGACGGTCCCGCCGCGCAGCGTGCACCCGGCGCTCGTCCCCGGGGTCTCGGTCGAGGAGACGGGGCGCACCTACCGCACGGACCCGCTGGTCTTCGGCGTCGCCGCCGCGTTCGCCCTCGCCTTCATCGCCTGGGGCGTGTTCGCGGGGGACAACCTCGCCGGCACGACCAGCACGGTGCTGGCCTGGGTGGTCGAGTACTTCGGCTTCTTCTTCACGACGATCGCCACGATCATCCTCGTCTTCATGCTGTTCGTCGGGTTCAGCAAGTACGGGCGCATCCCCCTCGGCCGCGACGACGAGGAGCCCGAGTTCTCGATGTTCTCGTGGATCTCGATGCTCTTCGCGGCGGGCATGGGCATCGGCCTGGTGTTCTGGGGCGCCGCCGAGCCGCTGACGTTCTTCGAGAACCCGCCGCCCGGCACCGTCGAGGCGAACACCCTCGAGGCCATGCACACCGCGCAGACCCAGGTGCTGTACCACTGGGGCCCGCAGGCCTGGGCGTTCTACGCGCTCGTCGGTGGAGCCATCGCCTACGGCGCCTACCGCCGCGGTCGTACGCCGCTGATCTCGTCGATCTTCGCCCCGCTGCTGGGCGAGAACCGCACGACGGGTCCGGTCGGCCGCACGATCGACATCTTCTCCATCATCGTGACGCTGTTCGGCACGGCCGCCTCGCTCGGCCTCGGGGCGCTGCAGATCGGCCACGGCGTCGAGATCATCAGCGGAGCCGGACCCCTCGGCAACGGCATCCTCATCGCGGTCATCGCCGTGCTCACGGCGTGCTTCATCGCCTCCGCCGTGTCGGGCGTCTCCAAGGGCATCCGCGCGCTGTCGAACATCAACGCCGTCGTCGCCATCCTGCTGGCGTTCTTCGTCTTCTTCGTCGGTCCGACGCTGCTGATCCTCAATGTCATCCCGTCGGTCGCGGTCCAGTTCCTCGGTGACCTGCCGACCATGATCGGCCGCTCCGCCTCGCAGGGTGAGGCCGCGCAGGCCTTCCTGTCGAGCTGGACGATCTTCTACTGGGCGTGGTGGATCTCGTGGTCGCCCTTCGTCGGGATGTTCATCGCGAAGATCTCGCGCGGCCGCACGCTCCGTCAGTTCGTGTCGGTCGTCATCGTGGTGCCCTCCGCGATCTCGCTCGTGTGGTTCGCGATCTTCGGCACCACGGCCATCCAGCAGCAGATGGACGGCGCGGGCCTCGTGGTCGACCCGCCGGAGGAAGTGCTGTTCGGGGTACTGGAGAACCTCCCGTTCCCGCTCGTGACCAGCATCGTCCTGATCATCCTCATCGCGATCTTCTTCATCACCGGCGCCGACTCCGCCTCGCTCGTCATGGGCACGCTGTCGCAGCAGGGCCGCCCGGAGCCGTCGCGCTGGGTCGCCGTCGTCTGGGGTGTGCTCGTGGGGGTGATCGCCGCCGTGCTGCTGGTCAGCGGGGCCGAGGGCAGCGGACTGCAGTCGCTGCAGAACGCGACGATCATCGCGGCGCTGCCGTTCGCGATCATCATGGCCTTCATGATGATCGCGTTCATGAAGGATCTGCGGCGCGATCCGCTGATCCTGCGCGACCGGTATGCTCGCGCCGCCGTCCGGCACAGCGTCATGGCCGGGCTCGAGGAGTACGGCGACGACTTCGCCCTCGTGCCCGTCGAGTACGACCACTCGGAGGACGACCTCGCCTGGATCGACGAGGATACCGTCGACGACACGCTCGCCGAGGTGTACGAGGCCGCGACCGAGGCGATCGACATCATCCCGCCGGCCGAGGTGGACGCCGCCGTCGAGGCCGCGATGGACGCCCCCGCCGACAAGGACTGAGCGCGGGAGCTCAGGCGCTCACGCCGGGTCAGGCACTTCCGCGCGGAAGGCGCCTGAACCGGCGTGATCGCCTGACTCGGCGGCCGCGGTGATCCGTGCGGCCATGCCGGAGAAGATGAGTCCGTGGAAGGGCAGCACGGCGAGCCAGTACAGCCGGCCGAGGAGGCCGCGGGGGAAGAACACGGCGCGCTGCTCGTAGCGGGCGCCCTCGCCGTCGGGCACCGCGCGCAGTTCGAGCCAGGCCTCGCCCGGCACCTTCATCTCCGCGCGGAGCCGCAGCAGATGGCCTTCCTCGGTCTGCTCCACCGCCTCCACGCGCCAGAAGTCGATCGCATCGCCCACCCGGGCGGCGGTGCGGCTGCGGCGTCCGCGGCTGAGGCCCACGCCGCCGACCACGCGGTCCATGAGCCCCCGCACCGCCCAGAGCAGCGGCGACGAGTACCACCCGTTCTCCCCGCCGATCCCGAGGATGACGCGCCACAGCTCGGCGACGGACGCGCGGGTCGCCACGGAGCGTTTGTCCGTGAACACGGTCCGTCCCGCCCAGTCGGGGTCGCTCGGCAGCGGGTCGCTCGGCGCTCCGGACACCTCGGCATCCTGCCAGCTCGTCTCCACGGCGTCCGCGTCCACCCGTCCGAGGGCCAGCGCCACGGAGCGGCGGTACGGCGTGAGGCCGCCGTCGGGCCGCGGGATGAGTGCGTCGACGGCGTGATCCTTCATGATGCACTCGTTCTGCAGCGAGGCCACCAGGGGCCGGGCGATGGAGCGCGGCACCGGCGTGACGAGGTTCACCCAGTGCGACGCGAGCTCCGGCGTCAGCACCGGAAGGGCCGCGATGGCGCGCTGCCGCAGTCCGGCCTCCACCGCGTACCCGTTCATCATCTGCCCGTAGCGCAGCACATCCGGTCCGCCGATGTCGACGGCGCGATTGACACCCGCGTCGACCCGCGCCGCGCCGAGTAGATAGTGCAGCACGTCGCGGACGGCGATCGGCTGGATCCGGTTGCGCACCCACTTCGGCGCCGGCATGTACGGCAGCACGTCGGTGAGGTGCCGGATCATCTCGAAGGACGCCGAGCCGGAGCCGATCACCACGCCCGCCTGCAGGACGAGGGTGGGCACCCCGGACTCCAGGAAGATCTCCCCGACGTGGACCCGGGAGCGGAGGTGCGGGGAGAGCTTCACGTCGTCCGGGTGCAGGCCGCCGAGGTAGACGATCCGCCGGACCCCGGCGCGCGCGGCAGCGGTGGCGACGGTGGTCGCCGCGCGCTCGTCGCTCTCCTCGAAGCCCTTGCCGGCCGACATGGAGTGGATGAGGTAGTACACGACATCGACGTCGTCCATCGCGGAGGCCACGGCGTGCTCGTCGTCGGCGGACCCCTCGAAGATCTCGCACTCCTCGCCCCAGCCGAAGGAGGCGGCACGAGCGGCATCTCGCGCGAGGACCCGGACCCGGTAGCCGGCGTTCAGCAGGCGCGGTGTCAGGCGGCCGCCGATGTAGCCGGTGGCTCCAAGCACGAGCGCGCGCGGCGCGGAGCCATCGCCGCGCGGGATCGCCCGCAGGGCGTCCTCGCGACCGGTGGGCTGGGTGAGCTCGCTCATGCTCCGAGCGTAGATCCCGGGGCCGACACGCGGAACGGGCTTGCGCCCCCAGCATCGCGCCGTCACGACACGCTCGCGAGCACCCCGGAGACACGGTACGGTCGTATCCGTGACTTCAATCGAATCGATTCGACGAGCGCCCGCGGACGTCGCCACCCGTCGGGCGCGCATCGCCGTCTCGGCGCTGTTCCTCACGAACGGCGCCCTGTTCGCGAACATCCTGCCGCGGTACCCCGAGATCAAGGCCGCCCTCGGCCTCGACAACCTCGGCTACGGTCTCGCGCTCGCCGCCTTCCCCGCCGGCGCGATCGCGGCCGGACTCCTGGCGGCCACGCTGATCCGTCGCTTCGGGTCGGCGCGCATCGCGGTCATCGGCACCGTCCTCACGAGCCTCGGTCTGCTGTCGGCGGCGCTGTCCCCGACCGGCGTCCTCTTCGCGATCGCGCTCTTCGTCGGCGGTGCCTCCGACGCCATCACCGATGTCGCGCAGAACGCCCACGGCCTGCGCGTGCAACGGCGGTACGGGCGCTCCATCATCAACTCCTTCCACGCCATCTGGTCCATCGGCGCGGTGCTCGGCGGAGTGATGGCGGCGGGCGCGATCGCGCTGCAGCTCCCGCTCGCCGTCCACCTGGGGATCTCGACCGCGGTGTTCGCCACGGTCGCCCTCGTCGCCCTCCGCTTCTGCCTGCCCGACCGCGACGACGAGACGGAGGAGGACGCCGTGGCGGAACCGGAGGAGATCTCCGGCGCTGTCCGTCGCGGCATCCCGGCGCGGACGGTGGTGGCCGTGATCGCCCTGACCCTCATCGCGATGGCCGGCGCCATCGCCGAAGACGCCGGCAACTCGTGGGCCACGCTCTACCTCGGCGACTCCCTCGGGGCCGCGGCGGCCGTCGCGCCGCTCGGGTTCATCGCCCTCGTCGGCGCGCAGTTCGTCGGGCGTCTGCTCGGCGATCCGATGACCGACCGCTTCGGACAGCGCTGGGTGGCGCGGGTCGGCGGCCTCATCGCCGCCCTCGGGATGACCCTCGCTCTGCTGTTCCCGAGCGTGCCCGGCACGATCCTCGGGTTCGCGGCTGTCGGCTTCGGCATCGCCACCCTCATCCCCGCCGCGATGCATGCCGCCGATGAGCTCCCGGGGCTGCGGCCCGGTGTCGGGCTCACCGTGGTGTCCTGGCTGCTCCGGCTCGGCTTCCTGCTGTCGCCGCCGTTCGTCGGATGGCTGGCGGAGACGCAGAGCCTTCGCGCAGGACTCGTGGTGGCGCCGGTCGCGGCGCTCGTGGCGGTGCTGCTCGCAGGCTTCCTGGACAAGCGGCGCCCGCGGAACGCGTCGGACTAGGCCGGCTCGTCCACGAGGTCGGCGCCGCTGTGCACGGCGTCCGCCTCGGCGGCCTCCTGGATCGCGGCGGTCATCCCGACGAGGAACCGCATCACGACCACGCGCTCGTCGTCGGAGAGGTCGTCCACGAGGGAGAGCATCCGGCGGTGCATCGCCCCGAGCGTCGCCCGCACCTCGTCGTCGCTGCTCACGGTCGGCACGACGATGCCGGCGCGACGGTCGGTGGGGTGGGGTTCGCGGCGCGCGTGCCCGCCCTTCTCCAGCCGGTCGATGAGTGTGGTCGTCGACGCCGTGGAGATGTCCAGCGTGCGGGCCAGATCGATCGGGCGCACGATGCGTCCCGCCTTCTGCTCGCGCAGCAGGAACCGGAGGGCGACGAGGTCGGTCTCGTTCATCCCCATGGACGCGCGCGTGCGGGCGCGCATCGCCGTCTCGGCGCTGCGGTAGCGCCGCAGCATGTTGAGCACGTCGACCGTGGTGGCGCGCTCGCTGTCGGGGTACCAGTACCCGGAGGCGTGGAACTCGCCGGTGCTGTCGGTCACGCGACCTCTCCTTCGTCGCTGGAACCGGCCTCCCGCTCGAGCATCTCCATCGCGCCGGTCTCGACCTCTGCGGGGACGATGCGCAGGAGCCCACCCGTGATCGCGTCGGTCTCGGCGCTGATGATCTGCTCGATCCGGCGTCGCGAGACGGAGGGGAAGAGTTCCTCCAGACGGGCGAGCAGATCGGCGTAGCGGATGTACGACGCCTCCTCGAGACTCAGTCGCTCCGGCATGGCATCCTTTCGGGGGCAGGCTTCCATCTTCGCATCTCCGGAAGTCCTGGTCGCCCCCGAATATCGCTAGTCAGCCTTACTGTCAGGCAGTCGAGGTACCATGGGAAGCGGGGAAGGAGGATCTCTGCATGGGGAACATCAGTACCGACGTCACGACCTCGGCGCTCGCGCGCGATGTCGACGATTTCCGTCGCGCCGACGCGCAGCTGAACCGCCGTCTCGCCGCCCGCCGCGAGCCCAACGATACCGACCGCGCGGCGATGCACTTCATCAGCACGGCGCCGGTCGAGAAGCCGGTCACTCCCCGCGATCTCGCCACGTACCTCGGCATCAGCACGGCCGCCGTCACGAGTGTCGTGCGACGGATGTCCGAGCGGGGGCAGATCGTCGTCGCCCCGCACCCCCTGGATGCCCGGTCCAAAGTTCTCCGTCCTTCGCTCCGTGATCTGCACGGTCACGGGGATGAGCTCACCCAGCGGGTCGCCGCCCTGGAGGAGGAGTTCTCCCCGGAGGAGGCCGCGGTGATCTCCCGCTTCCTGCGCCGTCTCACCGACGAACTCGGCGACCTTCCCTGATCGATTTGATTTAACTAGTTAAACTAGTAAACTATCCTCGTCCAGGTTTTCTGCCACGAGGAGAAGAACATGGGAACCCTCACCTACGCGAACCTCGCCGACCCGATCGAGATCGACGACGAGCTGCTCGCCCACCTTCGCGCCGCCACCGTGACCAAGCTGCGGCGCAACGAGCCGTTCGCGCTCACGGTGCAGACCGGCGCCGACCGCACCGAGACGCTGTGGATCCACGCGTCCATTCCGATCCGCTTCGTCGTCGAGACGTCGGTCACGCTCCAGCGGCCGCTGTTGGCCCGCCTCATGCAGGCCGCGGGCTCGACCGGCGGACTCGACCTCACCGACCCCGAGCTCTCGCTCGATGCGATGTCGCGCGAACTGCACGCGATGTCCGCCTGATAACGGAGGGGTGCACAACCTGCCTCATCGCCTCGGGATCCTCTTCAAGGGCTCTCGGATTCCCGGACGGTGACGGCTACGGCGAGAACGGAGCGGGGGCTCTGGATCGCCGACCGCGGCATCCGGCCGCCGGGATTCGGGTTCCCGGCAGCCGGATGCCGTTTCTTCGTCAGAGGGCGGTGTAGCCGCCGTCGACCAGGTGGTAGCTGCCGGTGATGAAGCTGGCCGCGTCGCTCGCGAGGAACACCACGAGGTTCGCCACCTCGTCCGCCTGGCCGAGGCGACCGATCGGGTGCTTCGACACGAGGAAGTCCTTCGCCTCGTCGCCCATGTTCGCCAGGAGCGGGGTGTCGATGAAGCCGGGGCCGACCGAGTTCACGCGGACGCCCTGCGCCGAGTACTCCAGAGCGGCGGTCTTCGTCATTCCGACGACGCCGTGCTTGGCGGTGACGTAGGCGGGGGAGCCTGCGAAGCCGACGCTGCCGAGGATCGAGGCGATGTTCACGACCGAGCCGCCGCCGTTGGCGAGGATCGACGGGATCTGCGCCTTCATGTTGCGGAACACCGCGTTGAGGTTGATGGCGATCACCTTGTCCCACGCGTCTTCCTCATAGTCCGCGGTGGGCGCGGTGGCGCCGCCGATGCCGGCGTTGTTGACGCCGATGCGGAGCGGGGCGAGCGAGTTGGCGAGCTCGACCGACGAGGCGATCCAGGCCGGGTCCGTCGCGTCGCCGACCGACGCCTCCGCGGTGCCTCCGGCGGCGCGGATCTCCTCGACGACCGCGTTCGCGTTCTCCGCGTTCAGATCGTTCACGACCACCGCCGCGCCGTTCTGCGCCAGCAGCAGGGCGACCGAGCGGCCGATGCCGCTGCCCGCTCCTGTCACGATCGCCGAGCGGTTCGAGACGTCGTACTGAGCCACTTTCGGGCTCCTTCCCGGGCGGGCGCGGTGCCGGGAGATCTTCTCGGACGGTCCGTCCTTCCCTCCAGCCTACGCCCGGAATACCGGTGTGGATTCATGTGAATGGAAATGCTCGGCCGCCTGGCTACGCTGTGGGGACCGTCTGCCGCGGGAGTGCCGACTCCGGCGGGACGAATCCGGAGGAGGCGACCAGTGGATCCGCTCGCCGATGAGTCCGAAGGCTCTCCGGGGGCGGACGCGTTCTCGCCCCTCGCCCTGGTCGTCGTCGGGGAGGATGACGGCGTGGTCGTGCGCCGTCTGCGTGCGGCACGGCCGGATGCGGTCGTGACGGGTCTCGGGCCCGTCGATGCGGCCACCGTGGCGCACGCCTCCGCGACGGCGCATCTCGTGCTCGGCATCGGCGAAGTCTCCGCCGTCGCGTGGTGCGATGCGGTTCTCGCGGAGGGCGACGAGGACGGCCTGTCCCGCTTCCTCGCCCGAGCGGCGGAGGTCGAGGAGCGCCGGAGGGCTCGACGACTCCCTCCGGACACGCCGCCGATCCTCGAGTCCTGGTCGCCGCGCTGGGCGGTGGATGCGGCCCGCCTCGGCGCTCGGATCGCCGCGACATTCGACGGTGTCCCCGTGCGCGTCGATCACATCGGCTCGACGGCCGTGCCCGGGCTGCGCGCCAAGCCGATCATCGACCTCCAGGTGGGGGTGCGCGACCTCGCGGACGCGGATGCCGCGGAGCAGCGCCTCGGGGACGCCGGCTTCGTGAACGTGCAGCGCATCGTGCCGGACGCGCCGGGCGTCTCCCGGGACAACGCGCGGACGGGCGGCGGTCCGGACGAGTGGTCGAAACGCCTGTTCGCGAGCGTGGACGCCAGGGCCCGGGCGATCGTGCACGTGCGACGCGTCGGGGCGTCGAACGGGCGATACGCCCTCCTGTTCCGAGACTGGCTGCGGGCGGACCCGGAGGCGCGCGACGAGTATGCGGCGCTCAAGACCGCCCTGGGCTCCGCGCACCGGGACGACCGCGACTTCGACGACTACGCGCGGGCGAAGGACCACTGGTTCGACCGGGCGCAGGGGGAGATGGAGGCCTGGGCGCGAGCGACCGGATGGGTGCCGGGCGGCCGTGCGGCGTGAGTGTCGCGGAGAGATCCGAGCTCATGACGCAGGGCGAGGCTGCTCCTCGGCTGCGGGATCGCTGTGCTCCGGTGCCGCGTCGTCCGAGTCCTCGGGGTCATCGACATCCTCGCACGGCTGAAGGCCGCGCATGAGCGTGGCACCCAGGCACAGCAGGACGAGAGCGACCACCCCGGCACCGACCAGGGCAAGCCGGGGGCCGGCCACCGCCACGATGATGCCGGCGGAGAGGAAGACAAGGATCTGGATGACGTTCTCGGCCATCTCGTCGAGCCCGCCGATTCGCCCCAGGTGTTCGTCCTCGACGCTCGTCTGAAAGAGCGAGGTGACGGCGACGTTGTAGGGCGCGTTGACGAGCGCGCTGATACCCACGCCGACGAGGAGGACTCCGATGTCGGGTGCCATGCCCATCACGAACTGCGCGACCACGAAGAAGGCGAGGCAGACAAGGAACAATGGTTTGACCTTCACCCACTTCACGAAGATCCCCACGAGCAAAGCAGCGACGACCGCAATCAGTCCGTTCCACGACAGCACGATTCCCAGGGTCTCGACGGGGAGGCCGAGTTCGTCGTCGAGCAGGAAGATGAGACCGAAGGAGTTGACGCCCGCAGTGAACGTCACGCCGTAGGAAGCGACCAGCATGCCGAGCGCGAGTCGGTTGCGCGCCAGGATGCCGACAGCTTCGGGAATGCCGCGGATCGAGTCGGTGGCTTCCCCCAGGCCGGTGCGGATGCTGACGCGGAGAGGCGTCTTCTCTCCACTCGTGGGCTCGGGGCGGATCAGGACCTGCAGGAGCGCGGCCGAGATGAGGAAAGACACCGCGTCCAGGAGGAAGGCGACCGACGGGCCGTAGGCGGCGAAGGCAAGCGCCGCCAACGCCGGACCGACGGAGGCGAGGGCCCAGCTCACCGCCTGGATGATGCTGTTCGCGCGGGGGATCATCCCGCGCCGAACCAGGCGGGGCACGAAGACGAACGCCGACGAGGCGAAGAAGACGCTCGCCGTCGCTGCGCTGAAGACGAGCACATAGGCGAGCGCGCCTGGAGCAACAAACCATGCGACGACAGCGAGCGCCACGCTGAGAGCGCCGCGGATGAGCATGGTGGCAATGAACGTCTTCCGAAGGTCGAAGCGATCGGCGATCGCTCCGGCGATCGGAGCGAAGAGCATCCCGGGGATGACTCCTGCCAACAGGAGAAGGACGCGGGTGAGCTCCTTGTCCGGAGTCTCCTCGTAGAACCAGAGATTCAACGACATGACCCGGAAGGCGTCGCCGAGGTTCGACACGGCGATCGTGCTCAGGAACACGAAGAAGGTTCCGGGGAGGCCGAAGAACGACCTTCCGGGGTGCCGCACTGTGTTCATGCTCTGCCTTCTTGATTCGGTGCAAGACGATCCGCCCACCGTAGCCGAGCGGGGATCGCCGACAGGAAATGTCAGAATCGCGATGAAATCGGACTAAGTCCGATGTAAAGCGCGAAGCCCACTCCCTCACCGAACCGCCTCACGAAGGGGCTGATTCGATCATACGGATGGGGTCGGACATCTCGCCTCAGGGAGCTCTGAATCCCCATGGCGCGCATCTCGGCGACCCAGCGCTCCCCGATCGGCCAAGCAGGACAGCTCTAGCGTCGAAGTTCGTAACCCTGTTCGTTAAGGAGGTTGATTGCGATCTCGAGCAGCGTCCCAATGAACTCGATGAGGTCTGCGATCAACTCCTCGTCTGGTTCGTACAGAGTCCTGCCCATCTGAGGTGTAGATGGGCGCGTCTCGATCGCGTGGCGCAGAGTGGTGATGAACTGCCCGTGCGCGTGGGCCGAAGTTATCGCCCAATAGTTGAAGGTCCGCAACGTGGGGCCTGGAACGCGACTCGCAATCTTCCTTGTGATCGAGGAGGGATCGATCAATGGCGCACTGAGAACGTCCTCTGGATCGGACCCGAGGTTGGTCGCGGTGGTCCTAAGGAAACGCCCCAGCGCGGCTATTCCTTGTTCCGTTCTGTCATCTGGTGTTTGAGCTTTGCGCAGAGCGTTCGTCAGCTTCAGCCCGTGCCTGTACTCGATGCGGGCGATCTCGAGCGCCCTGCGGACTCGAGGAATCGGTGCCGTCCAGGATCCAGATGAGCTCCGCGAGCCCCTCCAAGACAGGACGGAACAAGGTGTAGTCAGCCTGCATATGAAGGAGCAACACGTTCTCCTCGGGGCTAGCGGCAAGCTCCGCCCAGGCGGATACGTGGTCCGCAGCGGTGAGGACGAGCCCGGAGACTATGGCATGAGGGATGACGATGTTTCCTGCGAGGGCTTGATCTTCCTCCGCCATTGACCCCTTTCGAACCGTGGGCACTCCACTCTTGATCGCCGCCGCGAAGTCCCGGAATCCTTCGACAGCACCGCCGAGAGTCTGCAATGTGGAACGCTTTGGCATAGCACTGAGAGTACGGGTGGATCGAGCGTCATCTGATAATCCGAGAATCGCGGACTGCCGTCCTGGGGCGGTTCTATTTCTTAACGCGGTAGCCGAGCCTTTTCACGGCTTTCGCGAGGTACACGTTCGCACTGGATGAGTCCAGTCGGGTGTGCACCAACGGCAGCGGCGGGAACGAGCCCTCGGCGGACGAGAACAGCGTCACCATCGGGCCGAAGTCGATCGATGACACATGGTAGAGCCCGTCGATGCTCGACCCAAGCTGGTCATGGATCGCATTCGCCCAGTTCCGCGTGTATCGCTTAGGCCCCATCTGGATCGAAGAGGTCGTCCCGTTGATCACGGGCCAGTTGCTGGTGAGATCCAGTAACCGAAGCTCACGCGTCGGCCGCCAAGCCGCGAGGGTGTTTCCACGAACGCGCCGATTGATTAGTCGGCCCTTCTGAAACACCTCGCCGAGAGCTGTTGTAGATCCGGCAGCTGCGTACGTCACGCCATAATCGGCATGGTGCTGCTGCGGCTCGGGATGCGGGTCAAAGCGCATGGTTCTGATCGGCCCGAAGTGCCGTAGCTCATCCCACGCCTGTGGGTGAGCACCTCTCGTAGCGAAGACCCGCCAGAGGATCCCATCGAATGATCTCAGGTGCTCACTCGCGTCGAGTGTGAGCGGCGCCGGGGGTGTTGCGGGGACTTTCGCGTTCGACGGGCTCACGTGATGTCGGCGTCTTCGAGGATGTCCACTACGGGTGCAGGATCCTTCGCGGCAGCCAGCCACTCGATCGGCGTCATCCATTCCTGGGGGTCGACAGACTCATCGCTCGACCGCAAGTCGTCTTGAGGTGTTGTCATGAAGCCTTCGACGTCGGCCGGATCCCAGTCGGACGGGATCGCTCGGACGAGCAGCGGGAGGTGGGGGATCGTCGAGACCCTATCGCCGGAAATGAACTGCCATCGAGGGTAGAGGCGGATCCTTCCTGCCCGGAAGCCGTACAAGGTGTTCTTGCTCTGGCGGTGACGCACACTGGAGGCATCGATGCCGAGGAGCGCTGCGACCTCGGATGCGGTGTAGGTGTTGGTTAGGGCGCGCACGTGAGTCTCGCGCTCGAGCTTGGCGATCCCACCGCTGGTGACGAATGCGGCTGCCTCGGCGAGCTCCTCCGGAGTGAAATCGCCAGACTCGATCAGGAAGTTGGCTTCCTGCTCTGTGAGGCCCAGCTCGGTCGATTGACGGTCGGTCATGGCATCGGCGAGCTCGTCGATGAGTGCGTTGAACACGGATACGTCGACGTTTGACGTCTTCGCCACCTGCGCAAGGCGCTCGACACCGGCTTGTACGTCGGTCTTTGCGGGGGCCTTGGTCGCCACGACGAGCTTCGGGTTCCCGTTGAGGAATCGACCTGTCACTGTGCCGCGGTTCACAGTCGCCTCGCGAGCGGAGGCGGCACGAGTGCGACTTTTCTTCACGGCCATCTTGCCTCCTCGTGTCGTCATCTGGTTAGCGCGTACACGCAATATCTTACGCGCGCTTTTGCGTGTATGCACCCCCGCGAGGTGACGAGGTGAGAGCGGTCAAGAGCTCCCTGGCCCGGGAGCAGCGGCGTTGAAGGAGACCTGTCGTCCGCGCGTTCGAGGCGGCACCCCAACTCTTCGCCACCTTCCTCCCCGGCGCAACGCTTTCAACGCTCAGTAATCAGTGCGGATGTCGTTGGCTTACGCTTGAATGCTTGCGTGGGAAAGAGCAAGAAAACTCGGAGAAGCAAGCGGTCTCGATCTCAACCGCGGGCGGTGAGCGCCGCGCGACGGGAGCCCGACGCACTCGAACTGGCCTTTTCAGCGTACGATCCGGACGAGCTCTGGACGCTGATTTTCGCCGCCGCCACGTCCCCCGGCAACAGGCATCGGTCGGTGACATTGGGGAGCAGCTTCGCGGCTGCGCTACGAGCCTCCGCCGCTCCGGCGCCAGACGAATACCAGCCGCTGCCTTCGATCCAAGCACTGTCCGATCTAGCGGCTACCACCTATGGGATCGGCCCGGCGCGTGAAGATTTCATCCCCACCGACCCGACTCGAACTGTCTTCCTCGCGGTCGGCTCTGAGCCGCTGCGCGCGGTGCCTGGCCTCACCGAACGGCCGGTCGCCGACCTCACGCGTGCGCTCAGAATGGCGGAAGCGGTAGACGGTCGGCTTCACAGACGATTTCAATTCGGCATCGCAAACGTGGTGAACGTGGCGATGAAGTACGGCGACTTCTGCGCCCGCCACCTTGCAGACGCATGGGTACCAGCCCCGGACCTCGCGCTCAACGACGAGGTCTCCCTGCCGGACGCGGAGTACGAAGCGACGCGGGCCCTCCTCAACCTGAACCCGCTCGACCACATCGAACTCGGTGAAGCTGATGAAAGGGCGTTGGAATGGATGACGAACTCCGCAAGTCGGGCCACGTTCGACGCGGAGAGTCTCTCCAGCCCGTTCGGGAGGTACCTTCGCTTCGCTGACTCGGCGGGTGCACATCGATGGGTGCCGCCACTTTTCATCCCAGAGATCATGGCCCATGCCGTACGAGAACTGGTGTCTGCGCTCGACCGGGACGGGCAAGCACGACGAGCCCTCCGGAGTTCTTGCCTGAACCAGATTCGCCAGTCCCTATGGCGCTTTTCCAACAGCTTGATCGAAGCTCCTCCCAACAGCGAAGGCCTCGATTCCCCGCTTCGCGGGATTGACGTTCAGTGGTTGGTGCCGGTGAACCCGTCCACTTTCATCGCCGTCTCAGTCATCTACGTCCCCGACCTGGGGGCCGCGCCGGCGCCATACATCGGCTCAGTGGAGCTGGCGAAACAGGTGAGGTCGCAATCAGACCCTGTGCCGGTGCGGATGGCGGGCGGGCGACGAGGAACCGTCAGGCCGGGCGCGGAGGTCATCCCGTTGACGGTGTTCGCTGCGCCCGGTCACATCGCTGTGCCGCAGGCGGTCGGCGAAGCAAAACTCGCGCTCGAAGACCTGACCTGGATCGCGGAAACGGCTACGTCCGACGATGATCTCTACGCATTCACGCGGGACCTGAGCGCTCCCGATTTCCCTGAGAGTTTCGGATGGGAAGCGATCAACTACTGGGAGCCATGGAAAGCCAATGGCAAGTCTTTTTTCAAGGGTGGCGTGGTACCCAATGCCGTCTACTTTGAAGCGCACGCGGGCGAGGCCGAGTGGGATCGAGCGGTAGAGCTATCGGATCTCGAAGTGGCGCTCCTCAGGGTTGGGCTTCCCCCGATTCGAGACCTCCGAGCGGCAGAAGTCGCCCCGGGGCCCGTCGCAAACGTCGCGATGATCGCAGGTGACCCCATGTACGACGCCACCCGCGGTGTCAACATCGCGCCGAGTGTTGACGGGTGGTCTCTCGCTCTCACCGAACCTCCCGTTGCCGTGGCACGGGCGAGCCTGGAGGAAGCATCTGCCGACCACCGACGGTTCTTCTTCGACTTCTGCGGCGGGCTAATCTACGGCTTCGCTGCGCTTGGTGATCGATGGCGTTTCGCGCACCAGGAGATCGATGTGCCCGGATACGTCCTCTACCTCCACGCATCGGAAACGGTCTCGGGTGAACCGCCCGGTGTGGTCACGCCGTATCTCGACCCGCACGCGCGTGCCGTCGACGAACCAGTCAACTTCTTGTGGCGCATCGATGTCGAGGGATTCGCAGACTCGGCGAATGGAGATCCGCACGCGGCGAATCTCCTAACAGCGGATGCAGTGTTCGATCTGCTCCGCGCGGGCGGCATGGATATCGACACCGGAGCGGCGCTCCGCGACCAGTGGCGCACAGCGAGACCCTTTCTCATCTTGGAGATGAAGCAGGCCCGGACCACTCTCAATCACCTGCCTGATCCGTGGCGTCTACGACCCTCTGATGAGAGCCGCATGGTTGCGGCTTTGGGACGACGACTCCACGACGCCGGCGTTCAACCGGGAGAGTACCGAGCGGACGACGCGAATCGACTCATCCGCGAGCATCTTGCGCCCCTTGCTCTCGAGACCCTGACTGAAGGAATCAAGAGACACGACGTGAGCGAGGTGGTGCTCACGGGGATGGAGCAGCTGGCGAGGGTGATGGACAGTGCCATTCATCAGCAAGACGATCTATCCCGAGTCGCAGCGAATCTCGCGACCGAATGGGATCCGCTCACCCGCACGGCCGAGCTCTCGGCGGAGACACTTCAGCTTCGTCAGTGTAACGAGATCGTGGTGGAGGCTGCCTTGCGCATCCTGGGCAATCCGGCGGCGGTGAAGCCGATCACTCCTCAGGAGTGGAGCGGTCTTCTTGCCGCCGCAGATGCGTACCTCACCGCGACCACGCTGAGTGAGCGGATGTATCACCAAGTCGCGCCCGCAGTCATCAACCTCAGCCCGATGTACGAGCTGGCAGTTGACGACGATCCGCATCCCGACGCATCGGCGTGGGGCCTGCGAAACGACGAACTGACCCGTGCAGCTGCGAGCGTCCGATTGCACGGCACTCAAGACGACGACTCGCTGCAACAGGCGAACGAAGAAGACGACGTCGAAGATGCGTTCCAGCCGGCATGGGGAGCGACGTCGCAGGACATGCTCGCCGCACTCGCCACCCTCGCAAAGTGGGAAACGTTCGAGCCAAGCAGGACGACCGCGCACGTCACCGTGGCCGAGGCAACAGCATGGGTCTGTGACGCGCTGGGCCCGGACGCGGATGAGTCGCAGAGAACGCGTGTTGACGCCGCTATTCGGATGCTCACCAGCACGGCCGTCCAGATGCAAGCCGTGGAGTGGAAACCCTGGCAAACGCGCACACGGCGTCACCGGCTCCTCGTGCAACCGCTGGTGCAAGACTCGGACGGACGACTCATTATCAGCCCGCAGTACTTACTGACGTCCTTCCAGGTCTACTACCGCCACCTCCTCCAAGGAGTTCTTCCCTGGGCGGGAGACGTTCCCCAGCCTGTCAGCAACGCGCTTGCGGATCGCCGTGCGCGCCGCAATATTCGGTTCGAAAGATTCCTTCAAGACCGGCTAGAGGAACTCGGCTACACCACGGTCGCCCGCGTGAAACCCAACGACCACGCGCGACTCGGCGTGCCGATTCTCACGACCGAAGTTGACCTCGTGTGCGGACGCCCTGGCGATAGCACCATCTGGTTAATCGAGGCGAAGGATCCTGCGTCGGTGCACGGATTCGCTGAGACGGCACGCCAACTGCGCACCTTCTTCCGGGACCAGGTAGGAGACCGCGGGGCCAAGCCCTGCTACGCCACGCAGCTAGCCCGCAAGGAGAGCGAACTAGCGCCCCACGTCGCGAGCATTGCGACGCGCCTCGGACTCGGGGACCCGCCTGAAGGCGAGCAGTTTCGCCTGAGCACGCTCTTCGTAACCCGAAATCTCACTCCGGCAAACTACGTCGACGAGCGGTATCGGGTTGAGACGGCGACGGAGTTTCTCGCAGCTCGAGGCCAAACGCCGTAGGTGACATGCGAGAGCGGCGGCGCGCACGAATTCACGTCCCCAGCAGGAGCTCTATCGCCACTTCTGAGCCTCGATGATCCGAGCCAGGGTCTCCGCGTCGCCGCCGCGCCTGAACCATTCCACAGGGCTCTGGTGCCCGTCGGTGACCATGATCGACTGGGGCGTCGCCATGAGAGCCGATACCGACACCCATCCTTTGTCTTTCACAATGTCGATGATCTCGGTCAGGTGCGGCAGGATTTTTCCTGGCGACGAGAGACTGAACTGCCACGACGGAAACCGTCTGGAGTGGGCAACATCGACGGCGTACAACTCGCCACGATCGGCGGCGGCGAAGAGCGAGTCCTCGTCCATACTCAAGAAGGCAGCGGCTGCGGACGCGGACATGGTTTGAAGCACGCCCGTCAGAAGGGTGCTCGCTTCGCTCGCCAGAAGACCGCCGCGAGCAACCCGAGTCGATGTCTTCTCGAACGACTCGGGCGTGAAGGCCTTGGACCGGGTGAGATAGCTGATCTCCTGCGGCGTCAGCTCTTCCTGGTCCGCGATCGGTCGCTCTGCGAGCAGCTGGTCAGTCAGCGCTCGAACGATGAAGTCCCCGTCGGCGTTCAACCGAGCGACGGCGTCAGTGAACGCCGCGATCACATCGGTGGATGGCTGTGCTTGCCAAGGGCGGGGCCGTGGCTGGCCATCGGTTTCATCCATGTGCGACAGCGTAGATGAGCCTTCACCGGAAGGGGAGGGTTCCCTGGGCATTGACGTCGAGGATCCGATCGGTTCAATGGCAGGCGGGCGGAGCTCAGGCCTCGCCCTACTCGGCTCAAATGTGCGCGCTGGTGATCGGATTGGGATCGTTTCTCGTCGCCGGGAGAACCCCGTACGGTCGAACGCGTTCGCTCGCCGGTTCAGCCGGATAGGCAGCAGCACTGGTACAGAATGTCTCTAATGCGCCTCATAGGCGTCGACGTTGACCCGGAGGGACTCTGTGGGCCACTACAACCTCAACCGAATGGGCTGGCAGCAGTTCGAGCACATGCTCCAAGCGCTTGCAAAGGCTGAGCTGGGCAATGGTGTCCGGCCGTTTGGGTCAGGTCGCGACGCGCAGCGCGACGCCACGTTCGACGGCCGCGTCGACTTCCCGGTCGGGGCGGGCGCGAAGTGGGATGGCTACGGCGTCATTCAAATGAAGTACAACGAGAAGCCTGTATCGACGACGGCTGACTGGCGTTGGTTCCTTGACGAGGTCCGCTCCGAGCTGCGTGGTTGGCTCGTAAAGAGGAGGGTCGGCGAGAAGACGCCGGAGTACCTGCTGTTCTCCACCAACGTTGTGCTGACGGGGACCAAAGACACGGGCGGCCGCGACCAGTTCGACCAGCTTCTTGCAGCCAACGCGGAAGATTTGGGGCTGCGTGGGTGGTACGTGTGGGACTACGACGAGATTCGCGTCATGCTCGACACCCACACGTCCATTCGACAGCGATACCTGGAGCAGATCGTCACCGGCGACTTTCTTGCGCAAGTCGCCGAACTGCTCCCGGAAAAGACAGCTCTCGAGGTGGACCGGCTTGCTGGGCATGCAGTCGCCGAGCTCATCAACAGGCAATGGGTTCGAACGGGCGACGCGGGGTACAACGACGCGTCGAAGGTGAGGCTCGCGGACATCGCTATCGATTTGCCGTTCACTGCGGAGGCGCGCGCGGGCGAGGAGGGCCACCTGCGGTTGATGACCGCGGCCGAGACGGTGCAAATCGGAGACCTCCACTTGTCGACCGTCTCAGGGCGGGGGCCTCGCGGGGTGGTCATCGTTGGAGGCCCAGGTCAGGGCAAGAGCACGATCGCCCAAGTGATCGCCCACACGTATCGTGTCGCCTTCCTCGCTGACACAAACGTCGCGGAGTACGGCGAGAGGGCGCAGCTCGCCTTCGATGGCCTCGACGCACGGCTCAGAAAGGCGGGAATCCCGAACCCGCAGAAACGTCGGTGGCCGTTCGTGATCGAGCTGGCAAAGGCGGGGGCCGCAATCGCATCCTCCCCGTCGACGTTTTCATTGCTCACCTACATTGCAGATTCCATCCTGATTCGGGGGAAGAAGTCAGACCCAGGGGCGTTGCTGGACTGGTTGCGCACCTGGCCGTCATGCCTCGTGCTCGACGGCCTTGACGAGGTGCCTGACGCGAAGATCCGCAGCCGGCTCATCGAGGCCGTCACAGCGCTAGTGAGCGAGCTCAGCTCTGAGAAGGCGGACGTGCTCTTCGTCGCCACAACACGCCCACAGGGATACCGGCGGGAGTTCGACGATGCGTTTCCCTGCACGCAGATCATCCTGTCTGAACTCACCGAGACAGAAGCGATTAGCTACTCGGAAGCACTCACCGCGTTGCGGGCGGTCGACGATCCGGACCTCGCCGAGCAGGTTGCACAAAGGCTCATCACGGCCGTCCATGAACGAGTGACGCAACGACTGATGACCACACCGTTGCAGGTGACGATCATGACTGCTCTCGCTGAAGAAGCAGTCGACCTTCCGACGGATCGATTCGAGCTGTTCGACCGGTACTATCGCGTCGTCTACGACCGTGAACTGGCGAAAAGTGAAGCCTTCACGGAACTGAAGTCGCTGCGCCCACACATCGACCATCTTCACGAACAGGCCGGGCTCAAGCTGCAAGCAAGAACTGAGCGACCAGGTAACTCGGACGCTATCCTCACGAAAGCCGAGATCTCCCGTATCCTATGCCGCCGGCTGAGCGCGGCTGGGTTCGAAGAGAGTGAATCGGAGTCGATCGCGACGACTCTCCTCAAACTGTCGACGGAGCGACTGGTCATGCTCGTCTCCCCGAAGACATCGAAGTATGAGTTCGAGGTGCGATCGCTGCAGGAATACATGGCGGCTCGCGCGATCACCGATGGTGACGAACAGGTCGTCTTGCAGAACCTGCGCGAACTCGTTCCATCAAGTCACTGGCGCAACACGTGGCTGCTCGCGGCGGGCCGCCTGCTGAAGCGTCGAGAGCACCTCATCGATGACCTCATCAACATCGTCGTTCAATACGACACTCAAGCCGCCGAGTCGCCGATCACAGCCCTCGGCGCGAGCCTCGCCGGCGACCTCTACCTCGACAACTTCGGGATCGAGTTCCCGGCGACACGACGCAAACTCCTCAGCGCCGCTGTGAACCAATTCGCAGATCTCGCTGATGGCATGCCGGCCGGCGTTGCGAACCTTCTGGCGACTGCGTTGGAGCAAGGCGAGCGAGAGCAGGCCATCGTGCTTGAAGCCCTGCACGAGCTCAGCCGCGAGAACCCTGCAAACCTCGCCACCCGCGCATTGAGCGACAATAGTGCCGGTATGTCAGATCTCGCCAAGCAGGCACGAACGACCTTGACCGAGGGGCGGAAATACATCAGACCCGAACCCGGACCGATCCACGCTGATGCGGCGATCCTCGCACGCGCTCTCGCCCGGGCATCCAACCCGACGGCGGAGGTCCTCCTCCTTGTCGAGCAACTGCAGACGCCTGGTGCTGTCTGGCGGGGACGTTCGCTCGGAGTCTCGGTCGACATGCTGATTGCTCTTGAGCGGGATGCCGCTCGTCCCGCCCTTGCAGCTGCTGCGAAGAGCTTGTCGCAGAGCAGTCCGGCAAGCGCAGCCCTCAGTATCGAGCTACTTCGGTTGCACGCCGCGTCGAAGCTTCGCGGCGACATGTTCGCGAAGTAGTCGCGTCTCAGTCCCGCACGTTTCGAGCACCGGCACGTCTGAGGGGGTCGCAAGGTTCGGCAACTAGAATCCTGGCATGACCGCTCAGCCTGCACCGAAGCCTCGGGTCGGAGCTGCGCTCAATCGTGGTGCGGCCGAAGAGCTGGCGCGGACGCTGAGGGCGGTCGCTGATCCGACTCGTCTCCAGATTTTGAGTATCGTGCTGGGCTCGGCTGATGAACGGGCGACCGTAGGTCAACTGACGGAGGCGCTGGGGCTGCGGCAGCCGACAGTGACCCATCACGTCCGCATTCTCTTGGACGACGGGTTCCTGGCACGTGAGCAGGACGGCAAGCTCGGCTGGCTCTCCGTGCACCCGACGCGCCGCAGCGCCGTTGAGGATTTTCTGCGGTGAGCGAGGAGTCGCAGCACCGAGTGGGAAGCCCTCTCGGCGAGCGTGCTGCCCGGGAGCGCGCAGGTCAAGTGTCGGTTCTCGGTAACCCCGACACGCTCCGTGTTCTCAGCGCGCTTGCTTCCGGTATCAAAGCGCCGGACATAGCGGTTGTGCTGAATGCCGATCTCTCGGTCGTCGAGCAAGCAATCCACTCGCTGGAGCTCGTCGATCTCATCCGCAGCGATGACGATGTCTGGGTGCCGACCGTCGATGCCTGGGTCCGTTTCGGGAGACTGCTGTTGAGTGAGTCGATTGAGCCGACAACCCCCGAGGCTCCCGTCACGGCTCTCCCACGCGCTGTGGCCACCGTCGTTGACGACCTCTCTTACAGATTCAGTTCAACCTTCAGCCGCGAGACAGTGGCCGGTTATGTCGCCCAAAGCTACCTGTTGCTGAGCCAGCGAACGCGAGTGCGTGAGCACCTGTTGACGATGACCGCTCGGTACGCGGCCGACCGCTTGGACGCACTGGCGACTAGTCAGGGCCTGGTTCTCCGTGACACTCCTGAGGTCCTGTTTGTGTGCGTTCAGAACGCGGGGCGGTCGCAGATGGCTGGAGCCCTGCTACGTCATCTTTCGGGCGGCCGGGTGCACGTGCGTACCGCAGGTTCCTCACCGGCGGAGGGTGCACACCCTCGTGTTGCCGCTGCGCTCGAGGAAGTGGGCGTGGAGCTGTGGGGAGAGTTCCCGAAACCGCTGACCGATGAAGTGGTGCGTGCCGCCGACTACGTCATCACGATGGGGTGTGGGGATGCGTGCCCCGTCTTCCCTGGGCGCCGCTACATGGAGTGGGATCTACCGGATCCGTTGGAGCTCGACCAAGACGGTCTTCGTGGCGTTCGAGACGACATTCGCGCCCGGGTGCTACAACTCCTGGTCGAGCTCAAAGTGGAGCCTCAGGACGCGAGCCGGTAGCCGGCGACTCGCACCGTCTCGATGAGGGCTTGTGCGGGGGCGAAAGTCGCCAGCCGTGCGCGCAGCTTCGTCATGGCGACGCGAACAGAGGCGTGCGGATCCTCAAGGTCGGAGCCGAAGGCGAGGGCGAGTGTGTCAATGCTCACGCTCTCCGGGTACGCGCGCATGATCTGATGCAGGAGTTCGAATTCGCGCGGAGGAAGCAACAGCGCATGCTTCTGCCAACGGAGGCTGCGGTGCGTGATGTCGAGGGTCAGTTCCCCGAATCGGAGGGTGCGGTCCAGCGGCCCTGTCCGTGGGTGCAAGCGGGCCAATTCACGCAATCGGTCGGGGGTGATGGGGAGGCGGATGGTGCCACGCATTCCTGCCCGCATCGCGGCTTCAATCATCGACGTCTCCGTGTCTTCGCTCACCCCGAAGAAGATCGGTCCTCCGCACACCGGCTCGGCGATCTGCACGATGGCCGCCAGCCGGTCAACTGACTCCCCGCCGGCGAGGACGAGCGACGCCTCGTAGTCGTGGGCCAAGTCTGCCAGCGCATCGACGATCTCAGCGTGCACCGCTATCGGGACGCCTGCATGCCTGAACTCAGCGAAGCTTCCACGAAGGATCTCCGAACTGCGTCCGTGCAGAACGAACCGCGGGTCACCACCAGACGGGGAGGTCATCCGAATCGTCCGCTGATGTAGTCCTCCGTGCGCTGGTCTTGCGGCTGCTCGAAGATGTTGCGGGTGAGGTCGTACTCGACGAGCACGCCGGTGCGGTCACCGGTGCTTTCGTCGGCGAGGGCGGTGAAGAATGCGGTGCGATCGGCCACGCGTGCTGCCTGCTGCATGTTGTGGGTGACGATGATGATCGTGTAGTCCTTGCGGAGCTCGTGCATGAGGTCTTCGATCCGAGACGTGGCGATCGGGTCAAGGGCGGAGCAGGGCTCGTCCATCAGGATCACGTCGGGTTGCACGGCGATCGTCCGCGCGATGCACAGGCGCTGCTGTTGACCACCGGAGAGACCGAACGCGGATTGTTTGAGCTTGTCCCTCACCTCGCCCCAGAGCGCGGAGCGGGTCAGTGCCTCTTCGACGAGGTCGTCCATGTTGTCGACTTTCATCCCGGTGACCCGGGGGCCGTAGGCGATGTTGTCGTAGATCGATTTCGGGAACGGGTTGGGCTTTTGGAACACCATGCCGATCCGCCGACGAACCTCGATCGGATCCACGGCCTTGGCATAGATGTCCTCGTCTTGGAAGAGGACGGTGCCCTCCACGCGGGCACCATCGACGAGGTCGTTCATACGGTTCAGGGAGCGCAACAGCGTTGATTTTCCGCAGCCGGAGGGTCCGATTAGCGCGGTGATCTCGTTACGCCCGAACTCGAGGTTGACGCCGGTCACGGCCCGGAAGTCGCCGTAGTACACATTGACGTCTTCGCAGCGGATCAGGCCACTGGGGGTGGCGGCGAGCCGTCGTGTTTCTGCGGCATGGAAGTTCGTGTGCGTCGCTGTCGCGGCGCTGCCTGTGGGAGTGCTCATGGTTACCACCGTTTCTGGAACTTGTTGCGGATGAAGATCGCGAGAGCGTTCATCAGGATGAGGACGGCGAGCAGCAGGATGCTGGTGGCGCCGGCGAGTTCGTGGAACCCTTCTTGCGGGCGGCCGGTCCAGTTGAAGATCTGGATCGGCAGCGTGGTGTAGCCACTGAGGAGCCCGTTCGGGTCGAAGGTGATGTACACCAGCGCGCCGAGCACGAGCAGCGGGGCGGCCTCCCCGAGTGCGCGGGAGAGCGCGAGGATGGAGCCGGTCGCGATCCCGGGAACGGATGCGGGGAGCACCTGTCTCCACGTCGTCTGCCATTGGGTGGCGCCGAGTGCGAGGGATCCGTCGCGAATCTCTCGCGGGACCGCGCGCAGTGCTTCTCTGGTCGCGATGATGATCACCGGCAGGATGAGCAGCGTCAGGGCGAACGCCCCGCCGATGACGATGTTTTTGTTGGTGACGCCGAGCATCGAGAGGAAGGCGAGCGCGAGCAGCCCGTACACGATCGAGGGCACTGCGGCGAGGTTCTGCACGTTGAGTTCGATGAACCGGTTGAACCACCGCTTCCGGTCGGCGAACTCTTCCAGGTGCACGGCGGCGGCGATCCCGAGCGGGAGTGTCATCACGGCGGTCGCACCGATGGCCCACACGGATCCGAGGATGGCGGGCCGGGCTCCGGCCTCGTCAGGGTCGGCGGAGGGGAAGTTGAACAGCAGCGCCGTGGAGAGCTTGTTCTGCCCGGTGAGGAAGATCGTGATCAGCAGTGTGATGAGCACCGCGAATGCGACGAACAGGGAGAGCCACAGCAGCACAAGGAACGCGAGTGCGCTCGGTCGCATCTCACCGTTGCGGCCGGTCGCGATGGGGGCCGAGGCGCGCAACGGTTGCGTCGCGGTCGTCGAGGTGGGGGACATCAGTAGGCCTCCCGGAAGCGGCGGACGAATCGGATGCTGATGAAGTTGATCAGCAGGGTGATGAGGAACAGCAGCAGCCCGACCGCGAACAACGTGTTGTATTCGAGGCTCCCGACACGGGAGTCGCCGAGGGCGGCGTTGGCGATGAATCCCGTCATCGTCTGCCCCTGATCGAGCGGGTTGGTGACGAGCTGTGCTTGGTTGCCGGCGGCGATGGCGACGATCATGGTTTCGCCGACCGCTCGGGAGATGCCCAGCACGACGGCCGCGACGATCCCGGACAGGGCGGCGGGGAACACGACACGGAGGGTGGTCTGCATCCGGTTCGCTCCGAGCGCGGCGCTGCCCTGGCGGAGCGCCTGCGGGACAGCGGACATGGCGTCTTCTGCGATCGACGCGATCGTCGGGATGATCATCACACCCATAACGAGGCCCGCCGCGAGGACACTGAACGCCCCGGTCGGAAGGTGGAGCCAGTCCCGCAGGACGGTGCCTTGCACGAACTGCAGGGCGAAGAATCCGTAGACGACCGTGGGGATGCCAGCGAGGATCTCGAGCAAGGGCTTGAGGACCTTGCGGACGCGGGGGCGGGCGTACTCGGCGAGCAGCGTTGCAGCCCCGAGCCCGAACGGCACCGCCACGAGCAGCGCGATGAGCGTGGTCCACAACGTCGCGGTGACCAGGGGCAGCACGCCGAACGATGCGTCGGCGAAGCGCGGCGCCCACCGGGTGCCGAACAGGAACTCCAGGACCGGGACCTCGGCGAAGAAGCTCAGCGACGGGATAAGCAGCGCGATGAGGATCCCTACCGTCGTCACGACGGTGACGGCTGCAGCCAGGCGCAGGGCGAGCTTGATGAGGAACTCGCCGGGGCGGCGGCGGCCGGCGAAGCTGCTGGCGGGGGCAGGGGCCCGGCCGGAAGCCGGACCCCCACGCCGTTCAATGATGGCGGTCATGGAGAGTGCGGTGCTCAGCCGAGCGAGGCGAGCTCGTCGGTGGCGATGGTGACCTGCTCCTCGGTCAGCGGCACGAACAGTGCACGCTCAGCGATCTCCGCGGAGTTGGCGACGTAGAAGTCGATGAACGACTTCACCTGCTCCTTGTCGACGTACGAAGCGTTGTTGACGTAGATGAACAGGGGGCGACCCAGCGGCGTGTAGGTGCCGTCCTGCACGGTCTCGGTGCTCGGCAGGACGCCGTCGACGGCGACTGCCTTGATGACGCCTTCGTTCTCCTCAACGTAGCTGAGACCGAGGAACCCGATTGCGCCGACGTCTCCGGCGACACCCTGGATGGTGATGTTGTCATCTTCGGAGGGGCTGTAGTCGGTGCGGATCGCACCGTCCTCGCCGTTGATCGCCTCGGTGAAATAGTCGAACGTTCCTGAGTCGGTGCCGGCGCCGAAGAGCGTGATGGCCTGGTCGGGGAAACTGGAATCGACCTGATTCCAGTTCGTGATCTCGCCTTCCGCTTCGGGACCCCAGATCAGGTTGAGCTGCTCGACGGTCAAGTCCTCCGCCCAGTCATTCTCCGGGTTCACGATGACCGACAGGCCATCGTTGGCGGCGATGATCTCGGTGTACTCGATGCCAGCGGCCTCGCACTCGGCGGCCTCCTCGTCCTTGATCGGACGTGACGCGTTGGACACATCCGTTTCACCGGCGCAGAACGTCTTGAAGCCACCACCGGTTCCCGACGTCGCGACCGAGACGTTCACGCCGCTCTCCTCGTCGCGGAACAGATCGGCGGCGGCCTCAGTCAGCGGGGCGACGGTCGATGAACCGTCGGTGTTCACCGAACCGGTCAGTCCGCCTCCGCTCGCGCCGGATCCAGAGGTGTCGCCACCAGAGGACTGCCCGCCGCACCCGCTCAGGGCTAGTGCCCCGATCACGACCAATGCGGTGGACGCGAAGATCTTTGCTGTGGACTTTCGCACGTGTGCTTCCTTCATCTCAGGTATTCGAGGGATGAAGCAGTCAAATCGCCGCTTCACATAGATGCTTGTCTATCCGACGTAGTTATAGAAGGCTATCTATATGAACGCGGGGTGAACGGGGGCGAAAGGGTTCGTTGATCTTCCCGCCCGGGTGTCGGATCGTGCCGTGATCGACGCGATGATCAGGTGCGCGGACGTCGCGCGCGTCAGTGAGGCTTCGCAGGCGGCGAGGTCTCGACAGAAAGGACTCACATGCACCTGGTCGTGATCGGGGGAAGTGACGCAGGAATCTCCGCGGCGCTCCGTGCCCGAGAGGTGGACGAATCCGCTGATGTGACGGTCGTCGTTGCCGATGCATACCCGAACTTCTCGATCTGTGGCATCCCTTACTACTTCTCGCGGGAGGTGCAACCGTGGCAGTCGCTCGCACATCGCACGCTTGCCGATCTGGAAGCGGCCGGTCTCCAGGTGCGCACCAACACGCTCGCGACGGGCATCAGCGTCAATGCCCGCACACTCACCGTGCGGAACAACGGTGGAGCGGAGTCCGCCATTCCTTACGATGCGCTCGTCGTCGGGACGGGCGCATCCGCCTCGACGGCGGGTATCCACGGGACCGACCGGCTCGGGCCTGCGGACGGGGTGCATACGCTCCACACGATGGGTGACACCTTCGCTCTTGAGAACTACCTCGATGAGCATCAACCGTCGACGGCAATCATCATCGGCGCGGGGTACGTCGGCCTCGAGATGGCCGAAGCGCTCACCATCCGCGGGCTCCAGGTCACGCAGCTGCAACGCGGACCCCAGGTGCTCTCCACCCTCGACACGGAACTCGGAGCGCTCGTGCGCGACGAGCTCGACCGCAACGGCGTCACGGTGGAAACGGGCATGCAGGTGCACGATATCGGCCGCGACAGCGGGCTCCTCGCGGTCCAGGGCACCCGCGACGGTGCCCCGTTCGTGCGTCGCGCCGAGCTGGTCCTCGTCGTGGTGGGTGTGCGCCCCAATGTGGAGCTCCTCACCGGAATCGGGGCACGAACCGGAGCCGGCGGCGCCGTCATCGTGGACGAACGGATGCAGACAGGGATCCCGCAGATCTGGGCGGGCGGGGACGGTGTGATCACCCGTCATCGCCTTCTCGGCGACACGTATCTTCCGCTCGGCACGACCGCGCACAAACAAGGGCGAGTCGCGGGCGCGAACGCGGTCGGCGCCGATGCGCGATTCCACGGCAGCCTGGGAACCCAGGTCGTGAAGGTGTTCGACCTGGTGGCTGCCCGCACGGGCCTTCGAGATCACGAAGCCGAAACCGCGGGGCATCGACCGCACAGCCACACCGTCACTGCCGACGACCACAAGCGCTACTACCCCGGTGCCACCCCCATCCACATCCGCGTGACCGGAGACTTCGAATCGGGGCGTCTCCTCGGCGCGCAACTGCTCGGATCGCGCAGCGCCGAGATATCCAAGCGCGTCGATACGTTCGCGACAGCACTGCACCACAGCATGTCCGTAGACGCGATCAGCGACCTCGACCTGTCCTATACCCCGCCGCTCGGCTCCCCCTGGGATGCGGTGCAGATCGCTACCCAAGCGTGGAGCACGTCAACCCGCGCAGCGGGATCAACGACCCCTGTCCACGCCGGTGCGTCTCGCAGCTCGGAGGCGGGCGGCATTGACCGGGCGGCGAGATCAGGTGAAGCGGGCGAAAATGAGTGAAAGCCCGGCGAACCCGACAGCAACCCATGCCATGGCGGAGTACGACCCCGTCGCCACCGCGATGAGCGGGCCGAGTGCGGGACCGACCGCACCGATCGCCGTGATCGGTGCGGCGAAGACACCATTGATCGAGCCGTAGTTCCGCGTGCCCCACCGGTCAGCGACGGCAGAGCCCTGCACGAGCGTCTGTGCACCGCGCACGGCTCCGACCCCCACGCCGATACTGATGAGCAGCCACGGCGGCCCAGGCACGATCGCGAGCAGAGCAAGCCCGATGACGCTCAGCCCCGCCGTCGCCGCCAACGCCACCCAGGGTGCGGCGGCGTGTGGGATGGCGACATACAGCAGTCGGCCGATCACCTGGCCGGCGCCGAGCAGCCCCAGCGCCCAAGCGGCGACCTCGTACGTCATCCCCTTCTCAGTGAACAGAGGAATGATCGCGAGTGTGACGCTGAACAGCGCCGCCGCCAAGGTGAGCATCGACGCCTCAAGCATCCAGAAGCGCCGCGTGCGCACCACGCTCGCCACCGTATGGTGATCGGCCGACGCATCATGGACGACGGGCGGCCAGGACGACTCGAGAAAGAACCAGTGCAGCGGTGTGGTCGTCACCACGAGGACGACGGCGAGGACAAGAAACACCGACCGCCAATCCATCACCGTCAGCAACACGGCGACGATAGGAGCGAAGACGGTCGACGCCAATCCTCCCGCGAGGGTGAGGATCGTCATCGCACCCCGGCGGCGGTCTCCATACCGGCGAGCGATCACCGTGAACGCGGCCTGGTACAACACCGCGGCCTGCGCGGTCCCCGCCACGATCCACCCCGCCGTGAACACGACAAGATTCGGCGCGGCCGCGACGATGACCAGCCCACCCGCACCGACAATGCTTCCCACGGTCATGATCATCCGAGGCCCACGCTCGTCGAGCCAGCGCCCGACAACGACGCCCGCGATCGCCGACGCAGCGAGTCCACCCGAGAACGACAACGTCACCAGCGCCACGGGCCACCCTGTCGCGTCCGCGATCGCGGGCGAGGCGACGATCAACGCATAGAACAGAACCCCCCAGCTGATGACCTGCCCCAGCGACAGCGCGACAAGCCGCCCCCCGAACCGGGAGCCCGGGGCCCGGGCCGTCACACCGAACGCAGGGTGTCCGCGGCGGCGTCCAGCGCCCCGTCGGTGATCGCGAAGTATGCCCACTTCCCTCGCTGCTCGCGGGTGACAAGCCCCGCGTCGGCGAGCAACTTCATGTGGTGCGACACCGTGCCCTGCGACAGTCCGACCGGCGCGGTGAGGTCGCAGATGCACGCCTCCCCACCGTCACCGGCGGCAATCAGCGACAACAGGCGCACCCGTGTCGGATCCCCGAGCGCTTTGAACACCCGTGCGACGCGCTCCGCGTCCTCGACCGTGATCGCTGCTGTCACCCGAGGGGCGCAGCAGGACGTCGAGGTGTCGAGGGTGGCAGGAAGACTCATGACACCAGTATCGCACGCATTGACAAACTTCGATAGGAGGAGCAGGCTATTCATATTGAAGTTTTTCGATTTGAGGAGATGTGATGAACGAGCTTCCCGTCGTAGTCATCGGCGCCGGCCCCCAAGGGCTTGCTGCGGCCGCCCACCTGACGGAGCGTGGCATCGCCGTGACGGTCGTTGAGCGAGGCGATGAGCCAGCTGCTGCGGTGTCCGAGTGGGGGCATGTGCGCCTGTTCTCCAGCTGGCCGGAACTCACCGACACGGCCGCCCGGCGTCTGCTGGAGCCGACCGGGTGGACCGCACCGCACTCGGGCTACCCCACGGGAGCCGAATGGGTCGCCGGCTACCTGGACCCGCTCGCCCGCGTCTTCGGTGACCGCGTCGTCTACTCGACGACCGTCACCGGTGTCGCCCGCAAGGGCCGGGATCTGATGGTCGACAGCGGCCGTAAGGGGCAGCCGTTCATCGTGCATACCCGGGACACGCAGGGGGCAGAAGGGCGGATCTCCGCGCGCGCCGTCATCGACGCCAGCGGCACATGGACGCTCCCGAACCCTGCCGGGGCGGACGGGCTGCCCGCGCTCGGCGAGCGGGCCGCGGTCGCGGCCTCACGGATCTCGTACCGCATCCCGGAGGATGTCTCCGCGTGTGCGGGGCAGCACCTGGTCGTGATCGGTGCCGGGCACTCCGCAGTGCATGCCGTCCTCCGGCTGAGCGAGCTGGCGCGCAGAACCCCAGGCACCCGGGTGACGTGGCTGCTGCGTCGCGGTACGACGGGCAACGTCTTGGGTGGTGGAGCGGGCGATGAACTGCCCGAGCGTGCAGCTCTGGGCACCCGAGCGCGCAAGGTGATCGAAGCCGGTGTTGTCGAGGTGGTGACGGGCTTCCGCGTCGCCGAGTTCCACGACGAGGCGGCGGGGCTGCGCATCGTCGCGGAGAACGGCAAGGAGGTCGACGGGGTGTCCCGCGTGTTCGCGCTGACCGGATTCCGCCCCGATGTGAGCATCCTGTCGGAGATGCGCATCGACCTGGATGCGTCCTTGGAGGCGGTCGCCGGGATCGCGGAAGAGATCAATCCGAACGTCCACTCCTGCGGATCGATCGGCGCCACCGGGGCCCGCGACCTCACCCAGCCCGAGCCGGACTTCTTCATCGTCGGCGCGAAAAGCTACGGGCGCGCCCCCACCTTCCTCGCTCTCACCGGGTTCGAGCAGGTTCGCAGCGTCGCCGCCCACCTCGCGGGCGACCATGCAGGCGCCGAGCGCAATGAGCTCGTCCTTCCCGACACCGGCGTCTGCGGCGGATCCGGAGACTTCGACGGGGCCGGCAGCAGCTGCTGCGCAGCGCCCGTCATCCAGCTCGAGCCCACCCGCGTCGCCGTCGGCTGACCGGCCGCTCGAACCACCACCCAGCGCCCCGCGGGGCGCAATCAACCCAAGGAGTACTCACATGGCCAACCAGCTGATCGAGAAGAACGTCACGATCGAAGACCCCCGCGACGGCACCCCGCTCGCCGTCACCATCCAGCTCGAGCTGGATCTGTCCGACTGTGCATGCACGCCGCGCACGCCCTCCCTGGGCAACCCAGTTGGATACGGCTCCAAGTAGACCTGGACGTCGAACCTCGGCCCCGCGAAGGGGAGCTCTTCCACCTCGGGCGAGCTCCCCTTCTGCATGTATCGCGGGACATCTGCCGTGAGTGGCTTATGGGGAGAACAGCGTCCGCACGCGGGGAATCACTCGTCTGTACGTCTGACGGACTTCCCCGTACGCGCTGACGAGTTCGAGGTCGGGCTGAATTTCTTGTCCTGTCCCCACCATGGCAGTGATGGCGTCAGCCCAGGTGGGGTGCAGCCCCGTCCCGACGGCCGCGCAGATCGCTGCCCCCATACCAGCTGCGTCACGTACACGGGGTGTGCGCACGGGTACCCCATATACGGCAGCCAGGATGCGCAGCATGAGATCCGATTCGCTTCCACCGCCGGTGACGATGAGGGAACGACGGTCTCGCCCGAGCGCGCGGCGCGCACGGGCGTCAGCGCTCTCGGTCTCGATCGCGAGCGCCTCGAGGATCGCCCGATAGATGTGGAACCGTCCCTGCGTGCCGTCGAAGCCGACCAGCGCCCCGCGCCGCCACGGCTCATCCGCGGGCGCGAGCCAGTCCAGAGCAGCGACGAGGCCGCCCGCGCCAGCCGGGACGTTGTCGGCACCGCGGTTGAGGTCATCTTCCGACGTTGCCTCGATGGACCCGGATACGACGTCGCGGAACCAGCTGACCGTCCACATGCCGCGTCGCACTCCGGCGCTTTCGTAGAGGTATCCGCCGGGCTGTGACGAGAAGTTCGTCCACACGTCTGGATGCGGTGGCAGCGGACGATCCCCTGGCGTCATGGTCGCGACGTACGTGCCCAGGGACAACAATGCGTCCCCCTCGTCCTGGAGCCCTGCACCCAGGGCTTCGACGGCCTTGTCGTTCGACGTCGCGATCACGGGGATTCCCGCGGGCAGACCGAGCAGCAGTGCTACCTCGGAGGCGAGAGTGCCGAGTGCCTCGCCTGGAGCGACCAGGTCGAACAACATCTCCCGTCCCAGACCCACACGCTCATACTCGGCGGCATCCATGCTCCAGGCCCAGTGTGCAGTGTCGATAGGCCAGCTGCCCTGTACGTTGCCCGCGGCATCCTGGCGCTCTCCGGTGAGCTTGTGAGTGATGTACCCCGACGAAGTTGTGACGTACACCGCCTCGTCGGTTTCACGCTCGTACGCGCGCGGCAGACGCTCGTCCATCCAGCTCATGACCGGCTGGGCGAGCGATCCGTCAGCGCGCAGCACGGCCCGGCAGAAGCGGATCGTGCACAGGCCGATGCCGCGGATCTCGGCCGGATCCCCCGCGAAGTCGGCGACCGCGGCGCGCGTCGCGGCGACGATCGAGTCCCACAGGTCGTCGTCCGGATGCTCCCATCGACCCGGCGCGGGCGACGAATACGGCCGCAGCGCGACACGGGCGCTCGCGTGCACGGTCCCGTCGCCGTCGACGATCAGGACCTTCGTGCTCTGCGAGCCGTTGTCGATCGCGACGACGTACCCCGCCGCCGACGCGCTCACGCCCGCGTCGCCATCTCGGCCTCGGGCGTGGCGACGTCGTCCAGGGGATAGATGGTCCCGCGGTTCATGATCCCGCGCGGGTCGAGCCCGTCCTTGAGGGTGCGCAGCAGCCGGTAGGCGCTGCCGTGCTCCTCATGTGTCCACGGCGTGCGGTACTTGCCGATGCCGTGGTGGTGCACCATGGAGCCGCCGAGGCGCAGTGCCTCCTCCACGACGATCGCGTTGAGGGGCTCGTGGTACTCGGTGATCTCTTCGCGCGGCTCGCAGGCGATGTCGTAGTCGTAGACGAAGTACAAGTTGGTGCCGGTCTGGTAGCTGTGCGAGGAGTGCGCGCCGAGCATCCGCAGGTCCGCCGCGCGCGGGAACTCGGTGCGTGCGCGGCGCATGACGGACTCGAACAGTTCCTCGACGCCTGACCAGTCGATCGATACCTCGGTCGTGTAGCCGAGGCGCGCCTTCTCGAGCATCTCGCGCTTCTCGGCGTCGATCTTGTCCTGCCCCCAATTGAGGTTGTCGAACCAGTTCTCGATCAGTGCGGGGTCGACCTCCTCGTGCGGGATGCTGGCGAAGATTTCCTCGACGCCGGCGGCTGTGGCGTCGGCCACGCCCTTCGGTCCTTCGGCGACGACCACGACCACGGCCTTGCCGTCGGCGAAGTGCGAGAAGTGCTGCGCGGCGTCCTCCTCGGAGTACGCGCGTGCCACCGACGGGCGGTAGCCGGCGACGATGATCTCGCGGAGACCTGCCACGCCCGCCGGGAGCGAGTCGACGAGGTACCCGAGGAAACGATTGTTCTCCGGCTGGTAGGTGAACACCTTGACGGTGACCTCGGTGATGACGGCAAGCGCGCCCTCGTTGCCGATCATGATGTGGCGGATGTCGGGTCCGGCGGCGCGTCGCGGCACGTTCTTGATGCGTACGACCTCGCCGTCGGGCAGCACGGCTTCGAGCCCGATCACCATGTCCTCGATCCCGCCGTACAGCGTGGAGAACTGGCCGATGGACCGGGTCGCGACCAGTCCACCCATCTGCGCGAGCGGCTTCGACTGCGGTGAGTGCCCCGTCGTGAGGCCCTGCGCCCGAAGGGTGTCTTCGAGCAGCTGCAGCGGAACGCCGCACTGGGCCGTGACCATCATGTCGACGGGGTCGATGTCGAGGATCGCGTCCATTCGCGAGCCGTCGAGCACGATCGAATCCTCGACGATCGTCTCGAGTCCGCCCTCGGTCGCGGTGCGGCCGGTGCGGGGCACGACGTTGACGAGGTTCTCGTCCGCGAACGCGAGGATCGCCGACACGTCGGCGGTGGACCGCGCGTAGGCGATCGCGGAGGGGATCGGACCGTCGAAGATGCCGTGCACGGATGTGTACTTCTTGAAGCGGTCGACGCTCGCCTCGCGCAGCGCCTGCGCCTCGGTCTCGACCTGGTCGGTGCCGAGGATCTCCTGCAGTCGGGTGACGATCTCCTCACGTGAGAGAGCGGATCGTGAAGTGACCATGGGGAAGGTGTCCTGTTCGTTGAGGGTGTGGGGGCGCCGCGGTCAGCGCACCAGGTAACCGCCGTCGACGGACAGCACGTGCCCGTTGACGAAGTCGGAGGCGGGGCTCGCGAGGAAGACGGTCGCGCCCATGAGATCGGCGACGTCCCCCCACCTCCCCGCCGGCGTGTGGTCGACGATGCGCCGGTTCGCCTCCGCGTCCCCACGCGTCTCGGAGGTAATCGGGGTGGCGAAGTATCCCGGGGCGATCGCGTTGACCTGGATGCCGTGTCCGCCGAGCTCGTCGGCGTACGCCTTCGTGAGCCCGGCGATGCCGTGCTTGGTCGCGGCGTACGCGGGAGATCCGAGTCCCCCGAGGAACGAGAACAGCGAGGCGATGTTGATGATCTTGCCCGAGCCCTGCGGGATCATCCGCTTCGCGGCCTCGTGCGACATTTCGAACGCGGCGGTGAGGTTCACCGCGACCATGGGGTCCCACTGCACGCGCCCGAACTCGGTGACGTCGGCGATGCGGCTGATCCCGGCCGAGTTGACCAGAACGTCCACGCCCCCGAACGCCTCGACGCATGCGTCGATCACGCGCGCGGGTGCGCCCTCCGCCGTGATGTCGACGCGGAGTTCCCGGTAGCCGACACCCGCCTCGGCGAGGAGAGCTGCGGTCTCGCCGCCGTCGTCGAACAGCGTCGGAACGAACATGTCGGCACCCGCTTTGGCGAGAGCGAGGGTGAACGCCTGGCCGAGACCGGTGTTGCCCCCGGTGACGATCGCCCGCTTGCCCCGGAGGGAGAAGTGGTCGAGGGAGAAGTCGGTGATGTGCACGGATGATCCTTCAGGAGTGGGTGCCGACGAAGGGATCGGCGATGCCGATGTAGGTCGTCTCGAGGTACTCGTCGATGCCCTCGAAGCCGCCCTCGCGACCGATGCCGGACTGCTTGACGCCACCGAACGGCGCAGCCGGGTTCGACACGAGTCCGGTGTTGAGGCCGAACATGCCGGTCTCCAGACGCTCGGCGAGGCGCAGCGCCCGGTTCAGGTCGCGGGTGTACGCGAAGCACACCAGCCCGTACTCGCTCGCGTTGGCGAGGCGCACGGCCTCGTCCTCGTCGCGGAACACGGTGATGGGCGCGACGGGTCCGAAGATCTCCTCCTGGAGGATGCGGGCGTCCTGCGGCACGTCCACGAGCACGGTCGCCGGGTAGAAGTAGCCGCGCCCCTGGGGGATGCTGCCGCCGAGTGCGATGCTCGCTCCGTCCTCCAGCGCGCCGGACACGAGGTCGGCGACCTTCTTGCGGGTCGACTCGTCCACGAGCGGCCCGAGGGTCGACTCCGGGTCGGTGCCGCGGGCGTTGACGTACCCTGCCATGCGTTCAACGAGCCGCGAGGTGAATTCCTCCGCCACGCTCTCGTGCACGAGGAAGCGGTTCGCGGCGACGCAGGCCTCGCCGCCGTTGCGGAGCTTTGCGAGCAGGGCACCCTCGACCGCGGCGTCCACGTCAGCGTCGTCGAACACGAGGAAGGGGGCGTTGCCTCCGAGTTCCATCGAGACGCGGAGCACCTGGTGCGCGGCGTCCGCGATGAGGCGGCGCCCCACTTCGGTTGATCCGGTGAACGAGAGTTTGCGCAGTCGCGGGTCGGTGATGAGCGGGCCCGTGACCGCGCCGGCGCGGGTCGTGGGGATGACGTTCACGACGCCGTCCGGCACTCCGGCCTCGCGGAGCACCTCGGCGAACAGGAGTGCGGTGAGCGGTGTGAGCGCGGCGGGCTTGAGCACCGAGGTGCAGCCGGCCGCGAGTGCCGGCGCGATCTTGCGCGTGGCCATCGCGAGCGGGAAGTTCCACGGGGTGATGAGCAGGCTCGGACCGACCGGTCGCTTCGCGACGAGCAGTCGGTTGCGGCCGTCGGGAGCGGTGGCGTATCGCCCGGAGATGCGGGGTGCTTCTTCCGAGAACCAGCGCAGGAACTCGGCGCCGTACGCGACCTCGGCGCGCGATTCGGCGAGAGGCTTGCCCATCTCGAGCGTCATGACGAGTGCGAAGTCCTCGGCGCGGGCCGTGACGAGCTCGAACGCCCGGCGCAGGATCTCCCCGCGCTGTCGCGGAGCAGTGGCGGCCCAGGCGGTCTGCGCCGCAGCAGCAGCGTCGAGTGCGGCCATGCCGTCCTCGGGCGTCGCATCGGCGACATGGGCGAGCACCTCACCCGTCGACGGGTCGTGCACCTCGAAGGTGTGGCCGGAGGTCGCTTCCCGCCACTGACCGCCGATCAGCAGGCCGGTGGGGACGGAGGCGATGACCTCGGCCTCGCGTGCCGCGGTCATGCGGGCATCTCCCGACGGAGGTCGCGGCCGAGTAGTTCCTCGTAGAGACGCACGGGCGTCATCTCCCCGGCGCGGTCGCCGTAGCTCGCGCGGGCTCGACGGAAGATCTGCTCGACGAGGGAGGACAGCTCGACCGGCATCCCGACCGAGCGGGCCAGATCGACGGAGAGACCGAGGTCCTTGCAGGCGAGGGCGATCGCGAAGCCCTCGTCGTAGTCGCCGTGGTCGAGGATCGACAACACGTCGCGTGAGACGAAGGTGCTGTTCGCGGGGCTCGCGATGAGCGCGTCCCGCAGCACGCCAAGGTCGACCCCCGCGGCGACGCCGACCGACAGCACCTCCGCCGTCGCGACCAGGTGGGAGAACCACAGCTGGTTGATCATGAGCTTCACGGCGTAGCCTGCGCCGGGCCCGCCGACGTGCAGGATCCGCTCCGGGTCCCCCATCGCCTCGAACACGGGACGCAGCCGCTGCACATCGTCGGCGTCACCACCGACGAAGATCTGCAGCATCCCGTTCGCGGCGCCCACTGACATCCCACTGACGGGGGCGTCGAGCAGGTGCAGTCCGCGGCCGGCGGTCGCGGCGCGCACACCGTCCAGCACGTCCGGCACCGAGGTCGACATGTCGATCCAGGTACCGCCGTCCGGCAGCCCCACCACGAGGCCGTCAGGCCCCGAGGCGACGGCCTCGACGTGCTTGGGCGTCGGCAGCATCGTGATGATGAGGTCACTGGCGGCGGCGACCTCGCGAGGGGTCTCAGCCCACCGGGCACCGCCCTCGATCAGGTCGGACGCCGACTCGCGGCGCAGATCGGTCACGACCAGCGGGAAGCCCGCGGCCTGCAGGTTGCGGGTCATTCCTGACCCCATGTTGCCGAGTCCGATGAACCCGACGGTGGGTCGGGTCCCGACCGGCGTTGGGTCGAGGACGGGGGTGGGAGAGCTCATGGGTGATGCGTGTCCTTTGTGGATCAGGCGGATGCGGTGGAAGGGGTGTAGAACGGATTGGTCGGCGCGTGCCGGGCTTCCAGCACGGCGTCGAGCTTGGGCAGGCCCGCCGCGCCGTTCGCGAGCGCGGTGCGTGTCGCCTCGCGGTTGTTGCGGTAGACCGTGTCGGCGTCGTCGGCCGCCGGATTGACCCACACTGCGGCGATGAGGGCGTGCGTGTCGGCAGCCTCGCGCGGGATCACACCGTCGGCGACGGCGTCGGCCACGCCCGCAGCGACTCCGGCCTGCGCCGGGCCCCAGATGAGGAGGCCGTGCTCGTCACCCGCCGGTGCGGCCTTCGTGACGAACAGCGTCAGGGGCTTCACCGGGAGGGAGGGGCGGAGCACCGCCACGAAGGGCACGTGCCCCTGGCTGGGGCTGGCGAGGGCAGTGGCCCACGCCGTCCCCGCAGGTCCCTCGCGGTGGCCGAGCACGGTGTTGATGTGTGCGGCGTTGACGCCGTCGCCGACGAAGCTCTCGCCGAGCTGGATGGTCGAGGTCATCAGATGAGTCCCTGCTCCTCGAGCCAGTCGATCGCGATGTCCTCGGGGTCCTCACCGTCGACATCGGCCTTGGCGTTGAGCTCCTGCATGACCTCGGTGGTCAGCAGCGGGCTCAGCTCGGCCAGCACGTCGGCGATCGCCGGGTACTCGTCGAGGGTGCTCTGCTTGAGCGTGAAGCCGCCCTGGTAGCTGGGGAAGAACTCCTTGTCGTCTTCCATCACCACGAGGTCGAGGGCGGGGATGCGGCCGTCGGTCTGGAAGACCTCGCCGAAGTTGCAGTCGTCGCCCTTCTGGGTCGCCGTGTAGATGACGCCGGTGTCGAGCATCGTGACGTTCGAGTCCGGGGCATCGAAGCCGTAGGCGGCCTTGAGACCCGGCCAGCCATCGTCGCGCGTCGAGAACTCGCTCTCGATGCAGAACGTCTGATCGGCGCTCGGCAGGGCTGCGACATCACTCAGCGTCTTCACGCCCAGCTCGTCAGCCTCCTTCTTACGGATCGCGAAGGCGTAGGTGTTGTTGAACGGCGCGGGGTCGAGCCACGCGATGCCGTTCTCGGCGTCCGCTCCCTTGACGGCATCGAACTGCGCCTCGGCGCCCTGCACCGGCGTCGTATTGCCGTTGTACGTGATCCACGACGTGCCGGTGTACTCCCAGTAGCCGAGGAACTGGTCATTCTCGAGCGCCTGACGCACGTTGGCGGAGCCGACGAGCTTCGTGTTGGCCTCGACGTCGGCACCGTGCGCATTGAGCAGTTCCGCCGTCATGTAGGCGAGGATGTACTGCTCCGAAAAGTCCTTCGAGCCGATCTCGCCAGTGAGACCTTCCAGCTCGTCGCCTTGGGCTCCGGAGCCTCCGCCGGCACCGGACGAGCAGCCGGTGAGGAGCAGAGCGCCGGCGGCGATGGCGGCGAACGAGGCGGTGGCGATGGTGCGTGTGTTCATTGCAAGTTCCTTTCGGGAAGGGAGTGTGCTGTGCATGTGAATTAGTGGTGGAGTGGTGGTGCTCAGAGGCCCTTGGGTCGAACGATGTCCTCCACGACGCCGGCGGCCCAGTCGATGAGCACGGCGATCGAGGCGACGAGGATCGCTCCGACGACGAGAACGGGATAGCGCTGCAGCTTCAGGCCGTTGATGATCATGTCGCCGAGACCGCCGGCGTTGATGAAGGTCGCGACCGTGGCCACACCGACCGCGAAGACGAGCGCGGTGCGGAGTCCCGCGAGGATCACGGGCGAGGCGAGCGGCAGCTCCACTCGGCGCAGAACCTGTGACGGGGTCATGCCCATGCCCCGGGCCGACTCGCGGATGCTGGGATCGACCTGGGCGAGGCCCGCGATCGTGTTCTGCAGCACGGGCAGGAAGGAGTAGATCACGAGTGCGAGCAGTGCCGTCGTGAATCCCGTCTGCCAGACGATTGCGAGCAGGATCACGACGCCGATCGCCGGCGTCGCCTGACCGATGTTCGCGATGCCGATCACGACGCCGCGGAACACCTTCGATCGGGAGCGGCTCACCGCGATGCCGGCGGGGATCGCCAGCACAGCCACGAGCACGGAGGCGATGATCGACAGCACGAGGTGCTCGCCGATGCGGGCCGTGATGTAGTCGGCGTTGAGCGTGCGCTGCTCGATCGAGTCGAGGTCGAGGCTCGACACCCACACGTAGGTGAGCACCAGCACGACCGCGACGACGATGAGCGGCATCAGGCGGCGCAGCAGCACGGGCATGCCGCGTCGGGGCGCGGACTGCGTGCGCAGCATCGTGGTCGCGGAGGGCACGACCTGGGGGCCGGTCACGGTCACGCCTCCTCGGCGCGACGCGCGGGGCCTTCGGAGCCCAGCGCTGCCGAGATGGCCGCCTGGTCGATCGAGCCGACGACCGCCCCGGCGCGGGTGACGTTGACGCGCGCGGCGCCGGTCAGCACCAGGGTGTCGAGGGCCTCGCGCAGCGAGGAGTGCTCGTCGACCGTGACGGCCGGGGCTGCGGCATCCGCGGATCCGATTCGCGCGTCCGTCACCGGGATCAGAGCGAGACGCTTCAGGGCGGCCCCCTCGCCGATGAACGATCGTACATAGTCGTTGGCAGGCTCGGCGAGGATGCGCGCCGGAGTGTCGAACTGCTCGATCTGGCTGCGATCGCTCAGCACTGCGATGCGGTCGCCCATGCGGATCGCCTCTTCGAAATCGTGCGTCACGAAGATGATGGTCTTGCCGATGTCGGCCTGAATGCGCAGGAACTCCGCCTGCAGCTTCTCCCGCGTGATCGGGTCGGTCGCACCGAAGGGCTCGTCCATGAGCATGACGGGCGGATCGGCAGCCAGTGCCCGGGCCACTCCGACACGCTGCTGCTGCCCGCCGGAAAGCTGACGGGGGTATCGCTGTGCGAACGTGCCCGGGTCGAGCTGCACGGTGCGCAGGAGCTCGTCCACGCGCTCGGCGATACGGGCTTTGGACCAGCCGAGCAGCTTCGGCACGATCGCGATGTTCTCGGCGATCGTGAAGTGCGGGAACAGGCCGATCTGCTGGATGACGTAGCCGATGTGCCGACGCAGCTCGTTGCCGTCGAGCGACAGCACGTCATCGCCGTTGATCCGGATCGACCCGGAGGTCGGCTCGATGATGCGGTTGATCATCTTCATCGTCGTGGTCTTGCCGCAGCCGCTGGGGCCGACGAACATGATCAGCTCGCCGGGCTCTACACGCATCGAGAAGTCCTCGACGGCGGGCCTCTGCTGACCCGGGTACTGCTTGGTGATGTGGTCGAGGACGATGTCGACGCCGCCCTGCTGCGCCGCGAGGGAGGTGAGAACGCCGGTGTTCGTTGTGATGTCAGGCACGGAGACCCCTTGAGGTGGTGAGGCGGGCGACGAGCACGAGGATGCCGTCGAGGACGAGCGCGAGGATGATCACTGCGACGGTGCCCGTGAGCGCGTAGTTGAGGGCGTTCTTCGAACCGAGCGAGCTCAGGCCCTTGAAGATGTACTCGCCGAGCCCGGGGCCGGCGACGTAGGCGGCGATCGCCGCGATCCCGACCGTGAGTTGGGCGGCGACACGGATGCCGGTCATGATGACCGGCCAGGCGATCGGCAGCTGCACCGTGAAGAGGATGCGGGTGGGGCCGAGGCCCATGCCCCGCGCCGACTCGAGCACCGAGACCGGTACTTCGCGGAGTCCCACGACGGTGTTCCGCACCACCGGGAGCAGCGAGTAGAAAACGAGGGCGACGACGGTCGGCAGCCACCCGAGGCCGAGGACGGGGCTCAGGAGGGCAAGGAGGGCGAGTGACGGGATGGTGATCGCGACAGCGGCGGCCGTGAGCACGGTGGTGCGGGCGATGCGACGGTTGCGGACCAGGATGCCGAGGCCGATGCCGATAATCGCCGCGAGGACGACTGAGACGACGACGACGACGAGGTGATCGCGGGTGAGCTCAAGAATGTCGTCCGCGCGACGCGTGAGGAAGGCCATGAGGTCTTCCCAGTTGAATCCGGTCAAGAGGGCTCCTGTCTCGTCGTTGAGGCCGGTACCGGGGATGAGACTCACGGTAGCCTTTGTGGCCATTTCGTCAAAGAGCGTTGTGTATATGGCAACCGCTGACGCTACACTCTTACCGTGACCACCACCTCCGGCGGCCCTCGCCGCAATTCCTCCGGCCTCGGACGCGACATCGAGATCCTCGAGCTGCTCGGCGGCGACGAGGCGTTGCGCTCCGGCGGACTCGGCGTCTCGCAGGTGGCACAGCTCACCGGGCGGGACAAGGCGGTCGTGTCACGCACACTCGCGACGCTCGCCGAGACCGGACTCGTCGAACGCGATGAGGAGTCGCTGCGCTACCTGCTCGGGCCGCGGCTATACGCCCTGGCGGCGCACACGGCCACGTCGACGCTCGTGCACGCCTCGCGCAGCATCCTGCGACGACTTGTGCAGTCCACGCGCGAGACGAGTCACCTGTGCGTGCTGCGCGGCGGCAACGTGCTTACGCTGCTTAGCGAGCTGAGCCCGCACGACGTGCGCACGACCGGCTGGGCGGGCACCACCACGGCCGCGTGGCGCACTCCCTCGGGTCGTGCGCTGCTGAGCGACTGGGACGAGGAGTCCCTCGCACGCTGGTATGACGACCACGGGCAGGATCAGCCCCTCGTCGGCCGTTTCGACCAGGCTGACCCCTCCGGATTCCCGGTTCTGGACTCTCCCCCGCCGGGCAACTCTCCGGTGACGGATCTCGCGAGCCTGCACACCGAACTCGGCCGTATCCGCGAGCAGGGCTACGCGCTATCGGACGAGGAGCTCGAGTTCGGGGTGGTGGCAGCCTCGGCGCCGATCATCGACTTCACGGGACGTATCGTCGCAGCCGTGAACGTAAGCGCCCCGAAGGCGCGAATCGGGCACCGCCTTGAGGCGCTTGGCGCGCTCGTCTCGCGAGCTGCGCGCGAGCTGTCGACGCGTCTAGGTATGGTCTGAACTCGCCGAAGGCGACGGCCGCGACGGCCAGAGGTATTGAGGTCGATGCAAGCCTGCCATGCTCTGAGGTGTACCGCCCAGGCGGGAGTGGTGATGAAGGTTGAGCGTGCCTGCGCTGCGAGGATCTTCCTTGAGGGGCCTGGCTACTCCAACAGTCGGGCTGCCAGTGCCCGCACCTTGAGATCGACCGAATCGCGCAGGTCACGAACCGAGTCGCTGTCCACGGACCAGTCCGCAGGGTCGGGGAACTCCCACTGCACGAGCTCGCCGGAGACCGGCCCGGGTAGTTCCAAGCCCGGCTTCATCAGCACCACCACATCAGCGTTCGCGAGGTCGTCCGGGGTGACACCGCGCGGTACTGCCGCTGATGTGTCGATGCCGAGGTCGTCGAGGGTCGCGGCGACCGCGGGGTTGATCGCGGCAGCGGGGTGCACTCCGGCGCTGTCTGCGATCAGTCGATCGCCAGCATGCCGGGCCAGCAGGTGCGCGCCCAGCTGCGAGCGTCCCGCATTGTGCGTACAGATGAACAGCACGGTCTGAGGGTCTGTCACGTCATCCTTCTCTCCTCCGGCGAGACACTCGCCGGATCGTTGGTATGACACCAGGCTTGCACGTTGCATTGATAAGTGTCAATATAGACGCATGTCGATTCAAGAGGTTGAGCTAGTCATCATCGGATCCGGGCCCGCCGGGTATACGGCTGCGGTGTATGCGGCGCGGGCGGGCCTTGCCCCTGTCGTGCTTGCCGGTTCCGTCACCGCCGGCGGTGCGCTCATGACAACCACCGAGGTGGAGAACTTCCCCGGTTTCGTCGACGGTGTCCAGGGTCCGGAGTTGATGGAGTCGATGCGCGCGCAGGCTGAGCGCTTCGGTGCCCGCATCCTTCTCGACGACGCTGTCGCGGTCGACCTGGCAGGGCCGGTGAAGACGGTGCGCACCGGATCGGGTGACACGTACCTGGCGCGTGCGGTGATCCTCGCCATGGGGTCCGCGTACCGCAAGATCGGACTGGCCGACGAAGAGCGTCTCACCGGCCACGGGGTCTCCTGGTGTGCGACCTGCGACGGCTTCTTCTTCCGCGACCAGGAGATCGTCGTGGTCGGCGGTGGCGATTCGGCGATGGAGGAAGCTCTGTTCCTCACCCGGTTCGCGTCGAAGGTCACCGTGGTGCACCGCCGCGACACGTTCCGCGCCTCACAGATCATGGCGCAGCGGGTGCTCGAGCACCCGAAGATCGACGTCGCCTGGAACAGCGAAGTGGCCGGCATCCTCGGGACGGACAAGGTCGAGGCGGTCACGCTGCGCGACACGGTCTCCGGGGCGGAGCGCGAACTCTCCGTCACTGGGGTCTTCGTCGCCATCGGGCACGACCCGCGCTCCGAGCTCGTCGCGGGCTCCGTCGACACCGACGCCGACGGGTATGTGCGGGTCGTCCACCCGTCCACCCGCACCACCCTCGACGGCGTCTTCGCCGCCGGCGACCTGGTCGATCACACCTACCGGCAGGCCATCACCGCAGCCGGTACGGGCTGCGCGGCCGCCCAGGACGCCCAGCACTACCTCGCGGCCCTCACGGACACCGCGCCCGCATTCGATGCCCAGGAGGTCCTCGCATGAGTTTCCCGATCGTGGTCACCGACGCCACATTCCAGAACGAAGTCACCGACTCCGAGATCCCCGTCGTGGTGGACATCTGGGCCACCTGGTGCGGTCCGTGTAAGCAGATCGCACCGCTTCTGAACCAGCTCGCCGTCGAGTACGACGGGCGGGTCAAGATCGTGAAGCTCGACGCCGACCAGAACCCGGCCACGGTGACCGCCATCGGCGTCACGTCGATCCCCACGCTGGTCTTCTACAACCAGGGTGCGCGCGTTGACATGCTCATCGGCGCCCACGCCAAGCCCGTAATCGCAGAGAAGATGGAGGCGCTCCTCGCATGAGCACCGCAACCGCACCCACCCCCACAACGACGACCCGCCGCCTGTCGACCCTTGACCGATGGTTGCCGCTGTGGATCGGACTGGCTATGGTCGCCGGAATCCTCGTCGGCCGCTTCATCCCTGGCGTCTCCGACCTCCTCGCACACATTGAGGTTGGCGGCATCTCTGTGCCGATCGCTCTCGGCCTGCTGGTGATGATGTACCCGGTCCTCGCGAAGGTCCGCTACGACAAAGTCGCCGCTGTCACCGGCGACAAGAAGCTACTCATCTCCTCACTCGCTCTGAACTGGGTCGTCGGACCGGCACTGATGTTCGCCCTCGCCTGGGCGTTCCTTCCGGATCTCCCCGAGTACCGCACCGGCCTCATCATCGTGGGCCTGGCCCGCTGCATCGCGATGGTCGTCATCTGGAACGATCTCGCCTGCGGCGATCGGGAAGCCGCCGCCGTCCTTGTCGCCATCAACTCCGTGTTCCAGGTCATCGCCTTCTCCCTGCTCGGTTGGTTCTACCTCACCGTGCTCCCCGGATGGCTCGGACTGGACTCGCAGGGACTGGAGATCTCGGTCTGGCAGATCGCCCTCAATGTCCTCGTCTTCCTCGGCATCCCCCTGATCGCCGGCTTCGCCTCCCGCCTGATCGGGGAGCGTGCGAAGGGCCGCGACTGGTACGAAGAGAAGTTCCTTCCCAAGATCGGACCGTGGGCGCTGTACGGCCTGCTGTTCACGATTGTGTTGCTGTTCGCCCTGCAGGGCGAGCAGGTCACCAACCGGCCGTGGGATGTGGCCCGTATCGCCCTCCCGCTGTTGGCGTACTTCGCCGTGATGTGGTTCATCGGACTGTTCACCGGGAAGGCGCTCGGGCTCGGATACGCCCGATCCTCCACGCTGGCGTTCACGGCCGCGGGCAACAACTTCGAACTCGCCATCGCCGTCGCCATCGGCACCTTCGGGGCCACCTCCGGTCAGGCCCTCGCCGGCGTCGTCGGCCCACTGATCGAGGTCCCCGTGCTCGTCGGACTCGTTTACGTCTCCCTGTGGGCGGCCCGACGCTGGTTCCACACCAACCCGTACACCGCTGAAAGGATGTAGCCATGAACGTCACACTGACGACCACCGGCGACACCTGCAGTCCCGTCGCCACCCACGCGATCGGCATCGACGCTGCCACCTCGGTCGCAGCGACGCTAAAAGCGCTGTCCGACCCGCTCAGGCTGCGCATGCTGTCGGCCATCGCCTCCGATCCCCGCGGAGAATCGTGCGTGTGCGACCTGGCCGAACTGGCCGACGTCTCCCAGCCCACCGTGTCGCACCACCTGAAAGTCCTCAAAGACGTGGATGTCCTCGTCTCCGAGCGGCGTGGCACCTGGGTCTGGTACCGCATCAACCCGAACCGCCGAGGCGCGGTCACCGCTCTCCTGGACTCGTTCGCACCTGCGACCGTGAGTGAGCCGTGGAGCGTTGAGCACACGGATGCGAGCACTCGACCCGACTTCGACGCGCGCGTGACTCATCTTGCCGATGAGCTCGCCGCCGAGATTCCGGAGGTTGACGCGGACGTGGTGCTCACCATCGTCCGCGAGTCGTACACGTCCCTTGCCCGCACTGCTCGCGTCACCTCTGCATTGATCCCCTTGACCGAGAGGTTCGCCCGGCAGCGCCTCGCTGACCTCACCAGAGACCGCGTCTCTTCCGTCCCGCAGGTGCTGTTTGTGTGCGTCGCGAACGCCGGACGCTCCCAGCTCGCCGCAGCACTCGTGAATCAGATCAGCGGCGGCAAGGTCGTTGCGCGCTCCGCAGGGTCGAATCCCGCGGACGTCATCCACCCCCATGTGCGATCATTGCTCACGGACATCGAAGGTGACATTGCCGCCGATCGGTATCCCAAGCCGCTCACCGACGACGCGGTGCGCGCGGCAGATGTGGTCGTCACGATGGGCTGCGGGGACGTTTGCCCGATCATCCCCGGCGTTCGGTACGACGACTGGGCGGTGGGTGACCCCGCTCTCGCGTCTCGCGAAGGCGTCGAAGCGATCCGTGACGATATCGCCGCACGCGTCCATGTTCTCGTCGACGACCTTCTCCGCTAACCCCTCTACCGCCCATTCAGGAGCAAACATGACTGACACCACCGTCAAGCCGTCCGTCCTCTTCGTCTGCGTTCACAATGCCGGACGGTCGCAGATGGCGGCCGGGTTCCTCCGCGAGATCGCTGGCGACCGTATCGAAGTGCGCTCGGCCGGGTCCATGCCTGCGGATCAGATCAACCCCACCGCCGTCGACGCGATGCAGGAACTTGGTATCGACATCACCGCCGAGCAGCCCAAGGTCCTCACCACCGAGGCGGTGCAGGCCTCTGACGTCGTGATCACCATGGGTTGTGGCGACGCCTGCCCGTTCTTCCCCGGAAAGCGCTACGAAGACTGGAAGCTCGACGACCCCGCTGGCCAGGGCATCGACGCCGTACGGCCCATCCGCGACGATATCCGTGGTCGCATCGAACAGCTGGTGAGCGAGCTCCTCTGAGAAGCGCACGCGCTCGACAATCCGCGACGCTGACGTGAACGGCGAGTCGGCAGTGCGACCTTGGTCAGGCCTTCAGCGCTTCTCGACTCGCTCGCGTTTGGGCGAGCAGCGAACACGTGAGCCTTTGTCCTTCGTGCTCGAGGGGGTCAGCATTGCCAAGTGCGAGCTCGATGGCGTTGGAACCTGGAGTGTCGCTATTTGCGGCATTCGGGGCAGCGGGCGTGAGGCCTGCGGGTTCTGGTCTGAACTCTCGATGGCCATGTATACCCGCAGGCACAGTGCCAGGTGACTTTTCTCCCCGATCCCACGGTGACCTCGGTGGGCGAGAGGGCGTTAGAGGAGTCCCACTGCGCTGCGAGATCGGGTCGCAGGGTTGCAAGGTCGGTCTCCCCTGGGATGGGTAGCTTTCCTGTGCAGTAAGGGCAGCCGCAGCCGGACGTCCGGTTTTTGACTGTCGCGGGCCACGAGTGATTGCGGTGGCAGATCCACGACACTTTCACGTGGGAGGAGACCGTGACCTGATTCGGTGAGCAGTCGTTGCTGGGATCCCATTGCGCGGCAATATCGGGTCTGCGTGTCGCGAGGTCAGTGGCTCCCGGGATAGCGACCCGGCCGGAGCATGACGGGCAGCCTGAGCCTGCGTGTCGGTTGGCGACGGTCGCTGGCCAGGTGTGGTTTTCTGCGCACCGCCATTGGGCTTCATAGGAACTACTGACGGTCACTTCGGACGGTGTCCGGTCGTTCGCTCCTGGGGTGCGGTCCCATTCCGAAGCCAAATGAGGATCGAGAGTCCCCAAGTCATTGAACCCCGCGAGGACGACGCGATTCGCACACACGGGGCATCCCGTCTTGTCCTTCGTGCGGCCCCAGACGGGGAGCTCCCATGTGTGACTCAGCGCGCAGCGCCATACTGCGGGGTAATCCGAGCCCGCGGTGACCTCACAAGCGGACTTGGAGTTGACGCGGTCCCATTGTTCGGCGAGATGAGGGTGAGTGGTGGCGAGGTCATTGAAACCGGCGAGGGTGCGTTGATTGGAGCAGTACGGGCACCCGTGTCCTGAGCAACGGTCACCGACAGCCGCGTCCCAGCTGTGGTCGCAGTGGCCGTGCCACCAGACGACACGGTCCGATCCGGGGGTGACTGTCTCCGGAGTGATGGAGCTGTCGTTGAGTTCGTGATCCCACTCTGCTGCGAGGCCGGGGTGAAGAGTGGCTAAATCTGTTTCACCCGGTATCGCCCGGCTACCGCTGCAATAGGGGCATTTGCTTTCTTGCGTGGTGCGGGAGCGCACCTGGGCGGGCCAGGTGTGCTCGTGAGCAGTACACCTCCAGTTGATTTTCCGGGCGGAGGTGGCGCTCACGTGATGGGGGTCCCCCCGGTTGGCTCCTGGGGTAGTGTCCCATTCCGCGGCGATGTCTGGCCGCAGGGTGCCGAGATCGGTGTGTCCCGGCCAGAAGTCCATGCCGATGCAATATTCGCAGTTGGTCTCGGCAGAGCCTCGCACGTGGGGGCTTGCTTCCCAGGAGTGCCCCTCCTCGCACAACCACCACGCTTTGTGAGAGACATCGACTCCGGACCAGGGGTCGCGGGTGGGCGGGTTGCGATCCCAGTCCCATTCGGAGATGGCTTTCGGGTGGCGGAGGATCCACAGCGGGTAGTTGGCGGTGGTGTCGAGGATGCGGGGGACGTCGACGGTGTCGAGGGCGGCTTCCAGGGGGCGGAATTTCGTGGGGATGGTGTGGCGGCGGAGGGGGCGGAGCCAGAGAATCACGCGTTCGACGAGGATGTCGCTGTTGGTGAGGCCCAACGTTGCGGTGATGTCGAGTCGTAGATCTGCCGCCGACTGAGTGCGCCATCGTGCGCAGTGTGCACGATTGGACAAGATCTGCAGAACGCGCACCGTCGCGCGGTACAGATGTGCGCGGCGATCGATCTCGCGTACCGCGCTCATCAAGCACGGATTCTGCCCGGTCTCTGCGTTCTGGGCGGAGAGCGTTTCGTTGTCGCGCACCATGGCCCACACTTGACCGTGCAGTTGTGTGGTGACCCGACCAGTGGCGACGAGTCGACGGAAGGAGAGTTCCGCGTTCCGAAGCGTGGGATCGAAGGGAACGATCACCTGGGTATCGGGTTCGGTTCCGGGACCGACCCACACCATCTGCCTCGGGTGTCGGAGACAGAAGTTTTCCCGATCGTGGGGAATTTGCTCGATCGTCTCCCCGGCACTGCATAGGCGGCACAGGAAGCGCTGCGGGTAGGCCCGTGTGGAGTCCGGTTGCGCTAGACGCTTCATGCGGAGGTAATGACCGGCTGGGCGCCCTGCCGTCGCCTCGACCGTCCGAGCGGCCGCTTCGTCGTCGATCCAGACGCGGTGGATGTTCGGTTGCGCTCGGCTGGTCAGTGCCCTCTCGGCGAAGTCGAACGGTACTCCTGCGGCGCGGCATTGCCGCTGCGCGTAGGAGCGTGGCGTCTCAAGATGATGCCACTTGGGTCGTTTCGCCCACGCCTGCGTGCTGATCATGCGGCGTCCACCAGGTCGTCCAGGGTGACGTTGTGTGTGTTGAGCGTGGTGCGCCGGAGAGTATCGAGAACCCCGAAGAGTCGCTCGCGGGTTACGGTCTCCGAGGTGCGCGATTCGTCGCGCAAGATGGACGCGACGAGGCGGTCCACGATCATCGCGAGAACGGCGAGTTTCCCGTCGGCGGCGTGGACTAGCGTGCCGGCGTTGCGGGTGAGAAGGCCGTGGGCGTGCCCGCATAGTGGTAGGAAGCTGTCGAAGGTGGCGACCCATTTGATCCATTGTTCGAAGTCCTCTTGGACGGCGGGGTCGATCTTGTCGAGTGTGACGAAGTCACATCGTGCGCTGACTTGCAGGCCGTCGCCCGTCTTGAATGCTTGGTCGAGATTGATTCCAACCAGGACGACGGTCGCACAAGACTCGTTCTGGAGGGCTTTGATGACACTGGAGGGTTCAGTCCCGCCGAGCTTGTGCGCTTCGTCAATCACGAGCAGCTTCGTGCCGTGACGGTGGAGGGCCTCGACGGCAAGCTTCCTCAGCCTGTCGGTGGCGATCTGTTTGGGGAGAACGATGGTGGGGGCGAGAAACTCCACGATCTGGGCAAGGAGAGCTTTTCCGGTCGAGTGTTCGGTCATCTCCACCCAGACGACCGGTGCGTCTCCGTCTCTGAGGTAGTCGGGGTGTTGGGCTGCGTGTCTGCGTTCTACGGATCGAGCCAACAGGAGAGCGAGCTCTGTCTTGCCGGAGAACATCGGCGCGGATATCATCAGCCCGCGCCGCGAGTTCTTCAGCCGAGGGTTGATCCGGATGAGGTCCTCCAGAATGCGAGCGCAGACCGCTTGCTCGCGTGTCTTCACCCTCAGCGTCAGCCGGAGAAAGTCTTCGCGAGCTTGGTCGTATAGCTCTCGAGCTTCACTGTCCAGATCTCTGTACTGACGGAAGGTGATCTTCGGCGGGGATGAGGGCTCGGCGTCGAATGCTTCTCGAAGCCCTGCAAGGCTGGTCTTGCGGTCATGGTGGAGGACGAGTGGGGTGATCTTCATGAATCAAGCTCCTCTGCTTGCGCGAGATCTATGTCGGGGGATGTCCAATCGATGGTGCTGATGTCGACGGGTTTGGCCCATTGCCGTAGTGGGATCGGTGTCGTTGTCGAGGGGCCTGGTTCACGTTGCGCTTCGACCTTGAGGCGCTGTTGCTCCCGTTTGTGCTGGGTGCGCTTCCGTTTGTCTCCTCGTTCGCGACTTTCGACGTGGTCGATCCACTCGCGGCGGCGGTCGGGATCGTCGATTGCGGCGTCGGGGTATCGGGCAAGGAGTTTCATGTCGATCTCGGCGACCATCGGTGCTGTCTTCTCCCGCAGAGCGATGTCCCAGCACTCGATCCACACACCGGTTTCTGGGTGACGCACCCAGACGGCATTGGCGTTGTAGGGGTCGAAGCTCACTGGGAATTTCCTGGCTTTCGCGGATCCCGGTTCAGCGCCCGTGAGGGAGCGATTGCGGAGATCTTCCAGGTGGGATGAGTCGTAGCGGCGATTGTGGAGTTCGATCCCTGCACGACCGATCATGCGCCGTTCCGTGGGCAAGAGCGCGAGGTACTCCTCAACTCCGAAAGGCACCGGGACGCCGGGTCCTACAGCGAACAGTTCGGTGTACATCTGATTCGGGGTGAAGATGCGCCCTGGGGAGCTCGTCGACTTCAAGCCACGGTGAGGCCTGTTCAGGTAGATGTTCGTTATCCAGCTGTCGAGGATGAGGCGAAGCGAATCCAGGGTGAGGGTGGGGTCGTCTTTGGCGGCCCGATGGGCGACGGAGTTCCCCACGAAACCGGCCAGCCATGCGGCGAAGTCTGTCGAGAGGGTGCCGAAGTTGCGCTCTACGTGTGGCTTTACCGTCGGCGTTCTGGAGGGGGCAAGTTCCCTGTGGATTCCGTACGCGCTGCAGGCATCTCTGAACGTGCGGGACCGAAAATCTGCTCCGCCGTCGATAGTGATCGATCGCGGGAAGATCCACGGGAGGGCCAGAGAATCGTCAGTGAGGTAGGGGTTCACCTGCTTCATCAGGTCAGAAGGCAACGTGGCTGATCCCGCGAGGGTGGCTGCTCCCGAACCAGGTACGGCTTTGCGCCCGATGACAGCCCGGGCGAGCAGGAGTGCATGGTCGAATCCGCCAGGGCTGTCCGCGTGAATCGCCCAAGCGAGCGGTACCCGGCTTGCGACATCGAGAAGCACGGTGAGTGTCGGCCGGAACTCACTGTTCTCATCCCAGACGAGAACGTCGAGTTTCGTTGAATCGATCTCGCATCGCTCCCCAAGTTGATAGGCAGCCCCGGAGTAGTACTGACGCTTGGGGCTGTTATCGGTGTTTCGCCGGGTGGTCGCTTTGTCGAAGCTGTAACGGCCGGCCGCCCGCTCGTTGATGTAGCCCTGGAGGGTGCGAGCCTTGATCTCGCATAGAGGATCGCCCGGGTAAGTGGTCTCGAGCTCTCGCCTCACCAAGACAGCGCACCGGCGTTTGCTGCTCGTCGACTTGTCCGTTTGGCGATCGAGGAATCGATCGATGATCGTCACCAGCCGTGCATCTGCCCGGCTGATGGAGAGTCGCTGCTCGCCCTTGCGATGCATGCGGGCATTCAGCCCGGCTGCACCGTCTTGCTGGTACGTCTTCCACAGGAGGTGAAAGGTGCTGCGCGCTCGCCCAAGTGACGTGCCTTTTAGCTCGAGCAGCTTCGCGTCAACGCGTGCGTTCTGAGTTGTCAGCGCAGGGTCGTATTGTGCCCGAGAAGCGGAGGCCAACGGATCCATCGGCCTGCCCGTGAACGCCTCAAGGAGATGGGCTTCCATATCGCATACGTCGGTCGGCCATGCATCCCCGTCCGGTCGAAGAGATACGCTGCGATCCCGTTGGGCTGTTCCGGCCTGGAGCAGGAACTCGTCTACGGACATGATCAGGTGTCGATCGGGCGCGTGTTCAGAGCGGAGCTTCACCTCCAGGCCAGGAATGATGTGGACCCAGACCCAGCTCTCGCCGTCAATCTCGAAAGAGTCTCCGAGCTTCAGTTTGCGTTCATCGGACACTGATCGCGTCCGTTCTCTCCCGATGTGCGGTAGTCAGTAGCGTGTTGCTATTGAATACGGACGACAAGTCGAGCGCGAGAAGTCTGCGCCAGGCGAGGTTGTCAACCCATGCGCACGCTAGAAGCGGGCAATCTGGAGACGCCAGCTCACACAACTCCCGGCGTGTTTTGCCCTGAGTAGCTGCGTCGAGGATCTTGTCCTCGATGTCCGCCGACGGCCTGCAACGGTCATGACGCGACGCCGACAACCATTCGACCACGCGAGTCGCATGGACGCTGTGACCGGAGAGCACCTCGTAGTGCCAGCCGAGCGTTGCCGACAGCCGTGCGGTTTCATCGAACTGCAGTTGCACGGACTCGTCGATGCGTTCCTTCGGCTTCACATCTCGGACGGCGTAGGAGCCGTCCGACATCTGCAACAAGAAATCCGGCACGTGCCAATGACCGGCCATCGGTGAGCGGACGCCGAACACCACGCCAAACGGCTGCGACCACACCCTTTCGACCTGTCCGGCAAAATCGAGCCACATCAACTCGTCGCGCTCGAACTGAGACTCACACCACACGTGGCTGCGGGTGCGACTCCAGAAGTACTCAGATCCTGTGAAGAAGTGGCTGGCGCCCTTCGATACTCGAACCTTCATGGGGTCGATGACAGACCAATCCAAACGGCCGAGACTTCGGTCGACCGGTGCGAACGAGGTGTTGTTCGCATAGCCAGTCTCCGAACGATGATCACGCGGCACCCAGTGCAGCTCCGACTCTTTCGAGAACCGTCGACGAGCGATCATCCGTGCGATCTCAGCTGGCTTCATCATCACTCCCGGAGGGAGGCGGAGTGCCGGTAGGCACATCTTCGTCGCCTGCGCCCAGGATCAGCCCGGTCGGCTTCGACGGGCTTCCGACACACCGGCGCGGACCGGATATCGTTCGATCTGATCTCGAGTGGCCCGACGTGAAGCGAGAACCGCATCGTTGGTCGCCCGATGTCACTCGGGACTCCACCGGCTTCCGTCGCAAGGTCTAGGCAACGCAAGGCCAGACTTGAACGAACGAGGGGAAAGCTCCCCCACTAGCCTTCGGGTGAACAGTACTCGCCGCCGGCTTCCGGTGAACATTGCCGGCTCCGGCGCTGCGGCAGACATTGAGATGCCGGTCGGCGTTGCCGTCCCGGGCGCTCACGCCTTGGCGTCCGCGGAGACCGTTGCGGACCCCGACCTCGTGAGACTGACCATCCCGCTCCCCCAGTGCAGGACCCGTCCCGCACGAGATGCTCGACGGGAACCTCGTCATCGACAAGGTGAACTACTGACCGCCACCGACGGGGTTCTGGAGGCCCTCGACTTACACAACGAGGGCCTGCACGTGTGCACGTGCAGGCCCTCAGGTTCGATTAGACGCGCTGGCTGATCGTGCCGCCCGGGTTGCGGTTGGCGGTCGATTCGGTGACGAACCGGCCCGACGACGCGGAGCGGTGCACCGTGGTCGAGTTGCTCGTGCCGGAACCGACACGTTCGGTGGTGGTCTTTCCGGGCCAGCGGGCCGCAGCGGCCTTGGAGACGAAACGACCGGTGGATGCAGAGCGACGAACGGTTCCCATGGGAACTCCTTCACTGATTGGTGCCGGGGTGCCATGAGATGGAGCGCCGCTAGTCTGCGGCTGCCAACTCCGGTACAGTCAGTGCTCTGGATGAGACCTGACCTTCTCAGGGCTTGTGAGCCGTCCCGTTACCGCGGGGCGGCTCTTTTCCGTTGTGATCCCGACATCTCGGTATATGTCCGCCGCTGGTCACTTCCCCTCGCGGCCTCTCAACTGCTTCGATTGAGTCTTGCCCGTCATCGATCGCGAGACGAGCGACTGCGCTTTGTTGGCGGAAACGGTTCGGCGTGCCGCCTTCGCGTTCTGGGTCCCGAAGGACGAGCGCTCGATCTTGCCTCGAAATTCACTGCTCATGCGGACTCCCGGTTCTGTCGTACTTGCTGACGTGCGCGCGCGATCGCCGACTCCACCGCTTTCGCGGTCATGCCAAGCTTCTCGCCGATCTCCGCGTGCGTGAAGCCATGCGTCACGTTCAGATAAAAGGCTGAGCGGACACGCTCGTCCTTGATGCTCCCGAATGCACGACGCAGCTCGTCCTTGATGTGCGCCGCCTCGCTCGCGTCGGGAGCAGCCGACGTCGACGGACCCTCCTCGAAGTCGTCGGCCCAGGCCGCTGCGGGCGGCGGAGCCTGCGGCTCCGCATATGAACGCAGCTCTTCTCGACGCCAACGCTTGTAGACGTTGCTGAACTGCAGAAGGCACTGGCCCACGAAGAACGTGCGCAGGGAAGCTCCCTTGGCGGGGTCCCACTTGCCCGGGACGAGCACCTTGTCTCGGAACGCGGTGAGGGCGAGCACGATCGTCTCATCCGCCAGGCTCTCGGCCTCTTCGATCATCGAGCCCGGGCGGGGCTCAGGCTCCAGTGCGCCGAAGCCTTTTCGCTTCACCTCGCCACGAATCTGCCCTTTGTAGATCCACCCGCGGATGACAGCCCACCCGTACTTCGCGATCTCATTCGCGAACAGATCGTAGTTCCGGCCACGGTATCCGCTGGCCTGGAGTGCGGTCGCGAGTTCGCGGTCTCCAGCGAGCCGGTCGAAACGTTCCTCGGCGCGATCGCGGTCTGCCTCGGCCAGCCAGGCCTGATCCGTTGCCCACGCGATGAGAGTAGGAACGCCATCGGGGGACGAATGCCCTTCGGGCTCGTCGTTACCGGTCATAGCGTTCCCTCACGATCCTGGTCAGCTCATAGTCACCACGATCCCTCATATGTCCGACATTGCAGACTTCCCCTCGCCTCTCGCAAGAAAATGTTGAGCAACCTCACGGTTCGGTGCCGCCCGCCGTACACGATCGTTTGCGGCGTGGTTTCGCATTCGGTTCTACTGGTGGTGCCGCAAGCGAGGCCTCGGACCCATCTCCGCTTTCCAAAATCTCCCGCTGAAGACGCGAGTGAGCACAGCAGGAGGGAGCGTGCAGCAGACGACCCGCCGAAAACGATCGTTTCCGGCGAGTTCGCGTCGCCCGTCATCGTGCGCCCGCCGTTAACGTTCGCCGGTATCTGCTTTCGGCAGACGTTTCCGGCGTTCAGGTAGCGGGTCTCGCTCGTCGTCCGCCGATGCGAGTTGGCGAGGATGGTTTCGTTCCGCGCGGAGTTGTTGCTCGATCTTGGCGTGTGCTTTTCGTTCGTTGCGGTCGGCTCTGATGATGGACCGCAGGACGAACCAGAATGCTGCGACGACGGCGATCGTGGGGATGACGGACCAAAAGGCGTTGGTCCAGTAGTCATTGAGATTCATCCGCGCCTCCCGGGGGTTCACGCAGCACGAGCGCCAGTCCGACGATCGCGAGGATGAACGCTGTTTCGTAGCTTCCGAGCGTGTATGCCCAGAGTGACCGTTGGTCTGGAACGGTTGTGTCGATGAGGAGATGAGTTGCGATCAGTGCGACGGCGGCCAGGAGAAGGAAGGCCCCGATACGTACGAGGCGATCGTGACACCGCTGTGGGGACATGTGGCTGGTGCGCGTGGGAACGTGTGCTCGTGGACGGTGCCGAGCTGGGTGCAGGTGGCGGGTCATCTGAATATGGCTCCGATGAGGTAGAAGCTCGCAAGGGCGAGAAGCAGGGCGAGGACTGTGGCGCACGCGATGAAGACGGATATGCGTCGGAAGGGATTGCGGCGGGGGACCATGGGTGGCCGTTCTGGTGGTGGCGTTCTCTACCGGGCGGGGGCGAGGATGGTTGTGTCGTCGGCTGTGATCTGGACGATGCCGCGGTCGTCGACAACGATGAAGCGTTCGTCATCGATCGCGGTGAAGGCCTGAGCGGCCCCTTGAAGCGGGTCGAGGCGTTGCCATGTTCCTTCGGTGTTCTGTGACCAGAGGGCACCGTCGGTTCCGACTCCTGCGAGCGAGCCATTGGGTTTGGCGTCGAGTGTGTAGAGCAGCGGGGCGTCGGCGACGGGGGTGAAGGTGGCGCCGTTGTCGGTGCTGAGGAGCAGTCCTTCTTCCGCGGCGGCGTAGAGACCGTCGCCGGTGGCGGCGAGGTCTGCCGCGGCAAGTGTTGCGCCGCGGGTCCATTCGAGACCGTCGTCAGTGCTGATGAGCAGATCGACGCCATCGGAGGCGATCCCGTAGAGAGTGCCGTCTGGTCCGGCGGTGAGGACATGGAAGTCCGTACTGCCAGTGAGGGCGATCGGTGACCACGATTCGCCGAAGTCGTCACTACGAATGACACCTAGGTTCGGGGAGCCGAGCTCTGCGGGTGTCTGTGTGCCCGGGTGACCGGATGCGAAGAGGGCGTCGTCGAGGACGGTAAAGCCCATCGCATCGAAATCGTGGCCTCCGATGGGACCGGCGATCGCACCTTCAGGAGTGAGGGTGAAGAGTCCTCCGTGGGTGGCTATGAAGAGGTCCTCACCGCGGGGGTCAGCGGCAACACCGTGAATGTGTTGGATAACGGGGGGGACCGCGTTGGTGCCGGAGGCCTGCGGCACGGCGCAGCCGGTGAGGGCGACGGCTGCGAGAGCGATCGCGAAAGCGGGTAGGGGCGAGTGGCGGTTCATGAGACTCCGACGTGAAGAAATGCATGCAGGTGCGCGAGCGGTACGCGAATGAGAGTCGCGACATGGCACCAGCGCGGTGGCGTGGGTTACTGCGAGAAGGCCAGTTCGGGGGTGCGGGCGAGCGCCGCACCCCCGGAACGTAGATCAGAGTGTGTCGAGGAGGTCTTTCATCGTGGCGATCTCCGTGGTCTGTGCCTCGATGATCGTCTCGGCCAGGGCGACCGCGTCACTGTTCTGGCCGTTGTCGACTTCGTCTTGGGCCATTTCGACGGCACCCTGGTGGTGCTCGATCATCTGCTCGAGGAACAGACGGCTGGCGTCCGCCCCGGTGGCATCTTCGAGGGCCTGCATGTCGTCGTCGGACATCATGCCGCCGCCGTGGTCCATGCCTTCCATGTTGGAGGTATCAGCGCCCCACTCTTCGAGCCACTGCTCCATCTTCTGGATTTCGGGGCCCTGCGCTGCCTTGATCTCTTCCGCGAGGGCGGCGACGCGCTCGTTGACGCCGTCCTTGCTGAGGAGCATGTCAGACATCTCGATGGCCTGAGCGTGGTGCTCCTTCATCATGCTGGCGAACATGATGTCGGCGTCATTGGCGTCCGCCGACGCCGGGGCGGAGCTGCTGCTCTCGTGATTCATGCCGGGCATATCGCCTCCGCCGGAGGTGTTTCCAGCGCAGCCGGCAAGGGCGAGCACAGCAGTGAGAGTGAGTGCGGCGGTCGCCGCAAAACGGGTCTTCATGATGGTTCTCTCCAAGAGTCGATGATGGTGCCCAGCGAGACAGGCTGGGCGAGGGGGCGTTGCCCATAGAACGGGCATGCCAGCCATCAGGTGCGACTGATGCAGAGAACGGTGAGAGACGGCGGCCGCAGCGGGTACAGCGCGCCGCGAAGCGCAAAACGTGAAAGGAGCGGACCAGGGGTTTCGGTGAGTGAGCGCCACCAGGCGGGCGGCCGGGTGACCAGCACTACGGCGATGAGGAGCGCGAGAACGCAGGCCATCCACGACATGCCGTGATCGTCAGAGCACGTCGCACAGCCCGTCTCATCCATCGCTGCAGCTTCGCCTGAGGCGTGTGCGAGGTGAGCGTCGGCATGCGCGGGTGCGACCGCGATGGTTTCGCTGTGCCCGGAGGGCATGGTGTGCGTGTTCATCGAGTGCATCGCCAGAAGCCCGAAGATCACGGAAAAGGCGACGGCGACGACGGTCAGCAGGGTGCGGGTGAGGGTGCGCTGGTCATGCACGCGCCGTGCGATCGTCGTCAACACTGTCCCACCTCCCTTTCTTCCAGGGTACGTCGCCGCCGCCCATGCGCCTACTTGTCGACGACGGCGTCCGGGCTGAGGTTCAGCCGTCGCAGCAACTGCGCATTCAGCGCGACAACGATCGTGGATAGTGACATCAACACTGCACCGACCGACATCGGCAACACGAACCCGACGGGGGCGAGCGCACCGGCAGCCAACGGCACCGAGAGAAGGTTGTACCCGGCGGCCCACCAGAGGTTCTGTTTCATCTTCCGGTAACTGGCCCGCGACAGCTCAATCACGGAGATCACCGACCGGGGGTCGTCGCTGGCGAGGATGACCCCCGCAGACGCGATTGCGACATCGGTTCCCGCCCCGATCGCAATACCGACGTCCGCCTGCGCCAGCGCGGGGGCATCGTTCACCCCGTCACCAACCATGGCGACCTTTCGACCTTCGCCCTGAAGCTCTTTCACCTTCGACGCTTTGTCCTCGGGGCGTACCCCGGCGAAGTACCGGTCGATGCCGAGTTCGCCCGCCACGGAGGCGGCGACCGCGTCCGCATCACCGGTGATCATGACCACCTGCACACTGCTCTCATGGAGCGCGTCGACCGCATGGCGCGACTCCGAGCGGATCTCATCCGCCAGACGCAGCGCGCCCACAACCTGACCGTGGACGAGCACGTGAAGGATGATCGCACCCTCGTTCCGCCACTCGTCAGCAACGGGCAGCTCCTGCGCATTCTCCTGCTCGAGCATGTACGGGCCACCGACCTGCACGACACGTCCGTCAACGCGGGCACGCACCCCGACAGCGGGGGATGACTCGAAGTCGGTTGAGCGTGGAACGGTGAGCGTCTTCTCTTTTGCCGCGTTGACGATCGCGCGGGCGAGGGGGTGCTCGGAGTCTGCTTCCGCCGCGGCCGCCCACGCCAACAGCTGATCGGCGTCGGTCCCCGTGACGGGGTTGATGGCGGTCACCGCGGGGGTGCCCTTGGTGAGCGTGCCCGTCTTGTCGAACAGAACAGTGTCGACGGTGCGCATGCTCTCCAGCGCGAGACGATCCTTGATGAGCACGCCCCCGCGGGCGGCGCGCTCGGTCGCGATCGACACGACCAGCGGGATCGCCAGGCCCAGCGCGTGCGGGCAGGCGATCACCAGCACCGTGATGGTGCGGATGACGGCGGCGTCGGGTAGGCCAACAACCGTCCAGACGATCGCGGTGATCGCTGCGGCGCCGAGCGCGAACCAGAACAGCCACCCTGCGGCCTTGTCCGCGAGCCGCTGCGCCCGAGACGACGAACTCTGCGCCTCGGTGACCAGCTTCTGAATCCCCGCGAGAGCGGTGTCCTCACCGATGGCCGTGATCTCCACCCGCACTCCGGAATCCGTGGCGACGGTACCGGCAATGACCGGGTCGCCATCGCTGCGGCGCACCGGCCGGGATTCTCCGGTGATCATCGACTCGTCCATGCTGGCCGATCCCTGAACGATGCGCCCATCGGCGGGGACCCGCCCGCCCGGACGCACGACCACGACATCGCCTACCTGCAAGTCCGAGGGCGCGACCGTTACGGTCGTATCGCCGTCGACCTTTTCTGCCTCGTCAGGCAGCAACGCCGCTAAGGAATCCAAGGCCGATGTCGTCTGCGCGAGCGAGCGCATCTCGATCCAGTGACCAAGCAGCATGATCACGATCAGCAGCGCCAGCTCCCACCAGAAATCCAACTCGTGGTGCAGCATGCCGAGGCTCGCACCCCAGGACGCCAGGAATGCCACGGTGATCGCAAGGGCGATCAGCAGCATCATCCCGGGCTTGCGTGCACGGAGCTCGCTCACGGCACCCGTGAGGAACGGGGCCCCGCCCCACACATACATCACGGTCCCGAGAACCGGGGACACCCAACCCACCCACGCGGCGTCGGGCAATGGGTACCCGAGCAGCATCGAGAACATCATCGAGAACCCAACCACAGGGGCCGCGAGGACCAGCATGATCCAGAACAACCGCCGGAACTGACCGACATGATCGCCGTGACCGCCGTGACCGCCGTGACCGCCGTGACCGCCGTGACCGCCGCGGCTCGTGTGACCAGCGTGCTCTGGGGGAGCACCGTGGTCGTGGCTCATCGCCGTGTGGTCATGCTCCGTTGTCGGCACGCTGCCGTGATCCTGATGCGCAGTGTGTTCGTGGTGCTGGTCATGCTGGCTCATCGGAAACTCCTTGCTCGGATGCACCCGGATCAGCCGGGCGCAAACGGATAGCGACTCAGATCGGGGAGGTCGCGAGGGTGTAGCCGGCCTCTTCAACCGCAGCCCGTACAGCCGTGGGATCGATAGGGGCGGCGCTGTGGACAATCACGCGGGATGCCCCGCCGGCATTCAGGTCGACCGTGACACCGTCGACACCATCGATGGCGTTCAGCTCATCGCTGACGCTGGAGGCGCAATGCGAGCATGTCATCCCCGCAACCAAGATCTCGGCCGAGACCGGGGCCGCGACAGGCGCGGATGCGTCAACGGATGAAGGGGCAGCGCAGCATGCGCACCCCGCATTCGCGTCCTTCAAGCCGAGTTCGATGCGATCAGTCATGATGTGCTCCTTCGAGTAGACAGACGTAGTAGTTATGAACGGACGAGACGAGCGATCGCTTCGTTGGCCTCGCGGACCTTCGCCGCAGCCACCTCGCCTCCCTCAGCACTTGCCTGAGCGACACAATGAGCGAGATGGTCACTGAGTAGCGACAACGCCACCGTCTCGAGGGCCTTCGTCGCCGCAGACACCTGCGTCAAGATATCGATGCAGTACTTGTCCTCATCAACCATTCGTGCGATACCTCGCACCTGACCCTCTACCCGGCTCAACCGCTTACGCAGATCAGCCTTGTTGCTCTCGTAGCCGTTCACTCCCAAAAAGATACCCCCTAGGGGTATATAACACAATGCATGCGAGTCTATTCCCGGTCGGGAAGTGTCCGAGGCAAAGGTGACGCATAGGTGATCTGTGTAAGGTTCGAAATATGCGTCGAAGACCCCGCTTTCGTGCCGTTCGTGGCGCGGTCGGGGCCATGCTCGCTGTGTCCGTGATCGGTCTGAGCGGGTGTGCGCCGGATCCGGTCAGCGATTCCTTCCTCAAGGGTGAGAACACCGGGTATGTGGCCGCTGGCGGCGCGATCGTCGAGATCCCGATCGACGAGCGGAGCGAACCGGTCGACTTCAGCGGCATCACTGAAACTGGTGATGATTTCGACAGCGCAGACAACGCCGGCAAGGTCACGGTGGTGAACTTCTGGTACGCCGGGTGCGCGCCGTGCCGCATCGAGGCGAAGGATCTCGAAAGCGTCTGGCAAGAATACGGCGGCGAGGATGTAGCTTTCATCGGCATCAATACCCGCGACCAGGCCGACACTGCCCAGGCTTTCTCTCACGAGTTCGGCATCACCTACCCGAGCCTGATCGACGTGAACACGGCCGAGGCGAAACTCGCTTTCTCCGAGGTCGTGCCGATCCAGGCGACACCGACGACTCTCGTGCTCGACAGGCAGGGCCGTGTCGCCGCCCGCATCATCGGACCCATCGACGGCACCTCGATCCTCTCGACGCTCGTCAAGGACGCTCTGGCGGAGACACCGTGAACGCCGACACCATCATCGGGTCCGGTGCGCTCTGGCTCGCAGTCCCCGTCGCGATGCTCGCTGGCCTCGTGTCGTTCTTGTCGCCCTGCGTGCTCCCGCTGGTCCCCGGCTACCTCGGCTTCCTTGGCGGGGTGGTCGCGCCGGACTCGAAGGGTCGCGCGACGAACGCAGTCGCGCCCCAGCGCCGTCAGCTCGTAGTCGGCGTACTGCTGTTCATCCTCGGCTTCAGCGTCGTCTTCGTTCTCATCACCGCGCTGGGCGGCACGGCCGGCGTGTTCTTCCTACGCTGGGGCGACCTGGTCACACGCATCCTCGGAGTCGTCATCATCCTGATGGGGCTCGTCTTTCTCGGGTTGTTCAATTTCGCCCAGCGGGAGGTCCGCTTCCACGTCGGCTCCCGGGCCGGAATCGCAGGGGCGCCGCTACTTGGAGTGGCACTTGGTATCGGCTGGGCACCGTGCATGGGTCCGACGCTTGCCGCGATCATCGCGCTTTCGTTCAATGCTGGCGACCCTGTCCGTGCCGGCTTCCTCGGCCTCGCGTATTCGCTCGGCCTCGGCATCCCGTTCCTGTTGGTCGCATTCGGGTTCGGTTGGGCGGCGAAGACGGTCGAGTTCCTCCGTCGTCACATCCGGGTGGTGAACGTATGCGGAGGCATACTGCTGATCGTCCTCGGAATCCTGATGGTGACAGGGCTGTGGACCGACATCATGTCGCGGCTGACGGCGGTGATGGGTAGCGTCATTCTCCCTCTCTGAGATCCCTAGCAAGGATGTCGCGAGTGACGACTGGAGCAGCCCTCTCTACCCAACTGGTCATTGTGGGTGGCGCCACTTCGTGCTCCCATGTCGGAGCCTTAGATATAGACGCCGCGGTCTTCCATGAATCGGACGGGGTTGGTGTAACCACCATTGATGTAGACCTCGAAATGCAGATGGCAACCGAAGGAGCGTCCAGTGTCACCCGCGTAAGCGATGACCTGGCCCGAATTGACCCATTGCCCCCTGCCAACGAGGATGCCACTGGGTTTGATGTGCGCGTACCCGGTGCTGACGCCCCCGCCGTGTTGGATGCGGACGTAATTGCCGTAGTTGCCGTTCGCGCCGGCGTAGTCCACTGTTCCGGAGTTGGCGGCGTAGATCGCCGCTCCGCAGCCATTGGCCATGTCCGCGCCGTAGTGGTAGCTCGAGGAGCAGCCCTGCGAACCGCAGATCGGGGTCCGCGGGCCGTAGCTTGAACTTCGGCCGCCCCCGTGGGGCCGGACCCAACCGCCGCTACCGGCAGAGCCTCCGCCGCCGCCGTTGCCGCCACCGTTGGCTGCCGCTTCCGCGGCTTCGCGTTCGCGACGGGCGCGCTCTTCGGCCTCGCGCGCGGCCACACCCGACTGGTAACCAGCGACAGTCTGCGTGGTGGTGTCTTTCAGCGCGGCGAGCTGCGCCTGCATCGTCTCGAGGTTCGCGGCTTGCTCGTCGAGCGCGGCCTGTGCGGCGTCGGCCGCTTCTTGTGCCGCAATCATCTTCTGCTCTGCGACCTGCTGCAGGCGGTCTCGTTCGTCGCGGGCAACCTTCGCCTGATCGGTCAGCGATTGGGCGGTGTTGCGCGCCGAGATTGCGCCATCGTAGACCGACCGGTTGTACTCGAGAAGCTTGTCCATGGTGCCCAGGCGTGACAGGAGCTCATCGGCGTTGGCCGCGGAACCGGAGAAGAACAGTTGCAGTGCTGAATCATCTCCACCGTTGCGATACAGCTGTGCCGCAACTTGACCGGCCCTGCGCGCAGAGGTTTCGGCAATCGCTGATTGTTCGTCCGCCTGCGCCTGCAGGCTCTGAGCTTCCGTGATCGCAGCGAAGTACTCCTGCTGCGCTGCATAGAACTCGTCGGAGGCTGTATCGGCAGCAACCTGAGTCTCAGCGACCTTCCGCGTCAAGGACTGGATCAGCCCTTCGATTCGGGTGATCTCGGCAGCCTTGGCAGCTTCGTTGTTCTTGGCGCGTTGCACATCGTCCCAACTCGGGTACGACGCAGCGTACGCCGCTGAGTCGCCGGAGCCGATGCCGAGTGCAGCGAATGCAGCGACACCGAGCGCGCCGAGCCCGAAAGCGCCACGTCGAGTAACACTCAGCTTCCAGAACGAGTCGCGTTCGGCGGGCGTGGGTGCACAACCGCATTCTTCAGCCGCCTCCGTAGCCGCAGAGACGAGTCGTCCGTTCACTGTGCCCTCTCCTCGAGCTCGGCTTCGTGGATTCTGCTGCCATGGGCGCGCAGATTGGCCACGCTTGCATTGCCCGCCGTCTGGTCCATCGGCCGTACGTGGCCGCCGAAGTCGCGCCGACTCGCTCGTGATCTCTGATCAGTGGCCCATATCTGTCGCATCGAATTCGAGTTCGACTGTCCTGACACGAAGTTCACGCTTTCGGGTCCGTGTGGATGTCGGGGCTCACCTTGTTGTGTTTGTTCTTTTTCACTTGCCGTACGACAACGGTGGTGGCGATCACCGCGGCACCTATGACAGCCACGGCGATGATGAGCGGGATCGCGATCGAAGCCACCTCGTTCTCGCCTGCGGATGCCGCCGGGGCAGGGGTGTCCGCTGCGGGAGGTTCGGTAGTTGGCACAGCAGAGGGCGACGCCTTTGCCGGTTGCATCCGTGATTGTTCGTTCCCGCATGCTGGTTGGTCCCATCCCAGCCCTGGCTCGATGCCGGTGGGAGCGTACGTGAACGTGAAGCTCTCGGATATGGGGTGACCGTCGCTGGAGACGGCGTTCCAAAGCACGGTGTAGACGCCGGGTTCTCCGAGTGCGACCGGGGTGGTGAGGATGTTGCGGTCGATGGTGGAGCAGCTGGATTCGTAGAAGAGGCCGTCGGGTCCTTGCACTTGGGCGAAGCTTGCCTGGCTGAAGTCAATGAGTTCCCCGCTGAACGTGAGAGCGACGTCGTCGAGTTGGGTGACGGTTTCGTCTGCCCCGGGCACGGTGTCCAGGAGGTTGTCGTGCGCGAGAGCTGCGGGGGCCGGTGCGGCCACGATTCCCAGTGCGATGAGGGCAAGAAGTGTGCTGGCGAGCCAGCGGGTGCGGTGGGTGGAGGTCACGGGCGTGGGTCCTTTCGTCCGGCGGGCACGGGGGTGCTGTCGGTAGGTCTGTTGTTGCGTTTCGTGTGGAGGACGGAGAAGCCGGTGAGGATTGCGAGCATTCCCGCGATCATCAAGGTGGCGGCTCCGGCGAGGGCCTGGTCCTGCAGGGGGGTGGGTCCCCACGTGCGCCCCATGGCGCCAAACCACTCCGCGACGATGAGGTCGGAGCGAGCGATAGTGGCGATGCCGAAGAAAGTGGCCACGCCTGTGAGCGCAGTGAGTGAGGCCACACGCCACCGCCCCTCGGGAGTCGTGGACGCGTTCGGGGAAAGCGATCGTACGAAGAGGCACCCGGTGACGAGGAGCTGGCTGATCATCCATTCCGCTCCGAGCTGGTCGTAGAGCGACCATCGGAACAGGTCGGAGTAGTGGAACAACCACAGCGACGTGGCGAACAGGGACGCGGCGACGACGGGGCGACGAGTAAACCGGGCCAGGGGGCTGTGGGCGGCCCAGAGAAGCCATTCGCGCGGTCCTCGGCTTCCATCGTCCCGTGGGTGGATGACCAAGGTTGCGAGGGTGATCGGCGCCGCGAAGACAAGGAGCAAGGGGATCGCGAGACTGAGGAGAGCGAAGGCGAGGAATCGCATACTGATGAGCGAATCGTCATAGGCTGCGATCGGCCCACTGGTCGTCCACAGAAGCGCCCCCATCCCCGCAATCCAGCTGATCGTGCGCCTGGCTGGCCACGGATACCCGCGGCGCCGTGCGCGTCGGACGCCGACGAGGTAGAAGACGATTCCGAAACCCGCGACGAGCACCCAAAGGAGGTCGGGACTCCACGCCGTGAACCATCTCTGCAGGGTGAGTGCGACCGGGACGGGTGCGTCGGTGAGGATCTCCGCGGCGGTGGTCTGCGGCAGGGTGATCGCATCGGCGGGGGCGGCGGTGCGGGCGAGGGCGGCGGCGACCCCGCTCGCGACACCCATGAAACCGAGTTCGACGCACACGATCGTCCAGAAGGCGCCACGGCCCTCGCTGGTCTTTGCGATGAGTCGGCGGCGGTAGGCGGCACCCAGGACGCCCATGACCAAAAGCGCGCCGATCTTTGTGAGAAGGAGGATGCCGTACGGTGAGGCCAAATCCTCCCACCGGCCGAGGGCTGTGAGCGTCCGCGCGTATCCCGAGACGGCGACGCCGATGAACGCGATGAGCGCCACCGTCGAGTACCGGCGGAGCAGGTTCTCGAGTTCGCGCGGCGAGCTGATCGGTCGCGCGACGACGAGCAGGATGAGACCGCCGAGCCATACTGCTGCTGAAATGACATGCAGGACGAGGGACATGACCGCGGGATCGTGGTTGGCGAGCTCACCCGAATGACCCTGGGTGGCCATGGGTATCAGGCTGATGATCGCGAGCACGGTCGTGAACAGCACCGCCCCATTGCTGCGAACAGCGAATGCGAGGACTGTCACGACCGAGGCGAGGATCACGGTGATAAGCCATGATCGTCCCAGCTCCGTGTCGAGAAGAAAGCGGCCCAATTGCGCACCGAACTCGGCGTTCAGGCTCACTTGCGGATTGAACGACGACAGGAAGGTGAGGAAAGCCACCACCCCGCTTGAGATGGTGAGGGTCGCGGCGCCGGCGGAGGCGATATCGAGCGCGACGGTGAACGGTTTCCCCCCTGAGGGGAGAGCGAACACCGCCAGCACCAGGGGCCCGAGCATTGCCGCACCGGAAAGATTGACGATCAGCTTCGCGGCCGGGAGTCCCCATCGCACGAGCGCTCCAGGGTCATTGGTGAGTCTTGGTGCAGCTCCTCCACCGATCGCGAGCCCGACCACCGCAGCGATGAGTGCGGCGACAACGAGAATCGTCGGACCAACAATCCGGAGAACAACGGGATTCATGGAGCGGTATCTCCCGTCTCATCGCCTACGACGTCTGGGTCTTCGGTCACAGGTGCCGTGCATTCACCGGTCTTGGGGAGCTGCTGGATCGCCCCGGCGAGAGATTCAAGAACCGCGTCTGCCGACAGGGTGGTGGTGTCCACGTACACCTGGGCAGCTGGCTCTCGGCCGTAGGTTGTGAGCCGCAGATTCGGGGTGTCCTCCTCGTCGACGATCCAATCGACGCCACCCAAGCTGACACATTGCAGCGTGGTGGGGGCCGGGGGCTCCGACCCGCAGGTGAGGAGCACGCTGCTGGGGGTGCCCCATGCTGCGGTGGCCTGAGCGTCCGTCCAGACGCGATCCTGGTCGCCTATCGAGTCCGGTAGTCGTACGGTGACCTCTGCGCACAGCGGGTCATTCGCGTTTGCTGCGGGCTCGAGGTGGACGGTGGGTGCGCAGCTGCTGAGTAGAAACAGTGCGCAGAGTGCCGCGACAGAGGTCAGAATCTTGAGTTTCACAACTTCATCCATCCGTCTTCCTGGGAGTGAGCATCCGACCGCCGCTGTCGGATCGACACGACGAGCAGCGCGAGTACGCTTCCGATACTGAGTGTCCAGCCGAGCCACGGCATCAGCACGACGGCGAGGGTCGTGCCGGTGCGGAGGGGGACCTCGGTGATCTTCGCCGCGGTCGTGTCCACCGCAACCTGAGCCAACACTTTTCCATCGCGGCCGATGACTTGACTGGTCCCGGTGGTGGAGACGTTGACGGCAGTTCTCCCTGTTTCGAGCGCGCGCATACGGGCGATGGCCAGCTGTTGGAGGTTCTCGTCGGTGCCTCTGAAGTCCGCGTTGTTGGTTTGAAACACGAACATCTGCGCACCAGAGGCCGCGCTTTGGTGGATGACGTCGTTGTAGATGACGTCGAAACAGATGGCCAGACCGATGGGCACATCGCCAACGTTCATGAGGGGTGTGTTGGAGCCGGGCGTGTACTCGCGTTGTATCAATCCGATGAGGTCGGGGGCGATGGCTTCGTAGAACCAACGGTCCGGGACGTATTCGCCGAAAGGGACGGGGTTGGCCTTGTCGTGGAGCTGCTGCGGCCCGGCGCTGGTCCACAGCATCGAGGTGTTGAACGTGTCGGCTCCGCGGGTGGTCGCCGCATTCACCAGTGCCGGAGCGCCGGCACCCTGCACGAGTCGATCAAGGCGGCCCGCGACGGCGACATCGCGCAGGGGATCGGCGTCGACGGCCCCTTCTGGCCAGACGAGAAGGTCCATCTCACGGTCCAGAAGAGGAGCGGTCGCTTCTTCCTGCGCGCGCAGGATGTCACCTGTTGTTTTGGTGTCGAAGTAGCCGCTGGGACCGTTGCCCTGCACCCATCCGACGCGCAACATTCCCGCTTGCTCAGTCGGGAACAGAGGGACGGCTATCGCGGCAACGACGATGACCGCCGCTGCTGCTGCTGGCTCCCATCGGCGGAGGATGAGGGCTTCCACAACGCTCGCGCAGACCAGGACTGTCAGGAAGGACAGCCCGGTGGTCCCAACCCAGGATGCGGCCTCCGCGAGCGGGCTCTCGGCGAGACTGAAACCGACGCGCGCCCATGGGAACCCGGTGTACGGCGTGCTACCCATCAGCGTTTCTCGCAGCACCCACACCCCGGCGACCAGCAGAGGGGTAAACGCGCGGTACCCGTATCCGGTCCGGGTGGTGGCTCGATAGGCGAGTGCGATCAGCACGCCGCCGGCACCGAACAGCAGAGCTTCCAAGCCAGCCAGCGCGACCCACGGGATAGGCCCCAGAAACCGTGACACCCATGCCAAGTGGGTGAAGTAGAAGGCCGCGCCGTAGACGAGGGAGATCAGGAACGCCCCGGGTAGAGAACGTCCGCGGAGCGTCCACAGCCCGATGGTTACGCTCACGAATGCTGCGGGCCACCACCCGTATGCGGGGTAGGCGAAATCCAGTATTCCTCCTGCGACGGCGGCCGCGATGATCGCTACGGAAAACGGCACCGCAACAGGCAGGCGCGCGTTGTGCTCTCTGGGGTTGCCGCGCCTCGATCGAACGAAAATGGGGGGTCCCACCAACGGGTCAGCGGTCACGGTCATGAGAGCTCAGATTTTTCAGATAGGCGTTGTACGTGTCGAGGTCGGCGTTCCCATGCACGTCGGCGTACCGGTCCGCCGCGGCAGCACGAGCGGTGTCGCTGCGGAACCAACGATGCATCACGTAGATCAACATCAGCACGGTCGGGGCTTCGCCGTAGGACCAGGCCAGAGCACCGGCTAGCTGCTGGTCAGCGAGGGGATCGATGCCTAGCGCCTCTGTGGGGGCGACGAACGAGCCGACCAGGATCGTGCTGGCCATCATGAGGAACACCCCGAAGAATGCGTGGAGCGCGGCTTCAGCAAACACATCCAGCGCACGGGCACCGTGACCCAACCTGACCGGCAGAGGATCGGAGGACAAGATGGGGATGGTGAACAGCATGCCGGCGAGGAGGAATCCGACCTCGAGCGCGACGTGACCCGTGGGGAGAGTGAGGATGGAATCGGCAGCACCCGCAAGGTAGATGCCGTAGAACGCGAACAGGTAGAGCGGCACAGTGGCACACGGGCTAAGTACCCATCTCGCGGCCGGGCTTCGAAGAGCACTGTGGGCCGCTGTGAGGACTACCCGTCCCGCTCCGTGATGCGGTGTTGCTCGCAGAAGAAGGGTTCCGGGTGAGCCGAGGACCAGTAGCGGCGGCACCATCATCATCAGAGTGAGCTGCTGGAACATGAAAACGGACACCAGCGCCTGGCCATACGTTTCAACGCCCAGGCCAGTGACCGCCGCGAGGAGAACGCACCCGAGAAGGAAGCTGACCGTCCGCCACACGGGCCAACGACGCCCGTGCGTCCACAATCGGATCGCTCCGACGAGATAAAGCGCAGCGAGGATCCCCGCGACGATGGGTAGCACCGGAAGAGGAATGTCGGCCGGTGCGAGGAACGTCTGCAGTGACGGGGGACTGTCCGGGATCTCGCCGCTCACACGCATGGTCGTGACGCGAAGCTCACGCCGCTCACTTCCGGATCACCTTGATCGTCGCACCCGCTGCCAAGAAGACCACGGCCGCGACGGGCTGTGCTGTGGTCCACACGACACCGGAGAAGGGGAACGGCATCACCGGATTCCAGAGCACGGCGATCGCGAGGAAAACCGGGATCCACCACCAGTGGCGTGCCTGCAGCGCAAACCACCCGACGATCAGCCCGAAAATCGAGGCGATGAAGAGGACGAGCGGTGCCCAGTTCGCCTGGAAGAGCGCCGGGGCCAGGAACAGGATCGCGGCGGCGACGAGGCTGGGGGCCAGGGCATTCCGCTGGTAAGTGGAGGGGACGCGTTCTTTGGGACTCATGGGTGAACCGTTTCTTCGGCGGGTACAGGGTCGACGGGATCGGGGCGGGACGCGGGGTCTGGCCGGCGACGGCTTGTGCGCAGACCCGCGACGATGAGGAATACGGCACCGATGCCGAGAGCGACATCGGCGAGGTTGCCGATGAACAGGTTCCCGTAGGCGAGGAAGTCGGTGACGTGCCCGATCCCGAACGCGGGCGGCGAGAATAAGCGATCGATGAGGTTTCCGATCGCACCGCCCACGATGAAACCGAAACCAACCGCCGACCAGACGTTCCGGGCTCGGATGGCGGCACCGATGAGGACCGCGGTGACAGCGACCCCGATGACGGTGATGACCCATGTGGAACCTTCCCCGAGCGAGAAGATCGCCCCGGGGTTGAAGGCCAGTTGAAGACCGAGCCAGTCACCGATCAGCGGTATACGCGCATCTTGCCGCAACGTGTTCAGAGCAAGAGTCTTGGTGCCTTGATCGATCAGGATGACGATGGCGGCGACGATGAGCATCACGGCCGACCGGCGGACTCGATCACGCATCGGCGTCGTTCTCCGTAGCTGCGGCATCCTTGGCGGCCTGTGCGCGGTCGCGCTGGTGACGCTGGCGCCCGGCCATAACCACTCCCACAACGCCGATCCCCAGAATCAGTGCTAGACCCGAGAGGAAGAACAGGGGCAGCAGTTCGAAAGCGCCGCCGCCGGATGCCGTGCCACCGTATGTTTGCGCGGGTCGGGCCGGTTCCGGCTCCTCGGTTGGGGAGGTTTCAGGGGTGGGGCTTGTGGTCGGAGTGCTGGGTTCCGTGGCCATCGCGGGCGTGACGGTGTAGACATACTCTCCGCTGATCGGGTGTCCGTCGGCGGAGACGGTCTTCCAGCGGACGGTGAAGATGCCGGTTGCGGCGTCCGGGGAGAGGTGTTGGGTGATCGAGTCACCGCCCACCGTCGGCGGGTCGACGGCGACGTTTGCTCCGCTTTCATCGATAACCTCGACGACCGTTGCGTCGTCACCACCGGTGAGGGTTCCGGTGAACATCAGAGAGATCTCGTCGGGGGATCCGTTGATGGTCGAGTCGGCGGTGGGGTACGACGAAACGAAGTCGTCATGAGCGGCGGCCGGAGATGCAGCCCCAAGTACGACGGATGCCGACAACAACAGGGTGGTGAGGACGGCAGTGGTGCGTGCCGAGAGGCGTTTATGCATGGGTGTCGTGCTCTCCGGGGTGGGATTCGGGTTCAATCTGGAAGGTGGAGTGTTCGATGCTCACGGCGAAATGTTCGCTGACGCATTGCTGAAGTGATGCCAGCAGTTCGGCGGAAGCTTCCATCGTGACGGTGTCATCGACCACAACATGGGCGGTGAGCGTGGGGAGGTCGGTCGAGACCTGGGTCGCGTGGAGGTCGTGCACCGCGACCACGTGCGGAAGGGCAAGGATGTGGCGGCGAACATCCTCGAGGTCGAGACCGGCAGGTGTGGACTCCAACAGGACCCGGCCGGATGCTCGCAACAGGATGAGGGTGCGGGGAATGATGAGTAGCGCGATTAAGACGCCCGCGACAGCGTCCGCCTGATACCAACCGAAAACGGCGATGAGGATGGCGCTGGCGATGACGCCGACGGAACCGAGGGCATCGTTGACGACCTCGAGGAACGCGGCGCGCATGTTGAGATTGCGCCCGCGGCCGCTGAACAATACGAGCATGGAGGCGATGTTGGCGACGAGACCGACGATGCCGAAGAACAGCAGACTTCCCGAAGCGATCTCCGGGGGCTCGAACAGCCGACGTACGCCTTCCACGAGCGCGAAGATGCCCACTCCGAGCAGCAGAGCTGCTTGAGCGAGTGCACCGAGCACCTCAGTGCGTTGAAGACCGAAGGTGTACTTGGGAGTCGGGGGACGGTTCATCAGATGCGCAGCGGTGACGGCCATCGCCAACCCGACGACATCGGTGAGCATGTGCGCCGCATCAACGAGCAGTGCGAGGCTGCCTGTGATGATTGCCCCGACTACTTCGATGATGAAGACCGAGGAGGTGATCGCGAACGCGATGACCAGGCGATTGCGGGGAGTGGCGTCACCGATACCGTGACTGTGCCCTGTTTCTGTCATGGTGCTCCTTTATGGCCGTCCGACGATTAGCCGGGCGACGGTCGCCGCTTCACGGCTCGCCCCAGCGAGGGTGTCAGCGTCCGCCCGGGAGTATCGCGGCATGCCAACAGTGAACAGTCCGGGGATGCGTGCACTGACGTGTAATGGCTGCCCGGGGGGCTCCGAATCGGGCAGCCATCCGTCTGCCGGCTCGTACCCGGTCGCGAGGATCAGGGATTGCGGCTTCATGGACGCCCCATCGGCGAACATCACGGTGTCTCCGTTGACCCCCGTTACGGCGGCGGCATGAGTGACGTCTGTCGAAGCTGCGCGGGGGCGTGCCTCGGACATCGGACCCTTACGTCGCAGCCTTGACCAGATGGGCCGCTCTGATGCCCGTGGTGGTTCCGCTCGAGTCGCGAGGGTGACGTCGTGGGAGGACGTGAGTTCTTCAGCAATCTCCACTCCGCTGTATCCGCCGCCAACGATCAACACGCGGCCGGGGGGTATCTGCGCGGGGTCGAGGTACTGGCTGGAATGCAGCACAACACCGGGCACTGCCAGTTCCTGGCGCCACCCCGGTATGCGCGGCACGGCGGCAGCTCCCGTTGCACAGACCACATTTCGTGTTTGCACTTCCCCGGCGGAGGTCGACAGATGCAGCGTGGATCCGTCGCCCAACCGGTTGACTCCAAGAGCTCGTGTGCTCCACACGGTCTTCACACCGATGGCTTTCTCCACCGAAGACAGATAGTCGGACATCTCATCCGCACTCGGATGACGATCTTCATCGCCCGGGAAAGGGAACCCGCGGACGACACTGTGGCGTGCCGCACTGCGCAGTTTCATCGACTGCCACCGTGTGGCCCAGCTTCGTTGACCGGGGGGTGCAGAATCGATGATCACGAAGTCTTTCTGTGGCTCAAGCCCGGAGGACCTGAGCGCGGCGGCTGTCGCCAATCCGGAATGCCCGGCGCCAACGATGATGACGCGACGGTGCGATAGCGAACGCGCCATCATTCAGCACCGTTCACCGCGGCTTCAATGCTGTCCTCCAGGTCGGTCCACGTTTCCAGCACGACAGGCTCTCCATCGATGAAGAACGAGGGGGTACTGCTGACACCGAGCTGCTCACCCTCGTCGAGATCGAACTGGACCCGTTCTGCTGTCGCCGGATCAGCGACCGCATCATCGAACGCGGCCATGTCCAATCCGAGTTCCTCCGCAAACCCCCGGAACAGGTCCGCACGAGACTCTTGAGCCTCACCCCATTGAGGCTGCGTCTCGAACAGGCGGTGATACATGTCTTCCAGCCGCCCCTGCTGCGCTGCGGCTTCGGCAGCGATTGCGGCGTTCTTCGAGTTGAGGTGACCAGGCAGCGGGAAGTAGCGGATCACGTACGTGATCTCGCCATCGAACTTGCCGCGGAGATCCTCGACGAGGGGATAAAACGCACCGCAGGCCTCGCACTCGAAATCGAGGAATTCGACAACCGTCACCGCCCCTTCCCCTCCGTCATCGAGGACATGCGAGTTCTCACGGACGACCTGTGGACCGTCAGCGGTCCCCGTCTCGGGTGCGGCAGCTCGATTCTGATTGACAAGGACGAAGACCAGCGCGACGACCAGCAACACCACGGCGAGAGCAACGGTGACAAGTACCGCTTTCACGGAAGATTTCATAGACACTCCAAACACACACAACGAACGAGGGCGACCAGTGGAGCGCCATCGAAGAGATGGCGCCGCCAGAGTCAGGTCCGCGACAGAGAAAGCTGTGTGAGAGAAGGAGGCAATGCGAACAGGCGCCCCGTCATGGCCGCCAGTGATGGTGCGCGCGGCAAACGTTCGCGAATGTGAGAACCGGGGACGTGCCGGCGGAAGGTCCGCGTGACGATGAGCACCAAGAAGCAGCAGATGATACCCAAGAGGCACCCGGCAACACCGATCACGATGTCGTTTGCGGTATCCCCGGTCACGAATTGTTCGGCGGTCGCGCCGACAACGCTTTCACCGGAACCAGCGGAGTCCTGGCCGACAGAAGGCGTCCCTAGTGACGACGAGGATGTCGTGCTCAGATACGGAGTCGTATCTGTCACGTCACGATGGCCGCCCGGCCATGCTCCGACAACGAGAAGAAGCGCCAGCCCGAGGGCTGTAATGATCTTCGTTATCAGGAACTCGTCGGCTCGGCTAACGCATTTGTGAGCGCGACCGTGGACGACCATGACCTCAGGATGATACCAGCCCCACCAATCAAGTCTTCTTGCGAACCCGTGAGCCACGCGCCCGTTCTACGGGCGAAGCGAGAAAGCCTTGGGACGTCGTCCGCTGAGCCAGCCCATCACCCATCAACTGGACCAGTTCCAACAAACCGCCACCACACCCAACCCGCCCCGATCATGCCCGGAACGATCACCAGCCATCCCAAGTAGAAGTTCTCGGCAGGGCGGCCATACGCGTTACTCCAGAGTGCGATGAGACCGCCGTGCAGCAAGTACAGGGACAACGCCACCTGACCGCACGCGCACAGGGGAACAAAGACAGCACCCCAAAAACGCTCTGCATGCTCCCGCCTCACCGTAGCCCCCAGCACAACGCAGACGTAGACGGCGAACACCAAGCCAATATCCCTCAGAGAGTCCAGGTAGTCCCCCGATAACACCGTGCCGAAGCGCTGCCCGAAACCCCAGGCAAGATACGCCAACAGCGCCACAGCCGCCATGATCCACAACAAGCGATCGCGTTTCAAGCCGTGACGGATCAACAGGGCACCGATGAGGAACACCGGCAACAGGTTGACCACCCGATACTGAGGGCCCAGGAACATCCAGGTCGTGACCTCACGCACGGGCGGCGGCGCGGTGTAGACCCAAATCCAGGTGCGTGCGACGCTCAGCAATGGCTGACTGGCCAGGACAAGGACCGCTGTCGCGGCGATCACGACCGAGCTGCGCAGGAGTAGAAGGGGCGCGCCGAGGATGATGAGCAGCCCGAGATAGCTCAGGATGACCGCCAGCCAGGAGCCCCACGTGGCCATCCACACACCCAGGACGATGAGGAACAGGCCACGCAGAGCCTGTTGCAGCAACGTCACCCCCGCAGCGCCGCCGCGTCTCCACACAAGCTCCGCCGACATGCCCATGACGAGTGCGAAGAGCGGCGACGCGACACTACTGAAGTTCGCCGTGACGAATTGCACCGCCCACGGTGCGTTCGGCACGAACGGAGCAGCGTGCGCGATGAGCATCGCGACAATCGCGAACCCGCGGAGCGCGTCCGGAACCAGAAGACGGCTCATGTCAGAGACGCGTCGAGCTCGCCTGTGCATTCTGGGCGGCAGCGTTCTTTCGGGCTCGAAGACCATGCCCTGAGGGCATTGGCTTGACCGCATAGGAAATAGGTCAGCGGAGACTGTATAGTTCAGCTTATGCTGACCATTGCTTCTCGTCTCGACGTCATGAACCGGCTCGGCCGCGCCATGGCTGATCCTACGCGTTCTCGGATTCTCATGACTCTGCTCGGTGGCCCGAGCTACCCCGCAGTCCTGTCCCGTGAGCTAGAGCTGACGCGCTCCAACGTGTCGAACCATCTCACCTGCCTGCGTGACTGCGGGATCGTTGTCGCCGAGCCTGAGGGCCGGCAAACCCGCTACGAGATCGCCGACCCTCATCTCGCCGCGGCCCTCCTCGCGCTTGTGGATGTGACGCTGGCTGTGGACGAGCACGCGCCGTGTGTGGACTCGGCCTGCACGGTGCCGGGCTGCTGCGGAGCAGGGGCTGACGCGTGAGCGCGGCGTGCGGCTGCGAGCACGAGTCCGCCGCCCCGGCGGGAGAGGAACACGAAGAGGCTGAGCGGCCGTGGTGGAGGGACCGCGGGATCATGGTGCCGGTCCTTTCCGGCGTTGCGTTCCTCGTCGGCCTGATCCTCGAGTGGTCCGGCCTCGAGATTCCGGCGCTCGTGCTGTTCTGGGCCGGTCTGCTGCTGGGTGCGTCGACGTTCACGCCTGGCGCGATACGAAAGCTGTTCAAGGGCAAGCTCGGCATCGGACTGCTGATGACCATCAGCGCCATCGGTGCAGTCGTCCTCGGATACGTCGAGGAGGCCGCGGCTCTGGCGTTCCTGTACTCGATCGCTGAGGCGCTCGAAGACAAGGCGATGGACCGGGCCCGCGGGGGGCTACGGGCGCTCCTGAAGCTCGTCCCGGAAACAGCGACCGTGCTGCAGGGCGGCAACGCTGTGCAGGTGCAAGCGAGAGAGCTTATGGTCGGTCAGGTCATGGTGGTCCGCCCGGGCGAGCGGATCGCAACGGATGGGATCGTCCGCTCCGGTCGCTCCAGCCTGGACACCTCGGCGATCACTGGGGAGTCGATCCCGGTCGAGGTCCAGCCTGGCGATGTTGTGTCGGCCGGCGCGATCAACAGCGCCGGCGCGCTGGAGGTCGAAACGACGGCTGCGGGCACCGACAACTCGCTCACCACGATCGTCGAACTGGTAGAGAAAGCACAGACCGAGAAGGGCGAGCGTGCTCGTCTCGCGGACAGGATCGCCCGCCCGCTGGTGCCCGGCGTGCTGATCCTCGCAGCGCTTGTCGCGATCATCGGTTCGCTGCTGGGCGACCCCGAGGTGTGGATCACCCGCGCGCTCGTCGTGCTCGTCGCGGCCTCCCCGTGTGCGCTGGCGATCTCGGTGCCGCTGACGGTCGTCGCTGCGATCGGTGCGGCGAGCAAGTTCGGTGTGATCATCAAGTCCGGCGCCGTTTTCGAGCGCTTCGGGACGGTCCGGCACGTCGCCGTCGACAAGACCGGAACCCTCACCCGCAACGAGCCCGTGGTCACCGCCGTGCTCACCACGAACGGTGTAACCGAGGTCCAGGCGTTGGCGTGGGCGGCTGCCCTGGAGCAGCACAGCACACATCCTCTTGCCTCAGCAATCACCGCCGCAGCCTCGGGGACACCGGCAGCTGCAGATGTGACCGAGCAGGCCGGCCACGGTATTGACGGCACCGTCGACGGATCGAGAATCACCGTCGGCAGTCCCCGCTGGCTGGACGCCGGCGACCTCGTCGAGCGGGTCGCAACGCTGGAAGAGCAGGGCATGACCGTCGTCATCGTGCACCGCGACGGGTCACCGGTCGCCGCGATCGGCGTCCGTGACGAGCTGCGCCCTGAAGTCTCTGACGTAGTCCGGACACTCACCGGCCAGGGCGTCGGCGTGACGATGCTCACCGGCGACAACGCCCGGACCGCTCGTGCTCTGGCTGCGCAGGCCGGGATCAGCGCCGTGCGAGCGGAGCTGCGCCCGGAGGACAAGGCGACCGCGATCGCAGAACTGTCGAAGGCAGGACCGGTCGCGATGATCGGCGACGGCATCAACGATGCCCCGGCCCTCGCTAGCGCAGACGTCGGCATCGCGATGGGCGCGACAGGCTCCGACGCAGCGATCGAATCCGCCGACGTGGCCTTCACCGGCCATGATCTGCGCCTCATCCCGCGGGCGTTCGATCACGCCCGGCGCGGTCGACGGATCATCAACCAGAACATCATCCTGTCGCTGCTGATCATCACCGCCCTGCTCCCGCTCGCGCTCTTCGGCGTCCTGGGGCTCGCGGCTGTCGTCCTGGTCCACGAGGTCGCGGAGGTCATCGTGATCCTCAACGGCCTGCGTGCCGCCCGCACGCCACGACTGGAAAGCTGATGCTCGCCACCATCGGTTCAGCGATCGGCCTTTTTGCGGCGACGAACATCGACGACATCGTCGTGCTCACCGTGCTGTTCCTCGCCTCCAGTCGAGGGAAACCCCGCCCGTGGCAGATCATCGCAGGCCAGTATCTCGGGTTCATCACCCTGGTCGTGATCAGTGTGATAGCCGCGCTCGGGCTCACGATCGTTCCGGACGAATGGGTCGGGTTCCTGGGTCTGATCCCGCTCGGCATCGGCGTGTGGACGCTCATTCGCGGCTTGCGCCGCAACGGCGACAATGACGACGACGACTCCAAGATCACCGCGGTCGGACTATGGGGCGTCGCAGGGATCACGATCGCCAACGGGGCCGACAATATCTCCCTCTACACGCCAATCTTCCGCACCAGCACCCCAGTCGACGTCGCGATCATGATCGTCGTGTTCCTCATCCTCGTCGCGGTCTGGTGCGCGGCCGGCCGGCTGATCGGCACCAACAAGGCTGTTACCGAGGGGCTGGAGCGCGTCGAGCACTGGCTCGTACCGGCCGTGTTCATCGGCCTGGGCCTGTTCATCCTGATCGAATCTGGGGTCATCGTCCGTCTGATCGAGGTGCTCGCATGACCTCCTCCCAGTCAGAGGCTCATCCGCCCGCTGCGCGCAAGCTGTCGTCGACCCGGCGGCGGCAGCTCACTGGTGGAGCGCTCTTGATCGCCGTGGTCGTCGTGCTGATCGATCAGGGAACCAAGGTGTGGGCCGAAGCGACCCTCACCGACCGTGAGCGCATCCCGCTGATCGGTGACCTGCTGGGTTTGCAGCTCGCCTATAACCCCGGAGCGGCATTCTCCTTCGGGGAAGGCTTCACCTGGGTGTTCGCGCTGCTCGCTGTCGCCGCCACGGTCACAGCGATCGTGTTCGCGTTCCGAGTGCAACGCGTGAGATGGGCGATCGTCATCGGCGCGCTCGGCGGCGCTTCCGCCTCACACGCAGGCGACCGCCTTTTCCGGGACCCCGGATTCGCCCGTGGTCACGTCGTGGACTTCCTCGCCTACGGAAACTGGTTCATCGGCAACATCGCCGACATCGTAATCTTCGCCGCAGCGATCACCGGAGCAGTTTTCATGATCCGCGCCGGGGATGAGAGCACCGAGTGAGATCCGTTGTGCGGTGGTGGGACACCCATCAACTCGCCCTCTACATCGGCGCGATCGCCGTGGGCAGCCGTTGAGTGAGTTCACGCTTAGGCAGGCGGGCGGTCGCGATGTAGGCGCAGAGCCACCCACCAGCCGCATCGTCGACAGATGAAAGCGCGATCGTCTCCGAGTGCGTGCAGCTTCTTGCGTGGCAGATGTCGCCCGCAGCACGTGCACGCAACGTCCTCGTCAGTCGCCATGAGCGGAGAGCGCCTCTCGAATCTGTTCAACCGTTGGCATCCCGGCCAGCCCAGCAGGGGTGCTGTAAATACGGCAGGCGAGGTCATTGCTTCGCCCCGACCCCGGAAAGAGATCGTTGCCATCCAGGGTGATCGTGGGGGAGCCCGCGAACGAGACTGCGCCCGCGTCCTCCTCCGTCCGGATGAGTCGGTAGTGAACCTCCGATTCGTCGTGGCCTGTTTCTCGTAGCGCCTCAGAAACACGACGGCCAGCCTCAACCCAGCTGGGGCAACCGGCGATATAAAGCAGCTCAATCTCCACGACTCAATCATCCTCGACTTCGCTGTTGATGTCGTGCCCGGGCTACCACCGAAAACGATCGTTTGCGGCCGGGCACCCGTGGTGGTGCTGGGGAAGTGCGACACGCCGAGCGTCGCCCCGCCGTAACCCCCTGCCGAAACGTTAGGGCGCCGAAACGGGTGGTGTATGGGTTTCGGCGCAGGTTCTGCCGACCGCCAACCATCCGTATTCGGGGTCTGGATGTGCGCGCGTTTTGACCGTCGTCCTGCATGAGTCGGCCTGACGATCTGACTTTCCTCGCGACCGCAGCTGGCTTCATTGCCACTCCGAAGGGAGGCGGCCCCCAGCACTCTGCTTTAGATCGGACTTAGTCCGATCTCGCCGCGGGTAGTCCGGTGTAAAGCCGTTAGTCCGATCCAAAGGCGGAAATCACAGGAAAGCTCTTGACACGCTCCCGACCCGGGTTTAACGTACAACCAAATGGTTGCACAAACGGAGTTGAGCGAAGCGGAGGTCGACCGTGTGTTCCACGCACTGGCGACGTCGACCCGGCGGGACATCCTGCGCCGGACGATCGAGCGGGAGCAGTCCGTCTCGACCCTCGCCTCCGAGTACGAGATGTCGTTCGCCGCGGTCCAGAAGCACGTGGCCGTGCTCGAGGCCGCGAACCTCATCGTCAAGCGCGCCGAGGGACGCGAGCGGCTCGTCCGCGCGAACCCCGAGATGATCGCCCGCGCCAGGGCGCTCCTCGCCCGATACGAAGAGCTGTGGCGGTCGCGCATCGCCCGGCTCGACGATCTCCTGGCCGAGCCGTCCCCAGCCGCGGGGAAGCCGGCCCCCACCGACCCCACCAGCAGTCAACGCACCGAATCGCAAGGAGACTGACATGCCTGTCACGGACATCATCACGGATGCCGAGAACCTCACCATGACCGTCGTCGCCGACCTCGCCGCGCCCGTCGAGCGCGTCTGGGCCGCCTACACCGACCCGCAGCAGCTCGAGCGGTTCTGGGGTCCTCCCGGCTGGCCGGCCACCTTCACCCGGTGGGACCACACCGTCGGAGGCCGAGCCGTCTACACGATGAACGGTCCCCGCGGGGAGAAGGCCTCCGGCACGTGGGAGTTCCTGGAGATCGACGCGCCGCGCAGCTTCACGGTGCTCGACTCGTTCGCCGACGAGGACGGCACGCCGGACGCGAACCTCCCCTCCATGCGCATGACGTTCACGTTCGAGCCGACGGCCGAGGGCACGCGCATGGTCAACACGAGCCACTTCACGTCTGCCGAGGCGCTCGAGCAGGTCGTCGCGATGGGTGCCGTCGAGGGCACCCGGATGGCCATGGCCCAGCTCGACGCCGTGCTGCAGGACCTCCGCGACTACGCGCAGGGCAAGGGCACGCGGGTGGAGCTGCTGGACGACACGCACGTGCGCATCACCCGCCTCGTCGAGGGTCCGCGCGAGCTGGTGTGGCGCGCCCACTTCGAGCCCGAGCTCATCCGGCAGTGGATGCTCGGCCCGGACGGGTGGGAGATGACCGAGTGCGTGTCGGCGACCGAGGTCGGCCAGTCGTACCGGAACTCCTGGGCGCCCGTGGGCGACACGGAGGGTGAGCCGTTCGGATTCGAGGGGGAGGCGCTGCTGATCGACGCCCCGAAGCGCGCCGTCACCACCGAGCGGATGCAGGGCATGCCGACCGAGACGCTCAACGACCTCAACCTCTACGAGGAGGACGGCGCGACCCTCGTGACGGTGCTCATCGAGTACCCCGACAAGGAGACGCGGGACATGATCCTCGCCACCGGCATGGCCGACGGCATGGAGGCCTCGTTCGCGCGGCTGGAGCGGGAGCTGCTGTCCGTCTGACACCCAGGCACTCGCGCCGGAACAGGCGGTTCTCGTGGAGAGCCGCCTGTTCCGGCGCTTCTGCCTGTGCGAAAGCGGGATAAAGTGGCGGCACGATGAGGATCACGCGCCGTACCCTGCTCCTCGGCGCCGGTGCCGGTGCCGTCTCGGTGCTTCTCGCCTCCTGCACGCCGGAGCCGGAACCGACGCCGACCCCCACTCGCACGCGCGAACCGGAGCCGCCGCCCGGTGTCCCCGCTCCGAGCGGCAGTATCCGCAGCACCTGGACCACCGACCCGTTCGCCGGGGGCGCCGCGAGCTTCACTCCCGTGGGGGTGCTCGCGGCGACCCGCACGGCGCTCGCGCAGCCCGTCGACGACCGGCTCTTCTTCGCGGGCGAGGCGACCGACGACGAGGCGCCGGGTACCGTCCGCGGCGCCCTGCGGTCGGGCCGCCGTGCTGCTCGGGAGCTCACCGTCGCCGCGGAGGACGGCGAGCGGGTGGCCGTGATCGGCGCCGGGATCGCCGGGGCGACCGCCGCGGCGCAGCTCGCGGAGGACGGCCTGCAGGTGACGGTGTTCGAAGCGCGCGACCGCGTCGGCGGTCGGATCCTCTCCCGCACGGGCGACGACTGGCCGGTTCCGGTGCAGCTCGGCGCGTGGCTGTTCGGCGACGCCGACGCGGAGCTTCTCGATGCGATCGATGAGGGGGACATGGAGCTCGTCGACCTCGACGGGGCGCGGTGGCGCTCCGCCGAGGGCGACGTCGACCCCGTGGATCCGCAGCCGGTGGAGGCCGCGGTGACCACGGCGCAGTCCGCCCCGCAGGACTCCTCGGTGGCGGACGCCCTGGTGGCGGCCGGCATCGACCCGGAGGATCCCGCGACCGCCGCCCTCCTCGCGCTCCTCGCCGCACGCACGGGCGCCGACGCCGCCGACCTGTCGAGCTGGTTCGCCCCGCCGCTCCCGGACGCAGCGCTGCAGGGCGTCGGCGACGATCTGACCCCGTTCATCGAGAGCACCTTGGACGGGGTGAAGGTCGGGCTGAGCTCCCCGGTCACCCGTCTCGCGTGGGACGACACCGGCGTGAGCGTGCGCCTCGGCACCGGCGAGGCCCTCTCCTTCGACCGGGTGCTGCTGACGGTGCCGCTCGGGGTGCTGCAGGAGCAGGCCATCGAGTTCGATCCGCCGCTGCCGTTCGACAACCGCGGCGCCGTGTCCGCGCTCGGCATGGGTGCGATCGAGACGGTCTGGCTGCGGTGGGACGAGCCGTTCTGGGACGGCGACGAGGCGATCTGGCACGCGGTCGGCGAGGACATCGCGATCCCCACGTGGATCAACCTCCGCCCCTCGACCGGCGAGAACGTGCTCGTCGGGATCGTGGGCGGTGCGGCCGCGCGGGACTTCGCGGAGCTCGGGGAGGCCGAGGCCGTCGAGGCGGCGCTCGGGTCGCTGGCGCTCTACGCCTGAACCGTCTCGCGTGCGGCCTCGGCCGGGGCGCTGTCCTCGGGCGGCGGCTCCGTACGAGCGCGGTCCCACGGGTCCGGCAGGCGGCTGATGAGCACGAGCGCGGTCGCCACGGCGGCGAAGACGGCCAGCGCGATCGCGCAGGAGGCCGTGAACTCGACCGGACCGCTCACCTGCCGCGGGTCGAGGAAGTAGTACGGGTACCAGCCGATCAGCGGTCCGCGGATGAGTGTCGCGACGCCCCACAGCACCGGGTACGCCAGGGTCACCGGGATCACCCGCCACGGCACCGCCCGATGCCCCGGGGCCAGGGCCCAGGCAGCGACGGTCACCGCGGGCAGCCAGAAGTGCAGCACCTGATCCGACCACGGCACGTCGATGCGGATCCCCCGGACTCCGGCCTGCCAGACCAGGATCGCGAACACGAGTCCGGCGGTGATGGTCCAGGTGAGCACGAGCGCGAGCGCCACGGTGAGCCACCGCGGATCGCGGGCTCTCCGCAGCGCGAGGACTCCGGCGATGGTCAGGAGGACGACGAAGGCGATGTTCGACTGATTGGTCAGATACGCGAAGAAGTTCTGGCTCGCGATGGTGTTCGACGCGAGTCCCCACGCGAGGCGGTGGATCAGCGCGATGAGGCAGACGGCGGCGGCGGTGAGCCGGAGCAGGCCGAAGACGGTGCGCTTGTTCACCGTCGCCTCGTCCTTTCCGCCATCCGCCGAGTCTACGGAGCGGACTCGGGGTGACGCCGCATCAGGCCCCCGCGCGGGTTCAGGCGCGGGTGAGTGTGGGGGCCGGTTCTCGCGGGAATGCCTGTTCTCGCGGGGTCGGTCAGCGCCGCGGGGCGCGCGTGGACCACAGAGCCAGCGCGATGAGGGCCGGCTGGAAGAACAGACGCACGAAGCGCTTCATATCGGTGTCGAGGCCGAAGCCGTCGCGATGATGCATCCACTGGGCCACGTTGCCGGGGAACACCGCGGCGAAGAAGAGAGCGGCGACGGTGCCGACCGAGCGACGGCGGCGACGGGCGAGAAGGAGAGCGGAGCCGAGTGCGACCTCGGCGACGCCGGACGCGAGCACCGTGGTGTCCGGATCGAGCGGCAGCGATTCCGGCACCTGCGCCTGGAACTCCCCTCGGGCGAACGTGAGGTGGGAGACGCCGGCGAACACGAGCGAGGCGCCGAGGAAGATCCGGCCGATGGTGCGGGGAGTCGACATGGTGCGAGTGTACGCCCCGCGCTCTCCGTCAGATCAGGCGGCGGAGCGCTTCTTCCAGGGTGATGCCCTGCGCTTCGGCGCGGTCCCTGAGGCGGGCGTGCTCGTCGGGGGACAGCGGGACCTGGAGCACGATGGGGTCGTCCTGGGCGAGGTCGAGTCCGTCGAGGAGGTCGGAGGTCTCGGCCCACAGCGGCTGGGCGAAGTCCGCCTCCGCGACGGGCGCCGGGGTGCGGGACGGGGCCGCGGAAGTGGGCGACGGTGCAGCGGCCGCGGCGACCGGTGCAGAGGCCGCGACGGCGGCTCCGGCGTCGGTCGCGCGGGTGAACCCGGGGCCTCGCCGCGGCTCCTGCTTCTGCTGATAGGCCTTGGCGGCGGCGTTCGCGCGCTCGTCGGCGGCCTCGTTCAGGGGGTGACCGGCGTGGCCCTTGACCCAGGAGAACTCGACGTCGCGACCGCGCAGGGCCTCGTCGATCCCCTCGAGGAGGTCGCGGTTCAGCACGGGCCCGCCGTCGGACTTCCGCCAGCCGCGACGCTTCCAGCCGGGCATCCACTTCGTCACGGAGTCGATCACGTAGCGGCTGTCGCACTCGATGAGCAGCTTCTCGTCGGTGCCGGCCGTCGCCTGGAGCAGCTCGAGGACCGCACGGAGCTCGCCCTGATTGTTCGTGCCGTGCGGGGAGCCGCCGGCCGCCCAGTTCGCGTCGTCGATGTACCAGGCCCAGCCGTTCGGGCCGGGGTTGCCCAGGGCGGAGCCGTCTGCGGCGGCGGTGATGGTCATCCGTCCACCGTATCGCTGGCCGCGGACGGACTTTCGCGCCGAGGTCGCACGGAATCCCCGGGAACCTGCGACGGGAGTGGGAGAGTGCGACGTCGTGCGGGGTCAGTCCTCGGGGTCGGCGTTCTCGGTGCTCTCGGCCTCGGGAGCGGGCGGGGCGACCGGGAACACGATCGAGCTCACCGAGGAGGGGGTGTCGAGGCCGAGGGTCAGCGGGTCGAGCGCCGGCGCGGTGTCGAGCGTGTCTGCGGCCGAGGTCTCGAGAGGCTCAGAGGGGAGGCCCCACTGCTTCTCTTCTTCCTCGGGTCGCTGCTGGAAAAGTCCCATGTGTCCATTGTGACCCCCGGTCGGCCCGAGGTCGCCGTTTCCCACCGAGGTCGCAGGGATCCGGCGGGCTCCTGCGACGGGAGTGCGAATCTGCGACCGCGGGCTCACGCGTCGCGAGCGGCCTCCCGCACGGCATCGACGAGGGCGCGCCACGGACCGTCCACGGCCGAGTCGGGCAGCTCCCGCTCCCGGCGCTCGGACGGGGTGCGGGCGCGGATGCTCCACACGAACCGGTCGGCCCCCGGCTCCGTGTCGACGTCGTCGTCCCAGGGGCAGCTGTCGATGAGGCCGATCCACTCCTCGGCGTCCGGCGGCTCGGCCTCCACGCGCCACTGGCGACGGATGCCGGCGAGGCCTCCCGAGCGCACGACGGCGATGACGACGGGGGCGTCAGGCGGCGTCGGGTCCTCGGTCATCCTCATAGACTCCCACGGTCGTCCAGGCACGTCGAGCCGCGGCGACCGTCTCCTGATCGACCGTGGCCGCTGCGGCGACCGTGGCGTCGGCGAAGTCCGTGAAGCTCGCGGTGCTCGACAGGCCGCCGGTGAGCGCCCGGTACCAGACCGTGCCGGCGCGCTCCCAGGCGTTGCCGCCGAGGTCGAGGGCGAAGAGGGCAAAGGCGCGGTTCGGGATGCCGGAGTTGATGTGCACGCCTCCGTTGTCTTCGGTCGTGCGCACGAACCCGCTCATGTGGTCGGGCTGCGGGTCTTTCCCGAGTTCATCCTCGTCGTAGGCCGTGCCCGGCGCGATCATGGAGCGCAGAGCCGACCCCTCCACGGCGTCGGTGAAGATCTCCGCCCCGATGAGCCAGCTCGCCTGGTCGGCGGACTGCCCCAGCGCGTACTGCTCGGTGAGGGCGCCGAACACGTCGGCGACGGACTCGTTCAGTGCGCCCGGCTGGCCCTGATACTCCAGGTTCGCCGTGTGCTGCACGACGCCGTGGGCGAGCTCATGCCCGATCACGGTGAGCGAGCCGGTGAAGTGCTGGAACACCTCGCCGTCGCCGTCGCCGAACACCATGCGCTCGCCGTCCCAGAACGCGTTGTCGTAGTCGACGCCGTAATGGACGGTCGCGTCGAGGGGAGCGCCGGCGTCGTCGAGCGAGTTGCGGCCGAACGCGGAGAGCAGCATCTCGAACGTCGCGCCCAGGCCGTCGAACGCCTCGTTGACGGCGGTGTCGGCGACCGGCTCGTCGTCTTCCGTGCGGACCACGGCCCCCGGGAGCTGCTGCGTGTTGCCGGCGTCGCTGATCGTGCGGTTCGGCGCATCGGAGAGCTGCGCGACGAGGTCGCCGTTCTCGTCGATGGAGAGGTCGATGCGGGCGCGGAAGGGCGGGCGCCCGGCGGTGAGCGTCTGCCGGGCGGCGGCCGCGGCCTTGGGGAAGCGACCCGACTCGGCCAGGCGCGCGAGCAGGTAGGAGGGGACGACGCCGGGGTGCGGGAAGGATTCTGCGCTGCTCATGCGTCGACCCTACGCCGGGGATCGGACAGAGCAGGAGACCCGCTGCCGTTCCTCGAGGACGGCGGGAGCCATGGCGGCGGTGGCCGTGCGAGTGCTAGTCGCCGGATTCGCCAGGGGAGGCGCCGGGTCGGCGACGTGCCCCGACGATGAGCAGCACGATTCCCAGCACCGCCAGCAGGATGTTCACGCCGAGGTACACGGCGCCGTCGGCGCCGCCCGCCCGGACGACCGAGAAGGATGCGACCGTCCCGATGACGGCGAGAGCGAGGCACACGAAAGCGACGATCCTCAGCGTGCCGGCCTTCCTCATCTCATCCCTTCCGTCCGGACCCAGCGTAGCCGCGCGGCGCCCGGCACCCCACACGGCAGGAGACCCCCAGGACTGTCGCGTAAAATCGGCCTAATGACCGACGCGCCCGACGCCACTCCCGACCTGGGCCCCGGCATCGACCCCGACGACCTCGCCACCACGCTGCGCGTCCTCGCCGAGCTGCACACGATCGACAACGAGCACCCCGACTTCGTGGCCGTGCGCCACGCGACCGCGGCGATGTTCAAGGCGGTCAAGCGCGTGCGGCGCAAGGAGATCCGGGACGCGATCGCCGAGGCGGACAAGGCCGTCGTCGCTCGCACCGCCACCGGCGCTCCCGACCGCATCGACGACGAGACGCGCGGCAACGATCTCGCCACGAGCGTGGTGGACGCGCCCATCGCCGGCGAGCTCCTCAAACCCCGCAACTGCTACATCTGCAAGCAGCCGTACACGCTCGTCGACGCGTTCTACCACCAGCTCTGCCCTGACTGCGCGCGCTTCAGCCACGGCAAGCGCACCGCCCGCACGGACCTCACCGGCAAGCGCGCTCTGCTCACCGGCGGCCGCGCGAAGATCGGCATGCACATCGCGCTGCGCCTCCTCCGCGACGGCGCGCACACCACGATCACCACCCGGTTCCCGCGCGACGCGGTGCGCCGGTTCTCGGCCCTGCCGGATGCGGGCGACTGGCTGCACCGGCTGCGCGTGGTCGGCATCGACCTCCGCGACCCGGCCCAGGTGATCGGGCTCGCCGACTCGGTCGCCGCGCAGGGGCCCCTCGACATCCTCATCAACAACGCCGCCCAGACGGTCCGCCGCTCGCCGGGAGCCTATTCGCTGCTCGCCGACGCGGAGCTCCAGCCGCTGCCGGACGGGCCGCTGCCAGAGATGGAGACCTTCGGGCACACCGTCGACCCGCACCCGCAGGCGCTGCAGGCCTCGGTCGATTCGCACCCGCTGCTGTCGGTGGCCGCGCTCGGGGGCACGGTCGCAGAGCAGGGGGGACAGGCGCTCACCGCGGAAGACCTCGCACGGCTCGCGATGTCACCGGGCTCGTCCTCGCTGGAGAAGCACGCGGACGGCACGGCGATCGACGCGGGCGGACTCGTGCCGGACGTGAACCGCGTCAACAGCTGGGTGCAGTCCGTGGATCAGGTCGATCCGCTGGAGATGCTCGAGGTGCAGCTCGCCAACACGACCGCGCCGTTCCTGCTCATCAGCCGGCTGCGGGCGTCGATGGCCGCGTCGCCGTCGCGCCGGAAGTACGTCGTGAACGTCTCCGCGATGGAGGGACAGTTCTCCCGGCGCTACAAGGGTCCAGGCCACCCGCACACGAACATGGCGAAGGCCGCGCTGAACATGCTGACCCGTACGAGCGCGGGGGAGATGCTGGAGACGGACGGCATCCTCATGACCGCCGTCGACACCGGCTGGATCACCGACGAGCGCCCGCACTACACGAAGGTCCGGCTCGCGGAGGAGGGCTTCCACGCCCCGCTCGACCTGGTCGACGGCGCCGCCCGCGTGTACGACCCGATCGTGCGCGGCGAGGCCGGCGAGGACATCCACGGCGTCTTCCTCAAGGACTACGAGCCCAGCCCCTGGTGACGCCCGTTCGACTCCGTTCGAATCGCCTGAATGGTTCTATCCGGAGCCGAAACAGGGCGAATCGCGCGATTCGAAAGCCGGGTCAGCCGGGATAGGGGTGCGGGAACCAGACGGTCACGATGAGGCCTCCGCCGGTGCGGGGGGTCAGCACGAGGGTTCCGCCGTGTGTCTGGGTGATGCGCTGGACGATCGCGAGGCCGAGGCCCACCCCGGCGTGCTCCGCTCCCCGCGTGCGCTCGGTGCCGCGCTGGAAGGGTTCGACGAGCGTGGCGACCTGGGAGGCGGGGAGCTCCGCACCGGTGTTCTCCACGACGAGGGCCACCGCGTCCGGGAGGGAGTGCGTGCGCACCGCGACGGAGCCGCCGCCGTCGCCCCGGTTGTGGACGATCGCGTTGGCGACGAGGTTCATGACGAGTTGCGGCAGCAGGGCGGAGGAGCCGAGCACGGTCGCCGGGACGCCGGAGACCTCGACCTCGACCCCGCGGCGGTCGGCGAGCGGGAGGAGGGCCTCGACGGACTCCTCGGCCAGGAGCGACAGGTCGACGAGGGTCCGCGGGAAGGTGCGCTGATCCGCCCTGCTCAGCAGCAGCAGCGCCTCGGTGAGGTCGATCGCACGCGTGTTCACCTCGCGGAGCCGGTCGATGAGGGCGTCGACGTCCCGGTCGGGATCGGTGCGGGCCACGTCGAGGAGCGTCTGCGAGATGGCCAAGGGGGTCCGCAGCTCGTGCGAGGCGTTCGCGGCGAAGCGCTGCTGCTCGGAGACGTGCGCCTCCAGCTGCTCCAGCATGGTGTCGAAGACGTCGGCGAGGTCGCGGAACTCGTCGCTCGGGCCCTCCATGCGGATCCGGTGCGACAGCGAGCCCTGGGCCGCGAGCCGGGCCGCGTCGCCGATGCGGTCGAGCGGGGCCAGCATCCGGCCGGCGAGCAGCCACCCGCCGCCGAGACCGATCGCGAGCAGGGCGACCATCACCATCGCGGCGACGGGTACGAACGCCCGGATCAGGTCCGAGCGGTTGGGGACGAAGAACTCGACGACGGGGATCTGCACATCCGGGACGTACCTCAGGAGGTAGAGCGCCACGGCGCCGAGCAGCAGGAGGCCGGAGACGACGACGATGCCCGCGTAACTCAGCGTCAGCTTGAGGCGGACGCTCATCCCGCGCCGCCTACGCATCCGGGTCGGCCCCGATCCGGTAGCCGACGCCGGGCACCGTGAGGATCAGCCACGGCTCGCCGAGGCGCTTGCGCAGCGAGGAGACGGTGATGCGGACGGCGTTCGTGAACGGGTCGGCGTTCTCGTCCCACGCCCGTTCCAGCAGCTCCTCGGCGCTGACCACACCGCCCTCGGCGTCGACGAGCACCTCCAGCACGGCGAACTGCTTGCGGGTGAGGGCGACGTACCGGCCGTCGCGGTAGACCTCGCGGCGGAACGGGTCGAGACGAAGACCGGCGATCTCCAGCACCGGCGGTCGCGCGCGCTGGCGGCGGCGATCGAGGGCGCGCAGCCGCAGCACCAGCTCCCGCAGCTCGAACGGCTTGGTGAGGTAGTCGTCGGCGCCGAGCTCGAACCCGGAGGCCTTGTCGTCCAGCCGGTCGGCGGCCGTGAGCATGAGGATGGGGATGCCGCTGCCCGAGGCGACGATCCAGCGCGCGATGTCATCGCCGGGCGGCCCCGGCACGTCGCGGTCGAGGATCGCGATGTCGTACGCGTTGATGCTCAGGAGCTCGAGCGCGGTGTCGCCGTCGCCGGCGATGTCGGCCGCGATCGCCTCGAGCCGCAGCCCGTCGCGGACCGCCTCGGCGAGGTAGGGCTCGTCCTCGACGATCAGCACACGCATGGCAGTGATCCTACGCAGTGCGGCATATCGGCGGTGTATGGAAAACGCCATACGCCCCGGCAACCGCGTCCTCTCTTCACTGGAAGCATGAACGACCTCCACACCCCCCGAGCCGTCCGGGCACGGCGCCGTCGGCGGATCGCCACCACGGCCTCCGTGCTGGCACTCGCCGTGGTCGCCGCCGTCGCCGTGCAGCAGTCGCTGTCGGCCGCGTTCGCCGAGACCGCCCCGATCGTCACGCCCGCCACCACCGGCTCCTCCGGCTCCGACACCGATCCGCATCCGCCGACCACCGGATCGGTGCTCGCCCCGAGCGAGGCGGACGGCGTGATCCGCGACGGCGATCAGCCGACGGTCTTCGACGTCGACAGGATCGCCGTCGGCAACCTCGACCCCGCGCTGCTCGACGCCCTCCAGCGTGCCGCCTCCGATGCCGAGGCCGACGGGGTCACCTTCGTCGTGAACAGCGGATGGCGGTCGGCCACGCTGCAGGAGCAGTTGCTCCGCGACGCCATCGACGACTACGGCTCGGAGGAGGAGGCGCGCCGTTGGGTGGCGACCGCCGAGACCTCGGCGCACGTCTCCGGCGACGCGGTCGACCTCGGTCCGCTCCCCACCCTCGACTGGCTCGCCCAGCGCGGCTGGCGCTACGGGCTCTGCCAGACCTACGCCAACGAGTCCTGGCACTACGAGCTGCGACCGGAGGCTGTCGAGGACGGCTGCCCCGCACAGTACGCCGATGCCACCGAAGACCCGAGGATGCAGCGATGACCGCGGTGCTCGCGGAGGGGGCGACCCTGTCCCGCCTGCACGCGCCGACCCTGTCCACCCTTCCGGGCGCCGTCGCCGAGAACCTCCGCCGCGTGCGGGCCGCCGCTGCGGTTCCCGTCATGGCCGTGGTCAAGGCCGACGCCTACGGTCACGGCATGGTGGCGGTGGCGACCGCCGCCGTGGCCGCGGGAGCCGAGTGGCTCGGGGTCACCGACGTCGCCGAGGGGGTCGCGCTGCGCGAGGCCGGCCTGCGCGTGCCGATCCTCGCCTGGCTGCATCCGGCGGGCATCGACGCGCCGCTCGCGGCCGCTGCGGGGGTCGACGTGGCCGTGGGCTCCGTCGAGGAGCTGCGCCAGCTCGCGGCCGATGCCACAGCTTCCGTGCGGGTGCACCTGCACCTCGACACCGGGATGGCGCGCGGAGGGTGCCCCGTGGAGGACTGGGACACTCTGCTGCGCACGGCGAGGGCGGCCCGCGGACGGATCGATGTCGTCGGGGTGATGGGGCACCTCCCCTGCGCGGACGCCGCGGATCCGCGGGCGAACGCGGCCGCGGTGCTGCGGATGCGCCAGGGGAGGGACGCGGTCCTGCGCGCCGGGTTCGGACCGCTGCTCGTGCACCTCGCGGCGACGTCGGGGGCTCTCACGGACCCCGCCACGCACTTCGACATGGTGCGGGTGGGGGCCGCCCTCGTGGGGATCGACCCGTCCGAGACGGTGTCGTTGGTCGGGGCCTCCCGGTTCACCGCGCCCGTGGTGCACAGCGCCGCCGTGCCGGCCGGAACCGTCGTGGGCTACGGGGGCACGCACACGACGGCAACGGCCACGCACCTGAGCGTCGTGGGCGTCGGGTACGCGGACGGCATCCCGCGGGAGGTCGGGCCGGGTGCGGGGGTGGAGATCGGAGGGGAACGGCACCTGATCGTCGGGAGGGTGTCGATGGATCAGATCGTCGTCGACACCGGGGGGAGGGCGTTCCCGCGGGGAGCGGTCGCGACGGTGTTCGGGCCGGACGGCGGCGCAGTGCCGTCGGTGCAGGAGTGGGCGCGGTGGGCGGGCACCATCCCGCACACCATCGTCACGGGCATCGGCCCGCGAGTGAGAAGGAGCGTGGCATGACGATGAAGGTCCTGGTCATCGGAGGGGGACAGAACCCGGAGCACGAGGTGTCGCTCGCGTCGGCGGCGGCGGTCGCCGCGGCGCTGCGGTTGGGGGGACACGCCGTCACGACCGTGACGATCGACCGCGACGGCGTGTGGCGCGCGGACGGCATCCCGCCCGGCGTGAGTCCGGCGGCATCGTTGCAGCAGGCCCTGCCGCTGCTCGCGGCGAGCGACGTCGTGTTCCCGGCCGTGCACGGGGCGCTCGGGGAGGACGGCGCCCTCGCGGCGCTGTGCGCGCTCGCCGGGGTCCCCGTGGTCGGCTCCGCGCTGGGGGCGGGGGCGATCGGCATGGACAAATGGGCCACGAAGCTGGTGGCCCAGGCCGTGGGGCTGCGGACCGCCAGGGGGCGACTGGTCGCCGCGGAGGACATCGGCGATGTGGAGTTCGACGGCGCGGTCGTGGTCAAGCCGGTCACGGCCGGCTCGAGCCACGGCGTGAGCCTGGTGACGGAGGAGGGCGACCTGCTCACGGCGCTGCGGGGGGCAGCGCGGTTCGACCGGCGGATCCTGGTCGAGGAGGTCGTGCACGCACGGGAGATCGACGTCGCCGTGCTGCGGGAGAAGGGCGGGGTGCGGTGGGCCGCCCCGCCCCTGGAGATCCACGCGCCCGGGCTCTTCGACACCGCGACGAAGTACGACGGCACGGCCCGCTTCACGGTTCCCGCGCAGCTCGATACAGCCGCCACGACGGCGCTCAAGCGCGCGGCGATCGCGATGTTCGATGCCCTGGGGTGCGACGGCGTCGCCCGGATGGACTTCTTCCTCACGGACGAGGGCCCTGTGCTCAACGAGGTGAACACGATGCCGGGGCTGACCGCCGCCTCCCAGGTGCCGCGGATATTCGCGGCGGCCGGGGTGGACTACGTCGACCTCGTGGGCAGGCTCGTCCGAGCGGCCGTGTGAGAGGGGCTCGACACGGCGCGTGCGGAGGCGGATGCTGGGGGCATGGCAGCCTTCACAGCGGAGAACGCGTTCAGCGGTTTCAGCGTCGACGACATCGACGCGGCGAAAGAGTTCTACGGCACGACCCTCGGGCTCGACGTCGAGGTCAACGCGATGGGGTTCCTCGATCTGCGCCTGCCCCGCGGCGGGTCGATCCTCGTCTACGCGAAACCGAACCACACCCCGGCGAGCTTCACGATCCTGAACTTCCCGGTGGCGGACGTCGACGCCGCGGTCGAGGAGCTCAACGAGCGCGGCGTACAGACGAAGATCTACGGCGACGACGAGTTCCCGTCGGACTCCCGCGGCATCGTCCGCGGGAACGGGCAGGGGCCGGACATCGCGTGGTTCCGCGACCCGGCGGGGAACGTGCTCGCTGTCATGCAGGCCTGACGGGGCCCGCCTCGCTCACAGCCGGTCGACCGCCGTCACTGTCACGACCGCCTCGCCGGCCTCGTCTGACGCGGCGAGGTCGACGGTGGCGCTGATGCCCCAGTCGTGGTCGCCGACCGGGTCGTCGATGATCTGCCGCGCCGTCCAGGCGGTCGGCCCCTCGGTGAGCAGCAGCATGCGGGAGCTGCGGGCGTCCGGTCCGGTGCCGATGTCGTCGTGCTCGGCGAAGTACGCATCCAGCGCGTCCGACCAGGCGGCGGCGCCGAACGACGGGTCGAGCTCGGCCAGCGCATCCACGTCCTCACGCGCGGCGAGCTGCACGCGCCTGAAGAGTTCGTTGCGGACGAGCGTGCGGAAGGCGCGGGTGTTGCTCGTGAGGCGCTTCGGTGCGGGCGGGACGATCGGCTCGTCGGTCTCGCCGCGGGCGGCGGTCCCGGCGGTCAGCTCGCTCCACTCGTCGAGCAGGCTGGAGTCGATCTGGCGCACGAGCTCGCCGAGCCAGGCGATGAGGTCGTGGAGGTCCTCGTCCTTCCGCTCCTCGGGAATCGTCTGGGAGGCGGCGCGGTACGCGTCCGACAGGTACCGCAGGACGACGCCCTCGGAGCGGGCGATCTTGTAGAACGCGACGTACTCGCCGAACGACATGGCCCGCTCGTACATGTCACGGACGACGGACTTCGGGTGCAGGGCGAAGTCCCGGATCCACGGTTGCGCAGCGCTGAAGGTCTCGAAGGCGGCGTCGAGGAGCTCCTCCAGGGGCTTCGGGTAGCTGATCCCTTCGAGGAGCTCCATGCGCTCGTCGTACTCGATGCCCTCGCGCTTCATCGCGGCGACCGCCTCGCCCCGCGCGAGGAACTCCTGCTGGCTGAGCACGGCGCGCGGATCGTCCAGCGTCGCCTCGACGATCGAGATCATGTCCAGCGCGTACGACCCCGTCCCCACCTGGGTCCCTGAGCCTTCCTGGGCCCCTGAGCCTGTCGAAGGGTGGGTCCCTGAGCCTTCCTGGGTCCCTGAGCCTGTCGAAGGGTGGGTCCCTGAGCCTTCCTGGGTCCCTGAGCCTGTCGAAGGGTCCAGCAGATCGAACGCCGCGAGGGCGAAGGGGGACAGCGGCTGGTTGAGCGCGAAGTTGGGCTGCAGGTCGACCGTGAGCCTGACCCCCTTCGGTGCTCCGGGCACGCCCGTGTCGAACGTCTCCACGACGCCCGATTCCCGGAGCGTCCGGAAGATCGCGAGGGCGCGGAGGGCGAGCGCACGCTGCCGGGCGCGCGGCTCATGGTTGTCGAAGACGAGCCGGCGGACGTTCCCGAACACATCGCCGCCCCGGGCGATGACGTTGAGCAGCATCGCGCTGGTGATCTGCATGTGCGAGGTCAGGGTCTCGGGCGTCGCATCGATGAGCTTCCGGAACGACGGCTCTCCCCACGACACGAACCCGTCCGGGGCCTTCTTGCGGATGATCTTCCGCTTCTTCTTCGGGTCGGCGCCGGCCTTGCGGATCGCGGCGAGGTTCTCCGTCTCGTGCTCGGGCGCCTGGGCGACGACGGTGCCCGCGGTGTCGTAGCCGGCGCGTCCGGCCCGCCCCGCGATCTGATGGAACTCCCGGGCGTTGAGCTGGCGCATCCGGGTGCCGTCGAACTTCGTCAGCGCGGTGAGCAGTACGGTCCGGATGGGGACGTTGATGCCCACGCCGAGCGTGTCGGTGCCGCAGATCACCCGCAGGAGACCGCGCTGGGCCAGCTGTTCGACGAGCCGGCGGTACTTCGGCAGCATGCCGGCGTGGTGCACGCCGATGCCGGCCCGGAGGAAGCGGGAGAGCGTCTTGCCGAACGCCGTCGTGAAGCGGAAGCCGCCGATGAGGGCGGCGATCTCGTCCCGCTGCTCACGCGTCGCGACCTTCGTGCTCGACAGGGCCTGGGCCCGCTCCATGGCGGCCGCCTGCGAGAAGTGCACGATGTAGACCGGGGCCTGTCCCGTGTTCAGCAGGTCGTCGATGGTCTCGTGGATGGGCGTCGTCTCGTAGAAGAAGTGCAGCGGGACCGGGCGCTCCACTCCGGTGACCGAGGCGGCCTCCCGTCCTGTGCGACGCGTCAGGTCGGCGGCGAGGGTGGTGACGTCGCCGAGGGTGGCGGACATCAGCACGAACTGGGCCTGTGGGAGCTCGAGGAGCGGCACCTGCCAGGCCCACCCGCGGTCCGGGTCGCCGTAGAAGTGGAACTCGTCCATGACGACGAGGCCCACGTCGGCGGCATCACCCTGCCGCAGGGCCAGGTTCGCGAGGATCTCGGCGGTGCAGCAGATGATGGGGGCGTCCGCGTTCACGGCGGAGTCTCCCGTCACCATCCCCACGTTCTCGGCGCCGAACACCTCTGCCAGCGCGAAGAACTTCTCGCTGACGAGGGCCTTGATCGGCGCCGTGTAGTAGCTGCGGCGGCCGCCGACCATCGCCGCGAAGTGGGCTCCGACCGCGACGAGCGACTTTCCGGTGCCCGTCGGCGTGGACAGGATGACGTTCGCGCCGGAGACGATCTCGATGAGCGCCTCGTCCTGCGCGGGGTAGAGGCGGATGCCGGTCGACTCCGCCCATTCCACGAACGTCAGGTAGACCGCGTCGGGGTCCGCCGCGTCGGGAACGAGAGAGGGTTCGAGCCGCGGCGTGGGATTCATGGTGCTTCGATCATCCCATCTGCGTCATGTCGCCGATCCCGCGACCCCGAGCGCGGTGAGCAGCTCGTACGCCGTGGAGCGCGCGTGCACGATCACGGTCCCGAGCTGCGACGACGAGGCCGACACCGAGAGCAGGAGCTGGCCATACGGCGCGAGGATGAAGCTCAGCAGGGCCATCCGGTTCTCTCCGATGGACAGCGACACGATGGCCGACAGGGTCGGCTCCGTCCCGCCGGCGATGATCTCGGCTTCGGCCCGCGCGACCCCGAACAGGGAGCCGTTCATCGCCGCGAGCTGCTCGCCGCCGTCCTGGTCGACGCCGAGCGAGGCGATGTGTAGGCCGTCGGCCGTGCCGAGGACCGCGGTCGTCAGCTCCGGGAAGCGCTCCTCCAACTGCTGCAGACGGGTCTGCGCCGACGGGCCGACGATGCGCGACCACAGGGCCCAGTTGCCGGCGACGTCGGGGTGCATGCGGGACGGATCGGGCGTCGCGGCGGCGTCGTGCCGCCGGGCGGGTCCGGTCATGGCTTCTCCTCCGGAAGATCGAGAGCGGCGCCGGCGACACGCATCACGCTGTCGCGGTCGCGCGCGTCGGCCGCGAGGACGCGCGAGGCGGGGATGCCGTGTCGCGCGAGGGGGGCGGCGAGCGCGCGCCGGATATCGCCGATCGCTCGTCCGGCGGTGTGGCTGACGGCGATCACGACGCGATGCTCCTCGCCCGCGAGAACGTCCAGCCACTCGTCGGCGTCGGCGACGAGGGTGTCGCGGTCGCCGCGCAGCCAGAGCAGCACCCGGGTGCCCGGGATCGAGACGCGCTGCCGTGCCGACGCGAAGCGCTGCTGCCCCGGGATGCCGATGAGCGCGATGGAGACCTCGGGCGTCGGCCGCCAGGTCCCGTAGTCGAGCCCGACCGTCGTGGTGGTCTTGCCGTCACCGCTCGCGAACGACATCGGCACGTCGGTGTCCACCGGCGCGACGTCGCTCAGAGCGCGGACCGCAGTCGTCTTGCCCGCGCCCACCGGACCGGCGAAGATCACCCGGTACCGCTGAGGCAGGTCGGTCCGTCGGCGCCGGGGGCGCCTCATCGTCCGCTCCCCGGGACCGGTCTTTCGCTGTCGCCCTCTCCCGAGGCCGCTCCCCACGGCCTCATGGATCACGCGCCGAGGGCGGCGACCCGGCGGTTCACCGAGGAGCGCAGCAGGGCGAGGTTCGTGGCCTGCCGATCGGCGGCCAGGTAGATGAACAGATCGTCGTCGAGCATCTTGAGCAGGTGCAGCTGCGTGTTCAGCGTCAGCAGCATGTCCTCGAGCTCGCCATCGATGCCGAGGGCATCGATCGTGCGCTTCTTGTTCTTCACGATCTCGCTGTTGAACGCGCTCGCGACCTCGAGGTCGAAGTCCGGACGGACGGAGCTCGAGGCGAGCGGCAGCCCTGATTCCAGGTCGACGATCGACGCCCCGATGAATCCGTTGATGTCGCGCTCGATGTCCGCCAGAAGCGTGTTGAGCTGATCTTGCGTGGCCATGGTTCTCCCCAGTCGTCTTCATCGCGCGCAGCAGCGACCGCCCTGTGCGGTCGTCCCCGGCGCCGCGCGACCTGTGAAGTGTATAACGTTACTCGACGAGGGGGCCAGTCTCAGACCGAGGTCGCTGCGCGGAGGGCGATGCGGACCATGTCGCCGAACGTCTGCTCGCGCTCCTGGGCCGTGGTCTCCTCGCCGGTGACGATGTGGTCGCTGACCGTGCAGATCGCGAGGGCGCGGCGCCCGTGGAACGCGGCGAGCGTGTAGAGCCCTGCCGCCTCCATCTCGACGCCGAGGATGCCGTGCCGCACGAAGGGCTCCGTGAGCTCCGGCCGGGTGCTGTAGAACTGGTCGCTCGAGAACAGCGGCCCCACGTGCACCGTGGACGACACCGGCTCCGACTCGCTCGCCTCCACCGCCGCGCGCAGCAGGGCGAAGTCGGCGAGCGGGGCGTAGTCGAGGCCGTGGAAGCGTACGCGGTTGATCCCGGAGTCGGTGCTCGCGCCGTTGGCGATGATGATGTCGCGGACCGCGAGCTTCTCGGTCAGCGCGCCGCAGGATCCGACCCGGACGATCGTCTGCACGTCGTACTCCGTGAACAGTTCCGTCGCGTAGATCGCCATCGACGGCTGCCCCATCCCCGAGCCCTGGACGGAGACCCGATGCCCCTCCCAGGTGCCGGTGAAGCCCAGCATGCCGCGCGTCTCCGAGTACAGCTCGGCGTCGTCGAGGAAGGTCTCGGCGATCCACTTCGCCCGCAGCGGATCGCCGGGGAACAGGACGACGGGGGCGATCTGACCGGGTTCCGCGGCGATGTGGGTGCTCATCCGCTCAGCGTACTCAGCCCTCGCGACGCCGGACGATCTCCCCGATCCAGAGGGGCGCGAAGGGCGAGGTGCAGCCGGGGGCGGTGGGGTAGTCGGCCAACACCTGGAGCCGTTCTCCGATCTCCACCGCCCGTCCCCGCAGGTCCGGATGGAAGATGCCGATGTTCGCGAGGGTCTCGTTCATGGCCCACTGCAGGCGCGGCGGGGCCTGCTGCAGGTCGCGGTCGATCAGGTCGAGCAGGTGCGGCAGGTCGAGACCGTCGGCGTCCTTCGTCACCCGGACCGTCGTCAGCGACCACGCGGCGGACGCGACGGTGGGATCCGCGTCGTCGAACCAGCGCCGGCGCAGCTCCTCGGCGAGGGGCGACTTCTTGAGCACGTAGTTCACGAACCAGTCGTTCACCTTGGGGGGCCTCGTCTCGCGCAGCATCGTGTCGAGCTCGTCGGCGGTGAAGTCGGCCGGACGGCACACGAGCAGGGCCAGAAGCCGGGCGGACGTCTCGCCGGTCGCCCACAGCTCCCGCGCCAGGGCCTGGTCCGTCTTGATGCGCTTCGCGAGGGCGCGCATGCGGCTCAGGTTGATGCCGTGGTCGTCGCCGCGCTTCTCGTTCGCCGCGCGCTGCTTCGGGTCCTCCAGTGCCGCGAGCTCCGCCAGCGCCTCCTCGACTGTCATCCCGCCAGGGTAACCCCGCCGACCCACCCCTTTCGGTGCGTCCCGGCCCGTTGCGAACGCACAGAGGGGGCCGGGAGGTGCGAAAGGGGGTGGGTCGGTACTCAGTCTTCGTCAAGGAGCTCGCCGCGGATGCGACGGAGGTCTTCCATGAGGGAGCCGATGAGGATCCAGTGCTGCGAGGACGGCGGACGGATCACGAGCGGAGCGGTCAGCGCGGGGATGGCGGAGGTCAGCGGTTCGGGCTCTGCGGCGGGAGCCGTGGTCTGCACCGCGAGACGCACGTCGTGCCCGGCCCGGCGGAGCTGCTCGGCGATCGCGGCCACCGCGGGCTCCTCGCCGAGCCGGTCGTCGTAGTGGTCGAAGTAGGCCCGCGTCATGCCGATGGTCTGCGTGACGATGGGCGAGAGCCGGTCGAGCAGCGCCCTCAGCTCCTGCAGGTCGGCGCGGTGGGTCGAGCGCCGGGGGTTCAGCGTGAGCGACTCCTCCCCGGCGGCGATCGCGGCTTCGGCGGCGTCCTTCATGGGTCGCAGCAGCCGCACCTCGAGCATGAGCTCCTGCAGCCGCGCCGGAGTCTGCGGGGCGGGCAGGGCGTCCGCGAGACGGTCGAGGCTCGCGGCGAGCTCCCGTCCGAGCAGCCCCACATCCCGCCGCGCCGGCTCGACGAGCACCGGCGGCACGATCAGCGCATTCACGACGATGCCGATCACCACCCCGATGAGGGTCTCCCCGATCCGGGCGATCGCGTACTCCGGACTCGACGACCCGAGCGCCAGCACGAGCATCGCCGAGATCGCGACCTGGTTGCCGGTGCCGGGGGACGCCCGGAAGATCCATGCCACGAGCATCGCGACGACGATCGCGAGCAGCACGATCCAGCTCGGCGAGCCGAGGAGCAGGCCGAGGCCGACGGCGATCACCACGCCGACGATCACGCCGATGCTGCGCTCCAGCGCCTTCGACAGCGACTGGTTGACGCTGGGCTGCACCACCAGCAGCGCGGCGATCGCGGCGAACACCGGCAGCTGCCCGGGGAAGACCAAGCCCGCGATCAGCCACGCGGCGATGGTCGCCGCGGCCGACTTCACCACCTGCAGCAGGGGGGAGCGCTGGGAGGCGCGGATCGCGGCGGGGATGCGCATGACCTCCACGGTAGTCGCGCCGATGTCAACCCCATCGCCGATCTGGCCCGCAGCAGGCTGAATGGAAGCACACGAACGACGAACAAGTGAGGAGCATCCCCATGGTGCAGATCATCGAGACCATCGACGTCGACGTTCCCGTCCGCACGGCGTACAACCAGTGGACGCAGTTCGAGAGCTTCCCGAAGTTCCTCGACGAGGTCGTCTCCATCACGCAGATCGACGCGACCCGCACGCACTGGAAGGTGAACGTGGGGGGCGCGGAGCGTGAGTTCGACGCCGAGATCACCGAGCAGCACCCGGATGAGCGCGTCGCGTGGAACAGCGTCGGCGGCGAGACCGAGCACGCGGGCGTCGTGACGTTCCACAAGATCGACGAGAACACCACGCGTGTGACCGTCCAGCTCGACTGGGCGCCGGAGGGACTCCTGGAGAAGGTCGGTGCCCTGGTCGGCGCCGGATCCCACGCGGTGAAGAAGGACCTGAAGAACTTCAAGGAGTTCATCGAGGGCCGTGGCGTCGAGACCGGCGCCTGGCGCGGTGACGTGGACGCCTGACGCATCCTCTTCGAGGCCCGGACCGCTGCGCGCGGCCCGGGCCTCGTCGCGTGTGAGGGCTGCGGGCGTCGGAGGGGCGTGCTTGCATGGGCGCATGGACACGAGGGAGCGTCTGCGCGGCGAGGGGCGTGCCGTGCTCGCGACCGTGGTCTGCTTCGTCGGGGGAGCTCTCGCCGGGGCGCTGCTCCTCGCCGGCCCGCCGCGGCCGCTGACGGGTGAGGGAGGACTGGCGCTGCCCGCTGCGGGGGTCGCCGGCAGTGTCGCGGCCCTGGCCTTCGTCGTCAGCACTCTCCTGCACCGTCGCGATGAGCCAGCCGCGATGCCGCGCTGGCAACGGGTCGTGTCGCGCCTCTCGGCCGCCGCCCTCACCGTCGCGTTCGGGGCGGTGACGGCGATGGGCGTGCTGCTCACGGCCGAGGTGCTCGCGGCGGGCCTGCGCGGCCTCGCGCTCGGAGCCATCGGCGGCGGGCTGCTCACGGGGGTCGCGGCCGCGGTCGGCGGACGACTCGCCTTCGGTGCGGGAATCGGGCTCCGGACCGCGGACCTCGCCGGGCTCCTGTTCGGGTTCCTCGTGATCGGCACGCTGTTCGCGATGGTGACCGCCGTCGACCCCCGGTGGTGGGAGGAGAACTTCTCGCAGCTCGGGGTGGGGTGGGCGTTCAACGGCACCCTCGTCGTCGCCGGGCTGCTGGTCGCCACCGTCGGCTCGTACATCGGTCGCGATCTGCATCGGCTGCTCGGGGACCACGCGCTGTCCCGGATCGCGACCGTGGTCGTGCTGTGGGCGGCGGCCGGGCTCGCTCTCGCCGCGGTCGGGCTCCTGCCGCTGTATCGAGCCCCCGTGCCGCACGACATCGCAGCCGTCGCGGCGCTGCTCCTCTTCCTCGGGGCTGCCGCGGCGACGACTTTGATCGTCCCCGGTCGGCCCCTGGCCCTCGTGGTGACCTCCGTCGCCGTCGGGGTGCTCGTGGTCGGGGCCGTGCTGCTGTGGTGGCCGCTCCGCTTCTTCCCGGTGACCGCGGTGGAGGCGGTCGTCGTCGGGCTCGGACTGCTGTGGATGACGACGCTCGTGCGGGTGCTCGCGATCGTCGTGCCGGAGGGGGCTCGTCCGTCCACGCGGCGCTCGCTCTGGGAGGGCAGGCGTTCGCGCGGGCTCAGGCGGGTGGGTGGACCAGGAGCCTGATGCGGCGCGGGGGCCTGCGTCGGCGTAGGGAGGTGGGCGGGAAGAGGGCGCGGAAGATAGGGCATCCGTCCGATGTCGAGGGGGCACCTCAGAGCGGAGTGTAGGGATACACCGAACCGTCGAGGAGACATCATGTTCGAGCACCCCTCCCTCATCCATCAGGTCACCGTCTTCGAGCAGGAGCAGATCGAGCGCGCGGTCGCCCGGCGCCGGATGCTCATCGAGCACGCGGACCAGATCGTGCCGCGTCCTGCGGGTCCGCTGCGCCGGCTGCTGCGCCTCGGACGCGGGCGAGCGTCGGCGCCGCAGGCTCCGTGCACTGCGGCGTGCGACCCGGCCGTCGCCCGATGACGGACGGCGTCGTCCTGTCCTTCCCCGGCCCTCCGGATGTCCGCGGGCAGTGGCACGATGGGTCCATGGCCCCAGCCCCCACCGCCGCGATGGTCGGGCGTGATGCCGAGCTCGCCGGGATGCGCCGCCTGTTCGACGGCGTGCGCCAGGGTGTGCCCGCCGCGCTGCTCGTGGAGGGCGAGGCGGGGATCGGCAAGTCCCGGCTGGTGCGGGAGTTCAGCGCCGAGATCGCGACCGCGGCCGACGTGCACGGGGGCTGGTGCCTCGACCTCGGCACCTCGCGCGCCCCGTTCGGCCCGCTCGCCGGCATCCTCCGCTCGCTCGTGGAGCGGCTGGGCGCGGAGCGTGTGCGCGAGGCGGTCGGCGTGGGCGTCGAGGCTCTCGGCATGCTGCTGCCCGAGCTCGTCGACGCTCCCGCCGCTCGCGACCGCACCAGCCCCGAACGCCTGCGCGACGCGATCGCCTCCCTCATCGAGGCCGCCACGGAGCTGGCGCCGCAGGTCATCGTCGTCGAAGACCTGCACTGGGCCGACGACTCGACCCTCGCGATCCTCTCCTTCCTGCTGCGCACGCTCGACCGTGGCCGCCTCCTGCTGCTCATCACCTGCCGCACCGACGATGTGCGCCGAGGCGACGCGGTGAGCCGGTTCATCGGCGAGGCCACGAGGGCGCGGCTGCTCGAACGGATGACCGTGCCGCGCCTCGACGACCATGCGGTCGGCGAGCTGGTCGCACAGATCACGGGACGCGCGCCGACCGCGACGGCGCTGGAGCGGCTGCAGGTGCGCGCGGAGGGCGTCCCCTTCTTCGTCGAGGAGATCGCCGGGTGCGCCCAGGGCCCCCTGCCGGAGAGCCTGCGCGACCTGCTGCTCGCCCGCTTCGACCGCCTCGGCGACGACGCGCGCCGGGTGGTGCAGGTGATGTCCGGCGCCGAGCGGCCGCTCACGGATCCGCTGCTGCTGCGCCTCGTCGACCTTCCGGAGGATCGTGTCGAAGACGCCGTCCGTGAGGCCGTGCGCAGCGGCATCATCGTCGTCGGCGAGGACGACTACCGGTTCCGCCACGCTCTGCTGCGGGAGGCCGTGCACGGCGACCTGCTCCCCGGCGAGAGGGCGCGGCTGCACCGGGCCTACGCCGAGGCGTTGGAGGAGGGCGGGGGCGACGACGCGGCGGCGTCGGCCTACCACTGGCAGCTCGCGCAGGACGATCGTCGTGCGATCGCGGCCGCCGCCGACGCCATGCGGCAGGCGAAGGCCCAGTACGCCTTCGCCAGCGCGGCGCGGTTCGGGGAGCTCGTCCTCGAGCTCTGGCCGCTCGTGCCGGACGCGGCGGAGGCGACGGGCTTCGCGCGTCTCGACCTCCTCCACGTGCTCGGGTCGGTCCTGCGCAACGCCGGCGACGGGGAGCGCGCGCTCGCGGTCGCCAACGTCGCGCTGAGCGAGGTCGACGCGGCGACGGTCGACCCGCGACTGCACGCCCGGCTGCTGCGCAACAAGGCGCTGTACCTCGTCAACCTCGGGCGTCTCGGAGCCGTCCCGTTGCTTCAGGAGGCGCTGGCGCTCGCCGAGCGGGTCGACGACGACGTGTTCCGTGCGGAACTGCTGAATCAGCTCGCGAGTCGTCGCATGATCGCGGGTGACCGGGAGGAGGCCATCCGCCTCGCCGACGAGGCGGAGCGCCGGGCGGCGGGCGCCGCGACGACGGACCAGCTCTCGATCGCCGCGAACGTCCGTGGCGGGTCGCTGGCGCACCTCGGACGGGTCGCGGAGGGGGTGCGCGAGTACCGACGGGCACGCGACCTCGCCGCCGGATCGACGGCCGAGATGCGTTACCGCGTCAACTACTCCGACCTGCTGACGCTGCTGGGCCGCTATCGGGAGGCGGTCGCCGTCGCGGAGGAGGGTCTGCGTCGGGCCCGTGAGCTCCGCGTCGAGCGCACCTCGGGCTCGATCATGGCGCAGAACATGATCGTGCCGCTGCTGGAGCTCGGGGAGATCGACCAGGTCGAGGACATGCTGGCCCGCGATTTCCTGCAGGGCACGCTGCGCGTGTTCCGGATGTACGTGAGCATGACCCGGGTGCGGGTGCTCGCCTGGCGGGGCCGGGCCGCGGAGGCCGCGGAGACCCTGCGGGAGTGGCTGCCGGCGTTCGAGGAGACGGGGGTCTCGGAGCGGCAGATCTGGTACGACCGGATCACGATGCAGGTCGCCGTCGCCGAGAGTCAGGGCGACCTCCGCGGAGCGCTCGACGTGATCCTGGCGATGCTGGAGGACGAGCGTCCGGCGTTGCTGCATCAGCGGCGGCTGCTCCTGGAGGCGGGGGCCCTCGTGACGGCGCTGCGTGCGGGCGGCGCGGACGTCGAGGCGGCGGTCGCGGCGGTGCGGACGGCGTGGGAGGTACAGCCGCCGGAACTCCAGGACGACGCGTGGTCGACGGTGCTGCACGCCCTGCTCGAACCGGAGCCGGCGGTGGTCGACGAGGCGCTGGTGTGTGCGGACGGGGACGACGTTCCGGTGACGTTCCGGGTGGTGCTCCGGCTCGAGCGGGCCCGGCTGCACGTCGCCGCCGGGGAGCGCGCCGAGGCGGCTGCCGTGCTGGCCACGGCGACGGCGATCGCCGAGCGACTCGGCCACGTGCCGCTGCAGAAGGCACTGACACGGTTCGGCGATGCGTCCGGGGTGCGTCCGACCGCACCCCGCGAGGCCGACGCGGAGCAGCTGACGGCCAGGGAGCGGCAGGTACTCGCCCTGATCGCTGAGGGCCTGAGCAACCGCCAGATCGGGGAGCGCCTGTTCATCAGTGTGAAGACCGTCAGCGTGCACGTCTCGGCGGTGCTGCGCAAACTCGGTGTCAGCACGCGCACCGAGGCGGCACTCGCCCATCGCACGGCCGAAGAGGCGGCATCCGGTCAGTCGGCCGTGGTAGCGTGACCGAGCATGCATGTCGGATCATCGGCATGATGCAGGCCGCGCGAGCGGCCGGTCAACAGAAAGTAGAAAACACATGGCCACTGGCACTGTGAAATGGTTCAACGCAGAGAAGGGCTTCGGCTTCATCGCTCCCGATGACGGCACCGAAGACCTCTTCGCCCACTACTCGGCTATCGCCGGCTCCGGTTTCAAGGAGCTCCGCGAGAACCAGAAGGTCGAATTCGACGCTGAGCGTGGCCCCAAGGGCATGCAGGCGGCGAACATCCGCGCTCTCTGAGCGTGCGCTGACTTCCTGAAGCCGGCCGGATCCGTACGGGTCCGGCCGGCTTTTTCGTTGCCCCGACACCTTCGAATCGCCCACTTTGCGGCATCCGGGCGCCGGATGGGACAAGGTGAGCGATTCGAAACGGGAGTGAGGCAGTCCTAACCTCCGTGTTAGATTAGGCGAGGCTTACCAAAGGCCGGACGCTCTCGCGTCGACACCCCATCTCCCATCCCGAAGGGAACGCCTGTGCGCACCTCTCGACTTCTCGCCCTCGGCGCGGCCGCCGCGCTCGCCGTGACGCTCTCCGCCTGCTCGTCCTCCGCGCCGGAGTCGACCGCGTCCGCCGGGAGCAACCCGGCCTCTGACGACGCGTTCCCCGTCACCATCGAGCACGTCTACGGCGAGACGACCATCGACGAGAAGCCCGAGCGCGTGGCCACCATCGCGTGGGCGAACCACGAGGTGCCGCTGGCCCTCGGCATCGTCCCGGTCGGCATGAGCAAGGCCACCTGGGGCGACGACGACGACAACGGCATCCTCCCCTGGGTGGAGGAGAAGCTCGACGAGCTCGGGGGCGAGACCCCGGTGCTCTTCGACGAGACCGACGGCATCGACTACGAGGCCGTGGCCGACACCGAGCCCGACGTCATCCTCGCCGCCTACTCCGGCCTCACGCAGGAGGAGTACGACACGCTCTCCAAGATCGCCCCGGTCGTCGCCTACCCCGACGTCGCGTGGGGCACGTCCGTCGACGACATGGTCGAGATGAACTCCAAGGCCCTGGGGCTCGAGGCTGAGGGCGAGGCCCTGATCGAGGACCTGCACGCCGACGCCGACGCCGCCCTCGCGGCCAACAGCGCGCTCGAGGGCAAGAAGGTCATCTTCGCGTTCTTCGACCCGAGTGACCTGAGCGTCATCACCTACTACACCGCGGCCGACACGCGCCCCGGCTACCTGCACGATCTCGGCCTGCCGTTCCCCGCCATCGTGGAGGAGAACAAGGACAGCGAGCAGTTCTACCTCGAGGTGAGCGCCGAGGAGGCGCAGAAGTTCGACGACGTCGACGTGCTCGTGACCTACGGCGACGACTCCACCCTCGCCACGCTGCAGGCCGACCCGCTGCTGTCGAAGATCCCGGCCATCGCGGAGGGCCGCGTCGCCATCCTTCCCGACGCCACGCCCATCGCCGCGTCGGCGAACCCGTCCGCGCTGTCGATCCCGTGGGGTCTCGAGGACTACCTGGCCATCCTCGCCGCGCCGCTCGCGAAGTAAGCTCCGCGTCCGCCCCCCAGCGGAGAGTCGTCGTGATCTCAGCACCCGTCCTCGCGCCGGACGCCGCCACCCTGCGGCGTCCGGCGGTGGTGCGCACCCTCTGGCTGCTCGCCGGGGTCGGTGTGATCCTCGTGCTCGTCGTGCTCTCGGTGTCGTTCGGGGTGCGGGCGGTCACCCTCGACGACATCCTCGCGGCGCTCTCCGGGCAGTCGGACACGATCGCTCAGGCCGCGGTCGTCAAGCGCATCCCCCGCACGGTGCTCGCGCTCCTCGTGGGGGCGGCCCTCGCCCTCGCGGGAGCGACGATGCAGGCCGTCACCCGCAACCCCGTCGCCGACCCCGGCATCCTGGGGGTCTCGAACGGCGCCTCGTTCGCGGTCGTCCTCGGCATCGCGTTCTTAGGGCTCAGCAATCCCTACGGGCAGATGGCCTTCGCGATCGTCGGCGCCGCGGCGGCCGCCGTGTTCGTCTACACCGTCGGCTCCCTCGGCCGTGGCGGGGCCACCCCGCTCAAGCTGGCCCTCGCGGGGGCGGCGACCTCCGCCGCGTTCGCCTCGCTCATCAGCGCGGTCATGCTGCCGCGGGTCGACCTGCTCCAGACGTTCCAGTCGTGGCAGATAGGCGGCGTCGGCGGGGCGGAGTGGCCGCGGATCGCGATCACCGCCCCGGTCCTCGCGGTCGGCGCCCTCATCTGCTTCCTGTCTGCACGCGGCATGAACTCCCTCGCCCTCGGTGACGACATGGCCAAGGGGCTCGGCGAGCACGTGCTGCGCACCCGGATGCTGTCGGCCCTCGGTGCGGTCATCCTGGCCGGCGCGGCGACGGCGATCGCAGGGCCGATCGGGTTCGTCGGGCTCATCGTCCCCCACATGTGCCGGATGCTCGTGGGTACAGACCACCGCTGGCTGCTGCCGTTCTCGGCCCTCGCCGGCGCCGCGCTGCTCACCGCGAGCGACATCGTCGGACGCGTGATCTCGCCGTCGTCCGAGGAGATCCAGGTGGGTATCATCACGGCGATCATCGGGGCGCCGTTCTTCATCTGGATCGTCCGCCGACAGAAGGTGCGGGAGCTGTGAGCACGACCGAGCACACCCTCGTCCGCGGCGACGAGTCCGCCGCCGCCCGCACCGCGCGTGTCATCGCCGGCCGCCGGGCACGCCACCGCCGTCATGCCGTGGTCACCGTCGCGCTCGGGGCCGTCGTGGTCGTGCTCTTCACGGTGGCGCTCATGGTCGGCAACACGTTCTACCCGCTCGACGAGGTCGTCCGCGTGATCCTCGGCGAGACGGTGCCCGGTGCGTCGTTCACCGTCGGCGACCTGCGCCTGCCGCGCGCCGTCCTCGCCGTCCTCACCGGCCTCGCGTTCGGCATGGCGGGCGTGACGTTCCAGACCATGCTGCGCAACCCACTCGCCTCGCCGGACATCATCGGCATCTCGAACGGGGCCGGTGCCGCCGCGGTGTTCGGCATCGTCGTGCTCTCGCTCAACGGCCCCGCCGTCTCGCTCCTCGCGCTCGTCGGCGCCCTCGTCACCGCGCTGGCGATCTACCTCCTCGCCATCAAGGGCGGCTTCGCGGGCACCCGCCTCATCCTCATCGGGATCGGCGTCGCGGCGATGCTGCAGAGCGTCATCTCCTACCTGCTGTCCCGGGCCGCGAACTGGGACATCCAGACCGCGATGCAGTGGCTCACCGGCAGCCTCAACAACGCGTCGTGGGAGCGGGTGCTGCCGATGGCGATCGCCGCCGCGATCCTCGTGCCGCTGCTGCTCTCGCAGGGCCGGGCGCTGGGCACGCTCCAGCTCGGAGACGACTCCGCCGCGGGGCTCGGCGTGCGGGTCACCGCCACGCGCCTCGTCTTCATCCTCGGCGCCGTGGCCCTCCTCGCCTTCGCGACCGCCGCCACCGGGCCGATCGCCTTCGTCGCGTTCATGGCCGGACCCATCGCCGCGCGGCTCACCGGTCCCGGTGCCACGCTGCTGCTGCCCAGCGGCCTCGTCGGCGCGGTGCTCGTGCTCGGCGGCGACCTCATCGCCCAGTTCGCGCTCGGCGCGCGGTACCCGGTCGGCGTGGTCACCGGCGTCGTCGGCGCGCCGTACCTCATCTACCTGCTCATCCGCACCAACCGCACCGGAGGCTCGCTGTGACCGCCGCCCACCGCCTGTCCGCCGAAGGGGTCACCCTCTCCTACGGCGACCGCACCGTGGTCGAGGGCCTCGACCTGCAGATCGCGCCGGGGAAGATCACCACGATCGTCGGCGCCAACGGCTGCGGCAAGTCGACGCTGCTGCGCGCCCTCGCCCGCCTGTTGTCGCCGGGGGACGGGGAGGTCGTGCTCGACGGGAAGTCCATCCACGCCCGCCCCACGAAGGAGGTCGCGCGCATCCTCGGCCTGCTGCCGCAGTCGCCCGTGGCCCCCGAGGGCATCGCCGTCGCCGACCTCGTCGGTCGCGGACGTCATCCCCACCAGCGGGCGCTGTCGCGGTGGAGCGCGCACGACTACGAGGTCGTCGCCGACGCCCTGGACGCGACCGGGATCAGCGACCTCGCCGACCGCAGCGTGGACGAGCTCTCCGGCGGTCAGAGGCAGCGCGTCTGGATCGCGATGGCCCTCGCGCAGGAGACCGACATCCTGCTGCTGGACGAGCCGACGACGTTCCTCGACGTCGCCCACCAGGTCGAGGTGCTCGACCTGCTCACCGACCTCAGCGTCGCGCGCGGCACCACGATCGTCATGGTGCTGCACGACCTCAACCTCGCGGCGCGCTACGCCGACGAGCTGGTCGCCATGAAGGACGGTCGCGTGCACGCGATCGGCGCCCCGCAGGAGATCGTCACCGCCGAACTCGTGCAGGAGGTCTTCGGCCTCCCCAACCAGATCACCATCGACCCGGTCTCCGGCAAGCCGATGGTCACCCCCATCGGAAGGCATCATGTCCGCTGAATCCACCACGACCGAGCGCCCGACCTACATCCTCACCCGCGCCGAGGTGCGCGGCGTCGACCGCGTCTCCCCGTCGTTCGTGCGGGTGACGCTCGGCGGCGAGGAGCTCAGCGAGCTGGGGACGCCGGGGGAGGTGTACGACAGCCGGGTCAAGCTCGTCTTCCCGCCCGCGTCCGGCGTGCTCGCCGAGATCGACCGGTCGACGTACGACTGGTGGGGCTCGTACCTGTCCGTCCCGGAGGAGGAGCGCGGCTCGATGCGCACCTACTCCGTGCGCGAGCTGCGGGTCGCCGACGACGGCCGCACCGAGGTCGACATCGACTTCGTGCTGCACCTGGAGCCGGGGCTCACCGGTCCGGCCTCGCGGTGGGCGAGCACCGCCGCGGTGGGTCAGGAGCTGTGGCTGGTCGGCCCGCGCCGCGGCGTCGTCGCGCACGGCGGGGCGGAGTACGCGCCGGGGGCGGCGACCTCAGTGGTCCTCGTCGGGGATGAGACCGCGGCCCCCGCCATCGCCCGCATCCTGGAGGACGCCCCGCGCGACCTCCGCGGCGTCGCCTTCATCGAGGTGCCGTCGCCCGCCGACGTGCTCGCGATCGACGTGCCGGCCGGGGTCGACGTGCACTGGCTCCCGCGCGACATCGGCGAGCCGCACGGCCTTCGCCTCATCCCCGCGGTGCTCGAGTATCTGGGGGATGACGACGCCGGGGACGAGATCCGGGTCACCGACATCGAGGGGGAGGACCTCCTGTGGGAGACCCCCGAGTACTCGAGCCTGGGGGAGGAGATCCCCCGTGAGGACGACCGCGCCGGCCGCTACTTCTGGATCGCGGGCGAGAGCGGTGTCGTGACGACGCTGCGTCGGCACCTCGTGAAGGACCTCGGCGTCGATCGCGCGCAGGTCGCCTTCATGGGCTACTGGCGCCGCGGCGTCGCGATGCGGGGCTGAGATGACCGAGGCCATCGATCGCCACAGCCTGGAGGGGGAGTCCCTCGTCCTCGGCTACGGCCGCACCCGGGTCGTGCACGACGTATCCCTGCGCCTCGCGCCGGGCCGGGTGACCACGCTGATCGGACCGAACGGCAGCGGCAAGTCGACCGTCCTCCGCGCTCTCGCGCGGCTGCACCGCATCGAGGCGGGGACCGTGCGCGTCGGCGGCGCGGAGTCGCGCGACGCCGCCGCCCTCTCCGCCAAGGAGTTCGCGAAGACCGTCGCGATGCTGTCGCAGTCCCGGCCGCACCCGTCCGGGATCGAGGTCTCCGACGTCGTCGCCTACGGCCGCCACCCGCACCGCGGACGGTTCTCCGGCGTGAGCGACGCCGACCGAGCGGCCGTGGCGCGCGCCCTCGCCCTCACCGGCCTCTCCGCCATGGCCGCCCGTCCGGTCGACCAGCTCTCCGGCGGCGAGCTGCAGCGCGTCTGGCTGGCGACCGCACTCGCCCAGGACACCGGGGTGCTGCTGCTCGACGAGCCGACCAACCACCTCGACCTGCGCTACCAGGTGGAGACCCTCGACCTGGTGCGGGAGCTCGCCGACGACCACGGCACCGCGCTCGGCGTCGTGCTGCACGACCTCGACCACGCCGCCTCGGTCGCCGACGACGTCGTGCTGATGCACCGCGGCCGGGTCCACGCGGCGGGGGCGCCCGCCGAAGTGCTCACCGGCGAGAACCTCTCGCACGTGTACGGCCTGCGCATCGACACCGCCCTCGACGAGGAGACCGGGCTGGTGCGGGTGCGTCCGCGCGGTCGCCACCACGGTCGCCTCCGCGCCCCCTCCGCCTCCTGATCCCGACCCCTGAAGGAACCACCGATGAAGAAGACCTCCCTCGCCGTGCTCGCCCTCGGCGGCGCCCTCACCCTCGCGCTCGCCGGCTGCGGCACCACGCAGACGCCGTCCGCCGAGGGATCGGACGCCCCGACCTCGACGAGCGCGGGCTGCACGGACGACACCACGAGCACCTCGACCGGGGCGGTCTCCGTCACCGACGACCTCGGCCGCACGGTCGAGCTCGACACGCCGGCCGAGCGGATCGCGGTGCTCGAGTGGCAGCAGATCGAGGACGCCCTGTCGCTGTGCGTGACGCCGGTCGCGGTGGCCGACGCCGAGGGGTACAGCACCTGGGTCACCGCGGAGGAGCTGCCGGAGGGCGTCGTCGACGTGGGCACCCGCCAGGAGCCGAACCTGGAGACGCTGTTCGGCACCGACCCCGACCTCGTGATCGTCGAGGTCAGTGCCGCGGACGACCCCATCGTCGCGCAGCTCGAGGCCTACGACGTGCCCGTGCTCGCGACGATCGGCGCCGATGCGAAGGACCCGATCGCCAAGATGCTGAACACCTTCGACCTCATCGCCCAGGTCACCGGCCGCGGGGAGCGGGCCGACGTCGTCACCGAGGAGTTCCAGGAGCACCTCGACACCGCGAAGGCCGAGCTCGCCGACCGCGACCTCGCCACCACCGACTTCGTGTTCTTCGACGGCTGGGTCGACGGCGGCAACGTGGCGCTGCGTCCGTTCGGCCAGGGCTCGCTCGTCGGCGAGGTGGGCGAGGAGCTCGGGCTGACGAACGCCTGGACCGGCGAGGTCGACCCCGTGTACGGCCTCGGGCAGACCGATGTCGAGGGCATGACGACGGTCGGCGACGCGAACCTGTTCTACACCGGCACCGCGGACCCGGATTCCGAGAGCTTCGTCGACGCCCTCGCGGACAACCCCGCGTGGACCTCGCTCCCCGCGGTGGCGGAGGACCGCCTGACCGCGTTCCCGGCAGGTATCTGGACCTTCGGCGGCCCGCGCTCGACCGCGCAGATCATCGACGGCTACCTCGAGGTGCTCTCGAAGTGACGGAGACCCTCCGCCTCGACGACGCGACGGCGACCGCGGAGCCTGACGCCCCGGCGTCCGCCGTCCGCGTGGGGGCGGAGGGTCGGAAGCCCGCGGTGTGGACGGGCGTCGGCGTGCTCGTCGCTCTCGCCGTCGTGCTGGTGGCGGTCGCCTGCTGGCACCTCACGCAGGGCACGAGCGGCGCGGTGTTCGCTGACGCCGACGTCCTCTGGGGATCGCGGGTGCCGCGGCTCGCCGCCGGCGTCGCGGTGGGCGTGGCCCTCGGCGTCGCCGGCATCCTGCTGCAGTCCCTCGCCCGCAATGCCCTCGCGTCACCCGACACGCTCGGCGTGACCGCCGGGGCCTGCCTCGCCGTCACGGCGCTCGCCGCGTTCGGGATCGCCGTGCCGGTGTGGGCCTCCGGGGCGGTGGCGTTCGCGGGCGGCATCGTCGCCGCGGGCATCGTGCTCGGACTCGCCGGAGGGGCGGGGTCGTCCACGACCCGCCTCATCCTCGCGGGCTCTGCGCTGGCGCTCGCCTTCCAGGCCGCGACCTCGACCCTGCTCATCCTGTTCGACGAGGAGACCAAGGGACTGCTCGCCTGGGGGAGCGGGAGCCTGTCGCAGCTCGGACTCACCGCGTTCCTGCAGGCGGCTCCGGTCGTCGTGGTCGTCACGGTGCTGGCCCTCGTGCTCGCGCGGCGCCTCGACATCCTGTCCCTGGGCGACGACACCGCCTCGTCGCTCGGCGTGCCGATCCGGTCGACCAGGACCATCGGGATCCTCCTCGCGGTCACCCTCACGGCGGTCGCGGTGACGCTCGCCGGGCCGATGGGCTTCGTCGGGCTGTGTGCGCCGGTGCTCGCGCGGCTGCTGACGCGGGTGGTGCCAAGCCTGAACCGCCATCTGCTGCTGATCCCCGCGTCGGGGCTCCTCGGCGCCCTCGTCGTCATCCTCTCCGACGCCCTCCTGCGCGCGCTGATCGGCGCGGAGGCCGCGATCCTCATCCCGACCGGCGTCGCGACGACGCTGCTGGGCGCGATCGTGCTCGTGCTCATGGCCCGACGCCTCCGCGACGCCGGTCCCACGCGCGAGCCTCCGCGGGTGCGCTTCGGGGTGCGCAGCCGCCTGCGCTTCCGGATCACCCTCGCCCTCGTCGCCCTCGGCGTGGTCGGGGTGCTGCTGCTCGGATTGCTCGCCGGGCACACCTGGCTGCTCACCGGCGACATCGCGCTATGGCTGCAGGGGCAGGCTCCCGCGCCCATCGCCTTCGCCCTCGACGAGCGCGCGCCGCGGATCGTGGCCGCCGTGGTCGCCGGCGCCGCGCTCGCGCTCTCCGGCGCCGTGATCCAGGGGGTGAGCCGCAACCCGCTCGCCGACCCGGGCATCCTCGGCGTCACCGGCGGCGGCGGGCTCGGCGCGGTGCTGGTGATCACGAGCATCACGTCGTCGACGGGCGGGATGATCGCGGGAGCCGTCACCGGCTCGCTGCTCGCCTTCGCCCTCGTCTACCTGCTGTCGTGGCGGGGCGGCCTGAACGCGGACCGTTTCCTGCTCATCGGCATCGGGGTCTCGTACTTCACGGTCTCCCTCACGACCTTCTTCCTACTGCGCTCGAACCCGTGGGACACCCCGAAGATCTACACCTGGCTCTCCGGCACGACGTACGGGCGGGTGTGGGAGCAGGTCATCCCGCTGGCGATCGTCCTCGTGATCGCGGTGCCGTTCGTGGTGATGAGTCGCCGGGAGCTCGACGTGCTGTCGCTCGATGAGGACACCCCGCGACTGGTCGGCATCCGGCTGGAGCCCGTCCGGTTGACGCTGCTGCTGGTGGCGGCCGTCCTCGCGGCGCTGAGCGTGACGGCGATCGGGGTCATCGGCTTCGTGGGGCTCGTGGCGCCGCACGCGGCGCGGGCCCTGGTGGGCGCGCGGCACTCGCGAGTGATCCCGACGGCGGTGCTCCTCGGCGGGCTGCTCGTGGGCATCGCGGACACGATCGGCCGGACGGTGATCGCCCCCGCGCAGCTTTCGGCGGGTCTCGTGGTCGCGCTGATCGGTGCCCCGTACTTCGTCTGGCTGCTCTGGCGCTCCCGCTGACCCGCTTCGAATCGCCCGAATGGCCCCATCTCCAGAGGAAGTGGGGCCATTCGGGCGATTCGAACGAGGGTTACCGGGCCAGGAACTGCGTCAGGGCGGCGTTGACCTCGTCGGCGTGGGTCCAGAGGAGGCCGTGCGGGGCGCCCTCGACCTCGACGTACTCGGCCTCGGGGACGGCCTGGTGGAAGCGGCGGGCGGTCGCGTCGATCGGCAGGATGTTGTCCTTGGTGCCGTGCAGGATCAGCGTGGGCTTGGCAGCGGCGGCCACGGCCTTCACGTCGTCGCGGAAGTCCTCGATCCAGGTCGGGACCACGGCGTAGGCGGCGACCGGGGCGCTGGTGACGGAGAGGTTCCAGTTCGCGTCGACGACCTGCTGGCTGATGCGCGTGCCGAGGTTCTCGTCGAGGTTGTAGAAGTCCTTGTAGAACTGGGTGAACCACGCGTAGCGGTCGCCCTTGGCGGCGGCCTCGATCCCGTCGAAGACCCCCTGCGGCACGCCCTCGGGGTTGTCGTCGCGCTGCACGAGGAAGGGCTCGAGCGACGCGAGGAAGGCGAGCTTCGCGACGCGCTCGTGGCCGTAGCGGCCGACGTAGCGGGCGAGCTCGCCGGTGCCCATGGAGAAGCCGACGAGCACGACGTCGCGGAGGTCGAGGGTCTCGAGCACGGTGTTCAGATCGGCGGCGAAGGTGTCGTAGTCGTAGCCGGAGCCGACCTTGGAGGACTGTCCGAAGCCGCGGCGGTCGTAGGTGATGACGCGGTACCCCTGGGCGAGGAGCTCGCGGGTCTGGCGCTCCCAGCTGTGCCCGTTGAGCGGGTAGCCGTGGATCAGCACGACGGGCTGACCGCTGCCCTGGTCTTCGTAGTAGAGCTCGATCGGGGTGGTGTTCTCGGTGCCGACGGTGATGTAACCCATGATGTGTTCCTTCCGATGCCGGTGAGAACGATCGTTCTCGCCTGATGTGATCAATCTAGAGAACGTTCGTTCTCATGTCAAGTAGACTTCTGGACATGACCGAAGACGAGGCGCGCGAACGCATCCTCTCCGCCGCGGAGGAGCTCTACTACCGCAAGGGCTATGCAGCGGTCGGCATGGACGAGCTCCGGTCCGCCGCCGGGGTGTCGCTGCGGCGCCTCTATTCGCTGTTTCCGGCGAAGACGGACATCGTCGCGGCGGTGCTGACGCGGAAGCACGCCGAGTGGGAGCAGGGGCTCACCGCCGCCGTGGCGCAGAGCGGCGACGACCCGCGCGCCCGCCTCCTCGCGGTCTACGGCTACCTGGAGGACTGGTTCTGCAGCGACGGGTTCCGGGGCTGCGCCTTCATCAACGCGTTCGGCGAGCTCGGGGGCACGAGTCCCGAGGTCGCCGGCATCGTCCGCGCGCACAAGGCGTCGTTCCAGCAGTACATGGCGGAGCTCGTCGCGGCGACCGGCGCCCCGGTGGGCCTGGCCGCCCAGCTCTCGCTCCTCGCCGAGGGGGCGCAGAGCACGGCGGCGATCGGTGCGGACCCGGAGGCCGCCGTGCACGCGCGCCGCGCCGCCGAGGTCCTGATCGACGCCGCCCTCGCTCCGGCCTGACGCCTCCACTCGCTAACCTGGTTAGCGAAACGAAGGCGCACTGTCAAGGCCACTCCCTTCCGCCCCCTCCCCGCGTAGGGTGCGGGCATGGAGACCTCGACGAAGGGCATCGCCCGCCAGAGCCTCGTGATCGCCGCCGCCGTGTTCATGCTGATCGCCGCGGCCATCGGCGCCGGCGCCTTCGGCGGTGACTCCGTCGATGAGCTGCAGAACGGCGCGCTCTCGGCCCAAGGCTCGTACCTCGCCCCCGCCGGACCGGCCTTCTCGATCTGGTCGCTCATCTATGTGGGACTCCTCGCCTACACCGTGTGGCAGGCGCTCCCCGCGCAGCGCCGCGACGAGCGACAGCAGGCGGTCGGCGGCTGGATCGCCCTCTCGATGGTGCTCAACGGCCTCTGGCTCGTGACCGCGCGCTACCTGACGCTGTGGCTGACCGTGCTCGTGATCGCGCTCCTGCTCGCGACGCTCGCCCGCGTCGTCGTGCTCCTCGGCCGGTTCCCCGCCCGCAATCTCGCTGATCGCCTCCTCACCGACGGGGCCAACGGCCTGCACTTCGGCTGGGTCACCATCGCGACGGTCGCCAACACCGCCGCCTGGCTCACCCAGACGGTCCCGGAGATCGGAGCGGGTGCCCCCGACGCCTGGGCCGTCGCCGTGCTCGTGGTCGTGCTGGTGATCGGCGCCGCATCGGCCTGGTTCACCGGACGCCTCGCGCCGGCGCTCGCGACCGCCTGGGGTCTGAGCTGGCTCGCGGTCGGGCGTCTCACGGGCGAGCCGGAGAGCACGCCCACCGCCGTCACCGCGATCATCGTGGCCGTCCTCCTCGTCGTCGTCGGCGTCGTGGCGGTCCTCCGTCGGCGTCGCATCGCGGGCACGCACGACCGCGCGCCGCTCGGTCGCTAGAGGACCAGCCGGTAGCCCATTCCTGACTCCGTCAGCAGGTGGACGGGCGTCGAAGGCTCGCGCTCCAGCTTCTTGCGGAGCTGGGACATATAGAGCCGCAGGTAGCCGGAGTCGGACACCTGGGCACTGCCCCAGATCTCCTTGAGGAGATCCTGCCGGGTCACCAGCGCGCCCGGATGCCGCGCGAGGTGCTCGAGCATCCGCCACTCGGTCGGCGTGAGGTGCACCCGGGTGCCGGCGCGGGTCACGGTCTTCGTGGCGAGGTCGACGACGACGTCCCCGAACGCGACCACGGACTCCCCGTTCGCGGCGACCGCGCGGCGGGAGAGCGCCCGCAGCCGGGCCAGCAGCTCGTCGACCTGAAAGGGCTTCGTGACGAAGTCGTCCGCCCCGGCGTCCAGCGCCTCCACCTTGTCGGCGGAGCCCGTCCGCCCCGACACGACGATGATGGGCACGCTCGTCCAGCCGCGGAGCGCCTGGATCACCTCGATGCCGTCGAGGCGGGGCATGCCGAGGTCGAGCATGATGAGGTCGGGATGGCTCTGCGCTGCGGCGGCGATCGCGGCGGCGCCATCGGCGGCCACGACGACCTCGTAGCCGTGCGCCGCGAGGGTGATCCGCAGCGCCCGCACCATCTGCGGGTCGTCGTCGGCGATGAGGAGCTTCACTCCGTCCCCTCCGTGTCGGAAGACCCTGCGGCGAGCGGCAGGGAGATGACCATGGTGAGTCCGCCCCCTGGGGTGTCCTCCGGAGTCAGGCTACCGCCCATGCCCTCCGTGAAACCGCGCGACAGGGCGAGCCCGAGCCCGAGCCCCGCTGTGTTGTCGGTGTCGCCGAAACGCTGGAACGGCTGGAAGACGGCATCGCGGCGTTCCGGCGCGATGCCCTCGCCGCGGTCGATGATCCGGAGCTCTGCCCGATCCCCCAGCCGGCTGCTCGACACGAGCACGCGACTGCCGTCGGGAGCGTGACGGTGGGCGTTGGCGAGCACGTTCACGAGTACCCGCTGCAAGAGCACGGGGTCCGCGTGCAGCGGCGGGAGGTCGGGGTCCAGGGCGAGCTCGACGTCGGCGGGGCCGAGACCGAGCTCGTCCACCGCGGCGAGCACGGGGCCGGCCGCGTCGATCCGCTGGGCCGAGACCGCGAGCACCCCCGCCTCCACGCGGCTCACGTCGAGGAGATCGGTGACGAGGGCGGAGAGGGTCGCGAGGCTCTCGTCCGCGGTCTCCAGCAGCTCCGCGCGGTCCTCGGCGGACAGCCCGTGCGCGCCGCGGAGCCCGCCGATCGCGGCGACCGCCGAGGCCAGCGGCCGACGCAGATCGTGACTGACGGCGGAGAGCAGGGCGCTGCGGACCTGGTCGGTCTCGGCGAGGGCTTCCGCCTCCCGTGCGGTCGCGCGGAGATCGGTGTGCTCGATGGCGGCGGCGAGCTGGGCGACGATCGCGTCGAGCAGCCGGCGCTCCGGACCGGCGATCGGCTCGCCGTTGAGCTCCAGCACGGCGCGCGGGCCCCCACCGGACGCGACTCCGACCGGGATGGTCGTGGCGCGGCCGTCCGGTACCGGCTCGCCGTCCCTGGCCAGCACCTCGCCGGAGGGGGTGAGCAGCCGCACCCCGCTCAGGCCGAACGCCTCCCGCGTGCGGCTGACGAGGGCGAGCACGGCGTTGTCGCCGCGGAGCACGTTCCCGGCGACGGCCGCGAGGAGCTCCGCCTCGGCGGTCGCCCGCTGCGCGGTCCGCGCCCGGCGGGCGGCCTGGTCGACGATGAGGCTCACGAGGATCGCGATGATCACGTAGAGGGTGAGCGCGAGCACGTGCAGCGGGTGCGCGATCGTGATCGTGAACAGCGGGGCGACGAAGAGGAAGTCGAGGGTGATGCCGGAGAGCACCGCCGCGAACACGGCGGGACGGATGCCGCCGATGAGGGCGACCACCACGACGAGCAGCTGGTAGGCGAGCACCTCCGCCGTGATCGACTCGGGGCTGCGGACGGTGAACATCAGCCAGGACAGCAGCGGGCCGAACACGAGGGCCACGCCGAAGCCCAGCGCCTGCCGACGCCAGCCGAGCGCACCGCCGGTGATGCGGGGGAGGGCGAGCCGGCCGCCCGCCGCGGCGTGGGTCACGATGTGCACGTCGATGTCGCCCGAGCGGCGGATGACCTCGGCGCCGATCCCCGGCCCGGTGAGGGCGGCGGCGAGGCGGCCGCGCCGGCTCACCCCGATCACGAGCTGCGTGGCGTCGGCACCCTGCGCGAACTCGACGAGCGTCGCCGGGATGTCGTCCCCGACCACCTGGTGGTACGTGCCGCCGAGGGACTCGACGAGGGAGCGCTGCGCGGCGAGGGCGCCGGGGGTCTCGTCGCGCAGTCCGTCCTGGGCGGTCACGTGCACGGCGAGCAGCTCCCCGCCGGCGGAGCGTGCGGCGATGCGGGCCCCGCGGCGCAGCAGCGTCTCGCCCTCCGGGCCGCCGGTGAGGGCGACGACCACCCGCTCGCGCGCCTGCCAGGCTCCCGCGATGCCCTGTTCCGCGCGATAGCTGCGGAGCGCGCTGTCGACCTCGTCGGCGAGCCACAGCAGGGCGAGCTCCCGCAGGGCGGTGAGGTTGCCGAGCCGGAAGTAGTGCGAGAGGGCGGCGTCGACCCGCTCAGCGGGGTAGACGAGACCTGCGGCGAGCCGGTCGCGGAGCGTCTGCGGTGCGAGGTCGACGACCTCGATCTCGTCGGCGGCGCGGACGACCGCGTCCGGGATGGTCTCGCGCTGGGCGATCCCGGTGATCTTCTCCACGACCGCGTTCAGCGACTCGATGTGCTGCACGTTCACGGTGGTGACGACGTCGATCCCCGCGTCCAGCAGCTCCTCGACGTCCTGCCAGCGCTTGGGGTTCCGCGAGCCGGGGGCGTTCGTGTGCGCGAACTCGTCCACCAGAGCGATCTCCGGGGCGAGGGAGAGCACCGCATCGAGGTCGAGCTCGGAGAGGGTGACCCCGCGATGGGCGTCCTCGCGCCGCGGCACCTCGGGAAGCCCGGAGGTGAGGGCGGCCGTGGCCGCACGGCCGTGGGTCTCCACGATCGCGATGACCACGTCGCGGCCTTCGTCGCGGAGCCGCCGACCCTCGGCGAGCATCTCGAAGGTCTTCCCGACGCCCGGCGCGGCGCCGAGGAGGACGCGCAGTCGTCCGCGGCGGTTCCGGTCCGTCGCGGGGCGCGGCGGCCGCTCTGCGCTCATGCACCCTCCCGGTCGTCGAGTGCGAGATTCAGCTCCGCGACGTTGATGCGCTCCTCGCCGAGGAACCCCAGGTCCCGCCCTTGAATCCTAGACTCCACGAGGGCCCGCACCTCGTCTTCGGACAGGTCGCGGGCGGCGGCCACCCGCGGCAGCTGGAGCAGGGCGTACGCGACGCTGATGTGCGGGTCGAGGCCGGAGCCGGACGCGGTCACGGCATCCGCGGGGACCGCGGACGGATCGACGCCCTCCCTCGCGGCGATCTCGGCCTTCCGTGCGGCGATGGCGGCAACGAGGTCGGGGTTCTCCGGCCCGAGGTTGCTGCCGCCGGACGACGCCCCGTCGTACCCGTCGCCGGCCGCCGAGGGGCGGGACTGGAAGTACTCGGGCAGGGCCTCGCCCTCGGCATCCGTGAAGGACTGCCCGAGGAGCGCGCTGCCCCGGTCGCCGGGGAGCATCGAGCCGTTCGCCTGTGCGGGGAGGAGGAGCTGGCCGATGCCGGTGACGAGCAGCGTGTACCCGACGCCGAGGACGAGGGTGAGGACGAGCATCGCGCGGACGGCGACACCGGCGGTGCGCATCGTGGTGCGGGTGGTGGACGACATGGCGTTCCTTTCGAGCCCGGTCAGAAGCCGGGGAGGAGGCTGACGAGGAGGTCGATGAGCTTGATGCCGACGAACGGGGCGATGACCCCGCCGAGGCCGTAGACGAGCAGGTTCCGCTGCAGGATCCGCGAGGCGCTCGCCGGCCGGTACTTCACGCCGCGCAGCGCGAGCGGGATGAGGAACACGATCACGATGGCGTTGAAGATGATCGCGCTCGTGACCGCGGAGGCCGGGGAATGCAGCTGCATGATGTTCAGTGCCGCGAGTCCGGGGAACACCCCCATGAACATCGCCGGGATGATGGCGAAGTACTTCGCGATGTCGTTCGCGAGCGAGAACGTCGTCAGTGCGCCGCGGGTGATGAGCAGCTGCTTCCCGATGCGGACGATGTCGATGAGCTTGGTCGGGTCGGAGTCGAGGTCGACCATATTGCCGGCTTCCTTGGCCGCCGAGGTGCCCGTGTTCATCGCGACGCCGACGTCGGCCTGGGCGAGCGCGGGAGCGTCGTTCGTGCCGTCCCCGGTCATCGCGACGAGACGTCCGCCCTCCTGTTCCCGGCGGATGAGGTCGAGCTTGTCCTCCGGGGTGGCCTCGGCGAGGTAGTCGTCGACGCCGGCCTCGGCCGCGATGGCCTTCGCGGTGAGGGGGTTGTCTCCGGTGATCATGACCGTGCGGATGCCCATGCTGCGCAGCTCGTCGAACCGCTCTCGGAGGCCGTCCTTGACGATGTCCTTGAGGTGCACGACCCCGAGGATCCGCGCGTCCACAGCCTGGGTCCCGGAATCGGAGTGGGTCCCTGAGCCTGTCGAAGGGCCTGGGTCCGGCTGGGTCCCTGAGCCTGTCGAAGGGCCTGAGCCTGTCGAAGGGCCCTGCACCGCGACGACGAGGGGCGTGCCGCCGCCCGAGGCGACGTCGTCGGTGAGGGTCGCGAGCTCGTCATCGGGAGTCTGCCCCAGCCAGGCCGCCACGGCCGAGGCGGCACCCTTGCGGATCTGCGTGCCGTCGGCGAGGTCGAGACCGCTCATGCGCGTCTGCGCGGTGAACGGGACGACGACGGCGTCCGCCGGGGCCTCCACCCGGATCCCGCGGGCGGCGGCGAGTTCGACGATCGATGCGCCCTCCGGCGTCGGGTCGGCGAGCGAGGAGAGGGCGGCGGTGCGCAGCAGCTCCTCGGCGTCCACCCCGGTGAGCGGCAGCACGGCGTGGGCGCGGCGGTTGCCGTGGGTGATGGTGCCGGTCTTGTCGAGGAGCAGCGTGGTGACGTCGCCCGCGGCCTCCACCGCCCGCCCCGACATCGCCAGCACGTTCCGCTGCACGAGCCGGTCCATGCCAGCGATGCCGATGGCGGAGAGGAGCGCGCCGATGGTGGTCGGGATGAGGCAGACGAGCAGGGCGATGAGGACGGGGATGCTCACCGGCGACGCCGCGTACGACGCGATCGGGTTCAGGGCGAGGACCACGACGACGAACACGATCGACAGGCTCGCGAGGAGGATGTTCAGCGCGATCTCATTCGGGGTGCGCTGCCGGCTCGCCCCCTCGACGAGGGCGATCATGCGGTCGACGAACGTCTCGCCGGGCTTCGACGTGATGCGCACGACGATCCGGTCCGACAGCACCCGGGTGCCGCCGGTGACAGCACTGCGGTCGCCGCCGGACTCGCGGACGACGGGGGCGCTCTCGCCGGTGATGGCCGACTCGTCGACCGTCGCGATGCCCGCGACGATGTCGCCGTCGCCCGGGATCAGTTCGCCCGCGGAGACGATCACGAGGTCGTCGCGCTGCAGCTCCGCCGACGACACCGTCTCCGTCGGCGCTTCGACGAGCTCAGCGACCCACCCGGCGCCACGCTGGGTCCCTGAGCCCGCACCCTGGGTCCCTGAGGCCGCACCCTGGGTCCCTGAGCCCGCACCCTGGGTCCCTGAGGCCGCACCCTGGGTCCCTGAGCCCGCACCCTGGGTCCCTGAGCCTGTCGAAGGGCCCACCACCCGTCGCGCCATCGTCTGGGTGCGGGTGTTCCGCAGGCTCGCGGCCTGGGCCTTGCCGCGCCCTTCGGCGACCGACTCCGCGACGTTCGCGAAGAACACAGTCAGCCAGAGCCAGAGCGCGATGCCCCAGGTGAACGCCGCCGGGACGGGGGTGCCGCCGGAGGAGGCGGGCCCGCCGAGGAAGGGCTCCGCGATCGCGAGGACGGTCGTGAACGCGGCGCCGACCCAGACGAGGAGCATCACGGGGTTGCGGACGAGCGTCGCGGGGTTGAGCTTCCGGACGGCACCGGGGAGCGCCTGCACGAGCTGGGCGCCGCCGAAGGAGCGCGGCGGACGGGCGGGGACGGCAGGGGCGTCCTGCTGTTCCGGAGGGGTGGTGAGGAGGGTCATGGTCAGAGTCCTTCGGCGAGCGGTCCCAGTGCGAGCACGGGGAAGTAGGTGAGGGCCGTCACGACGACGGTCACGGTGAGGAGCAGGCCGACGAACTGCGGCCGGTGGGTGGGGAGCGTGCCGGTCGTGGCCGGCACCCGCTCCTGCGCGGCGAACGACCCGGCGAGAGCCAGCACGAGCACGATCGGGAGGAAGCGCCCGAGCAGCATCGCGACGCCCAGGGCGGTGTTGAACCACGGAGTGTTCGCGGTGAGCCCCGCGAACGCGGAGCCGTTGTTGTTCGCGGCGGAGGTGAACGCGTAGAGCACCTCGCTCATGCCGTGCACGCCCGGGTTGAGGATGCTCGTGGACTCCACGTCCTCGCGGATGCCGGGGATCGCGAAGCTCAGGGCCGTGCCGCCGAGGACGAGCACCGGGACCACGAGGATGTAGAGGCTTGCGAGGGTCATCTCCCGCGGTCCGATGCGCTTCCCGAGCCACTCCGGGGTGCGGCCGACGAGCAGCCCGCCGACGAAGACCGCCACGATCGCCAGCACGAGCATCCCGTACAGACCGGAGCCGACGCCGCCCGGGGCGACCTCGCCGAGCATCATGTTCAGCATCGGCATCATGCCGCCGAGCGCGGTGTACGAATCGTGCATCGAGTTCACGGCCCCGGTCGAGGTGAGGGTGCTCGCGCTGCCGAAGAGGGTCGAGCCGAGGATGCCGAAGCGCTGCTCCTTGCCCTCCATCGCCGCGCCGGCGAGCTCGGGGGCGGAACCGCGTCCCGCCAGCTCCAGGGCCGAGAGCGCGGCGAGTGAGGCGAGGAACAGGGTGCCCATGACCGCGACGATCGCGTAGCCCTGCCGGTGGTCGCCGACCAGTCGGCCGAACGCGCGGGGGAGGGCGAACGGGATCACCAGGATCAGCAGCACCTCGAGGAGGTTGGTCCACCCGGTCGGGTTCTCGAAGGGGTGGGCGGAGTTCGCGTTGAAGAAGCCGCCGCCGTTGGTGCCGAGCAGCTTGATGGCCTCCTGCGACGCGACCGGACCGCCGGGGATCGTCTGCGTGCCGCCGGAGACCGTGGCGACGTCGGTGAAGCCGTTCACGTTCTGGATCACGCCGCCCGCGAGCAGGGCCACCGCGCCGATCAGGGCGAGCGGGAGGAGCAGCCGCCCCAGACCGCGGGTGAGGTCGACCCAGAAGTTGCCGATCGTCGCGGAGCCGCGGCGTGCGAGACCGCGGATGAGGGCGATGGCGATGGTGAGGCCGACCGCGGCGGAGACGAAGTTCTGCACGGTGAGGCCCGCGAGCTGCACCGTGTAGCCCAGGGTCTGCTCGGGCGAGTATGACTGCCAGTTGGTATTCGCGACGAAGGAGGCGGCGGTGTTGAACGCGAGTCCCTCCGGCACGGCGGGCAGGCCCAGCGAGGCGGGGAGGAAGGCCTGGAGCCGCTGCAGCCCGTAGACGAGCAGGAGCCCGACGAGGGAGAACAGCAGCACGCTGCGGGCGTAGGCGCGCCAGGTCTGCTCGGAGCGGGGGTCGACCCCGATCACCCGGTACAGCCCGCGCTCGACGCGGAGGTCGCGCCCGGAGGTGTAGACGTGCGCGATGTAGTCGCCGAGGGGGCGGTAGAGGAGCACGAGCACGACCACGACGGCCGTGATCTGGAGGACGCCGAAGAGGACCGTCGCGTCCATCAGAAGCGCTCCGGGGCGACGAGCGCCACGACCAGGTAGACGACCGCGGCGACGGCGAGGACGGCGGCGAGGATCTCGAAGACGATCATGCGCGGTCCACCGCCTTGGCGATGAGGGACACGAGGGCGAACAGCGCCAGGGTCAGCGCGAGGTAGATGATGTCGAGCACGTCCTCGATCCAACTGCGCCGCCCGGCCGCATCCGTCGATCCTCACGGTTCCCCTACGCCCGTCCCCCGGATGCATGCGGGTTGCTCACACCTCCTGCCTTCGAATCGCGCACCTGGTCCCCAACCCGCCGCCGATGCAGCCAGGTGCGCGATTCGAAAGGGTGGCGCCGGCCCTATGCTCACGAGGTGGGGATCGGACGGATGCGGATCGGCGTCGGCGCGGGGATCGTCGCCGGGCTCGTCGTGATCGCGCTCGTGTGCGTGCTCACGGGCTTCCTGCCGCGCACGGATGCCGGTGCGCTCGGGGCGCGGATCGCGCCCGTGCTGGGGTTCGTCGTCGCGATCACGATCGTCGCCGAGCTCGCCCGTGATGCGGCGGTGTTCGACGTCGTCTCGCAGCGCCTCGCGCGCTGGGGTCGCGGCCGCGTGGTGGTGCTGTGGACGCTGGTGGTCGTGCTCGCCGTGGTGAGCACCGTGTTCCTCTCGCTCGACACGACCGCCGTGATCGTCACCCCGGTCGTGGTGGTCCTGGCGCAGAGCATCGGCGTCTCCCCGCTGCCGTTCGCCCTGGCCACCGTCTGGCTCGCCAACACCGCGTCCCTCGCGCTGCCGGTCTCGAACCTCACCAACCTGCTCGCCGCGCCCGCGATGGGGGACGGCCCCGGGGCGTTCATCGCGCTGAGCTGGGCGCCCACGCTCGTGGGGATACTGGTGCCCGTCGCGATCCTCACGGTCCTGCATCGGCGCACGGTCTTCGGCACGTATGAGATGCCCGTGCCCCGACGCCCCGCCGATCCGACGCTGTTCTGGAGCGCCACCGGCATCCTCGTCGTGCTGATGCCGCTGCTCGCGCTCACCCACGACGTGTGGATCCCCGCCACGGTCGCGGCTCTCGCGTTGATCGCGCTGTTCGCCGTCCGTCGTCGCCACGCCCTGCGATTGTCCCTCGTCCCGTGGCAGGCGCTCGCGCTCGCCGCGTCGCTGTTCGTCCTGGTCGAGTCCGCGCACGCGCAGGGGCTGCTCGACTTCCTGACCTCACCGACCGCGAAGGGCGACTCTCTCGGCGACCTGTTCCGGCTCGCGGCGCTGGGAGCCGTGAGCGCGAACGCGATCAACAACCTCCCGGCCTACCTCGTGCTCGAACCCGCGGCAGGGGACCCGGTCGCCTTGATGGCCCTGCTGATCGGTGTGAACCTCGGTCCGCTCATCACGCCGTGGGCCTCGCTGGCGACGCTCCTCTGGCACCATCGCGTGACGGCGCTCGGGGTCGAGATCCGCTGGGGCCGCTTCGCGCTCTGGGGGGCCGTCGCCGCGGTGCCCACCGTCGTCCTGGCCACGCTCGTCCTCTGACCCCGTTTCGAATCGCGCGCTCTGCTGCACATCCGCCCGAGATGGAGCACAGTGCGCGATTCGAACGGGGGTCAGACGCGACGCATCTCGGCGGCCAGGGCGGGGTGGACCGCGTCGAACCGGGCGGCGATGCGCTCGCGCACCTCGGGGGCCTTGTTCTGGCTGAGCTTGGCACGCGCATCGAACCGGGTGACCCGGAGCCGCAGGCCCACCGTGCCCTTCGCGGCTCGTCGGGTGCCCGCCTCGTCCTCCGCGAGGCTCCGCCCGTGCGGCTGCCCACCCTCGAAGTGGTCGGTGAGCCGGGTGAGCATGGCGTAGTTCTCCTCCGCGGTGAGGATCTCGGGGGTGCCGGAGAGGTGCGCGGTGACATGGTTCCAGGTCGGGACGAGGTCTCCCGGCGCGTACAGACTCGAGGACACGTAGTCGTGCGGCCCCTGGATGATCACCAGGACCTCGTGTCGTCCGAGCTCGTGGAGCTCATCGTCCGGGCGTCCGAAGTGGCTCACGAGCACGATGCCGTCCTCGTCCTCGTCGAGCAGAACGGGGTAGTGCGAGGCGACGAGACCGGTGGAGGTCGGCGAGACGAACGTCGCCCACGGGTGCGCGCGGATGAGGCGCTTGACCTCCTCCGGGTCGGTCATGAGGTAGTGGGGGGTGTGACGCATGGCTCCTCCTGTCGGGTGGGGGTGGCGGTGGGGGTGGGAGGAGAACTGCGGGTGCGGACGGCGAGTCCGGCGCACACGACGACCGCGACTCCGCCGAGCACCGTGGCCAGGCCGACGTCCTCGTGGAAGAGGAAGGATGCCCAGGTGATGCCCATGACGGGCTGCACGAGCTGGATCTGGCTCACCTGTGCCATGGGGCCCATCGCGAGGCCGCGGTACCAGGCGAAGAATCCGAGGAACATGCTGACCGCGGCCAGGTAGCCGAACGCGAGCCAGGCGGTGGGGGTGGCGACGGGCGGTGCGGCGACCCCGGCGGCGATGGCCACCGCGAGCATGACGGGAGCGGCGAGCACGAGTGCCCAGGAGATCGTCTGCCAGGCACCGAGCTCGCGCGCGAGCAGGCCGCCCTCCGCGTAGCCGACGGCCGCGGCGATCACGGCCCCGAACAGCTGGAGGTCGGCGGGGCGGAGCGCGCCGGGCGTGCCGTTCTGCAGCGTCGCGAAGACGAGGGCCGCGGCGGCGCCGAGGAGTGCGAAGACCCAGAACGAGGGGGACGGGCGCTCCCGGGTGCGCAGCACGACGGCGACCGCGGTCGCGGCCGGCAGGAGGCCGATCACGACCGCGCCGTGACTCGCGGGCGTGGTGATCATGGCGAACGAGGTCAGCAGGGGGAAGCCGGCGACCACTCCGAGGGCGACGATCGCGAGTCGCGCCCACTGGGCCGGGTTCGGCGGCTGCTGGCGTGTGACGAGGAGGACGAGTGCGGCGAGCACAGCGGCGACGACCGCGCGGGCGGAGCCGATGAACAGCGGCGAGAGTCCGCCGCCGAGCGCGATCCGGGTGAACGGGAGCGTGAACGAGAAGGCGACGACGCCCAGGAGGCCCCAGGCGGGACCGGCGGCGCGGGATAGCAGTGTTCCGTTCGGACGGATAACGCTACTGTGTTCTTTCATGAGTCAGGATAGCACCGCGCGGATCGTGGCGGGCCTGCGGGCGTGGATCGCCACGGCCGCTCCCGGGGCCCGCCTCCCCTCCAACCGCGCGCTGACGGCGGAGTACGCCGCGAGCCCCGTGACCGTGCAGAAGGCGGTGCAGCAGCTCGTCCGCCTCGGGCTCGTCGACGCGCGACCCGGCGTCGGTACCTTCGTCCGCGCGGCGCGCACGGTCCTGCCGGCCGACTACGGCTGGCAGTCCGGAGCCCTGGGAGCGGCCGCCGTGCGCCTGGACGGTCTCTCCTCGGCACAGCGCCCGACCTCGCCGGACGCGATCGGGTTGCACTCCGGGTATCCCGCTCCGGATCTCCTCCCCGAGCGGCTGGTACGGCAGGCCCTGGTGCGCGCCTCCCGGACCGCGTCCGCTCTCACCCGCTCTCCCGCGGCCGGCGAGCCCGGACTGCAGGAGTGGTTCGCGGCGGAGCTGGCCGCGGCGGCCCCGGCCGGGATCACGGTGCCGACCGCCCGCGACGCCGTCATCATCTCCGGGAGTCAGAGCGGACTGAGCTCCATCTTCCGGGCGGTCGTCGGCGTCGGCCGGCCGCTGCTCATCGAGTCGCCGACGTACTGGGGTGCCCTGCTCGCGGCGGAGCAGGCGGGGGTCGTGCTCGTTCCCGTCCCCTCCGGTCCGCAGGGTCCGGATCCGGACGCGGTCGACAGGGCGCTCGCCGAGACCGGAGCCCGGGCGTTCTACGCGCAGCCCACGTTCGCGAACCCCACCGGTGCGCAGTGGCCGGCGGCGACCGGGGAGGCCGTCCTCGACGCGGTCCGTCGCCACGGGGCCTTCCTCATCGAGGACGATTGGGCGCACGACCTGGGCATCGACGCCGAGCCCCGTCCCGTGGCGGCCTCCGACCACGACGGTCACGTGGTCTACCTGCGCTCGCTGACGAAGAGCGTGTCGCCGTCCCTGCGGGTGGCGGCGGTGATCGCGCGCGGTCCCGCCAGGGACCGCATCCTCGCCGATCGCGCGGCGGAGTCGATGTATGTCAGCGGCCTCCTGCAGGCGGCCGCGCTCGACGTGGTGACCCAGCCGGCCTGGCGCACGCACCTCCGCGGCTTCCGCGAGCAGCTGCGTTCGCGGCGCGATCTCCTGCTGTCGTGCCTGGCCGCGCAGGCGCCGACCGCGCTGGTGGAGGCCGTGCCGGTCGGCGGGCTGAACCTCTGGCTGCGGCTGCCGGACGGCACCGACGCCGCCGCGGTCGTCCGCGAGTGCGCGGCGCGCGGCCTGGTCATCGCGCCGGGGAGTGAGTGGTTCCCCGCCGAGCCGTCGGGGGCGTACGTACGGCTCAACTACGCGAGCGCCGACCCGTCCCGCTTCCCCGAGGCTGCGGCGATCCTCGGCGCGATCCTCGCCGGAACCTGACCGTCGCCGTCAGGACTCGGACGGCGGCCCGGCAGGGCGGTGCGCCCGGCGCCCGGCCACCACGACGGGCCGCCCCGCCCTCTCCTGGCCGGGCAGTGGACGCGAGCGCCGGCCGTAGATGAGTTCGGACGAGTCGAGCAGCCACGGCACCAGGGTGATCGACACCCCGTGCACGAGCATGAGCTGGTTCGCGAGGCGACGGGCGCGCCGGTTGTGCAGGAAGTTCTCCCACCAGTGCCCCACGATGTACTGCGGCAGGTAGACCGTGACGACGGAGGAGCCGTGCTTCTCGCGATACTGCCGGATGAACTGCGTCACGGGCTGTGCGAACGAGCGGTACGGCGACTCGACGATCACGAGCGGCACCGGCACGAGGTGGTCCGCCCACTCCTGCTGCAGGCGCGCGGCGTCCTCCTGGGAGACGGCCACGTGCACCGCGAGGGTCTTGTCGTGCTTGGCGGCGATCGCGTAGTCGATGGCCTTCATGACCGGCTTCTGCAGATGGTTCACGAGGACGATGGCGACGTCGCCCGAGGCGCCGAACCGGGTGGTGTCGTCGATCGCGATCTCGTGCTCGACATCCCGGTAGTAGCGCTTGACGCCGATCATCAGGAACGCCAGCACCGGGATGGCGAAGAACACGAGATAGGCGCCGTGCGTGAACTTCGTGATCGTGACGATGACGAGCACGAGCACCGTCAGCGTCGCCCCGGCGGAGTTGATGAGCAGCCCCACCCGCGCGGAACGCCGGTCCGCGGCGCCGTCGCCGTTCGGGGGGACGGGTGCGCGCAGCAGCCGTCGCCAGTGCCGCACCATGCCGATCTGGCCCAGGGAGAAGGAGACGAAGACGCCGATGATGTACAGCTGGATCAGCGTCGTCAGCCGCGCCTGGAACACCACGAGCACGGCGATCGCGGCGATCCCGAGGAGGATCATGCCGTTGGAGAACACGAGCCGGTCGCCGCGGGTGTTCAGCGACTTCGGGGCGTAGCCGTCGCGGGCGAGCACGGCGCCGAGCAGGGGGAAGCCGTTGAAGGCGGTGTTCGCCGCGAGGAGCAGCACGCAGGCCGTGGCCGCCTGCACGATGAAGAACGGGATGCTGCCGCCGCCGAACGTCGCCGCCGCGATCTGCGCCATCAGGCTCCGCTGCGGGGTCGTGCAGTCGAAGCCGATGAGGTCGCAGGGGTTCTCGGCGTAGTGCACGCCGGCGATGAGGGCGAGGGCGGTGAGGCCGGAGAACAGGCAGATCGCGATGGTGCCCATGAGCACCAGCGTCGACTGGGCGTTGCGCACCTTCGGGGCCCGGAACGCGGGGACGCCGTTCGACACGGCCTCGACCCCGGTCAGCGCGGAGCAGCCGCTGGAGAACGCGCGGAGGATGAGCAGCAGTACGGCCGCCTGGCTGAGGCTCTCGGCCTGGACGGCGAACTCCGCGCTGGAGGCGACCGGGGCGTCGCCGAGGGCCGTCCGGACGAGCCCGGTGACGATCATGACGCCGACCGAGCCGATGAACACATACGTGGGGATGGCGAACACGAGCGAGGCCTCGCGCACCCCGCGGAGGTTCACGATGATGATGAGCACGACGAAGCCGACGGCGAGTTCCACGCGAAGCGGATCGAGACCTGGCACCGCCGAGATGATGTTGTCCACCCCGGAGGCGACCGACACCGCCACCGTCAGCACGTAGTCGACGAGGAGCGCTGCGGCCACGATCACCCCGGGGACCTCGCCGAGGTTCTTCGACGCGACCTCGTAGTCGCCGCCGCCGGAGGGGTACGCCTTGATGAGCTGCCGGTAGCTCAGCACCACCACGAGCAGCAGCACGACGACCGCCGCCGCGACGAGCGGGGTGAACGACAGGAACGTGAGACCGCCGATGAGCAGGATCATCACGAGCTCCTGCGGGGCGTAGGCCACCGAGCTCAGCGCGTCCGAGGCGAAGATCGGCAGCGCCATGCGCTTGGGGAGGAGCTGCTCGTCGACCTGGGCGCTCGTGAGCGGGTCGCCGAGCAGGATGCGCTTGGCGCGCGGCGGCGCGTCCGGGGTCGGCCTCGTTTGTTCTGACACGTCCGGCGACACTACGCCGACCGCAGCCGCCCTCACGCGATCCTCACGGAATCCCTACGGCGCGGTGGCGCTCCCTCACGGAATCCTCACGGCCTCCCGGTATCCTTGCGTCAGTGGGGGATCAGGTGGTTCTGGGGGTCATCGCCGTGGCGATCGGCCTCGCCGTGGGCGTCGTGCTCTTCGTGCCCTTCGTCGCGATCAGCTACCGCCGCCGCGGACGCCTCTCGCTCGGACGCACGCTGCTCTGGCTCGCGGCGCTCGTCTACTTCTGGGCCATCTGGACGTACACGCTGCTGCCGCTTCCCGACCCGGACACCATCCGCTGCGTGGGGGCGATCACCGACCCGATGTCCGTCGTGCGCGACGTGCGGAAGGCGTTCGCCGCTCCGGGCAACCCGCTGCGCCAGCCCGCCCTGCTCCAACTCGTGTTCAACGTGCTGCTGTTCGTCCCGCTCGGAGCGTTCCTCCGCGTGCTGGGCGGCCGCGGCCTCCCCACCGCCCTCGTGGTCGGGTTCGGTCTGTCCCTGCTGGTGGAGACCACCCAGCTCACCGGGGTCTGGGGGCTGTACCCGTGCGCCTACCGCTTCTTCGACGTGGGCGACCTGATGACGAACACGATCGGAGCGGTCCTCGGCTCCGTCCTCGCGCTCGTGGTGCCACGGTCGCTGCGCGGAGTCCAGGCCCGTGCGGACGCCGATGAGCCCCGTCCCGTCACGCGCGGTCGCCGCGCGCTGGCGATGCTCTGCGACGGGCTCGCGAACGGCTTCGTCGTGCTCGCCGGGGGCGTCGCGGTGCAGCTCTGGCTCGAGTACGTCGTGCAGGACCGTCAGGCCGTGCTCGACGGCACCCTCGCCGGCACGGTGAGCACAGCGACCGCCTGTGCCCTGTGGCTCGTGATCACCCTCGTCACCGGCCGCTCGGTGGGAGACCTCGCCGTGCAGCTGCGCTACACCGGGTCGCGACTGCCGGCCGCGCTCGCCCGGCTGCTGCGCTGGGCGGGCGGCATCGGCGGACTCACGGCGCTGGGGATGCTCGGCGGGGTGTTCGACGCCCTCTCCTTGCTGCTGATCCTCGTCGCGATCGTGCTGCTGTTCACCACCCGCCAGGGTCGTGGGCTTCCCGGCCTCCTCTCCGGCCAGCACCTCGAGGACGCCCGCGTCACCGCGAAGAGTTGAGCCCATTATGTACATAAGAGGTATTCTGTACGCATGAACACTCTCAGCCGCAGCGTGCCGTCGAAGGACCTGCGCGATCAGCTCGCCGACGTTCTCGGCGGTGTCGCGTACGGGGCGGAGCGGGTGGGGGTGACGCGTCACGGCAAGCTCACCGCGGTCGTGATCGGCGTCGACGACCTCGAGCTCCTGGAAGAGCTCGAGGCTGCGCGAGATGCGGCGGAGTTCGGAGCGGCGAAGGCGGCGGACGACGGGGGTCGAGTCTCGCTCGATGACCTCCGTGCGGAACTCCCGTGACGCGGTACCGCGTCACGTTCACCACCGCAGCGGCGAAGGAGGTCCGCAAGCTGGATCCTCCGCTCCGTCGGCGCATCCTCGCCGGGATCTCCGACCTCGAACGGGAGCCTCGTCCGCACGGCGTCCGCAAGCTCGCCGGGTTCGACAACGCCTGGCGCGTGCGGATCGGCGACTACCGTGTGCTCTACGAGGTCGTGGACGAGCGGGTGCTCGTCACCGTGGTCCGCGTCGCCCACCGGCGGGACGTCTACGACCTCTGACGGCATCTCGAATCCACAGGGGTTTCCGATCACGGATCGATAACGTCGTCCTCATGAGCGTGATCCCGGTCGACGAGCACCTGATCTCCGAGGCGAAGGAGCTCCGCGACCAGCTGCAGCGCTTCCTCCGCGAGTACGAGTTCGGGATGCGCGAGGTGGAGACGAAGATCTCGATCCTCCGCGACGAGTTCACCCACGACCACGCGTACAACCCCATCGAGCACGTCAAGAGCCGGCTCAAGTCGCCGGACAGCATCGTCGAGAAGATCGCCAGGAAGGGCATCGACGACCCGGACTTCGATCGCATCCGCACGGAGATCACCGACATCGCCGGCGTGCGGGTGACGTGCAGCTTCGTCGCCGACGTCTACCGCCTGTTCGATCTGCTGACCGCGCAGGACGACGTGACCGTCCGCACGGTCAAGGACTACATCGCGAATCCGAAGCCGAACGGGTACAAGAGCCTGCACGCCATCATCGAGGTCCCCGTCTTCCTCTCGACCGGGGCGCTGGCCGTACCGGTCGAGGTGCAGTTCCGCACCATCGCGATGGACTTCTGGGCGAGCCTGGAGCACAAGATCTACTACAAGTTCTCCAACCAGGTGCCCGCGCACCTCGTCGACAGCCTCAGCGACGCCGCCGATGCCGCCGCCGAGCTCGACACCCGCATGGAGCGGCTGCACCGCGAGGCGCACGGCGTGCCGCAGCGGCAGCTCGCCCCGCCTCCTCCGCCTGCGCCGCGCGTCGTCGAGGTCTGAGCGCCCCGCCTCAGGCGAGGAACTCGCGGGCGGCCGCGGACATCGCGGTGACCCCGACCTCGATCGTCGGATGGATCTCCGGCGCGAAGAAGGGCGAATGGTTGGTGGGGATGTCCTTCTCCACGGTCCCCGCTGCAAGAGCCGCGGCGAACCGGGCGGGGTCGACACCGCCCCAGAACCAGAACACGAGCGGGACCTCGGCGTCGCGCGCGAACCACGAGACGTCCTCGCTGCCCGTGAACATGCCGGGGTCGACGACGGCCGAGTCCCCGAGCGCGCGACGCAGCGCCGAGGAGACCCGCGCCGTCGCCTCCTCGTCGTTGATCGTGGCGGGCAGCGTGTGCTGCGTGTGGATCTCGGGCTCGCGCTCGGCACCGGACGCCATGGCCTCGGCGCGCACGATCCGTTCGACGCTCTTCAGCACCTTCTCGCGCGCGTCCTCGTTCGGATAGCGGAGGCTGAGCTCCAGCTTCGCCTCGGCCGGGATGATGTTGTTCTTGAGTCCGGCGTGGATCGATCCGACGGTCACCACGGCCACGCCCTGCGGGTCGATCTCGCGGGAGGCGATCGTCTGCAGGCGCATCACGGTCGCGGCCGCCATCACGACAGGGTCGATCGTGGCGTGCGGGCGGGAGCCGTGGCCGCCGCGGCCGTGCAGGGTGACGGTGAGGCCGTCGGAGGCGGCCATCTGGGTGCCGCTGCGCACGCCGATGATGCCCGCCGGGAGCGGGGTGACGTGCTGACCGAGCACCACGTCGGGCTTCGGGTAGCGGGCGAGCAGGCCGTCGTCGAGCATGGCCCTGGCGCCGGCGCCGTACTCCTCCGCGGGCTGGATGAGCACGACGAGGGTGCCCGACCACTCCGCGCGCTCGGCGACCAGCTTCTCCACGGCCCCGATCATCGCGGTGACGTGCATGTCGTGGCCGCAGGCGTGCATCACGGGCACGGTGGTGCCGGCCGGATCGACGCCCTTCGCGGTGCTCGCGTACGCCAGACCCGTCTGCTCCTCGACCGGCAGCGCGTCCATGTCGGCGCGTACCCACACGACCGGCCGCGGGAAGTCCTCCTCCTGGGTCCCTGAGCTCGTCGAAGGGCCATCCTGGGCCCCTGAGCTTGTCGAAGGGCCCGAGCCCTGGGTCCCTGAGCTCGTCGAAGGGCCTGTCGAAGGGTTGCGCAGCACGCCGACCACGCCGGTCACGCCGACCCCCTCCTCGACCTCGAGCCCCAGGTCGCGCAGGTGCTGGGCGGCGATGCCCGCGGTCCTGGTCTCCTGGAACGACAGCTCCGGATGCTGGTGCAGATCGATGTAGAGCGCTTCGAGGTCGATGGCCATGCGCCCGAGCCTAGCCGGGAGGTCAGGGCCGCGCGTAGGACTCCAGGGCCGGTCCCGGATGCAGCACGCCGTTCACGATCGCGCGGATCGCGAACTCGCTCGCGGCGCCGAGGGGGACCACTCCGGGGTGCAGGAGCCACTGGAGCTGCAGGCCGTCCATCACGGCGAGGATGGCGGCCGAGGCGGCGGCGATGGTCGCGGGTTCGGTCACGCCCTCCTGAGCGCAGAGCTCGCCGAACGCCGCCGTCACCTCCCGGCGCAGGGTCGTGTAGCGATCCTCGAAGTACTCGCGGCCGGGGTGGTCGTCGGTCACCGACTCGGAGGACAGGACCGTGTAGGCCTGCACGATGCCCGGCCGCTTCTCGTTGGCGAACGCCGTGCGGACGAGGTGGAGGAAGAGCTCCGGCCCGTCGGGGATGTGCTTCTCGGCGAGGTCGGCCACGTCGGCCTGATCCCGGTAGGCGAGCACTTCGAGGAGGAGCTTCTGCTTCGAGCCGAAGTGGTGAAGGACGCCCGCGTGGGTGATGCCGACCTGTTCGGCGACATCGGCGAGGGTGCCGTTCGTGGAGCCCTTGTTGCCGAAGATCTCCACCGCAGCCTTGAGGATCTGCTCGCGCTTCTCCCGCGTGGCCGGGCGCACCCGGACCGTGTGCACGTCGTCCGTCATGAGCCCACCTCCCCTCGTCGCACTCTGCTTGCCAACCAACTTACTCCTCGGTAACCTCTCCACAGCTTACTTTCTCGACAGTAAGCAAATGCGCGGCCGCAGGCGATCCGTCGGCCGCGTCGCCGCACAAGGACCCGTGCCCAAGGAGAAGCAATGAAGCTCACGAAAACCCTGATCGCCGCCAGCGCGGTCGCCGTCCTCGGCGTCTCCGCGCTCGCCGGATGCTCGTCCGGAGGGGGCGACGACGCCGCCGCGGGCGAGGCCGTCGCCCTCACCATCGCCAAGCCGGACGGCGCCATCACCACCGAGTCGAACAACCCGTACGTCGGAGACTCGTCCGCCTCGAAGTACGGCTACGGAAAGGTCATCTTCGAGACCCTCGGCCTCGTCAACCAGACCGGAGACCGCGGGGTCACCCCCTGGCTCGCGGAGAGCATCGAGTGGAACGACGACTACACCGCCGTGACCGTCGTGCCCCGCCCCGACGTCACCTGGAGCGACGGGGAGCCGTTCACCGCCGACGACATCGTCTACTCGTACGAGCTCGTCTCCACGCCCGCGCTGGACACGGCCGGTCTGAAGTTCGAGGGCGCCACCGTCGACGGCGACGCGGTCACCCTGACGTTCGGCGAGTCGAAGTACGTCAACCAGGCGCGCGTCCTGCACGTGCCGATCGTTCCGAAGCACATCTGGGAGAACCTCGACGACCCCGCCACCGATCCCGTCAAGGGCGACGACCTCGTCGGCACCGGCCCCTACGCCCTCTCCAACTGGTCCACCGAGTCGGTCACGCTCACCGCGCGCGACGACTACTGGGGCGGCGACCTCGCCGTGCCCGAGCTGCACTACGTCTCCTACGGCGACAACACCGCGCTGACCACGGCCCTCGCCCAGGGCGAGGCGGACTGGGCGCAGGCGTTCATCCCGCAGATCCAGGAGCAGTTCCTCGACGCCGACCCCGAGCACAACAAGTTCTGGGCCGCCCCGACCACCGGCTCGGCGACGCTCTTCATGAACCTGCAGCAGAAGCCGTTCGACGACCCGACGTTCCGCCAGGCTCTCGCCTGGGTCATCGATCGCGACGCCTACGTGGACATCGCCCGGGAGGGCGCCAGCGAGCCGGTCTGGTCGGTGACCGGACTGTCGTCGATCCTGGACGACGAGATCCAGCCCGAGTTCGAGGGCCAGGAGTACGCCGTCGACGCCGAGATGGCGCGGGATCTGCTGGAGTCAGCCGGGTACAGCTGGAAGGACGACGCGCTGATCGATCCGGACGGCGCCCCCGTCTCGTTCACGCTGTCGGTGCCCTCGGGCTGGAGCGACTGGAACACGGCACAGGAGCTCATCGCGGAGGATGTGACCGAGGCCATCGGTGCCGAGGTGAAGATCGACATGCCCGACTGGGGCGGCTGGCAGGTCCCGCGTGACGAGGGCACGTTCTCCGCGATCATCCACTGGCTGGAGGACAGCGGCACCGCTTACGGCCTCTACACCTCGACCATGGACCCCCGCTGGATCTCCCCGGAGGGCATCGCCGGGTTCAACTTCGGCCGCTTCGAGGACCCGGAGGCCACGGCGGCGCTGAACAGCTACGCCAACGCGTCGTCGGACGAGGAGCGCACCACCGCCCTCACCACGCTGCAGGAGATCTTCGTCGAGCAGGTGCCCGCCATCCCGCTCGGCGCGCACCCGCTGCTGGGGGAGTTCAACACCCGGAACTACGTGGGCTGGCCCTCCGAGGAGGACCCGTACGCCTCGGCCGATCCGACCCAGCAGAACATCGTGCAGATCCTCACCAAGCTGGAACTCGCCGACTAGGGCTTCGACAGGCTCAGCCACCCCCTGCACCGGCCTTCGACAGGCTCAGCCACCCACGGCGGGGCTTCGACAGGCTCAGCCACCCACGGCGGGGCTTCGACAGGCTCAGCCACCCATCTGGGTCCCTGAGCCTGTCGAAGGGCCCGCCCCCCACGAAGGACACCCCCATGCCAGATCCCCTGCTCACCGTGCGCGACTTCTCCGTCGTGTACGACGTCGACCCGCCCGTCGAGGCGGTGAAGAACGTGACCCTCGAACTGCAGCGCGGCGAGATCCTCGGCCTCGCCGGCGAGAGCGGCTGCGGCAAGACGACGCTCGCGTACGGCGTCCAGCGCCTGCTGCGTGCCCCGGCCGTCATCACCGGCGGCAGCGTGACCTTCCACGACGTGACCGGTGTCGACATCGACATCAACGCGCTGGACGTCGACGCGATGCAGCGATTCCGCTGGGACAAGGTGTCGATGGTGTTCCAGGGGGCGATGAACGCCCTCAATCCGGTGGCGACGGTCGGATCGCAGCTGGAGGACGTGTTCGAGATCCACCGACCCGACATGACCCGGAAGCAGCGCCGAGCCGAGGCGGAGGAGCTGCTCGAGATCGTGAAGGTCGGGCGCCAGCGCATCCGCTCCTTCCCGCACGAGCTGTCCGGAGGCATGCGGCAGCGCGTCATGATCGCGATGGCCCTGGCGCTGCGGCCGCAGCTCATGGTGATGGACGAGCCCACCACGGCGCTCGACGTCCTCGTGCAGCGGGAGATCCTCACGCAGATCTCGCAGCTGCGGCACGAGTTCGGGTTCTCGGTCGTCTTCATCACGCACGACCTCCCCCTCCTGCTGGAGATCAGCGACCGGATCGCGATCATGCGCGAGGGAGAGATCATCGAGCTCGATACGGCAGAGCGCATCTGGACGCAGCCCGAGCACGAGTACACGAAGACCCTGCTGTCGTCGTTCCCCCGGCTGACCGGGGAGAGAGGGGTGCTGGTGCGATGACTACGCTCGAGTTCCGTCACGTCACGAAGACGTACAGCGTCCGCGGCGCCGGGCAGATCCGCGCCCTCGACGACGTGAGTTTCACGCTCACCTCCGGCCGGACGATCGGCCTGGTCGGACAGTCCGGCAGCGGCAAGTCCACGATCGCGAAGATCCTCACCCAGCTCGAGACCCCGACCAGCGGTGAGGTGCTGCTCGACGGCACGCCCATCCCGCGCCGCGGCAGAGGCCTGCGGAAGTACCGTCAGCAACTGCGCATGGTGTTCCAGGACCCGTTCGCCTCGCTCAACCCGTACCACTCGATCCGCTACCACCTGGAGCGGCCGATCCGCCTCGACGACGTGGTGCCCAGAGCGGAGACGGAGGCCGAGGTGCGCCGGCTCCTGGAGCGCGTGCGCCTCGACCCGGATGCGGTGATCGACCGCCGACCGCACGAGCTCTCCGGCGGGCAGCGCCAGCGTGTCGCCATCGCGCGGGCGCTCGCCTCCCGGCCGTCGCTCCTCGTCGCCGACGAGCCCGTCTCCATGCTGGACGTCTCCATCCGGCTCGGGGTGCTCACCCTCCTCGCCGATCTGCAGCGTGAGGAAGGGCTCGGCGTGCTCTATATCACCCACGACCTCGCCACCGCACGCCACTTCAGCGACGAGATCATGGTCCTCAACCAGGGCCGGGTCGTCGAGTACGGCACGGCGGACGACGTGATCCTCGATCCACAGGACCCCTACACCCGCGCTCTGCGCGCCGCATCGCCCGACCCGGAGAAGCACTTCGCGTCGGCGGCATCGAACGGAGGTGCGCGGTGAGCACGGCTTTTCCGCAGCTCGACGACAACGACCTCATCGCGCAGGGCGCACGGGAGGCGGGGACGACCGCGACGACGGTGGACCGCGGGACCCGGCGCGTGCCCTGGCGCTTCTTCGCCGGACGCGCCGCGTTCTACCTCTTCACGCTCTGGGCCGCGATCACCATCAACTTCTTCCTGCCGCGGCTGATGAAGGGCGACGCGGTGACGTCCTACCTCGCCCGCAACCGCACGGTGAGCCCGGAGGCCGCCGACGCCCTGCGCATCCTGCTGGGGATCGACACCGACAAGAGCCTCTGGCAGCAGTACCTCGAGTACTGGGGCATGCTGCTCCGCGGCGACCTCGGCATCTCGACCCTGCACGGGCTGCGGCCGGTGGCCGAGGTGCTGGGGGCGGCGTTGCCCTGGACACTGGGGCTGGTGGGCATCGCGACGATCATCTCGTTCGCGCTCGGCACCGTCGCCGGCGCCATCGTCGGCTGGAAGCGCGGGAGCAAGCTCGACGCGATCATCCCGGTGACGACGTTCTTCAACACCATCCCGTACTTCTGGCTCGGCCTCATCGCGATCGCCATCTTCTCCTCGACGCTGAAGTGGTTCCCCTCCTCGCATGCCTACGACAAGGGGCAGTCGCCGGAATGGAGTCTCGACTTCATCGGGCAGGTGATCGCGCACGGCACCCTCCCGGCGCTGACGATCGTGGTCGCATCGCTCGGCGGTTGGGTGCTGGGGATGCGCAACATGATGCTGACCGTGCTCGACGACGACTACATCACCGTCGCCCAGGCCAAGGGCATGCCCAACCGACGCGTGCTCTGGGCGTACGCGGCCCGCAACGCCGTGCTCCCGCAGATCCAGAGCTTCGCGCTGTCGATCGGCTTCATCGTCGGCGGCACGATCGTCATGGAGATGGTGTTCAGCTATCCGGGTGTCGGCAAGCTGCTGCTCGACGCGACCAACGCGAAGGACTTCGCGCTCATGCAGGGCGTGTTCCTCGTCATCACCCTCTCCGTGCTCGTGGCCAACATCCTCGCCGATGTCGTCTACGCCGACCTCGACCCGCGCACGCGCCAGATGGAGTCCTGACATGACCGTTCCCACCACCGCAGCGACGACAGCGCCCGACGGATCGGCCGTCGTCTCCGGCATGCCCGAGACCGCGACACTGCGCACCCCGCCGGCGGGAGCGCCGCCGCGCAAGACGTTCTGGTCGCAGCTCGCGCAGGCGTTCGCGATGTTCCGCAATCCCAAGTCGATCGCCGGGCTCATCATCCTCGGGGTGTTCGTGCTCATCGCGATCCTCGCTCCGTGGATCGCCCCGTACGGGCCGACCCAGAAGGACCGCACGGCGCTGCGTCAGCCGCCCTCCTGGGAGCACTGGCTGGGCACGACGCACATGGGCGAAGACGTGCTGAGCCAGATCATCTACGGCACGCGCGGGGTCATCGTCGTCGGCTTCCTCGCCGCCTTCATCGCCACGGCGATCGCGATCACCATCGGCGTCATCGCGGGCTACGTGCGCGGGTGGCGGAGCGAGTCGCTGTCGGCGCTGACGAACGTGTTCCTCGTCATCCCCGGCATCCCGCTCATCATCATCATCGCCTCCCAGTTCGAGAACCCGCCGCTCATCGTGATCGCCGCGGTGCTCGGGCTGACCGGGTGGGCGTGGGGAGCCCGCGTGCTGCGCGCCCAGACCATGTCGCTGCGCAACCGCGACTTCATCCAGGCGGCGCGCGCCAACGGCGAGCCGCTGCGTCGCATCATCACGGTGGAGATGCTGCCGAACCTCCTCGCGCTCATCGCCTCGAGCTTCGTCGGTACCGTGACCGCCGCGATCCTCGGGCTCACGACCCTGGCGTTCATCGGCGTGATCCCGGTGAGCAACCTGAACTGGGGGACGATCCTGTTCTGGGCCCAGCAGAACGGCGCGTTCCCGCGGCTGTGGTGGTGGTATGTGCCGGCCGGGCTCTGCATCGCGATCATCGGCGTCGCGCTCTCGCTCATCAACTTCGGCATCGACGAGTACGTCAACCCGCGCCTGCGCTCGGCGGGAGAGCGGGCCAGGGCGATGAAGAAGAAGGGGCTCAACGTGAACGACGCCGTCACGGCCGTCCGCAGCGTGCCCCTGCCGGAGAAGAGCCCCGATCCCGTATCGTCGGCGACTTCGCCGGGCGCTTCCGGCACCACCGACTCCTCGAACACCGCGACACCGCACACGAACCAGAACACGAAGTGATGACCTCTCAGACTCTGACCACGCAGCTCCCGTACCAGGACCCCGCTCTCTCCATCCCCGAGCGCGCGGCCGACCTCCTCAGTCGCATGACGCTCGAGGAGAAGGTCGGGCAGATGCTCCAGCTCGACGCTCGCGACGACATCGACGACCACGTGCTCCGGCGGCACGCGGGCTCGATCCTGCACGCCTCGGACGAGCGTCTGCGGCGGGCTGCCGTCCTGGTCGCGCAGACCCGACTCGGCATCCCGCTGCTCGTGGGCGAGGACTGCATCCACGGTCACTCCTTCTTCCCTGGGGGCACGATCTACCCGACGCAGCTCGGCATGGCGGCCTCGTGGGACCCGGCGCTTGTCGAGCGCGTGGCGCGGGCGACGGCCGAGGAGGTCGCCGTCACCGGCATCCACTGGACGTTCTCGCCGGTGCTCTGCATCGCCCGCGACCTGCGCTGGGGGCGGGTGGGGGAGACCTTCGGGGAGGACCCGTTCCTCATCGGGGAGCTGGCTTCGGCCATGGTGCGCGGCTATCAGGGTGACGGGCTCGACGACCCCACCGCGATCCTCGCCACGGCCAAGCACTTCGCCGGCTACTCGGAGACGCAGGGTGGACGCGACGCGAGCGAGGCGGACATCTCCCCGCGCAAGCTGCGCTCCTGGTTCCTGCCGCCGTTCGAGCGGGTCGCCCGCGAGGGCTGCCGGACGTTCATGCTCGGCTACCAGACGACGGACGGGGTGCCCATCACGCTGAACGAGTGGCTGCTCAGCGACGTGCTCCGTGGCGAGTGGGGCTACACCGGCACGCTCATCACCGACTGGGACAACGTGGGCCGGATGGTGTGGGAGCAGCGGGTGCAGCCCGACCTCACGCATGCGGCGGCCGCCGCGGTGCGCGCAGGGAACGACATGGTGATGACCACGCCCGGGTTCTTCGAGGGGGCGCTGGACGCGGTCGCCAGGGGGCTGCTGCCGGAGGACGCGTTCGACGACGCGGTCTCCCGCATCCTCACGCTGAAGTTCGAGCTCGGACTCTTCGAAGACCCCCGGCTGCCCCGCGACGACGTGTCCGCCGTGATCGGCAGCGCCGCGCATGCGGAGCTCAACCTCGAGATCGCGCGCCGCTCGCTCGTGCTCCTCGAGAACGACGGCCTGCTGCCGCTGGACTCCGCGGAGCCGCTGCGGGTGGCGGTGACCGGGCCGCTCGCGGACGACGCGCAGACGCAGCTCGGCGACTGGGCGGGCGGCTCGGGCCAGGCGGGCTGGCTCGACGGACAGCCCCGCGAGATGATCACGACCGTGCTCGACGGCCTCCGCGCGGTGGACGCGTGGACGGTCACGCACACGCGCGGCGCCGACATCCTCACGCTCGCCGACGACCCCCGCGGCACGCACTTCCCGGACAACCAGCCGCGTCCTCCGGTGGTGCAGCCGTGCCCGCCGGATCCCGCGCTGATCGCGGAGGCGGTGGCCGCCGCCGAGGCCGCGGACGTCGTGGTCGCGGTGGTGGGCGATCGCATCGAGCTCGTGGGCGAGGGACGGTCCACGGCCACGCTGGAGCTCATCGGCGGCCAGAACGCCCTGCTCGATGCGCTCATCGAGACCGGGACGCCCGTCGTCGTGGTGCTGCTGGCGTCCAAGCCTCTCGTGCTCCCATCTTCGGTGCAGCGCGCGGCGGCCGTCGTGTGGGCGGCCAACCCGGGCATGCAGGGCGGACGGGCGTTCGCCGACATCGTCACGGGTGCCGTGGAGCCCTCGGGCCGGCTGCCGATCTCGTTCGCGCGGCACGTCGGACAGCAGCCGACCTACTACAACCAGATCCGCGGCCAGCACGGCGACCGCTACGCCGACCTCACCCAGGCGCCCGCGTGGGCCTTCGGCGAGGGCCGGTCGTACACGACCGTGGCGTACGCGGACCTGGAGCTGGAGCAGACGGAGCTGCGCCTCGGCGACACCGTGGTGGGGCACGTGACCGTGACGAACACGGGGGACCGGCCCGTCCGCGAGACCGTGCAGGCCTACGTGCGGGACGAGGTGACGAGCGTGAGCTGGACCGACCGTGAACTGAAGTCCTTCCGGCAGGTCGAGCTCGCGCCGGGGGAGAGCGCCCGCGTGCGGATCGAGGTCCCCGTCGCGGACTGCACGATCGTGACCGCCGCCGGCGTCCGCACCGTGGAGCCCGGTGCCTTCACGCTCCTCGTCGGCCCCAGCTCCCGCGAGGAGCACCTCCTCCCCGCCCCCTTCGAGATCTCCCCGTCCTGATTCCCCGAGACCCCGCTTCCCCGCCGAGACCCCGTCGTATCCGCGCGGCGGCGGCGGGGTCTCGGCGCGAGGCCGGGGTCTCGGCGCCTCGATTTGACCTCAAGTGCACTTGAGGTTTTACGGTGGAGGGCGTGAGTGGGACAGAGAAGAAGTCGCGATGACGTACGTGATCGCGCTGCCGTGCGTCGACCTCAAGGACAAGGCCTGCATCGACGAATGCCCCGTCGACTGCATCTACGAGGGCGAACGGTCGCTCTACATCCACCCGGATGAGTGCGTGGATTGCGGGGCGTGCGAGCCGGTGTGCCCCGTCGAGGCGATCTACTACGAGGACGACCTCCCCGACGAGTGGCAGGACTACTACAAGGCCAACGTCGAGTTCTTCGACGAGATCGGCTCGCCCGGCGGCGCCGCCCGCACCGGACTCATCCGGCACGACCACCCCCTCATCGCCGCGCTCCCACCGCAGGAGGTGCACGAGTGACCCCGCGCATCGCCATCGTCGGCGCGGGCCCCGCGGGCATCTACGCCGCCGACCTCCTCCGGGCGCAGGTGCCGGAGGCGGCCATCGACCTGTACGAGAAGCTTCCCGCCCCGTACGGCCTCGTCCGCTACGGCGTCGCCCCCGACCACCCGCGCATCCGCAAGATCATCGATGCGCTGCACGACGTACTCCTCCAGCCCGGCATCCGGCTGCGCGGCAACGTCGAGGTCGGCGTCGATGTGACGGTCGACGAGCTCTGCCGGGCGTACGACGGCGTCGTCATCGCGACCGGAGCCGACCGCGACGTGGCGTTCGACGTGCCGGGAGCCGACCTTCCCGGATCGTACGGCGCCGCGGAGTTCGTGGCCTGGTACGACGCGCACCCCGACGTCGCCCAGGGCTGGGGTCTGGAGGCGGAGTCCGTGGCCGTGCTCGGCGCAGGCAACGTCGCGCTCGACGTCACGCGCATCCTTGCGAAGCACGCCGCGGCGCTGGAGTCGACCGACACCCCCGACCACATCCTCGACGCGCTCGCCGCGAGTCGGATCCGCGACGTGCACCTCTTCGCCCGCCGTGGCCCGGCCGATGTGCGCTTCTCGGCCCTGGAGCTGCGCGAGCTGGGCGAGCAGCACGACGTGGAGGTGATCGTCGATCCCGCCGATCTCGAGCTCGACGACCACGCCGCCCGCATGCTGGAGCAGTTCTCCCAGCGCCGCATCATCGTGCGCACCCTCACGGAGTGGGCGCAGCGTCCGTCCGCCGGGGCCTCCCGGCGCATCCACCTGCACTTCCGGCATCGACCCGTCCGCGTCCTCGGCACGGACCGCGTGGAGGGCATCGAGTTCGAGCGCACCGCGTCCGATCCGCTCGGACGCATGGTCGGCACCGGCGAGCTCGTGCGCTACGAGGTCGGCGCCGTCTACCGGGCGATCGGCTACCTCTCCTCGCCCGTGCCCGGTGTGCCGTTCGACGCGGCACGGGGCATCGTGCCGAATGCGGAGGGGCGGGTGCTCGATGCCGACGGCACGCCCGTCCCCGGCCTCTACGCCACCGGCTGGATCAAGCGCGGGCCGATCGGACTCATCGGCTCGACCAAGTCCGACGCCGCGCAGACCGTGCAGCATCTCGTCGAGGACCTCGCTGCCACTCCGTCCGCCCGCATCGACCGGGACCCGCCCCTGGACCTCCCCGGCGTGGTGGACTGGGAGGGTTGGTTGCGCATCGACGAGGCCGAGCGCCGCGCCGGAGCCGTCCGCGGCCGGGAGCGCACGAAGCTCGTCGACCGCGCGGCCATGCGCGCCCACGCGACCCCCACCCCCATCCCTCTCGAGGAGAGCACCCGATGACCCGCGACCCGCACACCACCCCGCACCCCGCCGCTCCGGTGCCCACGCCGGTCGGAGAGGGGCTCAAGGCGGCGTTCCGCACCCACCCCGCCGGTGTCGCCATCATCACGGCGCAGGGTCCGGACGGCCCCGTCGGCCTCACGGCGTCGAGCGTGTCGTCGGTCGCGGTCGATCCGGCGGCCATCGTGTTCTCGGTGACCAGGGCGACCGGAAGCGCCGGGGCCATCCTCGGCGCGGAGACCTTCGTCGTGCATCTCATCGACGACGAGCACTCCGCGCTCGCCCAGAGCTTCGCGGTGAGCGGTTCCGAGCGCTTCACGCCCGAGCAGGGCTGGACGACGCTGCCGACCGGGGAGCCGCACCTGGCGGAGGCCAGGGTCGCGTTGCGCTGCCGAGCGATCCAGACCGTGCCCGTCGGCTCGTCGACCGTGGTGATCGCCGAGGTGCTCGAGGTGCTCGCGGGCCGCCCCGCCCGCCCGCTCGTCTACATCGACCGCCGATTCCACGCCCTGTCCCACGACACCGCCCTCTGACCCCGTCACGAAAGGAACAACCATGTCCACTCCGTACACGCTCCCCGAGCTGCCCTACGACTACTCCGCGCTGGAGCCGCACATCTCCGGCAAGATCATGGAGCTGCACCACTCCAAGCACCACCAGGCCTACGTGACCGGCGCGAACACGGCGCTGGAGCAGCTCGCGGCGGCCCGGGACAGCGGCGACCTCGGAGCGGTGAACAAGCTCGAGAAGGACCTCGCGTTCAACCTCGGCGGCCACATCAACCACTCCGTGTTCTGGCAGAACCTCTCGCCGGAGGGCGGCGGGGCTCCGGAGGGCGAGCTCTCGGCGGCCCTGGCGGACTCCTTCGGGTCGATCGACGGCTTCCGCGCGCACTTCACCGCGACGGCCCTCGGCGTGCAGGGCTCCGGGTGGGCCGTGCTCGCCTGGGACTCGGTGGGGGCCCGCCCCGTGATCTTCCAGCTCTTCGACCAGCAGGGCAACGCGCCGCTCGGCGTCATCCCGCTGCTGCAGCTCGACGTGTGGGAGCACGCCTACTACCTCGACTACCTCAACGTGCGGGCGGACTACGTCAAGGCATTCTGGAACCTCGTGAACTGGCCCGACGTGCAGCGCCGCTTCGAGACGGCGCGCACCGCGACCGCGGGTCTCCTCGTCCCCTGACCCCCTCTTCGCCGACCCGGCCCCTTGCGTGCGCCCCGGCCCGTTGCGATCGTCCGCAACGGGCCGGGGTGGCCGCAAGGGGCCGGGTCGCGTTCAGGCGAGGGTGAGGAAGAGCTTCTCCAGGTCGGGGAGCGGGACGGCGTCGTCCTGCGCGGGGTCCTCGAGGCAGGTCTTCATGGCGGAGGCGATGATCTGGAACCCCGCCTTGTCCAGGGCGGAGGTCACGGCGGCGAGCTGCGTGACGACGGCCCGGCAGTCGCCGCCGCTCTCGACCGCGGCGATCACGGCGCCGAGCTGTCCCTGTGCGCGCTTGAGGCGGTTGGCGATCTTGCGCTGCGTGTCGATGTCGACGGTGGTCATGGTCTCTCCCTGAAGGCCGGCTGTGCGCTCCACTATACCCCCGGGGGTATAGTGTCTGCATACCCACCGGGGTATCGAGTGAGGAGAGAACACATGTGTCGAGCAGTCCGTTGCCGTACCTGCGGGAAGACCACCTGGGCGGGGTGCGGTCAGCACGTCGACGCCGTCCGCCGCACCGTGCCGGCGTCGGACTGGTGCACGGGCCATCCGAAGGACGAGGCCAAGGGCGGTCTCCTGGCCCGGCTGTTCGGCCGATGAGCGCGCCACTCCGCGTCGTCATCGTCGGTGGCGTCGCCGGCGGCATGTCGGCGGCGACCCGGCTCCGACGGCTCGACGAGTCCGCGGACATCGTCGTCTTCGAGCGCGGGCCCGAGGTCTCCTACGCCAACTGCGGTCTGCCCTACTATGTGGGCGGCGTGATCGAGGAGCGCGGCGCCCTCCTGCTGCAGACCCCGGAGTCGCTGCACCGCCGCTTCCGGCTGGACGTCCGCGTCCGTCACGACGTCGTCGGCATCGACACCGCGCGCAAGACGGTCGAGGTCGTCGATCTCGACAGCGGCCACCGGAGCACCCACCCGTACGACCGCCTCGTGCTCGCCACCGGTGCCCGGCCCCGCGGCGACGAGCCGACCGGAGCCCTCCCCGCGCGGAGCCTGCGGACCGTGGCCGATGCCGATGCGATCGACGCAGCCCTCCGCCCCGGGCTGCCGGTGGTCGTGGTGGGCGGCGGATACACGGGGCTCGAAGCGGTGGAGAACCTCGTCGCCCGGGGCGCCGCGGTCACCCTGGTGCAACGCGGTGCCCAGCTGCTCGCCCCGCTGGATCCGGAGATGGCCGCCCCCCTCGCGGCCGAGGTCCGGCGCCGCGGGGTTGAGGTGCGACTCGGCGTCGAGGTCGTGGCCACGGCCGCGGATTCCGTGACCCTGAGCGACGGTGCCACCCTCCCTGCGGAGTTCCTCGTCGACGCCTCCGGGGTCGTGCCCGAGGTCGGACTCGCCCGCACCGCCGGGATCCGTCTTGGCGAGACCGGCGGAATCGCCGTCGACGAGGCCTGCCGCACCAGTGCGCCCGACGTCTTCGCGGTCGGCGACGGCGTCGAGAAGGCCGACCTCATCGGCGGTGGTGCGGCACTCGTGACCATGGCCGGTCTCGCCAACCGCCACGGCCGGATGGTCGCTGACGTCATCGCGGGGCGGGAGGAGTCAGCGCGCCCCGCGCTCGGCACCGGCATCGTGCAGGTGTTCGGCCTGGCCGCCGCGAAGACCGGATGGAGCGAGAAGCAGCTCCGTGCGGCGGGCCGCGAGTTCTACGCCGTGCACGTGCATCCGGTGTCGCACGCCGGCTACTACCCGGGCGCGGAGACCCTCTCGATGAAGATGCTCGCCGACCCTGCCACCGACCGCATCCTCGGGGCGCAGATCGTGGGTCGTGACGGTGTGGACAAGCGGATCGACGTCATCGCCACGGCGCTGCAGGCGGGCGTCACGGCCGCCGGTCTCGCGCACCTCGAGCTCGCGTATGCCCCGCAGTTCGGCTCGGCGAAGGACGCCGTGAACATCCTCGGCTACGTCGCCGAGAACACCCGCAGCGGCACCACGCCGACCCTCCAGTGGCACGAGCTCGACGACGCCGTGCAGGCGGGCGCAGCCCTCATCGACGTCCGCTCCGCGGGCGAGCATGCGAACGGCGGCATCCCCGGCGCGCGGAACATCCCGCTCGACGAGCTGCGCGACCGCCTCGACGAGCTGCCGGACGGGCCCCTCGTGGTGCACTGCCAGGTCGGTCTCCGGGGGCACATCGCCACCCGGCTGCTGCGGCAGCACGGGCGCGAGGTGCGCAATCTCGACGGCGGCTACCGCACCTGGCGGGACGCGACCGCAGAGTGCTGAGCTCGACGCGTTCACTACTCAGGAGAACCGGCGCACCTGCGCCCGTCAGGGCCGGAACCGCGGTCTCCGCGTGCCGTACTCCTGAGTTGTGAACGCCGCCCGGCTCAGACGAGCCGGGCGGTCGTGCCGCGGACGTTGAGCTCGTACGGAAGGGCGGCGGGCGGGCGCACGGCTTCCGGGTCGGTGAGCTTCGCGAGGACCGCGTCGGCCGCCCGTTCGCCCTGTCCGAGCGGGAACTGGTCGACCGTGGTGAGGCGGAAGAACTCGCCGAGCTCATGGCCGTCGATGCCCACGATGGACAGGTCCCCCGGCACCGCGAAGCCGAGGTCGCGCGCGGCGAGGAGCGCCCCGATCGCCATCTCGTCCGACGCGGCGAACACCGCGGTGGGACGCGGCCCCGGACGCCCGAGGAGCTGCTTCGCGGCGCGGTAGCCGCCCTCCACCGTGAAGTCCGCGGGCTCCAGGAACGCGGGGTTCAGGGGGATGCCGGCCGTGGCCAGTGCCCGCTCGAACCCGAGTCGTCGGTTCGTGGGGATGTGGAAGTCGATGTCGAACTCGGGGTTCGCGCCGATGTGGGCGATCTCGGTGTGGCCGAGGCCGAGCAGGTGCTCCGTCGCGAGCTGCGCCACGGCGACGTCGTCGACCGTGAGCGTGTCGAGCTTCGGATTGGGGCCGCCGATCGCGATGACGGGCAGACCGAGGTCGAGGAGCTGCTGGGTCTCGTCCTCGTCCAGCTCGATGGACACGGCGATCACGGCGTCGACCCGCTGGCGGCGCAGGAACGTGTCGAACACGTGGCGGCGCACGTCCTTGTCGGCGGTGATGTTGTAGAGCGTGATGTCGTAGCCGGCCCGCATCAGGGCCGCGGAGACCCCGGACAGCACGGTGCTGAAGAACCAGCGGTCGAGGAACGGCACCACGACTCCGATGTTGCGGGTGCGCCCCGACGCGAGGCTCGAGGCGCGGGAGGAGACCACGTATCCGAGCGAGGCGGCGGCGGCCTGCACGCGCTCGCGCGCGGACTCCGACACGTGCCCGCGGCCGCTCAGCGCGCGCGAGACCGTCGCGGTGGAGACGCCGGCGAGCCGGGCGACCTCGTCGATGCTCGCCATCGTCGTTCCTTCGGATCGGAGACGCCCGTGCCGCGCCCCGGGTGGAGCGCGCCACGGGCGCCGCGGTGTCAGGCCGTGGTGTACCAGACGGCGGTGTCGACCGGGACCTGGGCGCCGTCGAAAGGCTGGCTGCGGAGCAGGACGACCGCGCCTTCCGGAAGGTCGAGCGGAGCCGTGCCGAGGTTCGCCAGCACGTGGACCTCACCGCGACGGAAGGCCACGGCGTCGGGGCCGGCGTCCTCCCACACCAGCGACCCGGTGCCGAATCCGAACTCGCGACGACCGGCGAGCAGGCGCTTGTACAGGGCCAGGGTCGACGCCGGGTCGACCTCCTCGACGTCCCGGGCGTAGGCCGCCCAGTCCGCGGGCTGCGGGAGCCACGAGAGTCCGGTGTCGTTGAAGCCGAACGCCGGGGCCTCCGCCTCCCACGGCAGCGGCACACGGCAGCCGTCGCGGCCGTAGCGCTCGCCGTTCGTGCGGAACCAGGTCGGGTCCTGACGGTACTCGTCCGGGATCTCCATGGCCTCGGGCAGTCCGAGCTCTTCACCCTGGTAGAGGTAGGCGGAGCCGGGGAGCGCGAGCATCAGCGTGGTGGCCGCGCGGGCGCGGGCGAGGCCGATGGCCGTGTCCGGCTTGTCCGGGGTGTTCGGGCCGATCCCCTCGCCCTGCGGGTTGTCGATCGTGAGCGCCAGGCGCGTGGCGTGCCGCACGACGTCGTGGTTCGACAGCACCCAGGTGCTCGGTGCACCGACCGCGCCGAAGGCGTCCAGCGACTCCCGGATCACGTCGCCGAGCGCCTTCGCGTCCCACGCCGTCATCAGGTACGGGAAGTTGAAGGTCTGGTGCATCTCGTCCGGACGCACCCAGAGCGCGGTCTCCTTCAGCGTCGGCATCCAGGCCTCGCCGCAGAGCGCGCGGTCGCCGTCGTACTCCGCGAGCACCTTGTGCCAGTCGCGGTAGATCTCGTGCACGCCGTCCTGGCCCCAGTACGGCACGTTCGACTCGCCGCCGCCCATGGAGTCCGCGTCGGTGGGCGGTGTGTAGTCGGGGAGGCCCTCGGTCTTGATCATGCCGTGGGCCACATCGACCCGGAAGCCGTCGACACCGCGGTCGAGCCAGAAGCGCAGGATCGAGCGGAACTCCTCCTGCACCTCCTCGTTGTTCCAGTCGAAGTCGGGCTGCGTGGCGTCGAAGATGTGCAGGTACCACTGACCCGGCGTGCCGTCGGCCTCGGTGACGCGCTGCCACATGCCGCCGCCGAACACCGACTCCCAGTTGTTCGGGGGCAGTTCGCCGTTCTCACCGCGGCCGTCGCGGAAGATGTAGCGTGCGCGCTCCGGGCTGCCCGGCGCGGCCTTGAGCGCCTCCTGGAACCAGGGGTGCTGGTCGGACGAGTGGTTCGGGACGAGATCGACGATCACGCGGATGTCGCGGGCGTGGGCCTCGGCGAGCATGAGGTCGAAGTCGGCGAGCGTGCCGAACAGCGGGTCGACGTCGCGGTAGTCGGCCACGTCGTAGCCGGCGTCGCGCTGCGGGCTCGTCATGAACGGGCTGAGCCAGATCGCGTCGACGCCGAGCTCCTGCAGCGAGTCGAGGCGACTCGTGATGCCGGGGAGATCGCCGATGCCGTCGCCCGACGCGTCCGCGAAGGAGCGGGGGTAGATCTGGTAGATGACGGCGCTGCGCCACCACTCGGAACCGGGGGCTGCGATCTGTTCGAGCTGTGCCATGCGATCAGGCTACTGCAAACGCTTACAGTCCCGCCACCACAGGTATCGAAACGGTTCGGTGATCCCTTTCGCCCTCTCCGCCGACCCACCCCTTTCCGTCCGACCCACCCCCTTGCGGACGGCCGGAAGGGGCCGGGAGGAACGGAAGGGGGTGGGTCGACAGGGGATGAGCGTCAGGGGGTCGGCATGCCGCCGTTGACGTTCAGGGTCTCGCCGAGCACGTAGCTCGACTCCGGGGAGGCGAGGAAGACGTACGCGGGGGCGAGCTCGGCGGGCTGACCCATCCGGCCGAGCGGAGTGTCCTGGCCGAACTGCGCGATCTTCTCCTGCGGCTGCCCGTCACTCGGCTGCAGCGGGGTCCAGATCGGTCCGGGAGCCACGGCGTTCACGCGGATGCCCTTGGGTGCGAGCTGCTGGGCGAGGCCCTTCGTGAACGCGTTGATGGTCGACTTGGTCGACGCGTAGTCGACGAGGATGTCCGACGGCGAGTAGGCCTGGATCGAGGTCGTGTTGATGATCGTCGACCCCGCGGGGAGGTGCGGCAGGGCGGCCTTCGTGATCCAGAACATCGCGTACACGTTGGTCTTGAACGTGTCGTCGAACTGCTCGTCCGTCACGTCGGTGAGGGACTCCTGGAAGACCTGCTTGCCGCCGTTGTTGACGAGGATGTCGAGTCCGCCGAGCGCCGCGACGGCCTCGGCCACCAGGGTCCGGCAGTACTCCGGGTCGCGCAGGTCGCCGGGGATGGTGGCCACGGTGGCACCCGCCTCGCGGAGGATCCCGGCGATGCGGCTGGCGTCCTCCTCCTCTTCGGGGAGGTAGGAGATCGCGACGTCGGCCCCCTCGCGAGCGAACGCGATGGCGGTGGCCGCGCCGATGCCGGAGTCGCCGCCTGTGATGAGCGCCTTGCGTCCGGTCAGTCGTCCGGTGCCGCGGTACGACTCCTCGCCGAGGTCGGCCTTCGGGGTGAGGTCCGCGTCGAGACCGGGCTCGCGCATGTGCTGCTTCTGCGGCTGGATGTCGGCGTAGAGCTCGACCGGGTTGGTGAAGGTGTACTGGTCGCGGGACATGGGGTGTCCTTTCCGGGAGGTCGGGGACGGGAGGACCATCGTGCGCCTCGCGCTCCGGGTCCGGCAAACACCTTGCACGCGTCCGGTCGCTTTGGTACACGCGCATGTGGCCGAAAGACACTTCCCCTCGAGCCTCCTGTCATGACAGGGTGGCGAACATCCCCCCGTGTCGCTCGCGGCATGTCCCCGGGGGTCCTGCCGTCGAGAGGTCGTGATGTCCGCTTCCGCCCGCCGATCCGCGCCCTGGGCGGTCGTCGCCGCCCTCGTCGTCGGCGCCGTGCTCGTCGGTGCCGCCCCCGCCGTGTCCGATGCGTTCGGCACGCGCGTGCAGCCCCCGGCCGACCCGGTGAACGACCCCGCCGCTTCGGTCGCGCTCGCCTACGAGTTCCTCGACGCCCGGGTCGACGAGTTCTGCGATGGCGAGGGCCGGTGCCTGCCGCGCAGCTACGAGGGCGGATTCTTCACCACGCCGTCCTGGGACTTCACGCCCTCTTTCGTCTACGACGACGCCCTTGTCGTCATCGCCTACACCGCCCGCGGTCTGCCGGACGACCTGCGCCGCGCGCAAGCTGTCGCGGACACCCTCCTCTTCGTGCAGGAGAACGACCCGGTCGCCGACGGCCGCGTCCGCACCTCGTACGAGCCGCACGGCATCCGTCAGGGCCGGATGGAGATCACCGGACCCGGCACCTTCACCGGCAACCAGGCCTGGGTGGGTATGGCGCTCGCCCGCCTCTTCCACGCCACCGGCGAGACGCGGTATCTCGACGGCGCGGTGCGCATCGCGGAGTGGATCCAGGACAACACCGCCGACATGACCCGCGCGCCCTACGGCTACACCGGTGGGCAGACCGATGCCGGGGTGCCGCTGGAGTGGAAGTCCACCGAGCACAACAGCGACATCGCCGGGTTCTTCACGCAGCTCGCCCAGCTCACGGGCGACGCGGTGTGGGCGGAGCGGGCGGCGGTGGCCGCAGGCTTCGTCGCGGCGATGCAGAGCGCCGACGGGCACGTGGACACCGGGACACTGCTGGACGGCAGCACGATCAACACCCGCCCGATCCCGCTCGACGCGCAGACGTGGAGCCTCCTCGGCACCGGGGACGCCCGGTACGGAGCGGCCGTCGACTGGACGCTCGCGCACCTCGTGGCCCAGGACGGTCCCTACCGAGGCCCGTCGATCAGTGACGTGGACGTGTCCAAGGTCTGGTTCGAGGGGAGCGGACACCTCGCCCTCGCGCTGCAAGAACGCGGGGCCCCTGGTGACCAGGCGCGCGCGGAGGAGCTGCTGGCCGACATCCGACTGGTGCAGCGCGACGCGGCGAACGGCGACGGCAAGGGCATCGTGGCGACTTCGACCGACGGACTCGACTCCGGCTTCGGCGACCTCTACTACGCGAGCCTGCACACCGGCACGACGGCCTGGTACCTGCTCGCGGCCGTGGGCGACAACCCCTTCCGTCTCCCCTGACCTCGTCCGTCGACCCGGCCCCTTGCGGTCGACCCGGCCTCGTCAGTGCGCCCGCAAAGGGGTGGGACGCACGCAGAGGGGAGGGTCGACGGAGGGGTCAGGCGGCGACGCGGGCGACGGCGGCGATCGCGCTCGTGAAGAAGTCGAGACCGTCCACCCCGCTGCGCATCGCGACGGCGGTGTCCGGACCGAAACCGGGCTCCGTGGCGTGCTCGGGGTGCGGCATCAGTCCCACGACGTTGCCGGCCTCGTTCGTCAGCCCCGCGATGTCGCGCAGGGAGCCGTTCGGGTTCACGCCGGCATAGCGGAACGCCACGAGACCCTCGCCCTCGATGCGGTCGAGCGTCTGCTCGTCGGCGATGTAGCCGCCGTCCGCGTTCTTCAGCGGGATGATGATCTCCTGGCCGGTGCGGAAGGCGTTGGTCCACGCGGTGTCGGCGTTCTCGACCGTGAGCTTCTGGTCGCGGCGGACGAAGTGCTGGTGCCCGTTGCGGATCAGGCCGCCGGGGAGCAGGTGCGCCTCGACGAGCATCTGGAAGCCGTTGCAGATGCCGAGGACGGGCATGCCCTTCGCGGCAGCGTCCTTGACCTCGCTCATGATGGGCGAGAGCGCGGCGATGGCGCCGGCGCGCAGGTAGTCGCCGTAGCTGAAACCGCCGGGGAGGACGAGGGCGTCGACGCCCTCGAGGTCGTGCGAGCCGTGCCACAGGGCGACCGGCTCGGCTCCCGCGATGCGGACGGCGCGCTGCGCGTCGACGTCGTCCAGCGAGCCGGGGAAGGTGACGACGCCGATGCGGACGGTCACTCCGCCACCTCGACGCCCACGACGTCTTCGATCACGGAGTTCGACAGGACCTCGTCGGCGAGGCGACGGGCCTCGGCGAGGACCTCGTCGGTGACCTCGCCCTCGACCGTGAGCTCGAAGCGCTTGCCGATGCGGACGTCGGTGAAGCCCTCGACGCCGAGGCGGGCGAAGGCGCCGGAGACGGCCTTGCCCTGCGGGTCGAGCAGTTCGGGCTTGGGCATGACGTCGACGACGATGGTGGGCATGACGGCTCCAAGAGTCGCGGGCGGACGGGCGGTTTCAGTCTACCGGCTCGCCGATGCTCCGCCGAGACCCCGGGCTCCCGTCCAGACCCCGCCCTGCGCCCGCCGCTACATCGGGGTGTCGGCGGGAAACCGGGGTCTCGGCGTCAGAGGGGGTCAGGAGTGGAAGACGGTGTGGAGGTCGCCGATCGCCTCGCGGCCGCCGAGGCCGTCGATCTCGAAGAGCACCGAGATGCCGGCGACGTGGCTGCCGAGGCGCTCGACGAGCTCGCGACCGGCGGCCAGGGTGCCCCCGGTCGCGAGCACGTCGTCGATGAGGAGGACGCGGGAGCCCGCGGGCAGATCGTCGTGCATCTCGATGGTCGCGGTGCCGTATTCGAGGGCGTAGTCGACGGACGCCGCGGGCCGGGGGAGTTTGCCGGCCTTGCGGATCGGGATCAGTCCGACGCCTGCGGCGATGGCGGCCGCCCCGGCGAGGATGAAGCCGCGAGCCTCGATGCCGGCCACCACGTCGAACCGCCCCGCGAAGGGCTCGATGATCGCCTCGGTCGTCACGCGGAGGGCCTCGGCGTCGGCGAGGAGCGGCGTGATGTCGCGGAAGATGATGCCGGGCTCCGGGTAGTCCGGGATGCTGCGGATCAGGGATTCGGCGCGGGTGAGGGCGGGGGAGAGGGTGGCTTCGGGCACCGGACAAGGGTACGCCGCGTTCACAACTCCGGAGAATCCGTGGGCTCCGGGCCGATAGCGCTCGAACGGCGGCATCGGATCCGGATTCTCCTGAGTTGTGAACGGGGACCGGCGGGCACCCGGCACCCTTGACATCGTGGGAGCGCTCCCATAGAGTTCACGGAAGTTCGTGGGAGCGCTCCCACGACTCACCCACGCACCACCACCCGCACGAACCCACAAAGGAGTGAACCGTGAACTCACGTGCCCGCACCCGGATCCTGGCGACAGCCGCCGTGGCATCCGTCTCCGCTCTCGCCCTGGCCGGCTGCTCCGGCAGCACCGGCGGCGACGGCGACACCGGCGGCAGCGCCGACGAGAAGGTCACACTGACCGTCACCACCTTCGGCACCTTCGGCTACGACGACCTCTACGAGGAGTACGAGAAGGCGCACCCGAACGTGACGATCGAGGCCACCAACATCGACACCGGCGGCAACGCCCGCACCGACGCCTTCACCAAGATCGCCGCCGGCTCCGGCCTCAGCGACATCGTCGCGATCGAGGAGGGCTGGCTCGGCGCCATCATGGACGTCTCCGACACCTTCGTTGACCTGCGCGACTACGGCATCGAGGACCGCAAGGACGACTGGGTCGACTGGAAGTACGGTCAGGCCACCGACGCCGAGGGCCGCGTCATCGGCTACGGCACCGACATCGGCCCGAGCGGCATCTGCTACAACGGCGCCGCCTTCGAGGCCGCCGGCCTGCCCAGCGACCGCGAGTCCGTCGCCGAACTGCTCAACGGCGACTGGGAGAACTACTTCCAGGTCGGTGCCGACTACACCGAGAAGACCGGCAAGGCCTGGTACGACCACTCCGGCTTCGTCTGGAACGCCATGGTCAACCAGCTCGACGAGGGCTACTACACCGCCGACGGTGAGCTGAACGTCGAGGGCAACGACGAGCTCCAGGAGCGCTTCGAGCTCCTCGGCGCCGCGACCGAGGGCGGTCAGTCCGCAGCGCAGACCGCGTGGGACTGGAACGGCGGCAAGTCGTTCGTCGACGGCACCTTCGCCACCTTCGTCTGCCCCGGCTGGATGCTCGGCGTCGTGCAGGGTCAGGTCGAGGCCGGCGGCGGCGACGCGTCGACCGGCTGGGACTTCGCGGACGTGTTCCCCGGCGGCGCGGCCAACTGGGGCGGCGCGTTCCTGTCGATCCCGGAGTCCTCGGAGCACAAGGAGGCCGCGGCCGAGCTCGCCGACTGGCTGACGCAGCCCGAGCAGCAGGTGAAGCAGTCCGCCGCCGCGGGCAACTTCCCCTCGACCATCAAGGCGCAGGAGTCCCTCGCCGACGAAGCCACGCCCAACGCGTTCTTCAACGACGCGCCGACCGGCGCCATCCTCGCCGAGCGTGCCAAGGGCGTCGTCGCGCAGTTCAAGGGCGCCGACGACTCGGTGATCCAGGAGAACGTCTTCGGCCCGGCGCTGAGCGCACTCGACCGCGGTGAGACCGACACGCAGGGCGCCTGGGACCAGGCGATCGGCCTGCTGAACGACCTCGTCGGCTGATCATCTCGCTTCGACAGGCTCAGCGACCCAGAGTGGACGCCCAGCGCCCCGAGTGGACGCCCAGCGCCCCCGAGTGGACGCCCAGCGCCCCGAGTGGACGCCCAGCGCCCCGAGTGGGTGGCTGAGCCTGTCGAAGCCCGGCAAAGGACACGCCCATGACCCTCACCGCCCCGCCGGCGGAGCCGCAGGCCGCCGCCCCCGTGGCGGCGGACGCTCCGCCGCGACGCTCCTGGCGCACCCGCGTCTCCCGTTTCGACCACCGCGCCTCTCCGTACTTCTACATCTCCCCGTTCTTCCTCCTCTTCGGGCTCATCGGCCTCTTCCCGCTGCTGTACACGGTGTGGGTCGCGGTGCACGAGTGGGATCTGTTGAAGGGGGAGGGGCCGTTCGTCGGCTTCGGCAACTTCGCGGCGATCCTCGGCGACGGCATGTTCTGGAACTCCATCCGGAACACGCTGAGCATCTTCCTGCTCTCCGCCATCCCGCAGCTCGCCGTCGCCCTGGTGATCGCGTACCTGCTGGACCGCGGACTGCGGACGCCGACGTTCTGGCGGATGAGCGTCCTCATCCCCTTCGTGGTGACGCCGGTCGCCGTGGCGATCATCTTCTCGAGCATCTTCAACGAGGCGGACGGGCTGGCCAACAACCTCCTCAACCTCGTCGGCATCGCCGATCAGCAGTGGAAGCACGACACATTCCTGTCGCACATCGCGATCGCCGTCATGGTGAACTTCCGCTGGACCGGCTACAACGCCCTCATCCTCCTCGCCGCGATGCAGGCCGTGCCGCGCGACCTCTACGAATCGGCCGCACTGGACGGTGCCGGGGCTGTGCGGCGGTTCTTCGCCATCACGATCCCCACCATCCGTCCGACGCTGATCTTCGTCATCATCACGGCGACCATCGGCGGCCTGCAGATCTTCGCCGAACCGCGTCTGTTCGACGTCTCCACCGCGGGCGGCATCGGCGGCAGCGATCGGCAGTTCCAGACCACGGTGCTGTTCCTCTGGGAGCTGGCGTTCTTCCGCCGGAACCTCGGCGAGGCCTCGGCCGTCGCGATCCTGCTGTTCCTCCTCATCGTCGCGATCGGCCTCATCAACTTCCTGATCTCCCGGCGCATCGCCACCGGAGACGCCCCGAAGAACCGCGCGGCCCGACGCCGCATCCGCCCGACCGGAAAGGAGGAGGCGCGATGACCGCCACCCAGGCCCTCAGCGTGCCGGAGCGGATCCGCCGCCGGCGCGGCGCCGCGAGCGGGAGCGCCGGCCTCGGCAGCCGCCCCGGCTTCCTCACCTACGGGCTCCTCGCGGCCTTCGTCATCGGCGGCGCCTACCCGCTGTGGTGGTCGTTCGTCGTGGCGAGCGGGACCAACGCGACCCGCGGTGAGACCCTGCCCCTCATCCCCGGCGGCAACTTCCTCGCGAACGCGGCGAAGGTGTTCGATGCGATCCCGTTCTGGCTCGCGCTCGGCAACTCGTTCCTCATCTCGACGATCATCACGATCTCCGTCGTCACGTTCTCGACCCTCGCCGGCTATGCGTTCGCGAAGCTGCGCTTCCGCGGGCGGGACGGCCTCATGGTGTTCGTGATCGCGACCATGGCCATCCCCACGCAGCTCGGCATCATCCCGCTGTTCATGCTCATGCGCGAGCTCGGCTGGACGGGGACGATCGGCGCGGTGATTGTCCCGACCCTCGTGACGGCGTTCGGGGTGTTCTTCATGCGGCAGTACCTCGTGGACGTCATCCCGGACGAGCTCATCGAGGCCGCCAGGGTCGACGGCGCGAACCAGTTCCGCACGTTCCTCACCGTCGGGGTGCCCGCGGCGCGGCCGGCCATGGCGATCCTCGGACTGTTCACGTTCATGACCGCCTGGACCGACTACCTCTGGCCCCTGATCGTGCTCTCCCCCCAGAACCCGACGCTGCAGACGGCGCTCAGCCAGCTGCAGTCCGGCTATTACATCGACTACTCGATCGTGCTCACCGGCGCGGTGCTCGCGACCCTTCCGCTCCTCGTGCTCTTCGTGATCGCGGGGCGGCAGCTGGTCAGTGGCATCATGGCGGGCGCGGTGAAAGGATGACCCCTATGACGCGTGCCTTCCCCTCGGACTTCCTCTTCGGCGCGGCGACCGCGGCCTACCAGATCGAGGGCGCCGCCTTCGAGGACGGACGGACGGCATCCATCTGGGACGCCTTCTGCCGGGTGCCCGGGGCCGTGGTCGGCGGCGACGACGGGGATGTGGCGTGCGACCACTACCATCGGTATCCGCAGGACGTCGCGCTGATGAAGCAGCTCGGGCTGCAGACCTACCGCTTCTCCACCTCGTGGTCGCGGGTGCGCCCGGACGGCGGCGCGGTCAACCAGGCGGGGGTCGACTTCTACAGCCGTCTGGTCGATGAGCTCCTCGCGGCCGATATCCTGCCCTGGCTCACGCTCTACCACTGGGACATGCCGCAGGCCCTCCAGGAGGTCGGCGGCTGGACGAACCGTGACGCCGTCGACCGCTTCCTGGAGTACGCGGGCACCATGCACGACGCCCTCGGCGACCGCGTGAACGTGTGGACGACCCTCAACGAGCCGTGGTGCTCGTCCTTCCTCTCCTACACCGGGGGCGAGCACGCCCCGGGGCACACGAGCATCGCCGAGGGACTGCTGGCCTCGCACCACCTGCTCCTCGCGCACGGTGCGACGGTGCGCGAGCTCCGCGGTCGCGATGCCTCCCTCAACCTCGGCATCACGCTGAACCACACGGTCGCCGATCCCGCCGACCCGCAGAACCCCGCGGACGTGGACGCCGCCCGGCGGCTGGACGGCCAGTTCAACCGCTGGTTCCTCGACCCCATCTACCGCGGCGCGTATCCCGTCGACACCGTGGAGGACATCCGCGCGGTGGACCCCGACGCGGTCGCGCGGTTCGAGGCGGCGGTGCACGAGGGCGACCTCGACACGATCGCGCAGCCCATCGACACGCAGGGCGTGAACTACTACCACGGCGACCTCGTGTCCGGCACGGGGCCCGACGACGCCCCGGTCTCCAGCGGCCCGGAGACGGCACACGTGACCCGGAGCCCGTACCCCTCGCACGAGGGCATCCACGCGGTCGAGCGCGGGCTGCCCCGCACCGCCCAGGGCTGGGAGGTCCAGCCGGAGGGACTCACGCGACTGCTGCAGCGGTTGTGGACCGAGTACGCCGAGCCCGCGGGAGTCGTGCTCTCGGTGACGGAGAACGGCGCGGCCTATGACGACACGGTCGTGGTGGCGGACGGGGAGACCCGGGTGCCCGATGCCGACCGCACCGCGTTCCTGCGCGCGCACCTCGACGCCGTGCTGGACGCCAGGGACAGCGGTGTGGACGTGCGCGGCTACTTCTACTGGTCCCTGTTCGACAACTTCGAGTGGGCGTGGGGGTACGACAAGCGCTTCGGGATCGTCCGCGTGGACTACGACACCCAGGAGCGGACGGTCAAGGATTCCGGCCGCGAGTACGCCCGGATCATCGCCGCGCGCTCCCTCTGACCCGTTCGAATCGCCCGATTGGCTCCATCCGCGGCCGAGATGGGACCAATCGGGCGATTCGAAGCGGGGATTTTCACGGGCGAGGGTCCGGGTGGATGAGAATGGGGCGATGGAAGAGAGCAAGCGATGATGTCGCCCCGGGCGACCATCGAGGAGGTCGCGACGGCCGCCGGCGTGTCCCGGTCGACCGTGTCGCGGGTCGTCAACGGGTCGACGGCGGTCAGCCCGGAAGCGCTCGCCGCCGTGCGCGCCGCGATCGACGAGCTCAACTACGTGCCGAACCGGGCCGCGCGCTCCCTCGCCTCCCGGCAGACGCACGCGATCGCCCTCATCGTCCCCGAGGACACGTCGCGCTTCTTCGGCGACCCGTTCTTCGCAGCGATCGTGGCCGGCATCACCGGCGCCCTCCGCAGCTCCGACTACCTCCTGAACCTGCTGATCGCGAGCGACGACCCCGGCGACAAGATGACCAGCTTCGTGCGCAACGGCGGCGTCGACGGTGCTCTCATCGTGTCGCACCACACGAGTGACGCCTTCGTCGACCGGATCGCCGACGCGGTCCCCGTCGTCTACGGCGGCCGCCCGGTGCGCCGCGCCGAGGGGGACTACGTGGTCGACGTCGACAACGTCGCGGGAGCGCGCGAAGCCACGCAGCGCCTCGTCGACATCGGACGCACCCGCATCGCCACGATCTCCGGCCCGCTCACGATGCCCTCGTCGACCGACCGCGTGCAGGGGTTCCGCGCCGCGCTCGCCGCCGCCGGTCTCACCCCCTTCGCGGAGGAGGAGGGCGACTACAGCGAGGCGAGCGGAGCCGACGCCGCCCGCCGGCTGCTCGCGGAAGGGCGGCCGGACGCGATCTTCGTCGCCAGCGACCTCATGGCCCGAGGGGCGCTGACGGCGCTGCGGGGCGCCGGGGTGCGGGTGCCCGAGGACATCGCGCTCGTCGGCTTCGACGACTCGTCGGTGGCGCTGACCACCGATCCGCCGCTGACGACCATGCGCCAGCCCATGTACGCCCAGGGCGAGGCGATGACGCAGGTGCTGCTCTCCCGGCTCGCGGGAGAGGATCCGCCGCGAACCACGATCCTGCCGACGGAGCTCGTCGTCCGCGGTTCCGCCTGAGCCGCGTCGACCCCGGACACGGGTGAGGCCCGATCGCGGACGACCGGGCCTCGGTGGTGCCGGAGCGAGTCCGACGAGAGGGTCAGTTCCCGTAGAGGGAGACGACCCCGGTGCGGTCGGCGGTGGTCATCGAGAGGTCGTCCGAGCTGCCGTTGCACTGCGGGTAGTGCATGATCGACGACGAGTCGTACGGGGTGAGCGGACGCCAGTTGTTGTCCTCGAAGCAGGTGCCGGCCTCCGGACGGGTGTGCTCGTGGCGGAAGCCGAGCACGTGGCCGAGCTCATGGCCGAGCACGTTCGTCGGCGTCCACGCTCCGGCGCTCCAGATCGAGTCGTCGATGAGCACGTTCTGCTGCCGGGCCGGCGTGCTGGGGAAGAACGCACGGGCGATGTACTGCGTCGTGGCCACCGGCTCGACGGAGAACACGACGGCGTTGTTCCGCGTGGTGCAGTTGGCGTCCGCGCTGCTCACGTACCGGAAGTCGATCTTCGAGGACGCGGACTCCCAGAGCGCGGCGCCGCCCTCCATCGCCCGGACGACGTCGGCGTGACGGCTGCCGAACTTCGTGCTCACGCAGTAGGTGAGGTTGGCCACCTGCGACGCCGACCACTTGTCGTCGATGTTGTTGACCGTGTTGACGATGAGGCCGTCGTTGCGGGTCTCGGGGCCGATCAGCCGGTCGTAGAAGGCGCGCAGCTCCTTCTTTCCGGAGATCACCTCGTCGCCGTTGACGACGTAGGCGCCGTCCACGTCCCGATAGGTGGACGACGCGAACTCCTGGTACGAGGGCGCGGAGTCGTCGGGCGACGCGGCCGTGGCGGGGATGACCGCGCTGAGGCTGAGCGCGGCCGCCGCGGTGGCGGCGAGCGCGAGTTTCTTGGTGAATCGCATGGAAGATCCTCTTCGATCTGAGCGGTGCCGCGCGTCCGGTGGGCGAGCGGTCTCCGGTCCGGACGGTGAGCATCGCTGCCACCGAGGGGCCGAAGCCCGCTCACGCTAACCGCGCCGTTTCGACGGGGTCAAGGCGCGACACGGCCCGTCGTGCGCTTTCTGCACTCAGGTCAGGAATCTGCCCGATGGGCCACCGTCGAAGGTCCCGTCGGCGCTCGGCCGGACGTCGGCACCGGTGGTCGACGCCCGGGCCTGGTCCTCGGTCCGTCGTCGTATGCCGGAGGTCGAGGAGGGCCACGGACGCATCTCCGCCTCCCCCTCCATCGGCTGGAGACGCGTCCGTGGCTGCTGCGGCGAACCCCCGCGCCGCGAGTGCTCGCACCCTCCATAGGTTGAACGAGCATTCAGTGATTAATCTATCCCGAGACGGCCCGTGAGGGAATTCCGCCGGACCCGAAAGGTGGATGCCGTATGGCGCGATCGGATGAGCAGAATCGTCTGGCCCGCGAACGCGCCAGGGAGAACATCCTCCAGGCGGCGATCGAGGTCTTCAGCGAGCGTGGCGTCGCCGGGGCGGGCATCGCGGAGATCACCCGTCGCGCCGGAGTGGCGCAGGGGCTGGTGAACTATCACTTCGGCGGCAAGGACCAGCTCGTCGCCGCGGTGATCGACCGCTGGTTCGAGACGGTCCTGGCCTTCGCGCAGGTCGAGGGCACGCCCGACGAGATGCTCGCCGCCATCATCGACGGGGCGATCGGTGCGACGGCCTTCGCGATGCCCTTGCAGCGTGCGGTGCTCGCCATGCAGCAGCAGCCGCTGACGCATCGCCTGTTCGCGGAATCGGAGCAGCGCTATGCCGAAGGCGCGACGGCCGCGGAGGACGCCGTGCGCGCCGTCTTCCGCGCCCGAGGTGCCGAGGACCCGGCCCTGGAGGAGGTCATGCTCCGCAGCACCCTGGAGGGGGTGTTCGTGAAGTACTGCGTCTTCGGCGACACCTATCCGCTCGAGGATGCGCGGCGCTGGCTGCACCGGCGGTACGGGCTCCCGGAGCCGGACGCTGCGCTGCCGGGCGTGCCGGCGTCATACCGGGGCGAGGAGCCCCGCCCCCGCGCGACAGCGGCGCTGCGGACCGACGCGACCTGAGCCGCGGCGCCGCTCAGCCGAGCTGCATCCGCGCGAACGCGCCGAGCACGACCCGCTCCGACTGCACGAGGTACCGCTCCAGCTCCGCCGCTCCGGCCTCGGCACCGCGGGTCAGGAAGGTGTCGAGCACGGCGCGGTTCTTCCGGACGAACGGCTCGTGCAGGGCGCGGGGGTCGTCGATCTTGAGGAACGCGAGGCGCAGCTCCGCCGCGACGTTCCGGTAGGTGCGGGCGAGGCGCGGGCTGTCGGCGAGGTCGACCAGCGCGACGTGGAACGCCATGTTGGCACTGCCGACCGCGCGCCAGGCGGACGTGTCGTCGGGGGAGACCCCGGCCACGGCGGCCTCGGCCGCGGCGACCGCGTCGGTCATGCGCTGGACGGCGGGATGCTCCGGTTCGGACTGCCGGAGAGCCGTGCACTCGATGACCCGGCGAGCCCGGTAGATGTCGATGACGTCGGCGATCGAGGGTGAGGCCACGGAGACGCCGCGGTGCGGGATGTGCTCGACGAGTCCCTGTTCCGCGAGCACCCGGAACGCCTCGCGCAGGGTGTTGCGGGACACGTCGAAGCTCTCCGACAGCGCCGACTCGGACAGCCGGGAGCCCGGGGCGACGTCGCCGTCGATGATGCGCTGACGGAGCACGTCGGCGAGCGGGCCCTGCTGGTTCATGCCTTCATCGTAGGGGCCGTCTCCGAGCGATGATCACACGAAAGCAACCGCGCTGTAGCACGACGGAAACATGATTGTTGAACAATCTGGTTCTGTCCGTTCTACACTGGGGGTCACCCGACACCCACCAACGACGATGGGACCCCCCTATGTCCGAGCAGTCCGCCCCCGCCCTCACCCCCGAGGACGAAGCCCGCGCCGCCCACGCGAAGAAGCGCGCCGGCCGCAGTGCCGTCATCGGCGCCATCTTCCTCATGGCCACGAGCGCCATCGGTCCGGGGTTCATCACCCAGACCGCGACGTTCACCGCCCAGATGGGAGCCGCCTTCGCGTTCGCCATCCTCGTGTCGATCCTCGTCGACATCGCGGTGCAGCTGAACATCTGGCGCATGATCACCTCGTCCGGCAAGCGCGCCGGCGAGCTCGCCAACAGCGCCATCCCCTTCTCCGGCCATGTGATCGCCGTGCTCGTCGTCATCGGCGGGCTCGCGTTCAACATCGGCAACATCGCCGGTGGCGGCCTCGGCCTCAACGCGCTGCTCGGGATCGACCCGAAGATCGGCGGCGCGCTCACCGCGGCCCTCGCCATCATCATCTTCCTCGTGAAGAAGGCCGGGAAGGTGATGGACATCGTGCTCATCGTCCTGGGCATCGCGATGATCGTGATGACGCTCGTCGTCGCGTTCATCGCCCAGCCGCCGGTCGGCGACGCCCTGCGCCAGACCTTCGTGCCCGACCAGCTCAACTTCGCCACCATCACCACGATCGTCGGCGGCACGGTCGGCGGCTACATCACCTACTCCGGTGCGCACCGCTACCTCGACTCCGGCCACGTGGGCCCGCAGTACGCGAAGCCCGTCATGCGGGCCGCCGCCAACGGCATCATCGTGACCGGCATCATGCGCTACGTGCTGTTCCTCGCGATCCTCGGCGTGGTCGCCTCCGGCGTGGCGCTCGACCTCTCCTCGCAGGCCGCCAACCCGGCCGGCCAGGCGTTCGGCGCGGTGCTCGGCGACGCGGGTCTGCGGATCTTCGGCGCGATCTTCTGGGCCGCCGCGATCAGCTCGGTCATCGGTGCCGCCTACACCTCGGCGACCTTCCTCTCGACGTTCACCGCCAAGCTCCGCGGCGGCTGGCCGCTGCAGCTCGCCACGGTCGCGTTCATCGTCGTCTCCCTCGGCGTCTACCTCGCGATCGGCACGGCCCCGGCCGCGATCCTCGTGTTCGTCGGCGGCTTCAACGGCCTGATCCTGCCCATCGGCCTGACGGTGTTCATGTACATCGGCTGGTTCCGCCGCGACCTCCTCGGCGACCGGAAGTACCCGATGTGGCTGCTCATCGCGGGCACCGTCGTGACCGCGCTCACCTGGTACATGGGCGCCGTCTCGATCGGCCCCATCTTCGCCTTCCTCGGAATCGGAGCATGACATGGCGACCATCGACCTGAACTCGGACCTCGGCGAGAACGTCCCCGACCGGATCGTCAGCGACGACGCGAGCATGCTCGAGATCGTCACGAGTGCGAACGTGTCGTGCGGATTCCACGCCGGGAGCCCGGAGGGCATCCGCGAGACCCTCGCGGCGGCGGTCGCCGGCGGCGTCGTGATCGGTGCGCACCCCGGGTACCGCGACTACGAGAACTTCGGGCGCACGAAGGTCGACATCGACTCGGCCACGCTGCAGGCACATGTCGAGTACCAGCTCGGTGCCCTCCTCGGGCTCACCGCGGCGGTCGGCGGGCGGGTCTCCTACGTCAAGCCGCACGGGGCGCTCTACAACACCATCGCCCGCGACGAGCGGCAGTCGAAGGACGTGGTGGCGGCCATCACGGCGATCGACCCCTCGCTCGTGCTGCTCGGTCTCGCCGGCGGCGTCGTGCTCGACGTCGCCGAACGGGCGGGGCTCGCAGTCGCGGCGGAGGCCTTCGCCGATCGCGCCTATCAGCCGGACGGTCAGCTCGTCTCGCGCACCGAGGAGGGGGCCGTGCTGCACGACCCCACCGCGGTGGCGGAGCGGATGGTGCGCCTGGCCGCGGAGGGCGTGATCCGGGCGATCGACGGCACCGACGTCGCCGTGTCCGCGCAGTCGATCTGCGTGCACGGCGACAGCCCGGGATCCGTCGCGATGGCCGCGGAGACGAAGCGGCTGCTGCAGGCGGAGGGCATCACCATCGCCCCGTTCGCCGGAGTCTGACATGGCGGTGCTCGCGACTCCCGCCCAGCTCGCCGACGCCCGGGCCGCCCGTGCGGCGCACCGCGCCGGTCACGCCGCGCCTACCAGCGGCGTCGCCCCGGGGCTGACCCAGGCGAACCTCATCGCCGTGCCCGCGGACTGGGCCTTCGAGACCCTCCTCTATGCGCAGCGCAACCCGAAGCCCTGCCCCGTCCTCGAGGTGATCGAGCAAGGCGAGGTGGAGTCGCGGCTCGCGCCGGGCAGCGACATCCGCACCGACATCGGGCGCTACCGCATCTGGCGGGACGGCGAGCTCGTCGAGGAGGTGTCCGACGCGACGGCGGCGTGGGCCGAGCATCCCGACCTCGTCGCGTTCCTCATCGGCTGCAGCTTCACGTTCGAGACGGGGCTCGTCGAGGCCGGGATCCCGATCCGTCATCAGGAGCTCGGACGCAACGTGCCGATGTACCGCACGGCGGTGGACTGCACGCCGGCCGGGCGCCTCCGCGGCGAGATGGTGGTCTCGATGCGTCCGATCCCCGCGGACCGCGTGGCCGACGCCGTGCAGATCTCCGGGCGCACCCCTGCTGTGCACGGCGCGCCGGTGCACATCGGCGATCCGGCGTCGCTCGGCATCGCCGATGTGATGGAGCCCGACTTCGGCGACGCCCCCGAGATCCGCCCCGGCGAGATCCCCGTGTTCTGGGCGTGCGGTGTGACCCCGCAGGCGGCGATCATGGCGTCGAAGCCGCCGTTCGCCGTCACCCACGCTCCCGGATACATGTTCGTCACCGATGTTCCGGATGCGGAGTACCGGGTCTGATGCGCATCCTCACGGCCTCCGACAGCGCGCTGCTCGTCGAGGCGGACGACCTCGAGCAGGCCATGCGGCTGAATCTGGCGTGGAGCGACATGCCCGGTGTGCTCGAGCGCATCCCCGGCGCCCGCACCGTGCTCGTGCGGTTCGATCCGCACCGCACCTCGGCCGCCGCGCTCGCGGAGGCGCTCGCCGCGACCGAGGTCGACGCGGCGGCCCTGCCCGATGCGGGGGAGGTCAGCATCCCGGTCCGCTACGACGGGGAGGATCTCGACGAGGCCGCCGCGCTCCTCGACGTCTCGGCGGAGGAGCTGGTGGCTCGTCACCTCGCCGCGGACTGGAGAGTGGCCTTCTCGGGTTTCGCTCCCGGCTTCGGCTACGCCGTGAGCGGCGACCCCCTCTTCGACGTGCCGCGGCGGTCGTCGCCGCGCACCCGGGTGCCCGCCGGCTCCGTCGCGCTCGCCGGGGCGTTCAGTGGCGTGTATCCGCGGGAGAGCCCGGGCGGCTGGCAGCTCATCGGCCGGACCGCCCTGGAGATGTGGGACATCGACCGCGACCCGCCGGCCCTGCTCGCGCCGGGTCGACGCGTGCGCTTCGTGCGTGCGGAGCGGGAGACCGTGGCGGCGTCGCCTATGGGGGTGGCCGACGCGACGCGTGTCGACCGCCGTGCGGGCGGTCCGGCGGTCGAGGTCGTGCGATCCTCGCTGCAGCTCCTCGTGCAGGACGCGGGTCGCCCCGGCTTCGCGGCCCTGGGCGTCTCGGCCTCCGGCGTCGCCGATCGTGTCGCGATGCACGCGGCGAACCGGGCGGTGGGCAACACGCCCGCCGCGGCCGTGCTGGAGAGCGTCGGCGGAGCCGTGCTGCGCTTCCACGGTGCGGGAGTGGCCGCGGTCACCGGCGCCACGGGCCCGCTCACGCTCACCGACGCTGATGGCGCCGAGCGCACGCTCCTCCCCGGGGTGCCCTTCGCGACCGTCGACGGCGATGAGCTCACGCTGGGCCACCCCGACCGCGGACTCCGGTCCGTGATCGCGGTCCGCGGAGGGCTCGCTCCGGCCGCGGCGCTCGACAGTCGCGCGACCGACACGCTCGCCGGGCTGGGCCCCGCGCCGCTGTCCGTCGGCGACCTCCTCCCGATCGGAGATGCCGCCGTGGCCGCCGTCGAGCCGGATCCGGTGCCGCGCGCGCTTCCCGCGGCCGGGGAGCTGGTCGCGCTCGAGATCACCCTCGGGCCGCGCGACGACTGGTTCACCGCCGCCGGCGTCGACGCGCTCACCGGGCAGGAGTGGACGGTCACGCCGCGCTCGGACCGCGTGGGCATCCGACTGCAGGGCGACGTGCCCCTGGAACGGGCGGTCGGCGGCGAGCTGCCGAGCGAAGGCGCCGTGACCGGGGCCATCCAGGTGCCGCCGGACGGGCAGCCCGTGCTCTTCCTCCCCGATCATCCGCTCACCGGCGGCTACCCCATCATCGGTGCCCTCACCGATCGCAGCCTCGACCTCGCCGCCCAGCTCCCGCCGGGTGTGCGGGTGCGCTTCACCGTCAAGGAGACCTCATGACCTCTGTGCTGATCGCCAACCGCGGCGAGATCGCGGTCCGCGTGATCCGCGCGTGCGCCGAGGCCGGCTACACGTCGGTCGCCGTCTACGCCGACCAGGACGCCGACGCCCTGCACGTGCGGCTCGCAGACGAGGCGATCGGCCTGGGCGGCGACACCGCGGCGACGACGTACCTGTCGGTCGAGGCGCTGATCGACGCGGCCCGCCGCAGCGGTGCCGATGCCGTGCACCCCGGCTACGGCTTCCTCTCCGAGAGTGCCGCGTTCGCGCGAGCCGTCGAGGACGCCGGACTCGTCTGGATCGGACCCTCGCCGGAGAGCATCGACGCACTCGGTGACAAGATGACCGCGCGTCGGATCGCCCAGCGTGTGGGCGCCCCGCTCGCCGCCGGCACGGATCAGCCGTTGTCCGGACCGCAGGAGGCGGTGGCGTTCGCCGAGGAGCACGGCCTCCCGATCGCGATCAAGGCCGCGTTCGGTGGCGGCGGCCGAGGGCTCAAGGTCGTCCGCGAGCTGTCCGAGGTCGCCGACGCGTTCGACGCGGCCACCCGTGAGGCGACCGCGGCATTCGGCCGCGGGGAGTGCTTCGTGGAGCGCTTCCTGGAGAGCCCGCGACACATCGAGGTGCAGGTGCTCGGCGACGGGCGCGGCGGCGTCGTCGTCGTGGGCGACCGCGACTGCTCCATGCAGCGGCGCAACCAGAAGCTCATCGAAGAGGCTCCCGCGCCCGGCCTGACGGAGGCGCAGCGGGCGGCGTTCCATGACGCGGCGCGGGCGATCTGCGCCGAGGTGCAGTACCGCGGCGCGGGCACGGTCGAGTTCCTCCTCGCCGCGGACGGCACGATCTCGTTCCTCGAGGTGAACACCCGGCTGCAGGTCGAGCACCCCGTGACCGAGGAGGTCACCGGGACCGACCTCGTCCGCGAGCAGTTCCGGATCGCGTTCGGCGAGGGGCCGTCCTTCACCGACACCCCGGCTCCGACCGGGCATGCGTTCGAGTTCCGCATCAACGCCGAAGACCCCGGCCGCGGATTCCTGCCCAGCCCCGGACGGGTGGACGCCCTGCGCATCCCCGGCGGACCCGGCGTGCGGTGGGACGGCGGCATCGAGGTCGGCGACACCGTGCAGCCCGCGTTCGACTCGATGATCGCGAAGCTCATCGTGCACGCGGAGACCCGGGACGCGGCGCTCGTGCGGGCGCGTCGAGCGCTGCGGGAGCTCGCCGTCGAGGGTCCGGCGACCGTGATCCCGTTCGACCTCTGCGCCATCGACGACCCCGCGTTCGCGACCGCGACCTTCGCCGTGCACACCCAGTGGATCGAGACCGTGCTGCTCCCGGCGCTGGAGTCGCAGCCGCGCCCCGCGGTCGCCCCGGTCTCCGGACTGCAGCGCTTCCCGGTGGAGATCGACGGCCGCCGCGTGATGCTCGGTCTGCCCGCGGAGCTGCTGGCCGGCATCGGCCGTCCGGCGGGAGAGGCCGCTGCACCCGTGTCTGCGGCGGACCCCTCCGAGCTCCGGGCTCCCGCGCCGGGCACGCTCGTGCGGTGGCTCGTCGACGACGGGGCCGAGGTGGCCGAGGGAGACCCGGTGGCCGTGCTCGACGCGATGAAGATGGAGACGACGGTCACCGCGCACCGCGCCGGCACCCTCACCCCTCGCGCGGACACCGGCGCGACCCTCTCCGCCGACGGCCTCCTCGCCACGATCGCCTGACCCCGGTACCGTCCCGTCCGGGCATGCGGAGTGCGAATACGTCCCTCCCGCGTCCCTCCGACGCCCGTTTTCGATCCCGCTGGCATGGCCCGTCGGGAGTGCGAAAACGCCCCCTCCTCGCGAGAGGAAGGGGCGTTTTCCGTCCGGGCTCCACCCCGCAAACCGGTGCGAGTGCGAAAACGGGCTTTCGAGGGGTGCGGGAGGAGCGAAACCCGTCCCGCACGCACCCCGGAGCGGGCGGGGCGTTACGCGGGGTCGCCGCCGAGGGGGCCGACGGGCTCGAGGGGCTTCGGGTCGTCGGCGCCGGTCTTGCGCGCCCGGGCGATGAGGTTGCCCAGGTGGTAGATGAGCAGCGCCGCGACCGTACCCAGCACGATCCCGCCGAAGGCGAAGTCACCGAGCTGCATCGTGAACCCGGCGATGCCGATCACGAGGGACACCGCGGCGGTGTACTGGTTGACCGGCCGGGAGAAGTCGACGCGGCTGTCCACCCAGATCTTGATGCCGATGATGCCGATGAGGCCGTAGAGCGCGGTCGTCGCCCCGCCGAGCACGCCCGCGGGGATCGAGTTGAACACCTCGCCGACCTTCGGGGAGAAGGCGAGGAGGATCGCGAACAGACCCGCCACCCAGTACACGGCGGTGGAGTACACGCGGGTCGCGGCCATGACGCCGATGTTCTCGCCATAGGTCGTGGTGCCCGAGCCGCCGAAGCCACCCGCGATGGTCGTGGCGACGCCGTCGGCGATGAGCGCGCGGCCGGTGTGACGGTTGATGGCGGGGTCCTCGGTCATGGTCGCGACACCGCGCACGTGGCCGACGTTCTCCGCGATGAGCACGAGCACGACGGGCAGGAACATCGCGATGGTCGACCAGGTGCCCGGCTCGACGAAGTCCGGGAACTGGAAGTGCGGGAGGCCGATCCAGGGGGCGTCCGCGATGAGCTCGGCGGGGGTCTTGTCGCCGCGGAGCGGGTTGGGCACCTCGAACGAGCCGTTGAACGCGGCCCAGATGAAGCCGACGGCGACGCCGAGGAAGATCGAGATCCGTCCGAGGAAGCCCCGGAAGAGCACGGCGAAGAGGATGATCGCGACGAGGGTGATCGTGGCGGTCACCGGGTCGAGCGCGAAGTTGCTCCAGGCGGTGGGGGCGAGGTTGAAGCCGATGAGCGCGACGATGGCGCCGGCGACGACCGGGGGCATCAGGGCGTCGACCCAGCGCAGGCCGACGAACTGCACGACGAGGCCCACGACCGCGAGGAGCACGCCCACCGCGACCACGCCCGCGAGGGCCGAGCCGGTGCCGCCCGCCGCGACGGCCGCGGTGATGGGGGCGATGAAGGCGAACGAGGAGCCGAGGTAGCTGGGCAGCTGGTTCTTCGTGATGAGGAGGAAGAGCAGCGTGCCGATGCCGCTGAAGAGCAGGGTCGTCGACACCGGGAAGCCGGTGAGCGTCGGCACGAGGAACGTGGCGCCGAACATCGCGACGACGTGCTGCGCGCCGATGGCGATGGTCGCGGGCCAGGACAGACGTTCCTCGGGGGTGACGACGGCGCCGGGCTCGACGGTGCGGCCGTTTCCGTGCAGCTTCCACAAAGCCATGCGGGCTCCTCAGGGTTCGGGATCGGGGGCGGAGTGCTGGAGCAACACTACCGATTCCTGAGTTTTCCCTGTGCGCCTCGCGGTCGCGGGGAGCGCGGTGTCAGGCGCCGAGGCGGTCGATGAGCTCGCGGTACCGGGCGGCCGTCCGGGCGACGACCTCGTCGGGCAGCACGGGGGGCTCGCCCTGCCTGTCCCAGTTCGCCGCGAGCCAGTCGCGCACGATCTGCTTGTCGAAGCTCGCCATCCGCTCGGCAGGCGTCGACCCCGTGCGCCAGGCCTCAGCGTCCCAGTACCGGGAGGAGTCGCTCGTGAGGACCTCGTCCGCGAGGCGGAGGGTGCCGTCGGCGTCGGTCCCGAACTCGAACTTCGTGTCGGCGAGGATGAGGCCCTTCTCCTCGGCGATGGCCGCGGCCCGACGGTAGATCGCGAGCGAGGCGTCGCGGAGCTCGGCCGCCCGGTCCGCCCCGACGAGCTCGACGACGCGGTCGAACGTGATGTTCTCGTCGTGCTCACCCATCGGCGCCTTGTAGGCCGGGGTGAACAGCGGCTCGGGCAGACGGTCGCCGTTCTGCAGCCCTGCCGGCAGGGCGATGCCGCACACGGTGCCGTGCTCCTGGTACTCGGCCCAGCCGGAGCCGGTGATGTACCCGCGCACCACGCACTCGATCGGCAGCATCTCGAGCGACTGGGCGAGCATGGCGCGATCGGCCACCTCCTCCGGCAGGTCGCCGTCCGTGAGGTGATTCGGCACGTCCAGCTGGGCGAACCACCAGCGGCTGAGGCGCGTCAGCAGGGCGCCCTTGTCGGTGATGCCCGGGGAGAGCACGACGTCGAACGCGCTGACGCGGTCGGACGCGACGACGAGGATGCGGGTGTCTCCCGGGTCTTCGGACGCGTAGAGGTCGCGGACCTTCCCGGAGTAGAGGTGTCGCCACCCGGGGATGGCCTGCGCGTTTCCTGCGGACGGTGTGCTCACCCGCCCATTATCCCGGTGATGCGTGCTCTTCCGCGCCGAGACCCCGCGTTCGCGTCGAGACCCCGGGGTGAGCGCGCCGGGACCCCGGGGTCTCGCCGGAAAGACGGGGTCTCGGCGGAGGAGGGGCGGGTGTATAGTCCATGTGGACTATTCGTGCGGGGCAGGGGACAGGGCATGAGGGGGAGTGGCGTGGGGAAGAGCAGGGATGTGGTGGCGGCGCTCACGCCGCTCGGCGTCATGGTGCTGGCACTGCTCCGCGAGAGCGACATGCACCCGTACGAGATGGTGCGCCTGCTCCGCGCGCGACACGACGACCGGCTCATCACCGTCACCAACGGCACGCTCTATCACACCGTCGCCCGACTCCAGCGGGCGGGGCTGCTCGACGAGGTCGGCACGGACCGCGAGGGCAACCGGCCGGAACGCACGACCTACACCCTCACCGACGCCGGACGGGAGGCGGTGGTCGCCTGGGTGCGGCGCTCCCTTCCCCGCATCGACCGCGAGACCGACGCCCGCGTCGCGCTCGCCGAGTCGCACAACCTCGACCGGGACGACGCCGTCGCGCTGCTGCAGGAACGGCGTGAGGCCCTCGTCGCCTCGTACGCTCTCCACCACGACGGCCTCGCCGCCGCCCGCGCCAAGGGCGTCCCGCCGCAGGTCCTCGTCGAGATCGAACGGCAGGAGGCGCTGCTCGACGCCGAGCTCCGCTGGCTCGACTCCCTCCTCACCCGCCTCGACGGCGACGAGCTCCGCTGGGGCCCCGACGCCTTCGACGACACCGACCGCTACCGCGCCCAGCGAAAGGCTGCACAGCAATGACCGATTCCCGTCAGACCTCGGGACCCGAGACCGGGCCCTTCGCCGCCGGTCACGCACCGAAGAGTCCGTGGCCGGCGCTCTGGGCGCTCGTCATCGGGTTCTTCATGATCCTCGTCGACACCACGATCGTCTCCGTCGCGAACCCGGCGATCAAGGCCGCCCTCGACCCCGACACGAACAACCTCGACAACGTCGTGTGGGTCACCAGCGCCTACCTGCTCGCCTACGCCGTCCCGCTGCTGATCACCGGACGACTCGGCGACCGCTTCGGGCCGAAGAACATCTACCTCATCGGGCTCGCGGTCTTCACCCTCGCCTCGCTCTGGTGCGGACTGTCCACCACGCTCGAGGGCCTGATCGCTGCCCGCGCGGTCCAGGGGCTCGGCGCCGCATTCATGACGCCGCAGACCATGGCCGTGATCACCCGCACGTTCCCGCCCAACCGCCGCGGCGCGGCGATGGGCCTCTGGGGCGCCACGGCCGGCGTCGCCACTCTGGTCGGCCCCCTCGCCGGCGGTCTGCTCGTCGACGGCTTCGGGTGGGAGTGGATCTTCTTCGTCAACCTCCCCGTCGGCGTCATCGCCTTCGTGCTCGCCTGGATCCTCGTGCCGAAGCTGAAGACGCACCCGCACCGGTTCGACCTCGTCGGCGTCGTGCTCAGCGCCGTCGCGCTCTTCCTCATCGTCTTCGGGCTGCAGGAGGGCGAGAAGTACGACTGGGGGACCATCGTGGGGCCGATCTCGGTCTGGGGGCTCATCATCGCGGGCGTCGTGGTGCTCGCGCTCTTCATCGTGCAGCAGGCGCGCACCCGCAGCGAACCCCTCGTGCCGCTCGCGCTCTTCCGCGACCGGAACTTCTCCGGCGCGAACGTGGCGATCGCCGCGGTCGGCTTCACCGTCACGAGCATGTCGCTGCCGATGATGTTCTTCCTGCAGACGGCGCGCGGCCTCACCCCGACCGAGGCGGCGATGCTGCTGATCCCGATGGCCGTGCTGTCGGGCGTGCTCGCCCCGGTCGCCGGGAAGATCCTGGACCGTGTCGACCCGCGTATCATCCTCGTCCCCGGCCTGATCTGCGTCGCGGCTGCCCTGGTCTGGTACTCCGCCCTGACCACGATGGACACCCCCATCCTGATGTTCCTGCTGCCGTCCGCCCTGATGGGCATCGGCAACGCGGGCATGTGGGGGCCGCTGGCGACCACGGCCACGCGCAAGCTGCCGCCGCGGCAGGCCGGTGCCGGCGCGGGCATCTACAACACCACGCGCACCATCGGGTCGGTCATCGGCTCCGCGTCGATCGCCGCGTTCATGCAGTCGCGGCTGGAGGCGAACCTCCCCGGTCTGGCCGACGCCCCGGCCGGCACGGGCAGCGGCGCACTGCCGCCGCAGGTCGCCGAGGGCTTCGCTGCGGGCATGTCCCAGACCCTCCTGCTGCCCGCCGGCGTGATCCTCATCGCCCTCGTCGCCTCGCTGTTCCTCCGCGGACACGACCGCAAGGACGAGCCCGTCGCCACAACCCCTCCGGCGTGACCGCGATGACCCCGACACGCCGGTATCCACGCGGCTTCCGGCAGTGTCGGGCGTCTCTCCGAGATTCCGGTGCGCGGGAGGTGCAGGGTTAGGGTGGATGGTCGGCGGCCGCCGGGCCGCCCTTCCGAACCCCCGAGGAGCACTCGACGTGAGCCGCCATCCATCCTCTCCGCCGAGCCGTCTGCGGCGGTTCGGCCGCACCGCCGGCGCGACCGCTCTCGCCGCGCTCGTCGCCGCCGGGGCGCTGCTCGCCGGAGCCGCGCCCGCCACCGCGGCCGACGACGGCGAGACCTACGTCATCGGCACCGACACGACCTTCGCGCCGTTCGAGTTCACGAACGAGTCCGGCGACCTTGTCGGCATCGACATGGATCTCCTGCGCGCGATCGCGGAGGACCAGGGCTTCGACGTGGAGATCCGCCAGCTCGGTTTCGACGCCGCGGTGCAGGCGCTGCAGTCGAACCAGGTCGATGCCGTCATGGCCGGGATGTCGATCACCGAGGAGCGCCAGCAGACCTTCGACTTCAGCGACCCGTACTTCACGAGCGGCGTGCAGCTGGGCGTGCTCGAGTCCAGCGACATCGAGTCCCTCGACGACCTCGACGGCAAGACCGTCGCGGTGAAGACCGGCACCCAGGGGCAGACCTTCGCCGAGGAGAACGCCGACGAGTACGGCTTCCGCATCACGCCCTATCAGGACACGACCGACATGGTCGACGCGGTCAAGGCGGGTCAGGCCGTCGGCTACTTCGAGGACTTCCCCGTGCTCGCCTACGGCATCCAGCAGGGGTCCGGCTTCCGCCTCGTCGGCGAGCCGGCGCTCGGCGGCGAGTACGGCTTCGCGGTGAACAAGGGCGAGAACGCCGAGCTCCTGGAGATGTTCAACGCCGGCCTCGCCAACCTGCAGGACTCCGGCGCGTACGACGAGATCGTGGACACCTACCTCGCGACGGGTGACGACGCGCAGGAGGCGCAGCCCACCGACATCATCTCGGTCGCGGTGAAGTACTGGCCGGCCCTGATGCAGGGTCTGTGGCTCACGATCCTCGCCACGATCGTCGCGGTGATCGCAGCCTTCATCCTCGGGATCATCTTCGGCTTCGGGCGCCTGTCGAAGTTCGCGCCGTTCCGCTGGATCGCGACCGCCTACGTCTACGTCTTCCGCGGGACCCCGATCCTGATCCAGGCGTTCTTCGTGTTCTTCGCCATTCCGCAGCTCATTCCGGACCTCAAGTTCGACCCGTTCGTGGCCGGTGCGATCACCCTGTCGCTGAACACCGGTGCGTACATGACCGAGATCATCCGCGGCGGGATCCAGGCGGTCGACCCCGGTCAGGCGGAGGCGTCGCGCTCGCTCGGTCTCAGCCACTGGAAGACGATGCGGAAGGTCGTGCTGCCGCAGGCGTTCCGGATCATGATCCCGTCGTTCGTGAACCAGGGCATCATCACGCTGAAGGACACCTCGCTCATCAGCGTCATCGGTCTCGCCGAGCTGACCTTCGTCTCGCGTCAGATCATCGCCTCGACGTATCTCTCGGCGCAGGTGCTGACGATCGTCGCCATCATCTACTTCGTCGTGATCACGCTGCTGACGCTGCTCGCGAACCGCCTGGAGAGGAAGGCCAACGCATGAGCAAGATCGAGGTCAGGGACCTGCACAAGTCCTTCGGCGACAACGAGGTGCTCAAAGGCATCGATCTCACGGTCGAGGACGGCGAGGTCATCGCGGTGATCGGCCCGTCCGGCTCGGGCAAGTCGACGCTGCTGCGCTGCCTCAACAAGCTCGAGGAGCCGACGTCGGGGCGCGTGATCATCGACGGTGTCGACCTCACCGACAAGAGCGTGAAGCTGGACGAGGTGCGGCAGCGTATCGGCATGGTGTTCCAGCACTTCAACCTGTTCCCGCACATGACCGTGCTGGAGAACATCACGCTCGCCCCGGTCGAGCTGGGCCGCATGACGAAGGCCGAGGCCCGCGACCGCGCCCGCTCGCTGCTCGAGCGCGTCGGCCTGTCGGAGAAGGCGGACGCGAAGCCCGCGTCGCTCTCCGGCGGTCAGAAGCAGCGCGTGGCCATCGCCCGTGCGCTCGCGATGGACCCGGAGATCATGCTGTTCGACGAGGCCACCAGTGCCCTCGACCCGGAAATGGTCGGCGAGGTGCTGCAGGTCATCCGCGATCTGGCCGAGGGCGGCATGACCATGGTGCTCGTGACCCACGAGATGGGCTTCGCGCGCGAGGTGTCCGACCGCACGGTCTTCATGGACGGCGGCGTCGTGGTCGAGGAGGGCACCCCCGCCGACCTGTTCGGCGCCCCCAAGAACGAACGCCTCCAGGACTTCCTGTCCAAGGTTCTCTGACCCCGGCTTTCGAGTCGCGTGAATGGCTGCATTCCCGGTCGGGATGCAGCCATTCGCTACGTGAAGCGGGTCAGCGGGCGACGCGGGCAGCGATGTCGGTGCGGTGGTGGGAGCCCTCGAGGCGGATGCGGCCGATGGCGTCGTAGGCGCGGGCGCGGGCGGTGCCGAAGTCCGGGGCCACAGCGACGACGTTCAGCACACGGCCGCCCGTCGCGATGAGCGAGCCCCCGGGTGCGTCGGGGCTGGCGGTCGCGGCGTGCACCAGACGGACGCCCTCGACCGCGGCGGCGTCGGTCAGGCCCTCGATCGGACGCCCGGTCTGCGGCGCCTCGGGATATCCCTCGCTCGCCAGGACCACGGTGATCGCGACCTCATCGCGGAACACGGGCTCCGGCTGGTCCTCGAGCGTGCCGGACGCGGCGGCGAAGAGGAGCTGGGACAGCGGGGTCTCCAGCCGCGGCAGCACGACCTGGGTCTCCGGGTCGCCGAAGCGCGCGTTGAACTCGATCACGCGCACGCCCTGCGGGGTGAGGATGAGGCCGGCGTAGAGGAGCCCGATGAACGGGGTCCCCTCGGCATCGAGCTGTCGGACGACCGGGAGCGCGACGTCGCGGGTGACCTCCTCGACGAACGCCTGCTCGCTGCCGAACTGCTCCGCGAGCCAGGGCAGCGGGGAGTACGCTCCCATGCCTCCGGTGTTGGGGCCGGCGTCGCCGTCGAGGGCACGCTTGAAGTCCTGTGCCGGGCTGAGGGCGCGTACCGTGTCGCCGTCGCTGAGGAAGAACAGCGAGACCTCGGGGCCGGACAGGAACTCCTCGACCAGGACGGGGCCGGCCGGGAGGTACTGCTCCGCGTGGGCCAGGGCCTCGGCGCGGTCGGAGGTGACGATGACACCCTTGCCCGCGGCGAGTCCATCGGCCTTGACCACGTGCGGGGCGCCGAGCTCCTCGAACGCGGCTTCGACGTCGGCGACCGTGGCAGCGCGGACCGCGCGGCCGGTCGGCACACCGGCGGCGTCCATGACGCGCTTGGCGAAGGCCTTGGAGCCCTCGAGCTGCGCGGCGGCCTTGCCGGGTCCGAAGACGGGGATGCCGCGGCCGCGGAGCTCGTCCGCGACGCCTGCCACGAGCGGAGCCTCCGGGCCGATGACGACGAGGTCGATCGCGTGCTCGTTCGCGAAGGCCGTGACCGCGGCGCCGTCCAGCGGGTCGAGGGCGACGGGGGTCGCGTCCTGCGCGATGCCGGCGTTGCCGGGGGCGACGAGGATCTCGTGCGCGGTGGACTCGGCGCGCAGCGCCAGGATGATCGCGTGCTCACGGGCACCGGAACCGAGGACGAGGATCTTCACGCGTCCAGCCTATCGAGGCACGTGCGCGGGGTTTCGGCCGGTCCCGCGTTCACAACTCAGGACTATCGGCGCGGCAGCCGGGATCCGACGGCATATCCGGACCGATCCGCCGCGGTTCTCCTGAGCTGTGCACGGAGGTCGGGAGGGTCAGAGCGCGATCGGGCGCTCGTCCGCGGTGTCCCAGGGCACGGTCCAGCCGGTCGCGTCGAACAGCGCGTCGAGAACCATGGCGGTGAAGCCCCACACGATCGTGCCGTCCACGTCGAAGGCGGGTCCGCGGAACGTGCGGCCGGCACGGGACAGGGTCGAGGTGAAACGGGTCGCCGGGTCGAGGAGCTGGGCGACGGGGACGCGGAACACGTCGACGGTCTCCGCGTGGTCGACGGCGACGACGCGGGACGGCGACTGCCACCAGGCGAGCACGGGGGTGACGAGGTGGTTGCTGGCAGCGAGGGGGATGACGGGGAGCGTGGCGAGCACCTCCACGCCGTCGGGGTCGAGGCCGGTCTCCTCCTCGGCCTCCCGCAGCGCCGTGGCGACCGCGTCGGCGTCGGCCGCTTCGGCGCGTCCGCCGGGGAAGGAGACCTGGCCCGGATGCGAGGAGAGCGTCGGAGCGCGACGCTGCAGCAGGACGTCGAGATCGCGTGCGACCGCCGCGTCCACGGTCGGTGCGGGGATGTGGTCGAGGACGCCGAAGAGGATGAGCACGGAGGCGTCGTGGGCGCCGCCCGGGTCCGCGAGCGGAGGGATCGGCACGCTCCAGGAGTGGTCGGCCGCGGCGGCGAGCAGCTCGGCCCGGGCGCCCTGCGGATGCATGCTCATGTCCTCGAGCTTATGACCCGGTCCGGGGCGGCGGATCTAGGGTGGGGGGATGGCCAGGAAGATCGACATCGTCGACGGGCGCGCGGCGCTCGGTGCCGTGCGCGACGCGGAAGCCGCGGGGACGAAGCCGGCGCGTGCGGAACTCGCGACCGCGGTGCGCTACCTGCTGCAGCTGCTCGACGAGAAGGCCCCTGGCAACAGCGTCGAGGTGCGGGTCCCGCCGTTCGGAGCCGTGCAGGTGATCCAGGGGCCGCGGCACACACGCGGCACGCCGCCGAACGTCGTGGAGATGGACGCGGCCACCTGGATCGCGGTCGCCACCGGCGCCGAACCGTGGGCGGACGCCGCGACGGCCGGGCGCATCCACGCCTCGGGCACGCGCGCTGACCTCACCGGCGTGCTCCCATTGCGTCCCTAGCGGCGGGCGACGACGAGCGGCACCCCGGTGCGCGGGTGCGGGAAGACGTCGACGGGCTGCCCGTAGACCTCCTCGATCCGCGCGGCCGTGAGGACCTCGTCCGGCGTGCCGGTGGCGGCGACCCGCCCGTCGGCGAGCAGGGTGACGCGGTCGGCATGCGCGAGCGCGGCGTTCAGATCGTGCAGCACGATCGCGACCGCGACCCCGGCCTCCGCCTGGGTGCGGACCACGCGCATCACGTCTTCGTGATGCTTGAGGTCCAGCGCCGCCGTGGGCTCGTCGAGCAGCAGGATCCCGGTGCTCTGGGCGAGCACGCGGGCGAGCGCCACCCGCGCGCGCTCACCGCCGGAGAGCGAGGGGACGGACCGCTCCCGCAGCGCCGCGACCTCGGTCGTCGCCATCGCCGTGGCCACGGCGCTGTCGTCCTCGGCGGCGGCCGGGGTCCGCGCCCACGGGGTGCGTCCCATCCGCACGACCTGCTCGACCGTGAAGGGGAAGGTGACGGTGTTCTCCTGCAGCAGCACGGCCCGGTGCCGGGCGAGGTCGCGGGGGCGGGTCGCCGCCACCGGACGGCCGTCGAGGAGGACGGTGCCCGAGACCGGAGCGATGTCGCCGGAGAGCACGCCGAACAGGGTGGACTTGCCCGCGCCGTTCGGCCCGACGAGGGCATGCACCTCCCAGGCGTGGATGTCGATGGCCGCGTCGGCGAGGATGGCGCGTCCGTCCCCGACGCGCACCGTGAGCCCGCGGCCCTGCAGCCGGAGGCTCACGCCCACCCTCCCGACCGCCGCCGCGTCCGCACGAGGAGCCAGAGGAAGAACGGGCCGCCCACGAGCGAGGTGATCATGCCGATCGGGAGGTCCGCGAGCGGCACCGCGGTGCGGGCCACGAGGTCGGCGACCGCGATGAGGAGGGCGCCGCCGAGGGCGGAGGCGATCACGAGCGGCAGGTGCGCCGGGCCGATCAGCATGCGCATGAGGTGGGGGACGACGAGTCCGGCGAAGCCGATGATCCCCGCGAAGGCCACCGCCGCGCAGACGAGCAGCGCCACGGTGACGATGACGACCATCCGCAGCAGCTCGACCGGGACGCCGAGATGCCGGGCGGTGCGCTCGCCGAGGGCGAAGAGGTCCAGGCCCGGCGCCACGATCAGGGCGACGACGATCCCGATCGCCACGAGCGGCGCGACGAGCTGGATGTTCGACCAGAGCGCGCCGTTCAGCGAGCCGAGCTGCCAGAACACGATCTGCTCGCGCGTCGAGGTCGTGCCGAGGAAGGTGAGGAAGGCCATGCCGGCGCCGGCGATGGCGTTGATCGCGATGCCGGTGAGCAGCAGGGTGACCACTTCGGTGCGGCCGCCGGAGCGGCTCAGCAGGTACACCGAGAAGACGGCCACGAGGCCGCCGAGGAAGGCGAAGGCGGGCGTGGTCCACATGCCGAAGGTGGCCAGGCCGAACGTGATGCTCGCCGCCGCGCCGAGCGCCGCGCCGGACGAGACGCCGACGACGCCCGCGTCGGCGAGGGGGTTGCCGAAGATGGCCTGCATGAGCACGCCGGAGACCGCGAGCGCGGCGCCGACGAGGAGGCCGAGGACCAGCCGCGGGAGGCGGAGGTTGAAGATCACGCCGTCGTCGGTCGCCGCAGCCGCAGCCCCCGGGGTGTCGATGCCGAGACCGCGCAGGAGGACGCCGACGAGCGCGGTCGGCGACAGGTCGTACTGCCCGCTCGTGATCGACGCGACGCAGGTGACGAGGAGGGCCACGACGAGGGCCACGACGACCGCCGCGAAGCGCAGTCCCCGATGCCGGGTCGGCGTCGGGGTGACGACCTCGCCGGTCACGAGGCGGGTTCCGGCGCGTACAGGGCGCGCGCGAGGGCGCTGATCACGTCGGCCGACCGGGGGCCGAAGCTGAGGATCTCGGCGTCCGCCATGTCGATCACCCGGCGATGTGCGCCCGCCGGGGTCTCGGCGATGGCGGGGATGCGTTCGATGAGTCCGTCGACGCCGCCGACCGATTCCAACCCGTCCGTCATCATCACGAGCACGTCGGGCTGCGCGGCGACGAGCGCTTCCGCCGTCATCGGCTTCATGCCCTCCCAGCCGATCTCCTCGGCGACGTCGACCCCGCCGACCGCGTCGATGAGGGAGTCCGCCCCCGAGTCCTCGCCGAAGATGTAGTACACGTTGGCGCTCCCGCGCACGTACAGGAACAGCATGCGGGCCCTGTCCGCCTCGGCGGGCGGGGTGACGGCGGCGATCTCCGCGATGGCGGCGTCGAGCTCGGCGTCGAGGCGGGCGATGAGCGCCGCACCGCGCGTCGGGACGCCGAGGGCCGTGGCGATCTCCGTCACGAGCGCGTCGGTGGTGTCGATCCGTCGGTCGCTGGAGATGACGACGACCGCGATTCCGGCGTCCCGCAGCTGCTGGCGGACCTCCTTCGGACCGATCGTGGTGTCGGTGAGCACGACGGTCGGGGCCAGTTCGAGGATCGCCTCCGGGTTGAGCGTGTGCCCGGTCTTGGTGACGACCGGAAGGTCCTCGGTGCCGGGGAACTGCGTGGACGCGTCGCGCCCGACGACCTGATCGCCGAGCCCGAGCGCGAACACGGTGGCGGCGATCGTGCCGGAGATGTCGATCGGGAGGATGCGATCGACGTCCGTGATCTCGACCTCGCGGCCTTCGCTGTCGGTCACGGCCACCGGGAGCGCCGGGGCGGTGTCGTCATCGACGGGGACGACCGCGTGACTCGCGAGGCACGCGGTCGAGGGACCCGTGGCCGCGCGCACATCGGCGACCAGGTCGAGATCGGCGAGAGGAGTCGACGCCTGCGGGCACGCCGCGTCGACGGGAGGTGTCGACGCGGGGTCGGAATCCGGTCCGGCACAGGCGGCCAGTCCGAGAGCCAGCGCGGCGGCGAGGAGCAGGGCAGAGGCGCGTCGCATTAGGCAAGGCTATCCTAAAACTTGACGTCCTCGCCGACGCCCCTCTACGCTCGGGATCGGCGGCTTGCTTAGCCAAGCCTAACCAAAGTCCACTTCGCCCGACTGCCGTGCGGTACCGCCGGGAGCGCACGATCGATCGCGCCCCGCGGGCCGCGGAGAACCGTGAACGCCACAGCACATACCCCCTCAGCGAGCACACGCCTGCGTGTCGTGCTCGCCGCCCTCGTCTCCTTCGTCCTCGTCGCCGCCGGGGGGATGGCCAGCCCGCCGGCGCACGCTGCCGCGGCGACCGTCGCCGCGACGGTGTCGTCCGCCGACACCACCGGCCTCACCGTGCAGGTGCGGGCCGAGGGTCTGCCGGACGTGACGGGCGTCTATGCCGCACTGATCGTGTCGGGCACCGAGAGCGGCGTCTCCGCCGGTGGTGGCTACGCCGCGTTCGCGCTGCCCTTCCCGAGAGTGCAGCAGGGGGCCGCCTCCTTCACGCTGCAGGCGCCCGTCGCGTCCCTGGACCGCACGAAGACGTACGAGGTGCTCGTCTGGCAGCAGCACTCCGCGCCGACAGCCGCCACGATCTACGGCCGCGGCGACGTCACGGTGACGCCTGCGCAGTGGGACACGGTCTTCGGAACGACGCCCGTCGAGCCGGGCGAGACGGAGCCGGGGGAGACGACTCCGGGCGAGACGGAGCCCGGGGAGACGGAGCCCGGGGAGACGGAGCCGGGCGAGACGGAGCCGGGGGAGACGGCTCCGGGCGAGACCGAGCCGGTGCCCGCCGAAGCCGCCATCGACGTGTTCCTCGCCGACGGCACCACGCCCGCTGCGGGTGCTCGCCTCCAGGCGGGTGACGAGATCGTCGTCAAGGGCACCGGATACGACCCGACCGCGAACGTCGGCGGGCGCGGCGTCCCGATCCCGTCGAACCTGCCCCAGGGCACCTATGTGGTCTTCGGCAACTTCGCCGCGACGTGGCAGCCCTCGCAGGGGGCGCCGTCCTCGGCGCGTTCGGTCGGTGCACAGGCCTGGGCGCTCGCCGAAGGCGTGCTGACCCAGGTCCCGGCGCAGTACCAGGGCGCGATCCGCGCACAGTGGGTGGACATCACCCCCGAGGGCTCGTTCCAGGTCACGCTCACGCTGAAGGACACTCCGGCGACGCCCGGCTCCTACGGCGTGTACACCTACCCGGCAGGCGGCGTCGTCAACGCCGACCAGGAGCGCCGCGTCGCTCTGGACTACCGCGTCGCCTCGGGGCTCACGACCACCGTGAAGGCGGCGACGGCCGATGACGGCCTCACGGTCACGGCAGCGGCGACGAAGCTCGGCGCCGTCTCGGGCGCCTACGCGGCACTGATCGAGAAGGGCACGGAGGCCGACGTCACGGCCGGAGGCGGCTTCCTCGCGATGCAGTACGTGCGCGGCATCACCGGTGGCGGCTTCAGCGTCGACCTGACCGCTGCGGCGACAGCGCTGGACCGGTCGAAGGCCTATGAAGTGATCGTCTGGCAGCAGCACACCATGCCGAATGCGAACACGATCTACGCGCGCTCCACCGTCACCGTCACCGACGCGCAGTGGAACGCCCTGCTGCCGTCCCCCGGGCCGTCGGTCACCGCCGCCGTCACGGGAGCCTCGGCCGCGGACGGGCTCACGGTGAAGGTCACCGCCGCCGACCTCGGCGCGGTCACCGGCGCCTACGTGGCGCTCATCGAGACGGGGACCGAGGCTGACGTGACGGCCGGCGGCGGCTTCCTCGCCATGCAGTACGTCCGGAACATCGGCTTCGGAGCCTTCGCGGTCGACCTGAACGCGGCGGCGAAGGACCTCGACCGGTCGAAGACGTACGAGGTGATCGTGTGGCGGCAGCACACGATGCCGACCGCCGACACCATCCACGCGCGAGGCGCGATCACGATCACCGATGCGCAGTGGCGCGCACTGCTCGGCGAGAAGCCGACCGAGCCGAAGCCCCCGGTCACGCCGAAACCCCCGGTGACGCCGACGAAGCCGGCTGCGACCGTCCCCGGCGGGTCGCTGCGCTGGGCCATCTCGTCCTCGTTCACGAACTACATCACCGGCCCGATCGCCCAGGGTGCGATCGCCGTATCCGGTGGCGCCACCCGATCCGGCGGTCAGTTCCAGTTCGGGCAGACCGTCGGCGGCGATTTCGACGCGACGTCCGGGCGAGGCAGCGTGGTCTACCGCGGCGCGGTGCGCTTCACCGGCCACCACGGGGTGCTCGACGTCACCGTCGCCGATCCGATGATCCGGATCACCTCGGCGTCCTCCGCCACGCTGTTCGTGACGAGCGGGGGTGCGCAGGTGCCGTTCGCGACTCTCGACCTCTCCCGCGCGGTCCGCACGGCGGCCGGCGGCGCCGTCACCTACACGGCGGCACCCGCCGCCCTCACGGACGCCGGGCGCGACCGCGTCCTCTCGGGATACGGCACCACGCTCAACCCCGTCTCGTTCACGATCGGCTCCGTCGCCGCCGCGCCCTCGGGCACGACGGGAACGGTCGCGGCGGCCGCGGTCGCGCCGAAGGCCACGCTCCCGGCGACCGCGCCGACGTCCACCGGCATCGAGGTCGACGAGGAGAACCTCGCCGCGCTCGCCGCCGGGAAGCCGGCCACGGTCTCCGCCTCCGGGTTCCGTGCGAACGAAAAGGGCATCACGGTGGTCGTGTACTCGACTCCGGTGCTGCTCGGCACCGTGACGGCGGATGCGTCGGGTGTCGCGACGTGGTCGGGTTCCCTCCCGGCGACGCTCGCGGACGGCGACCACACGCTCACCTTCCAGGGCTCCGTCGATCGCGGCCTCTCGTTCACCCTCGCCAGAGCGACCACGGAGCTCGGGGTGTGCACGGTGGAGGGAGCGACCCTGCACTGGGGCTACAAGGAGTCGTTCCGGACCTACATCGAGGGCATCGCGCGGGGTGGCTGGACGCTGACCGACGTGACGTACGTGTATCCCGCCTTCGTGTGGTCGAGCGGCACCGGTTCGCTGGACGACGAGGCGCGCGCGGGGCTGGTCACGTACGGCGGCAGCATCGCCTTCACGGGCCACGACGGGGCGCTGAACACGACGCTGGCGAACGCGCGGGTCGAGCTCGCGGGCGACACCGGGTACCTCATCTTCGATGTCACCGGGACCACCCAGGACGGAGAGGCCGTGGCGCAGCAGGGGGTGCGTCTCGCGGAGTTCGCCCTCACGGACGCCGCCGTCACCGACGGTGCGCTGACCCTCGACGACGTACCCACGACACTGACCGCGGCCGGTGCCTCCGCGTTCGGCACGTATCAGGCGGGCGAGGGGCTCGACCCGGTCTCCGCCGTGATCCCGGTCGACGATGCGTGCGGCGCTCCTGCGGAGGAGGAGTCCGAGCCGGAGGCCGAAGCCGATGCGGCGGTGACCGCGATCAGCGCGCCGGTCGCCTCGGACGAGGCCCCGGTGTGGCCCTGGATCGTGGGCGGTCTGGTCGTCGTCGCGCTCGCCGCGACGGGCGGGGTGCTGATCGTGCGTCGCACCCGGAGGGGGGAGCCGGCCGAGACGACGACCGAGGTCTGAGACCGGCGGCTAGCGGAACCGCCCTCCCCGGTCATCCGGGGAGGGCGGTCTCGCATGCGGCTGCGCACGGCTGCGGAGGGTGGGACAATGGAGGCATGCCCTCCCACGACACCCATCAGACCGTCGAAGCGACCGTGCGCCGCGTGCCGCGGTACGGCGTGCTCATGGGCATCGGGGTCGTGCTGGGCGTCATCGCCGCCGGCATCCTCACGATGGTCGGCAGCTTCGAGCAGTCGCAGGCGCTCGACGTCGTCTATCCGCCCGGTCAGGTCTTCGGCTTCCTCCTGCTCTGGACCGTGCCGATCGGTCTCGCGCTCGGCGGCGTGGCCGGTCTGGTGCTCGAGCGTCTCGCCCGCCGCCACGACCGCGTCGTGACCGTCGACCGGGAGACCGTCGTCGACGACGGCACCACGGACCGCGACTAGGCGAGCTCGGCGATCACGGGGCGGATCGCGGAGTCGAACGCCACGACGTCCCGGCGGAGCCCGTCCGTCACCGCGACCGTGAGGTCGCCGATCCACCAGATCCCGCGCTGCGACAGAGGCAGCACCTGCACGTTGAGCTCGAAGGAGTGCGCACGGCGCCCGATGTCGCGCTCGAACTCGGCGATCGCGCTCGCGTACGCCCGGTAGGCGTCCCCGCCGGTGTGGCTCTTCATCGACCCCACGTACCGGTCGTGTGCGGCGGTGGCATAGCGGAGCGCGGTGCCGGCATGCGGTCGGATCGCCGACGAGAGCGCCTCGGCGCCGGTCGCCGGGAGGGCCACCAGCGTGTCGAAACCGTCGATCAACTCCAGCGGGACGCCCGAGTGATGAGCCCGCGGCTCCACGGTCATGTCCCAGTAGCCCTGCCACTGCGCCTCGACCTCGGGCGGGGCGTCCACCGCGTCGGGTGCGCGGACCGACAGGTCGCGGAGGGACGGCAGATCCAGGGGTGCCCGGATGCCCAGCAGCTGGCGCAGGGCGAGCGCGACGAGCACGGGGACGCTCGCGTCTTCGCGGATGAGCCACTGCGGCTTGTCGGCCATGGCCCCATCGTAGGCGGGTGCAGCAGCCGTGCGGAGCCCCGGCACGGTAATGCCCGCGGAGAGCCGCGTCAACCCTCGCTGTGATCGCCGGATCCAGGGGTAGACCTGCTGACACGTCGGCGGCCGTCGGCGGGAGTCGAGAGGAAGAACGATGTCGCAGAGCAATGCAGAAGGTGCCGCGGGCAGCGGTACGACCGAGTCTCCGGGCACCGTCCGGACCGCCGCGCACGAGGCCGCAGGCGTCGCCGACGAGGCGAAGAGTCAGGCGGCGGGCGTCGTCGAGACCGCGAAGGCCGAGGCCGGTGCCGTCGCCCATGAGGCCAAGGACCAGGTTCGCGACCTGTACCACCAGACGAAGACCGAGCTGTCGGAGCAGGCGGCGGTGCAGCAGCGCCGTGTCGCGGACGGGCTCCGGTCCGTGGGCGGGGAGCTCGGCACGATGGCCGAGCGCTCGGACGGCGGTGTCGCCGCCGACCTCGTGCGCCAGGCGTCCACCCGGATCCAGGGCATCGCGGGCTGGATCGGCGACCGCGACCCCGGTTCGCTGCTCACGGAGGTGAAGTCGTACGCACGGGCGAAGCCCGGCACGTTCATCGCCGTGGCGGCACTCGCCGGTCTCGTCGCCGGGCGGCTGACCAGAGCGCTCTCCGAGGGCGCTGCCGAGTCGGCCTCCTCGGGGTCGGGTCCCGCCGGGTCCGGCTCTTCGTCGGCCGCAGGGGCGACGGCAGCCGCCGTTCCGCCGCGTCCCGTCGTCCCCGCGGCGACCACGCCCGGGGCGGTTCCCGGTGGTGCGGGCGCGGCCGGTGTCGCCGGAGGCGCGGGAGTCGCCGAGAACACCACCCTCGGTCAGCCGCCGTTGCCGACCGATGGCACGGTCCCCGGAGCGCCGGACGGGATGAGCGGTATCGACGCCGGCACCGCGCCGTGGGGCGTCACACCGCACGGCGAGACGGTGGATGACGGGGACACTCCGCTCTACGACCGGACGGATGCCGCCACCCGCGGCTCCGATGAAGAGGGACGACCATGACCGACCCCATCCCCACACCTTCGGAGCAGAAGGCCGAGACCACATCTCTCGGCGATCTGCTCAGCGAGGTCACCACTGATCTGTCGACCCTGATGCGGCAGGAGCTGGAGTTGGCGAAGGCCGAGCTCAAGCAATCGGCCACACGCGCCGGCCGGGGGGCGGGCATGCTCGGCGGGGCCGGATACGGCGCGCTCATGGCCGTGTTCTTCCTGTCGGTGGCCCTCTGGTGGGCCCTCGGCGCCTATGTCACCGGTCTCGGCTGGTCGGCCGTGATCGTCGCCGTCATCTGGGCGGTGATCGCCCTCGTCCTGTTCGTGATGGGACGCAAGCAGTTGAAGAGCATCGAAGGGGCTCCGCGCACCGTGGACACCCTCAAGCGCATCCCTGATGCGGTGAAGAGGAATGAGGAGAACAAATGAGCGATTCACCCGACGCGATCCGCGCAGACATCGAGCGGACCCGAGCGGAGTTCGGCAGGGACGTCGACGCTCTCGCCGACAAGGTCACCCCCTCGAAGGTCGTGCACCGGCAGACGCAGAAGATGAAGGGCGCGGTGCGCTCGGCCGTCGACCGGGTCATGGGCGCCGCCGATGACGCCGGGGACCGGCTGGGGGACGCCTCCTCCTCGGTCGCCGATGCCGGGCGGCACACCGTCGCCAAGGCGCAGGGGAATCCGCTGGCGGTGGGCCTCATGGCCTTCGCCGCCGGCCTCGTCGTGGCCGCCGTCATCCCCGCCTCCTCGAAGGAGAAGGAACTGGCCGAGGACATCAAGGAGAAGGCCCAGCCTCTCGTCGATGAGGCGACCGACGTCGCCAAGACGATCGGACAGGACCTCAAGGAGCCGGCGCAGGAGGCCTTCGCCGCCGTCAAGGATGAGGCCGCCGGCGCCGCAGCCCACGTCCGTGACGACGCGACCCACGCCGTCGACGAGGTGAAGGGCAGCGCTCAGGACGCTCGCGACAACGTCGCAGGCCAGAGCTGACCGCACGGAACCCCGTTGCACGAGGGCCCGGTCCGATCCGTCGGACCGGGCCCTTCGCGTCGCGGGCGAGCGTCAGTTCTCGATGCCGATGCTTCCGGGTGCGGAGTCCGCGTGGCTGGCGGACCGACGGCTGATCAGGATCCCCGCTGCGAGAGCCAGCACCGCCCCGGTGGCGAGTCCGATCAGACCGCCGGGGTCGCCGCCGGTGGCCGCGAGGCCCGTGGTCGGCGGCGAGGGCGGTGCCGGCGGCGTCGAGGGTGACGGCGGTTCCGTCGTGGTCGGCGGCGTGCTCGGGGACGGCGGGGAGAGCGTGGCCGGGTTGGTCAGCTCGACAGCCACGACCGACCCTGCGCCGATCGTGAGCTGTGCTCCTTCGTCCGTCGCGGTCACGCCGTCGCCGCGGAACTGCGGAGTTCCCCACACGACGCCGGGGACGGCATCCGCGGTGTGCTCTGACAGCGTCACGACCGTGCCGACGGGAATCCGCCCGATGCTTCGGTCGGTGCCGTCCACGGGCAGCGTGAGGGTACCGGTGACGGGGCCGTCCGCTCCGGGGTACGAGTAGTCGACGGCGAACGTCGCGCCGGCCGGGACGAGGGGTGCGGCCGCGCCCGTGATCCGCTTCGCGACCGAGAAGCCGCCGAGACCGTCGCCTTCGCCGTCGCCTCCGGCCAGGCTCGCGGTGACGGACGCCGTGGTGGTCGTGAAACTCGACCCGGAGACGGTGTTGCTGAACACCTGTCCGGTGTGCGCGTCTGCGGGCAGGCGCGTCTGGTACGAGACGCGATAGAGGCGGTCAGGCTCCGCCGGCGCGGCGAAGACCACTGTGAACGAGGAGCTGTCGGTGTCCGGGGTGAAGACATAGTCCGACCCGGCTGTGAGGGTGCGGAAGTCTGCGGCATCGAACAGGCCGCCGTTCCAGGCGTCCACGGCGACCGAACCGATCGCCACGGTGCTCGGCAGCAGGCTCAGCCCCGGGGTCGCGATGTCGGTGAGGGTCGGGCGCTCGCCGCTGAGCAGGCGTCCCGGCACCCAGATGTACCACTCGATCGTCCCGTCGGCGGTCTGCACGCCCGACTTGGTCGCGTCCGTCGGGGCCGGCTCGGAGCGCTGCGGACCGACGCCGCCACCGGGGATCTCCACGGTGATCGGGCCTCCGTCCCCGGTGGTGAAGGTCACGGTGTCGTCTTCCGTGGTCTCCTCCGCCTTCATCTGGAAGAACAGGGTGCCGCGGACGTTGTCGTGCGTGAGGACGTAGTCGCTCAGCGTGCACGTGATGGCGGTCGCCGCGACGGTGCACGTGCCGACGGTGGCGCCGTCCGGGGCTCGCAGCGGGAAGGACGAGGTGACACCGACGAAGCGGGGCGTCGTCGGAAAGCTGAGCGAGAAAGTGTCTCCGGGCTGCGCGCTGTCGGGGACGGCCCACGTGGCCTCGAGGCGGAGGGTGTCGTACAGGTGCACCTCACCTGTCGGCTCCACCACCGTCGCCGAGGTGATGGCGTCCCACTCCGCGGCGTGCGCCGCCGGCGGCACGGCGAGCCCGACCAGCGCAAGGAGGGCGATGGCACTGCTCACGCCGACAACGCTCCTCCCCTGTCGTCGCTGCGTTCTCCTCTTCTGCGCGCGCACTGTCCACCTCTCCTGTTCTTTCCGGGAACCCCGGACACCGGACCCGCCTGCTTCGGCGATAGACTCTCACATGCGCAGATGATTACGCCACATATGAGGACTGATATGTGCAGATCGCGGCGGGTGAACCGGGAAGGAGGCGGCGAGCCGAGTGGTCGGCCGCGGGCGGTAGGCTGTTCGAGTGGCTGCCTCCCCCACCAACCCCTATTCCGAAGCCGGCGTCGACACCGCGGCGGGTGACCTCGCCGTCGAACTGATGAAGTCCTCCGTCCGTGCCACGCACGGCCCCGAGGTGCTCGGCGGTGTCGGCGGATTCGCCGGCCTGTTCGACGCCAGCGCGCTGCGGGACTTCCGTCGTCCGCTGCTCGCGACCAGCACCGACGGCGTCGGCACGAAGGTCGCCATCGCGCAGGCCATCGACAAGCACGACACGATCGGCCAGGACCTCGTCGGCATGGTCGTCGACGACATCGTGGTGGTGGGCGCGAAGCCGCTCTTCATGACCGACTACATCGCCTGTGGCAAGGTCGTCCCCGAGCGGATCGCGGACATCGTGCGCGGCATCGCGGAGGCGTGCGCGGCGACGGGCACCGCCCTCGTCGGAGGTGAGACGGCGGAGCATCCCGGCCTCCTCGGTCCGCGCGACTACGACGTCGCCGGGGCGGCGACGGGCGTGGTCGAGGCCGACGCCATCCTCGGCGCCGAGCGCGTGCAGGACGGCGATGCGGTCATCGCGGTCGCCTCCAGCGGCCTGCACTCCAACGGCTACTCTCTCGTGCGTCACATCATCACCCGCGCCGGGATCTCCTACGGTGACAACGCCGCGGACTTCGGCTCGACCTGGGGCGAGGCCCTCCTCGAGCCGACCCGGCTCTACACGCTTCCGCTGCTGCGCCTGATCGAGGCCTCCGGCGGAGTCCACGCCCTGAGCCACGTCACCGGCGGGGGTATCGCCGCCAACCTCGCCCGCGTGCTGCCGCAGGGAAGCTGGGTCGAGGTCGACCGCAGCACGTGGTCGCCGAGCCCGGTCTTCCGTGTGCTGAGCGACATCGCCGGTTCCACGCTCGAGTCCGCCGAGGGCACCTGGAACCTCGGCATCGGATTCCTCGCCGTGGTGGCGGCGGACAAGAAGGACGCTGCAATCGCGGCGCTGAACGCCGAGGGCATGCCCTCCTGGCAGGTCGGCACGGTGGGCTTCGGCCCGCGCCCTGCCGGCGAATTCGAACAGGGCGCCAAGGGCGTCGATGGTGGAGCGGTGCGCCTCGTCGGCGCCTACGCGGACGGAGCGAAGTAAGAGCCCATGTGCGGCATCGTCGGAATGGTGGGCTCTGCCCCGGTCAATCAGGACATCTACGACGCCCTCCTGCTGCTGCAGCATCGCGGGCAGGACGCGACGGGCATCGCGACCGCCGAGGCGAACGGCGTCATGCACAACGCCAAGGCTCAGGGGATGGTGCGCGAGGCGTTCCGCACCCGTGACATGCGCGGGCTGCTGGGCAACGTCGGCCTCGGCCACGTCCGCTACGCCACCAAGGGCACCGCGTCCAGCGAAGAGGAGATGCAGCCGTTCTACGTGAACGCGCCCTACGGCATCATCCTCATCCACAACGGCAACCTCACGAACACGCGCGAACTCGCCGCCGACATGGCACAGCGCGACCGTCGGCACCTGAACTCGTCCAGCGACACCGAGCTGCTGCTCAACGTGCTCGCCGGTGAGCTGCAGGCCACGACCTCCACGGTCGACCTCGACCCCGACCGGATCTTCGAGGCCGTCGCCCGCACGCATGACCGCATCGAGGGCGCGTACGCCGTGATCGCCGTGATCGCCAACTACGGCCTGCTCGCGTTCCGGGATCCGTTCGGCATCCGTCCGCTGATCCTGGGGCGTCGTCCTTCGACCGTCGTCGGCGCGGAGGGCAAGGACGAGTGGGTCGTGGCGAGCGAGTCGCTCGTGCTCGAGAACGGCGACTACGAGGTCGTGCGCGAGGTCGAGCCCGGAGAGGCCGTCTTCATCACGAACGACGGCGAGCTGTTCTCCCAGCAGTGCGCCACCGCCGCGACGCTCGCACCCTGTGCGTTCGAGTACGTCTACCTCGCCCGTCCGGACTCGGTCATGAACGGCATCTCGGTGTACGAGTCGCGCCTGCGGATGGGCGACAAGCTCGCCGACACGATCGCGAAGCACGTGCCGATGGACAAGATCGACGTGGTCATGCCGATCCCCGACTCGTCCCGTCCCGCGGCCATGGAGGTCGCCCGCAAGCTCGGCATCGAGTACCGCGAGGGCTTCTACAAGAACCGCTACGTCGGCCGCACCTTCATCATGCCGGGGCAGGCGGTGCGCAAGAAGAGCGTCCGCCAGAAGCTCAACGCCATGTCGACGGAGTTCCAGGGCAAGAACGTGCTCCTGATCGACGACTCCATCGTGCGCGGCACCACCTCGAAGGAGATCATCCAGATGGCCCGGGATGCCGGAGCCGCCTCGGTGACGTTCGCCTCCGCCGCCCCGCCGGTCCGGCACCCGCACGTGTACGGCATCAACATGCCGTCGCGGCACGAGCTCATCGCCCATGGCCGCACGATCCCGGAGATCGCGGAGGAGCTGGGCTGCGACCACCTCGTGTACCAGGAGGTCGACGACCTGAAGGCCGCGATCACCGAGGGCTCCGCGCTGGAGGACCTCGACATGAGCTGCTTCGACGGCCGCTACGTCACCGGCACCGTCACCGACGAGTACCTCGCCTGGGTGGAGGGGTCGCAGACCTCTTGATGTCCGGGTCCCTGAGCTCGCCGCAGGGCCGACCCCTCTGGCAGGGGCGCGCCCTCGCGTTGATCGGGATCGTGCTGGTCGCGTTCTCGCTGCGGTCGGCCGTCGCCTCGCTCTCTCCGGTCCTGGACCACGTCGCCGAGGACTTCCCGGTGGCCCCCGTGATCGTGGGGTTGATCGGCGCCGCTCCGCCCGTGTGCTTCGCGCTGTTCGGGCTGCTGACCCCGCTGTTCGAGCGCCGGTTCGGGCTGGAGCGGATGGCGGTCGCGGCGATCGTGCTGATGGCGGCGGGCATGCTGCTGCGCGGCCTCGCCCCCGACTCCTGGAGTCTGCTCGCGGCGACCGCGGTCGTGTTCGCCGGCGTGGGGTCGGGCAACGTCCTGCTGCCGCCGCTGGTCAAGAAGTACTTCGCCGACCGGCTCGGCGTCATGATGACGGCGTACTCCACGACGCTCGCGGTCTCGACCTTCCTGCCGCCGCTGGTCGCCGTCCCCGTCGCCGACTCGCTCGGGTGGCGGATCTCGCTGGGTATGTGGGGCGTGGTGGCCGCACTCGCCCTCGTGCCGTGGGTCACGCTGCTGGTGCGCTCCCGCGGTGACGATCGCCCGGTGCCGACGGAGCTCCTGGTCCCTGACCCCACCGACGGCGTGGACGATGTGCGCGACGCGGTCGCCGCCTCGACGGGGCCGATCACGACACAGTCGGCGAGTCCCCGTGTCTTCGGCCGGCTCTGGCGGCTGCCGCTGGCGTGGGCGCTCGCCCTCGTGTTCGGCACGTCGTCGACCATGGCCTACGTCGCCTTCGCCTGGCTGCCGACCATCCTCGTGGACCTCGGCGGCGTGACCCCGGCGACCGCCGGCTTCCTGCTCTCGCTGTTCGCGCTCGTCGGGCTGCCCTGCTCCATGCTCGTGCCGGTGCTCGTCGTGCGGTTCCAGGCGACCCGCCCGCTGTTCTTCGTTGCCGTGGTCGCCGGCCTCGTCGGGCTCGCCGGCCTGCTGCTCTTCCCGACCGTCGCGCTGCCGCTGTGGGTCGCGATCTTCGGGCTCACCGCGATCATGTTCCCGCTGAGCCTCGTGCTCCTGAGCATCCGTGCCCGTACGCCGGAGAGCGCCGTCGCCCTCAGCGGCTTCGTGCAGAGCATCGGCTATGCCATCGCGGCCGTGTTCCCGCTCCTCGTCGGCCTTCTCCACGACACCAGCGGCGGGTGGCAGGTGCCGCTTCTCGTGGTGGCGGGGGTGCTGGTCGTCTCGGTGCCTGCGGGGATCATCGCGGGTCGCCGCCGCACGATCGAGGACGAGTGGGAGCGCCGCCACGGTCGCTGGTGACGATCGCGGTCAGAGCGCTCGTCGGTGCGGCGCGGCTGCGCCAGTACGATCGGATGCGCTGTCCTCCGAAAAGCGGGCAGCCTGGCGTTCCTCTGCGCTGTATGGTGACATGTGAAATGTCAGTCGTTAGTGACGACGGAGGACTCATGACGCAATCGGTTCTCTCAACGCGTGAAGATGTGGGAGTCGCGCCAGCGAGGGTGCGGAGATGGGCGATGCTCGTGCTCGCACTGGCTTACATCGCGTTCGCAACGTACTACTATCTCGGACCGGCAAAACCGACAAACGAGGTCGTCGTCGTCGTGGGTCTCTCTGTCTTGTGGAGTGCATGGCTCGGCGTGCTGTTGGTGACGCTGATCGCTCGGCCGCGGACACGTGCCGACCGACTCGCAGGTACTCTGGCACCGATGCTCATCGTTGCCGCAGGGGCTATGAGCTTTCTCGCGTCGTGACGCGAGGCGGCGCGGTCGAGGAGCGCACGATGAGCTGCGGGTCGGTGGAGGGCATCTCGCCGACCGGGTCGTGGCCCTCGATCTGGGTGATGAGCCGCAGCGCGGCGGCGCGGCCCATGGCCTCGAACGGCTGACGGACGGTGGTCAGGGCGGGGGAGGCGTAGGCGGCGAGGGCGATGTCGTCGACGCTCACGACGGAGATGTCCTCCGGCACGCTGCGCCCGGCCTCGTGCAGGGCGCGGATGAGGCCGAACGCCATCTCGTCGCTGCTGACGAAGACCGCGGTCGCCTCAGGGATCGCGGCGATGGTGCGCCCGGCCCGGTACCCGGACTCCGGGGTCCAGTCCGCCGGGATCACCGGCGGCGGGACGATGCCGCGCTCGCGGAGCGTCTGCTCCCAGGCCTCGCTGCGCTGCTGCGTCTCCGTCCAGTAGTCGTCGCCCGAGACGTGCCACACGGTCTCGTGGCCGAGGTCGAGGAGGTGCTCCACGGCGAGCCGGGCGATCGCGCGCTGGTCGACCGCGAGCGGGGCGTCCTCCTCCAGGGAGGTGCGCTCGCTGCGGGTGGCGGGCGTCCGTTCGGTGCGCGCCCGCATCGCCGGGGTGTCCAGGGCGATGGGCACGCCGAGGATGATGCCCTCCGCACCCTGCCGCTCCAGGCGGTCGAAGGCCTCGAGGAAGGCGTCGTCCGAGGCGTGGTCTGCCACCGCGGCGGTGGTCACGGTGTAGCCGTTCGCCGCCGCGGCCTGTTGGATGCCGACGCCGAGCGCGGCGGAGGAGTAGCGGTCCGTCGAGACGACGATCACGCCGAGCACGCGCGTGCGTCCCGATGCGAGCGACGCGGCTGCGGCGTGCACCCGGTAACCGAGTTCCTCGACGGCGGCCAGCACCCGTCGCGCGGTGTCGGGGCGGACGTTGTCCTGCCCGGACATGACGCGCGAGACGGTCTGCGTGGAGACGCCGGCGAGGCGGGCGACGTCGACCTGGCTGGGCGCGCGGTCGTCTTTCGGGCGGCGAGGGGACATGCCCCAATGGTAGCGATCCATCGGCGGAAAACCAGGGAGCACGGACCTCGGCGATGCGATAATGTGAACGCAAACAATTCAGCTGGGAGTGCAATGTCCGACCTTCTCGCCGCGGCTTCCGACGGCTCGACCACCGCCGTCGCCGCGCCGGCAGACGCCGCTGCCTCCGGCGCTCCCGCCCTGTCCTGGCGCGAGGGGGAGATCCTCCGCGACGGTGTGCCCCACCGCATCCTGTCGGGCTCGATCCACTACTTCCGCGTCCACCCCGACCAGTGGGAGGACCGCCTGCGTCGGCTCGCCGCGATGGGCGCGAACACGGTCGACACCTACGTCGCCTGGAACTTCCACGAGCGGGTCGAGGGGGACATCCGCTTCGACGGCTGGCGCGACGTCGAGCGCTTCGTGCGGCTGGCCGGCGAGGTCGGCCTCGACGTCTTCCTCCGACCGAGCCCCTACATCTGCGCGGAGTGGTCCAACGGTGGGCTGCCCTTCTGGCTCACCGGCAGGGTCTCGGCGCTGCGGACGAGCGATCCCGCGTTCCTCGCCGCCGTCGACGCCTGGTACGACGCGCTGCTCCCGCGGCTCGTGCCCCTGCAGGCGGCCTACGGCGGGCCGATCGTGGCGATCCAGATCGAGAACGAGTATGGATCGTTCGGCAGCGACGCCGCCTACCTCGCCCACCTGCGTGACGGGCTCCGGCGACGGGGCATGGTGGAGATGCTGACGACCGCGGACGGGATCACTCCGGACATGATCGCGCACGGGAGCGTGCCGGGTGCGATGACGACGTTCACGTTCGGCACCGGGGTGCCGGTGGCGGCCTCCCTGCGTCGGCACGGGGAGGCGCTCATGTGCAGCGAGCTCTGGGGCGGCTGGTTCGACCACTGGGGCGAGCGGCACCACGTGCGTTCGGCGGAGAGCATGGGCGGGACGATCCGGGAGCTCCTCGACGAGGGTGGCTCGGTCAGCCTCTACATGGCGCACGGGGGCACCAACTTCGGCCTGTGGAACGGTGCGAACCACGACCTCGTGCTGCAGCCCACGGTGACCAGCTACGACTCCGATGCCCCGATCGGCGAGGACGGCACGCTCGGGGAGAAGTTCCATGCGCTTCGCGCGCTCTTCGCCCCCTTCCACGCCGACGGACTGCCGCCCGTGCCCGACCAGCCGCGGCGGCAGTCCGCGACCTCCGCGCCTCTGGAGCGGCGAGCGAGCCTGCTCGACGTGGTCCGGGCGACCCCTGCCGCGGGCGGGCTCTCGCCGCGCCCGCTGACCTTCGAGCAGCTCGGAGCGGAGGACGGCCTCGTGGCCTACGAGGCCGACGTGTCGTTCCCGGACGAGGCGACACTGACCGTCGACGGCCTGCACGATCGTGCGGTCGTCTTCCTCGACGACCGCCGCCTCGGTGTGCTCGAGCGGGACGGCGAGACGTCCCTCGCTCTCCCGGTGGACGGCGGTTCCGGTCGGCTGGCGCTCGTCGTCGAGAGCCTCGGGCGCATCAACTACGGGCCGTACACCGGCGAGGGCAAGGGCATCATGCGCGGCGTGATGATCGGCCGCCGTCTCGTGAACGGCTGGACGCATCGCCTCCTGCCGCAGACGGCACCGGCGGTGGACGCCGCTGCCGTGGGCGGGGTGGACGGCCTCGCCGTCGCCGCGCTGGACGTCGCCGAACCCCTGGACGCGTGGCTCGCCTTCCCCGGTGGCGGCAAGGGCCTGGTGTGGCTGAACGGATTCCTGCTCGGACGCTACTGGAGCGTGGGCCCGCAGGAGACGCTCTACGCCCCCGCGCCGTTGTGGCGTACCGGGCGCAACGAGATCGTGGTGCTCGACACCGACGGCCTCGGTGCGACGGTGGAGATCCGGGAGGCGTCGTCCTTCGGGGAGACCGAGGAGTTCATCGGCTCCTGAGCCGCACTCGGGCCTCGGGTGGTGACCTTCGGCCAATGTTTGCGCATACTTGACGTTTGACTCTTGTCTTAAGCCACAAGCTCGCTCTACGGTGATAGCGCAAACATCGGTTTCGATCGATGATCCATCTGCGACGCACCGGGGCGTCCCTTCCTCCGGCCGTCGCACCGTTCGAGAGGCAAGACGTGTCGACACCTTCCCGACCGCCGCGCACCGCCGTCGCCGTCAGTTCCCTGCTGGCGACGGCTCTCGCGCTCGGCGGAGCGCTCCTCCCTGCGACCGCGGCGCAGGCCGCCGATCTCGTCCCCGTCCCGCACGCGGACTACCGGCTGCACGCGGTGTCCAGCGAAGCCGATCCGTATCCGGCGCCGCCTTCGCTCGACGGCACGGCTCTCGGCGCCTTCGACGGCGACTACTCGACCCAGTGGACGTCGCGGTACTCGGCCAATGCCCCCTTCCCGCACTGGATCGCCCTCGATCTGCAGCGGCCCCTCTCGGTGAAGGCGCTGGACTATTCGGTCAAGCGCGGGCAGAGCGTCGCGGCGAAGACCGTCGAGGTGTACGTCACGGATGACGCCGACGCCGCGCGCACCTCGCCCGCCGACGGGGGATGGGGCGCCGCCGCCGCGGCCGCGACGCTGCACGCGCCCACCGCGAACGACGAGAAGCAGCGCATCACGCTGGAGACCGCGAAGGACGGCCGGTACGTCGCCCTCCTCATCATCGACGCGCAGGGCACCACAGGCGGCGGCGCCGGCGAGATCCAGGTGCTCTCCGACGAGGAGCTCCCACCGATCGTGACCGAGCCGGAGACGCCGGAGCAGCCGGAGCCCGGGGACACCGTCGAGATCGCCGCGGGCGGCACCACGGCCACCGTCTCCTCCGCGTTCCCGCAGATCCTCGGCTACCGCGTGGGCGATGAGCGCCTCGGCGGCCAGAAGGGCTCCCCGCGCACCTGGGCGGTCAACGGCACCGCCTATGCGTCGACCACCACGTCCACGGCGACGGCGACCGGCGTCGACTACGTCTCGGCCCTGACCGGCATCGACGTCACGGTGCGCAGCAGCATCCGCGTCGCGGCGAATGGCACGGTCGAGTTCGCCGTGACCGGAGTCGACGGCTCCGCTGCGGTGAACACCCTGGCGCTCCCCGACAACGCCTTCCTCTCCGCGACGGCCGCGGACGGCGCCGTCCTCGACCGCACCGTGATCAGCCCGAACAGCACGACGAACGCCGATGAGCACATCGCTGTGGGGCCCGCGACCGCCACCGGGACGAAGGGCGCGGCCTTCGCCTTCCTCGGCGACGGGACCCTCGCCGGCAGCGTGATCACGAACGCGACGACGCAGGCCTCCGGGGGCACCGCCTCGTGGAACACCCGGCTCACGACGCGGGTGACCGCGGCCGACGGCCGGACTGCCGAGATCGGCTCGAACACCTGGCTCATCCATCCGACCACCGCCGTCGACAGCCGGGTGACGACCTATGCCTTGCCGAAGGTCACGGTGCTCCTCACCGCCGACCGCAACGGCGACGAGACCGTGGACTGGCAGGACGCCGCGATCCGCTACCGGGAGGTCGACGCCCCGCGCCTCGGTGCCGACCGGGTCGCCGACCGCGTGATCAGCCGCATCCCGTTCAACTTCGCCTCGAGCGCCACGAACTACTTCGACCTCGTGCTCGACAACACCAAGCGCATCGCGAACCAGACCGACGGCCTCGGACAGTGGGTGCTCAACAAGGGCTTCGGCAGCGAAGGACACGACTCCGCGAACACCGACTACGGCGGGAACTACAACGAGCGCGCGGGCGGCCTCGCCGACCTCAACCGTCTCGTCGACGAGGGGGCGAAGCTCAACGCCGACATGAGCGTGCACGTCAACGCCACCGAGATCTATCCGCAGGCGGACGCGTTCGACGCGGCGATCCTCGACGGCACACCGCCGTACAAGCCCGGCTGGAACTGGCTCGACCAGTCGTACTACATCGATCAGCAGACCGATCTCGGCACCGGACGCGTGCTCGACCGCTTCCAGCAGCTGCGGGACGAGGTGCCGGGGCTCAGCGGCGTCTACATCGACGTGTACTACTCCAACGGCTGGGTGGCCGAGGAGCTCGCGGACGAGCTGAACGCCATGGACCTCGAGGTCGCGACCGAGTGGGGCGACAAGTTCGTCGACAGCACGGTCTGGTCGCACTGGCCGAACGACCTCGCCTACGGCGGCAAGGACAACAAGGGCATCAACTCCACCATGGTGCGGTTCATCCAGAACGCGCAGGCGGACGTCTGGAACGACGACGCCCTGCTGGGCCAGCAGCGTCTCGTCGATGCCGAGGGCTGGGTGGGCAACCGCAACTGGGACGGCTTCATCGGCAACATCTGGTCGCAGAGCCTGCCGACGAAGTTCCTGCAGCACTTCGACCTGCAGACGTACGCGGCGGGGGCCGAGGCGACCTTCACCGACGACGTGACGGTCCGGATCGACGGTGGTACCCGCGTCATCACGATGGACGGCGCGACCGTCCTGCGGGGCGACTCCTACCTGCTGCCGTGGCAGTCACTGGAGTCGAGCGCCGAGTCGGGTTCGCCCGTCGACGCGGACAAGATGTACTTCTTCACGGCCTCCGGCGGTGAGAAGACATTCGGGCTCACGGATGCCTTCCGCGGCAACACGACCTTCGACGTGTTCGCACTCGGCGACCAGGGGCGCGAGAAGGTGGACACCGTCACCGCGGTCGACGGGAAGCTGACGCTCTCCGGCGAGAAGGGGGCGGCTTACGTCGTCGTGCCCCAGGGTGGGGCGCAGCGGGCGGCGATCGAGTACCGCGACGCGGGCCTGGCCGATCCCGGGTTCAACTCGGGGTCGCTGGACGGCTGGAACCCGCGGGGCGACGTGACCATCGAGCGCACGGACCTCGGCGCGGCGAAGAACGCCTCACGGGGCGACAACATCGCGGTGTTCGGCTCATCCGCGTCCGCGATCTCGCAGACCGTCACCGGCCTCACCCCCGGGAAGCGCTACGCGTTCTCCGCGCAGGTGCAGATCGATCCGACGGCCACGCGCGACGTGAGCGTCGCGGTCGACACCGGCGCCGGCGTCGTCAGCCGCACCTGGAACCTCTCGCCGACATACAACTACATGCGCGCCGACTCCAAGGCCGGGCAGTACTACCAGCGCGGATCGGTGTCGTTCCTCGCCCCGGCCTCCGGCGAAGTGATCGTCTCGGTCTCGGCGGTCGCCGGTGACGCGGCGGTGCGAGTCGACAACGCCAGGGTGATGGCGGACACGACGGCGCCGACCGCCGCGGGCACCGTGTACTCGAACGACTTCGAGGGCAACCAGCCCGGGTGGGGCCCGTTCGTGAAGGGTGACGCCAACGGCATCGACGACCCGCGTACGAGCATCTCGCGTCGGCACGACCCGTACACGAGCAGCGACTGGCGCAACACGGCCAAGCCGTTCGACACCGGAGCCACCGCGGGCCTCGCGGTGGACTCCACCCTCACCGGTGAGCACTCGCTGATGTCGCACTCCGAGAACTCCGGCGTCGTCTACCGGACCGACCCCACGCTCGTCCCGCTGCAGGCCGGGCACACCTATCGCATCGGGTTCGACTACCAGGCCGGAGCGAGCGGAGCGTACCGCTGGCTGACCGGTACGGACGCCGTGATCGACGGGGAGATCTCCTCGACGACCCTGCGTCGCACCCCTGTCGTGCAGGCGCTGGAGACCACCGCGTTCCGCGAGGACGTGATCGTGGGCTGCGGCGACTACACCTGGGTCGGTCTGGAGCGCGTCGGCGGGCCCGACGTCGACTTCGTCCTCGACGACTTCACGGTGACGGACCTCGGCCCGACGGACGGAGGCACCCCGTGCGCCACCGTCGCCGGCGAGGCCGTGACCCTGAGCCCCGGGGCGCAGACACCCTTCACCACGACCTTCACCAACAGCGAGGACATCCTGGCGGAGAACGTCGGCGTGCAGCTCGACCTCCCGGAGGGCTACACCGTCGAGGTCGCGGACGGCTCCTCGAACCTGTTCACGAAGGTCGCCCCCGGCGAGAGCGTGACGACGGACTGGCTGCTGACGGCACCGGCGTCGGCCGCGGGCTCGCCGGTGAGCATCGGCATCGCCGCCACCTACCTCGTCGACTGCGACGTGCGGACCGTGCAGACCGCGCAGGAGGCCGCTGTCGCGTCCCGCGCCCGCATCCCGAACGCGCAGATCACCGCGACCGCGAGCTCCGAGGAGACCGCGGGTGAGGACGGCACGGCGGCGAACATGCTCGACGGCAACGCCGGGACGTTCTGGCACAGCCGCTGGAGCACTGACGCCGCCGCGTATCCGCACGTGCTGACGTTCGACCTCGGTTCCGCGGAGACGGTCGACGGCATCTCCTATCTGCGTCGCGGCGCGAACCAGAACGGCCCCATCAAGGGCTTCCAGGTCGCGGTCTCCACCGACGGGCAGACCTTCACCGACGTGGCCGCGGGGGAGTGGAAGAACGTCGCGGAGTGGCAGGACGTCGACTTCGCGGCGACGACCGCGCGATACGTTCGGGTGACGGCGACCTCGTCGATCTCGGGCACGCCGTTCGCGGCCGTGGCGGAGATGGCGGTGTACGGCACCACCGCCCCGCAGGCCGGGCACGCACCGGAGGCGCGACCCGAGGACGACCTCGGGGCCTGCGCTCCGGAGACCGATCCTGCGTTGACGCTCGGCGCGGATTCCGTGCGGGCAGGGGAGACGGTCGAGGCCGTGCTCTCGGGCTTCGCGCCCGACGCCGCCGTCTCGTTCTGGCTGGACGGCGTGCGGCTCGCGGACGCGACGGTCGATGCGCACGGTGCGCTGACCACCCGGGTCCTCATCCCCGCGGATGCGACGGTCGGGAAGCACCGCTTCCTCGTCAAGGACGCCTCCGGCGCGGAGGTGGCCGGTGCGGCGCTCAAGGTCAAGAAGGCGAAGCCGGCGAAGGTGCCGGTCCTCACCCCGTCGGTCGGCACCGCGGCGGCCGGAGACTCCCTCCGCGTGCAGCTCCGCGGCTTCGACCCCGAGTCCGTCGTGCAGCTCTGGCTCCACTCGGAACCGGTCAGGGTGGGCGAGGTGACGATCGCCGCCGACGGCAGTGCGGTCGCGACCGTCACCATCCCGGCGGCCACACCCGCGGGCGCCCATGCGCTCGTGGCGACGGACGCCGAGGGCGCCGAGCTCGCTCGTGCGGATCTCGCGGTCACCGCCGCGGCGACGGCCGGTGGCGGGGCGCTGGCCACGACGGGTGCGGAGGGGATGACGTGGCTGGCGGTCGCCGTCGGTGCGCTCGCCCTGAGCGCCCTCGGCGCGGGGCTCTGGCGACGGCGACGCGGCTGAGTCCCTCTGCTGCACACGAGAGGCCCGGGGTTCGCCCCGGGCCTCTTCTGCACGCGGCGGGGAGTTTGCCGGTTCTCCACGGGTTGCGGTTCCGAGGCCGGAGAGCGTGCCTCCGGTCCCCGATACTCGAGGGGTAGCCACGAAAGGAGCCGCACATGCCGAACGTACTCATCCGCGATCTCGACCCCGGCGTGCATTCCGTGCTCACCGCGCGAGCGCAGGAGCGAGGACAGTCGCTGCAGCAGTACCTCTCGGCGGAGCTCGCCCGCATCGCCGCCCGCCCGACGCTGTCGGAGTTCCTGAGTGGACGAGCGTAGGAGTCGGAGGTGGCCGCGCTCACCCCGAAGAGCATCGTCGCCGCGGTGCACGAGGGGTGCGCCGGGCGGTGATCGTCGTCGACACCGCGATCGTCGTCGACCTGGTCTGCACCGGAATGTCGACCCGAGTCTTGCAGGCGCGGTTGGAGGACGAGTTCCTGCTGCCCCCTCCTCACGCACGACCGGAGGCTCGCGCGGGCGGCCTCCGGTCTGTGCGCGGTCGAGGTGCCTAGCCCTTGACGGCGCCGGCGGCGAGACCGGAGCGCCAGTACTTCTGCAGCGTGAAGAACAGGGCGATGAGCGGGATCACGCCGAGCAGCGCCCCGAGCATGACGGCGCCCTTGTCGGGGGAGAAGTAGCTCATCATGCCGTAGAGGCCGAGCGTGACCGGCTTGAGGTCGGGGCTGGAGATCATCATGAGCGGGAGGAGGAAGTTGTTCCACGTGGCCACGAAGATGAACAGGAAGATCGTCACCATCGCGGGGCCGAGCAGCCGCAGCACGATCGTGAAGAAGATCCGGGCCTCACCGGCGCCGTCGATGCGGGCGGCCTCCAGCAGCTCCGTCGGCACCGACGACTGCGCGTAGACCATGCCGAGGAAGACGCCGAACGGCGAGACCGCCGAGGGGATGATGATCGCCCACACGGTGTTCGTGAGGCCGAGCGCCTGGAACTCGATGTACAGCGGCACCGTGAGCAGGGCGACGGGCAGCAGAAGTCCCGCCATGATGATGCCGACCGCGAGCTTCTTCCCGGGGAAGGCGAACTTGGCGATCGCGTAGCCGGCCATCACGGCGAACAGCGTGCCGATGATCCCGGCGCTGAGCGAGTAGAACAGGGAGTTGCCGACCCAGCGCCAGAACAGCCCCTGGGTCCAGCCCATGAGGCTGTCGTAGTTGGCGGCGAGGTTCGGCTCGGCGAACCAGAATCCGAACGTCGAGGTGAGGTCGGTGTTGTTCTTCGTCGAGGCCACCACGAGCCAGAACACCGGCACGAGGAAGTACAGCGTCGCGACGACGAGGGCGATGATGCCGAACGTGCGGGCCGCGGGTCCCGGGGCGATGGACGGAGGAGGGGCGTCCGCCGCCTGCGGCCTACGAGAGCGCCGCTTCGTCGGCGGGGTCACGGTGACGAGTCGTGTGGTGGTCATGCGTCGCCCTTCCGCCGCTGGAGCAGTGCGTACACGATCGCGAGCACGCCCGCGATCCCGGCCATGAGCAGCGAGTACGCCGACGCCGGACCGCTGCCCGACGGCGACAGCTCGCCCATCATCGTGTTGTAGGTGAGCATCATCGGCGTGAAGTCCTTGCCCATCCAGGAATTCGCGGCCTCCAGGATGACCGGCTCGTTGAACAGCTGGATCGTGCCGATGATCGACAGCAGCACCGCCAGCAGCGCGGCACCGCGCACGAGCGGCACCTTGATGCGGGTCGCGATCTGGAAGCCCGTCGCACCGTCCAGACGGGCGGCCTCATAGAGGTCGCGGGGGATGGCCTGCAGGGCGCTGAGGAAGATGAGCATGTTGTAGCCCGTGTAGGTCCACGTCGTCATGTTCGCCATCGAGAAGAGGATCGTCTGCGGCGACATGAGGTCGGTCCCCTCCGGCAGATACGGCAGGAAGGGCGACACCTCGGGCGTGTAGAGGTAGAGCCACATCATCGCCGCGATGATGCCGGGGACCGCGTACGGGAGGAAGAAGGCGAGGCGGAACAGGGCGGGGCGGCGCACGATGAACGAGTCCAGCAGCAGGGCCAGGGCGAGGGCCGCGATGATCATCACCGGGATCTGGAACGCCGCGTAGAGCACGACCCGTCCCATGCCGGCCCAGAAGGCGCCGTCGGTCGCCGCCGCCGCGAAGTTGTCGAGGCCGACGAAGGTGTCGACGAGCTCGCCCCCGCCGTACAGGCCGCCGCCGGCGGGCACCTGCGCGAAGAACGCCGACCGGACCGACACGATGATGGGGATGAGGAAGACGACGGCGAACAGCAGCGCGAACGGCGCCATGAACAGCCACCCGGTCAGCCCCTCTCTTCGGATCCGCGATCGACGGGTCGACGGGGCGACGGGACGGCGCGCGGGAGGGAGCGGCGCCGCTGCCCTCGTCTCGGTCACTGTGGCCATGATGTGCCTCTCGCTCTCACGACGACGGCGGAGTGCACGATCGCCCGTGCACTCCGCCGTCGTTCATCCGATGATGCCGTCCGGTCCGGTCATTCCGCGACCGGGAGGCCGAGGTCCTTCAGCGACGCCACGGCCGTGTCCTGCGCCGTCGTGAAGATGTCCGCGACCGTGGCGGTGCCGGCGGCAGCCGCGGCGGCCGTCTCGTTCATGTTCGCCAGGGTGGAGAATCCGGGGGCGTACGGGAAGTCGGGGTTGAGGTTCTCGGTGGCCGTGCCGAGTTCGGCCAGCACGTCCTGGCCGCCGAACTGACGCAGCATCTTCTCCGGGGTCTCCACCTCGCCCTTCGCGGCGACGACGAGGCCCTGGGAAGCGAGGTCGTCGACCTGCGTGTTGAACCAGTCATTGAACTCCATGGCGGCCGCGGGGTTCTCGCAGCCCTTCATGACCGAGACGCCGGACCCGCCGTCGGGGCCGCTCATCGCCCCGGCGCCGAAGTCGGGGAGCTGGGCGACGCGCCACTGCCCCTCGGCCGGAGTGCCGTCCAGGGAGTCGAGGAGGAAGCCGGCCTCCCAGGCCGCGCCGACGTGGCCGATGAGGCTGCCGTTGTTCAGCGCCGCCGTGAACCCTTCACTCCAGCGCTCGGTCGCGAGTGTCTGCTTGCCGTCGAGCAGGCCCTGCCAGAAGGCGGCGACCCGCTCGGAGCCCGCACCCTCGGCATCCACCTTCCACTCCTCGCCCTCCGTGGAGAACCAGGTGTCACCGGCGGCGGCAGCCTGTCCGGAGAGCCAGTTCTGCGCCTCGTCCGGTGTGAACGCCGTGACGAACTTGCCGGCGGCGGCGGCCGTGGCGGAGGCGGCGGTCAGGTCGTCGAGCGTCGCCGGGGCGTCGAGGCCGAGCGCCTCGAACTCGGCGGTGTTGTAGAAGTAGACGAGGGGTCCGGTGTCCTGCGGGAGGCCCACGATGGCGTCGCCGACCCGCATGCCGCTGAACGCTCCGGCCGAGTAGTGGTCCTCGTACTTCTCGGCCTCCGCGGCGACGTCCTCCAGCAGACCCTTCACGTAGAGCTGCGGCACCTCGGAGTATCCGGTCTGCGCGAGGCACGGACCGTTCCCGGCCTTGATGTCGGTCTCGAGCTTGAGGATCATGTCGCTGGCCTTGCCGTCGAACTTCGTGGCCTTGACCTGGATGTCGGGGTGCTCCTCGTTCCAACGGTCGACGATCTCGGCGACCGTGGTCATGCCCTCGCCGTCGGGGAGGCGGTGCATGTACTCGATGGTGACGGGCTCTCCGCCGGCGTCCCCGCCCCCGGAGGCGGCCGGGGCGCAGGCCGCGAGTCCGAACGCCGACACCGCGCCGAGGGCGACGACCGCGGCGACGCGGGGGGTGCGTGAGGTGGGTGCCATGCTGTTCTCCTCTTTGAGGTCATGTTCCTGCGGATCGCCCGAAGCCGGGACGCGGCGAGGGTGCGCCGTCGATCACATGCACATCAAATCAGAAAATGTTTGCGCTCACAAGACGCGGATCGGCGGAATTGCGTCGGATTATCCTGCCCTTGAGGGAGCGCTGACATCGCGAGGGCCTCCTCGTTCCGGCGGCAGGCCGCTCGGTCGGGACGAGCGACCGGGGCGTCGCATCGCCGCCCGGGAACGACGAAACACCCGCACGAGCCGTGCGGGTGTTTCGAACCGAGGGGCTAGGCCTTCTCTAGTTCGTCTTCGTCTTCGTCCGCGTACTCGTCGGCCCACTTGTCGACGTAGGCGTCTTCGTCGGAGTCGCTCGAGTGCGCGAGCTCGCGCTCCAGCGCCGAGTAGTTCACCGACGGACTGTACGCCTTGAGTTCGCGGGCGATCTTTGTGTGCTTCGCCTTCTGACGGCCACGGCCCATGCCTGAGACCCCCTCACGAGTTAAGCTGCGGGCAGACAGGCGCCCGAGTCATTCACGACACCGGCTCGAGGCCGGTAAGAGTAGCATTCAGGATAGCACGCGGGGAACAGACCCTGGCCGCGGCCAGGCCGGCGAAGGGAGCGATCTCCATGACCGACAGCACCTCCACTCCGTCCGACGAGGCCACGCAGAACGCCGCTCTGCAGAAGGCTGTCATCGTCGGGATGCAGCTCGACCAGGACCCGCACGTTCTCGATGAGGCCGTGCGGTTCGCCCGGCTGCTGAACGCTCCGCTCGTGGTCGCCCACGTCGACATCACGCGCTTCGTCACCTACGAGGATCCGGACGGCTACGTGCACTCCGCCCCCATCGACATCAACTTCGACGCGGGCGCCGCCGAGTTCGAGGCCGTCGAGGCCGCGGCCGCCACGATCCTCGCCGGGAAGGGGGTCACCTGGACGGCGCGACAGCTCGTCGGCGACCCGGCTCTGGCCATCAAGCAGCTCGCCAACAAGCTCGACGCCCAGCTCATCGTGGTCGGCACCCGCAAGCGCGGCATCGGCGAGTCGATCCGGGAGTTCTTCACCGGCTCCGTGGCCGCCCGGCTGGCTCATCGCCAGCACCGTCCGGTGCTCGTCGTGCCCTTGGGGGAGTCGGTACCGGACGAGCAGAAGGAGATCTGGCCGGAGTGACCCGGACGCGACGAGGCCCCGCCGACGGATGTCGGCGGGGCCTCGTGCTGAGTGATGGAGGCTCAGGAGTCCGGCTGGCTCAGCGCGACCGTCACGGTGCGGGCGGCCTGATCCAGCGCGTTCTCGAGGTCGGTGACCACCGACGCCGGGAGGACGCCGCCCTTCGCGACATGGGTGCGCAGGTCGGTGCGGACCCGTGCGCGGAAGGCGTTCACGACGGCGTCGGCGCGGTGCAGCTCCTCACGGCTGGTCAGCCGCGCATCCTCGCTCGCGGTGCGGGGCCGCGACTTCGCCGCCGCCCGGTCATCCTTGGTGGCCGTCGCCAGATCGGCGCGGAGGCTCTTCATCGCCTCCTGTACGCTCTGGCGCACCTCGTTGGCGATGAGTCGGACGGTGTCGGTGATGCCCGCCTCGATGTCGGCGAGGTCGTTCTCGCGGGAGGCGAGCTCGGCGCGCCCGGCCTCGGTGATCGCGTAGATCGTGGTGCGTCCATCGACCGTCTTGGTGACCAGCCCCTCCTCCTCGAGCTTCGCGAGGCGCGGGTAGATCGTGCCGGCACTCGGGGTGTACGTGCCGCCGGTCCGATCCGTGAGGGACTGGATGATGCCGTAGCCGTGCTGCGGGGACTCCGCGAGCAGCGACAGCAGGTACAGGCGCAGATCGCCGTGGGAGAAGACCGCGGGACTCATGCTTCCCACTCCGGGTCGTTCTCGATCGTCTGCGGAGCGCGGCGGAGGACCGTCACCCCTCCGGAGACGGAGTTGGCGCGGAGGTCCACGAAGCGCCCGGCGAGCTCGCCGGATGTGCCGTTGTAGGTGCTCGGGCCGGAGGTGCTGCGCTCCACGCCGTCGATGAGGAGACGACCGCTGAGCGAGCGGATCACGTAGTTCGCCGCGAGGGACTCGTCGAGCCGGACGGTCGTGCCGCCGGAGACCGAGTTCACGGTGATCGTGTTGACATCGCCTGCGGCGTCCACCAGCGTCGACCCGGAGACGATGTCGACCGTCGCCTTGCGGATCGCTCCGGTGACGGCCACGTCGCCGGAGACGCTGTTGGCGTTGATCGAGCCGGTGAGGTTGCGCACCTGTACGTCGCCGGAGACGGAGTTCACGCTGAGGTCGCCGATGAGGGTGTCGACGATGATGTCGCCGGACACGGTGTTGAGCCGGGTGTCGTTGCGGATCCCCGACACGAGGGCGCCGGCGCTCACGACGCCCAGGGTCAGGGCGATGGAACGCGGGACGGCCACGCTCACCTCGGCGCGCGGGCCGCCGGAGCCGAAGTTCCGGAACACCTCGAGGAAGTTGTCCCAGCCCAGCTGCGGGTGGTCGATCTCGACCTCCCCGTCACGGGATTCGATCCGGAGGTCCTTGGTGGTGACGCCGTGCACCTCGATCCGGATGCCGGGTTCGTCATGGGCGATGACGTCGACCTGGCCGCCGACGAGGCCCACCTTGAGCCGGGTCGCGGAGGCGATGTCGATGACGCGTTCCTCGCCGGGGGCGATGAGCCACTTCTCGGTCATGTCTGCTTCTCCTGTGTCGAGGGATTCACGATATATCGTGTTGCCGTCACGATAACACGATATATCTCGATTCCAACACCCCCTCTCTCCTTCGAATCGCCTGATTGGCCCCATCTCCGCCGGAAATAGAGCCAATCACGCGATTCGGAGGCGGGGTTGACCTTGACGTAGCGGCAACTTCTACGGTGGGAGGAGACCGGACACGGAAGGGGAGGGCGGATGGAATCGCGGGACTGGTCGATCCAGGAGATCGCGCGGCTGGCGGGCACGACGAGCCGGACGCTGCGGCACTACGACGACATCGGGCTGCTGCCGCCGTCGCGCATCGCGGCCAACGGCTACCGGCACTATGACGCGGCGGCGCTCGTGCGACTGCAGCGGATCCTCCTGCTGCGGGAGCTCGGACTCGGGTTGCCGCAGATCGCGGAGGTGCTGGGCCCTTCGACAGGCTCAGGGACCCAGGGCTCAGGGACGCGGGACGCGGGCTCGGGGACGCGGGACAGTGGCTCGGCGGCCGAGGCGTCGGCCCTGGAGACCCACCTCGCGCTGCTGCGCGAGGAGCAGACCCGGCTGGCGCGGCAGATCGCGTCGGTCGAATCCACCATCACGGCATTGAGAGGAGGTGAGAACCTCATGGCAGAGAACATGTTCGACGGCTTCGACCACACGCAGTACAAGCAGGAGGTCGAGGACCGCTGGGGGACGAAGGCCTACGCCGACAGCGACCGGTGGTGGCGCGGGATGAGCGACGCCGAGCGCGCCGACTGGCAGCAGCGCGTGTCCGACCTCGGACGCGACTGGATCGCCGCGGCGGAGAGCGGCATCGATCCCGCGTCCGCCGAGGCACAGGAGCTCGCGCGTCGTCACGTCGCCTGGCTCACGGGCATCCCCGGCGCTCCGGCCGCCGCCCTCCGGAAGGGGCCGGATGCCGCAGCCAAGGCGTACGTCATCGGACTCGGCGAGATGTATGTCGCGGACCCGCGCTTCGGTGCGAACTACGCGACGTCCGCGGGCGGCACGCAGGGTGCGGAGTTCGTCCGCGACGCGCTCCGCATCTACGCGGACGCCGCCCTCTGATCCGTCGAGCGGCCCCTTTGCGTGCGACCCACCCCGGTGCGGTCGTACTCAAGGGGGCCGCTCGTACGCAAGGGGGTGGATCGGGGGAGGAGGGGAGGGCGTAGGGTCGTGCCATGACGGGGCGACGGAAGCGCGAGCGCGACGACCGCCCCGCGTCCGGAGTCTTCGCGGCGGCGGCGACGGCCTATGCGGCGAACTGCGCCCTCGGGGCTGCGGTGGCGGGACGGCTCATCGACACGCGTCGTTTCCGCTGGGTGCACCACGCGCTCTACATCCTGACCTGCGCGACGACCGGACTCGCCGTCGTCGTCGGTCTGGCCACTCGCACGCCGCGCAGCCGCCGCGCCGCCCTGGCCCTCCTCCCCGCTGCCGTCCCGCTGGCCGCGATCCCCTACGCCGGGACGCACACCCGGCGGCACCCGCTCGTCGCCCTCACGGCAGCGCCCTTCGTCCTCGCGGGCCTCGTGGTCTCGCGCCTCCCCTCCGACCGGAAGTGACCGTATGGAACTCCTCGACGCCATCCGCCGCCGCAAGACCACGAACGGAGCGTTCCTCCCCGACCCGGTCTCCGAGGAGCACCAGCGCATCCTCCTGGAAGCCGCAGGTCGCGCACCGTCGCAGCTCAACAGTCAGCCGTGGCGCTTCGTCGTGATCGAGAACCGGGACACGATCGACGAGATCGCGCGCATCTCCGGCGAGAGCATGACCGAGGCGATGTCGAACGGCACGTTCTTCGAGCGGTACAAGCCCTACTTCCGCTTCAGCCAGGAGGAGATGGAGGAGAAGCGCAGCGGCATGCTGTTCGACAAGCTCCCCGCGCCGCTGCGCCCCTTCACGTCGCAGGTGTTCACGAAGCGCGGCCAGACGCTGATGAACACGTTCGGGGTGCCGAAGACGCTGGGCGCGGAGAACCGCAAGCTCGTGGCCGGGTCGCCCCTCCTGCTCGGCGTCATGCTCGACCGCAGCGAGTACCGGCCGGGGCAGCTGTCGTCGTTCTACTCCGTGTTCAGCATGGGCGCGGCCATGGAGAACGTCTGGCTGACCACGGTCGAGCTGGGCATGGGCATCCAATTCATCTCGTTCCCGATGGAGGTGCCGGGGCGCTGGGACGAGATCGTGCGGCTGCTGCGGGTGCCCGACGACCTGGAGCTCATGGCCGTCTACCGGCTGGGCTACCTGCCGCCGGAGCAGCGCCGCCCGGCGATCGACTGGTCCAGCAGCCAGCGCAAGCTCGTGTCGCAGTACGTGTTCCGTGAGGACTGCGACACCCCGCAGCAGGGTTGGGACGCCCCGCCGACCCGGTCCTGAGTCACGAGCCGCCGACCGTCCGCGGCATCTGCTCGAGGTCCTTCAGAGCAGGCCCCTCGATGCGGGTGCCGTCCGCGGCGAACCGCGACGCGTGCAGCGGGCAGTCCCATGTGCACTCGGCGTCGTTCCAGTCGAGGACGCCGCCGAGGTGCGGGCACACCGCGCTGACCGCACGGGTCACGCCGTCGACGGTGGAGATGGCGACCGGGCGGCCGCCACGGTTCGCCACCACGCCCTCGCCCTCCGCTGGTTGCGGCACCGGGACCGGCGTGGTCTCGGCCGCGACCCAGCCCTTCGTGGCCGCGGCGGCCACCTTCGCTCCCTCGACGGCGCCGCGCGCGAGGTCGGCGGGGACGGTCAGACGGGTGCCGAGGCGCAGCATCCAGGACGGACGCTCGCTGCGCTTCGTCCCGATGATCTCCTCGGTGAGCCGCAGGGCCGCGGCGGGCGCGTTCGACAGCCCCCACTTCGCGTACCCGGTGGCGATGCGGATGCGACCGAGGCCGCGCGGCAGAGCGCCGACGAAGGGGATGAGGTTGTGCGACTGGTAGTCCTGCGCGGACCAGCGGTGCGTCTCCTCCGCGTCCGGGAAGTGCAGCCGCGTCCAGGCGACGAGATCGTCGATCGCCGCGGTCTCACCGTCCGAGCGGCCGACCGGATGCCCGTTGCCGCCGACGACGAGCTGTGCCGTGTCCGCCGGACCGTCGGCAGCCGAAACCGGGCGGATCGACCGCGTGGGGCTGTCGGCGGAGATGAACGTCCCCTCCGGCACCCCGCTGGAGACCCGGAACGAGACGCAGTACGACCGCATCCCGGCGACCTTGGAGAAGTACAGGCCCCGGTCGAGGATCGGGGTCCCCGTCGCGAGGACGATGTGCTCGGCGAACATCGGGCCGGCCGTGGTCTCCACCCGAGGCTCCGGGAGGGCGTGGGCGCCCGTCACACGGACGCCGGTGTGCAGGGTGCCGCCGCCCGCGAGGAACTCCTTCGCGAGCGCGTCGGCGACGGCGACCGGGTCGATCGTCACCTGGGAATCCAGCGCGACCGCGCCCGCGACGGGGAACGGCGTCGACAGCTCGCCCGCGGTGAGCAGACGCGTCGGCAGTCCCGCCTCCCGCGCGGCGGCATGCTGGGACCGCACCGATTCGAGCCCCTCAGGACCCTGGGCGTAGGTGTGGTCGGTCCGCTCCGTGTAGCTCAGGCCGGCGCTGTCCGCGAAGCCCGTGAGCCACTCCATGCCGGCGCGGTTGGCGTCGACGTACGCCTGGACGAGCGCGGCCGGATGGTGCGTGCGGATCGTGGCGAGCTGCTGCCCCTGGAGGAGGGAGAGCTTGCCCGTGTTGCCGCCCGTCGACAGCTCCGCCACATCGCCTGCATCGACGACGACGACGTCGAGTCCGGCGCGGGTCAGGAGCACCGCGGTCGAGAGTCCCGTGAGGCCTGCCCCCACGATGAGCACGTCGTGCTGCGCGCCGGGATCGAAGGGAGTGCCGTGGGGTGCGTCCTGGTCGACCTTCCAGAGTGGCTTCATGCCGACAGTCAACGCCTGTCCCCGTCCCCGCCCCAACGCCTTGACATCCGACGGTCGCGCTGTCATGCGCGACTACAGTGGCCAGCGTGAGTCTCCGTCGTGTCCTGCTCGTCGCGCTCGGCGGCACGCTGGGGACGGCGGCGCGCCTGGGCCTCGGGCTCCTCGTCCCCGACCTCGGCGGGTTCCCCCTCGCGGTGCTGCCGGCCAACGTGCTGGGCGCCCTGCTCATCGGCGTCGTGGCGGCGCGGCTCCCGGCCTCGGCGGAGCTGCGGCTGCTGCTGGGCACCGGGGTCCTCGGGGGGTTCACGACCTACAGCGCCTTCATGACCGGGACGCTAGCCCTGTGGGCGTCGGCACCGCTCCTCGCCGCCGCGTATGCCGCGGTCAGCCTCGCCCTCGGCCTCCTCGCGGCGTCCGCGGGGCTCCGGCTGGGGCGCCCGCGCCGGGGAGGGGCGACGTGAGTCCGCTGCTGTTCCTCGCCGCGGCGCTCGCCGGGGGCGTCGGCGCCGTCCTGCGCTATCTCGTCGACCTCGGTGTCGCCCGGCTCGTCGGCCGGCGGTTCCCGTGGGGGATCCTGGCCGTCAACCTCAGCGGCTCCTTCGCGCTGGGGCTGGTGGCGACGGCGCTTCCGGACGCGGCGTTCGTGCTCGGCGCTGGTCTGCTCGGGGGCTACACGACCTTCAGCACCGCGATGCTCGATGCGGTCGCCCTGTGGCGGGACGGCGAACGCGGGGCTGCGGCGTTCGACGCGCTCGGCATGCTCCTGCTCGGTCTCCTCGCCGCGGGGCTGGGGCTGGCGCTGGGATCCGCGCTCTAGATCGGTGCTTGCGAAGAACGGACGCGGCGCGCTACTCTCGCTGCTAATCGTTTAACGCTAAACGGTTAACATCGCGCACCGCCTTCTCGTGCACCCGTCAAAGGAGACCTCGATGCCCCGCACCTCCCGCCGCGCCCTGGGCGCTCTCGCCGCCTCCGCGGCCGCCGTCCTGGCGCTCTCCGCCTGCTCCTCCTCCGCGACCGGGGAGTCCTCGGGCGGCGACATCACCCTCAGCTACGCGATCTGGGACGAGAACCAGAAGCCCGCGATGGAGGACATCGCCGCCGCCTATACCGAGGAGCACCCGAACGTCACGATCGAGATCCAGGTCACGCCCTACAAGGAGTACTTCACCAAGCTCCAGACCGCGGTGACGGGAGGGTCGGCCGCCGACGTGTTCTGGATGAACGGGCCGAACTTCCAGCTCTACGCCTCGAACGGCCAGCTCGCGCCGCTCGACGACGTGGACGCCTCCGACTACCCCCAGGGCCTCGTCGACCTCTACACCTACGACGACGCGCTCTACGGCGCCCCCAAGGACTTCGACACCGTCGCGCTCTGGTACAACAAGACGCTGTTCGACGCCGCCGGAGTGGAGTACCCCAGCGCCGGCTGGACCTGGGACGACTTCACCACCGCGGCCGCGAAGCTGACCGACCCCGCGAACGGCCGGTTCGGCGTCGCCGCGAGCCAGTACGGCCAGGAGAACTTCTACAACTCGATCGCACAGGCCGGCGGCGAGGTCATCTCCGCGGACGGCACTGAGAGCGGCTACGGCTCGCCCGAGGCTCTCGAGGGCGTCGAGCTGTGGACCGACCTCATCGCTGACGGCTCCTCGCCCACGGCGCAGCAGATGACGGACACGAACCCGGAGGACTTCTTCCTGTCGGGCAAGGTCGCCATGTTCCAGAACGGCTCCTGGGCCGCCATCGCCTACGCGGACAACGCCGACATCGGCGACAGCGTCGACGTGGCTCCTCTGCCCGCAGGCCCGGAGGGCAACCAGAGCGTGATCCACGGCGTCGGGAACGTCGCGAACGCCAAGAGCGCGCACGTGGAGGAGGCGAAGGACTTCGCCGCCTTCGCGAGCGGCGAGCAGGCGGCGAAGATCCAGGCCGAGACCGGCACCGTGATCCCGGCGTTCAACGGCACGCAGCAGGCCTGGGTGGATGCGCTCCCGCAGTACGACCTGCAGGTCTACATCGACGCGCTGGAGACGGCCGTCCCGTACCCGGTGTCGAAGAACACCTCCGCGTGGACGAGCATCGAGAGCGAGGTGCTGTCCCAGGTCTGGTCCGGAGCGGTCTCCCCGAAGGAAGGCCTGCAGGATCTCGCCGCGCAGATGCAGACCGCGCTGGACGCCGAGCAGGAGTGACCGGATGACCGTCCTCGCGCCTCGCGCGGTCGCCCCCGCCGCCGGGCGGGCACCGGAGGCCCCGTCCTCCGGTGTCCGCCGGCGGCGCCGGACGCCCGGTGCCTCGCCGTGGTGGGCCCTCGTCTTCCTCGGGCCCACCGCCCTGGGGCTGGCCGTGTTCTACCTGTGGCCCACCGTGCGCACGCTCATCATCTCCTTCACGAAGTCCGGCCCGTTCGGCGGCTCCGAGTGGATCGGGTTCGAGAACTACGTGCGGCTGTTCCAGGACCCGGAGCTCCTCGGCGCTCTGCGCAACACCGCGGTCTACACGGTGATCGCGCTGATCGGCATCCCCCTCGCGGTCGGGATCGCCGCGCTGCTGAACACCACCGGCCTCACGGGCCGCAGCGCCTACCGCACCCTCTACTTCATCCCCGTCGTCACCATGCCCGCGGCGATCGCCCTCGTCTGGCGCATGATCTACAACGGCGATTACGGCGTCCTGAACGCCGCCCTCGGCGCGGTCGGCATCGACGGGCGGAGCTGGCTGACCGACCCGAACACCGCGTTGATCGCGATCGCCGTCGTCGGCATCTGGGCGGGACTCGGGACCAACATCGTCATCTTCCTCGCCGGACTCCAGGGCATCCCGGACACGATCATGGAGGCGGCCGACCTCGACGGGGCGGGCCCCGTGCGTAAGTTCTTCTCCATCACGATCCCGCTGCTGTCGCCGTCGATCTTCTTCGTCAGCGTCATCAGCGTCATCGGGGCTCTGCAGGTGTTCGACCTCATCTACATGATGCTCGGCCGCAGCAACCCCGCGATGCCGAACACCCGCACGGTCGTCTACCTGTTCTACGAAGCGGGTTTCCTCGACAACGACCGCGGGTACGCCGCCGCCGTCGCCTTCCTCCTGCTGCTGATCATCCTCGTGCTGACGATCGTGCAGTTCCGGCTGCAGAAGAAGTGGGTGCACTATGAGTGACGTCTCCCTCGACACCCGCGCGGTCGTCGGCGCCGCCCCCGCACGATCGCGGACGGCCGGCACGCCCCGGAACCGCGGACTGTGGATCGTGCACGTCGTGCTCATCGCCGGCGCCGCACTCATGGTGTTCCCGTTCGTCTGGCAGCTGCTGACCTCGTTCAAGACGCTGTCCGACTCGGTGCAGGTGCCGCCGTCGTTCCTCCCGCGCGAATGGGTGTTCACGAACTTCGCCGAGGTCTTCGACTCGATGCCGTTCGGCCAGATGTTCCTGAACTCCGTGCTCCTCACCGTCGGCCGCACGGTCGGGCAGGTCGCCCTGTGCACCATGGCGGGCTACGCGTTCGCGCGCATCGCCTTCCCCGGCCGGAACGCCCTGTTCGTCGTGTTCCTCTCGGTGCTCATGGTGCCCTCGCAGCTCTACCTGCTGCCGCAGTACGAGATCATCCAGGCGCTCGGCTGGCTGAACACGTTGCAGGCGCTCATCGTGCCCGGCATCTTCAGCGCCTTCGGGACCTTCCTGATGCGCCAGTTCTTCCTCTCGATGCCGGCCGAGCTGGAGGAGGCGGCGCGGATCGACGGGGCGAATCCGTGGCAGACCTTCTGGCGGATCATGGTTCCACTGGCGAAGCCTGGCATCATCGCACTTGTGGTGTTCACCGTGCTGTGGTCCTGGAACGATCTGCTGTGGCCGCTGATCGTGACGACCGACCCGGCGAAGATGCCGCTGTCTGTCGGACTCTCGCAGCTCGTCGGCATCCACGGCACCGATTACCCGGTGCTCATGGCCGGCGCCCTGCTGGCGACCCTGCCCATGCTGGTGACGTTCATGATCCTGCAGCGGCAGTTCATCCAGGGCATCGCGTTCAGCGGGACGAAGGGATGAGACATGGCACAGCGTGAGCACGCCCCCAGCCGCCGACCGACGCTGCGGATGGTGGCCGAACGTGCCGGGGTGTCGACCGCGACCGTGTCGTACGTCTTCTCCGGCCGCGCCGGTGCCAGCGGGGCCGGCGTGGCCGAAGCGACCGCGGCCAGGGTGCTCGCGGCCGCGGACGAGCTCAACTACCGTCCGAACACGGCGGCCAGGGCGATCCGCACCGGTCGCAGCGGCATGGTGCAGCTCTCCCTCCACATGCTGAGCGATCCGTGGTCGCTGGCGGTGGCCGACGCCGTGAACGCCGAGGCGAACAAGCACGGGCTCACGACGCTGATCCTCGCCGACGGCGACTGGCACGCGGCGCTCGACCGCGTCGAGAGCGACGTGGCATACCTCGACGGCGTCGGGCTGGACGAGGAGGACGCCCGACGGCTGGGCGACCTCGTCAAGCGCGGCCAGCGGCTCGTGGTGTTCTCGGAGCATCTGGAGCCGGACGGGTTCGACGTCATCCGCTCGGACGCGATCCCGGGGTGCGAGCTCGCGATGGACCACCTGCTGGAGCGGCACGCGGCCATCGGCTGCATCGCCGCGGAGGGCGCCGTCCGCCTCGCGGCCACGCAGGTCACGCGGTACACGCCGTATGTCGAGAAGCTCGCGGCTGCCGGCATCTCCCCGGACCCGGCATGGACCGTGACCTATGCCGAGACGCAGGCCAGCGCGTTCACCGCCGCGATCGAGCTGCTGTCGCAGGAGAACCGCCCGGACGCCGTGTACGCGACGACCGACTTCGCCGCGATCGCCGCGATCAACGCCGCCCACATGCTCGGGCTCCGCGTGCCTCACGACGTCGCGGTGGTCGGCGTCGGGAACACCCCGGACGCCCGGCTCATCGCCCCCACCCTCACCACCGTCGGCCCGACGGACTTCTACGAGCGGCAGGCGCGGATCATCGTCGAGAAGGCGCTCGAGAGCGACCCCTCACCCGGTGCGCTGCACGAGTTCCCCTGGGCCCTCGTCCCCGGCGGCTCGACCGATCTCGACGCCCCGGCTGCCCGCGGTCGCTGAGCCGCCCCCTCTTCTTCCCCCCCCCCTTTCACGAAGGACTTCTGTTGGACCTCCACATCGGCATCATCGGCTTCGGCGCGCGCTCCACCCTTCAGGAGGAGGTGCATCGGCCGGACCACGGCTCCCGTATCACCGCCGTCTGCGACCTCGCCCCGCGTGCCCGCGAGGACGCCAGGGCGCTCGTCCCCGACGCCCTCATCACCGACTCCCTCGACGAGCTGCTCGCGTCCGGGGTCGACGCGGTCATGGTGCTGACCCCGGACGACACGCACGCCGCGCTGACCATCCGGGCGCTGGAGGCCGGGGTGCCCGTCTTCTGCGAGAAGCCCCTCGCGATCAACCTCGCCGACGCCGACCGCATGCTGGAGACGGCGCGACGGACCGGGACCCGCCTCTACATCGGCCACAACATGCGGCACATGCCCGTGATCACGCTCATGCGCGGGCTCATCCAGGCCGGGCGCATCGGGCAGGTGAAGGCCGTGTGGGTGCGGCACTTCGTGGGGCACGGCGGCGACTTCTACTTCAAAGACTGGCACGCCGACCGGAGCCGCACCACCGGACTCCTCCTGCAGAAGGGAGCACACGACCTCGACATCATCCACTGGCTGGCGGGGGCGTACACCGAGCAGGTGGCGGCGATGGGCGGCCTCAGCGTCTACGGCGACATCACCGACCGGCGGGACCGCACGGGTGAGCGGATGCCCGACTGGTTCAGCATGGACAACTGGCCGCCGACCGCGCTCACCGGACTCCACCCTGTGGTCGACGTCGAGGACATCTCGATGGTGAACCTGCGGCTCGAGGGCGGGATCTTCGCCTCGTACCAGCAGTGCCACTTCACCCCGGACTACTGGCGGAACTACACCGTGATCGGCACCGAGGGGCGCATCGAGAACTTCGGCGACGTGGCCGGCAGCGAGGTGAAGCTGTGGAACCGTCGGCATGCCGGGGCGGCCGACGCGGACGAGGTGTTCGTCGTGCCCGAGGTGCCCGACGCCGGACACGACGGTGCCGACGCGCTGCTCGTGGCCGAGTTCCTCCGGTTCGTGCGGCACGGGGGTCTCACGGCGACCTCTCCCGTCGCGGCGCGCGAGGCCGTGGCCGCCGGCATCCTCGCCACCGCGTCCCTCCGGGGTGACGGCTCCGCGATCGCCGTCCCCCCGCTCGACCCCGATCTCGTCGCCTACTTCGAGCGCGGCCAGACCCCCTCCTCCGCCCCGTCTTCCTCCGCCGCCTGACCCCCTCCTCCGCCCCCCACCCCGGAACGTTTTCGATCACGGGAGGAGATTCCCACCCGTGAGAGCGCGAAAAGGGACCGGGAACGGGGGTGCGGGGTGCGGAAGTGATCCGGCACGGCGGGGAGACAGGAAAGAAGCGGGCGGCCGTTCTCAGGGAGTTCACACCGGAGCGAATGTACAAACGTACATGTACGGGTGTCCAGGGGGTGAGCGATGGTGGAGAGCGCGCGTCGGCGGCGTGACCCCGAAGCGCGTCGTCGGGAGATCGTCACCGCCACGGCCGAGCTGATCGTCGAGGTCGGGGCCGACGCCATCACGCATCGGATGGTGGCCGCCAGAGCCGGAGTGCCGCTCGGGGCGACCACCCAGTACTTCGACACCCTCGACGACCTGCGCACCGCCGCCTTCCGAGCGCTCGCGGACGAGATCGAATGCCGACTCGACGGAGTGCGGCAGACCCTCGCCGAACGGGGAGCCGGGGCCGACGTCATCGCGGCGCTCGTGTACGACAGCATCCACGACGGCCACGCGGTGCAGGCGGATCGAGCCGTGGTCACGGCAGCCGTGCACGATCCGCGTCTGCGCCAGCTCGCGCGCCACCTGTCCGACCGCCTCGTCGACCTCCTGGAGCCGACCTATGGCGCCGACCGGGCCCGAGCGGCGATGATCTTCATCGACGGCGTCATGTGGAGCACGCAGATCCGCGACGTCGAACTCGAACAGTCCTTCCTCGAATCCGCACTGGCGCGGATCCTCGGAGTACCCCTCTCCCTCCCATCCGCAGCGACCGCCACCCCCTGACACCGAGGACCCCGCCTTGTCGAAACTCGCCATCCTCAGCCTGAAGAACCGCGCCCTCATCGCGCTCGTGACGATCGTCGCCGCGGTGTTCGGCGGGCTCGCGCTGACCAACCTCAAGCAGGAGCTCATCCCGTCGCTCGAGCTGCCGGCGCTCGTGGTCATGACCACCTACCCCGGCGCCTCGCCCGAGGTGGTCGAGAACGACGTCTCGACGCCGATCGAGTCCGCCATCCAGGGCGTGCCCGACCTGGAGTCGACGACCGCGACGAGCACGACCAACGCCTCGATCGTGCAGGCGATGTTCTCGTACGGCACCAACCTCGCGACCGCGGAGCAGAAGATCCAGCAGGCGATCAACCGCATCTCCTCGCAGCTCCCGGAGGACGTCACGCCGCAGGTGCTCTCGGTGTCGATCGACGACTTCCCGGTGATCCAGGTCGCGGTCACGGGCTTCGAGGACGCGGACAACGCCCAGGCGCAGCTGGAGAGCGTCGCGATCCCCGATCTGGAGGACGTCGACGGGGTGAACGCGGCGGAGATCGTCGGCGGCGTCGGACAGCGCATCACCATCACCCCCGACCTCGCGAAGCTCGCCGCGGCCGGGCAGAGCAGCGAGGCGATCAGCACCGCGCTGCAGCAGAACGGCACCCTCTTCCCCGGCGGTGAGATCACCGAGGACGGCGAGACCCTCACGGTGCAGACCGGCGCCAAGATCACCTCGGTCGACGAGATCGCCGCCTTGCCTCTCGTCGGTACCGCGGTGACCATCGGCGACGTCGCGACGGTGGCCCAGGTGTCGGACCCGGTGACCTCGATCTCCCGGGTCGACGGCGAGGATGCCCTGTCGATCTCCATCACCAAGCTCCCCGCCGCCAACACGGTCGAGGTGTCGCAGGGGGTGCTGGCCGCGCTCGACGAGATCGGGGAAGCGCTCCCGGACGCCGAGTTCACGGTCGTGTTCGACCAGGCACCGTTCATCGTGCAGTCGATCGACACCCTCGCCACGGAGGGTCTGCTCGGCCTCGTGATGGCCGTGCTCGTGATCCTCGTGTTCCTGATGTCGGTGCGCTCGACGCTCGTCACCGCGATCTCGATCCCGACGTCCGTTCTCATCACCTTCATCGGGCTGCAGGCATTCGGCTACTCGCTGAACGTGCTGACCCTCGGGGCGCTCACGATCGCGATCGGCCGCGTGGTCGACGACTCCATCGTGGTGATCGAGAACATCAAGCGCCACTACGTCGGCGGCGCGGACAAGGGCGATGCGATCCGTCTCGCGGTGCGCGAGGTCGCCGCGGCCATCACCGCGTCGACCATCACGACCGTGGCGGTGTTCCTGCCGATCGTGTTCGTCGGCGACATGGTGGGCGAGCTGTTCCGTCCGTTCGCGATGACGGTCACCATCGCCATGGTCGCCTCGCTCTTCGTGGCTCTGACGATCGTGCCGGTGCTGGCGTACTGGTTCCTCAAGCCCGGCAAGCCGCTCCTCGACGAGAGCGGGAACGCGATCGACCCGGAGGACCCGGCGGCCCCGCCGACGCGGCTGCAGCGCGGCTACCGCCCCATCCTCGGCTGGACGCTGAAGCACTCGGGCATCACGGTGGCACTCGCGGTAGTGGTCCTCGCCGGGACGCTCGCCGCCGCCCCGCTGATGAAGGTGAACTTCCTCAGCGACTCCGGTCAGAACACCATGACCGTGACGCAGGACCTCGGGCCGACCGCGAGCCTGCAGGCGAAGTCCGATGCCGCTGCCCCCGTCGAGGAGGCCCTTCTCGACATAGACGGCATCGAGCACGTGCAGGCCTCCATCGGGTCGAGCGGCTCCGCGCTGCGCGACGCGTTCTCCGGCGGCGCGGGGATCACCTACTCGGTCCTCACCGACGGCGACGCCGACCAGGAGAAGCTGCGTGCCGAGGTGCAGGATGCCATCGACGGCCTCGGCGACGAGGTCGGCGAGGTCAACGTCGCGGCGTCCGCCGGTTTCGGCTCCAGCGACATCGAGATCACCGTGACGGCGGCGAACGGCGACGACCTCGCCACCGCGACCTCCGCCGTGGTGGAGGAGCTCGACGGCCGCGAGGGCATCGGGCAGGTCACGGACAACCTCGCCGAGGCCCTGCCGTACATCGCCGTGGTCGTGGACCGCGAGGCCGCCGCGCGGGTCGGACTGTCCGAGGTCGCCGTCGGGTCGATCGTGTCCAACACGATGCGTCCGCAGCAGATCGGATCGGTCGAGATCGACGACACCGCGCTGACGGTGTACCTCGTCAACCCGGAGCCGCCGACGACCGTCGCCGCGCTCCAGCAGCTCGCGATCCCCACCGCGGCGGGCATCGTGCCGCTGCAGGACATCGCGACCGTCGAGCAGCGCAACGGCCCCACCTCGATCACCACCGAGCAGGGACGCCGCACCGCGACCGTCACCGTGCCGCCCGCATCGGACAACCTCGCGGTCGCCACCCAGTCGGTCACCGAGGCGCTCGCCGCGGCGGACCTCCCCGACGGCGCCTCGGCCGAGGTCGGCGGCGTCGCCTCGCAGCAGGCCGATTCGTTCGCGCAGCTCGGCCTCGCGATGCTCGCCGCGATCCTCATCGTGTACGTCGTGATGGTGGCGACGTTCAAGTCGCTGCGGCAGCCGCTCCTGCTGCTGATCTCGGTGCCGTTCGCGGCGACCGGAGCCATCCTGCTGCAGATCGTCACGGGCGTGCCGCTGGGCGTGGCCTCGCTGATCGGTGTGCTGATGCTCATCGGCATCGTGGTGACGAACGCGATCGTGCTCGTCGACCTCGTGAACCAGTATCGGGAGAAGGGGCTGTCGACCGCGGATGCCGTGATGGCAGGTGGGGAGAAGCGTCTGCGCCCGATCCTCATGACAGCGCTCGCCACGATCCTCGCCCTCACCCCGATGGCGCTGGGGATCACGGGGCACGGCGGGTTCATCTCCCAGCCGCTGGCCATCGTGGTGATCGGCGGACTCGTCTCCTCCACGGTGCTGACGCTCATCGTGCTGCCGACGCTGTACAACCTGGTCGAGGGGGCGCGGGAGCGCCGCCGGGCCCGCAAGGGCGAGCACCACGAGGATGCCGCCCCGGTTCCGGTCCATGCGGACGGCACACCGGTCAGCCGCCGAGAGCTGCGCGAGAACCACGGCGAGTAGCCGAGCGTTCACAACTCAGGAGAAAGGCCCCGATTCCGTCGGTGAGACGAGGATCGGGGCCTTTCCGCGTGGGTTCTCCTGAGTTGTGAACCGCGGTCAAGCGAAGGAGAGGCCCCACTCCAGCGTCCAGGTCTCGCCAGAAGCCAGACGGCGCACCCCGAGGCCGCTGTTGAACGCGTCCGCCGGAGCGGTCATCGGCTCGATCGCGACGGCGAGCGGGGTTCCGGGGTAGTTCGTCGCGGTGTACACCTGCACGAAGTCGAAGCCCTCGCCCTGCCAGAGCGTGACGGTCCGGCCGTCGGGCGCGGTGAGGGTGTGCCGCACGCGGCCGTCGGGGTCGCGCACGAGGTCCGTGAACCCGGTGTCGAGCGAGACGTCGCCGACCCGGACGCCCTCGCGCAGGTCGGGGTCGGCGGGACGGGTGCCGGTCGGGAGCATGCGGTCGTCCGTCTCGAACACGGTGTGGGCCGGGACGCGGAGGACGAGGTCGTGCGGGTCGACGTCGCCGATCGTCGGGAACGGGTGCGTGCCGAGCGCGACCGGAGCCGCCGAGTCGGACCAGTTGGTGAGCGTGTGCGTGACCTCGATGCCGGCCGCGGTGAGGACGTAGGCGACGGACGTCTCGATCAGGTACGGGTAGCCGGTCTGCGGGAAGACGGTCGCGCGCAGGGTCGCGGCTCCCTCCGTCTGCTCGACCGCGTAGGCGGTGTAGCGCAGGAGCCCGTGGCTGGCGGTGGTGGTCTTCGGCTCGCTGATCGCGAGCTGACGGACGGTGCCCTCGTCGTCCCAGCGGCCATCTCGCACCCGATTGGGCCACGGTGTCAGCACGACTCCTGAGCACGACGGCGTCGGGACGTCGAGCGGGTAGGGCGAGACGAGGTCGACCTCGCCGATGCGCAGGCCACGGAGGGAGGCGCCGACCTGGGCGATCTGCGCGGTCACGTCGCCGAGGCGGAGGTGGACCTGGGTGCCGGTGGGAGAGACGGAGTTCACCTCGACATCGTAGTGCCGCAGGCCGCCGGAGTGCGGGGGTCTCCCAGGGTCGCCGGGTAGACTGGGGCGGTCGGCTTCGGACACCCGCGCAGGGCGCGGACGTTTTTCAGTGTGTGAAGTGTGAGTCCAGGGGCCGATGGTGCGCGTCGATCGACGCGAATCAACCATCACAGGAATGGCCCCGGCCGCAGATCGTCCGGACTCCGCTGGATCGGAGTGCTCGCGCGTGCGCGCAGCGCTGTTCTCGTGCGAGAACGCAAGAAGGACACCCGAATGCCCAAGAACAAGAAGCCCCGTGGCGGTCGCGCCGCCGCGAACTTCGAGCCGCGCTACGGCGCTAAGAAGACCTCGTTCCACGACCGCCACCGACCGACCGGTGGTCGGGACACGGCCCGCGACGAGCGTCCCGCTCGCGAGGACCGCGACTCCCGCGTGACCGGCGGGTACGACCGCCGCCCCGGCAGCCGCAGCCCCGGCCACCGCGGCTATCGCCCGGAGGAGACCGAGTCCGGTGCGCCGAAGCGTCGGTGGAGCTCTCAGGAGCGCGCCGGCCGCGACGAGGCCCGCGGCATCCGCAACCGTGCGGAGTCCGGACGCCGCGAGGCCCCGCACCGCCGCGACGACCGCGCAGGCGCCGGCCGGTTCGACGACCGCTCCGAGCGTCCGCGGTACAACGACCGCGCAGGGGCCGGCCGCTTCGACGACCGTCCGCGGCGCGACGACCGCGGCGGCTCGCAGCGACAGGGCTTCCGCGACGGCGACCACCGCGACGGGGGCCGCCCGCGCTTCGACGATCGCCGGAACGAGCGTCCGCGCTTCGACCGCGACGACCGTCCGCGGCGCGATGACCGCGGGGGCGACCGCGCCCGCGGCAACGACCAGGGGGCCGACCGCTCCTACGACGCCGCCCGTGCCCGCCGCGCCTTCGACCGCGACCGCACGCAGCGCTCCTTCGAGGGCGGGCGCGAGCGGCCGTCGACCGGCGGGGCCTATCGTACCGAGCGTCCGCGTCGGGACGAGCGCCCCCGCCGCGACGAGCGTCCGACCCGCAACGACTGGAACGCGAAGCCGAAGGCGGCGTTCGAGCAGGCCGACGACGTCGTCCACGAGCGCCTCGAGGCGCAGGCCGTGCAGGCCGTCGAGGTCGAGGGCATCACGTTCGCCGATCTCGGCCTCGGCTCGAACATCACCGAGACCCTGAACGGCATGGGGGCCGCGACGCCGTTCCCGATCCAGGCGGCGAGCATCCCCGCCGTCCTCGAGGGGCGCGACGTGCTCGCCCGCGGCCGCACGGGCTCCGGCAAGACCATCGCCTTCGGCGCGCCGCTCGTCGAGCGGGTGCTGAAGTCGCAGGCGGGCAAGCGTCGCGAGTTCGGCCGCTCGCCGCGCGCGATCATCCTCGCCCCGACGCGCGAGCTCGCGCTGCAGATCGACCGGACCATCCAGCCGATCGCCCGGAGCGTGGGCCTGTTCACGACGCAGATCTACGGCGGTGTGCCGCAGGGTCGTCAGGTGGGCGCGCTGAAGAAGGGCGTCGACATCGTCATCGGCACCCCCGGCCGCGTCGAGGACCTGATGAACCAGGGCAAGCTCGACCTGTCGGACTGCCGGATCGCGGTGCTCGACGAAGCCGACCACATGTGCGAGCTCGGGTTCGTCGAGCCCGTCCAGCGCATCCTCCGCCGCACGGCCGAGGGCAGCCAGAAGCTCCTGTTCTCCGCGACGCTCGACCGCGAGGTCGCGGCGCTCGTGGACGAGTTCCTCGTCGACCCCGCCGTGTTCGAGGTCGCGGGCGAAGACCAGGGCTCCAGCACGATCGAGCACCGGGTGCTCGTCATCGAGCACCGCGACAAGGCCGACATCCTCACCTCGCTCGTCGACCGCGAGGGCAAGACCCTGGTCTTCGCCCGCACCCGTGCCTACGCCGACATGCTGGCCGACCAGTTCGACGACGCGGGCATCCCCGCGGTCTCGCTGCACGGCGACCTCAACCAGGCCAAGCGCACGCGGAACCTGGAGAAGCTGACCTCGGGCCGGGTGAACGTCCTCGTGGCCACCGATGTGGCCGCGCGCGGCATCCACGTCGACGACATCGACCTCGTGGTCCAGGCCGACGCGCCGGACGAGTACAAGACGTACCTGCACCGCTCGGGTCGCACCGGTCGCGCGGGGCGCTCGGGCCGGGTCGTCACGCTCATCACGCGGCAGCGCCAGCGTCGGATGACCGAGCTGCTCGGTCGCGCCGAGATCGAGGCGCCGTTCGAGCAGGCGCGCGTGGACGACGACGTGATCGAGGAGATCGCGGGGCGCGTGCCGTCCGCCGCGGAACTCACCTCCTGACGCGTTCGGGATCAGAAAGGCCCCGGAGACTTCGGTCTCCGGGGCCTTTTCGCACTCCGCACCGGGAAGGTGCGCGGGCAGCCGGGGTGTCAGGGGAGGGTGTGCTCGTGGAGGGTGGTCGTCAGGGACGTGCCGTTGAGGTCGAGGTAGAGAACGCGCTCGGTGACCGTGAGGGTCAGGGTGTTCCGGCGGGCGAGGTGGGGCGTAGCGCTGTCGATGAAGCCGGGGTCGAAGCTGTACACCCGGATGTCCTCGGAACGATGGATGCGCTTGTCGGCCCACGGCGCCATGACCTTGGCCGGGTCGCGGTGCGTGTAGACCACTGTCCGGTCCGCGAGGCGGGAGGCGTGATGCAGCCGCGCGGCATCCGGAGCGCCCACCTCGATCCAGACCGTGACTCGGCCCGTGAGGTCGCGCACGAGCACCGCGGGCTCCTCCGTGTCGGAGACGCTGCCGCCGAACGCGACGCCCTCCGCGAACTCGAGCCCGTAGGCGAGGACCCGGGTGAGCATGTACGCGTCGGTCTCGGACGGATGCCGGGCGGCCCGGAGCGAGACGTCTTCGTAGACCCCGCGATCGGTGTCGGCGAGCTGCATCTCGAACGTGTGGACTGTCGAACCGATCGCCATGATCCTCGAGCCTACGCGGAGCCGCGCCCTCCGGCCGACCGGGTCAGAACAGCATCGGCTGCGGCGGGGCGGCGGCCGCGCGGCCGCTCGGCGTGAACATGACCGGCCCGGCCGGCGGCGTCTCCGTCTGGACATGCCCTTGGCCCGGGCGGGACCCGCGCCGCGGATAGTCGTCTTCGTGCCGGGCGTCGAGCCCGTGCATCCGGATGAGGGGGCGAGCGCGCTTGGCGAGCCACTGCCGGTACGGCTTCGGTGCCTCGACGGACGCCCCGGGATACAGCCCGCGATACGACGACACGAGATCGGGACGGTTCTCACCAAGCCACTGGAAGAACCACGGCTTGACTCCCGGACGCAGATGCAGGGCCCCGTAGATCACGCTCCGCGCTCCGGCGGCCTTGATACGGCGGAGGGCGTCGTCGATCGCGGGAAGGGAGTCGGTCAGATGCGGCATGATCGGCATGAGGAACACCGTGACGGGGAAGCCGGCGTCGGCGAGCGCGCGCACCGTGTCGAGGCGGGCCTGCGTGGTCGGGGCGCCCGGCTCGATCGCCTTCTGCAGCGCGTCGTCGTACATCGCGATCGACATCTGCACGTCGACCGGCACACGCTGCGCCGCCTTCTTCAGCAGCGGGATGTCCCGACGGATCAGCGTGCCCTTCGTCAGGATCGACATCGGGGTGCCCGACGCCGCCAGCGCCTCGATGATGCCGGGCATGAGGGCATAGCGCCCCTCGGCCCGCTGGTACGGGTCGGTGTTCGTACCGAGGGCGACTGTCTCGTGCTGCCAGCTCCCGCGGCGCAGCTCCCGCTCGAGCACCTCGACGACATTGACCTTGACGACGATCTGGGTGTCGAAGTCCGCGCCGCCGTCGAGGTCGAGGTACTCGTGCGTGCCCCGGGCGAAGCAGTAGGTGCACGCATGGGAGCAGCCGCGATAGGGGTTGATGGTCCAGGCGAAGGGCATGCGCGACGCCCCGGGGACGTGGTTGAGCGCTGACTTCGACAGCACCTCGTGGAACGTCATGCCGGCGAACTCCGGTGTGGTCACCGTGCGGAGGACGCTCGAACGGTTCTCGAGGCCCGGCAATGCCGCCTCGTCGCTGTCCGCGAGTTTCTGTCCCTGCCACCGCATCCTCCCAGTCGAACAAAGAATCGAATCGAAGTCAAGTGAGTGTGGCACTGATGTTCGAATGGAAGAATGGGGGCATGCCCTCCTCGCCGTACGCTCAGCATGCGGCGCCGCGCTCCCCGATCTTCGGACCCGCCCTGCCGGTCGGGCTGGCGGTGACCGCGATCGGCGTGGTGCTCTCGCTCACCGGGGCGGCCGCGACCCCCGTGGCATCCCCACCGCTCCCGCGCCCCGTCGCGGTGATGCAGGTACCGACCGTGCAGAACACGGCGACCCCTGCGGCGGACCCCTGCGCCGACCCCGTGGTGCAGGCTGCGATCGCGGCCGGGGACGACGCCGCCACCGTCGCGGGGTTCGGCGGTGGAGCGCGCTTCCGTGAGGCGGTGATCGCCGGTAATGCACCCTGTGTCTCGCTCAGCGATCCCGCCCGGATCTGGGTCGTGGTCAACAAGGGGCGTCCGCTCGAACCCGCCGCCTACGAACCCGAAGGACTGAGCCAGGTGCCGCTGCAGATGACGACCCCGTCGGGCCGGGTGCGCGCGGAGGTCGCCGACGCCGCCGGGCGCATGGCGGACGCCGCCGGGGCGGCCGGGGTCGGACGCATTGGCGCGAACAACGGCTACCGTTCCTACGGCCTCCAGGTCGCGACATACGGTGCGCACGTGCGGGACCAGGGGCAGGCGGACGCGGATGCCGGCTCGGCGCGACCGGGTCACAGCGAGCATCAGACCGGTCTCGCCCTCGACGTCGTGGCCTGTGATGACGGCTGCGGCGGTCTGGACGGCTTCGGCGCGACGCGTCAGAGCGAGTGGGTGGCGGCGCACGCCTGGGAGTACGGGTTCATCGTGCGCTACGAACAGGTCGGCACGCCCGTCACCGGGTACGCCCCGGAGCCCTGGCACCTGCGCTACGTCGGCAGGGAGCTCGCGGCGGCGTATCACGAAGGCGGCTATCACACGCTGGAGGAGTTCTTCGGGCTCCCGGCGGCGCCCGATTACGACCACTGAGCCGGCGCGGCAGGGGTGTGATCCGCTCGCACTGAGGCATTCCACAAAGGCGATACCCAGTCCCACCCACGATGGGATGCATTCTCACAATCGCCTGTCCTGCCCCGTGTTCCCGCCGTAGACTCGCCGGAGCAACGACGCACGACACGTTCGGGAGGACGGCATGGAACGCGACATCTACGAAGAGGATCACGAGGCATTCCGCGACCTCGTCAAGGATTTCGTCAAGCGCCACGTCACGCACGAGGCGATCGAGAAGTGGGACGCCGCCGGCGAGGTGGACCGCGCCACGATGCGCGCCGCGGGTGAGGCCGGCATCATCGGGCTCTCCGTGCCGGAGGAGTTCGGCGGCGCCGGAATGCTGCAGGACTACCGCTTCCGCGCGATCGTGAACGAAGAGGTCATCGCGGCCGGAGCGGGATCGCTCGCCGGGGCCTTCGGCATCCAGGACGACCTGGCCGTGCCGTACCTCGTGCACATGGGCACGCAGGAGCAGAAGGAGAAGTGGCTGCCCCGCATGGCCACCGGTGAGGTCGTCGGCGCGCTCGCCATGACCGAGCCCGGCGCCGGCTCCGACCTCCGCGGCATCAAGACCACGGCGAAGAAGACGGACGGCGGCTACATCGTCAACGGCGCGAAGACGTTCATCTCATCGGGCGCGACCGCCGACCTCGTCGTCACGTTCGTGAAGACCGGCGAGGGCAACCGTCCCGACGCGTTCAGCCTCGTGCTCATCGAGAAGGGCATGGAGGGATTCGACAACGGCAAGAAGCTGTCCAAGATGGGCTTCCACGGCCATGACACCGCCGAGCTGTCGTTCAGCGACGTGTTCGTGCCGGAGGAGAACCTCATCGGCGGCGTCGAGGGCAAGGGCTTCATCCAGCTCATGATGAACCTGCCGCTCGAGCGCCTCTCGATCGGCGTGGCCGGAGCCGCTGCCGCGCAGGCCGCGTTCGACTGGACCGTCGCGTACACCAAGGACCGCGAGGCCTTCGGGGAGCGCATCATCGACTTCCAGAACAGCCGCTTCACCATCGCCGACATGTCCGCCACGGTCGACGCGCTGTGGGCCTTCATCGACCGCGCGCTGCTGGCCTACAAGGACGGCAGGCTCTCGGCGGAAGAGGCCGCGAAGGTCAAGTTCTGGGCGACCGAGCGTGAGTGGGAGGTGCTCGACGCCGGCGTCCAGCTCCACGGCGGCTACGGCTACATCACCGAGTACCCCATCGCCCGGGCCTTCCTCGACGCCCGTGTGCACCGCATCTACGGCGGCACGAACGAGATCATGCGCGAGATCGTCGGGCGTCAGATCGCCGGCAAGCGCTGACGCAGGGCCCGCGCGGCGGGCCGCAGGAGAAACGCACCCTCGGAACATCCCGAGGGTGCGTTTTCCGTCTGGGGGCGGATGAGTGCGGCCCCACTTGTATCGACGAGTGGCGTCGGCGGGGACGGCCGGCCGTGCGGTGCGCCGGTTCCGGGATCGACGCCCTGTGAAGAAAAGCCTGATGGTGAGCGGATAATCGGGATCCCGGCCAAGGGGCCGACTTTCTTCTGACTTGTCTCTTCAGGGGATACATGTGCTGGTCCATGATCGATACATGTCCGGACAGGCAACGTCCGGCTCGAGGACGCCGATGTCCTCGCACCCGCTCACCGAAGAGGCCGGAATGTCCACGCTCACCCTGCCGCAGCTCGACCGTACGTCGACGGCTCCGATCTGGTTCCAGATCATGCGCGCCGTTGAGGGGCAGATCGCCCAGGGCGCCTGGGCGCCCGGGGACCGCCTGCCGAGCGAGAGCGAACTGCGCGCGCACTTCGCCGCCTCCCGGACCTCGGTCCGCGATGCGCTGTCTCGTCTCGAGAGCGCCGGGATCATCTCCCGGCAGCAGGGCAAGGGCGCGTTCGTCGAGCGTGCCCAGGGGCCGTCCGCCTGGACGCTGCCCTCCGCGCCGAGCCTGCTCGGCGAGTACAGCGAGGACGGACGCAGCGCCCTGAGTTCCGAGATCCTCCGCGGAGGGATCGAACCGCTGCCGTCCTGGGCCGCCGCGGTGGTCGGTCGCGACTCGCCCGACGGCATGGGCTTCGTGCTGGAGCGCGTGCGCGCCGTCGGCGCCCGCACGGCCGTCCACGTGATCAACTACCTGCCCACGCGCTTCGTCGGTGTCCTTCCCGACCTCCGCGACCCCCGGGCCAGCCTTTACGCCGCGATCTCCCGCGTCACCGGCGTGCGGATCGCGCGCATGCACCGCACGATCGAGGCCGTCTCGGCCGACCGGATGCTCGCGGGACTGCTCGAGGTCGAGCCGGGGCATCCGATCGTCGTGGTCGAGGCCGTCGCCTACGACCAGAGCGGGCAGCCCATCGACATCTCCCGCGCCTCCGTGCGGACCGACCGTCTGCGCGTGAGCGTCGACACCGGCTTCGACGCGGCGGGCATCTCGAACGAGACCGCTTCCGGCCGATACCCGGCCGCGCTCCGCTGACCCCTTCCCCGTCCCTCGATCCCCCGGGAGCCCTGCATGACCGACCACCGCATCCTCGTCATCGGCGATAGCTACATGACCGCCGAGGTCTTCACCCGCGCCTTCCGGGAGCGGGGGATCGAGACCGACGCGGTCACGATGGCGATCGCGGAGCCCACCTGGGACACCGCCGCGATCCGCGAGTTCGAGGGCGATCCGGCCGAGGTCGCCCGGCTCGCCGCGGGGTACGACGTCGTCGCCTTCCACGCCGCCCCCGTCACCGCCGAGGTCATCGCGGCCCTGCCCGACCTCCGTCTCCTCGGCTGCGCGCGGGGCGGCCCCGTGAACGTCGACCTCGACGCGGCCCGCGGAGCCGGCGTCCGCGTGACGACCACGCCGGGCAAGAACGCCGACGCCGTCGCGGATCTCACCATCGGCTTTCTCATCTCTCTGGTGCGCAACGTGCCGGCCTCCCTTCAGGACGTGGACGACCGGGTGGCGGACGGGCGTCCGCTCGCCGAATCGACGTTCGAGGGCGCCCGGTGGTTCGGACGCGAGGTCAAGGGGCTGCGCCTCGGGCTCATCGGCTACGGCAACGTCGCCCGGCTGGTCGCGGCGCGAGCTCGCGCCCTCGGGGCCGTCATCACGGCGTACGACCCCTTCGTCGATCCCGAGACGGTGACCGATGCGACGATCGTGGGCGACCTCGACGCGCTGCTCTCCGCCAGCGACGTGGTCAGCGTGCACGCCAGGGCGACCGCCGAGAACCGGCACCTGATCGGCCGGGCGCAGATCGAGCGGATGCCGCGCGGCGCGTTCCTCATCAACACCGCCCGCGAGTCGCTCGTCGACGAGCACGCACTGCTGGACGGGCTGCGCTCCGGACAGCTCGCGGGCGTCGCCCTCGACGTCAACGAGCCCGACGGACCGTGGCGAGAGCTCGTCGCGGAGCCGAACCTGGTCCTCACCCCGCACCTGGCCGGAGCGACACACGAGACGCTCGCCCGCGGTGCGGACATGCTCGCCGCGGAAGTCGAGCGGTTCCTGGCAGGAGGTGATCTGCGATGGGAGCGCTGACCGACGTCTTCCTGGCGATCGACGCCGGGACCGGCTCCGCACGCGCCCTGGCCTTCGACATCGAGGGCCGGCTCGTGACCCACGCCGCCCGGGAGTGGACCCACCGCGCGATCCCGGGCCACCCCGGCGGCACGGCCTTCGACACCGCGAACGGCTGGGCGGCCATCGCCGGCGCAGTCGCCGAGGTCGTCGCGCGGCTGAACGGCCGCCGCGTCGCCGCCGTCGCCGCCTCCAGCATGCGTGAGGGCTTTGTGCTGTTCGACGAGGCCGGCACGGAGATCTGGGCCTGCCCGAACACGGACGGGCGGGCCCGCGCCGAGGCCGACGAGCTCGTGGCGGAGGGCGTCGCGGACGAGATCTACCGCACCGCCGGGGACTGGGTGTCGATCACGGCACCGGCTCGGCTGCGCTGGATCGCGCGCCACCAGCCGGAGGTCCTCTCCCGTGCGCGCCACCTCGGCATGCTGAGCGACTGGGTCACCACCCGGCTCACCGGCGTCTTCGTCACCGAGCCGACCTGCGGGTCGAGTTCCGCCCTCTTCGACCTCCACGCGCGGGGATGGTCCGCCGACCTTGCGGATCTCGTCGGCATCGACCGGCGCATCCTGCCCCCGGTCGTCGCGGCCGGCGAGGTCGTCGGCGCTGTGACGCCCGCGGCGGCGGCCGCGACGGGGCTGCCCGTCGGCACCCCGGTCGTCGCCGGCGGGGCGGACACACAGCTCGCCCTCCACGGCATCGCGGCGCGAGAGGGGACTCCGACGATCGTCGCCGGGACGTTCTGGCAGACGACGGCCGTCGTCGCGGAGCCCCTCGTCGACCCGGATCGCCGTCTGCGCACCCTCTGCCACGTCGACCCCGGCACCTGGATGATCGAGGGCATCGGCTTCCTGTCGGGACTCGCCATGCGCTGGTTCCGGGACGCGATGTGCCCCGACGCGGCGGCGCTCGGACGCGCGGAGGGCCGCTCCGCCTTCCGCATCATGGAGGAGTGGGCCGCCGACGTCCCGGTCGGTGCGAACGGCGTGGTCGCCACGATGGCGAACGTCATGCAGGCCGACGCGTGGCACCACGCCGCGCCCGCGTTCGTCGGGTTCGACATCAACGACGCCGCCGGGTCGTCCCGCGGGGCGTTCATCCGGGCGATCGAGGAATCCGCGGCCATCGTCGCCGGCGCGCACCTCGAGATCCTCTCCGCCCTCACCGCGGGCCGCGCGGTCGCGGACGGCACCGTGACGTTCACCGGTGGGTCGAGTGCGGGAGCGCTGTGGCCGCGGATCATCGCCGGCGTCACCGGCCTGGACACGCGCGTCACCCCCGCCCCCGAGGCCACGTCATACGGTGCCGCCCGCCTGGCCGCTACCGGTGTCGGCGCCACGCTCCCGCCCATGGGCGACGCCGAGCGGGTCGAACGGGTCGATCCCGCCGAGCACGAGCAGTACCGCGCGGTCACCGAGCGCTGGCACCGCGTCTACCGCGACGTCCTGGCGATCTCGAGCCCCGACCTCCCTCCGCTCTTCACCCCGCCGGGGGCGGCCCGCGGCCCCCTCGACCCCTCCACCCCCCGCCTCTCGCCCGTCGGTCACGCCGGCTGACGACAACACGAAGGAGACCTCCATGGCAGACCTCGACGGCAACGCCGACGCCAAGCAGTTCCACGTCGGGACGCCCGGCGTCCGGTTCACGCAGAACATCCGTGGCGCCGCCAACCTCGACTGGGGCATGCAGAACCGCCTGTCACGAATCCTCGATCCGGAGACCGGGCGCACGGTCATGCTCGCCTTCGACCACGGCTACTTCCAGGGGCCGACATCGGGACTCGAGCGCATCGACCTGAACATCGCGCCGCTCGCCGCGCAGGCGGACGCGCTGATGGGCACCAGGGGCGCGCTGCGCACCTCTCTTCCGCCGGCGACGCGTGCCGGGCTCGTGCTCCGTGCCTCCGGGGGGCCGTCGATCCTCAAGGACCTCTCGGACGAGTACACGGCGATGGCGATGGAGGACGCCGTCCGTCTCAACGCCGATGCCGTGGCCGTGCAGGTCTTCGTCGGCGGGGAGCACGAGAGCCGCAGCATCCGCAACCTCACCACCCTCGTCGATCAGGGGTACGCGGCCGGTATCCCCGTGCTCGGCGTCACCGCGGTGGGCAAGGAACTGGTCCGCGACGCTCGCTACCTCGGACTCGCGACCCGCATCATCGCCGAGCTCGGCGCGCAGCTGGTCAAGACCTACTACTGCGAGAAGGGCTTCGAGGACGTGGTGGCCGGATGCCCGGTCCCGGTCATCATGGCGGGCGGCAAGAAGCTCCCGGAGCTCGACGCGCTCACCATGGCCTCCCGTGCCGTGCGGGCCGGGGCGGCCGGCGTCGACATGGGCCGCAACATCTTCCAGAGCGCCGCCCCCGCCGCGATGATGACCGCCGTCCGCGCCGTCGTGCATGACGACCTCGACCCCGCCGACGCCTACGAGCTGTTCCGCGCGGCGACCGAGGCCCCGGTGCCCGCATGAGCGCCGACGTGCTGCGGACCGCCGATGCCGCGCTGCGGTTCGGCGACTGGGGTCCGGGATACCTCGCCCAGGGGGAGGACGCGGCGTTCGGCGTCGTCGTGCTCCGCCCGGGGGACGAGTTCGCGAATCACCTCCACGAGCACCACACGGAGTCCTTCGTCGTGATCGAGGGCCGCGCGGAGATCTGGCTCGACCGCGACACGTGTCGGGTCGTCTCCGCCGGCGACGTGCTGCGGGCCGAGCCCCACGAGGAGCACTTCGTCCGCAACCCCTTCGACGAGACCTTCCGTGCGGTCTTCGTCAAGACCCCCTGGGTGGACGGCGACAAGGTCGACCGCCCCTGGACGCCGGGCCCCCGCTCCGGCGACTGATGTTCCCCCCTCACCCGAGAAGAACCACCGAAAGGACACCACCATGAGCAGGCAACGACGCCCCTCTCCGACCGCGCGCCTCGTGCGCCGTGCCCTTCCCGTCATCGCCCTGGCATCCACGGCGGGCCTCGTGCTCGCCGGCTGCGGCGGGGACGCGGGAGGCGCCTCCGGCGACGGAGGCGACAAGACCCTGAAGGTCCTCATCGCCGCACCCCAGGAGGGCGCGGGGGCCATCCTCGAGAAAGACTTCGAGGCCGCGACCGGCGTCGAGGTCGAGGTCGAGGTCGTCCCCTACGACCAGATCCAGACCAAGGCGATCCTCGACGCGCAGTCCGGCACCAACAACTACGACGTCATCCAGTACTGGTACACGTCGGTCGGCGCCCTTGCCGACGCCGGGGCGCTCGCCGACATCACCGACTGGGTCGAGTCCGACGAGGACATCGACTCCGGCGACTTCATCGAGGCGATCTTCGGACCGTACTCGCAGTACGAGGACGCCACCTACGGTCTGCCCATCGACGGCGACACGCACGTGCTCTTCTACAACAAGGCGATCTTCGAGCGGAACGGCGTCGAGGTCCCCACCACGTGGGATGAGTACGTCGAGGTCTCGAAGAAGATCACCGACGCCGAGAAGGCGAACGGCGTCTACGGCAACGCGCTGCTCGGCTCGAAGAGCGCGTTCAACATCGGGTCGACGTTCTTCAACCGGCTCGCGACGATGTCGCCCGACCCGATCGACCCGCAGATGCCGCAGCTCGACACCGAGTACGCGGTGGCCGCCGCGCAGTCGATGCTCGATGCTTCGCCGTCGGCCCTCCCCAGTCCGCTGGAGATCGGATTCGAGCAGGCGCTGCCACAGTTCCTGTCCGGGTCGGTCGGGATGATCGAGTTCTGGACCGACCTGGGCGTGTTCGCGCAGGACCCGGAGCAGTCGAAGATCGTCGACGGCTGGGGCGTCGCCCCGCTGCCGGTGGGCCCCGAGGGCAAGGTCTCCGGAGCGCTCAACGCGGGATGGGCGATGGGTATCAGCCCCAACGCGAGCGACGAGGACCTCGCGAAGCAGTTCGTCGCGTTCGCCTCGTCGAAGGAGACGAACGAGAAGCTCATCACGACGACCGGCTCCGGTGTCGACCCCACCCGCACCTCCACGCTGGAGAGTCCGGAGTACGTCGAGTTCGCCCCCGAGGTCTCGGCGGTCGCCGCCGAGGTGCTGCCCAACGCGCAGTCCTGGCCGACCTCGCCGCAGGCGCCGGAGATGATCCAGTCGCTCAGCGACAACCTGGCGCTGATGCTGCAGGGCGGTCTCACCGCCGAACAGGCGATGCAGAACACCTGGGACACCTGGCAGTCCCTGGCCGACTGACCCCGTCGTCGAACCCGAAAGGACCGCTCATGTCGCACCCCGTCGCCTCCCGGCGCCGCGCCCGACGCGCGTCGTGGACGGGACGCGCCCTGCTCGCGCCCGCCGTCATCGCGATCGCGATCATCGCGATCTATCCGCTCGGCTACATCATCGCCGCCTCCTTCTCGGAGTCGTCGCTGGGCCGGCCGTTCACCGAATGGGTCGGGTTCGACAACTTCGCGGCGCTGCTGGGGGACGGGGTCACCCTCCCGTCCCTCGGCAGGTCGCTGCTCTTCGCCATCCCCTCCGCCCTGATCGCGCTCGTGGCGGGGCTGGTCGTCGCCCTGTCGCTGGACGCCGCGGTCAAGGGCGGCCGTGTCATCCGGGTGCTGCTCCTGCTGCCGCTGATGACACCGCCGGTGATGGCCGGCGTCATCTGGAAGCTCATGCTGGCTCCCACCGGCGGACTGCTCAACAACATCGGGCAGTCGTTCGCGCCCGGGTCCGAGCCGTTCCTGTTCCTCGGCTCCAGCCCCGCGGCGATGATCTCCGTGATCATGGTGGATGCCTGGCAGTGGACGCCGTTCTGCGTGCTGCTCGTGTTCGCCGCTCTGCAGACCCTGCCGACCGAGGTGTACGAGGCCTCCCAGGTCGACGGTGCCGGGGTGTGGCAGACGTTCTGGCGCATCACGTTCCCGCTCGTGCTCCCGAGCCTCATCACCGTGCTGCTGCTCAAGCTCGTCGTCTCGTTCAAGGTCTTCGACCTCGTGTTCATCATGACCAGCGGCGGACCGGGCTTCGACACCACCGTCAGCAGCTTCCAGATCTATCGGACCGGGCTGCAGACGTTCGACGTCGGCGCCGCCGCCGCGCAGACCATCGCCTTCCTGGTGCTGGTCACCATCGTCATCCTGCCGCTCAACGCCGTGCGGCAGCGGCTGCACAGAGAGGGCTGACCATGTCGCTCACACTCCGCTCCACGGATCGGGTCGACGAGAGCGCGACCGTCACGCTCGTGGTTCCCGACGCCCGCCGTCGCCAGCGGCGCCGTCGGACCGCGAGCATCTCCCGGCCCGGCCGGCCGTCCGCCACCGTCACGGCGGCGAAGGCCGTCGTGATCGTCGTCGCGATCGCCCTCGCGCTGCTGCCCGTGCTGTACATGGTGAGCATGTCGTTCAAGAGTCCGGACGACATCCTGTCCACGCGCATCCTCCCGTCCCGCCTCGCGTTCGAGAACTGGGTGGCCGCATTCGAGAACTGGCCGATCCTCACCTACCTCCGCAATTCGATCGGTGCGGCGGTCGGTGCCGTGATCGTCTCGCTGCTGGTGGCGATCCCGGCGAACTACGCGATGGCCCGGCTGCGGGCCGGCGGGAAGCAGACCCTCGGGCTCATCGTCTCCGCGTACGTCGCCCCGCCGATCGTGGCGATCATCCCGCTCTTCGTCCTGGTGCGCACCGCGGGGCTCATGGACTCGGTGATCGGGCTGGGCATCGTCGAGGGTCTGCTGCTCACGCCGGTGGCGGTGTGGCTGCTCGACGGGTTCTTCCGCTCGATCCCGTTCGAGGTCGACGAGGCGGCGCAGATCGACGGATGCGGTCCGCTGCGCACCCTCTGGGCGGTGATCCTGCCGCTCACGGCCCCTGGCATCGTGGCGGTGTCGATCATCGTCTTCATCCTCGCGTACAACGACTTCCTCATCCCGCTGCTGCTCACGCAGAGCGTGGACTCCCAGACGCTCCCCGTGGGTATCGCGCTCATGCAGGGCGGTCGAGAGGTGATGTTCGGGCAGATGGCCGCCGCGAGCCTCTCCGGGCTGATCCCGATCTACCTGCTGGCGCTGTTCCTACAGAAGTGGCTCGTCGGCGGGCTCACGCAGGGCAGTGTGAAGTGAGCGGGTGCGGGGCGGTGTTCCCGCATCCCGTGTCCGGTCTCCGAGCACGACTTCGGAGATTCCCGACGACGCGCCGGGGCGGCATCGTCCGCCCCGGCGTGTCGTGTCTTAGCTCCGAAGCTGTGCCCCGGGATTACGTGCGGGGCTCCGTGGCGGCCTCGCGGGCGGCCTTCGAGGCGGGGGAGGCGGCACCGATCTTCCAGTAGCCGCAGAAGCTGACGGCGTTCCTGTCGACGCCGCGCTCGCCGACGAGCTGCTTGCGGACGCCGGAGGCCAGCGCCTGCTCTCCCGCCGCGTAGGCATGGAACGGCGCGGCGGGCAGAGTGGTACGAGCGAGGGCGTCCAGAGCGAGGGCCCCGGGCGGAATCTCCTGAGGCCGCACGACCCACACCACCTCGAGCCCCGACGGGTGCGCGAACTCCAGGGCGTCCTCCGCGGACGGGACTTCGATGATCGCCGTGCCCGAGGAGTCGGTCGGCAGGGAGGCGCTGATCGACGCGATCGCGGGGAGGGCGGTCTCGTCACCGACGAGCACCACCCGATCGGTGCCCCGCGCGGGGTTGAATGTCAGGCCCTCGTCGATGATGAGGACGTGCTCGCCGGGGGCGCACGTCTCCGCCCATCGGGACGCCGGACCGGCGGTGCCGTCGGCCGCCGAGCCGTGCAGGACGAAGTCGACGTCGAGCTCGGCGCCGATCTCGGCCGTGGCCGGGCGGTAGGCGCGCACGGTGTAGTTGCGCATCACGGGGCGCTCGCCGTCGGGGATGCGGAGGAACTTCAGGTACCCGAACATCCGGTTCGCCTTCGCGGGCACCCGCTCCAGCCCCGCCTCGCCGCCGATCGGCAGGAACAGCCGGAACCACTGGTCGTAACCCATCGGGCGGAAGCGGTCGATCTCGCCGCCGCCGAGGGTCACCCGCACCCAGTGCGGCGCGAGTCGTTCGGTGCGGAGCACGGTGAGGTGCAGGAGCTCGGCCGTCTCCGGCTTGACCATCTTGCTGAATGCCATGCGGGCACCTTTCAGGGGAGCTGCCAGGGGAAGAAGACGACGAAGATCGCGGCCGACACGGCGAGCATGACCACGGTGAAGACGGTGTCCCTCGTGCGGAACGGCACGAGGTGCCGCTCGGTCCGCGTCGGATGCGCGCCGAACGCCCGGGAGTCCATCGCGAGGGCGACGCGCTCCGCGTGCCGGATGGCGCCCGCGAGCAGCGGGACGATGTACCCCCAGCCGCGGGCGATCCGCGCGAAGGGACCGCGGCCGCCGTGGTAACCGCGCACCCGGTGCGCGGCGCGGATGACGGCGAGCTCGTGCCCGAACCGGGGCACGAAGCGGAAGGCGGCCAGGGCCGTGTACCCGATGCGGTACGGCACGCGCAGCTGCTGCACGCTCGCACGCACGAGATCGGAGCCGCTGGTGGTGAGGCCGCCGACCAGCGCGAGCGCGACGATCGATCCGAGCCGGAGCGCCGTGGCGAAGCCGATGAGGAGGGCGCCTCCGTAGAGGGTCCAGTCGCCGATCGTCACGACGGGGGCTGTGTCGGCGACCAGGGCCGCGTCGACCCACAGCGAGAAGCCGACGCCGATCGCGAGCATGCCCGCGGGCAGACCGAGCAGGAGCAGCGCGAGGAGGCGGCCCGTCACCCGCGCCCCGACGAGGATGAGGACGTACGCGAGCACGAGGAAGGCGGCCGGGGTGGCCAGGTCGCGCACGAAGACGAGGAGCAGCATCGCGGGGGCGAAGCCGGCGACCTTCGCCAACGGATTGAGGCCGTAGAGGAACTGCCGCCGCGAGGTGGCCGCGAGCGGCGCATACGGATCGAGCGTGGACATCGTCACGGTGTCACCTCCCACCCGGCCTCGGCGAGCACCCGCTGCAGGGCGGGGACGCGCAACCCGGCGGAGGGGAGGATCGCGGGATCGGAGAACAGTGCCGCCGTGGGGCCCGCGGCCCGGACCCGCCCGTCGGCGAGGACGACCGTGTCGGTGGCGTGCTCCGCGACGAGCTGCAGATCGTGGGTGACGATGACGACGGTCGTGCCGTCCGCCCGGAGACTCTCCAGCAGGTCCAGGAGCTCGGCGGCCCTGGCGCGGTCCTGCCCGAAGGTGGGCTCGTCGAGGGCGAGGACGGGAGGACGGGTGATGAGGGCCGTGCCCACCGAGAGTCGTCGCTTCTCGCCGCCGGAGAGGAGGAACGGGTGCACGTCAGCCTTGTGCGTGAGCCCGAACCGCTCGAGCATCTCCGTCACGCGAGCGCTGACCTCGTCGTCCGGCACATGGCGCAGCCGGAGCCCGTGGGCGAGCTCGTCGAACACGGTGGCGGCGATGAACTGGTGCTCCGGGTTCTGGAACACGAAGCCGATCCGGGCCGCGAGATCCCGGGGGGAGGCGGTGCCCGGGTCGATGCCGTCGACGGAGACCCGGCCCTTCGGCGGGGGCACGATCCCCGCGAGGGCCTGGATCAGCGTGGTCTTGCCCGCGCCGTTCGCCCCGACGATCGCGGTGAGACTCCCCGCGGCGATGTCGAGGTCGACCCCGTGCAGGATCTCGGTGCGGCGCCGCGAGACGGTGAGGCCGCGCGCCCGGATGATCGGCTCCCGGTCGACGGCGGGAGGAGCGTCGGCGAGGATCGAGGACGCGCGGGCCGGACCGGCAGGCAGGGCCGCGGCCAGTGCCTCGGGCGTCAGCGGCAGCGGGTCGAGGACGATCCCCCGGTCGCGGAGGCGGAGCGCAGCGAGCGTCGCGGCGGGCAGCCAGACCCCCATCGCCACGAGCTCGTCGGCATGCGCCCGGATGGTCTCGGCGGCCGGACCGTCGAAGACCACCCGGCCCTCGCGGTCGAGCACGACGGTGCGCGTGACGAAGCGCATCGCCGCATCGAGGTTGTGCTCGACGAGGAGGATCGCCCGGTCCCCGGCGGCCACGACCTCGGTCAGCGCCGCATACACGTCGTCGATCCCCTGCGGGTCGAGGTTCGCGGTCGGCTCGTCCAGCACGATGAGAGGGGAGTCCATCGCGAGGGCGCAGGCGATGGCGAGACGCTGTCGGCCGCCGCCGGACAGGTGGTCCGGGTTGTCGTCCCGGCGCTCCCACAGGCCCACCCGCCGCAGCGCATCCTCGACGCGGGCCCGCACGGTGCCGAGCGGGAGCAGGAGGTTCTCGGGGCCGAAAGCCACCTCGTCGTACACCGTCCCCGTGACGATCTGGGCGTCAGGGTCCTGGAAGACCATGGCGACGTGCGTGCTGAGCGTCGCGGTGTGCGCGGTGGTCGTGTCGACACCGCCGGCCTCGACGGAGCCGGACATGGTCCCGGGGAGCGCGTGCGGGATGAGGCCGTTGAGGGCGAGCGTGAGCGTCGACTTCCCGGAGCCGGACGGGCCGAGCAGCAGCACGACCTCACCGGGGTCGATGTCGAAGGTCACGTCACGGGGCGACGGATGCGCGGCATCCGCGTGGGTGAGGGTGAGCTCGCGCACGCGGAGGAGAGGCGCGGATGGGCGCACGGCAGGTCCCGGGTTCGACGGAGGGTGTGCCTCTAACTTAGCTGAGCCTTACCTGTGTTGCCAGCAGGGCACGTGCGCGATCAGCGGCGTGCGACGCCGGCGGTGCGCAGCGCCGAACCGATGGCGAGGCCGATCGCCGTCCAGGCCACCGGGCCGAGCACGGAGATCGTCAGGTACAGCAGCTGGGCCCAGAGCGGCAGGACCGCGAGGTTCGCCGCGAAGAACACCGCCACCGCCACGACGACGCCGATCACGACCGCCGAGACGAAGAACCGCCAGGCGCCCCAGGAGCGATAGCGGGTGAGGGCGGCGACACCTTCCTGGATGAGGCCGAACAGCAGCGCCGTGCCGATGAACCGCAACGACCACGCCGGGTTGAAGGCGCTCGCGATGAGCGCGGCGAACACGTGCGTGATGAGTGCCACGAGCGGCAGCCGCAGCACCTCCTGCGCGATGATGCCCGGCAGCACGTGCGAGCCCAGCACGAGGCCGTAGAGGAACAGCAGCGGGCTGGCCAGGAGGAGGGGAGTGACCCATCCGGCGATGCCGCCGAGGATGCCCGTGGCCACACCGATCGCTGCGCAGATCAGCAGCACTCTGGTCGACAGGACGGAGGTACGGGCCACGTCTCCAGCCTACTGGCGACATTCGGAGAGCCGGCCGTCGTCCACCCTGACCGATCGGCGCGATCGGGATTCGACCATCGTTCAGTTCTCGATCCGGCGCCGAGGAGCGGGTCTATCGTGAGCCGCGGTGCGGCAACGAGGCGGCATCGGGATCATCGGATCATCAGGAGCGAGATATGGGTCGAACACCCCTTCGGATCGCAGCAGCCACCACCCTGGCGACGCTGTTCATCGCATCGACGGCAACCGCAGGCTACGCAGCGACCGGGGAGGTGACGCACCCCGTTCCGGTCGCGGGGACCCCCGGGCACTACATCGTGATCATGAAGGCCGATCCCCTCGCCAGCTACGAAGGCGACGTCAAGGGACTCAAGGCGACGAAGCCCGACGAGGGCGAGCAGCTCGAGACGCAGTCGCAGGACGCGCGGCGGTACGTCAAGCACCTCGAGTCCGAGCAGAAGAGCCTCATCAACGACGTCGGCGTCACGCCGGACACGACCTACCAGGTCGTGCTCAACGGGTTCAGCGCCGACCTCTCGGGTGAGCAGGTGGACCAGCTCCGTGCCTCGAAGGACGTCCTGGGGGTGTATCCCGACGAGATCCGTCACCCCGATGCGCAGACCTCCACGGACTACCTCGGCCTCGGCGACGACCGCAAGGGCCGTGGCGGGGTGTGGCAGCAGACCGGAGGCGTGAAGAAGGCGGGCGAGGGTGTCGTGGTCGGCGTGATCGACACCGGCATCGCTCCCGAGCACCCCTCGTTCGAGGGCAAGAAGCTCAAGCAGCAGAAGAAGCAGAACAGCCGCCACAAGGGCACGGATCCCTATACCGACGGCACCTACGTGTACTTCGACAAGTCCGACGGCGGACAGTTCCGCGGCGCGATGGTCGACGGCCAGGACTGGGACGAGCGCGACTACTCCACGAAGCTCATCGGCGGGCAGTACTTCTTCGCGGGAGCGCAGGCCGCCGGGTTCGACTTCCAGTACGACTACCTCTCCCCACGCGACGGCGATGGCCACGGCTCGCACACCGCGAGCACCGCCGCGGGCGACTTCGGAGTGGAGGCCGCGGTCGAGGGCGTCGACTTCGGGACCATCTCGGGCGTCGCGCCCGCAGCGAAGGTCGCCGCGTACAAGGCCTGCTACGTCGGTCCGGACACGACCGTGACCACCGATGACATCTGCGCGCTGAGCGACCTCGTCGCCGCGATCGATCAGGCCGTCGCCGACGGTGTCGACGTGATCAACTACTCGATCGGCGGCGGCGCCGCGAGCACCGTGATGGCCCCGGAGGACCTCGCGTTCCTCAACGCCGCGGCCGCCGGCGTCTTCGTCGCGACCAGCGCCGGCAACGACGGTCCCGATCCGGTCACCGCCGACCACGCCTCGCCGTGGTACACGACGGTCGCCGCCTCCACCATCCCGACGTGGGAAGGCACGGTGCAGTTCGACGGCTTCGAGGAGGCCGGGGCATCGGTGAGCGTGCCGTTCGGGGAGAGCGTCTCCGGGCCCTCCATCGCCGCCGTGGATGCCGCGGCGCCCGGTGCGGTGGATGCGCAGCTGTGCCTGCCGGGCACCCTCGACCCGACGAAGGTCGCGGGGCACATCGTGGTCTGCGACCGCGGCGGCAACGCGCGCGCGGAGAAGTCCCAGGTCGTGAAGGACGCCGGAGGCATCGGCATGGTGCTGGTGAACGTGCCCGGTGGCGCGGACTCGCTGGACAACGACTTCCACGCGGTGCCGACGGTGCACCTGAACGCCGTGCACCGCGCAGCCGTGCTCGCCTACGTGCAGGGCGGTGTCGATCGGCCGATCACCCTCGTCGGTGAGAACACCACCGGGGTGACCACCCCGACCCCGCAGATCGCCGGCTTCTCGAGCCGTGGGCCGGTCCTGGCCGACGGCACGGACGTCCTCAAGCCGGACATCGCCGCTCCCGGCGTCGCGATCCTCGCCGCCACGCACAATGCCCCGGGTGAGGACCCGACCTTCGGCATCCTCTCCGGGACCTCGATGGCCTCCCCGCACATCGCGGGCCTCGGGGCGCTGTACCTCGGGGAGCACCCGAGAGCGACTCCGGCGGAGATCCGTTCGGCCATGATGACCACCGCGTACGACACGGTGCTGCCCGACGGCTCGAAGAACACGGACCCCTTCGAGCAGGGTGCGGGGCAGATCGACGCGAAGCGCTACCTGAACCCGGGCCTGCTGTACCTCAACGGCTTCAAGGACTGGGCGGCCTTCCTCGACGGGAAGGGGCTGTCGGACTTCCCCGGCATCGACCCCATCGACGGCAGCGACCTGAACCAGGCATCGATCTCCATCGGCTCCCTGGCCAGCGCGCAGACTGTCACCCGCTCGGTCACCTCGACCGAGAAGGGCGTGTTCACCGCGAAGGCCTCGGTCCCGGGCGTGAAGGTCACCGTCACTCCCTCTCAGCTCGCCTTCGACAAGCCGGGACAGACGAAGACGTTCACGGTCACGTTCGACAGCACCACCGCTCCGGTCGAGCAGTGGGCCACCGGCTCCCTCACCTGGACGAGCAAGAAGAACACGGTGCGCTCGCCGATCGCGGTGTTCCCGGTCACGGCGGATGCCCCGGCCGAGGTCACCGGCAGCGGCGTCGACGGCACCACGACGGTGGACATCATCCCCGGTCTCGACGGCGACCTGGCGCTGGGCGTCTCGGGTCTCACCCCGTTCCAGCTGCTCAGCGACCCGGACAACCCCGTCGAGGGGCACTCGGGGAACGAGAACTCGGGGGACGCGAACAAGGACGTGTCCTGGATCGTCGACGTGCCGGAGGGCGCCACGCTCTCCCGGTTCGACCTCGACTCGTCCGACGACGAGGGCAGTGACCTGGACCTCACCGTCTACCGGGTGGTGAGCCCCGACGACCTGCGCTACTACGAGCGCTGGCAGTCGGCCACGGGCTCGGCCGACGAGCAGGTCACGATCCCCACGCCGACTGCGGGCACCTACCTGGTCGTGGCGAACGTGTACTCCACCACCGGGCCGATGACGTGGGACATGACCTACGCCAACGCGCTCCCGGACGGGGAGGGCTCGTTCACCGCGACGCCGAACCCGATCGCCGCGGTCCGCGGGCAGGAGACGAGCTACGAGCTGAGCTGGACCGGTCTGACCGCCGGGACCCGCTACCTCGGACTCGTCCAGTACGGGGACTCGGCCGTGCGCACCGTGGTGACGGTCACGACGCCCGCGGAGGTCGCGCCGACGCCGACCCCCGCGCCGAAGCCGTCGCCGACTCCCGAGCCGTCGCCGACCCCGGATCCGACTCCCGCGCCGGAGCCGACCCCGGAGCCGACCCCGCCCCCGGAGACCGACGCCCCCGGGTGATCCGGGATCGTCTGCACGACTCAGGCACGGCCGCACGACGGAATCCGTCGGGCGGCCGTGCCGTCGTCTCCGGGTCGTGCATCCGGTCGGGGCGGGGACTGCCGGGCATCCGTTCGTCGCATGGCCGCCGCCGCTCGTCGCAGCGTGCCCGGATCCGGGTGCGACGGCGGGACGCACTCCCTACCGTGGGGAGACGCAATGATGCGCCCCCAGAGGAGAACCCCATGACCGCACCTTCGTCGCGCCGCCGCGACGGCGCCGGGCTCGTCGACGACGACCCCGTCATCGAGACCGACCCGAACCTCCCACCCGTCGCCCTCTCCGCGGAGCACGAGGCCAGGAGCCGCCGCTGGACCCTGCCGAAGATCCTGCTGTGGACGGCCATCGCCCTCCTCGGCGGCGTCGCCTGGGTGATGCTCGCCATCGTGCGCGGCGAGACCGTGAACGCGATCTGGTTCGTGTTCGCCGCCGTCTGCACCTACCTGATCGGCTACCGCTTCTACTCGAAGGTCATCGAGCGGTACATCACCCGCCCCGACGACCGCCGGGCCACGCCCGCCGAGGTGAAGCAGGACGGCAAGGACTACGTCCCCACCGACCGCCGGGTGCTCTACGGCCACCACTTCGCCGCCATCGCCGGCGCCGGCCCGCTCGTCGGCCCCGTGCTCGCGGCGCAGATGGGCTACCTCCCCGGCACCATCTGGATCATCGTGGGCGTCGTGCTCGCGGGAGCCGTGCAGGACTACACGGTGCTCTTCTTCTCGATGCGTCGCGGCGGCCGGACCATCGGCCAGATGGCGCGGCAGGAGCTCGGCAAGATCGGCGGCACTGCGGCGATCATCGCCTCGCTGCTCATCATGCTCATCATCGTGGCGATCCTCGCGCTCGTCGTCGTCAACGCGCTCGGCGAGAGCCCGTGGGGCGTCTTCTCCGTCGCGATGACCATCCCGATCGCCCTCTTCATGGGCGTGTACCTGCGCTACCTGCGTCCCGGCAAGGTGACCGAAGTCTCGATCATCGGCTTCGTGCTGCTGATGGCCGCGATCATCGGCGGCGGCTGGGTCGCCGGCACCGAGTGGGGCCAGGCGATCTTCCACCTCGACCGCACCACGATCGCGTGGGGCATCATCATCTACGGGTTCATCGCCGCGGTGCTGCCGGTCTGGCTGCTGCTCGCGCCCCGCGATTACCTCTCCACGTTCATGAAGATCGGCGTCATCTTCATGCTCGCCGGCGCGATCATCCTCGTGCGGCCGGAGATCTCGGTCCCCGCGGTCAGCATCTTCGGCGAGAACGGCATGGGACCGGTGTTCGCGGGTCCGCTCTTCCCCTTCCTGTTCGTGACGATCGCGTGCGGCGCGTTGTCCGGATTCCACGCGCTGATCGCGTCGGGCACCACACCGAAGCTCGTGGAGAAGGAGCGGCAGACCCGGTTCATCGGCTACGGCGGCATGCTCATGGAGTCGTTCGTCGCGATCATGGCCCTCGTCGCCGCGATCTCGATCGACCAGGGCATCTACTTCGCGATGAATGCCCCCGCCGCCGCGACCGGGGGCACCGTGGAGGGAGCGGTCGCCTTCGTGAACTCGCTCGGGTTGACCGGGGTGAACCTCACTCCCGACATGCTCACGGGCACGGCTGCGGCGGTCGGCGAGGAATCGATCGTCTCGCGCACCGGTGGCGCTCCGACGCTCGCGCTCGGCCTCGCCCACATCATGCAGCAGGCCCTCGGCGGGCAGGCGCTCATGGCGTTCTGGTACCACTTCGCGATCATGTTCGAGGCGCTGTTCATCCTCACAGCGGTGGACGCCGGAACCCGAGTCGCGCGCTTCATGCTGCAGGACTCGATCGGCGCCTGGTTCCCGAAGTTCCGCGACGTCTCCTGGCGTCCCGGGGTGTGGATCTGCACCGCGATCATGGTCGCCGGCTGGGGAGCGATCCTCATCCTCGGCGTCACCGACCCGCTCGGCGGCATCAACACCTTCTTCCCGCTGTTCGGCATCGCGAACCAGCTGCTCGCGGCGATCGCGCTCGCCGTGGTGCTGGCCATCGTCGCCAAGCGCGGACGCAGCTACTTCCGGTGGCTGTGGATCATCGCGCTGCCGCTCGCTTTCACCGCGGTCGTCACCATCACGGCCTCGCTCTACAAGATCTTCTCGCCGGTGCCGGCGATCGGGTACTGGGCGAACCACTTCCGCTACCTGGAGGCGCTGAACTCCGGTGACACCACGCTCGGCGCACCGGAGGTGCTGCAGGCCGTCATCCGCAACACCGCGGTGCAGGGCACGCTGTCGATCATCTTCGTGGTGCTCGCGATCATCGTCATCGTCATGGCCGTCATCGCGACTGCGAAGGCGATCCGCAACGGCGGCGGCGAGAACACCGAGGACCCGCCCGTGCCGTCGCGCCGCTTCGCCCCGGCCGGGTTCCTCCCCGACGCGGAGGAGCGCGAGCTGGAGAAGCAGTGGGAGCCGATCCTCGCCGAAGAGCGCGCGGCGGCACGGCACTGAGATGACTCACGCGATGGATCGGACGGATGCCGCGACCTCCCCGCTGCGGGCGCTGTGGAGCGCCCTCGGCCGGGTCGGCCGCGGCATCCGCTGGTACATGACGACGCTGATGGGCGACACCGCGTACGCCACGTACGTCGCCCATCACCGTCGGCATCATCCGGGCGAGGAGCCGCTGACGGAGCGGCAGTTCTGGCGTCAGCGCATGGACGACCAGGACCGCAATCCCGGTGCCCGCTGCTGCTGACCCTTCGACAGGCTCAGGGCCCTTCGACAGGCTCAGGGACCCAAGGTGGGTCGCTGAGCCTGTCGAAGCGCGGGTCGCTGAGCCCGCGCGCGCGTCCGTAGGCTGAGCGCATGAACGACGTCGTCCTCGCCGCGGTCCTCGGCGCGCTCGGCGGGATCGCCCTCACGGCGCTGCTGCTGCTCGCCCGCCGGTTCGCGCGCGGGTCCGCCGACCTCGGCAGCGAGGCGGAGCAGGGGGCTTTGCGTGCGCTGCATCAGGCGAGCCTCGCCGCCCCGCACCTCCGCGGCGGACTGACCGGGCCGGATGCGGTCAAGGCCGCCCGGCACCTGCGGGCCCTGCTGGGCAGCGCTGCGGTCGCCATCGTCGGCGACGACGACACGGTCACGCTCGACGGCGCCGCGGACGGGCTCGAATCCGCCGCCGTGCGCATCGCCGCCCAGGTGCGCGCGTCCGGGCGACGGCAGGTGTTCCCCGCCCCGTCGCGGACGGACGACCTGGAGGCGGTCGGCGCGCCCATCCTCGTCGACGGGGTGCCGGTCGGGGTGGTCGTCGCCTTCGCATCCCCGGTGCGCGCTGCGCTCGTGCGGGCGGCGGAGGAGGTCGCCGACTGGTGCGCGGCGCAGGTCGCGCTCGGCGGACTCGAGGCCTCGCGCACCCAGCTCGCCGAGGCGGAGCTCCGGGCTCTGCGCGCGCAGATCTCCCCGCACTTCATCTACAACGCCCTCACTGCGATCGCGTCGTTCATCACGACCGACCCGGACCGGGCCCGCGACCTCGTGCTCGAGTTCGCCGATTTCACCCGATACTCCTTCCGTCGCCAGGGGGAGTTCACCACGCTCGCGGAGGAGCTGGGCAGCATCCACTCGTACCTCGAACTGGAGCGCGCGCGATTCGGCGACCGCCTGCGGGTGACGCTGCAGATCGCACCGGAGACGCTCGCGACGGTCATCCCGTTCCTCTCGGTGCAGCCGCTCGTCGAGAACGCCGTGCGGCATGGCCTGGAGCCGGGGGAGGGCGGCGGCGAGATCCGCATCACCTCCCGCGACGACGGCACGCACACCGAGATCCTCGTCGAGGACGACGGCGTGGGCATGGACCCTGACGGCCTGCGCGCGCTGCTGACCGCGCGGGAGGAGGGCGGTCACGTGGGTCTGCGGAACGTCGACACCCGGCTCCGTCAGGTCTATGGAAGCGGGGGCGGACTGGTCGTCGAGACCAACGCCGGCGCGGGTACCCTGGTGCGCATGCGAGTCCCGAAATCGCAGCCCCTCCACGACCCGGACGACGACTGAGGAGCGGCATGATCGACGTCCTCGTCGCCGACGACGAGCAGCCGGCCCTCGACGAGCTCGTGCACCTGCTGCGTGCCGACCCGCGCATCGGCGAGATCCTCACCGCGGCAAACGGCGCCGACGCGCTGCGTCAGCTCTCCGCGCGTGCGGTGCGGATCGCCTTCCTCGACATCCACATGCCCGGCCTGCTCGGCACCGAGCTCGCCCGCGCGCTCCTCGGTCTCGCGGAACCGCCCGCCGTCGTGTTCGTCACCGCGGACGAGGCCCGCGCGGTCGAGGCGTTCGAGCTGCGCGCCGCGGACTACCTCCTCAAGCCGGTCCGGCGGGAACGGCTGCGGAGCGCCGTGGACAGGGTGGTCGCGCAGGAGGCCACCCCGCGTAGCGAGGACGAGGTGCTGCCGGTGACGGTGGGCGCCGCGGTGCGGTTCGTCCGCCGCAGCGACGTGCGCTGGGTGCAGGCGCAGGGCGACTACGCGCGACTGCACACCGAGGACGACGGCCCCGGCCACCTCGTGCGCGTCCCCCTCTCCGAGCTCGAGACCCGATGGGCGCCCGTGGGGTTCCTCCGCATCCACCGTTCCACGCTCGTCCGGATCGCCGCGGTGACCGAGGCGCGGCTGTCGGGCGGGGAGCCCACGGTCGTCGTCGGCGCGGCCGTGTTGCCGGTGAGCAGGAGGCTCGTCCCCGCGGTGCGGGAGGCCCTCGTGCGGGGCGAGGGGACGGCATGACCGAGGCGCCGAAGCGGGTGCGCGTCACGGCGGACGCCCCGCCCCGTCGCTCCTCCGCCGCCACGCGGGGGATCGCGCTGCCCGGCGCCCCGGTCGCGGAGGCCGATGCCGTCTACGCGCGCGCTCTGATGCGCAGCCAGCTCCGGCTCGCCCTGGGCACCGTCGCCGGCTTCGTGGTGGTCGTCGTCGCTCTGGCGCTCGGGATCGCGCTCATCCCGGAGATCGACGCCGTCGTCCTCGGCGGGCTGCCGCTGTCGTGGCTTCTCCAGGCCTTCGCGTTCTACCCGGTGATCCTCGTCTTCGCGGTGCTGTACGTGCGCACGGCGGTCCGCAACGAGCGGCGGTACCGCGCCCTGCGGGACCGCGAATGAACGCCGTGCTCGACCTCGTCGGCGTCGCCCTGGTCGTCATCGCCACCCTCCTCATCGGCGTGTACGGGCTGCGGGTGTCGCGCACGACGAGCGACTTCTTCGTGGCGTCGCGTACGGTGCGTCCGGTCTGGAACGCCTCGGCCATCAGCGGTGAGTACCTGTCGGCCGGCACCTTCCTCGGCCTCTCCGGGCTGGTGCTGCTGGACGGCGCCCGCGGGTTCTGGTTCCCCATCGGGTACGCCGCGGGGTATCTGCTCGTGCTCGTCTTCGTCGCCGCGCCCCTGCGCCGCAGCGGGGCGTACACGATCCCGGACTTCGTCGAGGCCCGGCTCGACTCGACGGCCGCGCGCCGGGTCACCAGCCTCGCGGTGCTCATCATCGGCTGGCTCTACATCGTGCCGCAGCTGCACGGCGCGGGCATCACGCTCGTCGTGGTCGCCGGGTTGCCGGAGTGGGTCGGAGCCGTGACGATCGCGGTGCTCGTGGCGGCGGCGGTCGCCGCGGGCGGGATGCGCGCGATCACCTTCGTGCAGGCATTCCAATACTGGCTCAAGCTCACGGCGCTCCTCGTGCCGGTGGTGTGCATCGCGTTCGCGCTGAGCGGCGGCCCGCACGATTTCGATCCCGCGCTCGTCTTCCCCGCGGAGGCCGGGCCGTCGGGCTTCGACGCCTACGAGACAGCGTCGCTGCTGCTCGCCCTGCTCCTCGGCACGATGGGTCTGCCGCATGTCCTGGTGCGGTTCTACACGAGCCCGACGGGGGCCTCCGCGCGGCGGACGACCGTGATCGTCATCGCCATGGTGAGCGCGTTCTACGCCGTGTCGAGCGCGATGGGGCTCCTGGCGCGGATCGCCGCCCCGGACCTCGCGCGGCCCGGGATCGCCGACACCGTGGTGCTGCAGCTCCCGTCGCGGGTGTTCCCCGGGCCGGCCGGCGAGCTGCTGACGGCCCTCATCGTCGCCGGGGCCTTCGCCGCGTTCCTGGCGACCTCGGCCGGACTCGTGGTCTCGCTCGCGGGGGTCATCAGCCAGGACGTCTTCTCCGGCTCCGTGCGCTCCTTCCGGCTGTCCGCGGTGGTGTGCGCGCTCGTGCCGCTGGGGGTCGCGCTGCTCACGGTCCCCGCGGGGCTCGTGTCGAGCGTGGGGGTGGTGTTCGTCGTGGCGGCGTCGACGCTCTCGCCCGTGGTGCTGCTGGGCGTGTGGTGGCGGGGCCTCACCGCGCGTGGGGCGGTCGCGGGCATGGTGTGCGGCGGTCTCGCGACCGGGCTCGCCCTGCTCGTGCACGCCGCCGTGGACGGGGTCGGCGTCGCGGCGCCCTACCTCGCGCAGCCCGCCGCCTGGACGATCCCGCTGGCGACCGGGGTCACGGTCGCCGTGTCGCTGCTCGACCCCCGCGGACCCTCACCCCGCACGGACCGCTTCCTCGCGCGCGTGCACACCCCCGACCGCGCCTGAGTCTGCTTCTGCGTCCCGGAACAGGCGATCACGCGGGTTCAGGCAGGTGAAAGCCAATCGAGCCTGAGCCCGCGCGAGTGCCTGAATCAGCGGGAGGGGCTGTGCGGGAGAGGGTCAGAGGGTGCGGCTGCGCGGCATCAGGCGCACCGGAGGGAGCGGCGGCGCGGGGATGCGCTGGTCATGCCCCTCGACGACGCCGAACCGGGGGGACGCGGCCTCCCAGTCCTCGCGGGCGGCGACGATCTCGTCGTGGGAGCGCCCGGCGAAGTTCCACCACATGACGATCTCGTCCTCGAACGGCTCACCCCCGAGGAGGAACAGCAAGCCGCCCTCACTGCTGGTCACCTCGACGCCGTCGCGGGAATCACCGAGATAGAGCATGTCGTTGCGGGTCATCGCGTGCTCCGGGACGGCGGCGTCGCCCTCGACGAGGAGCAGCGCGTGTTCCCACTCGGGCCGCAGCGGCAGGCGCACGGCGGTTCCAGCCGGCACGACGATCTCCGCCCCGACGATCGGTGTGTGCACGGTCGCCGGCGAGTGCACGCCCGCGAACTCGCCGAGCACGACCGTGGCCGTGGCGTCCGATCCGGTCGCGGACGGCAGCGTCGTCGTCGGCAGATCGGTGTGCCGCTCGAAGCCGCCGTCGCCGTGGCGCGCGTACTCCGGGAGAACGACCCAGAACTGCAGCGCGTCGAGCGGGACGGGGCCGTCACCGACGGAGTACTCCGAATGCGAGATGCCGTTGCCGGCGGTCATGAGGTTGAGCTGTCCGCGCCGGAGGTCGGCGTCGCTGCCCAGCGAATCGCGGTGCCGGATCTCGCCGACGAGCGGCCAGGTCACCGTCTGCAGACCGATGTGCGGGTGCGGCTCGACACGCATCCGGGTCTCGGCCGGGCCGAACCGGTCGAGGAAGCACCACGCGCCGATGGTGGGGAGGTTGCGATGCGGCAGCACCCGCAGCACCTCCATGCCGCGCACGCCGCCGAGCGGGACCGCCCGCGGCTCGAGGACGAGGCGGCGCTGCCCGATCATTCCGCCCTGCCCGTGGGGTCCTCGTCCGCGCCGGTCGGCTCCTCCTGCACCGGGGCGTCCGCCGTCGAGCCCGGGCGCTGCGGCCAGCGGATCTCGGCGCCGGGCACCTCGTGCGTCTGGAGGTACTTCGCGATGTACGGGCAGAGCGGCACGATCGCGTCGCCCGTCGACGCCACGTCGGTCAGCGCCGCCGCGGCGAGCTTCCCCGCGAGGCCCTGGCCCTGGAACGCCGGGTCGATCTCGGTGTGCAGGAACCGGATCGCGCCGGGGCGGGTGTCGAACTCGGCGAACCCGGCCAGCACGTCATCGGAACGGATCTCGTAGCGGGAGGCCTCGTCGTTGCGGGTCACGGTGATGTCGGTCATCGGATGCTCCTTCCGGCGTCTGGAACCAACCTACGCCCGGGATCGGGGGTGCGGGCCTGTGGACGTCGCCGTGCCGCTGTCCGTCGGGGTGATTACGCTGGAGGGATGCCGCAGACTCCCCGTGATCCGTACGACGGATGGATCCCCGAGCCGGACGCGGCATCCGACCAGCCCTGGGACGACGGGTGGGAGCCGACCGAGCCGCCGGAGCCGATGGACTGGGAGCCGCAGGGCGCGGGCTTCGAGCCGCCCCTCGACTGGGGTCCGGGCCCGACGACCGCGGTGACCACCGCGCCGGCCGTCCGCCGCGCCACGCCCAGCCGGTATGCGACGGCCCGCGAGGCATTGCACACCGTGTTCGGCTACGACGACTTCCGCGGCGACCAGGCGGCCATCGTCGAGCAGGTCATCGGCGGCGGCGACGCCGTCGTCCTGATGCCCACCGGCGGCGGCAAGAGCATCACGTACCAGGTGCCGGCACTCGTCCGCGAGGGCACCGGACTGGTCATCAGCCCGCTCATCGCGCTCATGCACGACCAGGTCGACGCGCTGCGCGCCAACGGCGTGAAGGCCGCGTACCTCAACTCCACCCAGTCGATCGAGGAGCGCCGCGAGGTCGAGCGCGCCTACGTCGCCGGAGAGCTCGACCTCCTCTACGTCGCCCCGGAGCGGCTGTCGGGCGCGCAGACGACCTCCCTCTTGCAGCGAGGCACGCTCAGTGTCATCGCCATCGACGAGGCCCACTGCGTGTCGCAGTGGGGTCACGACTTCCGGCCCGACTACCTCGCGCTCGGCGACCTGGGCGAGCGGTTCCCCGGCGTGCCCCGCATGGCCCTGACCGCGACCGCGACGCGGGCCACGCACAAGGAGCTCACCGAGCGTCTGCACCTCGACGCGGCGAAGCACTTCGTCGCGAGCTTCGACCGCCCCAACATCCAGTACCGGATCGTCCCGAAGGTCGACCCGCGCAAGCAGCTCGTGCAGTTCATCCGGTCGCAGCCGGAGGGCGCGGCGGGCATCGTCTACGCCCTCAGCCGGAAGTCCGTCGAGCAGACGGCGACCTATCTCGCCGCGCAGGGTCTCGACGCGTTGCCGTACCACGCGGGCCTGCCCGCCGAGGTGCGGGCGGCGAACCAGTCGCGCTTCCTCCGCGAAGACGGCGTGGTGATGGTGGCGACGATCGCGTTCGGCATGGGCATCGACAAGCCCGACGTGCGCTTCGTCGCCCACATCGATCTGCCGAAATCGGTCGAGGGGTACTACCAGGAGACCGGCCGCGCCGGCCGCGACGGCGAGCCGTCCGTGGCGTGGATGGCGTACGGGCTCGGCGACGTCGTTCAGCAGCGCCGTCTGATCGATCAGAGTCCCGGAGACCGCACGTTCAAGATGCGCATGGGGCAGCACCTCGACGCGATGCTGGCCCTGTGCGAGACGGTGGAGTGCCGCCGACAGAACCTCCTCGGGTACTTCGGTCAGGACTCGCAGCCCTGCGGCAACTGCGACACGTGCCTCGACGACACGGCGACCTTCGACGGGCTCGTCCCCGCGCAGAAGCTGCTGTCCACGATCGTGCGCCTCAAGCGCGAGCGGAATCAGGCCTTCGGCGCGGGCCACCTCATCGACATCCTCCGCGGTGCCTCGACCGAGCGCATCCGCCAGCAGCGGCACGACGCCCTCGCGACCTACGGCATCGGCGCCGACCTCTCCGACCAGGACTGGCGGAGCGTGGTGCGCCAGCTCCTCGCCCGGGGCATCCTCGTCGCGCAGGGCGACTACGGCACGCTCGCGCCGGGGGAGGCGGCGGCCGGGGTGCTGCGCGGCGAGACCGCGGTGCCCCTCCGGAAAGACACGATCGGACGCCCGTCCTCACCGTCCCGCGCCCGGAAGGCGAGTGCCGCCGACGCCCTCGACGCCGGAGACCGGGAGCTGTTCGAGGCGCTGCGGGCCTGGCGGGCCGAGACCGCCAGGGAACAGGGCGTCCCGGCGTACATCGTCTTCGGTGATGCCACGCTCCGTGCTCTCGCGGAGCATCGTCCCACGTCGCACGCCGACCTCAACGGCATCACCGGCATCGGTGCGAAGAAGCGCGAGGCCTACGGCGACGGCGTGCTCGCCGTCATCGCCGGCTCCTGACGTCGACCCACCCCCTTCCGTTCGAGCCACCCCTTCGCGGACGCCCGCAGGGGGCCGGGGCGCACGGAAGGGGGTGGGTCGACGAGCCGAACCTGTCGCGAGCCGACAACGACGGGCGCGGACGGGGCGGCGGGGGGTTGGAGGATGCGGACAGGGGACTTCGTGTCGTTTTGTCGCACACCTACCATGAGAGGCATCCACCTTCGTCTCTCCGAGAGGAACGCTCATGGTCGACGCCGCCGTCCGCCCTTCGACGACACCTGACCCGCGCGAGAGCGCGACCGCCCCGCGGATCGATGTCGCCCGCCTGAACGACGCCCTGATGGGCACCTGGGGCGACGTGCGCCGCCAGGCCCGCGAGATGATCAAGGATTCCGCATTCTGGCGGAAGGACGAGCTCGGCAAGGACGACCACCGCGAGCGGGTGCTCAGCCAGCTCCACCTCCTCGTCGACAACAAGGCCGTGCACCGCGCGTTCCCGAAGCGCTTCGGCGGCGAGGAGAACAACGGCGGCAACATCGCCGGATTCGAGGAGCTCGTCGCCGCCGACCCGAGCCTGCAGATCAAGTCGGGCGTGCAGTGGGGCCTCTTCGGCTCCGCGATCCTGCAGCTCGGCACGAAGGAGCACCACGACACCTGGCTCCCCGGCGTCATGGACCTGTCGATCCCCGGTGCGTTCGCGATGACCGAGATCGGGCACGGCTCCGACGTCGCCGCCGTCGGCACGACCGCGACGTACGACCCGGAGACGGAGGAGTTCGTCATCCACACGCCGTTCCGCGGCGCGACGAAGGAGTACCTCGGCAACGCCGCCCTGCACGGCATCGCCGCGACGGTCTTCGCCCAGCTCATCACGAACGGCGTCAACCACGGCGTGCACTGCTTCTACGTGCCGCTGCGCGGCGAGGACGGCGTCGACCTCCCCGGCATCGGCCGCGAGGACGACGGCCTCAAGGGCGGACTCAACGGCATCGACAACGGCCGTCTCTCCTTCGACCAGGTGCGCATCCCGCGCACGAACCTGCTCAACCGCTACGGCGACGTCGCCGCGGACGGCACCTACTCGAGCGCGATCGACAGTCCCGGCCGCCGCTTCTTCACGATGCTCGGCACCCTCGTGCAGGGACGCGTCTCGCTCGACGGCGCCGCCTCCTGGGCCTCCGCGCTCGGTCTGCACATCGCGATCACCTACGCCACGCAGCGTCGCCAGTTCGACGGTGCGGACGGGCAGGAGGTCGTGCTGATGGACTACGGCAAGCACCAGCGCCGTCTGCTCCCGCGCCTGGCCACCACGTACGCGCAGATCTTCGCGCACGACGAGTTCCTGCAGAAGTTCGACGGCGTGTTCTCCGGTCGCACCGACACCCCGGACGACCGGGAGGACCTGGAGACGCTCGCGGCGGCGCTCAAGCCGCTGTCGACCTGGCACGCGCTCGACACCCTGCAGGAGGCCCGCGAGGCGTGCGGCGGCGCCGGCTTCATGTTCGAGAACCGGCTCGTCGGGCTCCGTGCCGACCTCGACATCTACGTCACGTTCGAAGGCGACAACAACGTCCTGCTCCAGCTCGTGGGCAAGCGGCTGCTGACCGACTACGCGAAGCAGTTCCAGGGCAAGGACGCCGCGGCGCTCGCGCGCTACGCCGTGGGGATGACCGCCGGCAAGGTGTTCCACGGCGCCGGCCTCCGTCAGCTCGGTCAGGCGGTGACCGACTTCGGTCAGGTCGCCCGGTCGGTGGAGCGCGGCCTGCGCGAGGAGCAGCAGCACGACCTCCTCGCGGGCCGCGTGCAGCAGATGGTCGCCGACATCGCGACCCGGCTGCGCGCCGCCGGCAAGGACAAGGTGCTCGGGGCGCGGCTGTTCAACGAGAACCAGGCCGAGCTCATCGAGGCGGCCAGGGCGCACGCCGAGCTCCTGCAGTGGGAGGCCTTCACCGACGCCGTCCACGCGATGGACGACGCCGAGACGAAGAAGGTCATGACCTGGCTGCGCGACCTCTTCGGACTGCAGCTCATCGAGAAGCACCTCGCCTGGCACCTCATCCACGGACGGCTGTCCACCCAGCGGGCCGCGGCGGTGTCGAGCTACATCGATCGGCTGTGCGCGCGGCTGCGTCCGTACGCGCTCGACCTCGTCGACGCGTTCGGGTACGAGCCCGAGCATGTGCGGGCTCCCATCGCGAGCGGTGCGGAGAAGCAGCGGCAGGACGAGGCCCGTGCGTACTACGCCGACCTCGAGGCCGCCGGTCAGGCGCCCGTCCTGGAGAAGACCCTCAAGCGGCAGAAGCGCTGAGTGATCGGCCCGGGCCCTCCCCACACGGCCCGGGCCCTCCGGACAGCGGATTCATCGACGGAGGCGGATAGTCTCGGCGAGTACCGACCCGAGGAGCATCATGACGACCGTCACCGCCTACGCCGCCCCCGCCGAAGCCGCCCCGCTGGAGAAGACCGTCATCGAGCGTCGGGAGCTGGGCCCGCACGACATCCTCATCGACATCGCCTTCGCCGGCATCTGCCACTCCGACATCCACACCGTCCGCGGCGACTGGGGTCCGCAGCAGTACCCGCTCGCCCCGGGGCATGAGATCACCGGAACGGTCGCCGCGGTGGGCGCCGAGGTCACGAAGCACGCGCTCGGCGACCGCGTCGGCGTCGGCTGCCTCGTGAACTCGTGCCGGGAGTGCGTGTACTGCCTCCGCGGCGACGAGCAGTTCTGCACGCAGGGCGCCGTCGGCACCTACGGGGCGGTCGACCGCGACGGGACGATCACCCAGGGCGGCTACTCGCAGCAGGTCGTCGTCACCGAGGACTTCGTGCTGCGCATCCCGGATGCCCTGCCCCTGGACGCGGCGGCTCCGCTGCTGTGCGCGGGCATCACCACGTACTCGCCGCTGCGGCATTGGAAGGTCGGCCCCGGCACGCGCGTCGCGGTGGTCGGACTCGGCGGCCTCGGTCACATGGGCGTTCAGATCGCACACGCCCTCGGCGCGGAGGTGACCGTGCTGTCGCAGACGCTCTCGAAGCAGGACGACGGCCTCCGCCTCGGCGCCGACCGCTACTTCGCGACGAGCGACCGGGAGACCTTCCGTGACCTGCGCGGCTCCTTCGACGTGATCCTCAACACCGTGAGCGCCGTCATCGACCTCCGCTCCTACCTCGGGCTGCTCGACGTGGACGGCACCATCGTGTGCGTGGGTGCTCCGGCGGAGGCCCTCGCCCTGAACGCGGGGTCGCTGATCGCCGGACGACGCTCCATCGCCGGCTCGAACATCGGCGGCATCAGGGAGACCCAGGAGATGCTCGACTTCTGCGCGGAGCACGGCATCACCGCGCAGATCGAGGTCATTCCCGCGTCGGCGATCAATGAGGCGTACGAGCGGGTCCTCGCGTCCGACGTCCGCTACCGCTTCGTCATCGACGCCGCCACCTTCGCCGACTGACCCCGCCCGGTCCCGGGTCCGTCCGCTGACGGTCGCCGTCCGCTCCAGTACGGGATCAAAAGCGGGCCTCCGGCCCCTGCCTGAGGAGCGATTTCCGTCCCGGCCCCGGTCCCGGTCCGGTCCGACGCGGGATCAAAAGCACGCCTCCGCGGCCTGCATAAGGAGCGACTTCCGTCCCGCGACCGTCGAGTCCCTGGGCCGGGACGGAAAAGTCTCCGAATGAGGACCGCGCAGGTACAGTTCTGATCCCGCGCTGCTCTCGTGAGGGCCCCGCGCGTCCCCTGCGGAGAACTGCCTACGCGCTCGGTGCGGGATGGGAAAGGGGCCGCGGGGTTGTTCCGGGAGGGCCTTTTCGATCCCGCGTTGGAGGAGGGCGTCGTGGCGGGATGGGGAACGGGCCTGGGGAGGCGAGGGGAGGGGCGGAATTGAACTCGCACGAGGGGACGCGGGGCCGGGAGGGCGTCGGTGGGGGCGGATACGGTGAGGGGATGACCTCCCTCCTCCTGGGGCCGGACTCCCGTGCGCGCTGCGCGTGGGTCGGCGACGACGCAGAATACCGCCGGTACCACGACGAGGAGTGGGGAACGCCGCTGCACGGGGACCGGGCGCTGTTCGAGAAGATGGCGCTGGAGGGTTTCCAGGCGGGACTGTCGTGGATCACGATCCTCCGCAAGCGTCCGCGGTTCCGGGAGGTGTTCGCGGGCTTCGTGCCGGAGGCGGTGGCGGCGTTCGACGACGCCGACGTGGAACGGCTGATGGCCGACACCGGCATCATCCGCAATCGTGCCAAGATCCTCGCGACGATCGGCAACGCCCGGATCGTGCAGTCGATGGCCGACGGCGAGCTCGATGCGCTGATGTGGTCGTTCGCCCCGCCGGCGACCGGAACGCGGCCCCGGTCGTTCTCCGAGGTCCCCGCGGTCACACCGGAGTCGACCGCACTGAGCACGGAGCTGCGCCGGCGCGGGTTCCGCTTCGTCGGCCCGACGACGATGTACGCGCTCATGCAGTCGGCGGGCATGGTGGACGACCACATCGAGGGGTGCTGGAAGGCCTGACGTCCCGTCGGGAAAGAGAGCAGGGCCACGGTCCCTCGCCCGATATACTCGGCACATCGGGGGATCTCCCGGCGCACGACGCCGGGTGGCTGCAGGCGCGCGGTCTCCCATCAGACCGTGAGGAGCAGGAGTGGCAACGCGCATGGCCGCGACACCGCCGACGCTGGCGGGGTACAGCTACGTGCGTCCACTCGGGTCCGGCGGGTTCGCCGACGTGTTCCTCTACGAACAGGACATGCCGCGTCGCGTCGTCGCCGTCAAGGTCCTGCTCGCGGATGCCGTGAACCCCGAGGTGCTGCAGACCTTCAACGTGGAAGCCGACATCTCGGCGCGACTGAGCGCCCACCCGTCGATCGTCACGATCTACCAGGCGTCCATCTCGGCGGACGGGCGGCCGTACTTCGCGATGGAGTACTGCCCCGACACGATGAGCGCGCGGTACAAGAAGGCCCCGCTCCCGCTCGCCGAGGTGCTCGACATCGGCGTCCGCATGGCCGGTGCGCTGGAGACCGTGCACAGGGCCGGGCTGCTGCACCGCGACATCAAGCCGTCGAACGTGCTCATCAACTCACTCGGCGCGCCCGTGCTGGCCGACTTCGGCATCGCGGCCGCCGTCATCGAGGAGGGTGAGGGCGAGACCGTCGCGATGTCCGTGCCCTGGAGCTCCCCCGAGGTCCTCCAGGAGCGCGTGTCCGGGTCCATCCCCAGCGAGGTCTGGAGCCTCGGCGCGACGCTCTACACGCTGCTCGCCGGCCGCAGCCCGTTCGAGCGCGCCGATCGCGGCTCGAACTCCCGCGATCAGCTCACGGACCGCATCATCAAGGCGCGGTACACGGCGGTGCCCGTCGCGGGCATCCCCCCGATCATCGACGAGCTCTTCGCGAGCGCCATGCACCGTGACCCGGCGAAGCGGCCGGCGAGCATGGCCGAGTTCGCGGAGAAGCTGCGCTGGGCGCAGTACGAGCTCGGCATCTCGCCGACCGCCTTCGAGGCGGCGTCGGCGGAGTGGGCCGCGGCCGCGCCGGTGAACTTCTCGGACGCGACCGTCCGCGGTCCCGTCATCACCACGGTCGCGCCCGACTCCCGGAGGGCCGCGCGTGCGGCCCGTCCGCAGGTGGCACCCCGCGAGCGGGACGACGTCCCGGCGAGCACGCGCGGCCGGACCCGGTCGCCCCTGGTCGTCGGCATCGTCGGCGCGGTGATCGGCGCGGCCGCCATCGCGGGGATCGGCACCGCGGCCCTGTTCCTCACGGGGATCCTCTGATGGCGGCAGGCAACCGCACCGGCGCCGATGCCACGACCCCACCCCGGGGCAGGCTGATCGCGCTGATCTCGGGGATCCTCGCGCTCGCGGTCGTCGTGGCACTCGCGGTGACGGCGCAGGGGTATCAGTCCCAGGAGGTGCCGCGCCTCGAGCCGGCCGTCTGGGTCATGCGCGACAGCGGACAGTACGCCCGCGTCAACACCGAGCTCGCCGAGATCGACACGGTCCGCGACGTCGACGACCCCGAGGCGGTGTGGCAGAGCGGCTCCAGTACGGTGCTCTTCGCCCAGGGGAACCGGCAGCGGTGGGACGTCGATGCGGCCAGCCCCTCCGATCTGCTCGCCGACAGCTCGGAGGAGGGCACGCCGCTCACCTCGCAGCCGACGCCCGCCGGGACGCGCGACGTGCTCTCCGCCGGGGTCTACGTGGCCTACCGGACCGACACCGGGCAGGTGTCCGTGTCGACCCTGGCCGCCGGGGCGGGGACAGCCCTCGTCGACCCGTTCGCGGAGGTCGAGGTCGAGGAGGGGGAGGACCCGCCGACCTACACCGCCGACGCGATCGGGCTCTCCCCGGACGGCCTGCTCGTCCTCTACTCCGCGGACGAGGGAGCTGTCCGCCGTTTCGACATCGACGAGCACCGCTTCCTCGGGGATGAGTCTCCGGTGGCCGATGCGCCCGAGGCGGGTGAGGGTCTGGCGATCGCGGTCGTCGGCGAGCGCTGGGCGATGCTGCAGCCGGGGTCGGGGGAGCTGTGGCTCTCCGGACGTGATGAGGTCGTCGCCCTGGACGTCGCCGAGGACGCACGCCTGCAGCGCGGGGCCGCCGAGGGCGATGCGGTGCTCGTCGCCGATTCCGACGGCCTCGTGTCCGTTGACCTCTCGTCCGGCGAGTCCGATCGCGTGGCGGAGGCGTCCGGCGTCCCCGCCGCACCGGTCTCCGTCCGCGGGGAGACCTACGCGGCCTGGCTCGACAGCGGCGGCGGGACGCTCTGGAGCGCGGGGGAGACCACCCCGCTGCAGGTCCCTGACGAGACGCTCGACGCGGCCGCCATCGAGCCGGTCTTCCAGGGGAACGGCGACCGCGCGGTGCTCGTCGAGACCGGGACGGGGCTCATCTGGACCGCTCCGGACGGCGTGCTGATCCCGCTCGAGCAGTGGAAGATCGAGGACGACACGGAGCAGCAGGAGGGCACCATCGTCGTCGAGGACGTGGCGGAGCAGCTGCCGCCGGTCGCGGTCGACGACGCGTTCGGCGTGCGCGCGGGGGAGCAGGTCATCCTGCCCGTCCTGCTGAACGATCACGATCCGAACAAGAAGGACGTCCTGACGATCGACCCCGAGTCGGTCTCGGCAGGACTCAGCGACCCTGCGTTCGGGGACCTCGCGCTCGTGGCGAACGGGCAGTCCCTGGTCGTCGATGTGAAGGCGGGCTCCGGCCAGGCGAGCTTCACCTACGCCGTGACGGACGGCGCGGCCGTCTCGCCGCCGGCGACCGTGACGCTGACGGTCGTCGATCCCGGCGTCAACTCGGCCCCGGTCTGGTGCGGCGTCGAGGCCTGCACGCAGGACTGGCCCGCGCCGCAGATCCTGGCCGGCGGCAGCACGATCGTCTCGGCGCTCTCCGGCTGGGTGGACCCCGAGGGCGATGCGTTCATCCTGAGCGACGCCTACGAGACGGACTCCTCGGCGCCGGTGATGGTGGCGCCGACGGACGACGGCCGGGTCGCGATCCGGCACACCGATCCGAACGCCGCGGACGCCGTGATCCCGATCACGGTCGTGGTGCAGGACGTGCACGGCGCGACCGCGGAGAAGACCCTCGAGGTCCAGGTCAGCGGCAGTCCCGCGCTCCAGGCATCGGCTGTCGCGGTGACCGCGCGCGTCGGCGAGCGGCAGTCCATCCGGATCTCCGATCACCTGTCCGGAGGCTCCGGGTCGTATCGCCTCCTGGACGCCGTCCAGACCGCCGCGACCGCGCAGGGCTTCGAGGTCACCCCGAACGCGGCCGCGGGCACCGTGGAGCTGACCGCGGCGAAGCCGGGCCAGTACGTGGTGACCTACACCGTGCAGGACGTCACGACCCAAGCCGAGCAGTCCGCCGTCATCCGCATCACGGCGGTCGACGGCTCCGCGGCGCTCGCCATGGCACCCCTGACCGCGTTCGTGCGCGAGGGTGAGGACACGACCGTCGATGTGCTCCGCGCCGTGCAGAACACCAGCGGACGCGTGTTGCTGCTGTCCGACGCCGTGAGCTCCACACCGCAGCTCAACGTGCGCGTGGTCGGCAACGAGAGCCTGCGGGTGAACGGCACGACCGAGGACGGAGAGCCCGGTCTGATCGGCACGGCCACCGTCACGGTCGCGGATGGCGCGGGCGGGGCGGTGCAGGGCACGGTGAGCGTGTTCCTCACCCCGCCGTCCACCGTCACCCGCCCGATCGTCTTCCCGGACGCGGTGACGGTGCGCGCCGGTTCGCTCACGCGCATCGAGGTCGCCGCGAACGACGTCGCGCCACGCGGGGAGCCGCTCCTCGTGCTCCCGGAGGTGACGGGATCCGGCGAGCCGGACGAGCTCGTGTTCGCCGACCGCAACGCTCTGCGGTACCTGGCACCGAAGACGCCCGGCACCTATCGGCTGACGTATTCGGTCTCGCTCGAACGGAACCCGTCGCTGTCCGACGACGGCGTCGTGACGGTCACGGTCGTCCCGCCCGGAACCAACCGCGCTCCCACACCGATCACCCTCACCGGTCGCGTCCTCAGCGGCCAGACGGTCACCGTCCCCGTGCCCACGACCGGGATGGACGGCGACGGGGACCGCGTGGTCCTCTCCGGCGTCGATCAGCCGAAGAAGGGCGGCGGCACGGCGACCATCTCGGCGAACGGCGAGGCGATCGTGTACCGGGCGCCGGCCGGCGGAGTGGACGGCGGACAGGTGTCGTTCCGCTACACCGTGCGCGATCCGCAGGGCGAGGAGGGCAGCGGCGCTGTCCGCATCGGCGTCCTCGACGCGGATGTCGACGACGCCGCTCCGGTGACGTTCAGCGATTACGTCCGCGTCGAGGCAGGATCCCGCACACCGGTCGTGCTGGACCCGCGCTCGAACGACCTCGACCCGGCGCAGAGCGAGCTCGAGATCACCGCGCTCGTGCCGAACGCGCCCCCGGTCAAGGGCAATCCGCTGTACGACCGGCTGAATGCGCTGATCGATTCGGACACCTCCCTGAAGGACGGCCGCGTCGTGCTGCGCGCCGGGGAGACGGCGGGGACGAACTCGTACTTCTACACCGTGAGATCGACGCGGACCGGGAGCACGGCGCAGGGCCTCATCGTGTTGACCGTCACCGAGGGCACGGTCGCCGATCAGCCGGTCATCGCGGACACCGTGCTCACGGCGCGCGACCGTGACGATCTCGCGGACGGCGGTGTCGATGTCGTGACGGACCGGGTGCGGTGGCCGTCCGGCGACGTCTCGTCCCTGCGCCTGAGCCTGTGGGGTGAACAGTCCGGATACACGGTGCGGGGCAACCGGATCATCGGGGAGGCGCCGAAGGAGGGCGCGCTGGTCCCCTTCCAGCTCACCGGCACCGCCGCGGGCGGACGGGACGTGGCCGCCTACGGCTTCCTGCGGATCCCGGCGTTCGACGATATGCAGGTCCAGCTCGTCCCCGGCGCGACACCGGTCGTCGTCGACGAGGACGCGTCCGTGTCGTTCGTGGTGCAGGACTACCTCGATCTGCCGTCGTCGGATGCCGTGGAGATCGGCTCCGGCGCCTTCACTGCTCAGCGGGCCGCAGCGTCGTGCGCGGCCGACGGTCCGCGCAAGGCGGAGTACCGCGCCGGTCGCGAGGCGCCATGGTCGGACACCTGCCTGATCCCGGTGCGCCTGGAAGGTCAGAAGCGCTGGTCCTTCGTCGACGTGCCGGTCAGCATCCGTCCCTCGGAGCCCCAGCTGCTGCTCTCCTCGATCTCGCACACGATCGCCCCAGGGGCCACCGAGAGCGTCGACCTCTACGCCAACATGGCCGCCTGGGAAGGCGGACGCGAGGGCAACGCGGGCTCCCTCGAGTACCGGATCGTGTACTCGGGGTCGGCGTTCGTCGTCACGCAGAGCGGGGCGAAGCTGACGATCGAGGCGCGCGCCGATGCACGACCCGGCAACACCGAGAACGTCAGCGTGACGGTGCCGCAGTACGGTCAGCCGTCGGCCTCCGTGCGCCTGGTCGTCGGCGCGGCCCCGCCCGACGCTCCACGGGGGGCCACCTTCACGAAGCAGTGCGTCGTCACCAGCGCCAACTGCTCGATCGACGTCGTCGACGTGGCCGGCGAGTACGACCCCTTCGACGGCAAGCCGGGCTCCGGCTTGCGGCTCATGTCGCTCGGGGCAGGCGCGCGCTGCGACGTCGCCTCCATCTCGACGACCGGCACCAAGACGATCACGGCGAGCTGGCCCCGCGGCGGCCAGGCTCCGGGAGGACAGTGCGTGATCCCGTTCGTCGTGGCCGACGCCCAGGGGCGGACCGGCACGGGAACCCTCACGCTCGACCTGCAGGGCTTCCCGCAGGCGCCGGCGAGCGTGACCACCGTGGGCTTCACCCGCTCGACCGTCGTGCTGGAGGTGTCGCTCGGGGAGGCGCGGCGCGCCCACCCCGGGGTGTCCGGCGTGACCATCCTTCAGGACGGGGCCGCAGCCAACGCCTCCTGCAGTCCGGCCGGTGCCGTGTACCGCTGCACGGTCAGCGGTCTGACCAACGGCGCCCCGCACACCTTCACGGCGGCCGCGGTCAACGCCGTCGGCACATCGGCGTCCACCTCGCCGCACACGAGCTGGGCCTACGCGGCTCCGGTGGTCGCGAACGCGACGGCCACGCCGGAGTATCGGCCTGGCGTCTCGGACCGTGGGCGCGGGGCGGTCAGGGTCTCGATCGACGCCGGCGACGACGCCGTCTCGTTCCGGATCGAGGAGACGGGCGAGGTGATCAACCGCACGGGGGCGACCACCACCGCCGACATCGCGCTCTCGCCGGGAGCGCAGACCCTCACGATCGTCCCGATCAGCCAGTTCCAGCCGCCGACCGGCGGCGGGAACGAGGGCGGCGGGTTCCGCACGTCCGTGACCGTCGCCGGCTCCGTGTACTTCGACCCGGCGGCGACACAGGCGACCGCGGTCTCCAACACGGCGGTGAACGTCTCCGGCATCGCCGCGCAGGCCAACGGCAGCGCCAAGGGCGTCCAGGTCACCTACGTGGCGTGGCGGTCCGGCAACGTCAGCTGCACCGCGAACGGGGACGGCTCGCTGTCGGTCTCCGGCGGAGAGGTGCGCTCCGAGTCCCCCTCTCTGCAGGGGTTGCGGCCGTACCAGCTGTACTACGTCAAGGCGTGCGCGTCGAACGGCTACGGTGTGGCGGAGTCGTCCCCCACGAGCGTCTTCACGTTCACGTTCGTCGACGGCCCCGGTGGCGACACCACCTACACGGTCGCGAAGGACCCGCGGCGCGACGGGAACCGCTACGACTACGGCCTGGCCTCGGCGCCGCGCATCGACGTGGAGAACGGCTTCGTGCCGCAGTACTACCTCTACGGGCAGTGGGTCGGCGACTTCGCGCTCACCCCGGATTCGTCCCCGGGTCAGGTCCGCGCACGCGCCTGCCATGCCACCCAGACCGGCTCCTGCTCCGGAGAGGTGAACATCACCGCGACGACCGCACCGACCGTCGTCAACGCCGTGTTCCAGCCCTGCATGCCCGTCGTCGAGGGTGATGTCGTGACGGTGTCCGGCGCGGCACGCGGCTCGTACATCCTCGAAGTGACGCCCCTGGTCGACACCCCCGGCACCTTCGACGTGAAGCTCACGTGGACCGGCGCCTTCGCCACCCTGACCCCCATCACGCATCGCGTCACGGGCCTGTGCCCCTGATCGCCGAGCGTCCCGACACGAATACTCTTTCCCTATGCCAGCCACCGCAGCCGCCCCCGTCACCCTTGCCCCCGAACAGGCCTCCTGGTTCGCCGAGACGTTCTCGATCCTGACCGGCAACGTCGAGCAGGCGATCCTCGGCAAGCGCCACGTGGTCGAGCTCGTGCTCGCGACCGCCGTCAGCGGAGGCCACGTCCTCCTGGAGGACTATCCAGGGACGGGCAAGACGGCGCTCGCCCGCGCCGTCGCCCAGACGGTCAACGGAACGAGCAGCCGCATCCAGTTCACGCCCGACCTGCTTCCGGGTGACGTGACCGGCATCACGGTCTACGACCAGAAGGAGGGCACGTTCGAGTTCCACGCGGGGCCCGTCTTCGCGAACATCGTGCTCGCCGATGAGATCAACCGGGCGAGCCCGAAGACCCAGTCCGCGCTGCTGGAGGTCATGGAGGAGGGCACGGTCACGGTCGACGGCGTCACCCGTGCGGTCGGCTCCCCGTTCCTCGTGATGGCGACGCAGAACCCCATCGAGCAGGGCGGCACCTACCGGCTCCCCGAGGCGCAGCTCGACCGCTTCATGATCAAGACCTCCATCGGATACCCGGACGAGGCGGCGACCATGCGCATCCTGCAGGGCGCCGGTCGCCCGAAGACGGTGCTCGACGGCATCGTGGACACCGACACGATCCTCACGATGGCGGAGATGTCGCGCGGCGTGTACGTGAACCCGCTGGTGTCGGACTACATCATGCGCATCGTCGATGCCACGCGCCGGGCGTCCGAGGTCCGTCTCGGTGCCAGTGTGCGCGGCGCCCTCGCGCTGTCCCGCCTGGTGATGACGTGGGCGGCCAAGAACGGACGCACGTTCGTCACCCCCGACGACGTGCGCGAACTCGCCGTCGTCGCCCTCGCGCACCGCCTGGTCCTCGAGCCGGAGGCCGAGTTCGACGGGGTGACGGCCGTGGCCGTCGTCGGGCAGATCCTCCTCGACGTCGAACCCCCGCGCGAGAACGGCACTGCGTGACCTTCAGCACCGAATCCCGCCTGACGCGGACGACCGCGGGCACGAGCACGTCGACGCGGACGTCCACCGTCACGCGTTACGACCGCACGCGCCGCGGTCCCGTGCGCGGCGCGGTCTTCGGCGCGCGTCGCGTCGCCCGCTCCGTGGGCCGCGCGACCAGGGCCACCGTCGGCTGGGTCCGCGAGACGGTGACCACGGCGGGCATGCTCGTGGCCGTCGCGGTGGTGCTCGGTGTGCTCGCCGGGCTGCTGTTCGGCTGGGTGGAGGCCTGGGCGGTGGCCACGATCGCGCTCGTGCTGCTGGTGGCCTGCGTCCCGTTCATCCTCGGTGCCCATGACTACCGGATCGATCTCGTGCTCGATCGCGACCGCGTCGTCGCGGGCGCCGAGATCGGCGCGACGCTGGACGTCCGCAACAACGGCGAGCGCCTCTCGCTCCCCGGTGTCGTGGACGTGCCGGTGGGCGAGGGCCTCGTCGAGGCGCACGTCCCGCTGCTGCGGCCGGGGGCGCATCATCGGGAAGAGCTGACCATCGCCGCGCACCGCCGCGGCGTCATCGACGTGGGCCCCATGACCATCACCCGCGGCGACCCGATCGGCATCCTCCGCCGCGAACTCCGGTGGCCGGACGTGCAGCGCATCCACGTGCACCCGGTGACCGTGCGGCTCCCCAGCACCAGCGCGGGACTGATCCGCGACCTCGAGGGCACGCCGAGCACCACTCTGGTGGACGCGGACCTCTCCTTCCACGCGGTGCGCGAGTACGTCGTCGGCGACTCGCCGCGCCACATCCACTGGAAGTCCACGGCGAAGACGGGCACCCTCATGGTGCGGCAGTACGAGGAGTCCCGGCACGCGCGCATCGCCGTCATCCTGGATCTCGACCCGGAGTCGTACGCCGACGACGACGAGTTCGAGAACACCGTCAGCGCGGCCGCCTCGCTGGCGCTGCAGGGTGTGCGGGACGGCAGGGACGTGCTGTTCTCGGTGAGCAACGAGATCCCGGAGCACGGCCGCGCCGAGGTGCTGTCGATCCGTACGCTGCCCACGGTCACCCCCAAGGCTCTCCTCGACGCGACCTCCACGATCGATCAGACGGCGCGGGTGATGAGGCTCGAGGCCGTCACCGCTCTCACGGCGCAGTCGTACCCCGACCTCTCGATCGGGTTCCTGCTCACCGGGTCCGTCCTGCCGATCGAGCGTCTGCGTCACGCGGCGGTGAAGCTCCCGGCAGCCGTGGAGGCCGTCGCGGTGCGCAGTGAGCTCGGCGCGCAGCCGACGATGCGGACGGCCAGGGAGCTCGCGGTGATGACTCTCGGTGCGCTGGGCGACCTCCCCCAGATGCTCGCCCGCGGAGCGCTGCGGTGAGCGCCGGCGGGCCGAAGCGCGGACGCGCGCGATCCGGACGGGGGTTCGTGCCGTCGGCGCTCCTGCTCTGGTCTCTGGGATACGTGCTGGCCGGTGTGCTCCTCGCCACGGCGGCCGCCTGGCCCGTCTACGAGTCGTCCCGAGCCCTCGCCGTCGGGATCATCGGCGGCCTCCTCGGTATCGCCGTCGCCGTCGTCGCGCGCGTCCTGCGCTGGGGAACGCTGCTCGCCGCGGTCACCGCGGCCGGCGTGTACCTGCTCGTCGCGGTGCCCCTCGCGATCCCCTCCGCCCTGACCTCCGTGCCCGCGTTCCTCGGCGGTGTGCGGGATGCGGTGCTCGGGGTCGTGCTGGGCTGGAAGCAGATGCTCACGCTGAATCCGCCGCTGGGGGAGTACCAGGCAGTCCTCATCCCCTTCCTCGTGGTGATGCTGTTCGGCTCATTCGTCGCCACGCTGCTCGTCTGGGGCGGGGGCAAGCGGGCGGCGGCGGCCGTCCCGGTGGTGGTGGCGATGAGCGTCTTCGGCATCGCCTTCGGTGTGAGCGGGACGTCCTCTCCCGTGACGGTGGCGGGAATCGAGCTCCCCGCGCCGCGCGAATGGCTGGTCGGGGTGGCGGTCTTCGTGGCGTCGCTGGTCTGGCTCGTCGGGCGCACGCGCCTGCAGCGCGCCGCCGCGCTGCGCAGCGTGGCGGCGGCGAACATCTCCCGTCGCGCGACCCCCGCCTGGCTCACCGTGCGCCGCCACCTCCTCTCGGCGGGGCTGGCCGTGGTCGCCCTGGCCGCGGGCTTCGCGATCGCCCCCGCCGCGGCCGGCTGGTCCGACCGCTCCGTGCTCCGCGACGAGATCGAACCCATGGTCGTGGTGCAGGAACAGCCGAGTCCGCTCAGCTCCTACCGGTCCTGGTTCTCCGGCGACACGCTGGACACGCCCGTGGTGCAGCTGGAGGGCGACCCCGGCGCCGTGGACCGCCTCCGCCTGGTGACCCTCGACGCGTACGACGGCGAGGACTTCCACATCGACGCCGACGACCGCTTCAGTCGTCTGCCGCGCTCCGCCCTCCCGGGCGCCGGCCGGGTGACGCTGGAGGTGACGATCGGCGACGCCTACCGCGGGATCTGGGTGCCGGCACCCGCCGGACTCGCGGAGGCGCCCGGATTCTCCGGGGAGCGTGCCGATGCGCTCGCCGACGGCTTCCATGTGAACGCCGACGGCGACACCGCGATCACCGTCGCCGATGCGTCCGGTGGCGGGGAGGGCCTCGTGCCCGGTGACCGCTACTCCGTGCTGATCGATGCGCCGGAGAAGCCCGGCGACATCACGGCCCTCCAGGGCGGCCGGTCGACCCTCGACGCCGATCGATACCCCGCGCTCGTCGAGTGGGCGGAGATGCAGGAGCAGCCGCGCACCGGCGCCGGCTACCTCGAGCTGATCGATCGCCTCCGGTCGCGGGGCTACCTGAGCCACGCGCTGCTCGAGGACGCCTCCGCTGCGGGGTGGATCGCGGCGCTCCAGGCGTCTGAGGGGTACGCGTTCGCGCCCAGCTACGCCGGACACTCGGCCGCGCGCATCGAGGAGCTGTTCACCGAGCTGACGGAGCAGGAGCGGCGGGCCGGTCCCGACGCCGACCCCGAGCTGCTCGTGTCGGCGGTCGGTGACGACGAGCAGTTCTCCGTGGCCGCGGCGCTCCTCGCGCAGCACTGGGGTCTCGAATCCCGTGTGGTGCTGGGCGCACGACTCGCGACGGCGGAGGAGGTCCCGGGGATCCCGGCCTGCACCGAGGTCTGCACCGGCGCGAACATGAGCGCCTGGGTCGAGGTGCGTGCGTCGGGCGACGAGTGGATCCCGGTCGATGCGACGCCGCAGTACGCGATGCTGCCGAGCGCCATCACCGAGGGAGAGCAGCTGCCGGAGCACCCGACCGTTCCGGAGCAGCCGCGGTCCGAGGCACTGGACCCGCCGCAGGCGCAGAGCGACGCGAACAACGACGCGCCCCCGCTGGAGGAGCCGGGCTCGGAGGTCCTCGCCTTCCTGCTGCCGATCCTCACCGGGGCCGGACTGGGTCTGCTCGCCCTGCTCCTGCTGGCCCTGCCGTTCCTCGTGCTCCTGGTCGCGAAGAGCCGACGTGCCCACGCGCGCCGCACGGCCCCGGACCCCGAGGTCCGGCTCGCCGGCGCCTGGGAGGAGCTCGCCGACGTGTACGCCGACCACGACGTCCCCATGGTCGCGCAGGGCACCCGGACGCAGCGCGCACAGTCGAGCGGTCGTGCGGCCGCGCAGCGGCTGGCCGCTCTCGTGGACCGCGCCGTCTTCGCCGAGCACCCGCCGACTCCCGACGACGCGACGGCCGCGTGGGCGATCGTGGATGCGGAGCGAGCGGAGCTGGCGAAGACGGGGACGCGGTGGCAGCGTCTGCGCACGCGTGTGCGGCCGACGTCTTTCGTCGCGAGGACGCGCTCCCTGCGTCTCCCCGGCTTCGGCGCGCGACCCACGCTCGGTACGCTCGGAGGGACCGGTTCACTGGATGACCGGAAGAAGGGGGACTCATGACCGCGCCCGCGGACTCCGGTCCGGCCACGATGCTCGCCATCATCGTCGGACTCGGCCTGCTCGTCGGCCTGGCCGTCTACGTCTGGTACGCCCTGGCGCTCTCGCGCCTGTTCCCCCGCATCGACGGGGAAGGGTGGAAGGGATGGGTGCCCGTCCTCAACGAGGCCGAGATCCTCGCCCGCGGGGGAGTGCCCGCCTGGTCGGTGGTCTTCTACTTCATCCCGCTCGTGCAGCTCTACGGCATCTACCTCAAGGTCGTCGCCACGCATCGCATCAACCGGCGGTTCGGACGGGGCGCGGGGATGACGGTCCTCGCCATCCTCCTGCCGCCCGTGTGGGCGACCATCCTCGCGTGGGGCCCGGCGCCCTATCCGGAGGGGGACCGACTCGCGGCGCTCCAGCCGGGTCCGCGCCGCAGCGCTCCGCCTTCTGCGGCTCCGGCGCGTGATGCGTCGGGCTACACGATCCCCTCCCTCGCTCCGGCGGGGAACGGATCGCCGGAGGCGCCCTCGCTGATCTTCCCGGACTACGCCGCGCCGCCCGCGGTAGCTCCGACCCCACCCCCGGGTGCCCCGCCGACCGCGGGTGCGCCGCAGGGCGAGCCCGCGGCACCGAGGTCGTTCGCGCCGCCGGTGTTCGCTCCGCCTGCCGCGCCGCCGGCTCCGTCGTCCTCGACGCCGTCTCCGTCGTTCGCACCACCGGCGCCGCCCGCGCCGTCGCCCGCGGCTGCTCCCGTTCCGCCGGCTGCGCCCGTTCCGCCGACTGCCTCGATTCCGCCTGCTGCCCCGGTTCCGCCGGCGGCGCCCGTGCTTCCGCCCGCGGTGGCTCCGACACCACCCTCCCCGGCCGCACAGCCGACGCCCTCCGCTCCCGCGCAGCCGACGACCGGCATCATGGCCGCGATGGGCGACGTACCGCCGGCCGCCCCGCAGCCCGCGCCGGCCCCTGCTCCCTCCGTGGACTCGTCGCCGAGCGAGGAGCCCGCTGCCCCCGCGCCGGCTCCGGAGGCGAACCGTGTCGTCCGACCCGTGCCGCCCTCGTTCCGCGACGGCGGTCAGCCCGAGGCCCCGCAGATGCCCACGATCCGCCCTGTTCCGTCGATGACGGCTGTGGCACCCGCGGCGGAGCAGAGCGCGCCGGCGCCTGCCCCCGCGACAGAGGCGCTCGCGGTCCCGGGCGGTCTGGTCCCCGACGTCGACAAGACCGTGGTGACACCGCGCCCGACCGACGACGACCTCGATGCCACGGTGGTGGTCGCCCGCAAGCGCGGCGTGCGGCGGGTCCTTGTGCTGGACGACGGTCGCCGGTTCTCGCTGTCCGGTGCGAGCGTCGTGATCGGCCGAAACCCCACAGGCGAGCCGGGCGAGCAGCGGCTGGCCATCCCGGACACCACGCGCACGCTGTCGAAGACTCACGCCCGCCTGGTGGTGCAGGAGGACGAGTGGCGACTGACCGACCTGCACGCCACCAACGGCGTCGTGGTGGTCGCGGACGACGGGTCGGAGACCCTCCTGGACGCCGGGGAGAGCGTGGTCGGCACCGGCCGGTTCATCCTGGGCGAAGTGGGCATGCACGTCGTCGCGGAGCGCGATTCGTGACCGTGGAATCCGTCGTCCTCCGGGTCGCAGCGCTGACCGACACCGGGCTCACGCGGACGGCCAACGAGGATGCGGTGCTCGACGCACGCCCGGTCTTCCTGGTCGCCGACGGCATGGGCGGTCACGACGCCGGTGACCGCGCCAGTGCAGCCGTCGTCGCCGCCTTCGAGCCGTTGCGGGGGCGAGCGGTCGACGTCGGCGACATCAGCGACGCTCTGAGCCGTGCCACGGCCGTGGTCGAGGCGATCGCCGCCGCGCACAAGCGCGGCGCAGGCAGCACCGTGACGGGTGTGGCCCTCGTGGAGCACGAGGGCGCGCCGCACTGGCTCGTCTTCAACGTCGGGGACTCCCGGGTCTACCGGCACCACGGCACCGAGCTGGCGCAGCTCACGATCGACCACTCCCTCGGGCAGGAGCTCGTCGATGCCGGGGAGCTCCGCCCCGAAGACCTCGCCTCGTTCTCGCGCCGCAACGTCATCACGCGGGCGGTCGGCGCTCCGGACAGCACCGCGGACAGCTGGCTCCTCCCCGTCGTCGACGGTGAGCGGCTCCTGCTGTGCTCCGACGGGCTCACCGGCGAGGTCAGCGACGAAGCCATCCGTGCGACGCTGACCATGAACGGCCGTCCCGAGACAGCGGCGGCGGCTCTGGTGCGCCGCGCGCTGCAGGGCGGCGGACGCGACAACGTCTCGGTCCTCGTGATCGACGTCGTCTCCGGCGGCGCGCGGACCCGTGCCGACGACGCGACGGGCGGACGGGCCGCGGTGTCCGCGCTCACCGACTCGATGCTCGACGGCACGACCGTCCCGGTACGGGCGCGATGAGCGACGATGAGGTCGAGGAGACCGTCATACTGACGCGGCGGGACCGCCGGCGGGCCGAAGCGGCCGCCGACCCGGTGCCCCCGGCGGCCGATGACACATCGTCCGCCGTCGACGAGGCGACCATCGTGGTGGATCGCGCGAAGACGGCTCCGGCTCCCGACCGGACCGACGATGCCGCAGTGGACGCGCCAGAAGGCACCGTCGCCGATGAGCCGGACGATGCCGGGCCCGAGGACGCCGCGGGTGAGGCCATCGACGACGCGACCGTGGTCGTCGATCGGTCCGCACCTCCGGCGGCCGACGCCCCCGAGGACGCCACCGTGGCGGTCGCGCGTCCGGCTCGACGCCTGCGGCGGAAGAAGGGTGCCGCCGCAGCGGGCGACGGCATCGCACCCGAGACCGCCGGGCCGCGGTTCACGGTCGATTCCTTCGCCGCCCCGGACGGTGCACCGGCCCCCGCGATCTACAAGCCCCGACCGGCACCCCGCACCCCCGTCGCCCCGCCCGTCGTCGTCGGGGCGGCCGCACCCACGCGGGTGGTGGAGCCCGGGCTGCCCTCCGTCGCCAAGCAGGCGCAGCGGTGGAGCGTCTTCACCCTCGCTGCGACCGTCGGCGCGAGCGTCGTGTCGGTGGCCGGTCTCGTGGTGCTGGGCTTCGTCGTCTTCGGCTGAGGAAGCAGGCGCCGTGCGGTCCTCGCTAGGGTGGGACGTCGGTGGAGGGGACGGACGGATGGATCAGGGTGTGAAGCGGTCGGCGACGACGAGCAGCACGTCGCGCAGGCCACGTGTCGCCGGCGTGTTCGCCCTTGTGTTCGGTGCTCTGACGACGATCGTCGCGATTCCCTCGCTCGTCGCGGCGGGGACCGACCCGGGATTCCTCTTCGCGGGTCTGGTGGCTCTGGTCGTCGCAGCGGTGTCGTTCCTCTTCGCCGGCTTAGCCTTCCGGTTCGTCCGGGAGCCGTCGACGACGCTCACCGCGATGACCCCACTGCTCTGGCTCGTCGCGGCGGCGCTCTTCGTCGGTGTGCTGGGCAGCATGGGGGCCTTCGTCTACGGTCAGGTCGTTCAGAACCAGCAGAGCGCGGCCGTCGGGCTGCTCCTGCTCCCGTTGGCGGGAGGTGTCATGATCACCGGTGCGGTGCTCGTGGGGGCGGTCGTCAGGGCGCGACGGGCGGCAGCCGCCGGCCGGTGAGTCGGCCTCTGACTCTCAGACCTCGGGCTCGGGGCGGTCGAGGAGGCCGCCCTGTCGTTCGACGTCGCCCGCCGCGTCGGGCGGGGACTCCCGGCGTCGCCGGAGCACGATGAGGATGCCGAGGACCCCGAGCAGGGTCGCTCCGGCGATCGCGGCGATCAGCGCCACCTCGCGGGTGAGGATGAAGGGCGGCACGCCGTGGTCGGGGTCGACGCTCACGACCGGGGGTCGCACCGCGCTCTCCGCGGTGTCGAAGAAGGGGCTGACGGGCCCGCGCGTGGTGGGGTCGGGGAGGAGCTGGATGGCGGCCGACGGCCGGATGAAGCCCCAGCCGTTCACGTCGTCGCGGTTGTCGGCATCGGCGCGGAGTGCCGTGGCCGTCAGTCGATACGCCCACCCCGCCGGAGGATCGTCCGGGTGTGCCTGGGCGACCAGCGCGGCCGCCGCGCTCACGTAGCCGGTGGCGAAGCTCGATGCCGGGGCGTCGGAGGCGAACAGGCAGTCGCCGCCGCCCGTCGCCGCGGTGAGGACATTCGCGCCGGGGGCCGTGACGCCGACCTGCGGCCCGTGGATCGAGCTGTCGGTCGCGAGGCCGTTGGCGTCGGCCGCGCTGACGCCGAGGGCCTGTTCGTAGGCCGCGGGATACCGGGCTCCGTCTTCCGCCTCGGGGTCGGAGGCCCTGTTGCCGCCGCTGGCGACGACGAGCGCTCCGACCGCAGCAGCGTGCTCTACCGCCCCGCGCAGCGCAGGCGAGTCCGTCTCCTGTGACGACGAGACGTTGATGATGTCCGCGCCGTTGTCGGCCGCCCAGTTGATGCCGTCGGCGAGGCGCTGGGCGCTCGGGCCCCACCCCTTGTCGACGTCCTGCGGCGAATCGCTGCGGAACGCGCGCACGGACAGCAGGCGCGCGTCGGGGGCGAGGCCCACGACACCGGAGCCGGAGACGGGCTGCGCCGCGATCTGCCCGGCGATGGCGGTGCCGTGCCCGGTCAGATCGCTCAAGCCGTCAGCGCGTTCCCCGTCGCCGACGAGGTTCACACCGCCGACGACGACACCGGCGAGGTGCGGGTTGCCGGCGTCGATTCCGGAGTCGACGACCGCCACCACGATGCCCTTCCCGGTGGCGAGACGGTTCGCATCCTCCGCCCCGAGGGCCGTGAGTGCCGACGGCGCCTCCGCAGCGAACACCACGGTGCCGGGCTCGCAGGCACCGGTCGCCATCGACACGATCGTCGTGGGGGCAGCCGGCGCGGCCACCGCGGCGGCCGGCGTCCCCAGCACGGCAGCACCCACCACGAGGGTGGCGAGAGCGGCACGGCGGCGCATCACTCGTCCCCGGAGCCGGGCGACTCTCTCGCGGCCTCGGTGGTCAGCGCCGGCCCGGCGGCGAAGAAGTCGATCCACGCGCTCGGCACCCGTCCGACGTCGCCCGGGGTGTAGCCGAGCTGGGCGAGCGGGCCGCTCGCCGCGTCTTCGGCCGACTCGTCCAGGACGGCGCCCGGAATGGCGTAGGCGGTGCCGGACTCGTCGACGAGAACGGCCATGCCCACCGCTTCATCGGACGGGCCGCTCGTCTGCACGAGGGCTCCGCCGCCGACGGTGACGCCGACGCGGTCGCGACCTTCCGGCAGCTCGGTGCTGGTGGACCCGAGGACGGTGCGGGCGTCGTCACCCAGGACCGCGCACGGCGTCTCGTCGGATGCGAGCGGCGTCAGCGGAAGCGTGGGCCAGTCGTCGCCACCGGCGTTCGGCACGGTGGGCACGTCGGCCACTTCCGCCGGCGACACCTCTTCCTCGTCCGTGCCGGCCTCCTGCGCACTGCCGAGCAGGTAGAGCTGGTACGCGAGCGGGCTGAGGCGCGCGAGCTCTCCGGTCGCGAGCGCGACGTAGCGCTCGTCCGCGGGGCTGCCCTGCACGTGCACGATCGTGCCCGCCGTCAGGTCGGTCCCCGGCACCTGGGCGCCGACGGCGTTCAGCCGGATCGGCTCCAGATCGGCGCCGCTCTCGAAGAGGTTGAGCCAGCGCCCGTCGACCTCGATGACGTCGCTGGTGCCGAGGCCGACCGCGCGCAACACCGCGTTGGCGTCGTCGGCGGGGACGGCGTATCGCAGGCCGCCGGCGATCACGAAGAGCTCGTCGCCACGCTGCACCACAGCGCCCGTGCCCGTCGACGGTGCCGCGATCGGCGTCCCCGACAGCGAGACGGCGGTGCCGGCGGCGTCGTCGACGCACGCCGTCCATGCCGTGTTGATCAGGGCACGCGGGGTGGGCAGGTCGTCGGGCGCGCCGAGGATGCCGATCGAGCCGCCGACCGGGATGCCGTCGAGGGCGGCCTGATCCGTGCGCACGACCTTGAACTCGCCGGCGGGGATGAGCAGGCGGGCGCTGGCGGTGTTGATGACGGGGTACAGCGTCCCCTCGACCGAGACGTAGCGGGCGCCCGTGTCGGTGGCGACGATGAGGCGGTTGTTCTGCCAGTCGCCCGGGAGGCCCGGCTGCATGATGCCCCAGAACACGCCGACGAGGATCACGCCGACGGTGAGGGCGATGCCCGCGATCACGGCGCGCAGCGGCTTGGCGGGTTCGAGCTCCTTGCCGCCGGGGGCGCCGCCGGTGAAAGCGGAGAGGAGTCGTCGTCGGCTGAAGCCCTGGGCCTCGATCAGGTCCTTCTTGGTCGCCATCGGTCAGACGAGCCCCGCCGTGATGACCCCCAGCGGGAGCAGGAGGGCGAGCGCGACGACCTCGACCGTGTCGCCGAGCCGCGTGAGGCGGAGGCGGGCCTTGGGTGTGAGCAGCGTGAGGCCGATGAGGACCACGGTCGCGACCACGAGGATGAGCAGCATCCAGGTGCGCACGTCGGGGAGGGCGAGAGCGACGGTCACACCGGTCGCGGCGAGGCCGATGGCCCCGATCGCCATCAGCACGAGCACCCCGAGACGGGCGTGCATCTGCCGCGACTGGAACATCATGCCGACGAAGGCGAGCACGCACAGCACGGCGCCCGTGACACCGCTGGCGGCGACGAGCGGGGTCGCGATCAGGGCGGCGAGGCCGAGCGCGGCACGGAGCGCGATCAGCGTGCGGGTACCGGCCGCGGCGCGACGCTTCACCTCCTCGGCATCGATGGGCTGCGGTGCGGAGAACATGTCGGCATCACTCTGCGGCGATATCACCCGGATGCGGGTGGAGCTCAGGGCCAGCCACGGGATGCCGTTCGCGAGCAGCGCCGTGGTCGCGAGCATCAGGGCGTACGAGGCGAGCGGATCGCCGAAGACCGCGGCCGCCGTGGCCGTGATCCCGACCGAGGCGCCGAGGGCGATGGGCACGAGGTGGATCTCGGGCTTGTCCTGGGTGACGGCCAGGCTGAGGCCTCCGACGACGACGAGTCCGAGCCCGAGAGCGGCGAGCGGCCAGCCCCAGATGCTCTGCGCGGGGACCGCGAGGTAGCCCGCGAGCCCGCCGTACGCCGCGGCGGTGAGGCCGAGCGCATGACCGGCCTCGGGCTGCCGCAGCCGCATCAGCACCGCGGCCGCGACGCTGAGCACGACCGCGCCCGATCCCGCGATGATCGCCGGGAGCAGAGACGTCGGCGGCGTCGCGACGAGGAGCACGGCGCAGAGGGCGAGGAAGGTGAGGCTGACGAAGAGGGCGGTGCGGGAGCTGTCCGCGGGCGTCCAGGAGTTGTGCTGCTCCGCCGTCGCGTCGATCACGGCTTCCACGACGTCGTCGTAGATGCGCGGCTCGCGCATGAGCCCGCCGCGCACCAGGGTCAGCAGCTCGCCGTCGTGCACGCCCTGGGCCGCGGCGCCGCGAGCGGGGTCGAGGGGCGTGCCGTCCGCCCGCTGCAGCGCGTATCCGCCGTGCGTGAGGGTCGGATCCAGCACGCCCAGACTCCGAGCGAAGCCGGGGATGATCTCGACCAGGGGGACCTGCGATGGCACCCCCACGTCGAGCCTGCGGTCGTCGCTGACCACGGAGATCCGCAGCACGGTTCCTGCCACGGTGCCGCTCTGGCTCATATCGGTGGTGTCCCCCCACGTGTGCGATGCTCTCCCGCCGCAGGCGTTGCGGGGGTCCGGCCCGGACTCACTCTAGTTGACAGGCCAGATACTATCTGTTGCGAACGCGTGGACGAGCGATGGCGGCGTCGCGCGACCGGAGGAAGGCGGGGGAGATGTCGGAAGAGATGAAGATCGGCGGCTCGCAGATCGAGGCGCTGGTCGGTGAGCTCCGTGGGGCGCGCGACGAGATCGCGCGACTGCTCGGCGACCTGCAGGCGAGCCTGGACCGGCTCGCAGGTGAGTGGAGCGGCGAGGCCCATCGCGCATATGCGCACGCCCAGGGGCGCTGGAATGCACTGATGCAGGAGATGCAGGACGAGCTCGACCGCGTGCAGCGACGGACCGGGGACTCGAACGACGTCTTCGCGAACGCACAGCGGTCCACCAAGAGCTTGTGGAGTGAGGCATGACGAATCACGATTCGACGCATGAGCGTCTGGGAGCCCTGCGCGCGGCGGACCCCGAGATCTGGACAGTGTCCGACGATGATGGGCTCGTACAGGTGTCGGTCGGGGCCGACGGTGCGTTCGACCTGCTGCGCCTGTCGCCGCAGTGGTGGCGATCGGTGCGCGCGGAGGATGTCGGTCCGCTGATCCTGCGGCTGTTCCGTGCGAGCGCGGCGTCCAGGAATCAGACGAAGGTGGAACTGGAAGAGGAGCTGGGGCACCGCGCCTCAGCGGGCGAGACCGCCCCCACCGTGGAGACGCCGAGAACGCAGGGCCGCGCCGCCCTCAGCGCTCGGCTCGGCAACCTTCTCGCCGCGTTCTCCGAACTCGATGACTATCGGCGATCCGTCGAAGCAGCGACGCGCGAGTCGATTCAGCTGCGCAGCCCGTCGGGAAACGTGACGCTCGAGCTGGTCGGCGGGACTCCTCGCGCCCTGGACGTCGACCCCTACAACGTCCAGTTCACGCCCGAACAGACTCTCACGTCCGAGATCGTCGGACTGTTCCAGGAAGCGGACCATTGGCTGCGTGATCAGCGTGACCGCGTGCTCGGTGACCTGCCGGAGCTCAAGGCGGTCGTGTCATCCGTCCGCGCCCGCACCCACCCCTCGCACTGACCACCCCTGCACCCGCATAGCGACGACGGAGGACCATGAGTTACGAAGACTATGAGGCGGCGCTCGAAGATCTCGAGGCGGACTCGAAGGTGTGGAGCGACCTGTCCACGACGTACGGCGAAGTGGCCGGGATCGTCGAGGAGTGCGCACTGGCCCGATTCGAGATGGACGGAATCGGACACATGATCGGTGCCGAAGAGAACTACAACACGGCGCAGGACACGATCTCGACGCTCGTCGACGATGCCAAGATCGCGCTCCAGGCCGTGTCGGACAAGCTTGTCCAGACGAAGCGGAACTACGAGGCGGCCGACGGCTACTCGCAGTGGTTGCTGGATCAGGGCTGAGCCGGAGCCTCGGAGAGGAACAACATGGAGTTCATCACACCCACCGACCAGGGTTCGTTCGACGACCTGGTGCGCAACGTCACCGACGGCATCGCCGAGACCGGCCAGAAGCTCACGGAATGCAACGAGGCGTACGACGCCAAGAAGGGCGACATCAGCCTCTGGGATAAGTTCCTCGACTGGTTCAAGAACACCATGAACGAGGTCAGGGAACGTCTCAACGACGCCATCGAGAAGTACAACGAGTTCGTCGCCACGATCGCCGACTATCTGAGTCCCGGCAATCCGTTCGCGATGTACGCGAAGCACGACAAATGGATCACGGTCAAACAGAAGATCACCGGCTCCAAGACGACGATCGAAGGTTCCTACCTGCGCGCGGACAGCACGTGGAAGGGCGACCCCGGCGATGGCTACGGTGACCTCGCGGAACGGCAGAAGGCCGCGATGGACACCCTGGCGGGGTACACGGACTCGATGATGGACTTTCTCAACGAGTACGCGGAGAAGATCCTCAACGCGTGGATCGACTTCGGTGAGCGGATGATCACCTACATGCTCGACCAGGTCGATGCGGCGTCCGAGTTCATCTCGGCAGACCCGCTGAAGTGGCTCGACATCGTGCCGAAGATCGTGAATGTCTGCACGAACCTTGCGCAACTCGCGGTGGACATGACGGCGCAGCTGGCCCGGAACTTCACCGCATCGAAGAGCACCGCCGACTCGCTCAAGCAGGGGATGGCCAATCTCTACGGCTTCCCGAACGGCACCTGGCCGGCTGCCGTCATCTACTGAGGTGATCATGCACGAAACCCGCATCCGCCGTGCGCGGAAACTGCTCGCGTGGACGGGGGCCCTCTGCCTGGCCGCCTCCATGAGCGCGTGTGCTCCGGCGTCGCCGGTGCAGCCGATCGCGACAAGCATCGACGACCTGCAGGCAGAAGCCACGGTCGAGAACTTCTTCGAACTCCTCGAGGACGGAGATGCGCGATCGGCGGCGTTGATGACCGACCTCGACGTCGACATCGACGCCGACGAGGCGCTGCTGCTCGCCGACGAGGTGTACTCGTCTGTCGATTCGAGGCCTGAACTCGTCGAGGTCACCCGGGCGGAGACGGTCGCGGACGGCGCGCAGGTACAGGTGCGGTACCAGGTCGGAGACGACACCAGGGACGAGACCATGCACCTCGTCCGCATCCCGAAGGAGGGCACGGTCCCGGAGCATCGCCTCGTCCATCTGTCGTCCGAGACGGTCGGGGTGGACATGTCGGGTGCGGAACGGCTGCCCGACGGCACGGAGTACCGCATCAACGGCGTGGACGTGACCGCGGCGATCGTCGCGGCAGTGCAGAATGCGTCCGCCACGGGAGGGACACCGCGCGTGCTGGCGTTCGGTGGCAGCTACCCGATCGACGTCGTGGTTCCGGGTGGCGACGGATTCACCGACACGTTCCTGCTCGAGGTCCCGACCTTCGTCGGTGGCGATTCAGCCGGCGAAGGATTCGCGGACTTCGTCCGTCAGCACGGGTTCTGAGTGGTGAGGGCACTCATTCATCGATCCAACATAGAAATTTCGATACGGATCTGTCCAGGCCGTTGGAAATGGGCACCGACCTGCCTTAGCCTATGTGCGGAAACAGATTGGTCGGGGGTTGTTCCGAAGTCGTCCCGTATCGGGAAGGCGCTCCCCCGCGTGTGTCCTCATGGGGACCGGAGGGAGTGAGTAATGGCTGATGTCATCTCCGCAGAAGAGGGGGCTCTGCGTCGCGGAGCCCAGGCCGTGCGGGAGACGAAGTCCGGGATCGATCAGCAGACCAAGAAGGTCCGCGGTGAGATCGAGCAGCTGCGCGGGTTCTGGACGGGTGCGGCTGCCGCATCGTTCACCACGCTGATGTCGCGGTGGGACGAGCAGGCTCGTCAGCTCAACGAGGTCCTCGTGACGCTCGAGGATGCCCTCGCCGGCACCGAGCGCGACCAGGCCGCGACCGAAGAAGCTCACCAGCAGACCATCTCGGGCCTCGGCTCGATGATGGGCGCCTGAGCGCAGACCGCAGAGATTTCAAGGAGAACATGATGCAGTCGATGTCCGTTCGCCCGGAGCAGGTCAACGCTCTCGCGGCGCAGATCCGCAGCGGGTCGCAGGGTATTCGTTCCGAGCTGGACCGCCTCGAGTCCGAGGTCGGCAAGCTGCGTGCGGCGTGGGATGGTGCCGCGCAGCAGGCCTACGACCAGGCGCAGGCCAAGTGGAACCGCTCGCTGAGCGAGATGCAGCAGCTGCTCACGCAGATCGCCGGGAAGACCGAGGAGATCTCGGGTCAGTACGTGCAGACCGACAAGTCGGCTGCGGGGCGCTTCGGCGCGTGAACCCGAGGCGCGGGTCTGGCGCAGAGATGCGTCGGGCCCGCGCCGTCTGCTGTGCTTTTCGGTGACCCACCGGACGGTACAGCAGGCGTGACGGGATCGCCGGAGGAAAGAAGAGGGGGCGTCGATGAGCATCGCAGTCGACTTCGATGGAGTGTTCGCCGAGCTGAAGCGGCTTCTGCGCGAACTGCAGGAGTTTCCGAGTCCTGCAGAGGTGGCTGTCGTCGAAGGCGAGGCGTCGAGCACGACTCGCGAGTTCCATCAGGCTGTCGCCAATGCCGCGCGCGAAATGGGCGATGCGACAGAGCGTGCCATCGAGAAGCTGCAGAATACGCACGACACCATCCGTGCGGCGGTCCTCCAGCTCGCGGAGCAGGACGCCGCCCTGGCAGATGAGACGAAACTGATCGTTTCTCTGCTGGACTCGGCTGTCGAGCAGACCGAGTCGATGACTCCGGTCGGGGGTGGTCTGAGCGATGGCGTGAAGGCGGATGCCGCCGACAAGTCCACCGAGCCCGAGGACGCCGACTTCTGATGCAGCGTGCGTTTCGTGGGGTTGCCGCGATCGTCGGTCTCACCGGCCTGGCGTTCGCGGCCCTCGTGCCGGCGGCTGCGGTTGCGGACACCGCAGAGTCCGGTCTGTGGTGGTTCGATCGTGGCCGGATCCAGGAAGCTCACGATGCGGGCTTCGATGGTTCCGGTGTCAAGGTGGCCGTGATCGACAGTCAGATCAATCCGGATGCGGTCGGTCTCCGCGGGGCGGACGTGACGGTCCGGGAGCCGTCGTACTGTCTGGATGCGTCTGGGACGCCGTATCCGTCGGTCGCGACAGATTATGTGGCCTCCCGTCATGCGACGAACGTCGCATCGATGATCGTGGGAACGGGGGAGGCACCCACTGGCGGCGCCCCGGTGAAGGGCGTCGCGCCCGGGGTGGAGATGCTGTTCTACACTGCGCCGGTGGTCGACGGTGTCCTCGACGACGAGGGCGAGGATGCTGAGTGTCTGCAGGAGGGTGGCAGCAAGTTGGCGGCGGACAACCGGACAGGGCTGGACCATGCCGTCTCGGACGCAGTGGCTGACGGGGCGGACATCATCTCCATCTCCTCCGGTGGCATGGACGCATCGAAGGGCATCGCGGAGGCTTACGCCAACGACGTGGTGGTGGTCGCCAGTATGCCGAACGAGGATGGGATCGCCTCCCCGCCGGCCAGTCTGAACGGTGTCGTGGCCGTGCAGGCGTTCGGTGAGGACGGCAAGATCCAGAACGGGCAGTACGGGAAGCCGAACGTGAGTGACGACGTCATCGCCGCCGCCCCGGGAATCGGTCTGTTGCTGCAGGGCGCGTCGGACTCGTGGGAGGCGCAGTCGCTCGGATCGGGGACGTCGTACGCGACGCCGATCGTGGCGGGGATGCTGGCGGTCGTGAAGCAGAAGTATCCGGAAGCTACAGCGGGGCAGCTGATTCAGAGTCTCATCCACAACACGGGCACGAAGGGCGAGCACGAGCCGAAATGGAACTCCGGCACGGGATACGGCGCGGCGTCTCTTGCCGGGATGCTGGCGGTGGATCCAACGAAGTACCCGGATGAGAATCCGATCTTCGATGCCGATGATCCGAACGCCTCCCCGTCACTTGCGATGGTGAACGAGGTCAAGGCGGCACAGGATCGGGAAAATGGGACAGCGAGTCCACGACCCTCTTCCGCGCCCGGCGGGGCTGAGCAACCATCGGATGTGTCGGCGATGCCGTGGGTGATCGGCGGTGTCATCGTTGCTGTGCTGGTCGTGGGCGGCATCACTCTCGCGATCGTCTTGACACGATCATCACGTCGACAGACAACGGAACAAGGGGGCAACCATGGCCGGTAAGCAGAGCGGCGGGTACGAGGCGGAACTGAATCGCATTCGAGCCCTGTCGGATTCAATCATCCCGAAGACGTCGGCGCTGATCCACGCGCTGGAGTCGCTGGACGGTGCGCTCGCGAACGCCCGAAAGTCGGAGTACTGGACGGGGAGCTCGGCGGAAGCTGCTACGGCCGCTGTCGACGAGATCCGAGACAAGTTCACCCGAATCCGGAACATCGTGACCGTGATCGATTCGGCCGTCGGCGAGGGCAACGAAGCACGGCGCACGGCGGCCTCAGCGGAACTTCCCTCGGCCGCAGTCGATCCGTTCTGGGCCAACGCAGCGAAGGGTGCTTCCTTCGTGGTCCACCCCGTGCTGGGACCGCTCGCCGCCGACAAGGCCTTGGACGTGATCGGGGACTTCCTCGGGAACCAGCGCGAGGAGGCGGCACGGGCCATCGTCGAGAAGGTCGAGAAGGCGCTGCTGGAGCCGACGAGGAAACTGAGCGCGGCATCCGCGGAACTCAATCAGGTCCGGATCGACTCCTCGAACAGCGAGAAGATCGACGACGGACCCACGGGTGGCCCTGAGATCGATGCCCCGAGGATCGGATCCCCGGGAATCGGCGGCGTGCCCTCCGGCTCTGCTCCCGGTGTCGGCGGTACCCCGGCGCCCAGCGGCGGGGTCGGCACGTATCAGCCGCCCGTTCCGACCTCTCCTGCGCACCCCGGCTTCCCCACGCCCCCGACGAATCCGGGGGGACCCGGGATCGGGTGGGACCCGGTGGTACCGGGGGGCGAAGGTCCCGGGCTTCCCGGCGGAAAGGACCCGTCGATCGACTCTCCCGGCGGAGGCGTGCTTCCCGGTGGCCCTGGCGGCGCGGGCAGCGGCGGAACGGGTGGCGGATACCCGACCGGCCCCGGGGGATATGTCCCGGGCGGTGGTGCGGGTGGTGGCGGCCTCGGCGGCATCGTGGGCGGTGGCGCCGGTGCGGCGGCGATTGCGGCGAGCTCGAAGATCGCCGGCTTCGGCAGCATGGGCGGACTCGGCGGTGCCGGCTTGGGGCCGGGCGCAGGCGCTGGGCTCAAGGCCGGTGGCGGTCTGCTCGGTAACTCCGCCGTCGGTGGTCTCGGCGGCGTCGGTGGAGCAGGAGGCCCCGGCGGTATGGCCGGTGCCGGCGGCGTCGGCGGGGCGGGTGCCTCGGGCACCGGGTCCTCCGGCGCGGCAGGAGCCGGTGGCCGTCCGGGCATGGGCATGATGGGCGGCGCCGGTGGCGCCGACGAGGAGGAGAAGGCGAAGCGTTCGGGCCTCGGTGGTCCTATCGCGCCGAAGCTGGAGGACGAAGAGGAAGCCGGCCCCCGCGCCAAGGGTGCTCGCGCCGGATCCCGCGACGAGCCTGCCAACTGAATGACGCCGCTGTGGTTCGGACTGGCGAGTATGGGGATGAGTGGACGCAGTGAGCTGACCCGTCGGCGCGCCGTGTCCGGGATGCGGCGGGCGGCGGCAGCGTCCCTTGCTACGGCGTTGACCGCGCTTTCGCTTGCGGGCTGCGCGTCGAGCGGCGCGACGGTGCTCACGGTGACCTCCGTGACCGGCGGCGGAGAGCAGACTCTGACGTTGCAGCCGGACCAGATCACCTGCGACTCGACCAGTGCGCACGGGCTTGCGATCTCGAAACCCGGTGACGATGTGAGTGTCACGGCCGATGATGCCCAGCGGTACCCCGCGAAGCTGACCGGATCGATCGCCTGCGACGGCCCTGTCCCCCAGCCGCATACCGAGCCTCGGGCCTCCGGTGAGGCGGCGGCATCGGATGAGTCCGAGGGCGGGCTGTGGTACTTCAACCGGGGCGAGGTGCAGGCCGCACAGGACGCCGGCCTCGACGGTTCCGGAGTGACGATCGCCGTGATCGACACCCAGGTGAATCCGGATGCTCCCGGTCTGCGGGGCGCTGACCTCCAGGTGCGGGAGGAGTCGTTCTGTTTCGACGAGTCGGGAAAGCGGTATGACGCGATCTCCTCGGACTATGTCGCGGCGAATCACGGCACGAACGTCGCCTCGATGATCCTGGGCACGGGAGAGGCGGTCGGCGGCACCCCCATCAAGGGTGTGGCGCCGGGCGCGACGGTGCTCTATTACAACTCGATGATCACCACCAGCGCGCCGGAGGGGAACGACGTCGAGTCCACCTGCCTGCAGGAGAACGGCGAGCTGATCAATGACGATCTGAGCGATGAAGGAATGCGCCGCCCCTCCGGCCTGGCAAAGGCGATCTCGGCGGCGGTGGACGACGGTGCGGATATCATCTCGGTTTCGCTGGGCGGGCTGGTCGACGCCGCGGATTCGGTGGCGAAGGCTCATGCGGCCGGAGTCGTGGTGTTGGGTTCGCTGCCGAATGTGGGCGGGGTCGGTGACTGGCCTTCGAGCTACAACGGTGTCGTCGCCGTGCAGGCGTTCGGCCCCGATGGCAAGATCCAGTACTCGACGTACGATCCGGTGCTCGCCGAGCCCTCGCCGAATCTGAGTGAGGACGTGAAGGTGGCGTCTCCGGGGCTGGAGATCATCGCGCAGGGCACCGCGGACTCGTGGGACGCGCAGCAACTGCGTTCGGGGACCTCATTGGCGACGCCGATCGCGGCCGGCTTCCTGGCGGTCGTGAAGCAGAAGTACCCGGAGGCGACGTCCAATCAGCTCATCCAGAGCATGATCCACAACACCGGGACGAAGGGCGAGCACGAACCGAAGTGGAACAACAGCGGCGGGTACGGGGCGATATCGCTCTCCGGCATGCTGGCTGTCGATCCGACGAAGTACCCGGATGTGAACCCGCTCTGGGACGCCGACGATGAGAACGCTGTTCCCCAGCAGGCCAACGTGGACGAGGAAGCCGCACTGCTCGCCGCGAGCGCTTCTCCGCAGCCGACGAGTGAGGCGGGATCCGGCTCGGGTACCGCCGGGACAGATCTCGCGCCGCTGCTGATCGGCGGTGGGGCGGTGCTCGCCATGCTCGTCATCGGCGGGGTGGTCCTCGCCGTGGTGCTGACCAGCTCGTCACGACGACAGACCGCCGCGCAAGGGGGAAAGCATGAGCAGTGAGCGCAATCGGTCACTCGACTCGTTGTGACCGAACGGAGGGGGAAGAAGATGCCGGAGGGAAATGACGTTCTCGCGTCTATGGAGGCGTTGAACGCGAAGATCGATGCGCAGATCGCGCGTTCGCGTGTGCTCGCGGAAGAAGCGGCGCGGGTGTCTGCCGAGGCGACGCAGACCACGGCGACGGTCACGTCGTCGGACGGTCGGGTCACGGTGGTGGCGCAGCCGACCGGGGCGATCGCCGAGGTACGGCTGTCGAGCGCCGTCGACGATGCGATCGCGCTCGGCGCGACGATCACCGACACGATCGCTGCGGCTCAGCGCGCGGCGGCCGACGCCGTGGTCGAGTCCCTGGCGCAGACGCTCGGTGCGGATTCCGGGCTGGTCGACGCTGTCCGGCGGGACGTCCAGGTCGCGTTTCCGGCTCCGGGCGACGACACCCTCGGGTACCGCTGATGGCGACGATCGAGGTCAACCCGTCCCGCCTGGCCGCGGCTGCGCGCTCCATCGGCGATGCGTCCGCGAACATCGACGCGGCCCTGGAGCAGCTCGTCGGGATCGCCGGCGTGCTGCGGGATTCGTGGTCGGGGGAGGCCCAGTCCGCGTTCGACTCCGCGCACGGGCGCTTCGACCTGTCGATGCGGGAGCGCAGCGCCCTCGTCGAGGCCATCGCGACCACCCTGGACGATCTCGCGACGTCGTACTCCGAGACGGACCTGGCCGGCCAGCGCGCACTCGGGGGGTAACTGAACATGACGATGTCGGGAGGATGGAAATGACCACGGGAGCGGCGAACCAGCAGATCGTCGTCGACGCGGATCTGCTGCAGGCTCATGTGCGGGCGCTCTCGGATGCCGCGGACATCCTGCGCGGCGCCGCGGCGAACGCGGCCGGCGGCGTGGGCGGAGAGGCGTTCGGGGCCCTGTGCACCCCCCTGCTCGGCCCGGCGGTGTCGGCACTCGCAGAGGCATCCCGGTCGACGCTCGCGACGGCGAGCGCGCTCTCGGCACTGACGTCTGCGGCTCTCGCAGCCACTGTCGGACAGTTCCGCGAGGTGGAGGAGACCGCCGTGACGACGTTCCGCGCGATCGAAGGACAGGCCCTGTGACCGCGGTCGCCGCGATCAGCGGCCAGGTGCGATCCGGGTCCTGGGCAGCGGGCGCTGCGGGCTACACGTCGGCGCAGGCCGATTGTGCGAGCATCCCCGGCATCGCCGGTCTGCTGATCCAGTACATCCAGCCCCTCCGCGAGTGGTTCGACGATCTGCTCGGCGACCCGGGCACCGTCGGCGCCTTCGCGGCGCGCTGGGAGGACGCGGAGCGCGCGCTCGGGAGGACGCACGCGATGCTCAGCGACGCTGATCGTCGGCTGGTCGACCTGGACGGCCGCACGGTCAGGGCGTTGCGCGAGCGCTTCTCCGATGTGCTCTCCGTGAGCGAGGACGGCGTGCAGTGGACGGGCGCGACTGCGAGCGCCGTGCGTGCGGTCTCGCACATCATCGAGTCCACCCGCGTGCTGATCTGCGACTTCCTCGGCCGTCTCAGCCGATTCGCCGAGGACCTCTTCGGATGGTCGGTGAACCCGCTGTCGAAGCTCAAGGACCTCGAGCGGTTCGCGAACTCCGCCGCGGAGTTCGTCACGGTCGGTGGCGCGCTCGTGAAGAACCTCATCAGCGCCGTCGTCTCACTCGCGGAGCTGCTGTACAAGCTCGTCCCGCTGGTCGGCGACGCGCTGCAGCGGCTCCGCGGAGTGATCGCCGACATGATGCCCGTGCTCGGGGGGCTGTTCGGCGGCCCGCTCGGAGTGCTCGGCGGCAATGTGCTGGACGACTTCCTCGACACGGATGTGAACGTGCGGGAGATCGACCCGGATGACCTGAGCGGGAGGGCGCTCCTCGCGTGGATCGAGGCGCACGAAGTCACCAACCTGCGCTCCCTCTCGGATCTCGTCGCGGTGAACACGACGACGGACGCCATGGGCGGTCAGGACGCGACGGTCATCGACATCAAGCAGGTGCGGGCGGCGGACGGTTCGACCCACTGGGTGGTGTCGCTGCCCTCGACGCAGCCGTGGGAGTTCGACGGGCCGCACGGTGCGATGAACGACCGCGACAGCAACCTGGCTCTCATGATGGACAACCCGGTCTTCCGTGGACAGTATGAGCGCGCGGTCCTGCAGGCGATGAAGGAAGCGGGGATTCCCGCCGGCGCTGATGTCGTCCTGACCGGTTTCAGCCAGGGAGGCATCATGGCGGCCAACCTCGCTGCCGACCCGACCTTCCCTTACAAGCCGCTCGCGGTGGTGACGAACGGTTCACCCGTCGACAACTTCGCGGTGCCGCCGCACGTCCCCGTCTATGCGTTCCAACACGCATCGGACGTCGTGCCGATGACCGATGGAAGCGCGGTGGCGGTGCCCGGACTACCCGGGCTGGCCCCCATCGACGTCCCGCACACGCCGATCACGGTTCTGCCGCCTAACATGCATCAGATCACGCTCCCCGACCCGCCAGGAAAGCACCTTTTCGGCGCGCACGACAATGATGCGTACGCGGAATCCGTCGCCGCGTGGGAACGACACTATCGGTCTGAGAACGATCGCGAAGACCCCTGGGATCTCGCCGGACTCGGGGGGCAGGTCATCGACCACCAGGTGTATTCGGGGGTGGAGCATTGAGGCGTCATCGCGCTCTTGCTGCCGCCGCGCTTCTCGCAGGGGCGGTCTCTTCCCTTACCGGTTGCTCGCTCGTAGCTGGCGATCTGGCGGACGACGAGGTCGAGGAGATCCCCGCGGCGCTGTTGGCCTCCGATGTCGGAGTCACCGAGGCGTTTGCAGAGAAGGCGACGAGCGGTCTCTCCTTCGAGCTGTCGGTCGGCGTCTATCTCGATGATGCGGAGTTCACCGAGTCGGACCTCGCGTCGGTTCTTCAGATCATCATCGATGAGAACGATCTGCCGACCGATGACATCGAGCTTGCGGTCCGTGACGTCGACGGTGCGGCCATCGACCTCGAATCGATGATGGAGCGGCTGGTCCCGGGAGTCGTCGACACGTCTGTGTATGGGCACGTCACGCTCACGACCGACGGCGCACGCGAGATCATCGACGCCGTCGGAGCGGGGGCATCGTGATCCCCCGAAGTGCCTGCGGCGGCGCCGCGCGGCGAGAGCCTCGCGCAGTGGATAGGGTGCAGGTGTGTCAGTCGAGATCGTAGAGCGGCGTCGGATCGTCCTCCAGAGCGAAGATCGTCGCATCGACCTCTCCCTGCCGCTCGACGAGACGCTGGAGGACGCCCTCATCCTGAGCGGGATCCCCGACGCGGACCGGTTCGTCACGATCGGCCCCGGGGGATACGAGATCCCCGGCGACACCGAGTGCGAAGACCTCGTCGACGGTGGCCTCTATGCGTTGATCGACCGCACGGCTCTGGCTCCGCAGGCGCGCCCGGCGGAGAAGGCGACGGGCCAGACGCGCGCCGACCACGGCGCACGGTGGTGGCTGCTGGCCGTGAGCGGGATGCTGCTCGTCGCGGTCTTCGCCCAGGGCGCCGTCGATCCGCTGATCCGGCTTCTCGTCGCCCTCCTCGTCGCGGCCGGTGCGATCGGTGGCGCTGTCGCGTGGGCGCGACGAGACTCCGCGGCGGGAGTGCGCGGCATCCTCGGGGTGCTCGCGCCGGTGCTGCTGTCGTTCGCGGCCGGCGTTCTCCTCATCCCGGCCGGGCTGGAGGACGCGTCGCACCTGTCGACCGCCACCGGGTTCCTCGCGGCGGGTGTCACCACCGCGATCATCGCCGTCACGGCTAGGGCTCGCCCGATGCGCGCCGCGGTCGGGACGGCGACGGTGCTGCTCGTGGGCCTCGCCGCCGTCTGGGGCCTGGCACTGCTCCTGCGGTGGGGGGAGGCGGAGGCCGCCGCCGTCTCGCTCGGCCTCGTTCCGCTGGGCCTGCGTGCCCTCCCGAGCAGCCTCGTCAACCTGCCCGAAGGCTACTTCATCGACTACAAGCACTTCATGACCAGCCGGTGGACCGTGCGCGGAGCCATCCCCGAGTCGGTCGGGCTGCTGCGTCCGGAGCGCATCACCGCCGTGGTCGACGATTCCTCCGCGCGCCTCATCGCGGGCACCGCCGTGCTGAGCATCGTGGCCGCAGCGATGGCTCCGGTCGCGTTCCTGCGGCCCTGGCCCGATGACGCGTTCGTGGTATCCGGCGGGATCGCTCTCCTCTGCTGCCTCGCGCTCGCCCTGCTGCTCACGCCGCGGCACACCACCTCGCGCCTCCTCCGGTGGTTCCCCCGTGCCGCGGCCGCCGTGGTCTGCCTCGTCGCCGGCATCCAGGTCGCGGCGGCCCTCGGGAGCGGCTTCCACCTGCTCGGAGCGGCCCTGCTGTTCCTCGTCGGGTTGGCGGCGGTGGCCGTCGTCATCCCGGTGTCCAAGGGCGCGAAGTCGCTGGTGTGGTCGCGGGTCGGAGACGCGTTCGAGTGGCTCGCCGTCGCGCTCGCCCTACCGTCAGCCCTGCTCTACGCGAATGCGCTCTCCCTGGTTCGTGGAATGATGGCCGGATGAGCGGGAACGGCCCATCACAGTCCTGGCCGAGCGGGGGTCCGATCCCGCCGATGGCGCCCGGCGGAGACCGTCCAGGGGAGATCCCCGCGCTGCCGCCCGCCCTGATCGCGGCGCCGCCGGGCGTCGACGGCACGCCGCTCCGCCAGACGCCCGCGCCGCCCACGCCGATCGCCTCGTCGCGACGCACCGTCCCTCGGCCGGCCGAGGGACTCGGCCCCGCCTTCCGTGGAGCGCCCGCGGGCACCATCCAGCGGATCGCGGCCTTCACGCTCGACGCGGCCGCCGTGTTCCTCGCGTCCGCCGTCGTCCTCGTGCTGACCCAGAGCGTGCTGCTCGCGGGCCTCACCGTCTTCGAGCTCGCCCTGTTCCTCTGGGTGCTGGAGGCGCGGACCGGCCTCACCCTCGGCAACGCCGTGCTGCGCCTGCGCAGCGCCCGCGCCGACCGGCCGTGGTCCCCGGGGATCGGGCGCCAGTTCGTCCGCGGCATCATCACCGGTGCCGGCTTCCTCGTGGCTGTCGGCAGCTGGGTGGTCGTCGCCTCCAGCACGTGGGATCGCGGCGGCAGACGGCAGTCCTGGGCCGACCGCGTCGCCGGCACCGTCGTGGTCGCCGTGCCCCCCAAGGCCGTCGAGGCTCCGCCGGCTCCCGCCGCGGTGGAGGCCGCTCCGCTCGCTCCGCCGCAGGTCGTGCCGCTGGTGGCGTCGCCGTCTGTCGTGGACGAGGACTCCCAGCCCACCGACGCCCGCGCGGCCTCCCGCCGCACCGAGACCCCGGAACCGGCGGCACCCGGATCGGATCGGCCGCTCTTCACCGTCGCCCCGGCGCCCGGGTCGCAGGCGGGTGCCGAGGCCCCGGCCCCTGCCCCCGAGACCGGGGCGCTGCTGCTCATCTTCGACACGGGTCAGCGCGTGCAGCTCGCCCTCCCCGTGGCCGCGAACCTCGGGCGCGGCCCCGTCGCCAGCGCCCACGACGACCGCCTCATCGTCGTCACCGACCCCGACGCGTCGGTCTCGAAGACCCATCTGCGCATCGAGCACTCCCGCGGCCGCACCTGGGTCACCGACTTCGGTTCCACGAACGGCTCCGACGTCCGCAGCGACGACGGCCAGACGACCGAGCTGGTCGCGGGCGAGCGCGTGCTCCTCGACGACGCCGACCGTGTCCGCATGGGCAACCGCAGCTTCACCATCAGCCTTCTGCTGGGCACCGACAGCAGCGCCGGAGAGAGAGCATGACAGGACCCCGTCTCGCCCCGCCCCGTGTCCCCTCCGGGAGGCTCCCGGTCCAGGCCCCGCCGGAGCTGCAGCCGAACGACGGCGGCATCGGGATCCTCGGGTCGCTGCTGCCCATGCTCGGCAGCGTCGGCGCGATCGTCATGGTCACCATGTCGAACCAGTCCGTCACGGGTCTGCTCACCGGCGGCATGTTCCTGCTGTCCTCGCTCGGCTTCGTCGCCGTCAACGGCTGGCGGCAGCGCTCCCAACGGCAGGCGGCCACGCTCGGTGCCCGCCGCGAGTATCTGGCGTACCTGACCGAGTTGCGGCAGACCGTCCGCGTCGCCGCCCGACAGCAGCGCCGCTCCGCGAACTGGCACCTGCCCGCCCCGTCGACCCTGCCGTACCTCGCGGAGGAGCGCACCCGCGTCTGGGAGCGCGGCGTCAACGACCCCGACTTCCTGTCGGTCCGCGTGGGCGTCACCGATCAGCCGCTGTGCGTCACGCTCGAAGCCCCGGAGCTCCCGCCACTGGCGCAGCTCGACCCCGTCGCCGCCTCGGCCGCGCACCGCTTCATGCTGACGCACGAGGTCCAGAAGAACCTCCCGCTCGGCGTCACCCTCCGCGACTACGCCCGCATCGAGATCACCGGCGACGAGGACGAGACCCGCGCGCTGGCGAGAGCCATGCTGCTGCATGCGGCCACCATGCACGACCCCGACGTGCTGCAGATCGTCATCGCCGCGGATACCGGCGTGCTCCCGCAGTGGGAGTGGGCGAAGTGGCTGCCGCACACGCATTCGCGCACCGTGCGGGACGGCCTCGGCGCCGCCCGCATGATCGGCTCGCAGCTGTCCGAGCTCGAGGACATGCTGCCGCCCGAGGTGCGGGAGCGCTCGCGCTTCGCCCGCGACGGCTCCGGACCGAAGACGCCGCACATCGTCATCGTCACGGACGGCGCCACGACATCGTTCAACGACGCCCTCGTCACCGGCGACGGCGTGCAGGGCGTGACCGTGATCGACCTCCCCGCCCGCTGGGGCGACCTCGACGACCCCAACGCCCTGCGCATCGCTTTCGAGACCGGCGGTGCCAGCACACGCGCCGAGCTCGTCAGCCTGCAGGTGCCCGCACGGCCGTTCGAGGCCGATGCGATCACCATCGTCGAGGCGGAGGCGACCGCCCGTCGGCTCATCGCCCTGTACTCGGGCGGCACCGCGATCGCCAGCAAGAAGAGCGCGACCGGCCAGGCCGAGCTCGTCGAGCTCCTCGGCCTGCCCGACGTGCGCGACCTCGACCTCGACGCCGCGTGGGCACCGCGCCTGGAGCGCGACCGCCTCCGCGTGCCGATCGGCCAGACCGAGGACGGCAGCCCGCTCATCCTCGACATCAAGGAATCGGCGCAGCAGGGTATGGGCCCGCACGGCCTCATCATCGGCGCCACCGGCTCCGGGAAGTCGGAGGTGCTCCGCACGCTGGTGCTGGCCCTCGCGATGACCCATTCGCCGGAGCAGCTCAACTTCGTGCTCGTCGACTTCAAGGGTGGGGCGACGTTCGCCGGCATGGCCGACATGCCGCACGTCTCGGCGATCATCACGAACCTCGGTGAGGAGATCTCCCTCGTCGACCGCATGCAGGACGCGCTCCAGGGCGAGATGGTGCGCCGACAGGAGCTGCTGCGCGCCACCGGCCCGTTCGCCAACGTGGCCGACTACGAGAAGGCGCGTCGCGGCGGACGCACCGATCTGGCGCCGCTGCCTGCCCTGCTCATCGTCGCCGACGAGTTCTCCGAGCTCCTGTCGGCGAAGCCGGAGTTCGTCGACACGTTCGTCAACATCGGCCGCCTCGGCCGCTCGCTGCAGGTCCACCTGCTGCTGTCCTCCCAGCGGCTCGAGGAGGGAAAGCTGCGCGGCCTCGACACGCACCTCTCGTACCGCATCGGTCTTCGGACGTTCTCGGCGGCCGAGTCCCGCACGGTCCTCGGCGTGCCGGACGCCTATCACCTGCCCACCCAGCCGGGCGCCGGCATCCTGAAGTCCGACACCGAGACGATGACGCAGTTCCGTGCCGCGTACGTATCGGGCCCGCCGCCGCGTCGTCGCCGGAGGGCGTCGTCCGGCGGCTCCGGCCAGAGCACCGGCTCGACGGCGGTCGAGCTGTTCACCGCCGCGCCGGTGTGGCGGGCGGAGGCACCCGTGGACGAGCCGGAGGTCATGGTCGACGCCGAACCGGAGGAGAAGCGCAACACTTTCGAGATCGCGGTCGAGTCCATGAAGGGACGCGGCCCCGCGGCCCACCAGGTGTGGCTGCCGCCGCTGGTGACGCCGGCCACCCTCGACCAGCTCTTCGGCGACCTCGTCGAGGACCCGTCGCTCGGGCTCGTCTCCCCGCGCTGGCGGGGTGCGGGGGCGCTCACGGTCCCGCTCGGCATCGTCGACGTGCCGCTGGAGCAGCGCCGCGAGAACCTCGCGGTCTCCCTCGGCGGCGCGGCCGGCCACATGGCGATCGTCGGCGCGCCGCTGAGCGGCAAGAGCACGCTCGCGCGGACGACGGTCGCCGCGCTGGCGCTCACCCACACGCCCCAGGAGGTGCAGTTCTTCGTCATCGACTTCGGCGGCGGCAGCTTCACCGGCCTGCAGGACTTCACGCACATCAGCGGCGTCGCGACCCGCTCCGAGCCGGACGTGGTCCGCCGTACGGTCGCCGAGGTCACCAGCCTGCTGAACGCCCGCGAGGTGTACTTCCGGCAGAACGGCATCGACTCGATCGACGCGTACCGCCAGCGCCGTGCGCAGGGTCTCACCGACGACGGCTATGGCGACATCTTCCTCATCGTCGACGGCTGGGGCACGCTGCGCGCCGAGTTCGAGATGCTGGAGCCGCAGATCCAGGCGATCGCCGCGCGGGGTCTCACCTACGGCGTCCACGTCGTGATCACGGCGGCGCGTTGGATGGAGATCCGGGCGAACATCAAGGACCTCATCGGCACCCGCATCGAGCTGCGCCTGGGCGACCCGACCGACTCCGAGGTCAACCGCAAGGCGGCGGAGAACGTCACGGCCATCCCCGGCCGCGGCCTCAACGACCGCGGCCTGCAGATGCTCACGGCGCTGCCCCGCGTCGACGGGGTGGACGACGCGTCGAGCCTCGCCGACGGGATCGACGACCTCGTGGCACGGGTCGCGGCGGCGTGGCACGGACCGGCAGGGCCCAAGCTGCGGCTGCTGCCCTCGCGCATCAGCCATGCCGATCTGCGCGCCGTGGCGGCCGCGCAGTCGCCGGACGGCACGGAGCCCCGCGAACTCCTGCTGGGCATCGATGAGGCGAACCTCGCCCCGTTCTCGATCGATCCGGTCGCCGAGCCGCTGCTGTACCTGTACGGCGACGCGGACTCCGGCAAGTCGTCGATGCTCCGCGGCGTCGTGCACGAGATCACGCGCCTGTACGGGCCGACCGAGGCGAAGATCTTCGTCGTCGACTACCGTCGTGCCCTCCTGGGCGAGATCCCGCAGGAGTACCTCGGCGCCTACCTCACGTCGCACGAGATGACGGAGGGCGGGATGAACGAGCTCGCCCAGTTCTTCCGCAGCCGCATCCCGGGACCCGACGTCACGCCCGACCAGCTCCGCAGCCGATCGTGGTGGAAGGGCGCGGAAGGGTTCGTCCTCATCGACGACTACGACCTCGTGGCGACCTCGCAGGGCAACCCGGTCGCGGTGCTCGCACCGCTGCTCGCGCAGGCGGCCGATCTCGGCCTTCACGTGATCCTCACCCGCCGCACCGGCGGGGCGAGCCGCGCCGCGTACGATCCCATCATCCAGCGCATGACCGACCTGGGTGCGACCGGCATCCTGCTCTCCGGCAGCCCCGAGGAGGGCCAGCTCATCGGCAAGGTGAAGGCGGTTCCCGCGATTCCCGGCCGTGCGCAGATCGTCAGCCGCGATCGGGGCCTCGTCTCCGCGCAGCTGCTGTGGGTGCCGCCGAGCTACGAGTGACAACCGAGGAGAGACCGAGATGACCTTCGAACCGACGCCGGCCGCAGCGCCGATGGTCCCACCCGTGCTGTACCTGCCCCTGAGCGTGACGTCGACGCCGGAGGAGCAGCTCGTCGAGATCCGGGAGCTGAAGGACGGGCGGCGTGCGCTGCTCGCCTACACCGCCCTGGACCGGCTGCTGGAGCTCGCCGGCGAGCGGCAGCCCTGGGTCCTGGTGCGCACCGAGGACCTCGGTCAGATCAAGGAGGCGCAGCCCTACGACGTCGTCATCTTCGACCTCGACGTGCCCGCGTCCTACCGCCGGAACGGAGCCATCGCATGAGCCGCATCGCGATGGACCCGGAGGTGATGGCCGTCCATGCGGACATGCACGAGGAGGCGGTCGAGCTCATCGAGACGAAGCTCTCCGGCATTCCGACGGCCGTCGACGGCGGACTCGCCTCCGACACGGTCGCCGCCATCATGCAGCGGGTGGGGGAGGGCGTCGACGCCCTGTACCGGATCAACGGCACCCTGGGAGAGATCGTCCGCGCCATCGCCGACGACGCGGAGACGAACGAACAGGACGTGATCGACCAGCTCGACCCGGTCGCGGCCATCGTCGAGGACCTCTGATGACGATCGACACGACCACATACGGCGACGCCGACCAGGTACAGGCGGCCGCGGACTGGCTCGACCCCGACCTGAAGGACGCCGCAGACGTGTCCTCCAACGTCACGACCTTCATCCCGACCGGCGTGCGCGGGCACTGGTTCGGCGAGTCGGCGGACGACTACGTCACGATCCTCTCGCGCACGACGGACGCCGCGAAGGAGATCAAGGACCTCGCCCGTGACGCCGCCGAGAAGCTCCGGTCGTACGCCGGGCAGCTGCGGCGCATGAAGGAGGACTTCGCGACGCACCGCGACAATGCGCGGGCGGCGGGGCTTCCGGTGAACGGCATGATCATCGGCCGGCCGGTGTCCCTGATCCCGGTGTGCCCCACGTCGAGGGACGACCCCTACTGGGACGAGTGGCAGGAGCACCTCGACCGCATCGAGCTGTACAACGAGATCGCGGCCGACGTCGGCTCCTGGTGGGGCGAGCTCGAGGTCTGGATCAGCGAGAACCTCGACGGCTTCCTCGGGACCATGCCGAGCCAGTCCACGGCGGACAGGATCCTGTCCGGTCTGCGAGAGGCGAGCGGCGAGGTCCCGAAGATCTACCTCGAGGGCCAGGGCCTGGCGTGGGCGGAGACGGCGGCCGAGCTCACCTCCCACGCGGAGGATCTGCGTCTCGGAGCATCGGACTTCGTTCGCGAGCTGCGCTCCGGCAATCCCGCCGTCAAGGCCGCTGCCGAGGCCGCCAACCCCACCGGCATGCGGTGGGCTGCGGATGAGGCCGAGGATCTGGCCCGCGGACTCTCTCGCGCGAGTCGGGCGGTGCCGTTCATCGGCTGGGGCGTCGACGCCTGGAATCTGGGCTCGGCGATGTCGTCGGGCGACGACCCCTCGTCCACCGCGGTGGAGATCATCGGCGGTGCGGCGGGAGGCGCGGCTGCGGCTGCCGGTGTCGCCGCGCTCGCGGCGGCCGGTGTCGTCACGCTCCCGGTCTGGGGCACGGCGGTGGTTGTCGGCGGGGCCGCGGTGGCGGTCGGCGCCGGTGCGGTGTGGGCTTACGAGAACTGGGTCCCGCAGGACGTCCGGGAGTCGATCGACGCCGGCATGGCGGATGCGTGGGACGCCACGACGGACTTCGCGGAGGACGCCTGGGAGAACACGACCGACTTCGTGGGCGACGCCGGGCACAACATCGGCAAGGCGTGGAAGGGACTGTTCGGGTGACAGGTCAGCAGCAGTCGACCTCTCCGGAGACGATCTGGGTACCCGGTCATCCGGGGTGGGACGGGCAGCAACGCGCGACCACGGCGCTCACGGTGTTCGGCGTCGTGTTCGCCATCGTGGTCCTGCTGTTCAGCCTGATCCTGTTCGCCGATCCGGCTCCGGCGATGAAGGCACTGGGGATCGGTGTGCTCGCGGCCGTCGCCGTCGGCGTCTGGCTGATGGTGGCCCACGCCCGCGTCTCACGGGTCCGAGTCGTCCGGCCGGTCGTCGACGGTCCGGCGATCGCGTTCGGCGGGGCCGCGGGGATCGTCTGGCCGCTGCGCGCCCTCGCGCCGGTGGGGGCCCTGCTCCTCGCGGCGTGGGCATGGAGCATCTTCACGGTGCCCGCGGACCGACTGCCGCTCCTCACCCTGCTCCTCCTCCCGGTGGTCGCGCTGATCATGACGATCGCCGGCATCCGGTCGTGGTTCCGGGCTCCCTCCGCCCATCGCCTGACGCTGCGCCCCGACGGGCTGCAGCTCCGGATCCCGCGCAACAACGTGGCCGTGGCATGGGAGGAGGTCGTCAGCGCCGGCGTGGAAGGCAACCGCGTGGTACTGCGGACGTCGACCGCTCAGCAGTCCTCGTGGGCGGCGGCCGATCTCGCCAGCGACCCGGTGCTCCTGGCCGAACTCGTCACCTTCTACGCGAACCGTCCCGACGTCCGTGCCGAGATCGGCGCGGGCACGCTCGCCCGTCTGCGGTCCGGGGACTTCTAGCGGCGCCTCTCAGCGCGCGCCGGCGGCGTCGGCGAGATGACGCGCCTCGTGGCCGAGGACCTTCACGATGATCCCGTGTCGCCGGAGCTCGGCGACCGTGCGGGCGCCCTCCTCGGCGTCGAGCCCCAGGGCCCGGATGTTCGCCACCACGACCACGTCTCCGGTCCGGAGCGTCGAGATGAGCCGCGCGAGGCGGTCGTTCCAGCTCTCCAGGATGTCCGGCGCCGGGTGACGGAAGCCCTCGATGGGCACGCCGAAACGGGTGAGGTCGGCGCGCTGCTCGACGACCGACGGCATGCCCTCACGAGCGACGACGAGGCCGACCAGGCGGGAGCCCGCGGGACGCGCGGTCCAGAAGTTGCGGTTCTGCTGCAGCTCCGTGAAGCACTTCGGGCACTTTGCTGCGTCGTGCGGGAGGTGGAGCGGGCTCGTCAGCGCATCGTCGAGAGACGGCGTCGTGCCCGCCGGGTCCATCGTGTCGCTCATCCCGCACCTCCGCCCTCTATTCTGCCCTGCCGGGGCGTCCCGCGGCGACCGGATCAGAGCAGTCCGAGGGCACGGACCGCCTCCCGCTCCTCCACGAGCTCCGCGACCGAGGCGTCGATGCGCGTGCGGGCCCAGTCGTCAATCTCCAGGCCCTCCACGATGCGCCACTCGCCGTCGACGGACTGCACGGGGAACGAGGAGACGAGACCCTCCGGAACGCCGTACTCTCCGCGCGAGACGACGGCGGCGGAGGTCCAGTCCTCGGTCCCGCGGACCCAGTCGCGCACATGGTCGATCGTCGCGCTCGCGGCGGAGGCGACGGAGGACGACCCGCGGACCTCGATGATCTCGGCGCCGCGCTTGGCGACCCGGGGGATGAACGTCTGCTCCAGCCACGCCGGGACGTCGCCGACGATCCGCTCCAGGGCGTCCTGCACGGGCTTCCCGCCGACGGTCGCGTGCGACACGTCGGGGAACTGCGTGGCCGAGTGGTTGCCCCAGATCGGTACCCGCCGCACCGTGTGCACGGGGGCGCCGAGCGTCTGGGCGAGCTGGGCCCGTGCCCGGTTCTCGTCCAGCCGCGTGAGTGCGGTGAATCGGTCGGCGGGCACGCCGTCGGCCGCCGCCGAGGCGATCAGGGCGTTCGTGTTCGCGGGGTTGCCCACCACGGTCACGCGGACCCCGGGATCGGCGTTCGCGGCGATGGCGGCGCCCTGGGGCCCGAAGATGCCGCCGTTCGCGGCCAGCAGGTCACCGCGTTCCATGCCCGGACCGCGGGGGCGCGCGCCCACGAGCAGCGCGAGGTCGCAGCCGTCGAAGCCGACCGCGGGGTCGTCGGTCACCTCCACGTGCTCGAGCAGATCGAAAGCGCCGTCCTGCAGCTCCAGAGCGGCGCCCTCCGCAGCGCCGAGTCCCTGCGGGATCTCCAGCAGCCGCAGCCGCACCTTCTCATCCGGACCGAGCATGTCGCCGGCGGCGATGCGGAAGAGGAGCGCGTAGCCGATCTGTCCGCCCGCGCCGGTGATGGTGATCGTGGTGGCCATGCCACGAGCCTACGTCCGTCAGGGTGTCGGCGCGCGGAGTACCCTCGACGCATGACGTTCAATCCCGACGCCGACCTCTCCCGCAACACCACGCGCCGCCGCGGACGCACGGCGGCGATCGCGGGCGGCACCGGCATCGGCGTGCTCGGTCTCCTCGCCCTCATCGCCGGCCCCCTGCTGGGTATCGACCTCAGCGGACTGGTCGGTGGCGCGCCCGGGGGCGGGAGCGAGCCCGCCGGCGGTTCGGCCATCGAGAACTGCGACACCGGTGCCGACGCGAACGCGAACGCCGAGTGCCGGCTCGCAGGCGCTCAGCTCGCACTGGACGCGTTCTGGGGGGACAACGTCGAGGGCTACCGGGCTCCGCAGAACATCGTCGTCGACGGCGCGACATCCACGCAGTGCGGAACGGCCTCCAATGCCGTGGGGCCCTTCTACTGCCCGCCGGAGGAGACCGTCTACATCGATCCCACCTTCTTCCAGCTCATGCAGGAGCAGTTCGGGGCCTCGGCCGGAAACCTCGCGCAGCTCTACATCATCGGGCACGAGTGGGGGCACCACATCCAGAACATCACCGGGACGATGGACCAGTACCCGAACAACGGCACCGGTCCCGGCAGCAACGGCGTGCGCATGGAGCTGCAGGCCGACTGCTACGCCGGCGGCTGGCTCGGCCGCATGACCGAGCAGACCGACGCCGACGGCGATCCCTACCTGGAGAAGCCGACGGAGACGCAGATCGAGGACGCCCTGAACGCGGCGGCCGCAGTCGGAGACGACCACATCCAGGAGCAGTCCGGGCAGGTGAACCCGGAGACCTGGACCCACGGCTCCAGCGAGCAGCGTCAGCGCTGGTTCGCGGAGGGATACCAGAACGGGCTCGATGCGTGCGGGCAGGTGTTCACCCTCCCCGCCGATCAGCTCGACCCGTAGGCCCGGTGATCCCGCCGTTGTCAGATAACGTGGACTCGGCAGGACCGCACGACCGGTTGGGGGACCGAACATGACGAACACCGAAGGGCTCTATCCGCCCATCGAGCCGTACGAGACCGGAGTGCTGCTCGTCGGCGACGGGCACCGCGTGGCCTGGGAGATCAGCGGCAACCCCGAGGGCAAGCCCGTCGTGTTCCTCCACGGAGGTCCGGGCAGCGGGACGTCGCCGTGGCAGCGGCAGTTCTTCGACCCCGAGGCCTACCGGATCGTCCTGCTCGATCAGCGCGGATGCGGTCGGAGCACGCCGTCCGCCGCGGAGCCTGATGCCGATCTCCGGCACATCACCACCGCGCACCTCATCGCCGACCTCGAGCTCCTGCGCAAGAACCTCGGCATCGAGAGCTGGCAGGTGTTCGGCGGGTCCTGGGGGAGCGCCCTCGCGCTGGCCTACGCTCAGGCCCACCCGGATGTCGTTTCCGAGCTGATCCTGCGCGGCATCTTCACCCTGCGCCGCGCCGAGCTCGAGTGGTTCTACGAGGGCGGGGCGGCGGCGCTCTTCCCCGACCTGTGGGAGGACTTCATCGCGCCGATCCCGGTCCTGGAGCGCTCGCGGATGATCGAGGCGTACCACCGGCGGCTGTTCGACCCGGACCCGGCGGTCCATGAACCGGCGGCCCTCGCGTGGGCGGCGTGGGAGGCGGCGACCGTCACCCTGCGCCCCGACCCGGAGCAGATCGCGGCGATGGCCGATCCCCGCCGGGCCGTCGCCTTCGCGCGCATCGAGAACCACTTCTTCGTGCACCGCGGCTGGTGGGCCGAGGGACAGCTGCTCGCCGGGATCGACGCCATCCGGCACATCCCGACCGTGATCGTGCAGGGCCGCCACGACGTGGTCACGCCGATGATGACGGCGTGGGACCTGCACCGGGCTTGGCCGGAAGCCGACTTCCAGGTGGTCGACGACGCGGGCCATTCCGCCGCCGAACCCGGCATCCGCGCGGCTCTCCGCGCCGCGACCGATCGGTTCCGGCCCGAGGCCTGACGCGTCCCCTCAGGCGCGGAGCGCGCGCATCAGGGTCTTCACGAGGCCGACGGCGCCGCCGTCCGCGCGATGGCGGGTGAGACCCTCGCTCACGGCCGCGCCGGTGCGGGAGGAGACGAACCACGGCGGCTTCGGGAGGATGGTCAGGCGTCCGCCGCCGTTGGCCACGGGCAGCGAGCGCGGGAACGGTCGGAAGGGGCCGCGCAGCACGGAGCGCTCCACCCGATCCAGCAGCAGGGCATTGTGGACGACGCCGATGCCGCTGCCGACGTCGTCGATCGTGCCGCCGGGGAAAGCGCCCCAGGTGAGGGTCGGGGTGATGAACCCGAAGGCGGTCCACCCGTTGATCGCGATCGAGCCGTAGTGCAGGGCGGTGAGCGCCCGCTCGAACCCGCTGCCGAGCGCCTTCTCGGTGGCCGGGTCGATGAGCAGGTTCGCGCCGAGCGTGCCCTGCAGCTTCTCGTTCGCGTGGGCGACCGCGGCGTCGAGGAACTCCTGGCCGGTGCCCGGCAGGCTCACCACGCCGAGAACCGGGGCGAAGTACTCCGTGCTCTCCAGGGCGGCGGGGTCCTCATCGCCGTCGATCTCGACGAGGAGCCGGTCCCCGAGCACGAGCGCGTCCGGGTAGTCGTCCGTGGCGGCCTGCATGCGGGAGGGGGCGCCGGGGTACCAGATCGGGCGCTCCGGAGCGGTGGCGTAGGCGTGGCGCAGCGCGGCGCGGAAGTCGTCGGCCTGGTCCCAGTCGGCGGAGAGGATGACGACCTGCCCCGCGATGCAGTTGTGGCCGCTGTTCTGCAGCCGCATGGTCGCGATGTGCTCGGCCTGATACGCGAGGTCGGCGGCCGTCCACTTCCCGGGCACGACGATGATGGGGGAGACCCCGCCGAGCTCGGCGGTGATGGGCTTCTTCAGCAGCGGGCGGTTCTCGCGGCGGCGGCGCTTCGTCGCCGCCGCGCCCTCACCGGAGGACGGCCCCCAGACGATGGTGTCGAACGTTGCCGCCGAGCCGGTGATGTGCACGTGCGCGAGGCCCGGGTGCTGGGTGAGATACGCGCCGGCCGCCGGGCCCCCGCGCACGATCCGCAGCAGTCCGGGCTCGATGAGCGGGGCGAGCGCGCGCTTGTAGACGGGGACCAGGGCGTCCTGCGTGGGGTTCACCTTCAGCAGGGCGGTGCGGTTGTGGGCGAGCAGTTCGTACAGCACGTCCAGCACGGGGATGGAGGTCACGTTCCCGGCGCCGAGCACGAGGCCCACGCCGCCGGACACCGTCGGCGTGCGCTGGGCCAGACCCGCACCCGCCCTGGCGGCGTTCGGCGTGGTCCCCGGCTCGAGCCAGACCTCGCCGGTGAATCCGGACAGCAGGAACCGGTCGATGCCGGTGAGAGGGAAGGCATGCACGCGTGCCCGGCCACCGGGCGCCCGGTCGACCCGGATGCCGTCCAGTGGATTGGCCCCGTTCGCGATCCGGGTCAGCGTGGCGATCGAGGCGTCGAGCGCCCCGAGGACGCTGTACGGACCGCTCAGCCACTCCTCGCCGCGGAGCGGATGCCGCGCGTCCAGGCCCTTGGAGGCGGCGGCGGTCGTCGCCCAGTCGTCGGCCGTCGCGGCGACGCTCGTGCGGACCTGCCGGAGCAGCGTCGCGCGCTGCGCCACGGTGAGCGCGGTCCACACCGACGTCCCGGTCTGCAGGTCGGCGACGGCGGCGTCGAGCCGCTCCGCCTCGCCTTCCCCGAGAGCGGGAACGGCAGGCGCTGTCGTGGGCGCAGAAGTCATCGGCGTCTCCTTCGAACGGGCTTTCAGCTTAGGCGTCCGCGCGGAGATCCGCCGAGTGGCGAGACGATCAGATGAGCGAGAGCTCGCGCAGCTTCGACTCCACGTCGGCGTTCGACGGCTCGACGTGGTGCGAGGCGTCGGGGTAGACGACGACGGGGATGTTCGTGCGGCCGGAGATGTCCTTCGCGATGTCGGCGGCGTCGGGGTCGGCGACCAGGTCGACGTAGGTGTACGCGACGCCGAGCTCGTCGAGCTGCTTCTTCGTGCGGATGCAGTCGCGGCACCAGTCGGCGCCGAACATCGTGATGGTGTCGGAGGCGGGGTTGGTCATGCCTCCAGCCTACGTCCGTGGGGGAGGGGCGGCTCCGAAGAAGCCCGCCAGTGCGGCGGCGAGAGGTTCTGGCGCCTCCTCCGCCATGTGGTGCCCGCTGTCGATGCCGTGGCCGCGGACATCGTCGGCCCAGTCCCGCCAGATGCGGAGAGGGTCGCCGTAGAGCTCTTCGAGATCGTCGCGTTCCGACCAGAGCACGAGCGCGGGCATCGCGAGTCGGCGCCCGGCGGCGCGATCCGCCTCCTCGTGTGCGCGGTCGATCGTGAGACCGGCGCGGTAGTCCTCGAGCATCGCCCGGATGACCGACGGCTGCCGCACCGCGTGCAGGAACTCTGCATGGTTCGCCGCGCCCATCGTCGCCGGGTCGGCCTTGGGGGCGTACCAGGCCTCCGGGTCCGCGCCGATGACGCGCTCCGGGATGTCCGGCTGGGCGAAGAAGAACCAGTGCCACCAATGCACGGCGAAGGTCGCGTCGCAGCGGCGAAGGTGCTCCGAGATCGGTAGGCAGTCCAGCAGCGCGACCTGTTCCACGGTCTCCGGGTGATCGAGGGCGAGCCGGAGCGCGACGTAGCTGCCTCGGTCGTGCCCGACAAGGCGGAAGCGCTCGTGACCGAGTCTCTCGGCGACGGCGCGGATGTCTCGGGCGACGGCACGCTTGGAATGGGCCGAGTGATCGGAGGTGGGCGCCGGGCCGCGGGAGCGTCCATAGCCGCGCAGGTCGGGGCAGATCACGGTGAAGCCGCGCTCGACGAGCAGGGGAGCCACCCGATGCCACGTCGCCGAGGTGCGGGGGTGACCGTGCAGGAGCACCACGGGCGGTCCCGAGCCACCGTGACGGACGAGGATGTCCGCCTCGGAGGTCGGGATCCGAGTGGTCGTGAAGCCGGGGAACAGCGCCTCGTCGGCGGCGCTCATCGCCCGGGGTCCGCTTCGGCCGGCAGCTCCTCGACCGGGATGATCACGACGTCCTGCACCTTCCAGTCCAAGTCGGCGATGCCCTCGGACGCGGCGGTCAGGTCGGCCGTGCGGACGGTCCGGTGATGCGGCACCACGAACGCCTCGATGTGGAACACCTGGCCCTGATCCCGCATGCGCACGGCAGCCTGATCCACCCAGGGGCGGCTGCGCAGGTAGGAGACGACATCGCGGGCCAGCGGATGCGGCTCCGCGCTGTCGAACGTGCGGGCCCGCTGATCCATGAGATCGACGATCGCCGTCTTCGTGTTGCGGAAGCCGTCCCAGATGATGCCGAGCGAGATGAAGAGCGCCGCGGCGCCGTCGAGCCACCAGATTCCCGCGCCCACACCGAGCACGCCGACGATCGAGGCGACCGTCGTCTGCCAGTCCGCCTTCGCCATGTCGGCGTCGGCGTAGAGCAGCTTGTTGTGCAGGACGGGAGCGAGCTTGGCCTTGGCCGGACCGTAGAAGAACACCGGTCCGACGATCACGACGGCCATGACGGCGACCATGAGCCAACCGAGCCAGATCGTCTGCCCGAACAGCTGCACCGTGCCGATGGTCGGGTGCTCCCCCCGGAGGAGTCCGGCGACGGCCTCGACGGCGAGGTTGAGGCCGACCGCGAGGAGCGCGACACCGGCGACGAGGTGCCCGACGCCCATCACGCGGTGCAGGCCGTAGGGGTGCTTCCGGGTGGGGCGGCGCCGCACGAACACCAGGGCGAGAAGGAACGCGAACTGCGGGATCAGGGACAGCATGTCCTCGATCCACGCGGTGCGCATCGCCTGGGACTCGCCCACGACGAGCGCGATCACGGTGATCGTGATCGAGGTGTAGACGATCGTGAAGATCTCCCAGCGCACGGCTTTCCGGGTCGCCTGCTGCTGTTCGTCGGGGAGCTCGGTACGCCCGAACCGCTTCGTCTCGGTCATCGGTCGACCTCACCGTCGAGGTACGTCTCGAGGGCCGAGAGGAATGCGTTCTCGCCCAGGGGGACGAGCATCACGAGCTCCCGACCGCCCGCGCCCTCGATCCCGGGATAGCCGCGGGTCACGCCCGCCTTGTCGATCCACGGGGTGTCCGGGGTCAGGCCGCCGGCGACGAGATCGAGGTCGCCGGTCTCCAGCATGCCCACCAGGCTCTCCTCGGTCGCGACCGTCCAGGTGACGTGGGCGTCCAGGCTCGCGGCGAAGCCGTCGACGAGGGCGACGACCGGCCCGTGGGGCCGGCCGCCGTCTGTCTCGACCAGGCCGGGGTCGGGCGAGGTGCCGACCCGCAGCTCTCCGCCCGTGACTCGGTCCAGGGTGCCGTCCGGGTCTGCGGGGACCGTCGCTCCGCACCCGCTCAGGGCTGCGGCCACGATCAGGCCGACCAGGGCGCCGACCAGGCGGCGTCCGGCGGGCGTGCGTCGAATCCTCTCACTGCTCACGGACTCAGGATGACGCGTGGCGCCGTCCGGGTAAAGGTGTTGACGAGCGCCGTCGCGGAGGACTAACGGCTCTTGATGGTAAGGGTAGCCTTACCTATAGTGGAGGCATGAGCATCGCGTGCGAGCACCTCGAGGATCCGGACTGGGAAGCGATGGAGGGAGCCGTCCTCATCGCCGGGGACGCCGCCGATGTCGGAGCCATCGCCCGCGTCGCGTCCCGGCTCCCGTGGGATGCGCACGGCGTCATCCTCATCGAGGCGGCGGCCCGTATCCAGTTCCGGCACATCGACGTCCCCCAGGGGGTCTCGGTCCGCTGGCTCCTGCGCGCCGAGGGGCCGCGCGCCCATGCCCGCGGCGAGCGTCTCGCGAACGCCGTCTACGCGTGGTGCCTGGAGTGGACGTGCAGTGAGCCCCCGGAGCACTGGACGGTGTGGCTCGGCCCGCACACCCCGCCGCACGTGGCGCGGATGGCGCGCAGCCTCCTCGGCGTCGCGAACTGACCGACGCCGGCTTCAGCGGGTCGCGCCGACCACCGACGCCGTGGCGTTCGCGGTGATCGCGTCGAGCGCGCGGCGGAGCGCCGAGCTCGACGTGTGCGCGGTGTACGGGAAGTAGACGACCTCGACGCCCACCTCCGCGAACTCGCTCTCCAGCCGCAGGCCCTTCTCGGTGCCGCGCCAGTCGTCGCCCTTGAAGAAGTGCGTGAAGCGCACGTCGCGCCAGGAGTCCATCTTCGACGGCGTCGTCTCGACGTAGACGTCGTCGACGAAGGAGATGTGCCGCACGATCTCGGCACGCTCGGCGGTCGGGATGACCGGCTCGATCCCCTTGACCTGACGCAGCATCTCGTCGCTCACCACCCCGGCGATCAGGATGTCGCAGTGCTGTTTGGCGTGCCGCAGCAGATTGAGGTGCCCGACGTGAAACAGGTCGAAAGCTCCGACGGCATAGCCGATACGCGTCCCCATGATCTCCCCAGATCGATCATTCCCCAGTCGAACGGATCCCCACCCGTTCGTCGCGACTCCCACAGCCGCAGACGACACTTTAGCAGGAACATGTCCTGCGGCCCATAGGAACCCATGGAACGATGGATGCCGGAGCCGATGGGGCTGCGGAACGAAGGGGACCACGTTGGGGGCAGGGGTCACGGTCATCGTGCCGACGTACAACGAGCGCGACAACGTCGCCGAACTCGTGGAGCGGACGGCGGCGGCATTGGCGGGACGGGACGCCGAGATCCTCTTCATCGACGACAGCACCGATGACACAGCGGCCGAGGTGGAGCGCCTCGCGGCCGACGCCCCGATCGCGGTCCGGGTGCTCCATCGCGCGGACAACGTCGGGGGCCTCGGCGGGGCGGTCGTCGTCGGCCTGGGGGCCGCGAACGGCGACGTCTGCATCGTGATGGACGGCGACCTCCAGCATCCGCCGGAGCTCCTGCCGACCCTGCTGGACCGGTACGCGGACGGCGACGCGGACGTCGTCGCCGCCTCCCGCTACATCGGCGGCGGAGACACCAGCGGCCTCGGGACGGCCGTGCGCTTCGGCGTCTCCCGCGCCGCCACCTGGCTGACCCGCGCGATGTTCCCGCGGCGGCTCGCCCGGAGCACCGATCCGATGACCGGGTTCTTCCTCGTCGACCGGCGGCGACTCGATCTCGCTGCCCTGCGGCCGCAGGGCTTCAAGATCCTCCTGGAGATCCTCGCCCGCACCGATCTGCGGATCGCGGAGGTCCCGATGGAGTTCGGCGAACGCCGCCACGGCACCTCGAAGGCGAGCCTCCGGCAGGGGGCCACGTTCATCGCCCACCTGGCACGGCTGCGCTTCGGAAAGATGTCCCTGTTCGCCGCGATCGGCGTCCTCGGCGCCATCGCGAACCTCGCGATCATGTGGGCGCTGACCGCCGCGGGCGTGCCCTACGTGTGGGCGGCGATCATCGGCGCCGAGGTCACGATCGTGGGCAACTTCCTGCTGCAGGAGCGGTTCGTCTTCGCGGACATGCGCACCGACGCCCGCAGCGCCGCGGCACGCTTCGCGGCCTCGTTCACGTTCAACAACGTCGAGGCGGCCCTGCGCATCCCGGTGATGGCGCTCATGGTCGAGACGTGGCACATCTCCAGCGTGCTCGCCACGGCGCTCTCGCTCGTCGTGGCGTTCTTCGCCCGCTTCCTCTTCCACTCGCTCGTCGTGTACGCGCCCCGTCGGCGACGGGAGGAGCGGGAGGCGGCGGGTGAGCCGGAGCCGGACACCGCGACCCTGCGCATCATCCGCGCCATCGACGCGGAGGCGATGAAGCCGGGCGAGCTCTAGGCGTCGTCGGCGGACAGGTAGTCCGCGAGGGACGCATCCGCATCCCTCGGCGTCCAGCCGGTGGCCGTGATCCGGGCGAGGTCCAGGACGCTGTTGCGCGGACGCGGCGCGATCGGTCCGGCCTGGTCGGCGAAGTACTCCTCCGTCGTCACCGGGGTGACCGCGGCCGGGTCGTGCCCGGTCAGCCGGTAGACCGCGCGCGCGATGTCGGCCCAGGAGCGCGGTTCGCCGCCCCCGGTCACGTTGTAGAGCCCGAACGGCGCCGAGACGTCGAGCAGGTGCCGGATGGCCGCGGCGAGGTCCGCCGTGAAGGTGAGCCGCCCGATCTGGTCGCCGACGACCCGCGGCGCGATGCCCCGCTCCGCCAGCGAGGCCATCGTCCGCACGAAGTTGCGGCCGTCGCCGATCACCCAGGAGGTCCGCAGGATGTAGTGACGGGGCACGGTCGCGACGATCGCGTCCCCCGCCGCTTTCGTCTGCCCGTAGACACCGAGCGGCCGGACCTCGTCCGTCTCGGTGTAGGGGCCGTCCTTCGTGCCGTCGAACACGTAGTCGCTGGACACGTGCACGAGCGTGAGGCCGTTCTCGGTCGCGATGCGGGCGAGCGCGGACACGCCCGTGACGTTCGCCGCCCAGGCCTCGGCCCGCCCCTCCGCGGTCTCGGCGTGGTCGACGGCCGTGTAGGCGGCCGCGTTGATGATCGTCCCGTAGTCGCGCCAGCGCCGTGCGACGGCCAGCTCGGGGTCGCGGAGGTCGAGCGTCTCCCTGGTCGTGTACTCGACGTGCTCCGCGTCCCCGAGAGCCGCCCGCAACGCCAGGCCGAGCTGACCGGACGCCCCGACGACGAGGGTCTTCCGCGGGCCGATCGGGGTCACGTCGGCCAGTCGAGGATGCGCCCGGTCCTTCGGGGAGATCTCGACCTGGTCGAGCGGGATCGGCCACGCGATGGCCGCCGTCTCGTCGGCGAGATTGAGGAAGGAGTACGCCGCGTCCGGCGACCAGTGGTCGTTCACCAGGTAGGTGTAGGCGGTGTCCGCTTCGAGCGTCTGGTACGAATTGCCGACGCCGCGAGGCACGAGGATGGCGCGCGACGGGTCGATCTCCGCCGTGAAGACGCGCCCGAAGGTCTCGCCCGCCCGCAGATCGACCCAGGCGCCGAAGATCCGGCCGGTGGCGACGGAGACCCACTTGTCCCACGGTTCGGCATGGATGCCGCGGGTGGTGCCGATCGCGTCGTTGAACGAGATGTTGTTCTGCACGGGACCGAAGTCCGGAAGGCCGGCGGCGACCATCTTCTCGCGCTGCCAGTTCTCCTTGAACCAGCCGCGGGCATCACCGTGCACCGGGAGGTCGACGAGGAGCAGGCCGGGGATCGGCGTCTCGGTGATCGTGAGCGCCTTGCCGAACGCGGTCATCACTGCCCCCGGGCGGCGTAGAACGACTCCGTGGCGTCCTTGGCCGGCGCCCACCAGTCCTCGTTCGCGCGGTACCAGTCGATGGTGGAGGCGAGGCCCGACTCGAAGTCGGAGAACCGCGGCGCCCAGCCGAGCTCGGTGCGCAGCTTCGTGGAGTCGATGGCATAGCGCAGATCGTGACCGGCGCGGTCCGTGACGTGGTCGTAGGCGTCGGCGGGCTGGCCCATCTGCGTGAGGATCAGCTCGACGACGGACTTGTTGTCCTTCTCGCCGTCGGCGCCGATCAGGTACGTCTGGCCGATCTCGCCCTTCTCCAGGATCGTGAGGACGGCCGAGGAGTGGTCGTCGGCATGGATCCAGTCGCGCACGTTCTGTCCGGCGCCGTACAGCTTGGGTCGGATCCCGCGCAGCACGTTCGTGATCTGGCGCGGAATGAACTTCTCCACGTGCTGGTACGGGCCGTAGTTGTTCGAGCAGTTGGAGATCGTCGCCTGCACGCCGAACGAGCGCACCCAGGCGCGCACGAGCAGGTCGCTGCCGGCCTTCGTGGACGAGTACGGCGACGAGGGGTTGTACGGCGTCTGCTCCGTGAACCGTGCCGGGTCGTCGAGCTCGAGGTCTCCGTACACCTCGTCGGTGGAGATGTGGTGGAACCGGCGATCATGCCGACGGGCGGCCTCCAGCAGCGTGTACGTGCCGATGATGTTGGTGTCGAGGAACGGCCGCGGGTCGTGCAGCGAGTTGTCGTTGTGGGACTCGGCGGCATAGTGGACGACCGCGTCGGTCCGGGCGAACAGGCTGTCGACGAGCGCGGCGTCGGCGATGTCCCCCTCGACGAGTTCGACCCGGTCGGCGGGGAGACCAGCGAGCGAGGCGCGGTTGCCGGCGTAGGTGAGCTTGTCCAGCACGGTCACGTGCGCGTCCGTGTGCGCGACCACGTGGTGCACGAAGTTCGATCCGATGAAGCCGGCGCCGCCGGTCACGAGCAGGCGGGTCATCGAGCGCCCCTTTCGAGCAGTCCGAGCAGGTAGGTTCCGTAGCCCGACTTCACGAGGGCTTCCGCGCGCGTCCGAAGCGCCTCGTCGTCGAGGAAGCCCTGACGCCAGGCGACCTCCTCCGGCACGCCGATCTTCATCCCCGTGCGGCGCTCCATCGTGCGCACGTAGTCGGCGGCGTCGGTCATCTGGTCGAAGGTCCCGGTGTCCAGCCACGCTGTCCCGCGGGGGAGGACCTCGACCTGCAGCTTGCCCCGTTCGAGGTAGGCCCGGTTCACGTCCGTGATCTCGTACTCCCCGCGAGCGCTGGGCGCCAGGTTGCGAGCGATCTCGATGACGTCGTTGTCGTAGAAGTACAGGCCGGGCACCGCGTAATTGCTCTGCGGGGCGGCGGGCTTCTCCTCCAGGGAGACGGCCTGGCCGTCGGCGTCGAACGCCACGACTCCGTAGGCTTCCGGCTCCGCCACCCAGTACGCGAAGACCGCGCCACCGTCGATGTCCGCGAAGCGCTTGAGCTGCGTGCCGAGGCCCGGCCCGTAGAGCAGATTGTCGCCGAGGACCAGCGCGACGCTGTCGTCGCCGATGAAGTCCGCGCCGATGGTGAACGCCTGGGCGAGGCCGTCCGGCGACTCCTGCTGCGCGAAGGACAGGGAGACGCCGAACTGGGAGCCGTCTCCCAGCAGCCGCTCGAAGTGCGCGGCGTCGTGCGGCGTCGTGATGATGAGGATCTCCCGGATCCCGGCGAGCATCAGGGTCGACAGCGGGTAGTACACCATCGGCTTGTCGTAGACCGGGATCAGCTGCTTCGAGACCCCCAGCGTGATGGGGTGCAGCCGCGTGCCCGAGCCGCCCGCCAGAATGATGCCCTTCATATATGTCCCCCTCGTGAAACATCGATGCTCGTGGCGGCGTCACTGAGAGGACGGCCATCCCCTGCCGTCCGACGACCCCCACAGTCGTACGCTCGACTCTAGCGGAGAACTCCCCCTTTACACCGCCCGGGCCGAGGTCCATAGTGGGCCTCGTGGGATCCGAGGACAGCCCGGCGCTGTCCGTCACCTGGGCGCACCGTGCCGAGCAGTCGGCATCCGCCTGGGCGCGCGCACACGCCAGGGGAGAGGTTCCGAGCGTCTGGCCCTACGGGCTGGACGCTCTTCGCGACCACGCCGTCGTGGAGGTCGATGAGCTCCCCGACCCCGGCCGGATCGCACGGCTCCGCGCACGCGCCGGCGTCGGCCCGCGGCCCCGTGCCGGGTTCGCCATCGCGTGGGACGAGAACACCGCCTATCGTCTGCAGATCCTGCGGCCGCGGACGCGGTACGCCGCCGGCGTCATCTGGCTCACCGACATGGCGGCGGCCGGCGCTGCACCCGGTCGACTGGTGGCGATGCTGCGGGCGGCCACGGCGCTCTGGGTGCTGAGCGAGGCACAGGTCGTGCCCCTGCAACGGCTCCTCGGGGCCGACGCGCCCCGCATCTTCGTCGTGCCGTTCGGGATCGACCACGAGTTCTTCGGCGCGCGGCCACCCGCCGCCCGACCCCGGATCGTCAGCGCCGGCAACGATCGCGACCGGGATCCCGCGACGCTGTACGCCGCGCTCGCCCTGGTCCTCGCTGCGCGCCCGGGAGTCGACGTCGTCGTGCAGTCGCCCTCCGCGCTGCCGCCTCCGGAGGGCGTCCGGCTCGTGCGTCGGCTGCCGCACACGGAGCTCCGCGATCTGTACGCGACCGCGAGCGTCGTGGTGACCGCGACCCGCCCCAACCTCCACGCGTCAGGGATGACCGTGGCGCTGGAGGCTCTGGCCACGGCCCGCCCCGTGGTGGTCTCGGACACCCCTGGCATGCGCGATTACGTCAGCGCCCGCACCGGTGTCCTCGTCCCGCCGGAGGAGCCGGAGGTGCTGGCGGAAGCATTGCTCGGAATGCTGGACGATCCCGACCGCGCCGCCGAGCTGGGTCGGCAGGGCCGGATCGAGGTCGAGCGCCGCTTCACGACCGCGACGATGGTCGACGCCCTCGTCCGCGGTCTCCGAGCGGACGGCTGACGTCGACGCTCAGACCGAAGGGGGCACGTCGCTGATGATGTACTTCGTCTTGCCGCCCGTGTAGGGCAGGGAGTCGACGAAGTCGGTGCGCACCGGCACCTCGTTCGCGATCCGCTCCTGCAGTGCGGCGACCGCGCTCTCGATCTGACTCCGCGCCTCCGCGCCGTCACCCTCCACGACGCGGATGGTGATCGAGTGATCGGCGAGCTGGTGGATCTGGAAGAGACGCACGGCTTCCGGGTGTGCGGCGAACATCCCCATGAGGCGGTGCGCGAGCACGGTACCGCTGGGGAGACGGATCATGTCCGTCGTCCGCCCCTGAGGCTGCTCCATGAGCGGGAGGGCACTGCCGCAGCGGCAGGGTTCCGATCGCAGGATGCCCTTGTCGCCGGTGCGATACCGGATCAGCGGGAAGACCCTGTTGCGCAGATCCGTGATGACGAGGTCACCCAGCTGGCCGGGGGCTGCGGGGGCCCCGTCCTCGTCCACCACCTCCACCCGGCGGACGTCGGCGAAGACGTGGAGACCGTCGCGATGAGCGCATTCCCCGGCGATCCATCCGAATTCGGAACCGCGATACTCGTCGTGGACGGGAGCGCCGAAGACCGACTCGAGCCGTGCGCGGGCGGAGGCCGTGAGCGGCGCCGCCGTCGTCGCGATCGCCTTCGGGATGGGGACGCTCAGCTTCCGGCGCTCCAGGAAATCGGCGAACTCCAGCATCGCTCCGACGTACCCCTCGATCAGGCGCGGTCGCGTCGCGGTGAGTCGTCGATGGAACGCTTCCATCGTCTGCTCCGAGATCAGACCGGCGTCGAGGTAAACCTGAGTGGTGGGCCACCAGGCGAGGTCGTTCTTGATGGTCGCCAGCCGCCCGAAGTTCCAGCGACCGACCCGGGCGAGGTCGTCGTACGGCTCGATCCCCCACCAGGAGTACATCCTCCAGCTCAGGGCCAGAGCCGGCACCCTGGCGTCGTGGAGGGTGGCGAGGGGCTCTCCCGTGCTGCCGCCCGTCAGAGCAGGTCGCGCACTGGCTTCCGTCGCCTCGGGCGTGCGCATCTCCGCCGCGTGCTGCTTGACGGTCGCCCGGTCGAGGATCGGCAACGACGCCCAGGCTTCCGGATCGGTCAGGGAATCCGGGCGGACGCCGAGCTCCCGGTAGCGGGCGCCGTAGAACGCGGAGGAGTCCATGGCGAACGCCGCGATGTCCCGAGCGAGCCTGTTCTGCATACCGGCGAACTCGGCCGGGGCCAAGCGCTCGTTCGAGAGGAGTTCACGGTGGAAGGCTCCCGCTCTCGCCCGTACGGTCGCGGCCTTGGCGCGGAAGAACGCGCCCTTCAGTGATGCGGACATGGATGGAGCCTCTCGTCATTGAGCGGGCGGGTGGGAGGGTGGGTCAGACGCGGTGGCGGCGCCGACGCTTGTGTGCGACGCCCTCGCGGAAGGCGTCCCGGTGGGCACGGCCGGCGTCCGCCCATTCGCGGCGGGAGAGGTCGGGTGCCCCGGTCAGCGTCGATGCCGCCCGCCAGGCCTCGACCACCGCTGCGGCGTCGAGGTCGCCGTCGTACAGGAGCACCCACTCGGCGCCCACTTCGCGCGCCAGCGCCTCATTCGCCTCGTTCCGCGGCACCAGTACGGGCCGTGCCATGGACAGGGCGGCGAGGACGCTGCCCGAGTTGTGCATGAAGCGGTAGGCCAGAACGATCAGCTCGGAGGAGGTGGCGAGCTGGACGAGCTCGGCATCGCTCAGGAAGTCGAGGTGCAGTTCGACGGCGGGGAGACCGGACGTCCGTTCACGGAGGTCGTCGCCGAGCTCGGGGGTGGAGGGGCGACCGCCGATCTTCAGGCTCAACGTCGGCTCGATCGTCACCGCCTCCGCATAGGCGTCGATGAACCCTTCGAGCCCTTTGTAACGACGCACCCCGCCGAACGATCCCAGCCGACCGGGCACACGCTCGGCGGAGGGGAACGCGGCGTACCAGTCGCGGTAGTGACCGTGCAGGATGAGGCTGTGCGGCGTGCCCGGAGGGAGCGGCGTCGTCTCGTTGATGACGATCCGATAGTCGGTGTGCCGATCGATGGACCGCAGCAGCCACAAGCGTGGCGCGTTGTCATCGGGAAGCTCGATGTTGTGGACCGTCCGCACCACGGCGATACGTCGAGACAGGCGGTGCCTGGCGACGAGGGCCGCCGTGAGGAGGAACTTGCCGGTGGACTTCCACCAGGTCGATCCGTGGAGCTTGGCCTCGGGCCAGTGCCAGTGGAAGGCGTCGTAGCGGCCGAAGAGGGCGGTCTTCCACGAGAACCGGAGATGCTCCAGGCCCTCCGTCGTCCCCAGGGCCTCGTCGAGCATCTTGTTGTACGGATTCGTCGTGGGGCGCGGGGCGCCGAGGGACTGCATCACGCGGATGCTCGACGCGGATTCGGTCATCGTGTTGTCCTCCGAGGGGCGACGGTATTCGTCGTAGCGGCGGCCGAGAGCGGCGGCGATGGTGCCGCGGCCGCGGTGGATCAGGCGGGTGCCGCGGGCGTGATGGGCGATGTTCGAGGTCGCGGCGCCGAAGGCTCGACGTGCTGCACCGACGACGATCCGGGCGATCCCACCGATCAGGGAGCGCACCCGGAGCAGACCGCGGCGCAGCCTCCCGCGGGTGAGCTGCAGGTCGATGCGGGTACCGGCATTGGCCGAGCTGAACGCCCGCTGCGCCGCCCACGCGCGGCTGAGGCGCGCGGCGACGACGAGGTCCTCGGTCTCGGACTCGTTGCACCAGACGATGCGGCCGCCTCGGCCGACGAGTTCGCGGGTGAAGAGCGTGTCCTCGCCGCCGCCGAGCCCGAGGGACGGGTCGAAGCGCACGCCGAAGCGGCGCACCGCTCGGAGGTCGAGCAGCAGGTTCCCCGCCGCGGCGACCGAGAGTACGGTCCCGGTCGGGCGGGGCGGACGACGGAACGTGCCGGAGGCGAGCAGCCAGGGATCGACGTCGTCATCGAACACGGAGATGACGCGGCCCATGACGGCATCCGCGTCGAACGCGCGCCAGGTGGTGATCAGCGCCGAGAGCCAGCCGGCACGGGGGACCTCGTCGTCGTCGATGAAGGCGAGCAGGTCGCGGTCGGCGCACTCGTCCAGCAGCCGGTTCCGCGCGGCCACGATGCCCGGCGTCGGCTCGACGACGTACCGGACGGGCAGGGCGGCGTTCGCGGCCACCTCGCGCGCGGAGCCCGCGGCGTCGTTGTCGACGACCAGCACCTCCACGTCCACGCCGAGGTCTGCACACTCCGCGATCCGGTCAGGGAGTGCGCGCAGCAGCGCCGCCAGCAGCTCCGGCCGTCGGTAGGTGGGTACGCCGATCGTCACGGCGATCGCGTCGCCCGTCCCCGGTCCCCTCGTCATCCGCCTCATCCCCATGGCAGTCGTGCGCCTGTCTCCCCGCGCCGGCTCATCGTACCGTGAACGACGGGTGCGCCGAGCCGCCTCTGGCGTATAGTCGGTGTCCTGGGAGTCGACGCCGGTCGCGACTCTGGGGAATTCGACCGGCGACCCGAGCGGACCGTGTGGGCGGATCCGGGGGGAGGATCGCGTGTCAATCGTGCACGGACGGCTGGCCGTCGTCGTCGTGAACTACGCCTCGGCGCGGCTGCTCGAGCGCAACCTGGTGCTCGTGGAGCGCGAGGCTCGTGCCGTCGATGAGGAGGCCCTGGTGGTCGTCGTCGACAACTGGGCCGGTGCCGCGGAGCGCGAGGCCGCCGTCGCGGTCGCGGAGGCGCACGGATGGACCCTCATCACCCCCGAGACGAACAGCGGATTCGGCGGCGGCGTCAACATCGGGGTCACGCGGGCGCTCGCCGACGGCGCGACCGACGTCCTCGTGATCAACCCGGACGCGCACATCGACCGTGCGTCTCTGGCGCGCCTGGCCGCGGTCACCGCGGCCTCGCGCACGACCCTCGCCTCGCCGGTGATCACCGACTCCGAGGGACGCACCTGGTTCGCCGGCATCGACCTCCTGCTCGACGACGGCACGATGCGCGCGCGTCGCAAACGCCGGGCGGACGACGCGCGCCCCTACGAGCCGTGGCTGAGCGGTGCCTGCCTGTGGATCACCCGCGAGGTGTGGGCGCTCTCGGGCGGCTTCGACGACGAATACTTCCTCTACTGGGAGGACGTCGACTTCTCGCGCCGGGTGGTCTCGGCCGGCGGGACGCTCGTGCTCGTCGAGGAGGCGACGGCCGTGCACGACGAGGGCGGCACGCAGCGCGCCGAACCCCAGCTCGCGAGGGCGAAGTCGGAGGGCTACTACTTCTACAACATCCGCAACCGGATGCTGTACGCGGTCCGGCACCTCGACGACGAGGCCGTGCACCGCTGGCGCCGGTCGATACCCCGTACCGCCCGCGAGGTGATCCTCCGCGGCGGCCGCCGACAGCTGCTGCATTCCGCTGCTCCGCTGCGCGCCTACGTCCGCGGGGTGCGCGAGGCCAGACGGATCGCGCGCCTGTCCGGCACGGAATCGAAGGGAACGTCATGGTCGTAGACGCCTACCGTCAGCTCGCCAGGGCGCAGAAGGGCCATGCCCGCGGCGCCCCCGCCTACTCGGTCTACGTGAACCGCAGGCTCGGACGCGTGCTCGCCGCGCTGGCGTTCCGGCTCGGCCTCACGCCGAACCAGGTGTCGATCATCAGCGCCGTCCATTCGTTCGCCGCCATCGGCCTCATCGCCTTCGCCCCGGTCACGGTGCCGTTCGGGCTGCTCATCGCGCTCTTCCTCGTCCTCGGCTACGCGTGGGACTCCGCGGACGGTCAGGTCGCGCGGCTCCGCGGCGGCGGGAGCCCGCAGGGCGAGTGGCTGGACCACTTCATCGACACGCTCAAGATCGCGTCGCTGCACCTCGCGGTGCTGATCGGCCTGTACCGGGTCCTTCCGGAGTCGCCGGCGCTGCTGCTGATCCCGATCGTGTTCAGCATCGTCGCCTCGACCACGTTCTCGGGCATGCTCCTGAACGACCTCCTCAAGGGCAAGCACGCCGTCGCGTCCACCCATGAACGCGGCGGAGGCACCCTGCGACGCTCGCTCATGCTGCTGCCGACCGACTTCGGGCTGGTCTGCCTCGTCTTCGTCCTCTGGGGCTGGACGCCGGGATTCCTCGTCGCGTACAGCGCGCTCTGCGCCGCCGCGGTCCTGTTCCTCGCGCTCGCCGCGGTGAAGTGGTTCCGCGAGATCGGAAGGCTCGGTGACCCGGCATGACCGGCGGCTCGATCCTCATCGTGTGCGCGGCCAACGTCTGCCGGTCGCCGCTGGCCGAGCTGGAGCTGCGGCGCCGGCTCGGGGAGGGCTCCTCGCTCTCGGTGCGCAGCGCCGGCGTGCGCGCCAACGACGGAGACCCGATCTGCGCCGACGTCGCGTCGCGGCATGCCGACGAGGACTGGCGGGCACGGGCGCAGGCGCATCGAGCCCGCGAGGTCACCCCGGAGATGCTGGCCGCAGCCGACCTCGTGCTGACCGCCTCGCGCGATCTCCGGGGGGAGCTGGTGCGGGCGGCGCCGGAGCACCGCGAGCGGATGTTCACGCTGCGTGAGGCCGCGCACCTCGGCGTCGGGTTCGCGCCCGGCGGCTCCGATGTCATCGCCGACTACGTCGCTCACCTCGACCGGGCACGGACGCGTGCGGTGCCCCTCAGCGGCTCGCCGGGTCGCGGCGGCGGGCTCCGGCGTCTCCTCGGTCGTCCCTCCGTCGAGGACCCTGCCTCCATCGCGGATCGGCACGGGAGTCGGGGTCATGCCGGCACCCTCTCCGAGGTCGAGCAGGCCGTCGACGCGATCGGCGGGCAGCTCGGGAGACAGCGCCGACACTCCTCCTGACCGGAGGGTTGTGGTTTTCCACGGTCCGCACTACCATTAGCCGACGCCGTGTTCTGCATGGCTGGGGGGAAACCGGAGCCGAGGGGGCTCCGGCTGGGGATCTGGGTTCTGGGGAGCTGCAGTGTTCACTGTTTCAGCATGCCGTTGTGGGGACGGCTCATCACGCGCACGCCGTGCGCTTTTCATCGCGCCCGTCGTGGCGCTCGCGCTCGTGTTCGCCGGATGCACGGCGGCACCGGACACCGCGGCGTCGCCGGAGCCCGAGGGCACCAGCACGACCGACTGGACGCCGCCGGCCGATCCCGACGCCCAGGGGCCCACCGAGGCCCCCGCGCTGACCGAGGAGAGCGGTGCGCTGGACGCGGAGATCGCGCTGTCCACCGACATGGTCGTGACCGTCGACGACATCTCGACCACCGAGGTCACCCCCGAGACGCCGGGCGAGTATGCCGGCTCCGCCGTCGTGGTGACCGTGAAGGTCGCCAACGACTCGAAGCGGGCGCAGAGCATCGACTCCGCCGTCGTCAGCCTCGTCACGGACGACGGCGACGTCGGGGTGGCCACCACCGCGGGTCCGAACGAACCTCTCCATGGAGAGCTGGCCGCCGGCGACGAGGCCACGGGAACCTACGTCTTCATGCTCGACCCCACGAAGGGTCGCGCCGTGAAGATCAGCGTGAACTACGCCGCCGGCGAGCCGGTGGCGACCTTCGCGGGCGAGCTCTCCTGAGCCGTGGGCGCGACGACTTTCACCGCGTCTCGTACGTGACATTTTCGAAGAAGAAATCTGGGGCTGGGGAGCAACATGGGTAAGACATCCACTTCGAGGCGGGCGCTGAGCGCACTCGCGTCGGTCGTGACGGCGGCGCTGCTGATCACGGGCATGACCACGCTGGGGGCGACCGGGGCCGCGGCGGCGGATTCGCCGTCGACGCCGCCGCCGCTGCTGCAGCGGAACGACGACGTCGTGACGTCGGACCCGATTCCGACCGTGCAGATCGACAACGGCTACGTGTGGTCGCAGACCACGATCGGGTCGACCGTCTACGCGGTGGGCAAGTTCGACAACGCCAGGGCGCCGCTCGCCGTACCGGGGACCAGCCTCACCGCCCGGTCCAACGTCCTCGCATACGACATCAACACCGGTCAGCTGCTCTCGTTCGCACCGCAGGTGAACGGCGTGATCAAGGCCGTCGCCGCCTCGCCGGACGGCAGCCGCATCTACATCGGCGGCTCCTTCAACTCGGTCAACGGCCAGACGCGCTGGAACTTCGCCGCGCTGGACGCCGTGACCGGGCAGCTGGTGCCCGGGTTCTCGCCCTCGATCGGCGGCAGCGGCGTGTACGCCCTCGCCACCTCGGGCTCGAGCGTCTACGTCGGCGGTCTCTTCACGCAGGGCAACGCGACCCCGCGGAAGAACCTCGCGGCCTTCTCGGCGACGAACGGCGCGCTGCTCAGCTGGGCGCCGCAGACCGACCTCCAGGTCGACGCCATGGTGATGGACCCGGCGGGTCAGAACGTCATCGCGGCCGGCCGCTTCTCCCAGGTCAACGGCGACCTGACGATGCGCGGCACCGTCGCGCTCGACAAGACGACCGGCGCGGTGGACAGCGGATGGGCGCTGCCGCAGACGGTGAAGAACGGCTCGAACACGGGCGCGAACTCGGGCAAGGCGGGGATCTTCGGCCTCGCGGCCGACGCCAACGCCGTGTACGGCACCGGCTGGGTCTACGCGGATGCGGCCACCGGCAACCTCGAGGGCACCTTCGCGGCCGAGGCCGGAAGCGGTCAGGTCCGCTGGATCGCGGACTGCCTGGGCGACCACTACGGCGTCTACTCGACCGGCAAGACGGTCTACACCACCAGCCACACCCATGCCTGCAGCACCATGGGCATGCACCCCGAGCAGAATCCGCGCACGCACCGTTACTCGGAGGCGTACACCGCCGACGCCCGCGGTCTGCTGGGCAACCAGCCCGCCGCCGGAGGCACGTACAAGAACTGGGCCGGGACACCGGCGCCCTCGGCCTACGCCTGGACGCCGGACTGGGCCGTGGGCGTGACCACGGGCATGGGTCAGGCCGGACTCTCGATCACCGGTGCGGGGAACATGATCTCGATCGGCGGCGAGTTCCGCTCCGTGAACAACGGCCGCTTCGAGGGACTCGTGCGGTTCTCCACCAACCCGCCAGGCGGCGCGAAGGACGGCCCTCGGCTGTCGGGGGCGAACTGGACCGGCACGGCGCAGTCGTTCATCCCTGGACGCGCGCGGATCTCGATCCCCGCGAACTGGGACCGTGACGACCTCACGCTGACCTACGAACTGCGTCGGACCGGCACCACCGCCCCGGTGGCCACCGCCACCGCCCGCGGCACCTGGTGGGACCGCCCCTCGGTGAACCTCGAGGACAAGACCGCAGCTCCCGGATCGACGCAGGAGTACACCGTCGTCGCGAAGGACAGCGCGGGCAACTCCGTCTCCAGCCAGGCGATGAGCGTGACCATCGCGGCCGGTGCCGTGTCGAACTACGTCAACGCCGTCACGGCGGACGGCCCGCAGCTCTACTACCCGCTCGGCACCGCCGCGCAGGACTGGGCCGGGTCCAACACCCCCGTGTTCGGCACGGGCGTCACCGCCTCGACCTCCGGGGTGGAGAACACGGCGACGGGCGCCTCGACCTTCACCGGGACGAGCGCGGGACGCGTGGCCTCCGGGAGCAAGATCGCCGCGCCGTCCGAGTTCTCGACCGAGCTCTGGTTCAAGACCAACACCACCAGCGGCGGCAAGCTGATGGGCTACGGCGCCGCGGCGTCGGGTGAGTCGACCAGCTACGACCGTCATCTCTATATGACGAACAACGGGCGTCTCGTCTTCGGCACGTACAACGGCAGCACGCAGACCGTCCAGAACGACGCCGCGCTCAACGACAACGAGTGGCACCACGCCGTCGCGTCGCAGAGCGCGGAGGGGATGAAGCTCTACGTCGACGGCAAGCTCGTGTCGTCGCTCGCGGGGGCCACCACGGCGGAGAACTACACGGGATATTGGCGTATCGGCGGAGACAACCTCGCCGGATGGCCGTCCGAGCCGAGCTCCAAGTACTTCAAGGGGGCGCTGGATGAGGTCGCGGTCTACCCGTTCGCCCTCACGGCGACCCAGGTGAAGACGCACTACGGAATCGGCAAGGGCTTCCAGGCCCCGACCGCTGCCTTCACCGCCACGCCGACCGACCTCGCCGTCGCGTTCGACGCGGAGGCTTCGGCGTCCGCGGGCTCGGCGACGATCGCCGGCTATCGGTGGGACTTCGGCGATGACTCGGCGACGGCCACCGGCAAGACGACGAGCCACACGTACGAGGCGTCCGGCACCTACACGGTGGCGCTGACCGTCACGGACAGCAACGGACTCGCCACCACGGCGGAGAAGCAGGTCGTGGTGAAGGCACCGAACGTCCTGCCGACGGCGGCCTTCGAGACGACGGCGAACGGGCTGTCGGTCTCGGCCGATGCGTCCGCCTCGACGGACTCCGACGGCTCCCTCGCCTCCTACGCATGGAACTGGGGGGACGGCACCACTTCGACCGGTCAGGTCGCGACGCACGTCTACGCCACGCCGGGCACCCGCACGGTGACCCTGACGGTGACCGACGACCGCGGCGGGAGCGCGTCGACCACACGACAGGTCGAGGCGACGCATGCCGACCCGGTCGCCGCCTTCACCGCGACCGCGTCGGGGCTGAGCGTCAACGTCTCGGCAGCCGGATCGAGTGCGTCCGACGGCGCGACGCTGTCCTACTCGTGGAACTGGGGCGACGGGTCTCCCGCCGGTTCCGGGGCCACGGCAGGCCACACGTACGCCGCGGCCGGCGCGCATGACATCACCCTCACCGTGACCGACAGCCTCGGCGCGTCCAAGGCCGTCACGAAGACCGTGACCGTGACCGCGCAGGTCTTCGCCGCGTCCGACGCGTTCGGTCGTGTCGTGTCCAGCGGCTGGGGCGCCGCCGACAAGGGCGGCACCTGGGCGCCGATGAGCGGCTCCGCCGCGGCGCTCTCCGTCGGCGACGGCGTGGGCAAGGTCAACCTGGCACCCGGTGACACCAGGGAGATGCTGCTGCAGGGCACGTCCCTTCTCGACACGTCCGCGCGGATCACCTACACGCTCGCCTCCGGGCCCTCCTCCGGGGCGGCGTACGAAGGTCTGGGCGCACGGCGTTCCGGGTCCTCGGGCTACCGGGCTCTCGCCTGGCACCGTCCTGACGGCACCACCTGGCTCGTGATCCACCGCAACGGCACGGCGATCGCCAGCACCGCCGTCTCCGGTCTCTCCTGGAGCGCGGGCAGCTCGTTCTCGCTCCTGATGGAGACGACCGGGTCGTCCACCACGACCATCCGCGCCAAGCTGTGGGCGGCGGGGTCGGCGGAGCCCGCCAACTGGCAGCTCACCACGACGGACGCGACGCCGGCTCTGCAGGTCGCCGGTGCCCCGACGGTGTTCTCCTACCGGTCGGGCAGTGGCACCGGCACCAACCTCGCCAGCTTCGACGACTTCACGCTGAAGAACCTCGGCACGCCGGCGCCGGAGCCCGAGCCGCAGCCCGAACCGGAGCCCGCGAACGTCGCTCCCACCGCCGCGTTCACCGCGACCGCGACGAACCTCACGGTCGCCGTGGACGGCAGCGCCTCGACCGACTCCGACGGCACGATCGCCTCGTACGCGTGGGACTTCGGCGACGGGACGACCGGCACCGGTGCGACCACCAGCCGCACCTACACCGCGGCGGGGACCTACACCGTCACCCTCACGGTGAAGGACGACAAGGGCGCCACGCACACCACCAGCAAGCCGGTGACCGTGACGGCGCCTCCCGTCGACCCGCAGCCCGAACCCGAACCCGAACCCGAGCCGCAGCCGGCTCCGGTGGCGGACGACGGCTTCGACCGCACCGCGGGGCCCGGCTGGGGCACCGCCACGGTCGGCGGGGCGTGGACGATCGCCGGCGGCTCGCAGGCGGCGGCGACCGTCGCCGACGGCCAGGCGAAGCTGAACCTCATCGCCGGCGACACCCGGCATGCGACGCTCAACACCACGTCCGTCGCCGATGCGGTGCTCGAGACGCAGTTCCGGGTCGATCAGGCCCCGGCCGCGGGTGGCGCCTACGTCGGCGTGATCGCGCGGCAGTCGGCGGCCGGGAAGTACTTCGTCCGCGCCTGGCTGCGTCCTGACGGCACGGTCTGGCTCGTCGTGCACCGCGAAGGGACCGTCCTGCGCACGCAGGCCGTGCCCGGACTGGTGTGGGCCGCGAACACCTCGTACAACCTCGAGGTGTCCGTGACGGGGACGACGTCGGCGACCCTCTCCGCCAAGTTCTGGCCGACGGAGACGACGAAGCCGGCAGCCTGGCAGATCACCACGACCGACGCGGCACCCCTGGGTGCGGGTGCGGTGGGACTGAGCGGCAACCGCTCCGGCAGCGCGACCGCGCCGCTCGGCGTGTCGTTCGATTCGTTCCGCGTCACCGCACCGCAGTAAGATCCTGACGCATGGCCACTGCTGTCCCGATCGCGCTCCTCGCCTTCGGTGGAATCGCGGCAGTGGCCATCGTCGTGTTCGCACTCCGGCTGCTCCCGCGTACCGCCTTCGTCGTGTGGGCGGTCGTGCTGTTCTTCGTGCCTCTCTGGGTAGGGGTGAACATCAGCTTCTACTGGGCGGCGATCACCCTGCTCACCGTCCTGCTGATCATCGTGAACTGGTCGGTGGTGCCGTTGCGGGCGGCCGATGCCTGGGTCGCCGCGTTCGTCCTCGTCGTCGTCGGGTTGTACGGGTTCGGCGCGGTCGACCTGGCCTCCCTCGTGGCATCGCTTCTCGAGTGGGTGATCCCCTACATCTGGGGGCGCGTGGTGCTCGCTCGCGTGACGACCGAGTGGATCACCTCGACGATCGCGGTCGTGGCGATCGTGGCCGCCGCTCTCGCGGTCGTCGAGTTCCTCACCTCCTTCAACCCCTTCGTCCTCATTCCCGGGTCCGGCGTGGTGTACGACACATGGAGCCCGCTGCAGGAGCGCGGCGGGGTGCTGCGTGCGGAGGGGGCGTGGGGGCACTCGATCGCGCTCGGCGCCGCGCTGGCGATGTCCTCCGCGTTCGTCGTGGCGACACGATGGCGACTGTTCCCGAAGATCGCCGGCATCGTGCTCATCGCCACCGCCACGGTCTTCACATTCAGTCGGGCGGGCCTGCTCACACTGGTGTTGACACTCGTCCTGTCCACCTTCCTCATCGTCGGGGTCTCGACGCGATTCCGGGTGACGGTGGCCGTCGCCGGGGTGATCGGCACCGCGATCGTCATCCCCGTCATCGATTCCGTCTTCGGTGCCGCGGGGGACGAGGCCGGAGGCAGCGCCGACTACCGCACGGACCTGCTGGTCCTCCTGGAACAGGTGCAGCTGTTCGGGAACCCCGGCGACTGGCATTCCCTCGTCTCCGGCGACTACTACCTCGGATACTTCGCCCGGTCGGTGGACAACGCCCTCGTGCTCACGCTCCTCCGGTACGGGTACGTGCCGACCCTGCTCATCATGGCGGCCGTCGTCTGCGCGGCGCTGATGGCCGTGCGGCGCTCGACGCGGAGTCCCGCCGCCCTCGCCGTCGTCGGACAGCTCCCGAGTCTGGTCGTCGTCGCCCTCATCACGCAGTACAGCATGTTCCTGTGGTTCTGCGTCGGGCTCGCGGTGACCTGGGCGCGCGACGCCGGAACGCGATCCACCACCGCGGAAGAGGCCTTCCTGCGGGATCTCGGGACGGCGTCACCGCCGGCGACGACCGGACCCGCTCCACAGGTGCGGCAGACGTGAACGGGCCGTGCAGATGGCTCCTCTAGAATCGAGACCTCAGGGGGAATGGGGAGTCATGGCCGAGAGCCGGGTCAGCCTGCGTGTCATCGCGGGCTCGCTGCGCAAGTTCTGGTGGTTGATCGTGCTGTGCGGCGTCGTGGGCGCCGCGGGGTCGTACGGATACGCGTCGCTGCAGACGCCGTTGTTCCAGGCGACGACCTCGCTGTACTTCGCGCTGAACCAGGGCACGAGCGCCTCGGACCTCAACCAGGGCTCGGTGTACACCCAGAGCCAGATGCTGTCGTTCGCCCAGCTGGCGACGAGCTCGCGCGTGCTCGATCCGGTGATCGAGGAGCTCGAGCTCGACACGACGCCCCGCGCGCTCGCGAGGGACATCGAGGTGACCATCCCGCAGAGCACCGTCACCCTGCGGATCACCGGCATCACGGACGACCCGGAAGCTGCGGCCGAGCTCGCGAACGCCGTCGCCGAGCAGCTCATCACGGTCGTCAAGGACGTCGCTCCGAAGGATCCGCAGGGCGAGTCCACCATCACCGCCGAGGTCATCGACGACGCCGTCGTCCCCGAGTTCCAGTTCACTCCGAGCAAGCCCAGGGACGCGGCCCTCGGCGGTTTCCTCGGAGGCGTGCTCGGCCTTGCGGCCGCCGTGCTCATCGGTGTGCTGGACACCCGTGTCCGCAACGAGGAGGCGCTGACGCAGGCCGGCGGGGATCCCGTGCTCGGCGTCGTCTCCAAGTCGCCGCTGCTGGAGGCGCGGGGAATCGCCGTCGCCCAGGAGCCGCTCGGCCACACCTCGGAGGAGTTCCGCCGTATCCGGTCGGCGCTCGCGTACGCGAACGTGTCGTCCCGGGTGAAGGTGCTGCTGGTGACCTCCGGTATGCCCGCCGAGGGCAAGTCGACCGTGTCGGTGAATCTCGCGATGACCCTCGCCGCGCTCCGTAATTCCGTCCTGCTCATCGACGCCGACATGCGCCGCCCGCGTGCCCACGAGCACGCCGGCATCGACGGTTCGGTCGGACTCACGAGCGTCCTGCTCGACGAGGTGGAGTTCGAGGTGGCCAAGCACCGCGTCGCGGACACCACGCTGGACATCCTCCCTGCCGGGACGATCCCGCCGAACCCCGCCGAGCTGCTCACGTCGGCGCGCATGGCACAGCTTCTCGACTTCGCCGCCGCGGACTACGACTACGTCGTGATCGACTCGCCCCCGACGCTGAGCGTCGCGGACGCCAACCTCCTGGCCACCCAGACGGACGGTGTCATCCTCGTCGTCGACGCCACCAAGACGCGGCGGGCGGCACTGGCGAAGAGCATCAAATCGCTGGAATCGGGCGGCGCCCGCATCCTCGGCACGGTCCTCAACCGTGCGCGTCCGGACCGGCATCGCAGCGAGTACTACAGCGAGTGAGCGACCCGCCGTCCTCCCGGGGGAGGCGTGCAGCATATCGGCGGAAGGGCTCGAATCGTTTGCCATCGTCCAGACGGGCGGTTATTCTTCATGGGTTGCGAGGGGGGCTCGCACTTTGTCGCCGGGGTTGAAACTGCGGCGAAGCGTGGGTGATCGTGTATTCCACCCCAGAAACGGTGACATCGTGTCCTTTCCGTTCCCTGTTCGTCTCTCATCGCCAGCGGCGCCACGGCGTCGCCATCGCCTGCTCGCGGGTGCCCTGGGCGTCGCCGTCGCGCTCTCCGGAGTGCTGATCGCCGCACCGGCCTCCGCGGCGGTCGCCGCCGCCTCGCCGTCGGCCCGACCGGCGGCAGCGTCTGCGGGTCCCCTCCTCTCCGACCCGATGAACCGCACCGTCGCCTCCGGCTGGGGCGCCTCTCCCGTCGGGGCCTGGCGTGTCATCGAGGGTGCGTCGAGCGTCGGGAACGGGCAGGCGATGCTCGCCAGCCGGAAGCCCGGGATCACGGCGCGGGCGACCGTGGCCGGGGTGACCGCGGCGGATGTGTCGAGCCGCTACACGGTGACGGTCCCTGCCCTCCCCGTCGGCGGTCCGCTCTACCTGGCCCAGGCCGTCCGCATCGTCGGCAAGGACTCCTACGGTGTGCGCCTCCGCGTGCACCCCGACGGCTCCGCCTACGTGTCCGTGGTCCGGATGACCGACCTCACCACTGTGCAGAACCTGAGCGAGCGACGACTCCCCTTCCCGGTGACGACGGGCATGTCGCTGCGCGTCGCCCTCGACGTGACCGGGACCAGCCCGGTGACGCTCGCGGCCAAGGCCTGGGCGGCAGATGGGGACGAGCCGTCCGCGTGGCAGGTGACGCACGCCGATTCCTCGGCCACGCGGATCACGGCCGCGGGTGGTTACGGCTTCGCGCTGTACACGTCCTCCGGAGCGAAGGCCGCCGTCCCGCTCGCGATCGACGACGTGCTCGCAGCCGCGCCCGCGCCGGTGGCGACTCCCACTCCGACGCCGACGCCGACGCCCGCCCCCGCGCCGAACCCGGCTCCTGCGCCGAACCCGGTTCCGGTTCCCCCGGTGACGCCGACCACCCCGGTGACACCCGCTCCACCTGCCACCCCGGCCGGTGTCCGCGGGAAGCCGGGCGCCGCCGCCCCGGGGTCGCTGTCGTACCCGGCACCCGCCACCGCGATCTACGCGGCGCCGGGCGGATCGGACGGCGCTGCCGGTACGAAGAACTCGCCGGTGCGCACGATCGCGGCCGCGCTGCGGCTGGTGCCGAACGGCGGCACCATCGTGCTCCGCGGTGGCACCTACCACGAGGAGATCGTCGTGCCGCCGCAGAAGCGCGTCACGATCCAGCCCGCTCCGAACGAGGCGGTCTGGATGGACGGCGCGAAGACCGTCACCGGCTGGAAGCCCGCAGGCAAGACCTGGACGGTCGACGGCTGGGGGACCGCGCTCGACTCGAGCCCCACATACACGAAGGGAGCGCCCGACAACACCCAGCCGGAGTGGCGCTTCGTCGATCCCGCGCACCCGATGGCCGCGCATCCGGACCAGGTGTGGGTCGCGGGCGTGCAGCTGCGGGAGGTCGCCTCCGCCGCGCAGGTCGTCGCCGGGACCTTCTTCGTCGACGATCGGGCGAAGCGGCTCGTGATCGGCACCGACCCGACGGGCAAGCCCGTGGAGGCGAGCGTGCTCACCCAGGCGCTCTCGATCCGGTCCGCCGGATCCGAGGTGCGCGGCATCGGCATCCGCCGGTACGCCACCAGCGTGCCCCAGATGGGGACCGTCATCGCCGCAGCGAGCGACATCACGCTCGCCGACGTGACGATCCGCGACAACTCGACGACCGGCTTCTACTCCTGGGCGCCGAGGACGACGTTGACGCGCGTCTCGTTGATCGGCAACGGTCTCCTCGGTGGCGGCGCCTCCCAGGCCGACGGCTTGAAGGTGAAGCAGATGCTCTCCGTCGGGAACAACGCCGAGCGCTTCAACCACTCCCCGGTGTCCGGCGCGTTCAAGGTCACCCGGACGCGCGGAGTGACCGTCACCGACAGCGCGTTCACGGGTAACGCCGGTCGTGGTCCGTGGTTCGACGAATCGGTCATCGACATCGTCTTCACGGGTAACGACGTGATCGGCAACACCGGTCACGGTGTCATGGTCGAGCTCTCGGAGCGGGCGGTCGTCGCCGACAACATCATCGCCCGCAACGGCGACTTCGGGCTGTTCGTCCTGAACTCCGGCAACGTGAAGATCTGGAACAACACCTTCGTCGGCAACGCCAACCGGAACGTCAGCATCGGTCAGGACGGTCGCCGAGCCTCCGACCCGAACGCGGCGGGCCACGATCCGCGCACGCGCTTCGCACCGCTGGCGCCGTGGATCGTGCGCAACACCGTGATGTCCAACAACGTCATGGCGGAGAGCGCGGGCAACTGCCTGGTCTGCGTACAGGACTACTCGACCACCTTCACCGGTGCGCAGATGATGTCGAGCGTGAACGGCAACCTCTACCACCGCACCGCCCCCGGCACGCCCCGATGGTTCTCGGCCTGGTCGAAGGGATCCGTCTCGCGGGATCCGGCGGTGGCAGACACCCTCGCGGCGTTCACCGCGGCGACGGGTCAGGACCGCCGCTCGCAGTTCGTGCAGGGAGCCTCCGTGGTGTCCGCCACGTACGTGCTGGCGCCCGCGCAGGCGCAGCGTCAGGCCGCAGTGGCGGTCCCGGTGCCGGCGGATATCGCCTCGGTATCGCGACTCCCCGGCAACAGCGCGACGCTGGGAGCCCTGCCGCGGTGACGATCTAGGTATGGGTTCTCTTCTCGCTGTCGGCGCCCGCGCGCTGACGATGGTCATCGCGCTGGTCTGCGGCGTTCTCACGACGCGGATGATCATCGGAGACGCGGGCGTCGGCAGCTTCGCCCTCTACACGCTGCTCACGACGATCCCGTCGCTGCTGACCTTCACCGATCTCGGCAGCGGCGCCGTGCTCGTGAACGCCGTGGCCACGAGCGACGACGTGAGGACGGACGAGAAGCTCCGCTATCAGCTCACGTCGGTCGGCCGGGTGCTGCTGATGTTCGCGGCCTCCGCCATGGCGATCAACACCGTGCTCCTGGCCACCGGTGCCTGGGAGATCGTGTTCGGCGATGCCGGAGGAGAGCCGGGGGCGTCGCTGGCCGCCTTCTTCTGCGTGACGATCTTCTGTCTCGGTATCCCGCTGGGCATCTGGGCGCGGATCATGCTCGGGCAGCGCAAGAACCACATCGTGATCCTGCTGCAGGGCCTCATCTCGCCGCTCACGCTGGCCGGGGTGTGGCTGCTGCTGACGTTCGGTGGCGAGAATCTGCATTCCTACGCGGCGATCGCGTCGTTCGCGGCCTCGCTGATCGTCTCGATCCTCGGCGTCCTCATCACCGCTCGGACCACGTCTCCGTTGATCCCCGAGGCTGCGCGCATGGTCCTGCGCCCGCGACGGTTCCCTGGCGTACGGGTGATGGACGTGGGATGGCCGATGCTGGCTCAGATGGTGACGTATCCGATCGCGGTGGGGTCGCAGCGGTACGTGATCGCCCAGCTCGGCGGTCCGACCGACGTCGCCGAGTACGGTGTGGCCGGGCAGGTCTTCTTCGCGCTCAACGGTCTGGTGATGGCCGGTGGGCTCGCGCTCTGGCCGCATTTCGCTCGCATGCGACACCAGGGCGATCTCCGCCGCGGACCATTCCTGCTCTCCGGACTGTTCGCCGTGGCCGTCGCCCTCGCGACGGTGGTGGTGTGGCTCGTCGGGCCGTGGCTGTTCGGGTTCATCACGCAGGGAGAGCTGGAGGTCCGGCCGACCACGATCTTCGCGTTCGGCCTCATGATCATGCTCACGGCGGCTGTCTACCCGCTCGGGATGTTCATCATGGACAAGCCCGGGATCCGATTCCAGGTGATCCCCACCCTCAGCATGGCCGCGGTCGGGGTCACCCTGGCGTTCGTCCTCACACCGATCCTCGGTATCGCCGGTCCGCTCCTCGGTGTCGCCTTCGCGCTCCTGGTCTGTCAGCTGATCCCGTTCTCGATCTACATCGTTCGTCATCGGGCGCGGCTCACGGCCGAGGCCGCCGTCTCGGCGTGAGCCCAGGTCGCGCGCGCCCGGCGCCGTGCGGATACCCGCGGGTCGTCAGTCGAGGACGCCGGCGGTGACGCCGGCGCGGTAGACCGCAGGTGCGTGCCGACGCAGGGCTTCGTCGCGGCTCTCGGCCACACTGCCCACGAGGTCGTCCCACCGTGCGCACACGTCGTCGAGTGCGGCGGCGATCGCCGGAGCATCGTCCGGTGCGACCAGCTGCGCCGTGGCGTAGCCGCCCGCGGCCTCGCGCAGACCGCTGCTGTCGCTCGCGATGACGGGGCGGAGCCCCAGAACGCCCTCGACGGCGGTGTTCCCGAACGGCTCGTCCACCCGGGAGGGCACGACCAGCACGTCGGCTTCCGCGAGGAACGGCCAGATGTCGGCGTGGAATCCCGCGAAGGTGACGGGGACCCCGGTCTCTGCGGCACGGGCGCGCAGTTCGCGCTCGTACCATTCGTATCCCTCGAAGACCGCCCCGAGGAGCGTGACCTCGACGGGCCGCCCCTCCGCCTGCACTGCCGCCGCGGCGTCGATGACGAGGTCGGGACCCTTCCGAGGCGAGAGCCGCCCGACGTACAGCACGCGGAGGGCGCCGTCGATCCGGGGCCGCGGCGGCGCGGGGTGCGGGGGCGACGCGACGCCGTTGGCGACGATCCGGGTGCGGTCGGCGAGAGCGGGCAGCGCGCGCCGGATGGTGTCGAGGCTGAAGCGGCTGTTCACGAGGGTGCGGACGGAGGCGAGGTGCGGCATGTAGAGCAGGCGGTTCACCAGCGTGCTCCCGGAGGCCTCCGCCTCGTGCACGTGACTGACCGCGCGAGTGCCGCGGAGTCGGGCCACGAGGGGCCATTGCGGAATGATGATGGTCGACACGTAGACGGCGTCGGGGCGCACGCGTCCGATCAGACGCCATGCGGCGCCGAGGCCCCGGAACATGTCGCGGAACAGGCGGGGCAGACCGCGCGGGGTGAGCAGCACCTTGCGCAGGACGAGCATCGGCAGGATGACGACCTCTGCTCCGGCGGCGCGCAGCGGCGGGACGAGCAGACCCGAGCTCGGAAGGGCGACCACCACACGGGCGCCCGCCTCCACGAGACCGGTCGCGCTCTCGAGGAGCATGCGGTCCGACCCGAACATCTCGGCACCGGGATGCACGAGAAGGGCGGTCTTCCGCTTCACGCCGGTGGTCATCGTGTCGCGTCCGCGGGGGCGGGGGCCCAGTCGGCGCTCCGTCGGCGCGCACGCCGGGCGGACGCGTGGACGCTGGAGCCTTCGGACAGACGGCGGGCGAGGTCTTCGTACTCGTCCGCGACGTCGTCCCAGCGGAAGCGCGTGCGGGCGATCTCCTGCACCGCGGCTGCATGCGCGTCGCGGGTCGTGGGGTCGGCTTCGGCGGCCGCGACGTGGGTCGCGACGTCATCCGCGTCGGCGAAGAACCAGCCGTTGCCGCCGAGGACCTCCCGGTTGAAGGGCACCTCGTAGCCGATCACCGCGGTGCCCGCACCCATGGCGCGCAGGAGCGACGGGTTGGTGCCACCGACGGAGTGGCCGTGCAGGTAGGTGGCGGCGTGGGCGTAGAGCCCGTCGAGGAGCTCCTGGTCGTAGACGCCGCCCACGAGGCGGATCCGCTCGTCGCCCTCGGCGGCGTTCCGGATCTCCTGGATGTATCCGGCGGCGTACGGCGCGGAGCCGACGACCACGAGCGGCAGTCGCGCGGCGCTGGCGCGGTATCCGCGGACGATCTCGAGCACGTGGTTCTCCGGCTCGAACCGAGCGACGACGAGGTGGTAGCCGTTCGGAGTGAGGTCCATCTCGGCCAGGCGGTGCGTCGGCGGCTGATCGAGGATCGGCGCGCCGTATCGGATGAGCTCCGTGGGCACGTCGAACTGGTGGCGGTAGTAGTCGGAGATGCCGGGGGCGTCGGCGATGAGCGCGTCCGCGGTGCGGACGCCGAACTGCTCGGCCCAGCGATAGTACGCCTTGCCGCGGGGACCCCACTTCGACCGGCGCCACTCCAGACCGTCCATGTGCAGGGCGACGGGCGCCCGGCGCAGCCGGAGCAGCGGGAGGAACGGCGAGTTCGCGGCGTTGAAGACGAAGGTCGCGTCGGGGCGGCGGTGGAAGAGCAGATGCAGGGCCGACAGCCCGGTGTGGCTGAGGGTCTCGATCTGCTTCACCGGGACCGCGGGGAGGTGCACCACGCGCATGCCGAGGTACTCCTTCTCGCGGTGCTCGGAGCCGCGGGTGTACACGACGACGTCGTGGCCACGGTCGGCGAGCCGTCGCCCCACCTCTTCGATGGCCGTCTCGAATCCGCCGTAGGCCGCAGGCACGCCGCGGGTCCCCACCATCGCGATCGTGAGGGGTGTCGTAGTGCTCATCCGCTCAGTATGCCCCGCTCGGCTGCGCCATGACCTTCGCGGTGCGCCACATGATCTGCAGATCGTTCATGACGGACCAGTTCTCCACGTAGCGCAGGTCGAGCCGCACGCTCTCGTCCCACGACAGGTCGCTGCGTCCGGAGACCTGCCACAGACCCGTGATCCCGGGCTTGATGTACAGGCGGCGGAACACGGTGCCGTCGTAAGCGGTGACCTCGCTGGGCAGCGGCGGCCGCGGACCGACGACGCTCATGTCGCCGACCAGCACGTTCCAGAACTGCGGGAGCTCATCCAGCGACAGCTTGCGCAGCACCTTCCCGACGCGGGTCACGCGGGGGTCGTCCTTCATCTTGAAGAGGAGGCCGGCGCCCTCGTTGTGGTCCTTCAGCGCCGCGAGCTGCTTCTCGGCGTCGGTGCGCATGGAACGGAACTTGACCATCTTGAACGTACGGCCGTCCCGGCCGACACGCTCCTGGAAGAAGAACACGGGCCCCGGAGAGTCGAGCTTGATGAGAGCGCTGAGCACAGGTGTGAGCAGCGCGATCGGAATCAGCGCGATGGCGGCCACCAGTACGTCGAGGGCGCGCTTCAGCAGGTGGACGCCGCCCTCGTAGGTCGGGATCTTCACCTGGATCAGCGGCAGGCCGTCGACCTGGCGGAGCGAGATGCGAGGACCCGCGACGTCCGTCAGGCGGCTCGAGAGGACGAGCTCGGCGGCCGTGCCTTCGAGCTGCCAGCTGAGCTGCTTGACGAAGTCGGGGGACCCCTCGGGGCGGCTCGCCACGATGATGGTGTCCGCCCCGAGCTGTGCCGCCGCGGGGGCGACGGTGTCCAGATCGCCCACGACCGGGTAGATGCTCTCCCCGATCCTGAGCGCGCCGGCATTGCGATCCAGCAACGTCGTCCCCACGACGTGGTAGCCGTTCTCCCCGCCCTTCTGCAGGGAGTCGATCACATACTCGACGTCCTCGGTGGCGCCGACCACCAGTGTCCTCGACGCGAACCGTCCGGACAGGCGCTGCCGCTGCAGCCAGCGACGCCAGGCCCAGCGGGCGAAGAGGAGACCGAGCATGCCGACCGGGAGCGCGATGAAGAACAGCGGCTGCAGCCCTTCCCACTCCAGGAGCACGCCCGCAATGGCGGTGATGCCGAAGGCGAGACCCGCCGCGTGCGCGACGCGACGGTACTCCGTGGCCCCAGACCCGAAGATGGCGGCGGCTCGGCTGTTGAGCGCCGACAGCATCAGGTACCAGGCGAGACCCAGCAATGCGGCGTTGCGCACGGCCTCGATCACCGTGACGCCGGTGAGCAGCTGGACCGCCGCCGTCAGTGCGACGGCGATCAGGATGACAGCCGCATCCGTGATCCGCAGCCGCATCCGATAGCGACGCTCCCACTGCAGGCGTCGTTCGAGCGTCGCCGAGACACGCGGCGTGCTCGCCGCATGCGTCACCGACGCGGTCGCCCGCGGAGCCGTGATCGGCGTGAAACCCGTACGAGCGATGCTCAGAGCATCCTCGACGGAAGTCATGCCGAGGCCCCTTGAGCCGTGAATGTACGCAGATAACCCCAGTGCGCCATCGTTTCCCCAGTTTTCCCCAGACCATGAACCCCACGTTCACGGACACGTCTGCGTCCCGACCCCTCGGGTCCTGCTGAAGCTTCGCGATCCCACATCGAGAAGGTGTCCTCGTCGTCCCAAACCGACGAGGCGTGCAGCAGGCACTGCAGACGGTCATCACTGTAGCGGATTCGGCCGCCCGACGGAAGCGCTTCCCGGGGGTGAGCGAAAACCCGTTCCGGAATACCGCATGCGAGGGTGCACCCGGAGCTAGTCTGTCGCGGTGACCGCGCACCCGACATCGAGTCCTCGCTTCCGTCTGCAGCCCATGCGGCCGCGCGACCCCGGTCAGCCGCATCGGGCCGCGAGTCCGCTGGAGCTCTTCTTCGACCTCGTCTTCGTGGTGGCGGTGAGCATCGCCTCGGCGCAGCTGCATCACGCGCTGAGCCACGGCGACTTCCTCCACGGGATCACCTCCTACGCGATGCTCTTCTTCGCGATCTGGTGGGCGTGGATGAACTTCACCTGGTTCGCGACCTCGTTCGACACGGACGACTGGCCGTACCGGATCGCCACGTTCGTCCAGATGGCGGGCGTCCTCATCCTCGCCGCCGGGATCCCCGGGGCCTTCGAGGAGGGCGACTTCACGCTCCCCGTGGTGGGCTACGTCGTCATGCGGATCGCGATGGTGGCGCAGTGGCTGCGCGCCTCGCGGAACGAGGGCCCGCTCCGGCGCGTCGCTCTGCGGTACGCCCTCGGCGTCGCCGTCGTGCAGGTGCTGTGGCTTCTGTTCCTGCTGATCCCATCCGGCCCCGTGCAACTCGCAGCCTTCGTCGTCTTCGCGCTCATCGAGATCGCGGTCCCGGTGTTCGCCGAGCGCCGGCACCAGACACCCTGGCATCCGCACCACATCACGGAGCGCTACGGTCTGTTCACTCTCATCGTGCTCGGCGAGAGCCTCCTCGCCTCCGCCAACGCGATCATCGACGCGCTGGACGAGGTGGAGGCCCTGGGTCCGCTCCTGGCCATCTCGGCCCTCGCCTTCGTCGTGACGGCGGCGTTGTGGTGGATCTACTTCTGGCCGCCCCACCACCGGGCCATCACCACTCTCGGCCGTTCGCTGCGCTACGGCTACACGCACTACTTCGTCTTCGCGGCGGCCGCGGCCTTCTCCGCCGGCATCGAGGTGGAGCTGGACGTGATGACGGGGGAGAGCCATCTCGCTCCCGTGGCGGCCACCTTCACGGTGTCCATCCCGATCGCGGTGTTCCTCATCGGGATCTGGTGGGTCGCCATCCGCGACAATGCCGACCGCGTCGTCAACACGGTCATCCCCGTGGGGGCGCTGCTCGTCCTGCTCGACCCGTTCGTGCCCGTGCCGGTGGCGCTGACGGCAGCGGTCATGGTGTGGATCGTGGCGGTGCTGGTGATGCGGCCGCCGATTCCCCGCGGCGCCGCGGCGACGGACGCCTGAGCGCCGCGGTCAGACGCTGGCGGCGAACAGGTCCAGGCATTCGACGCGCAGGCGCGCGATCGCCTCGGTGTCACCGCGGAGGTGACGGATGAGGGCGTGCTGCATCATGCCGTCCGTCAGCGCATACGCGAAGAGCGGCGTGAAGCGGCAGGGCCGACCGCGCAGCTCGGAGTAGCGCTCGACCACGCGCCAGATGGCCTCCTGCAGGTCCGCCTCGACCTCCGCGATCGTGTCGCCGAAGCCGGACTCGAACAGCGATTGATTGCGGAGGTCGTACCAGAGCCGGTGCAGGCGGGCGTCGTCGTGCACGCTCCTGGCGAGCTCCTCCGCGGCGCCGGCCGCCAGGTCCTCCGCGGTCTCCGCCTCCTCCATGACGGCGAGGTAGCGGTCACCGAGCCCGCCCTTGGAGATCCGCACGGCCTCCGCGATGAGGTCGTTCTTGTCGGTGAAGTAGTAGTGCAGGGCTCCGTGCGAGAGCTCCGAATGCTGGGCGATCTCGCGGAGTCCCGTCCTGGCGAACCCGCGCTCGGCGATCGCCTCCAGCGCCGCTTCGGCCAGCGCTCGCCGGCGGATCGCGAACTTGTCCACCCCTGCGCGTTCCGCCCGCTTGGTCGCCGTCGTCATGCTGTGCCCCCGGTCTCGTCCCCTTCGGGATCGGTGCGGGCAATGCTATGGCATTCTCGCGGATCTGGACAGACGTCCAGGAAAAACTTGACAGGTGCCAAGCTGCGTGTTGCACTGGATGCGCCACGGCCGCGCATGTCCCCTGCATGCCGGCCGTCTTCGTGGCCGCGCGAGCGATTCCCCCATCGCCCCGGCCCTGCGTTGTCCGCCGAGTTCTTCGAGCGCCAGCGCTGCAGAGCGGAGCGATGTCCCCGCATCCTCCGCTCTGCTCCCGCTTCTAGGCTCCTCATCGGTCGCGCATAGCTCCCTGATTGTTCACTCGTCGAGCATCGGGGGCAACGCCGCCCACGCTCGAGAGGAGCACATCATGAGCCGGATCCCCGAACCGACGTCGACGCCGCAGGGGCCCATGTACGAAGGACGACCGCTGGATCGCGCGGACGAAGAGGTGGTCGACCAGGGCGTCGCCTTCGATCTCCGGACGCTGATGAGCCGCCGCGGGCTCCTGATCGGCGGCGGCCTCGGCCTCGGCGCCGTCGTCCTCGCCGCCTGCGCTCCGACAGCCACCGGCTCGTCGTCGACGACCGCCACGCCCACGCCCAGCGCCGGCGCCACCGCATCGGACTCCGCGATCACGGAGATCCCGGATGAGACCGCCGGCCCCTACCCGGGCGACGGCTCGAACGGTCCCGACGTCCTCGACGAGGCGGGGATCATCCGCCAGGACATCCGCTCGTCCATCGACGGCGGTGCCACCGCGGACGGGGTCCCGCTCTCGTTCGAGTTGCAGATCCTCGACCTCGCGAACGGAGGGGTGCCGTTCGCGGGCGTCGCCGTGTACGCCTGGCACTGCAACGCCCAGGGGGAGTACTCGCTCTACTCGTCGGGGCTCGAGGACGTCTCCTATCTCCGAGGGGTGCAGGTCGCTGACGGCGACGGCAGGGTCTCCTTCACGTCCGTGTTCCCCGGGTGCTATTCGGGGCGGTGGCCCCACATCCACTTCGAGGTCTACCCGGACGCGGCATCGATCACCGAAGCATCGAACGCGATCGCGACATCCCAGCTCGCGCTGCCCGAAGACGCCTGCGGAGCGGTCTACGCGGAGACGGCATACGCCGGATCGGCGGACAACCTGGCACGGATCACGCTGACCTCCGACAACGTCTTCAGCGACGACGGCGGGGCATCGCAACTCGCGACGACGACGGGGAGCGTCGCCGGCGGCTACACGGCGACGCTCGTGATCGGCGTCGACACCACGACCGCCCCGAGCGCCGGTTCCGCACCGGGCGGGAGCGGGAGCGGACGCCCGCCGGGAAGTTGAGGTCGTCGGAGCGTGGTTCCGTGGATCTGCTAGACTGATCGTGCAACGTGTGCGTTTCGCCCCCTCTCGGCCGCCTCGTCGCCACTGATCAGGGCCATCCACGGACCACGCACATCGACGCGCGCGGAATCCGCCCTCGGTCTCTTCACGTGCGGAGCGCGACAGCGCGCCCGCCCCACAGCAATGAGCATGAGCATGAGCACCACCACCATCCCTCCGTCCACCCCTCTCACCTGGAAGCAGGCCGACGTCGACGTGCACGTCGCCACCCGGAACGGCGAATTCGCCGGATTCGTCGAGTTCGACGGATCCGCGCACCGACTGCGCGACGAGCGTGGCACCGATCTCGGATCCTTCCCCTCCCTCGACGACGCCTTCCGTGCGCTCGCCGAGGCGAACGAGCCGAAGCGCGCCGCGGCGTCGCCGACTCGCCCGCGCCCCCGCCGTCGGCGCATGCGGCGGGCGCGAGCCTGACTCGTATGCCGGCTCGCGTATGCGGGCGCGGTTAGTGTGGCCACAGCGATCGGCATCCGCCCTTGGCTACCTCAGCTCAAGGGCTCCCGATCGGCAGGAGAGCATCATCTCCCTTTCACCCTCCCCGTCCGTCACCGCCACTCTGGGGCCCGTCCGTCAGACCTATGCCGGCAACGCGGACTTCCCGCCGCTCGCCCGGGCCTACCGGGACGTGCAGCAGGTCGTGAAGGAGACCGGGCTCCTGCAGCGGACGCCCGTGTTCTACTCGCTCGTCGGCGCCGCGCTGGTCGTCGCCTTCGCCGGTTGCGTCGCCGGATTCCTGCTCCTCGGTGACAGCTGGTTCCAGCTGCTCATCGCCGCCGCCCTGGGCATCGTCTTCACGCAGGTCGCGTTCCTCGCCCATGAGGCCGCGCACCGCCAGATCCTCTCCACAGGACCGGCGAACTTCCGCCTGGCCCGCGTGCTCGCCGGCATCATCGGCATGAGCTACCACTGGTGGGATTCCAAGCACACCCGCCACCACGGCAACCCGAACCAGGTCGGCAAGGACCCTGACATCCAGGTCGACACCATCTCCTTCCTGGAGGAGGATGCGGCACAGTCGCGTGGCATCGTCCGGCTCATCACGCGGAAGCAGGGCTGGCTCTTCTTCCCCCTTCTGACGCTGGAGGGGCTCAACCTGCACTTCCTGGGTCTGAAGCACCTGATGACGCGCAAGAACGTGAAGGGTCGCTGGATCGAGCTCGGACTCATCGTGCTGCGGTTCGCCGTCCTCCTCGTGCCGCTGTTCCTCCTGCTGCCCGTCGGCATGGCCTTCGCGTTCCTGGGTGTGCAGCTCGGGGTCTTCGGCGTCTACATGGGCGCATCCTTCGCCCCCAACCACAAGGGCATGCCGGTCATCGCGCCCGACGCCAAGCTCGACTTTTTCTCGAAGCAGGTGCGCACGTCGCGCAACATCCGCGGCGGGTGGTGGGTCACCGGGCTCATGGGAGGCCTCAATCACCAGGTGGAGCACCACCTCTTCCCGAACATGTCGCGGCTGCACCTGTCGAAGGCGCGCGGCATCGTGCGCGACTACTGCGCCGCCAACGGCATCCCGTACACGGAGACGAGTCTCGGGCGCTCGTACGCGATCGTCATCGCCTACCTGAACCGGGTGGGCCTGGCGGCGCGCGACCCGTTCGACTGCCCCGCGGCGGCACAGCTCCGTCGCGCCTGACGCACACGGAGACGACGAAGGGGCGAGCAGACAGCTGCTCGCCCCTTCGTCGTATCCGCGCGGATCAGCGCTTCGAGTCGTCCGTCTCGACGACGTCGATCGTGATCTTCTCCAGCGGACGGTCGTCGTCGAGCTCGTCGTCGAGGACCTCGTCTCCGCGGAAGCTCTCGACGGACGCCTCGACGACGTCGTCCTCGTTCTCGTCGTCGTCCTCGTCGATCGTGGCCTCGGTCACCGCGATCTCCGTGGGGAGGCTGTCGTCGCTGAAGATGCCGTCGGGCCGGATGAGCTCGCGCACCTCGGCCATGAAGCTGGTGAGCTGCTGCTGCTGCCACCGCAGCTGACGGGCTCGGTCCTCGGCGTCGCGGAGGACGGTGGAGGTGTGGCCGGTCACCGCATCGACGATCTTCTGCGACTTCACGCGGGCACGCTCGAGGATGTCCCGCGCACGGACCTGTGCGTCGGCCTCGATCGCCTGCGCCTGCGAGCGCATGAGCTTCTCGTAGCCGTCGGCCTTCGCGGAGATGCGCTGGGCGTGCTCCAGCGAGGCCGTCACCTGCTCGTTGGCGTCGGTCGTGATGCGCTCGGCGTGGGCGACGGCCTGGTTGTGGAGGACCAGGAACTCCTGCTGCGCGTCGTCCTGCCGGCGGGTGAGGGTCTCCTCGAACTCCAGCACGCGGGCGTTCATCTCGCGTACCTCGCGCTCGGCGTCGGCCCGCAGCTGGGTGGTCTCGCGCGTGACGAGGGAACGCAGCGCGGCGGCCCCCTTCTCGGCCTCGGTGCGGATCGCCGTGGCCTCCTGCGACGCCTGGCTGACCTTCTCCGCGGCGTGTGCGGCCTCGCGCTCGATGCGCGCCTCATGGGCCGTGTACTCGGTCTCCATCTTCAGTCGCACCTGGTCGGCGTCGCGCTGAGCCTGGGAGATGATGCGCTCGGCATCCGCCTCGGCCTCGGCGCGCTGCGCGGCGACTTCTTCGCGGGCAGAGGTCATCAGGCGGTCGGCCTGCACGGCGGCGTTCTGGATGAGGACGTTCGCCTGCTCCTCGGCCACCCGCAGGATCGCCTCGAACTGCTGGCGAGACGGCGCTTCCTCACCGTCGGCCTGCGGCATGTCGACGAGCTCGGAGGTGAGCGTCGCCACCTGCTGCTCCGCGTCCGAGGCCTTGGCGTTCGCCGCGGCGAGCTCGGCCTCGAGGGCCTCCCGTGCCTCTCGCTCCTCCGCCTTGACCGCGTCGACGGACTCGGCCTCGCGGGCCTTCGCCTCGGCCACCTCGTCGGCCGCCTGCTGGAGCTGGGCCCGCATCGATGCGAGCGCGGCGTCGACCTCGCCCTTGTCGTAGCCGCGGAATCCGATGGTGAATGCGGCCGAGGATGAGGGCGACGTGTCGCGGGGATTCGTCTCGATCAGCTGATCGAAGAAGTCCGGCGACCGCTCGTCGTCGCGGGGAGTGCCCGAGGATTCGCTCATGGGTTCAAGCCTTTCTGGCGTGTCCGCGACACGAAGCGGACTTCGTTTCCGTGGACGGGATCGCAAGCACGGAGGAGGAGGCCTCCGGCATGCGCCACGACCGGGTCGTCATCCGAGTCCCCGCGGGGCGCGGCGCGCGTCTAGCCTAATTGCGTCGCCTGAGAATCGTGACCCCCATCTGCGGGGGCCGGTGAACGCTGATCAGGCCTGGCGGAACCAGCGCGCGTTGCGGTCGTCGAGCACCGAGCCCCGCTCGAACACGGAGACGGGTCCGTCGGCCACCTTGATCTGACGGGTAGCGGCCTCCGCGGCCACCAGGGCCCGCAGCTCCCGCCACAGCGGCGCGGTCTGCGGGAAGCCGAGGTACTCGCGGAAGGTCTCGACGCGCAACAGCGTTCCCTCGGGACTCGGAACCAGTCGCGCGACCGTGTCGTCCGGTTCCACGAAGCGGATGCCCAATACGTCGTCGGGGAGCAGAGAGAAGGTCGTGCCGCGGTCCGCGATGACCGTGCGCACGATCTCGGCCGCGGCTGCGGGGGAGTCGCGGACGACCAGCGTGGCGCCGAGATCGGCGAGGATCTCCTCCGTGCGGGCGGCGGTGTACCGATCGCCCGCACGCTGTCCCGCGGACGACGCGCTGCGCCGCACCCACCCCCGCAGGAACGCCGCTCCGACGATGAGGCCGAGGATGATCACGAAGAGAGCCGGGATCACTGCGGTGTCCACGGGCAGCGCCCCTTCCGTACCGGACGTCGGAGCGCGTCAGCGCGGGTCGGTGAGGTGGTCCAGGTGAAGATCGCCGGAGGCGTTGAGAGCCTGCACGATCTGCTGGATGCGGTGCGGGTCCACCGTCGGCGGCTCCGCGTCGTCGAAGCCGAACTGCAGGGGGATGGCGGGGTGGATCCACACGCTCGCCCGCCGGTCGATGCCGCCCTCGAGAGGCCGCCACGTCATCATGAAGCTCTCCTGTCGGCGCAGCTTCGTGGCGATGACGATCTTCAGATGCGCGAGCGTCTCATCGTCGATGAGGATCGGATCCGAGTGCCCGTCGTACCGGAGTCTTCCCATGATGCTGACGGTACACCCCTCCGGGGTCTCACCCCGTCCGGGGCGCGAGAGCAGCGGAACGGGAGCGAAGGGGGTGGCGTTCGCGTCGCCGGACGCCCGCCCTTGGTACGGTGACCGCGGAGGACACCACGTCCCCTGGGGCCGCCGAGCAAGAGAGAACTTCGAGATGAAGCGCACGTCCCGCTTGCGTCTTGGTCGCATCGGGATCGTCGCCGTGCTCGCGATCGTGCTGGGATCCCTGGTGCCGGCCCTCACCACGACCGGCTCCGCGGTCGCCGCTTCCGACGGCTACATGGTCTATCCGGCCTCGGGCAACATCCAGTCGAAGGTCGGAGACGGCTGCCTCGGCAACTATCGCGCGCACGACGGCATCGACATCTCCCGGAACGGCGGGACACCGATCCTGGCGGCGTACGACGGTGTGATCAAGAGCCGCACGTCGAACGGCGGCTACGGCAACTACGTCGATGTGCAGCACCCGGGCGGCTACGTCACCCGGTACGCCCACATGGCGGCATCCGGCTGGTACGCACCGGGCACGAAGGTCCTGCGCGGGCAGCAGATCGGCGTCGTCGGGAACACCGGCAACTCCGCCGCCTACCACCTGCACTTCGAGGTGTGGCTGAACGGCAAGGTCTACTCCCAGATCAACCAGGGTTTCACCTGCCTGTCGAACGTCACGCGAGGTGGGACGATCCCGCTGTTCTTCCCCGGTCTCGGAGCCAGCGATTCGGCGGGGATCGACACCGCTGACTTCACCGGTAACGGAAAGGCCGATCTTCTCGTCGTCGCAGGCAACGGGGACCTCCGGCTGCGGACGGGGAACGGGCGCAGCGGCCTCGCCGGCCCGACCACGCTGTTCGGAGGCGGGTGGGGGAACTCCCGACGGCACATCACCCACTCGGACTTCAACGGAGACGGCCATGCGGACATCCTCGTGGCGCGCTCCGACGGCGCCCTGGAGTTCTACGCCGGGAACGGTGCCGGCGGCTTCCGCGCAGCGACCACCCCGGGAGCCGGGTGGTACGGAATGCGTCACGTCACATCCGGTGCGGATTTCACCGGGGATGGACGGCAGGACGTCATCGGGGTGTCCCCGACCGGGACCCTCGTGATCTTCCCCGGCAACGGGACGGGCGGCTTCCGCACTCCGAACGTCACCGTGGGCAACGGCTGGGAGGGTTTCCACTACCTCGTCGCCGGAGACTTCGACGGCGACGGACGGGGTGACCTCATCGGGGTCGCCGGTGATGGCGTGCTGAGGCTCTACACCGGCGCGTCCGGCCTGCGTACCTGGCGTCAGGCCGGGACTGGGTGGCAGGAGATCACCGAGGTCACCGGCGGCGCGGACTACAACGGGGACGGCCGTGCAGACCTCGTCGCGCGCACGGCCGCAGGACAGCTCTATCTCTATCCGGGAAACGGCGCCGGAGGGTTCGGTACCAGGATCCTCATGGCCTCGGATGCGGCGGACTACCTCGCGATCGAATAGCCCCGTCGCGTGAACGTCCCCCGCCGACGCGTATCGTGGGCGCATGGCCGCTCCGACCCTCGATGACATCGCGGCGGCGCTCTACGCCGGGCCGCCCGAGGAGTTCACCGCCGCCCGGAATGCGCGGGCGAAAGACCTCGACGATCGTGCGCTCGCCGCGGAGGTGAAGGCGCTGCGCAAGCCGGCAGTGGCTGCTTGGGTCGTCAACGTCTTCGCGCAGGAGCGTGCCGCGCAGCTCGGGGAGGCCCTGGCGCTGGCGGCGGAGCTGCGCGAGGCGCAGGCGGATCTGGACGCTGCGGCGTTGGCGAAGCTCGGCCGGGAGCGGCGCGCGCTGACCCGGCGGCTCGCCGAGACCGCCGCGGACCTCGCGGGCTCCCGCGGAGAACGAGTGACGGCGGCGACGCGGGATGCGGTCGAGCAGACGATCTCCGCGGCGTTCTTCGCCCCGGACGCGGCGGCCGCCGTGGCGTCCGGACGTCTCGTGCGGACGTTGGAACCTTCGGGCACGGCGGACGACATCCGCGACGCGGTGGCCGGAACGCTCCCCGCACTGCAGCCCCAACCCCCGCGTCCACCGGACGAACTGCAGGAGCGCCGGAAACGTAGGGACGCGGAACGTCGGGTGGCTGCTGCGGAGAAGGACCTCGCGGCGGCGGAGCGCGCCCTCGCGAAGGAGGACGAGGCGGTGCAGGCGCTGCACGACCGCGCCGAGGAGCTGGCCGACGGAATCGCCGAGCTGGAAGCGCAGCTGGAGCAGCTGCGTCAGGAGGCCGACCGCGTCGACCGCGACCGTCCCGCCGCGGAGAAGAGGCGCACCGTGGCCGTGGAGAAGAAGGACACCGCTGCCAAGGCCGTGCAGGCAGCGCGCGAGGCCCTCGACGGCCTCTGAGCGTCAGCTTCGGGCGGCGGTCTTCTCCTCGTCGGAGTTCGGCGTCCATCCGAACCAGCCGTCGTCGGACGGGATGACGCTCCAGTCGCCGCAGACGAAGACGGTGCTCGCCTCGTACGCGGAGGGGGCATCGTCCAGAGTCCAGGTCGGGGCAGAGGTGCGCTCCGTCTCCACGCAGTCCTCCGGCAGTTTGGCCGTGCTCGCCAACAGGAGGACGGCGTCGTCGGCGTCCTCGATCGTCGACGTCCGGAGCGTGAGCGTGGTCGCGTCTTCCGGAACCCAGTCCGCATCGACCGGCGCGTCCGCGCGGAAGGCGTCGACGTCATCGAACGTCCTGGTCGACTGCTTGTGCACGAGACCCTCCACGGCGGCGCATCCGCCGAGCAGCAGGGTGCCACCGAGGAGCAGGGCGGCAGCGGGGAGGAGGGTGCGTCGTGTCATGATTCCACTCTGCTCACGGGCGCGGCGAACGGCGTCCGTCGGGGGAGGTATCCCTCGTCATCATCGGGAGTGATCTCGCCCGGAGGCGCCTCCAGTACCCTCGGAGGATGCGGGAGGAAGTCCTCGAGGGCGGCAACGCGAGCGGACCCGTCGTGCGGGCGGGGAACACCGTCCGGAAGGCGTGGACGGCCGCGACCCCGCACGTGATCGCCTACGTGCAGGCGATGCGGGACCGCGGAGTGGATGCGCCCGAGCCGCTCGGTCGAGACGCGCAGGGGCGGCAGATCATCGAGTTCGTCCCCGGCACGCTCGCGATGGACTCCGCACCGCTCTCCGCCGCCGAGCTGGGCCGCGTGGGCGGGATGGTCCGGCGGATCCATGACGTGTCGGCGCGCCATGTCCCCGCCACCGATGCGGTCTGGGAACCTCCCCTGTCAGCGCCGGCGCAGGATCTCATCTGCCACAACGACCTGGCGCCGTGGAACCTGATGCTCGGCGACCGCTGGGTCTTCATCGACTGGGACGGCGCCGCCCCGAGCACCCGGTCCTGGGACCTCGCCTTCTCCGCGCAGACGTTCGCGCTTCCGGATCCGGCCCGCGACCCGCAGCGCTCCGCCGACGACCTGGCGGCCTTCGTCAACGGATACGGTGCCGACGAGGAGCTGCGCGCGGAGCTTCCGGACATGATGCGCCAGCGCACGCAGGCGATGCTCGATCTGCTGCGCTCGTCCGCGGAGGCGGGACGCGAGCCGTGGGGGACGATGTACCGCACGGGTCACGGGGCGCACTGGAAGGCGGTGCTCGACTACGTCACCGCGCATCGGGATGTGTGGCAGCGCGCGCTCGGGTGACGTTCCGCCGGTGTGATTCTCCTATGGTGATCGACATGAGTGACGACCTCGGCCGCGCAGTGATCGCGGATCTCTGCCGGATCCCGAACCCGGAGTCGATCGACAGGACGGCGTACGTCGACCTCGGCGGTGTCTCCCAGTTCGTCTCGATCCGCGGCCGCAGCATACGGAACCCCGTGCTCATCGTCTGTCACGGCGGTCCGGCCCTCCCGTCGCTGCCTTCGTCGTGGGTCTGGCAACGAAGCGTGGAGGAGTACTTCACGGTCGTCAACTACGACCAGCGCGCGAGCGGCAAGTCCGCGAGCGCAGTATCCGAAGGCATGGACCTCAGCGTCGACCGGTACGTCGACGATCTCGCGGAGCTGATCGCGTGGGTTCAGAGGGAGCTCGGCGTGCAGAAGGTCGGAGTCCTCGGGCACAGCTGGGGGACGGTCCTCGGTCTCACCCTCGCCCGGCGGCGTCCCGACCTGCTCTGGGCGTACGTCGGCGTCGGCCAGGTCATCTCCGGTCCCGAGAACGAGGAAGAGAGCTTCCGCCACGCGATGCGGAGTGCCGTCGCGGATCGGAACGAGCAGGCGGTCTCCGAGCTGCGGGCACTCGGGGAGTACCCCGGTGACGAGCCGTTGACCGTCGAACGCATCGTGACCTGCCGGAGATGGGCGCAGTACTACGGCGGCCTCTCGGCGTATCGCTCCGACTTCGCGTACTTCACCGAGTCGCAGGAGCTGTCCCCGTATTACACGGACGCCGACCTGGGCCTCATCGGCGTCGGGCAGCGGGCGACCATGCCCGAGGTGCTGCCCGCCCTGCTCGGCTTCGACGCCCGCGATCAGACGGCGTTCGAGGTGCCGATGCTCCAGTTCCTCGGACGACACGACTGGACGACCCCCACCGGACCGGTGGCCCGCTGGCTGGAGACCGTGACGGCGCCCGCGACGCACGTCGTCTGGTTCGAGAACTCCGCACACCTGTGCATGTTCGAGGAGCCGGGGAAGTTCCTCGTGAGCCTCGTGACCCACGCGCTGCCGCACGCGGTCGCCGCGGGGAACGCGAGGGGGGACGGCTCGACGGACTCACCCGTGCCGACGTAGGTCTGCGGGCCACCCGTCCCGTTCTCCCCTCTCTCCGAACCCAGATTCTGCATCGTCGATGCAACACTTCGGCCAGGACCGGACATGAGTGGTAGTGAACGGATCATCGGAGGAACCATGGACGACACACAGCTCAACCGGCTGCTCACTCCGCACGACAAGTGGGCGGAGTCGCAGGGACTCCTTGACGCGACGTTGGAACGAGTCGTGAGGAACGTGGCAGAGCAGCATGCGCGTCCGCCGCGTCGTCGCCGCGGTGTACGCATCGCCGTCGTGGTCGGCGCCCTCCTGGGCGTGGGGATTCTCGCGACAGCAGCCGCCGTCTACGTTGCCCCGAACTTCACTCCGGACGCCGTCATCCCGATCACGTACGTCACCGACGAGGGCAACGCCGTCGAATGCACGTACTCGCTCGCCGTCACCTCCTGGGACGGCACGAACGTCACCGAGGCCAAACAGTGGATCGCATCCCACGACTGGACGGGCGTCGGCCAGCGGGGATACGACCTCGGCGAGGAGCACCCCCTCTCCGTGGGCGACCCCGACGTGGATCCGACACTCAGCCGAGAGGACCTGGACCAGGCGACTGTTTCCACCGGCATCGTGACCGCGGTTATCGAGGAGATCCCGGCGGAGCTGCTCGACGGCGTCGGGGTCGGTACAGCAGGAACGTCGACGTGCACCTGGGTGCGGCACTGATGTCGGGCCGTCCCGACGAGTCCGTCGAAGCTCTGGCCTCGATGCTCAGCGACGAGACGCTGGACCTGCCGCGTCTGATCGAGGAGAGCAAGCGAGCGCTCTTCGCGTACTTCGCACGAAGGGTCGTCTTCACTGACGACGCTGCCGATCTCACCGGTGAGGTGCTGCTCACGATGTGGCGCAAGGTCGACGCGATGCCACGAGCGCCCGTCGAAGCGCGGATGTGGGCGTTCGGGATAGCCCGCAACGTGCTCGCCAACCACCGACGTGCCGTATCTCGCCGGATGAAACTCAGCGACAGGCTCAGAGGCGAAGCGCTCGTCAGCGGCGATACTCGTCCCGTGCGCGACGACGTGTGGGACGCGCTCCAAGCACTTCCAGCGGGGGACCGGGAGATCATCCAACTCGTCCACTGGGACGGTTTCTCCCTGAGGGAAGCCGCGACGATCCTCGGGAAGAAGTCGGCGACGGTCCGCAGCAGATACGCGCGTGCGCGAGCAAGGCTTCGGGCCGACCTCACCGTGGAGTCCGACCTCTAGAGGATGCGCCGTACCCCACGACGTGCGGCGATGGGGACCGCAGGGGCGATCCTCCTCAGGGGTCAGAGATGGATGGGGCCGGGGGAGGGGACGGCTGTCGGCAGGCCGCCATCGAGGATCCGCTCGACCATGCCGATAGCGCGATCGCTGAGACCGTCGCCCGGGTAGAAGTCCTCGTAGTGAGCCTCCGCCGCCTCCAACGTGGTGATGCCGCAGAGGGTGAGCAACTGACGAATGTCGTCCACGTCGCGTCCTGGTCGGTTGGCGCGGAGCTTCATGGCGAGAAGCGCGCCCTTCGAGGCGACCTGGATGATGACGCCATCTCGGTCGTAGATCGTCTCCCACTCGACAGTTCGACGCCCGAACGTCGGCACGGAATCCGCGTGCTCCACAGCGAAGTTGAACCAGCCGTCGCTCCACCCTCGTCGGTCTCCGACGCGCGAGGCCGCGGCGAGAACGGCTTCGTCACTTCCAGGGTTGATGTGAAGGGAATCGAGGTCTCCGGTGGCACGGCGGTCGAAGTACCTGATAACGAGCGCAGCGCCACCGACAAGTCGGATGCCTGCGACTTCGCCAGCGGCATGAAGCTCGCCGACCAGGTCGCGGAGGCCGGCGATGATGTCGTCGCGGTTCAGGGCGTCAGCCATCAGACGCTCGTCAGCGTGTCTCGCCAGACAAGGACACCACGCTCGAAGAACTCCGCGGGCACGTCGTCGGGTGCCGGGATCGGATCCGCCGGATCGACGTCCAGGGTACGGGGCACGTGGACCCGCCTGTTCGGGGCGTCGACCCACGCCGGAGTGGGGAGCCCCTCCTCGCGGAGGCGAAAATCCACGAGCGCTGCCAGGGCGGCGTCCCAGACGCGGTCGCCGGTCGGCTCGGGCTCCGCGAGACCGAGGACCCCGCGTACGAGGCCGTGCTCGGCGTTGAGGTTGTCGCTCAGCTGGATGAACTCGCGAAGCGCGCTGTGCTTGTCACCCGCTCGCAGGTACCCGCGGATCGCCGCCGCGATGGTCGCCGCGTCGTCCCGTCGCGTTGGTGCGGAGTACAGGCGATAGCCGGCGCCACGGAGGAAGCGTTCGACTGTGCTGAACTCAGCCTCGCGGCCACCTTCCACTCGAGATACTCGGCCTTGGTCGACGTTGGTTCGCTCGGCGAGGTCCTTCTGCGTGAGCCCGCTGCTCTTCCGCGCAGCGCGCACGAGCACTGATGCGTTGGTCACGTCGCCTCCCCGTAAAAATGTCCTCTGAGCCATATTCTACGTCGGCTGGGATTAGGATGCGACGCCTCAGATCCGGTAAGCCACGCCCTGTTCGTTCCAGGGCAAAGCAAAACCCCCGCCATGTAGAAGCTAGGCGAGGGTTTCTGGGCTGATTGTAATGATCAGCCGTGTGGCTCCGACCGGCATCGATCCGGTGACCTTTCGATTTTCAGTCGAACGCTCTACCAACTGAGCTACAGAGCCGCGCGGCGATTATGCTGCCGCGTCCTAGACGAAGAGCCCTCTCCGAAGAAAGAGCTCGTCGCACGGAGCGACCCTGACGGGACTTGAACCCGCGACCTCCGCCGTGACAGGGCGGCACGCTAACCAACTGCGCTACAGGGCCATACTGGTGTTTTCAATTGTATCGGATGGAGTGACCCCAACGGGATTCGAACCCGTGCTACCGCCGTGAAAGGGCGGCGTCCTAGGCCGCTAAACGATGGGGCCGAGTCAGTCCCGGGGGACTTCCTTGCCGACGCTCAAGCATAAGGGATCATCCGGGCAAATCGCGAATCGAGGCCCGAACCCGCTTCCCCCGGGCGTGTTCGAGCGGGACGATGGAGGGGCCGGGGATGCCGTTCGCGCCGTTCCAGGAGTCTGGTGCTGGTGTGAAAGTTGTTGTTACTGTGGCATCTGTGAAACCGGCGGAAGGGGCCGTGTGAACGAGAAGACCACGCAGGATGCGGCACTCGCGGCATCCGCGGACTGCGGGTGTGCGCCCACCCCGGCGGAGCGCCGTACCCTCTTCCGCGACGGGATCAGCCGCCGCGGCGCTCTCGGACTCGGCGCGCTCAGCGTCGTCGCCCTCAGCGCGTTCGGCATCTCGTCCGGTGTCACGGCCGCGCACGCCGCGTCGTATCCGAGCTGGGACGACGTGCAGAAGGCCAAGCAGAACGAGGCCTCCAAAGCCGCAGAGGTGAAGCGCATCGAGGGGCTGATCCAGTCGCTCACGCAGAAGGTCTCCGAGACGCAGGCCGCCGCCGAGGTCGCCTCGACCCAGTTCTACAACGCGCAGCAGGCCTACTTCGCCGCGATCGCCGAGGCCGACTCCCTGCAGGAGAAGGCGGACGCGCAGGCCGCCGTCGCCGACGAGTCCGCGCGCAAGGCCGGCCAGGTCGCCGCCCAGCTCTACCGCAACGGCGGTGACGACACCTCGCTGGAGCTGTTCTTCGCGGATTCCGCCGCCAACGCTGACGAACTCCTCGCCCGCCTCGGCTCCATGGACAAGCTCCTCGAATACAACAAGACCGTCTACAACGACGCGGTCGCCGCGCGGAACTCCGCGCAATCCCTCAGCGATCAGGCCGTCGTCGCGCGTGACGAGCGCGACCGCCTGCAGAAGATCGCCGAAGAGAAGATGGTCGCGGCGCAGCAGGCCGCCGACGCCGCGCAGGCCGCGCTCGACGAGCAGTCCTCGAACCTCGCCACCATGCAGGCGCAGCTCGCCGCGCTGAAGGACACCACCGCGACCACCGTCGCCGGGTACCAGAAAGGCGTCGAGGAGCGCGAGAAGGAGCGCAAGCGCCGAGAAGCCGCCGAGGCCGCCGCGAACGCCGGCGGCAACAGCGGCGGCGGCGGGACGCCGGGGAGCGGCGGCTGGGTGCGTCCGCACGGCGGCTACCGCAGCTCCGGCTACGGCCCCCGCTCGCAGCAGTGCAACGCCAACGGCTGCTCGTCGAGCTGGCACTACGGCGTCGACCTCGCCAACGGCTGCGGCGCGGCGATCTACGCGGCGCACTCCGGGACCGTCGACGCGGCCTTCTACAACGGCGGGTACGGCAACTACGTCCGCATCCAGCATGGCGGCGGCATCGCGACGGGCTACGCGCACATCAAGCCCGGCGGGTTCGCCGTCCGGAACGGCCAGTGGGTGCGGGCCGGCCAGGTCATCGCCTATGCGGGCAACACCGGCGGTTCCTTCGGCTGCCACCTGCACTTCGAGGTCTACATCAACGGCCGCTACACGAACCCCATCGACTTCATGGCGAGCAAGGGCATCTCCGTCTGACGGACGGCTGGACAGCGGAAGACCCCCGGATGCATGGCGTCCGGGGGTCTTCGCTTCGACAGGCTCAGCGACCCATATGAGGTCAGCGACCCAGTGAAGGTCAGTGACCCATGAGGTCAGGGACCCAGGTGAGGTCGGCGATCTGGGGTCAGTGACCCTGCTCGCCGAAGCGGACGATGGCCTCGTCGAGGATGCGCTGCGCCTCGGCGGCGTTGCCCCACTCGTCGACCTTGACCCACTTGTTGGGCTCGAGGTCCTTGTAGTGCTCGAAGAAGTGTGCGATCTCCTTCTTCGTGTACTCGGCGATGTCGTCGATGTCCTGGATGTGGGCCCAGCGCGGGTCCTTGGAGAGCACGGCGACGAGCTTGTCGTCTCCGCCGGCCTCGTCGCTCATCTTCAGCACCGCGACGGGGCGGACCTCGACGACGACGCCCGGGTAGATGGCGTGGTCGAGGAGCACCAGCACGTCGAGCGGGTCGCCGTCCTCGCCGAGCGTGTTGTCGAAGTAGCCGTAGTCGGCCGGGTAGCCGAAGGTCGTGTAGAGCACGCGGTCGAGGTGCACTCGCCCGGTCTCGTGGTCGACCTCATACTTCACGCGGCTGCCGCGCGGGATCTCGATGACGGCGTCGTGTGCGCCCATGCGTGTGCTCCTCAGGAAGATCGGTTGGATGCCGCCGACCAGCCTACTCGGGGGCCGCGGATCCGACCGTGACGGCCGAGGCCGTGCCCTAGCGTGGAGGGATGCCCTCCCTCGCTCCTGCCGTCGCCGAGATCCGCCTCGCCGTGCGCACCGCGCTCGCCGATCTGCCCGAGGGCTCGACCGTCGTCGTCGCGCTGTCCGGCGGTGCCGACTCGCTCGCACTGGCGGCGGCCACCGCGTTCGAGGCTGCGAAGCGGGGGGTGCGTGCGACCACGGTGACAGTCGACCACGGTCTGCAGGAAGGGTCTGCCGAGGTCGCCGCCGAGACGGGACGCATCGCCGGACGACTCGGGCTCGAGGCGCTCGTCGTCCGTGTCGAGGTCGACGGCGACGGCGGTCCGGAGGCGGCCGCGCGGGACGCGCGGTACCGCGTGCTCCGGGACGCGGCGGGTGACATCGGCGCCAGGGCGGTCCTGCTCGGCCACACCCTCGACGATCAGGCGGAGACCGTCCTCCTCGGGCTCGCCCGCGGCTCCGGGGCGACGAGCCTGCAGGGCATGGCACCGGATCGGGAGGACGACGACGGCCTCCGCTGGCTGCGTCCTCTGCTCGGGGTGCGACGCGAGACCACCCGCGCCTTCTGTGCCGCGACGGAGCTGCAGCCGTGGGAAGACCCCCACAACACCGACGACCGCTATACGCGGGTGCGGGTGCGTCACCACGTGCTGCCGGTGCTGGAGACGCAGCTCGGCCCGGGCATCGCCGAGGCGCTGGCTCGCACCGCCGAGCAGCTCCGGGAGGACGCGGAGGCGTTCGACGAGATGATCCACGAGACGATCGAGGACATCGTCGAGCATGCCGAGGCCGGGATCTCCGTGAGCGTCGCCGCGCTCGCCGCCAACCCCGCCGCGTTGCGCAACCGCATCATCCGTCTCGTGGTCGACAGCGAGTTCGGGGCGAGCCTGAGCCGTGCGCAGACGATCGAGGTCGCCCGACTCGTGACCGACTGGTCGGGTCAAGGGCCGATCGACCTGCCGGGGTGCGCCGCCGTGCGCCAGGGCGGCCGAATCGTGTTCACCGCCGCGACCCGCTGAATCCCTGGCCGCGGCGGCGTCACGTCCTACTTCTTGCCGCCGAAGAGGCCGCCGAGGATCCCGCCGAGGTCGATGCCGCCGCCGGAGCCGCTCTTGCCGCCGCCGAGGAGGCCACCCAGCACGTCACCCAACCCGCCGCCGGAGCCCGAGTCGCCGCCGCCGAGGATGCCGCCGATGACGTCGCCGATCCCGCCGGAGCCCTCCGTGCCCGCATCCGCCTTCGCCGTCTTGTCCTTGGTCGCGTTGGCGATGAGACCCATCACGATCGGCGCGAGGATGGGGAGGAGCTTCCCGAAGTCGATGCCCGGGGTCGCCTTCGACTCCGTCAGCTCCTTCGTGACCTCCTTCTCCTTCCCGCCGAGGATGTGGGAGACGATCTTCTCGCCGTCCTCCTGGTCGATGTCGTCGACCGTCGCCGGGCTCGACGCGCCGCGGTGCTTGCCGAGGGCCTTCTCGATGGCCGCCGATCCTTCCGAGCTCTCCGCGTTCTTCGCGAGTCCGCCGAGGAGCACGGCGCCCCCCTGCTCGACCGCGACCTTGGCCTCGTCACGCGACACTCCGAGCTTCTGCGCGATGTCGTCGAGGGGCACCTGGCTGAGGATGTCGTGAGTCGCCATGGGGATCTCCTTCCGTCGGGGCGTGCGCCCGCGTCACCGTCAGAGTAGTGCGGTGTCGTCGCGCAGGGGAGGGTACGCGCCTGCGACCGGAGCACACCGCCGCGTCGCCTAAAATCGATCCATGCGCGCCGCGGAGATCCAGGACGACCTTGCACAGATCCTCGTCACCGAGGAGGAGATCAACGCCAAGCTCGAAGAGCTCGCGGCGCAGGTCGCGAAGGACTACGAGGGCAAGGACCTCCTCCTCGTCGGCGTGCTGAAGGGCGCGGTCATGGTCATGGCCGACTTCGCACGCGCACTGCCGTTCCACGCGCCGATGGACTGGATGGCGGTGTCGAGCTACGGCGCCAGTACGAAGTCGAGCGGTGTCGTGCAGATCCGGAAGGACCTCGACACCGACCTGCACGGCAAGCACGTGCTCATCGTCGAGGACATCATCGACTCCGGCCTCACGCTGAGCTGGCTGCTGGAGAACTTCGGGTCCCGCGGTGCGGAGTCGATCGAGGTGCTCGCGCTGCTGCGCAAACCGGAGGCCGCGAAGGTCGAGATCGACTGCAAGTACGTCGGCTTCGACATCCCCGTGGAATTCGTCGTCGGCTACGGGCTCGACTACGCCGAGCGCTACCGCAACCTCCGCGACGTCGCGGTGCTGGCGCCCCACGTGTACAGCTGACGCTTCGACAGGCTCAGCGACCCACGCTTCGACAGGCTCAGCGACCCACGTTTCGGCAAGCTCAGCGACCCACGTTTCGGCAAGCTCAGCGACCCAGAGGCGGGAGCGTTGCGCCGTGGGTGAACGCACAGCGGCCCCCTAGCACGGAGGCGATACGCTGATCCGACCATGGATGTGAAGAAGCTCACCCGCAATCCGCTGATCTACGTCGCTCTGATCGGCGTGCTGCTCTTCGGCGGATTCCTGCTGATCTCCAACCTCGGCGCGCCGAAGCAGATCACGACGCAGGAGGGGCTCGAGCTGCTCTCCGGCAAGACCGTGACCGAGGTCGTCACCACCGATGGCGATCAGCGCGTGGACATGACGCTGTCGAAGCCGTTCGAGGGCTCCGAGAACGTCCAGTTCTACTACGTCGAGGCCCGCGCCGACGAGGTGGTCTCCGCGATCGACGCGGCCGCTCCGAAGGACGGCTTCAACGACGCCGTGCCGCGCGCGACCTGGTTCGACGGCTTCCTCTCGCTGCTGCTTCCCCTCGTGCTGCTCGGCCTGCTGTTCTGGTGGCTCCTGTCGTCCATGCAGGGCGGCGGCGGCAAGGTCATGCAGTTCGGCAAGTCCAAGGCCAAGCTCGTCAACAAGGAGACCCCGACGGTCACCTTCGCGGACGTCGCCGGAGCAGACGAGGCGATCGAGGAACTCCACGAGATCAAGGAGTTCCTGCAGGACCCGGCGAAGTTCCAGGCCATCGGCGCCCGCATTCCGAAGGGCGTGCTGCTGTACGGCCCTCCCGGAACCGGAAAGACCCTCCTCGCCCGCGCCGTCGCCGGTGAGGCCGGCGCCCCGTTCTACTCGATCTCCGGTTCCGACTTCGTCGAGATGTTCGTCGGCGTCGGTGCCTCCCGCGTGCGCGACCTCTTCAGCCAGGCCAAGGAGAACGCTCCGGCCATCATCTTCATCGACGAGATCGACGCCGTCGGTCGCCACCGCGGCGCCGGCATGGGCGGCGGAAACGACGAGCGCGAGCAGACGCTGAACCAGATGCTCGTCGAGATGGACGGCTTCGACCCGAACGCGAACGTCATCGTGATCGCGGCCACCAACCGTCCCGACATCCTCGACCCCGCGCTCCTGCGCCCCGGACGTTTCGACCGCCAGATCGGCGTCGACGCCCCCGACCTCAAGGGTCGCCAGAAGATCCTCGAGGTGCACAGCAAGGGCAAGCCGCTGTCGAAGAACGTCGACCTCGAGGTCGTCGCCCGCAAGACCCCCGGCTTCACCGGCGCCGACCTGGCGAACGTGCTGAACGAGGCCGCGCTGCTCACGGCCCGCTCGAACGCGCAGCTCATCGACAACCGCGCCCTCGACGAGGCCATCGACCGTGTGATCGCGGGTCCGCAGCGCCGCACGCGCGTGATGAAGGACAAGGAGAAGCTCATCACGGCGTACCACGAGGGCGGACACGCACTCGCGGCGGCGGCGATGAACTACACGGATCCCGTGACGAAGATCACGATCCTGCCCCGCGGCAAGGCGCTCGGCTACACGATGGTGTTGCCGCTGGACGACAAGTACTCCGTGACCCGGAACGAGCTGCAGGATCAGCTCACCTACGCCATGGGCGGCCGCGTCGCCGAGGAGATCGTCTTCCACGACCCCACCACCGGTGCCTCGAACGACATCGAGAAGGCGACCTCGATCGCCCGCAAGATGGTCATCGAGTACGGCATGACGACGCAGGTCGGTCCGGTCAAGCTCGGCACCGAGGGCGGCGACATGTTCGTCGCACGCGACATGGGCCGCGGCCGCGAGTACTCGGAGAAGGTCGCCGAGCGCGTCGACGCCGAGGTGCGGGCGCTCATCGAGCAGGCGCACAACGAGGCGTACGCGGTGCTCAGCGAGAACCGCGACATCCTCGACCGTCTCGCTCTGGCCCTCCTCGAGGAGGAGACCCTGGACCACAACCGCATCGCCGAGATCTTCACCGAGGTGAAGAAGCTCCCGGAGCGTCCGCTGTGGCTGTCGAGTGAGGACCGCCCGGTCTCGGAGCGGCCGCCGATCGAGGTCCCGAAGAAGGACGTCTCGCTCGCCGCCTCCGTCGAGGCGCCGACGACCCCGCCGCGCCCGCAGCAGGGCTCCGCCGGAGCGGGCAGCCCTCGTCCCGCGACGGCGTGACGTGACCGTCGACAAGGGACGCGTCGAACGGCTCACCAGGGAACTCCTGGAGGCGATCGGCGAGGACCCCGATCGCCCGGGGATCAAGCAGACTCCCTCCCGGATGGCCGAGCTGTACGCGGAGTTCTTCGCCGGGGTGGGGGAGGATCCCGCCGAGCCGCTCGCGCACACGATCAGCGTGACCCGCGGGCCGGCGCCGGACACCCTGCCCTCCGGCGCGGTGCTCCTGCGCGACATCCGCTTCCGCTCGGTGTGCGAACACCACCTGCTGCCCTTCGCGGGGCATGCGCACATCGCCTACCTTCCGGGCGAGCAGGTCGTCGGTCTCGGTGCGCTCGTGCGCGTCGTCGAGATCCTCGCCGCGCGGCCGCAGGTGCAGGAGCGGCTGGGCGAGCAGATCGCCGACACGATCGCCGAGAACCTCGATGCCCGTGGCGTGCTCGTCGTGCTCGATGCCAGCCACGGCTGCGTGACGATGCGAGGTGGACGGCAGACCGAGGCCTCGACGCTGACCATCGCGGCGCGCGGGGTCTACACGGACCCCGTGGCACGTGCGGAACTGGTGACCCTGATCGGCATGACCGTGCCGGGGGGCGGGACGTCGCGCGCATGACCGGGATCTGGGGCATCGTCAACGTCACGCCCGACTCGTTCAGCGACGGCGGGCGCTACCTCGACGAGGACCGGGCGGTCGCCCACGGCCTTCGCCTGCGAGCCGAAGGGGCGTCCGTCCTCGATGTCGGGGGCGAGTCGACCCGGCCGGGGGCGGAGCGCGTCGGGGTGGAGGAGGAGCAGCGCCGCGTCCTTCCCGTCGTCGAGCAGCTCGCGGCGGCCGGCGTCGTCGTCAGCATCGACACCCTCAACGCGTCGACCGCGGCGGCGGCCGTCCGTGCGGGGGCGCGCATCGTCAACGACGTCTCCGGCGGGCTCGCCGACCCCGACATGCGCGCCGCGGTGGCGGAGTCGGGGGCCGACTTCGCGATCGGGCACTGGCGGGGCTTCTCCGCCGACATGTACGCGAACGCCGACTATCGCCGTGTCGCCCGGGAGGTGGCCGGCGAGCTGCGCGAGCGAATCGGGGAGGCGGCGGCCGCCGGCATCGCGCCGTCCCGCGTGATCGTCGACCCGGGTATTGGGTTCGCCAAGGCGGGCGGCCAGAACTGGGATGTGCTGCGGGGCCTCGACGAGATCGTGGGCCTCGGCTTCCGCGTGCTGGTCGGGACGTCGCGCAAGCGCTTCCTCGCCGACGTGCTGCAGTCGGCGGCGCCGGGCAGTGACGGCGTCTCCGAGGAGCGCCGGGACCTCGCCACCGCGGTGACGAGTGCGCTCGCGATGCGCGCCGGCGCCTGGGCGGTGCGCGTGCACGACGTCGCGGCGACCCGCGACGCCCTTGCGATCACCCGCGCCTGGGAAGGCTGAGTGCGGAGTCGGAGCGTCACCGTACCCTAGAGGCATGGACTTCCTCGACGAGATCGTGCTGACAGGGCTGACCGTGTTCGGCCACCACGGCGTCTACCCGCACGAGCGGGAGAACGGGCAGGAGTTCACGGTCGACCTCCGGCTGCGGCTCTCCCTCGAACAGGCCGCCGCCTCCGACGACGTGGCCGACACGGTCCACTACGGCGAGCTCGCGGAGCGCGTGGCCGCGGTCGTGTCGGGTGAGCCGGTGAACCTCATCGAGACCCTGGCCGAGCGGATCGCGGACGTCGCCCTCGGCGACCGCCGCGTGCAGCAGGTGACCGTGACGGTGCACAAGCCGCAGGCGCCGATCGCGCTGACCTTCGGTGATGTGGCCGTGACGGTGCACCGGACGCGGGCGCCGGAGTCGCTGGAGGACATCACCACATGAGCCGCAACCTCACGCGCCCGCCGGAGGTGCCGGGCCCCCGGCCGCCACGCCCGGAGACGGTGGCGGTCGTGGCGCTCGGCGCCAACCTCGGCGACCGCGAGGACACGATCCGCGCTGCGGCGGCACGAATCGGGCGTCTTCCGCTCGTCTCCGACGTGCGCCTGTCGCGCCTGTTCGAGACGGTGGCGCTCCGCGTGGACGGCCCCGATCCCGACGCCCCCGGCTATGTGAACGCAGTGGCTCTGGTGACCACGCGCCTCGCTCCGGAGATCCTCCTCGGCATGCTGCACGCCATCGAGGACGAGAACGGTCGCGTCCGCGGCGAGCGGTGGGGTGACCGCACTCTGGACCTCGACCTCATCGCCTACGGCGACGTCGTCTCGGACGACCCCCGGATCCAGTTGCCCCATCCGCGGGCGGTGGAGCGGCTGTTCGTCCTGGAGCCCTGGCTCGACGTCGCCCCCGACGCCGAGCTCGCGGGGCGCCGCGTCGCTGATCTGGCGGCGGACCTCCGCGCGCGAGGCGAGGGATGAAGCGCACCTCTGCCGGGCTGCTCGCCGTCCTCGCGCTCGTCGGCGCCGGTCCGGGGTTCATCCTCGACCAGATGCTCACGGCGACCGGTCGAGCCACGTTCACGCCGTCCCTGTTCCTCCCGGTGCTGCTCGTCCTCATCGCCGGCGCATCGCTCGGGGTGGCCTGGCCGGTGCGGCGCAGCGTCCGGTCCGGGGTGCGCATCGACCCGTTCCGCGCCCTGCGTGCCGCGACCCTCGCGAGGGCGTCCAGCCTGCTGGGCGCGATCCTGGCCGGCTTCGGCGCGGGGCTGCTGGCCTTCCTCCTCACGCGCCCCATCGATCCCCCGATAGGGTCGACTGTGGCCATGGTGGCGCTGATCGCGAGTGCGGTCGTGCTCGTCGTCGCCGCTCTCGTCGCCGAACAGTTCTGCACCCTGCCGAAGGATCCTGATGACTCAGAACCCAGAGACCGCGCCCCTGAACCCGGCGGAGGGCACTGACCTCGACGCCCTCGACCAGGGCACGTACACGCGGCTGCGCACGGCACGCAACGAGGCCCGCCTCGAGCTCGACGGCACCTGGCACCAGATCTCGCCGCGCTACGTCGTGTCGCAGATCGTGCAGAACGTCATCTTCCTGGCCATCGTCGTGGCCGCCGCGATCGTGCTGAACATCGTGCTCGAGCAGGACTGGGTGTGGATCCCGGCCGGGGTCATCATCCTCATCACGCTCGTGACGCTGATCATCCTCCCGCGACAGGCGCGGGCGATCGGCTATATGCTGCGGGCGGACGACATCGTGTTCCGCAAGGGCATCCTGTGGCAGCGCATGATCGCGGTGCCGTACGGGCGCATGCAGCTCGTCGACATCACCCAGGGGCCGCTCGACCGGGCGTTCGGCATCTCCCAGCTCAAGATGGTCACCGCGGCGGCGACCACCGGTGTGCAGATCCCCGGCCTCACCCAGGCGGCGGCCGAGGCGCTGCGCGACACGCTGATCCAGGTCGCCGAGACCCGCCGGACCGGCCTGTGAGCGAGTCGCAGCTTCCCACCGCCGCGCCGGGGCAGACCTCCGCGGGCACGCCGTCGACGCACCTCGCGGACGGCGAATGGCATCGGATGCATCCGCTGACGCCGCTGTTCAAGGGCGGCCTGGCGCTCATCATCGTGGGCGGCATCGTGATCGCGAACATGCGCGACCGGGTCATCGCCTGGCTCGTCGGGCAGTTCGCGCCGGAGGAGGCGCACTACGACGACTACACCGGGGGCGACCCGGTGGACTGGGTGCTCGCGAACAACTTCGCGCTGATCGCGCTGCTGGGTGTCCTGGCGCTCGTCGTGGTGCTCGTGGCGGTCTTCTGGTTCGTCTGGCGCTTCCAGCAGTTCCGCATCACCGGCGACCACGTCGAGGTGCGCAAGGGCATCATCTTCCGCTCCCATCGCCGCGCGCCCCTCGACCGCGTGCAGGGCGTGAACCTCACGCGGCCGTTCCCCGCACGCATCATCGGCCTCGCGAAGCTCGAGGTCGTGGGCGCGGGCACGGATGCGAACGTCGCGCTGGAGTACCTGGCGACGCCGCGGGCCGAGGGGGTGCGCGCCGAGATCCTCCGACTCGCCTCGGGCGCGCGCGCCGCACGGCACGCCGCCCTCGACCCTCAGGGCGCAGCGACGCCCGACGGGTCCGCTCCGACCTCCGCGCGCGCACAACTCGTCGGCTCGATGAACGAGGGCGTCAACGGCTTGCTCGCCGGAGTGGACCTGCAGGACGTCGTGCCCGAGAGCGTCCTCAAGATCCCCGCCGGCCGACTGATCGGCTCGCAGCTCATCTCCGGGCTGCTGTGGCTGGTGTTCTTCGGCGTGATCTTCGCCATCGCGATCGGCAGCACCCTGATCGGCGTCCTCATCGACGGGGATCCCGACGGCGGGATCGTCCTCCTCGGCATCGGTCTCGGCATGGGCGTCCCGATGCTCATCGCGGTCGTCGGTATCACCTGGGCGCAGATCTCGAAGTCGCTGCGGTACTCCATCGCGCCCACCCCCGACGGCGTGCGCATCACCTACGGACTGCTCACCACCGTCACCGAGACCCTCCCGCCCGGCCGTATCTTCGCGGTCGAGGTGTCGCAGTCCCTGCTCTGGCGGCCGTTCGGCTGGTGGACCATCAAGATCAACCGGATGAGCGGCAAGAGCGCCGCCCAGCAGTCGTCGAGCAGCGGTCAGCAGTTCAACGTCGTGCTGCCCGTCGGCAAGCGCGCGGACGTCGAGCGCGTGCTGTCGCTCGTGCTGCCCGACGTCCCGGCGGAGAGCATCCCCGCGCTGTGGGATCAGGGCGTCGTCGGTCCGGCCGAGAACGACCCCTACCGGACGATGCCGCGCCGGGCGTGGTGGCGGCGGCCGGTCTCCTGGAAGCGCCACGGATACGCGCTGACGACGGACGGACTGCTGCTGCGCCGCGGCATCGTGTGGCGCAAGCTCGCGGTCTTCCCGCTGGCGCGTCTCCAGGGTGTGTCGCTCAGTCAGGGGCCGATCGACCGGGCTCAGGCGGTCTCCGGAGCCCAGGTGCACACCGTGCCCGGACCGATCACCGGCCTCCTGTCGGGTCTCGAGCGGGCAGATGCCCTCGCACTGCTCGACGAGGTCAGCATCGCCGCCGCCGAAGCGGCATCCCGCGACCACACCCACCGGTGGAGCGAGCACGCCGCGGCTCCCGTCGCGCCGCCCGCTCCGCCGCAGTTCGGCGGTCCTGCCGCTCCGATGCCTCCCGCGCCTCCCGTGTTCGGCGGCCCGGCATCAGTCCCGTCCGTGGCACCCGCGCCCCCGGTCGCGCCGCCCTCCGCATCCCCGGGCTCGGCGGCCCCACCTGCTCCGCCGGTGCGGACTCCTGCGGTGACGCCGCCGCCGGCGCCTCCGGTGACCGCGCCCCCGGTCGCACCGCCTCCGGCCCCTCCCGTCACGGCGCCCCCGGTCGCACCCCCACCTGCTCCGCCGGCGCCGCAGACGACCGCGCCTTCGGCCCCGCCGGCGCCGACCGCGCCGCCCGCGCCGCCGGCGCGAACCGACGCGCCGCGCGAGGAGTGAGCGTGGTGCGCGACGGCCGTCTCGGCGTCGGCATCATCGGCGCGGGGCGGGTCGGACCGGTCATCGGCGCGGCGCTGGCCGGGGCCGGGCACGCGATCGTCGGGATCACCAGCGGGTCGGACGACGAGCGTGCGTCGGCGGTGCTCCCCGGCGTCCCGGTGCTGGAGACGCAGGAGGTGGTGCGGCGGTCCGAACTGGTGATCCTCGCGGTCCCTTCCGCTGAGCTGTCGGCCCTGGTCTCGGGCATCGCCGAGCTCGGCGGGTGGCAGATCGGCCAGCTCGTCCTCCACACCGATCCGGCACAGGGCATCGAGGTCCTGCGCCCGGCGGCGGAGCGCGGCGCCATCCCGTTGGCGGTGCATCCGGCGATCACGTTCACCGGGACCTCGATCGATCTCCGGCAGTTGCAGGCAGGATTCGCGGCGGTCACCGCTCCCGCCGCCGTGCTTCCGATCGCCCAGGCGCTGGCCGTCGAGATGGGGTGCGAACCGGTCGTCATCGCGGAGGCCGACCGTGCCGCCTATGCCGACGCGATCGCCACGGCCACGGAGTTCTCCCGTTCGATCATCGGACAGTCCACCTCGCGGCTCCGGGAGATCGGGGTCGAGAATCCGGGCGGCTTCCTGTCGGCCTTGGTGCAGTCGACCGTCGAGCGGGCGTTGCGCGACGCCTCGGACCCGCCACCTCTCGTCTGATCACGCGCCCGCGCCGTGACCCCGGCTCAGCGTCCGCCGGAGAAGCCGCCGCCACCGCCGCCCCCGGAGAAGCCTCCGCCGAACGAGCCGCCGGTGCTGGACGACGTACCGGTGGACGGGGCCGAGTAGGTCGCGGCCGCCGTGGAGGAGCTCATGAACGCCACGAGCGACGTGCGGAGAGCGAAGGACGTGGGGTCGCCGATCCACGTCGGGCCGTACGCCTCCCGGCTGTACGCCGTCTCGAGCACCCGGCCCCACTCGTCCTCCATGCCGAACAGCATCGCGTAGGGGAGGAGGCGCTCGTACACATGGATGACGTCCGCGCCCTCCTCCGTGCGCCGTTCCGCGCCGGTGTAGGACTGCAGCATCCGCAACCGATCCTCCTCCGCGACGCGGATGAACTCGCGCACCCCCTGCAGGTGCTCGTACGCCTGCGCTCCCTCCGGAGTCAGGACCGTGTGCCGAGAGAATGTGAAGAAGCTCGAAGCCGCGACGAGCAGCGTCCCGACGGAGGTGGCCAGAAGCGCGGGTCCCGCCGACAGGCGACCGGATGCCACGGCGACGATGGCGACGACGAGACCCACCACGGCGACGGCGATGGCCACGGACTGCAGGATGACGGCAGCGCGGCTCCGCGCCCTGGTCGTCAAGCCCCGGCGGGAGGCCTCCTCCTGGCCCTTCGTCGTCAGCGCGGTCATCCGCGTCGCGAAGGCCTCGCTCTCGGCCGGCAGGTCCACGACGCCGTCCGCATCCGCGTGGAGGAAGAGCGCGTCGAGCGCAGCCTGATCGAGGGGACTCGGCGCGCTGCCCTGGGGCTGTCGTCGCAGCCGGGGCTCTTCGTCCGACGCCCCTTCCTCGATGCGCAGCGTGCCGCGGACGGCGAGGTGGACGATCTCCGCCGGGACGACGTTCTTCGCGCCGGGGATGAGCGCCGCGGCGAGCAGGGGCGGCTGGTCATCGGGGACGTCGTACTGCGCGACGATGATCCCGGTGGCGCGGCGTCGACGTCGGTCGGCGGCCACGGTCGCCACCCAGCCGGTCGCCGCGAGACCGACGGCGCCGACGGCGGCGACCACCGGCCCGACATCGGCGACGGGGTCGGGGGTCCGCGCGGATGGCTGGACCACCGTGCCGGGGTCGAAGCCGACGGCCACCGTCACCCCGTCCGCCGCCGGCAGCGGTCGGGCCTCGACGCGGAAAGTCGTGGCCTCTCCGTCTGCGACCGGTCCCTCGAGGTCGCAGGGCTCCGTGGAACCGGAAGGACCGATGTAGCACTTCGTCGCCCCGGTGAGATGGGTGCTCAGGGCGGCATCGAATCGGATGTCGGCCCGGAACGCCTCGATCGGCTGCGTGCTGTCGAGGGGGAGGAGGTCCCAGTAGAACTCGTCCGCGGCGCGGGAACCGGACGCGTCGGGTGCGCTCCCGACGATGACGTCGCGCATCTCGTATTCGATGACATAGGTGGTGAGGCCATGGACGAAGTCGTCGTCCCCGGTGAGGACGAAGAGGGTCCCGTCGTCCTCCTCGGTCTCGTACGGGACCGCGGTCCCGTCCTCGTCGGTGACCGCGATGACCCGGGTGTCGATGCCGGCGCCCTTGTACGTCGTCGCCAGGCCCCGCACGATGCCGCGGTTCTGGTCGGCGTCGGGGAAGCGGGCGACCACCGTCTCCGTCACCTGCATGCGCGCCCGGCCATCGTCGTCGAGTCCGACGTCGTAGACCGCATCCCAGGATGCGTACGAGAAGTCGTCGACATCGGCGGCCGCAGCGACCGTCGTCGCCGGGCGTTCCACGGCCATGGCGACCGAGGGGGCGAGGACCGGGATGACGGCGAGGGCGAGGACGGCGCTGGCGCGGAGGATCCGGGTGGGGGCCATGGTTCGAGGCTACCGAGCCCCGCGCCGCGGGAAGAACGCCCGCCGTCGGTCTCCGCCCGACCGGCCGGAGTCCGCCGCGCCATCTCGGTAAACTGGGTACGACTTCCAAGGAGCCCCGCACATGACTGACGCGCCCGCCGCGCCCGAAACGGCCTCGGCCGCCTCTTCCGCCGAAGAGGACATCCACGAGCAGAAGGCCGTCCGCCTCGCCAAGCGCGAGCGCCTGATCGAGAAGCGCGCGGACGCGGGCGGCGGGGCGTTCCCGGTCGCCGTGCCGGTGACGCACAGCATCCCCGCCCTGCGGGCGGAGTACGGCGACCTCGAGCCCGGAGCCGAGACCGGTGTGATCGTCGGCGTCGCCGGCCGCGTGGTCTTCAGCCGCAACACCGGCAAGCTCTGCTTCGCCACCCTCCAGGCCGGGGACGGCACCCGGATCCAGGCGATGGTCTCGCTGGCCAACGTCGGCGAGGAGTCGCTCGCCGAGTGGAAGGAGTTCGTCGACCTCGGGGACCACGTCTTCGTGCACGGCGAGGTCATCTCCAGCCGCCGCGGTGAGCTGTCGATCATGGCGGATGATTGGGCCATCGCCTCGAAGGCGATCCTGCCGCTCCCCAACGCCTACGCCGAGCTCAGCGAAGAGGGCCGGGTGCGGAGCCGCTACCTCGACCTCATCGTGCGGGAACAGGCGCGGACGACCGTGCGCGCACGCGCCGCGGTGAACGCCAGCCTGCGGTCCACGTTCGCCGCGCACGGCTACCTCGAGGTGGAGACTCCCATGTTGCAGGTGCAGCATGGCGGCGCATCCGCCCGACCCTTCATCACCCACTCCAACGCCTTCGACACCGAGCTCTACCTCCGCATCGCGCCGGAGCTGTACCTGAAGCGCGCGGTCGTGGGCGGTATCGAGCGCGTGTTCGAGATCAACCGGAACTTCCGCAACGAGGGCGCCGACTCGACCCACAGCCCGGAATTCGCGATGCTCGAGGCCTACCAGGCCTACGGCGACTACAACCAGATGGCCGCGCTCACCCAGGAGCTCGTCCAGCAGGCGGCGGTCGCCGTCGCCGGGTCGACCACGGTGACCTGGGCGGACGGCACCGAGTACGACCTGGGCGGTGAGTGGGACCGCATCTCGATGTACGAGTCGCTGTCGGCCGCCTCCGGCCGCACCGTCACGCCGACGGACGCCGTCGAAGACCTGATCGCCTTCGCCGAGGCCAACGGCGTCGACGTGCCGCCCCAGGCCACGCACGGGAAGCTCGTCGAGGAGCTCTGGGAGCACTTCGTGAAGGGTGACCTCGTGCGGCCGACCTTCGTCATGGACTTCCCCGTCGACACGTCGCCTCTCGTGCGCGAGCACCGGTCCATCGAGGGCGTCGTGGAGAAGTGGGACCTCTACATCCGTGGCTTCGAGCTGGCGACCGGCTACTCCGAGCTCGTGGACCCGGTCATCCAGCGGGAACGGTTCGAGGAGCAGGCGAAGCTCGCCGCGCGCGGCGATGTCGAGGCCATGCCGATCGACCAGGAGTTCCTGCGGGCGCTGGAGCACGGCATGCCGCCGTCCGGGGGTATGGGCATGGGTATCGATCGCCTGCTGATGGCGATCACCGGCCTCGGCATCCGCGAGACGATCCTCTTCCCGCTGGTCAAGTAGCCGCGAGCCGCTCACTCTCCACGCCGCCCGCGGAAGGCCCACTCGGGCAGCACGGCACCGCACATCATGGTGTCCAGGAGCAGGGCGAGGCTGTAGTCCGGATCGATCTCCCTGGCCATGTCGAGGTAGCGTCCCGCGTGCGTGGCGCGGCCGAGCGCCCACGAGAGCCAGGCGGCGACCGTGAGCGGTCCGGGACGCGCTTCTCGTGGCGCCAGGGCGGTGGCGTGTCGGACGGCGTGCAGCGCGGTGCGAAGGCGCTCGCCGTCCGGCGCCGGGCCGCGACCGAGGAACACCCGTCCGATGTCGTCGGGTACCGGAGCGCCGGAGGCTGCGAAAGCCAGCTGCGCCTCCATGGTGCGGATCCCGCGGCGGTGATCGGTGGCCCACTGGGCGATGGCCGCGTCGCGCACCGGCGGGCGCCCGAGGCACCACACGAGCGCTGCGGCGGCCAGAGGCTGCAGGGGTTCACGGGCGAGGGCGACGGCTTCGAGGAAGGCGGGGATGTCGTCGAGGAGGGCGTACGCCGCGATCACCTCCGCGTCCGCCGGATCGGGGGCCTCGGCAGGCCCGGACGAAAGCGCGCCGTCGAGTCCGCGCAGCACGCGCACGACCTGCTGCTCCTCTGCGGCGGGAACCGGCGGGAGTCCCGCGCCGGAGAACTGGTCGCCGGAGACGTCGCCGAGCGCGGAGGCGTCCGGCGGGGGAACGATGTCCGACAGCGGATGGAGCGCCGGCTCGGCGTCGTCGTAGCGGGCCCATCCCTCGGGCGTGACGCACAGGGCCTCGACGGCGCGCAGGCCCGCTCCCTCGGCGCAGCCCAGCAGTGTGTCGACCATCACGGCGTGCGGCAGGACCAGGCCGTCAGGCGTGCGCTGCGGGGGCTCGTCGGTGTACACCACGACGGCCACCGCGTCGGTGCCAGGGACACGGACGACGAGCTCGACCGCCGCTGCGGCGTAGTGCAGGACCGGGACGGCGGCGTCAGGGAGGTCGAGGCGCATCGCCCCGTCGCTGCGGGTGCCGTGGAACGGGAGGAGGGCGATGCTCTCGCGCGGCGTGAAGCCGGCGAGTGCGGGCACGATACTGAGGAACTGGGCGGAGTCGGAGGCGCGGAGCACGGTTGTCATGAGGAGAGGTTCGCGTGCCTTCGCGCCCGTCGGACCGGTGATGGACCCATGTGGATGAGAATCCTGAGAAGCGCCGCCTGTGCACGATCAGTCGCTCGCGTACGATGGAGGCATGGACAACTTCTGGCTCGCCGCGGCATGGTCGCTCCTGCCGACGGTCGGCGTCAGCATCGTCTTCTTCGTCGTGCTCCGCGGCATCCTGCGGTTCGACCGCACGGAACGGAAGGTCCATGCGCAGATCGAGGCCGAGGAACGCGCCGCGCGCGGGCTGCCTCCGCGGGCCTGAGTCCGACCCATCCGCTACTGTGAAGCGAGCGCGCCGGGTCCGGTGCGCCCCGGGGTGACGATCCCCGGTGTGGGTGAGGGAGCGTGATGACCGCGGAGTCCTGGGGCTGGTGGGTCGCCGCCGTGGTCCTGGTGCTCGACATCATCATCCGCGTCACCGCCGTCATCGTCATCCCGCGCAACCGCCGCCCCACCGCGGCGATGGCCTGGCTCCTCGCCGTGTTCTTCATCCCGGTGGTCGGCGTCTTCCTGTTCCTGCTGATCGGGAACCCCCGCCTGCCGCGCGCGCGGCGCCGGAAGCAGGAGCAGATCAACGAGTACATCGCCGAGACGAGCGAGCACCTGCACTTCGGGACGCTGCGGCCCAACGCCCCCGCATGGTTCGGTCCCATCGTGCAGATGAACCAGCGCCTCGGTGCCCTGCCGCTCTCCGGGGACAACGGCGCGCACCTCATCTCGGACTACCAGGAGTCGCTCGACGAGATGGCCGAGGCCATCCGCACCGCGCAGGATTACGTGCACGTGGAGTTCTACATCCTGCAGTCCGACGACTCGACGGACAACTTCTTCCGCGCCCTCGAGGAGGTCGCCGCGCGGGGCGTGGCGGTGCGCGTGCTCCTGGACCACTGGGCGAACCGCGGCAAGCCCCGCTACCGCCAGACCATCGCGCGTCTGAACGAGATGGGCGCCGAGTGGCACCTGATGCTGCCCGTGCAGCCGCTCAAGGGCAAGATGCAGCGGCCGGACCTGCGCAACCACCGCAAGCTCCTCGTCGTGGACGGCAACATCGCCTTCCTGGGCTCGCAGAACATCACGGACTCCACCTACAACCTGCCGAAGAACATCCGGCGCGGTCTGCACTGGGTCGACCTGATGGTCAGGCTCGACGGACCCGTCGTGCTGAGCGTCAACGCGATCTTCCTCAGCGACTGGTACAGCGAGACCGATGTCGTGCTCGAAGAGATCGACATCTCCCACGCCAACATCGGCTCCGGGGACCTGGACTGCCAGGTCGTGCCGTCCGGTCCCGGCTTCGAGGTCGAGAACAACCTGCGGCTGTTCCTCGCGCTCCTCTACGCGGCGAAGAAACAGATCATGATCGTCAGCCCGTACTTCGTGCCCGACGAGGCCCTGCTGCTGGCGGTCACCGCGGCCGTGGACCGCGGGGTCGAGGTGCAGCTGTTCGTCTCGGAGGAGGGCGATCAAGCGATGGTCTACCACGCGCAGCGCAGCTACTACGAAGCGCTGCTGCGCGCCGGCGTGCGGATCTGGATGTACCGGAAGCCGTACATCCTCCACACGAAGAGCCTCACCATCGACGACGAGGTCGCCGTCATCGGCTCGAGCAACATGGACATGCGCTCCTTCGGCCTGAACCTCGAGGTCTCGATGCTCGTGCGCGGCGAGGAGTTCGTCGCCGAGATGCGCGAGGTGGAGGACAAGTACCGGTCGCTGAGCAGGGAGCTGACCCTCGAGGAATGGATGCAGCAGCCCCTGCGCTCCACCGTGCTCGACAACCTCGCGCGGCTCACCTCCGCACTGCAGTGAGCGGGCATTCCGTCAACCCCCGTTTCGGGTGGAGGAACCCGCCGCTACCCTGAGGGCATGACTCCCCGCAGGCTCGTGATCGCCGTGTCCTCCGCGCTCGCCGCGGCCCTCGTCCTCGCCGGCTGCACGGTCGGCCCGGGCGGCACCGCACCGCACACCACGTCGGATCCCTCCAGCGGCCCCGGGAACGCCGGGAGCAGCGACGAGCAGGACGACATGGACGCGACGCTCCTCGACGACGGGCGGATGTTCGCCGTCGTGAGCTGGGGATCCTCGACGTGCCTGCCTCAGGTCGACGAGATCACCGCCGAGGGGCAGCGGGTCTCGGTCACCCTCGTCGAACCGGAAGGCGATGGCGCGACGGAGCAGGCGTGCACGGCGGACCTCGCGCCGCGGGCGAGCGTCGGCGCTCTGCCCGAGGGCGTGGACCCGACGAAGGACATCACCCTCGTGGTGACCTACGGCGACCTGCTCGACGAGATCGATGTCGATGCCGACCCCGAGGCCACCGCGACGCCGGGCTCGGCGACCGAGTACCAGCCGTCGGCCGGCTGGTTCGACGACGGCGGGCTCGTCCTGTTGACCTGGGGGTCCTCCAGCTGTGCTCCGGTCGTCGAATCCGCCGAGGCCGACGGATCCACGGGGACCGTGACCTTCGTCACCGACGAGAACCAGGTCTGCACCATGGACATGGCGCCCCGGGCCACGGTGGTCGAATTCCCCGAGGATGACGTCGACGACGACGGTCCGTTCCAGCTGACGCTCGTCGGCGGCGGCCTCGACGGCACGGTCGAGGTGCGCTGAGTCCGCAGCCCCTGGTCAGAGGATGTGCACCGGGTGCCCGGTGGGCAGCGCCAGCAGGAGCGCACCGGGGTCCGCCCGGCAGGTGACGTGCACGGCCTCCCCGAACTCGTCGCCGTCGAGCTCGATCGGCGTGGGGCCGGGTGCGGCGGCCTCGGCGCGGGCGCCGCGGAAGTAGTGGACGGACGCGTCCGTGCCGCGGCGATCGAGCACGAAGCGTCCGGCGCGGAAGCGGCGCAGCACGGAGTTGTCCCACCAGATCTTCCGCCAGACGCCCAGCCAGCCGAGCACGCCGGTGGGCTGGATGACCGCGACGTCGAGGGTGGCATCCGTGATGGAGGCGTCCGGGATGAGGGAGATGCCCGCGGGGAGGGTGCCGCAGTTCGCGAACAGGATGCTGTGCACCTTCGTGGAGTGCAGGCGTCCCGTGCCGATCTGGTACACGGCGCGGAAGGGCTTCGCGCGCGGAAGGGACCGGGCCGCGCCGTCGACGTACGCGATCCAGCCGACGGACTTCTTCAGGTCGGCTCGGGTGTTGGCGATCATGTCGGCGTCGAGACCGATGCCGGCGAGCACGACGAAGGCGTGCTCCTCCTCGCTGCCGTCCTCCCTGGTCATCCGTGCCCACCCGATGTCGATCGGATGGTGGAAGTCGCCCAGCGCGGCGCGGATCATCTCCGCAGGGTCGGTCAGCGGGAGGCCGAGGTTCCGCGCGAGGAGATTCCCGGTGCCGCTCGGGAGGATCGCGAGTGGGACACCCGTGCGGGCGATGGCTTCGGCGACCGCCCGCACCGTGCCGTCGCCGCCGGCCACGAGCACGACGTCCACCCCGCGTGCGAGCGCTTCCGCCGTCGCCCCCTGCCCCGCGTCCTCGATGGTCGTCGGATAGAAAGCGGGGTGATCCCACCCCGCTTCGCGGGAGAGGTCGCGGACCTGAGCGCGCAGGCGCTTCCCGTCCACTTTCACCGGGTTGTACACGAGCGCCGCCTGCTTCAGGACGGGGGGACTCGTGGTCATGGCGCTACTCTAGACCGCCCGCCCGGGCCCTCCCCTCGCACCTCGTAGACTTGCGGGATGATCGACCTCGCACTCCTCCGCGACAACCCGGAGATCGTCCGCCGTTCGCAGGCTGCCCGTGGCAACGACCAGAGCACCGTCGACGTCGCACTCGAGGCCGACCGATCGCGCCGCGCCGCGCTCGCCGCATTCGAGGAGCTGCGCGCCGAGCAGAACGCGTTCGGCAAGCAGGTCGCGAAGGCACCCAAGGAGGAGAAGGCCGCCCTGGTCGCGCAGGCCAAGGACCTCGCCGACCGGGTCAAGCAGGCGCAGCACGCGGCGAACGAGGCGGCCGAGGCCGCGGCCACGGCACTGGCGCGGATCGAGAACGTCGTCATCGACGGTGTCCCCGCCGGCGGTGAGGAGGACTTCGTCGAATTGCGCCGCGTGGGCGAGGTCCCCGCGTTCGACTTCGAGCCGCGCGACCACCTCGAGCTCGGTGAGATGCTCGGCGCCATCGACATGGAGCGCGGGGCCAAGGTCTCCGGAGCGCGCTTCTACTTCCTCCGCGGGATCGGCGCCCGGCTCGAGATCGCGCTCATGAACCTCGCTCTCGACAAGGCGCTGCAGAACGGCTTCGTCCCGCTCATCACGCCCACCCTCGTGCGCCCCGAGATCATGCAGGGCACCGGCTTCCTCGGCGAGCACGCCGATGAGGTCTACCACCTCGACAAGGACGACGACCTCTACCTGGTCGGCACGAGCGAGGTCGCCCTCGCCGGCTACCACAAGGACGAGATCGTCGATCTGGCACCTGGTGCGCTCCGTTACGCCGGATGGTCGACCTGCTACCGCCGTGAGGCCGGCTCGCACGGCAAGGACACCCGCGGAATCATCCGCGTGCACCAGTTCAACAAGCTGGAGATGTTCGTCTACACCACGGCCGAGGACGCGGAGGCCGAGCACCTGCGCCTCGTCGCTCTCCAGGAGGAGATGCTGACCTCGCTCGGTCTCGCGTACCGGGTGATCGATGTGGCGGCAGGTGACCTCGGGTCCAGTGCAGCCCGCAAGTACGACATCGAGGCATGGGTCCCCACCCAGGGAGCGTTCCGCGAGCTGACCTCCACGTCGAACTGCACGACCTTCCAGGCGCGTCGTCTCGACGTGCGATACCGCCCGGCGGCGGAGGAGGGCGGCACGGCGCCGAAGACCCAGCATGTCGCGACCCTCAACGGCACGCTCGCGACCACGCGCTGGATCGTCGCCCTGCTCGAGACGCATCAGCAGGCGGACGGCTCGGTACGGGTCCCCGAGGTCCTGCGCCCCTACCTCGGCGGACTCGAGGTGATCCGCCCGCTCGCCGACGAGCAGGGCACCCGGTGACGGCGCCCTGGCTGGTCGGCCTCGACGTCGACGGGACCATCCTCCTCCAGGACGAGACGATGAGCCCCGGGGTGCCCGAGGCCATCACCCGAGTCCGCGAAGCGGGGCACGTGGTCACCATCGCCACCGGCCGCAGCTGGATGGCGACCCGCCGCTATGTGGAGGAGCTCGGCCTCACCGCCGACTACGTGGTGTGTTCCAACGGTGCCGTGACGATGCGCCGAGACGGGGATGACTGGGAGCGCTGGCACGTCGAGACCTTCGACCCGACACCCGTGCTGACCCTGTTGCGGGATCGGCTTCCGGACGCCCGGTACATGGTCGAGCTCGGCTCCGGCCAGCGCCTGTTCACCGAGCAGCTCGACGACTGGACTCTCGACGGCGGACGCCAGGTCGACTTCGAGGAGCTCGGAGCCCTTCCCGTCTCCCGGATCGTCGTCGTCTCGCCCGGACACGACGAGGACGACTTCCATCGGCTCGTCGCCGACGCCGGCCTCAACGAGGTCTCCTATGCGATCGGGTGGACGGCCTGGCTGGACATCGCTCCGCAGGGCGTCGACAAGGGCACGGCCCTGGAGCGTGTGCGGGACGAACTCGGTCTCGACGCTGCGCGGGTGCTCGTCGCCGGGGACGGACGCAACGACATCGGCATGTTCGGCTGGGCCCGCAGCGGCGGCGGACGCGCGGTGGCCATGGGACAGGCGCCGGTCGAGGTGAAGGACGCCGCGGGGGAGATCACCGCCGACGTCGAGCGGGGAGGGCTCGCCGCCGCCCTGAACACGCTTCCAGCGCCCGCCCAGGTCGACGCCGGAGAATAGAACTCGGCTAGACTCGCGCCTGGTCGACAGAAGTTTCTGTCGGGAGGGTTGTCCGAGCGGCCGATGGAGCTGGTCTTGAAAACCAGTGGGCAGAGATGTCTCGTGGGTTCGAATCCCACACCCTCCGCTTCCTGAGCGCGGTACCCCCGCCGTCGCTGAATCCGAAAGGGCCCGAGTGAGCGAGAACACCCGACGCCGCCGCACCGTCGCGCGACATGGTCAGCTGCGCTCGCCCGGTCCCGTCAGCCAGCTCCTCCGGCTTCTCGCGATCAGCATGGCGGTGGTGCTCGTCAGCGGCATCGGCGTCGCGGCCTACTTCTACCTCGACTTCTCCAGCACCGTCTCCGCGAACGCCGTCGATCTCGACGGGCAGGAAGACCTGCCGCCGGACATCGGGGCCTACAAGGGTGGGTTCAACCTCGTCCTCGCCGGAGTCGACACCTGCGAGGACGACTACAAGCAGTACTTCGGCGACCGGTGCACCGGCGGCGACGCCGAGGGCACGCTCAACGACGTGAACCTGCTCGTGCACGTGTCCGAGGAGCCGCGGCGGATCACCGTCGTCAGCTTCCCGCGTGACCTCATGATCCCGATCCCGTCGTGCGAGGACGAGGACGGCAACGCCACGGCCGCGATGAGCAAGCAGCCGCTCAACGTCGCGTACACCGACGGCGGGCTGAACTGCGTCGTCCGTACGATCTCGGCGCTCACGGACCAGGAGGTGCAGTTCGCCGCCTCCGTGACGTTCGGTGGTGTCATCGAGATCACCAACGCGATCGGCGGGGTCGACGTCTGCCTCGCGAACCCGATCCGGGACCGCTACACAGGTCTGGACATGGCGGCCGGCACGCACACCGTGCAGGGCCTCGAGGCTCTGCAGTTCCTCCGCACCCGGCACGGCGTCGGCGACGGCAGCGACCTGGGCCGCATCGGCAACCAGCAGCAGTACATGTCCAGTCTCGCCCGCAAGCTCATCAGCGGCGAGGTGCTGGGCAACGTGCCGGTCATGCTGAAGCTCGCCAACACCGGCATCCAGAACCTGGAGACGAGCACGTCGCTCGCCGACCCGATGATGATCGTGCAGATCGCGCTGGCCGTGAAGTCGGTGCCGTTCGAGGACATCGTGTTCGTGCAGTATCCGACCCTGGAGGACTGGGACGACCCGAACAAGGTCGTGCCGAACGAGGAGGCCGCCGCCGCCCTCTGGGACGCGATCGAGGCCAACGCCCAGTTGCAGATCACGCACGAGAACACCAGCAACGATGGCGTCGTCGTGGAGGAACCGACGACTCCGACCGAGCCCGCGGAGCCCACCACGCCGACACAGGGGGCGACGCCGACCCCCACGACGGCTCCGGACGTCGTGGCGCTTCCCGATTCCATCAAGGGCAACTCCGCCGCGCAGCAGACGTGCTCGAACGGCAACGTGCGCTGAGCGGGGCTCAGGAGCTCCGCGGGCGATAGGCCGCCGGCGGATGCGTCGCGGCGACGAGGGCGCGAAGCTCCGAGAGCTCGGCCGGCGCCGCGCCCAGAGCCCGCGCCTGGACGAGGACGTTGCCGAGGGCGGTCGCCTCGACAGGCCCTGCCAGGACGGGAAGCCCGGTGCGGTCCGCCGTCGCCTGACACAGCAGCCGGTTGAGAGACCCGCCGCCGACGAGGTGGACGACGTCGAGAGGCTGTCCGGAGAGCCGGCCCGCCGTGCGGACCGCGTCGGCGAACGCGGCGGCGATGCTCTCCACGACGAGCCGCACGAACGCCGGACGATCGGTGGGCGCGACGGCACCGTGTGCGTGCAGGAGGCCAGCGATACGCGTCGGCATGTCCCGGGGGGCCGACAGCGAGGGGTCGTTCGCGTCGAACACGGCGGAGGGCGGTGCCGTGGCGGCCGCCTGGTCGAGAAGCCCGGACAGGTCGATGGCCTTGCCGTCTTCGCTCTCCCACGCGCGCACGGTCTCGCTGAGGAGCCAGAGACCGGTCACGTTGTGGAGGACGCGGAACCGATCGTCCACACCGCGTTCGTTGGTGAAGTTCGCTTCCCTGGCCGCGTCCGTGAGGATCGGCTGAGCCTGTTCCACACCGACCAGCCCCCAGGTGCCGCAGGAGATGTACGCGGCGCGGGGCGACGTCATCGGAACGGCGGCCACCGCCGACGCGGTGTCGTGCGAACCGACCGCGATCACCGGCAGATCGGCGCCGATGCGCTCCGCCACCTCCGGGCGCAGCCGGCCGATGACCGTGCCGGGATCGACGAGGTCCGCGAGGAGGGAGGCGTCGATCCCGAGACGGGTCGCGAGGGCCACATCCCAGGTGCCGGACTCCACGTCCAGCAGGCCTGTCGTCGAGGCGTTGGTCCGTTCGGCGACGCGGGCACCGGTGAGGAGGAAGGCGAGGAGGTCCGGGATGAGGAGCGCGGTGTCGGCGTCGTGCCGGAGCTCGTCCGCCCGGAGCTGGTAGAGCGTGTTGAACGGGAGGAACTGCAGGCCGTTGCGGGCGTGGAGCTCCTCGAACGGGACCAGGGCGTGGACCTCGTCCACGCCGCCGGCGGTGCGGTCGTCGCGGTAGTGGAACGGCTCGGCGAGCAGCTCACCGGCACGCAGGAGGCCGTAGTCGACCGCCCACGAGTCGATCCCGATGGACTCGATGTTCGGTTCTCGGCGCACCGCTTCCGCGAGGCCGTCGAGGACATGGGCGACGAGGGCGTCGAAGTCCCAGTGCAGACCGTCGGCGCGGGTCACCGGTCCGTTCGGGAACCGCGACACGGGCTCGAGCTCCAGGACACCCGGTCCCACTCGGCCGATCATCACCCGACCGCTCGTGGCGCCGAGATCCACCGCCGCGACCGCACGGACGTGCCGTACGGTCGCGGGCGAGCGGTCGTCGGTCATCGCAGGAACGCCGCGGCGACGCCGGAGTCGACGGGGATGTGCAGACCGGTGGTGCGGCTCAGCTCCGGGCCGGTCAGCACATAGACGGCGTCCGCGACGTTCTCCGGCACGACTTCGCGCTTGAGGATCGTGCGGTCGGCGTAGAACTGGCCGAGGTCCTCTTCCTTGACGCCGTACGTGGCCGCCCGGTTCGCTCCCCAGCCGGAGGCGAAGATCCCGGACCCGCGGACCACGCCGTCGGGGTTGATGCCGTTGACCCGGATGCCGTGCGCGCCGAGCTCCACGGCGAGCAGCCGCACCTGGTGCGCCTGGTCGGCCTTCGTCGCCGAGTACGCGATGTTGTTCGGGCCGGCGAAGACGGAGTTCTTGGAGGAGATGTAGATGATGTCGCCGCCGAGTCCCTGGTCGATGAGCACGCGCGCGGCGGTCTTCGAGACGAGGAACGAGCCCTTCGCCATCACGTCGTGCTGGAGATCCCAGTCCTTCTCGGTCGTCTCCAGCAGAGGCTTCGACAGCGACAGGCCGGCGTTGTTCACCACGAGGTCGATGCCGCCGAACGCGAGCACCGCCTGGTCGATCGCGGCCTGCACCGCATCGGCGTCGGCGACGTTCGCGGCCACGCCGATCGCCACGTCGTCGTTCCCGAGCTCGGCGGCCGCGGCCCTGGCCTTGTCCAGGTCCAGGTCGGCGACGACCACGCAGGCGCCCTCCGCGGCGAGGCGGGTCGCGATGGCCTTGCCGATCCCGCTCGCGGCACCGGTGACGAGGGCGATGCGGCCCTGGTGGGACTTCGGCTTCGGCATGCGCTGCAGCTTCGCCTCCTCCAGTGCCCAGTACTCGATGCGGAACTTCTCGGCGTCGGAGATGGGGGAGTACGTGGACAGCGCCTCGGCACCGCGCATCACGTTGATGGCGTTCACGTAGAACTCGCCGGCGACCCGCGCGGTCTGCTTGTTCGCTCCGTACGAGAACATACCGACGCCGGGCACGAGGACGATCAGCGGATCCGCGCCGCGGATCGCCGGCGACTCGGCCGTGGCGTGGGCGTCGTAGTAGGCCTGGTAGTCGGCGCGGTAGGCGGCGTGGAGCTCCCGTAGCCGTGCGGTCTGCTCCTCCACGGTCGCCGTGACAGGGAGGTCGAGGAGGAGCGGCTTGACCTTGGTGCGCAGGAAGTGATCGGGGCAGCTCGTGCCGAGGGCGGCGAGGGCCGGGGCCTTCTCGGAGGCGAGGAAGTCGAGGACCACGTCGCTGTCGGTGAAGTGACCGACCATCGGCTTGTCCGTCGACGCGAGCCCGCGGATGGTTCCGGCGAGGGCGGCCGCCCGCGCGCGGCGCTCCGGCTCCGGCAGGGCCCCGAAGCCCGAGCGCGTGCCGCCGAACGGTTCGGGGGACCCGTGCTCCGCGATGTAGGCGGCGGCGGTGTCGATGATCCAGAGGGAGTTCGCCTCCGCCTCCTCGGAGGAATCGCCCCAGGCGGTGATGCCGTGTCCGCCGAGGATCGTGCCGATGGCCTGCGGGTTCGCCGCCTTGATCTCCGCGATGTCCAGCCCCAGCTGGAAGCCCGGGCGGCGCCACGGCACCCAGACGACCCGGTCGCCGAAGATCGCTCTCGTGAGCTCCTCGCCGTCGGCGGCGGTGGCGATCGCGATGCCCGAGTCGGGATGGAGGTGGTCCACGTGCGGGGCGTCGACCAGGCCGTGCATCGCGGTGTCGATCGAGGGGGCGGCGCCGCCCTTGCCGTGGAGGCAGTAGTCGAAGGCGGCGACCATCTCGTCCTCCCGCTCGACGCCCGGATAGACGTCGACGAGCGCGCGCATGCGATCGAGGCGGAGGACGGCCAGGCCGTTCTCGGTCAGCGTGCCGAGGTCCCCGCCCGACCCCTTGACCCAGAGGAGCTCGACCGGCTGCCCGGTCACGGGGTCGATCTCGGTGCCCTTGGCGGACGTGTTGCCGCCGGCGTAGTTCGTGTTCTTGGGGTCGGCGCCCAGGCGGTTGCTCCGCGCGAGTAGTTCGGCGGCGGTGGGGTTCGTCATTGATTCTCCTGGGCGAGCCATGTCGAGCGCGGGCTGCGCTGTTCGATCATGTGAAAGATAACATGATGTGAACGTCGCGCCAAGGGGTCACCGGAGCTCGACCTCGTTGCGGAAGGGGCGGAGACGCTCATCCGCCGGGTCGAGTTCGGTGATCAGCACGCTGATGTCCTCTCGGGTCAGGGCGCGGGCCACCGAGCGGCGATCGAGCTTGCTCGAGTCGATGCACAGCACCGTCGTCGTCGCGTTCGCGGCGAGGACCCGCTTCACTTCCGCTTCCTCCAGCGACACCTCGGACGAGCCGTCCTCGGGGTCCAGGGCGTCGGCGGAAGCGAAGAACGTGTCGTAGTACACCGACCCCAGACTGCGGACGGCGATCGGGCCGGTGAGGCTCCCCGTCGTCGGCTCGGCCGTGCCGCCGGACAGCACGGCGGTCACCCCCTCGAGCGGCTGCAGGATCTGGAACGTCTCGACCGCATTCGTGTGGACGGTGAGGTCGTTCCGCGGACCGATGAGTGAGGCGAGGGTGCTGATCGTGGTCGAGGCATCCAGCGCGAGGGTCCCCGACGGCGGGATCAGCGGAAGGGCCTTGTCGGCGATGATGCGCTTGGCGCGCGCCCGCTGCGCTCGACGGGCATCGAACGGTCGGGCCCGCGACGCCGCCGTCGCGCCGCCGCGCACCCGGCGCACGCGCCCTTCGGTCTCCAGCTCCAGCAGGTCCCGCCGGATCGTCATGGACGAGACCTCGAACAGGGTGGCCGCTGCGTCGATCGACACCCCTCCCGGCTCGTTGGCGAGCGCGACGAGGCTGTCGCGACGTCGTTGGGCGTCGAGGTTTCCGGAAAGGGTCATGGGAGGAATCTATCCGGTGACCGGTATGACCCCGGCGCTACCGGGGCGGGAGGATGCGGGATGTGAAACGGGCGATCGTCGCGGCGAAAGTGGCCTCTGCGGGCCGGTTGAGGTGGCCGTGGGTGGTGCCCGGTTCGGTGTGCACGGCGACCTCTATGCCCACCGTGGCCAGCGTCCGACCGAACGCCTCGCCGGACATCCGCAGCTCGTCGGTCTCGCTGTTCACGATGATCGTGGCGGGGAAGTCCCTCAGATCGTCGGCTGTCGCGGCGCCGGGGATCGCATGAACGTCCGCCGCGCTCACCGGGCCACCGATGTAGTTCTCGTACATGTCGAGGACGAAATCCGGACGGAACACGTCTGCCGCCGGATCGGCGTCCAGCAGCGCGCGCAGCTCGGGGCCGGGGGCATCCTGAACGGCATGCAGTGTCGGGTACGCCAGCACGGCGAGGGTTGGCCGAGGGCCAGTCCCGCGACTGAGGCGCAGGGCGGCGCCGGCGGCGAGGTTCGCTCCGGCACTGGCGCCGCCGATCGCCCACCCGCCGGTGGCGAGGCCCGACGCGACGGCCCACCGGAACGCGGCCGTCACCTCATCGTGGGGCACCGGGAAGTGGACACCGCGTCGTGGCGCCGCATCGAGTCGCACGGCCCAGGCCTCCGTCATCGGGGCGAGGCGGTAGTCGACGCTCACCACCGCGATGCCGGCTGCGGCGAGAGCGGAGGCGACGGCGTGCGCCTCCGGCATGTCCAGGTCGCCACCGGCGAAGCCGCCCCCGTGCGCCCACACCAGCCCTGGTCCGCGCGGCTCGGCGGGACGGTAGCCGCGCACGCGGAGGGGACCGTGCGGGCCGGTGAGGACATGGTCGGTCACGGTCGGCGCTGCGCGGAGGGTCATGAGGGGAATCTATCGATCCGGCACGCCCTGCCGACGCAGGACGAGCCCCGCCGCGGAGGCGCCGTAGGCATTAGACGCTCATCTGAGCGGGCAGTGTTCCGAAGTGAGCGGGCCGGGATATGCTCTGCTCCATGTCTGCATTCACCCCCGAACCCCTGCTCGCCCGGACCGCCGTCGTCACCGGGGGAGCCCGGGGCCTCGGATACGCGATGGCCGAGGCCTTGGCGGACGCCGGCGCCCGCGTCGCCCTGTTCGATCGCCTCGACACCGTGCAGGAGGCTGCCCACGACCTCGCGGCCCGCGCAGGGCGCCCGTGCCTCGGCGTCGAGGTCGACGTGACGTCGGAGGACTCCGTGAGAAGCGGACTGGACACCGTGGCTCGGGAGATCGGGGTGCCGGACATCCTCGTCAACAGCGCCGGGATCACGCTCGGGACGCCGCTGCTGGAGACCTCGACGGAGGACTGGCGGCGGCTCTTCGACGTGAACGTAACGGGCATGTTCGTCGTCAGCCGGGAGTTCGCCCGACGGCACGTCGATGCCGGGCGGGGAAACCCGGCGAGCATCGTCAACGTCTCGTCCATGTCGGCCTTCGCCGTGAACATCCCGCAGACCCAGGCCGCCTACAACGCCTCCAAGGCGGCGGTCTCGATGCTCACCAAGAGCGCGGCCATCGAATGGCATCCCCACGGGATCCGTGTCAATGCCATCGCCCCCGGCTACTTCGCGAGCGACATGACGCGGGACTTCGTCGCGGAGTATCCGGAGATGGCCGAGGACTGGGTGCGCCGCATCCCCGCGGGCCGCATGGGGGAGCCGGAGGAACTCGGCGATCTCCTCGTCTACCTCGCCAGCGAGCGCTCCCGCTACGTTCTGGGCCAGAGCATCCTCATCGACGGCGGATACACCAGCGTGTGACGACGAGGGAACCCTAGGCTGAGGGGCATGCCCGTCCCGCCCCCCGGCTCGGAGACCTTCCGTGCTGCCGCCATCGACCTCGGTGGCTCCAGCGGCCGTGTGGTCGGTGCGGTGCTCGACCGGGGTCGTCTGCACATCGAGGGGGTGCACCGCTTCCGGAACCGGGCGTTCAGTGATGAGCTGGGCCTACGGTGGGACGCCGAGAAGCTGTACCGCGATGCGGTCTCCGGCCTGAGGATCCTCCGCCGTCGAGGCGAGGCGTTCTCCAGCGTCGCGGTCGACACCTGGTCCGGCGATTACGGGCTGGTCGCCTACGGGGGCCTCGTCGAAGCACCGTTCCACCAGCGGGACTCCCGGACCGACCGCACCTTCCCGCTCGTCGACGCCGTCCTTCCCGCCGCCGACGCGTTCCGGGCGACGGGAGTCACGGCGCTCCCGATCATGACCGTCTACCAGCTCATGGCCGACAGGGAGGCCGGCCGCCTCGACGGCGTCGACCGCCTGCTGCTGATGCCCGATCTGCTGTCGCACTGGCTCGGTGGTGCGCAGGTGGCGGAGGCGACCAACGTCTCCACGACCGGACTCGCGCGTCCTCGGGGGCAGGGCTGGGACCACGATCGGATCGCGGCCCTCGGGGTGCCGACGCGGATCTTCCCGGAGGTGGTCTCTCCCGGCACGATCATCGGTCGGGTCGAGCGGGGGATCCTCGGCGACGGCGACCGCACGGCCGTCACCGCTGTCGCCTCCCACGACACGGCGAGCGCGGTGGTCGCCGTTCCCGCCGTCGACGAGCACTTCGCCTTCGTCTCCTGCGGCACCTGGATCCTGACCGGCGTCGAGGTGGATCACCTCATCACCTCGGAGCGCGCGCGGCTCGCCGGTTTCACCAATGAGCTCGGCGTCGACGGCACCGTTCGGTTCCTCCGCATCGCCGCCGGCTTCTGGATCGTGAACGAGTGCATGCGCGAATGGGGTCTGGACGACTGGGGTCCTCGCAGCACGACGGTGCGCGACGAGCTCTTCGATCGGGCGGCCGCACGGGACGAGCCCTCCGTGGTCATCGACACCGGTGATCCGCGCCTGCTCCGGCCGGGGCAGATGACCGCGCGCATCGCCGAGCTCGTCGCGGAGGCCGGAGGCGCCATGCCGTCCGATCGCGCCGACGTGGTCCGCCTCGTGCTCGAGAGTCTCGGAGCCTTCGTCGCCCGGCAGGTCGACGAGGCGGCTGCCCTCTCCGGGGTCGACGTGCGGGTGGTCCACCTGGTCGGGGGTGGTTCGGCGTCGGCGATCCTCGCACAGGCGGTGGCGAACAGGTCGGGCCGCGCCGTGGAGACGGGGCCGTCGGAGGCGACCTCCATGGGCAGCATCCTCGTCCAGGCGCGCGCTCACGGCGCCGTCCGCGGGAGTCTCGGTGACCTGCGACGGATCGTCAGGGCATCGACGGCGGTGCGGCGCTACGAACCTGTCGTGAGCTGAGCGCCAGGGTGTCGTCCGTCACGCGGGCGCGTCGAGCAGGCGCCGGGCGAGCGCCGCATCCGTGACCAGCGAATCGACGATCCCGGAACGCAGTGCCGCCGCGACCGCGCCGGTCTTCGACGGGCCACCCGCCACGGCGATGACCTCCGGGATCCGGCGCAGCTGCTCGGTCGACACGGCGAGCGCGCGCTCGGCCACGGATCCCACCGGCGCCCCGTCCTCGTCGATCAGCGTCGCGCAGATCTCGGCCTTCACCCCCAGGGCGAGCAGCTCGTCGAGGACCCCGGCGCGACCGGCGTTGTCGTAGAGCTGGGAGTCCGGCGGATTCCAGGAGCCGATCGCCACGACGGCCTTGGTGACGGAGTCGAACCGCCGGAAGGTCTCCAGGATCCCGGGCTCGCGCCGGAGTGCGGACGCGGTGGCGGCCGACTCCACGAGCAGCGGGGCGAAGATCGCGCGGGAACGGCCCCCGGAGACCCTGCTGACCTGGCGGATCACCTCCACGCCGTTCTCGGGAGTGGGGGCGGCGACACCGGCGAGCTGCACCACCTCGCACGTCGCCAGCGTGCGGAGATGGCCGGCCATCGCGGTCAGCGTACGACCCGCCGTGAGCCCGAGGACGTCGCCATCCGTCACGATCTCGCTCAGCAGCTCGGCCGCGGCGCGACCGAGCCGGTCCTGGATGAGGTCGGGAGTCGCGCCGGGGGTGATCACGGCGAGGGCTCGGGTCAGGCCGAAGCGGGCCCGCAGCTGCATCGACAGGTCCAGGTCGAGGGACGCCGGAGCTTCGATGGTGATCTTCACCAGCCCCTGCGCGAGGGCGTCTTCGAGCATCCGGGCGATCTTGAAGCGCGAGACCCCGAGCTCGTCGGCGATCTCGATCTTGGTCTTGCCGTCCAGGTAGTGCCTGCGTGCGACGTGCGAGATCCGCACCAACTCGTCGGGACCCATCGCGCCTCTTCGTCTCGTGTCGGACCGTGTGCTCCCCACCCTAGCGCGCCGTCTTTCCGAACGCTCATATGAGCGCCTGGTTGTCTCATCCGTCACGGGTGGCTAATGTCGGTCGGGCACGAACGACAGCCCCTCGGAGGAGCCCGATGAAGCGCACTGCCCTGCCGTCCACCATGCGCGCGAACGTCCTGGTGCGCGCCGGCGAACTCGCGAACGAGACCCGGCCCGTTCCCGCCGCGGCACCCGACGAGGTGATCGTCCAGGTACACGCGGTCGGGGTGTGCGGTTCCGACGTGCATTACTTCCACGAAGGTCGGATCGGCGACTTCGTGGTCGACGCGCCTCTGGTCCTGGGCCATGAGGCCGGCGGCGTCATCGTCGCCGTCGGTGCGGACGTCGATCCGGCTCGGGTGGGGGAGCGCGTGTCGGTCGAGCCGCAGCGGCCGTGTCGCCGATGCGAGTACTGCCGCAGCGGGCGCTACAACCTCTGCCCGGACATCGCGTTCTTCGCCACGCCCCCGATCGACGGGGCCTTCGCCGAGTTCGTCGCGGTCCCCCAGGACTTCGCCTACGCCGTTCCCGACGCCATCAGCGACGAAGCGGCCGCCCTCATGGAGCCGCTGTCCGTCGCCATCGCGGCCGTGCAGAAGGCCGGCGTGCGTCCAGGGAGTCGGCTGCTCATCACGGGAGCAGGGCCGATCGGCATCGTCACGGCGCAGGCCGCCCGTGCCTTCGGGGCCACGACGATCGTGGTGAGCGACCTGATGCCGGAGCGTCGCGACGTGGCCCTGCGATTCGGCGCGACGCAGGCGGTGGACCCGGCGGTCGGCCCCTTGGGGTCCGGCTTCGACGCGTTCGTCGACGCCTCGGGCTCGCCCGTGGCGGTGAAGCAGGGCATCGCCGCCCTGAAGCCCGGGGGCGTGGCCGTTCTCGTCGGGATGGGCGCGGACGAGATCGCGCTCCCCGTCTCCGTGATCCAGAACCGTGAACTCGTCGTCACGGGCGTCTTCCGCTACGCCAACACCTGGCCGCTCGCGATCGAGCTGGTCGCCTCCGGGGCGGTCGATCTCGACGCCCTGGTCACGGGCTCCTTCGGCCTCGACGAGGTGCGGGAGGCGCTGGAGTCCGCCGCGCGTCCGTCCACCTTGAAGAGCATCGTCCGCCCGGACCACGCGATCGCGAGGGAGTCATGACGTCGCTCTCCCCGGCCGTGGACTCCGCGCTGCCGGAAGAGCCGGAGATGCTGGCGTGCGTCGACATCCGCAAGGCGTTCGGCGGTGTGCCGGTGCTGAAGGGCGTGGGCCTGCGCCTCGTGCCCGGCACGATCACCGCGCTCGCCGGCGAGAACGGCGCGGGCAAGTCGACGCTGATGAAGATCGCGTCCGGCCAGATGAAGGCCGACTCCGGAGAGGTGCTGGTGCGGGGCGAGGTGCTCGCCTCCGGGTCGGCGCGGGACGCTCACCAGCGGGGAGTGGCGATCGTCCCGCAGGAGCTCGCATCGATCCTCGACACGACCGTGTACGAGAACATCTTCGTCGGACGGGAGCGGCGTCATCGTTCCGGCTTCCTGGACCGCCGGCGCATGGCGCGGGAAGCCAAGGAGATGCTCGCCGAGTTCGGCGTGGACATCGACCCCACCGTGCGTATGGGATCGCTTCCGGTCGGTCTGCGGCAGATCGTCGAGATCGTGAAGGCGACCAGCACCGGAGCGCGGGTGCTGCTCCTGGACGAGCCGACGAGCGCGATCGCCGAGCGTGAGGTCGCCCGCCTCCTCGAGAACATGCGGATGCTCCGGGATCGCGGGGTCGCGATCCTCTTCACGACCCACAAGATGGAGGAGATCCGGGCGATCGCCGATCGGGTGGTCGTGCTCCGCGACGGCGGCCTCGTCGCGGACGAGCCGCTGAGCGCGCTGAGCGACGACGACATCGTGACCGCGATGATCGGCCGCGAGCTGGAGGACCTCTTCCCTGATCCTGCACCGGCGGCGGACGATGTGGCGCTGTCCGTCCGCGGCCTCTCGTATGCTCCTGCGCCGCGACCCGTCGACCTGCAGGTCCGTCGGGGCGAGATCGTCGGGCTCGCCGGTCTCGTCGGGGCCGGGCGCACCGAGCTCATCGAGGCCCTCTTCGGTGTGCGGCCGTCCACGGGCGGCGAGGCCGCGGTCGGTGGGCGTCCCGTGCGCCGCGGGCGGCCGGCCGACGCGATCACGGCGGGCATGGCCCTCGTCCCCGAGGACCGCAAGGGGGCAGGAGCCGTCCTCAGCATGGACATCCTCGCCAATGCGACGCTGCCGCGGTTGAGCATGTTCTCCGTCGCGGGGTGGGATCCGCACCCGAGGCGGGGGCCGTTCGATCATGAGAAGAGTCCGATTCGGCGTTCTGGGCGTGCTGCTGGCCGCCGTGGTCGGTTTCGGCGGCGCACTCCCCGCCGTCGCGGCCGAGCCCACTGCCCGGCTCTCGCTCTTCAAGGCGATCGAGAACCTCGACACGGGGGCCAGTCTGGGGGATCGGACCCTGTGGACGATGCACGCCGTCAACGTGGCCACGGGGGAGACCTTCACCGGCGACGGCCTCAACGGCATGCAGTCGCGCCTCGTCCCGCCGGGCACCTACCGCATCTTCGAGACCGGCGGCGTGGCCGGTTACGCCTTCTTCGCCTGGAACTGCGACGGCGACATGACGACGGAGCCGGAACGCACGATCACGATCACCGCGAACCAGTCGATGACGTGCACGGTGCAGAACAACGCCATCCAGGGCAGACTCACGCTCGTCAAGAACGTGCAGGGCGGCGGCGCGGCCCCGTCGGAGTGGACGCTGCGGGCCCAGGGACCGTCGACCATCGAGGGGGTGGGAGGCTCGGCCGAAGTGCAGAACCAGCCCGCCCGGATCGGCGTCTACACGTTGAGCGAGTTCGGCGGACCGGGGAGCTACGTGCCGGGGCCGTGGACGTGCGAGCGGCGGGATCTGACGACCGGAGAGGTCGCCGAGGTCCCCGTGACCGGAGACCAGTTCGAGATGACGCTCGGCGGTGCGGTGACCTGTCAGATCACGAACACCGGGGATCTGCCCCACCTGACGCTCGTCAAGGAGGTCGTCGACCCGGCGGCCACCGGATACCCGTTGGCCGCCCCGTCGGACTTCGTGCTGAGCGCGAGCGGACCCGAGCGGATCTCCGGTCCCTCCGGCTCGGACGCCGTCGACCACGCCTCCATCGACCCCGGCGCCTACACGCTCGCCGAGAGCGGCCCTGCCGGATACAGCGGAGGCGCGTGGACCTGCGTCGACGCCACGAGCGACGGCGGCATCGACGGCGGCCTCCTCTTCGTGCGCGAAAGCTCCGACATCACCTGCCGCATCACCAACACCTTCGCGGGCGGCTGGCTCACCCTCGTCAAGAACGTGGTGGGCAGCGACCAACCGCCGTCCGACTGGACCCTGACGGCTGCAGGACCGGAAACGGTCACCGGTGCCTCCGGATCCGCTGCCGTCTCCCGCGTCCCGGTGCCGGTCGGCGACTACGCGCTCGCCGAGGCGGATGGCCCCGCCGGGTATGCGGCCGGCCCGTGGTCGTGCACGGGCGGCGCCCTGGCGACCGACACCGTGACCGTCGGCGCCGGAGCGGACGTGACATGCACGGTCACGAACACCCTCGAGGTCGGCCAGCTCACCCTGGTGAAGAACGTCGTGAACGCGGGCGGCGGCCCGCTCACCGCGCAGGGCTGGGAGCTCACCGCGAGATCGGCCGACACCGTCATCAGCGGCGCCTCCGGCTCGGGCAAGGTCAGCTTCGCGGCGGTGGCACCGGGGACCTTCACCCTGTCGGAGGCCAGTACCGCTCCGGAGGCGGGCTCCTATACGAGCGAGGGCTGGTCGTGCGTCGATGACGAGGGCACTCCGGTCGGCACGGGCGACACCGTGGAGGTCGTGCCGTTGGAGAGTGTGATCTGCACCGTCACGAATCGATGGACCGAGTCGACCCTGACGCTGCGCAAGCAGGTCGCCTCCGCCTTCGGCACTCCGGCCCTGCCCTCGGCCTGGACGCTGACCGCGACCGACGGCGCCGCCACGGTGTCGGGACCCGCCAACTCCCCGGCTGTCACGCAGGCGGCGGTCGCCCCCGGCGCGTGGACCCTCGGCGAGACGGGAGGCCCATCCGGCTACGACCCTCTCGGGTGGAACTGCTCGGGCGGGTCCGTGTCCGGGGACGTCGTCCAGGTTCCTCCGTCCAAGGACGTGGTGTGCATCCTCACCAACGCATCGATCACGCCCAGCCTCACGCTGGTCAAGCAGGTGGTGAACGGCGAGCGCGGCCGAGCCGTGCCTGCGGACTTCGAGCTGAAGGCCCGCGGTCCGGGCAATGCGGCTCTCTCCGGTCCCAGCGGCTCGGAGTTCGTCACCGACATGCGGCTTCCGCCGGGCGACTACATCTTCTCCGAGGACGGCCCGAGCGGCTACGAGGCCGAGTGGTCCTGCACGGGCACCGCCTGGGACGGGACCACGGCGAGGCTGGGGTTCGGGGAGGACGCGATCTGCACCGCGACCAACACGTTCGTCGGCGGAACCCTGACGCTTCGGAAGGCCATCGTCGGGGTCGGCCCCGGGGCGCCGACCGGGCCCGCCGACGCCACGGACTGGACCCTGCGCGCCATCGGCGGCGGGCAGTTCCCGCGTCCGCGCATCGAGGGGGCGTCCGGAGAGACCGCGGTGACCCTCGCTCCGCTCGGCGCCGGTGCGTTCCGGCTCTCGGAGCGGGCGGTCGCGGGGGCGCCCACAGCGGACTACCGCAGCGACGGCTGGGCGTGCACCGGGGGAGCGCTGGAGGGCGATGTCGTCGAGGTCACGGCCGGGGTGGACACCGTGTGCACGGTCACGAACGTCTACGACCCGGGGCCCGAGCCCGAACCGGAACCGGAGAACCCGGATCCCGGAACGGACGGAGGCCCCGGCCCGGCGACCGGGTCGGAAGGCGGGGCGGCCTCCGACCTGGCCACGACAGGGCTCGCGCCGGCGACGGCCGTGACGGCAGGCGCCGGTGGTCTGCTCGTGCTCCTCGGGGCCGTGCTGATCGCGACCCGCCGTCGCCGACGGCGAGGAACGGATCAGGGAACCGGTGTCCGCACGTCCGCGCGTCCGTAGTCGCCGAGCTTCTCCACCGCGAAGTCGAGGAGGGCATCGGCACGCGACGTCAGGGTCATGTCCGCCGGCCAGATCCCCACGACGTGGGAGACCGTCACCGGGGGGTCCAGGGGGCGGATCACGACCGGGCGTCCCTCGCTGCTCACGGGCAGGGTGTTGGGGCGGGACATGAGGAGGCCGTAGCCCAGGCCTCGGCCCACGAGGGCTTCGACGAGGGCGAGCTGGCTGACGCGGGCCTCGATCCGGGGCTCGAGTCCGCGCGCGGTGAAGGCATCGATGACGTTGCGCGTCCCCGGGCTGGCGTCGTACTGGATGTAGGGCTCGTCGGCGAGGTCCGGCAGGTCCAGGGTCGCCGCATCGGCCAGCGGGTGCGCGGGCGGCAGGTGGACCTCGAGCTCGGTGGCATAGATCCGCCGACGACGGTATCCGGCGGGCAGGGACACGTTGTACACGAGCGCCACATCGAGGTCTCCCGCGTCGAGTGCCGCGAGGAGTTCCTCGTTCGTGCCGATCATGATCTCGAGCTGCACGCCCGGATGGCGCTTCGGGAAGCCTTCGAGCAGCTCCGGAACCACGCTGGTCGCGAAGCTGGCGTAGCACCCGAGCGTGACCGGGCCTCGTAGCTCGGTGCCGCGGCGCGCGTCGAGGACGAGCTCCTGAGCATCCGCGACGATCCGACGGGCCTGCTTGGCGAACTGCTGACCGGTCGGCGTCAGAGTGAGGCCGCGTGCCTTCCGTCGCACGCAGAGCTGGGCGCCGACCGCCCGCTCCAGGCTCGTCACCGCCTGGGACAGCGCCGATTCCGAGATGTGCAGATGAGCTGCCGCGGCGCTGAGGGTCGGGAAGTTGGGCAGGGCGGCGAACAGCTCGAGCTGCCTCATGCTCACGTCGGACATGACGGCCCCCCTCGATTCTTCTTCCGCTCACCTGAACTATAACCACGAAGAAGTGCGATTTACGTACAGAGTCCCCCGCCCTCACGATGAGAGCGACACATCCCGGTCCCCTCGCTCGCGAGGGGGACAACGACGTTAGGGACGACCATGACCTCCTCTTCCGCATCAGGCAACGCCAGCTCGCAGCGCCGCATCGCCTTCGCGACGATCATCGGCACGACCATCGAGTGGTACGACTTCTTCATCTACGCGACGAGCGCCGGGCTCGTCTTCGCACAGCTCTTCTTCCAACCCGCCGGCAAGGAGATCGGCCTGCTGCTCTCCTTCGCCACGGTCGGCATCTCCTTCCTCTTCCGTCCGCTCGGCGCCTTCCTGGCCGGGCACTTCGGCGACGTCCTGGGGCGGCGCACGATGCTCGTCCTCACCCTCGTGCTGATGGGAGCGGCCACCACCCTCATCGGTCTGTTGCCGACGTACGCCCAGATCGGGATCGCCGCGCCGATCCTCCTCCTGCTGCTCCGGATCCTCCAGGGTCTCTCGGCCGGCGGTGAGTGGGGAGGCGCGGTGCTGATGGCCGTCGAGCATGCCCCGGCCGACCGTCGAGGGCGCGCGGGGTCGTGGCCCCAGCTCGGGGTGCCCCTCGGCTTCCTCCTCGCCTCCGGAGTGACGGCCCTCATGACCGGCGTCATCACCCCGGGTGCCGCGTACCTGGAGTGGGGCTGGCGCGTGCCGTTCCTGGTGAGCGTCGTGCTCATCGCCGTCGGGTTCGTCATCCGGCGCTCCGTGTCGGAGAGCCCCGTCTTCGCGGAGATCGCACGCCGCGGACGGCAGTCCCAGGCGCCGATCGTGACCCTGTTCCGGCGCCACTGGTATCTGGTGCTCCTGGCCGCCCTCGTGTTCGCGGGCAACGGCACGCTCGGGTACATGACGACGGGTGGCTTCCTCAACAGCTATGCGATCAACGTGCAGAGCCTCGACACCACGGCGGTGCTCGTCGCCGCGTCGGTGGCCGCCGTCGTCTGGTTCTTCTCGACGCTCCTCGCCGGGTACCTCTCCGACGTGATCGGGCGGCGGAGCACCTTCCTGATCGGTTTCGCCCTGCAGGCTCTCGTCGTCTTCCCCGTGTTCTGGCTCGTCGACCACGGAGGTCTCCCGGGGCTGTACACCGCGCTCGTCCTCATCTCGACCGGACTGGGCCTCACCTACGGACCGCTGGCCGCCTGGTACTCCGAGATCTTCCCCGCCTCGATCCGCTTCTCGGGCGTCTCGATCACCTACGCGATCGGCGCGGTGCTGGGTGGTGCGTTCGCACCGATGATCGCCCAGTTGCTGCTCGACAGGACCGGTACGACCGTGGCCGTGTCGGCCTACCTCCTGGTGGCCTCGCTCCTCGGCGGCATCGCGACGCTGTGTCTGCGGGATCGATCGGGGATTCCGCTGGGACCGGACCACGAGGCCGAGCAGGCCACGGGAGCCACGATGTTCCGGTCGCGCCCGGCTGCGCCCGCGCTGGCCGCGAAGTGAGAGGACGCCTGTTCGTGCGTCATTCGATGAAGGAGAGGCAATGGTAGACAGCAGGACGAGGATCGCCGTGATCGGCGGGGGGATGGGCGGGCTCACGGCCGCGATCGCCCTCACCCGGATCGCCGGTGTCCAGGTCACCGTGTTCGAGCAGGCGACGGCGCTCGGCGAGGTGGGAGCAGGCGTGACCGTCGCCCCGAACGCGCAGCGCGTGCTGGACGCCCTCGGTGTGCTCGACCAGGTGCGACGGGCCGGGGCGACCCCCGACGGGCACGGCGTCTACCTGGATGCGAGTGGGGCGCTCGTCACCGACGCGGCGTGGGAGGACTCCGCGAAGCAGTACCGGAACATCGGGATGTACCGCCCGGATCTCATCGAGGTCCTGGCGCGCGAGGTCGACGGGGAGAGCATCCGCCTCGGGCACCGCCTGGCCTCCCTGCGCACGGAGGAGTCCGGCGTCCGCGTCACCTTCGAGAACGGGGTGACCGACCTCTTCGACGCGGTCATCGGGGCGGACGGCATCCACTCCGTGGTGCGCCGCAGCATCGTGCCCGATCCGGAGCCCGTGTACTCCGGCTACATCGTCTACCGGGGCGTCGTCGACGCCTCCCACCTGCCCGCGGACTGGCCGCGGATCAGCCAGGTGTGGATGGGGGATCAGCGGCACTTCATGTGCTACCCGCTGCAACAGCGCACCCTGTTCAACTTCGTCGCCGGGGTGCCCAGCGACCGCCCGCTCCACGGCCCCTGGTCGGGCCCCGCCGACGTGAGCGAGCTCCGCGCCGAGTTCGCCGGCGAGATGTGGGACACCCGGCTCCAGCGCTTCCTGGGAGCGATCGAGAAGACGTTCTGGTGGGGTCTCTTCGACCACGAGCCGCTCCGCAACTGGTCCCACGGAGCGGTGACCCTGCTCGGCGACGCCGCACACACGATGCTGCCGCACCAGGGCCAGGGCGTGAACCAGGCGATCGAGGACAGCATGGCGCTCGCCGTGTTCCTGAAGGCCGCCGACACGGTCGCCGACATCCCGGAGGCGTTCCGGCGCTACACCTCGGTCCGCATGCAGCGGACCGCGATCCTGCAGCACGGCTCACGGCGGGCGGGGTGGATGTTCGACGCGCAGCACGAGTTCGCGGACCGGCGGAAGCGCGACACCGACCTGCGCGTCGGGCGCGACTTTCGCCGGAGCGCGGTCTTCGACTACGACGCGAGGAAGGTCGCCGAGAGGGCGCTGGCCCGCTTCCGGAAGGAGCAGTACGCATGACCTCGATCAGCATCATCGGCAGCGGGAGGATGAGCGCTGCGATCGCGGACGTCGCCGCGCGCGCCGGCGCGGGTATCCAGATCGTCCGTCGGAGCACCGCCAGTTCCTCCGGCGACCGCCCCGACGTCACGTATGCCGCGCTCGGCGACGACCTCACGGGCGACCTGGTGGTGCTCGCAGTCCCCTCTGCGGCGTACCCGAGCATCCTCGACCACTATCGCGAGCGCCTGCGCGACAAGGTCGTGATCGATATCAGCAACCCCATCGACTTCACGACCTACGACGAACTGACCGTCCCGTCCGATTCGTCGAGCGCCGCGGAACTCGCGCGGATGCTCCCCGAGGGGGCAGCGGTCGTCAAGGCGTTCAACGTCAACCTCGGCGACACCCTGGTCACCGGCACCAACGGCACCACGCGGACGACGGTCCTCTTCGCCGGTGACTACGCGGAGGCGAAGATCGCCGTCGCGTCGCTGATCGAGGATGCGGGGCTCCGCGCCGTCGACGTCGGTCCGTTGTCCCGTGCTCGGGAGCTCGAGGCGATGGGGTTCCTCCAGATCGTCCTCGCCGCGCTCGGCGCCACGAGCTACGAGTCGGGATTCACCCTGCTGCCCTGAGGGTTCCGCGTCTGGTCGTGCCGGGAACGTGCACGGGACACGATGCTGCGGGTCCGCCCCGGAACGGGACGGACCCGCAGCGCCGAGGCTCAGCCGGCCGCCGGCGCGATCTCGTTCGGGGTGACCTCCAGCTCGGTGCTCGCGAGCACCTCGCCCGTGGTGAGGTTCACCGCGTGCACGCTGTCCGCGGCGGGCTCGGTCACGTAGGCGATGTCACCGGCGACGACGATGGCGGGGTGCGGGTCCTGCCACTCGGCCGGCCCTTCCCACGCCTCGATGACGGGGTAGGAGTCGGTGATCTCCCCGGTCTCGGGGTCGAGCACATGGATGGCACCGTCGGCGCCGAGGATGTAGGCCAGGTCGTCCGGCCCCCGCACGACGTCGCGGAAGGTGTACTCCGCTCCCTCCGGCAGGGACACGACCTCGGACGTCATCGCCGCGGTGTCGATGAGCGTGACGGCGTCGAGCAGGTACCCCTCGGCGTCAGGATCGTTCTTGTAGTCGCCCACCACGATCGGGCTCGTCTCGCTCACGTAGGCGTTGCCCATGCGGCCGTACGGCTGGTCCGGGGCGGCGAGCTTGGTGATCTCGCCGTCCTTGTAGACGAGCGCGCCGTCCTCGCAGCCGAAGACGACGACCTCGTCGGACGCCGTGCCTTCGCCGTGGACGCCGGGGCACTGATCGGACGCCGCGATCTCCGTGCCCTCCGCATCGCGCACCACGATGCCGCTGCGACCGTCCGCATCGCCCACCGTGGTGAGGAACGTGCCGTCCTCCAGCAGCACCGAGACGCCGTGGTGCGCCTCGACGCCGTCGATGGTCTCCACTTCCGGGAGGCCGTCGTCGCCGAGGGCGGCGGGGTCGAAGATCGTGGTGTCGCTCGTGCCGTCGGCGTAGAGGATGGTCTTGCCACCGTGACGGACCACGTGGCCGGGGGTGTCGGCCGCGAACACCGTGTCGGTCAGCGCCGCGTCATCGGTCGACCCGGCTCCGGTGTCGAGTACCTGGAAGCCCTCGCTCATCGTCACCATGACGTGGCGACCGTCGCCCGCCGGGTTCAGGCGGGTGAACGGCTCCGAATCGAAGTCGGCGACGGTGTCGAGGGTCTCCCCGTCGAGGACGAGGATGCCGCCCTCGTACGAGATGGCCACCCGGGGGCCGGGGTCCGACTCCGGGGCATCGCTTCCGGCGGAGCCGGACCCGGGGCTGGTCGAGCAGGCGGCGAGCGTCACGGCGGCGCCGAGGGCGACCGCCCCGGCCAGCGCCCGGCGCAGGGGGAGTGTCTTCATGCGGTGCTTCTTTCTTGTGAGGGTGGTCTCAACGGGTGAGACCGGAGGCGATGCGCTCGGTGTTGACGCGCATCATGGTCAGGTAGTCCGGGGCGCCGCCGTCTTCCGCGGTGAGCGACTCGGTGAACAGCTCGATCACCTCGACGTGGACGTCGGCCTCCTCGGCGAGCGCCTGGACGAGGCGGTCGGGGGAGGAGGACTCCGCGAAGACGGCGGGCACGCCCGTGTCCTCCACGGCGCCCACGAGGTCGGCGAGGTCGGAGGCCGAGGGTGCCGCGAGCGTGGTTCCGCCCGGGATCACGGCGCCGACGACCTCGAAATCGAAGCGGTCGGCGAGGTAGCCGAAGACGTGATGGTTGGTCACGAGCGCCCGGCGTTCGTCCGGGATCCGGGCGAATGCGACGGTCATCTCGGCGTCGAGCGTCGTGAGCTCCTCGCGGTAGTCGGCGACGTCCGCGGCGAGGGTGTCGGCGTCGATCCCGTCGAGCGCGGCCAGGGCGGGCTCCAGGGCATCGACGACGTCGATCATGCGCGCGGGGTCGGTCCAGAAGTGCGCATCGGGCATTCCCGCGGCGTCGCCGTCGCGGTAGTCCAGCACCTCGATCGCGTCGCCGGCGACGAAGGACGGCACCTCCGCGGCGACGGCCGCGTCGAGATGCTGCTGCAGGCCCTCCTCGAGCCCGAGCCCGTTGGAGACGAGGAGGTCGGCGTCCCGGAGCGTGGCGGCCTCCTGCGCCGAGATCTCGAACGAGTGCGGGTCCGCGTTCGGCTTCATGAGGGTGACGACGCGAGCCTGACCCCCGACGAGCTCGCCGACCACGTCGCCCAGGATGTTCGTCGAGACGACGACCACCGGTCGCGTGTCGGCAGGGGTGGCGCAGGAGGTCAGGTTGGCAGCGGCGCACGCGGCGAGCGCCGTGGCGGTGAGAACGCGGAGGAAGCGCATGTCAGCGCCCCGTCTCGGCGACGAAGGCCGGGGCGTCGGTCGTGTCGAAGGTCCTCGCGACGCGGGCGCCGTCGGCGTAGTCGATCTCGAACAGCCGGTGCTCCGCCGGGCCGCTGAGGTAGGCACGGTGCTGGTCGGCGATGAGGACCGGGGTGGCTCCCCCCGCCACCGACTCCGCCACCAGCGGCGCCGTCTCCGCTCGCACCGCCCCGTCGAGCGCGCTGAGCACGAGCACACGGCCGTCCTCCGCGAGGGCGAGCAGGGTGTCGTCCTCATCGCCGACGGCTGTCACCTGCACGAGTGGGGCCGGAGCGGTGAGGAGGGTCCAGGCCCGGGCCCGGGTGTCGAGGATGCGGATGTCGGTGGGCCCGGCGAGGCCGGCGACCGTGGGGCGCCCCTCACGGTTGTGGAAGGACGTCACGGCTCCGGCCGGCGCGTCCTCCGGGTACGGGATGCGGTCGACGACGACGGCGCCGTCCTCGACCTGAGCCAGCAGGGCGCCGTCGGCGCAGCCGATCACCGCTCCGACCCTGGTCGTGATCGTGCCGCTCGGCGCGACGCAGCTCTCCCGGAGCCCGGTGCGCTCGCCGTGTGCCGTGTGGCCGACGACGGATCCGCCCGCCTCACCATCGTCCTCGGTCACGAGGGCGAACGACCCGACCGGTACCACCAGACCCTCGTGGGGAGTGCGCTCGATGCGGAACAGCTCACGGATCTCCCCCTTCGACAGGGCCTCCGTATCGAGGAGGACCGCGTCACCGGATCCGGAGAAGGAGACCCCCGTGCCGCCGGTGGTCGAGCTGTTCGTCGTCGCGACCGTTGCCGTGCCGTCGCCCTCGACCGTGCCGAGCAGCGCGGGCTCCGCCCGGTAGTAGTGGAAATGGTCGACGTGGTCCCACGTCCAGACGCCGCTGTCGACGACCTCGACGCCGTCGCCGGTGTCCGCGAAGAGGTACCGGCCATCGGTGGCCATGCCCTCGGGGGCGGCGACCGCACCGATGTCGGTGACGCTCTCATCCAGGAGGTCGAGGTGGGTCACCCGACCCGCGTCGTCGACGGTCGTGAGGCCGAGCTGCGGTTCGGCGACCTCTTCCGCTCCGGCGATCGCGCCGTGCCCGTCCGCGGGAGTCGAGGGCGCGGCCGGGCTCTGCGTCGCGGGACCGGCGCAGGAGGTGAGGGCGAGGGAGAGGGCGGCGAGAGTGATGAGGGGCAGGAGGCGGGAGCGCACGAGAACCTTTCGGAGACGGGTCAGGAGGCGGGAGCAGGGTCGGGATGGGCGGCCCGGTCGGCGAACGGATGCCGTGTGCGCACGGCGGCCCGCACCGCCCAGGAGAGGCCGGCGAGCCCGATCGCGGCGGCGGCGACGGACGCTCCGGCCGCGGTGGCCGCGTACCAGGACGCGAGGAGCCCGACGAGGACCGCGGCGACCCCGAACGCGGAGGCCAGGACCATGCGCGTGGGCAGCCGCGACGTCCACTGTGCGGCGGCGACCGCCGGAGCGAGGAGCAGACCGACGACGAGCAGCGAGCCGACCGCCTGGTACGACGCCACGACCGCGAGGGTCACCAGCCCGACCAGGGCCGCCTGGGCCCACCGCGGACGGAGCCCGAGCACCGTCGCGATCCGGGTGTCGAGGGCCAGCGCGACGAACGGTCGGTGGCAGAGGGTGGCGGCGATCACTCCCAGTGCCGCGGCTGCGGCGAGCAGGAGGAGATCGGCGCGGGTGATGGCGAGGATGTCGCCGAACAGGATGGCCGTCGCGTCCGTGGCGAAGCTCCCCGAGTGGGAGATGATGATGACGCCCAGAGCCAGCATCGCGACGAACAGCAGACCGATGCTCGTGTCGTAGGAGAGCCGGGCGCGTCGTTGCAGGGCGCCGATGCCGATGCTCATCGCGACGGCGCTGAGCGCTCCGCCCACGATGACCGGAGCCCCGAGCACTGTCGCCAGCGCGACACCGGGCAGCATCCCGTGGGCCAGTGCCTCACCGAGGAACGCCATCCCTCGGACGACGACCCAGGTGCCGACGACCCCGCAGAGGACCGCGACGAGCGCGCCGCCGAGGAGCCCGCGCTGGAAGAACTCGAGCGTGAACGGGGTGAGGAGGGCGGAGAACGAGGAGGTCACGGAACGCGAGCCTATGCGTAGTTGAGAATGATTATCAAATTCATAAACTGGAGATATGACGACGCTCTCATCGACCACCGACCCCTCCGTGTGCCTGGACGGTGTCTCCGTGCGGTTCGGGGAGCGCGATGCGCTGCGCGACCTCACCCTGTCGATCGGAGTCGGAGAGGTCGTCGCCGTCTCCGGCCCGAACGGCGCCGGGAAGTCGACCCTTCTCGAGGTCGTCGCCGGCGTGCGTTCACCGACGCGAGGGCAGCGGAGCGTGACGGGCCGGATCGCCTTCGTGCCGCAGCGCGCCGTGGTGCCTCCCGGCCTGCCGCTCACGGCGCGAGATGTCGTGGAGGTGGGTACGTGGGGGCGCCTCGGCGCCTTCCGGCGGCGGGATCAGCGTGCGCGCCACGCGGTCGAGGCGGCGATGGAACGCACGGCCGTGCAGGCTCTCAGGCGTCGTCCGTTCGCGGAGCTCTCCGGTGGCCAGCAGCAGCGGGTGCTGCTGGCTCAGGGGCTGGCGGCAGGCGGGGCGGTCCTCCTGCTGGACGAGCCGACGACCGCTCTGGATGCGGAATCGGTCCAGCGGATCCGGGCCGTGCTGCGCGAGGAGGCCGAGTGCGGAACGACCGTGATCTGCGTCACGCACGACGCCGGGCTGATCGCGGCGGCCGACCACGGGATCGCCCTCCTCGACGGGGTGCGGCAGGCAGATCCGCGTCGCCGGGACGCGCGCACGGCGGTGCGGTCAGAGACCGTGCCCCATGTCGAAGTCGGAGAGTGCGGGGATGTCGATGTCTCCGCGCGATGACGAATCGCCCGTGGTCTTCGGGAAGTGGCGATGCGCGCGCAGCTCGTCGACCTCCGTCGCGAAGTCGGGTTCGGGGTCCGCGGTGTGGTGGGGGCTCACGAGCACATCGTTGCCGACACCCACGAGCAGATCGGCCCAGTCCTTCTCCCCGTCCAGGAGGATCGGGATCTCCACCGCTTCGGACTCGCCCTCGCTGGCGATCGCGGCCGCGAGGGTGAGGAGCGTCTCGGCGACGTCGTCAGAGGTGAGGAGCTGCTGGCCGGCGTAGGAGACGAGTTTCATGAGGACATCTTGTCGTCGTCGGCACCCTCCGGCACGGGGGTTGCGTCGATCCTCGAGCAGGGGATAAGCGGTTCAGCGCAGATAGGCGTCGACCATCAGGGCGCCGCGGATGTCGCGGAGCCGGTCGATGAGCCGGGTGATCCCGGCTGTGCCCACGGAGGCGAGGGGAAGGTCGAACGGGCCCAGGGGCTCCAGCTTCCCCATGCGCAGCCGGACGACCTCCCATCCGGCGCTGCGGACCGCGCGGTCCTTCCGGCGGTCCGTCTCCTCCCGCTTGCCGACGTGCTCCAGCCCGTGCCGGCCGACCGTGTCGTACTCGACCGCGATGCGCAGCTCGGGGAGCAGGATGTCGGGCCACACCTCCGTATGCCGGAAGAAGGGCCGCCCGACCTTGATCGCGTTGAGCTCGTCGGGGAACACCAGCCGTTCGGCCAGTGCCTGCCGGAGCTTCCCCTCCGCCGCCGAGGCCGGCTTCGGAGCGCATGCGCTCAGGAACGCGGTTCCCGTCGGCAGCGCAGGAGTCTTGGTGCAGAGCGCCGGTGCCGGCTTCTTCGGACGGGCGGGGAGCGCACGTGCCTCTCCGAGGATCACCGGCTGCGGCCGCGCCAGCGCCGCGCACTCCGGACACCAGGACGAGCGCCGTCGGACCCGCCCCGGACGCTCGCGCTGCTCGGTCGGCGTCGCCGCGAACAGGTGCCCGACGGCGCACTCCCAGCAGAGCAGGACATCGGCGGCCAGCGGGATCTGCGAGAGCACGATGCCGTGGTTGAGCTCCGGGTGGTACTGCCGGATGAGCTCGGGGTAAGCCGCCCACGCCGCCCGGTACGTCCCGACCGCGTAAGGCACGTCGAGTCCGCGCGAGAACTGCCGTCTCGCCCACCACTGCTGCACGGACTCGGGCACGACAGCGACCGTAGGCCAGGCCACGGACATCGCCGCGCGGAGTCACCAGGGTGAACCTCGCTCGCCGCTCTGTCGTGTCCCCAGGGGCGCGCCTAGGGTCGGTGGCGAAGACCGGTGCCTCTGCGCGCGTGGAGAGCATCTCCGACCGCAACCGAAAGCAGGAAACCATGGCTGAACTGATCGTCATCTCCTATGACACCGAGAGCGACGCGGAGGGCGCCTACAACCGCGTCCAGGCCCTGCAGGACGACCTCGTCGTCGAGCTCGCGGGCCTCGCGCTCGTGAAGGTCGACGGGGAAGGCAAGACGAAGGTGGAGTACCCGGGCGCCGGGAGCAGGATCGGCCTGGGCGTCGCGTCTGGTGCCCTGTTCGGCGCGCTGATCGGCATCCTGTTCTTCATCCCGGTCGCCGGCCTGGTGTTCGGCGGCCTGCTCGGGGCCCTGTTCTCCGGTCTCGACAAGACCGGCATCGACGCCGAGTTCCGCGACCGGGTCAAGGCCACCGTGACGGCCGGCAAGTCGGCCGTCGTCATCTACGCCCTCAAGCTCACGGAGGACAAGTTCGCCGAGGCGCTCGCCCCGTACAACGGCACCGTCGTGCAGACCTCGCTGTCCAAGGAGGACGAGGCCGAGCTGGTCAGGGACCTCGGCGGCCACTGACCGCCCACTGATGCGCCCGCCGTGGATCCGCCCGCGGCGGGCGCATCGTCGTCTCCGGTGTCGGTGGGGCGTGCAAGGCTGCGCGCGTGGACACACTGAGCCTCCGGCCCTGGTCGGCCGACGATCTCCCTCTCCTGCGGGCGGCGAACACCCCGGAGATGACGGTGCACCTCAACGGGCCGGAGAGCGCGGCGGAGGTGCAGGCGCGTCACGAGAGGTACCTGCGTCTCGTCGCAGACGGCGAGGCCCTGATGTTCGCGATCATCGACGACGAGGGGCAGCCTCTCGGCTCGATCGGCGCGTGGCGGATCACATGGCAGGACGAGCCCGCGTGGGAGACCGGCTGGTTCGTGCTGCCTGCCGCGCAGGGCCGGCGGGTGGCCGCCCGCGCTCTCGCTCTGCTCGTCGACGTGCTCCGTGGTCGAGTGGGGGACGGGCGGCTCCTGCTCGCGTTCCCCGCGGTCGACAACCCCGCGTCGAACGCCGTGTGTCGTCGCGGCGGGTTCACTCGCCGGGGAACGATCACGGAGGACTTCCGCGGGGCCGAGCTCACGGTCAACGAGTGGGTGCTCGACCTCGCCGCCGACTCCTCGACGGGATGACGCCGTCGGGTCAGCGGCGCACGCGCGCCCTGGTCTTCGCCACCCCGGCGAGAGTCGCCCGCACCGGCGTTCCGAGGTAGAGCCCGAGGGAGGCGCCGGAGGCGAGGGCGATGCCGATCACGGCGGCGTCGATGAGCGATCCGCCCACGGTCAGCATCCCGGTGGAGGTGCCCGCCGCGTGCACGACCTCGAGCAGGCCCTGGAAGACCGCGACGCCGGGGACGAGCGGGACGATCGCCGCCGTCGTCACCGCGACCGAGGGCACGTGCAGGTTGTGTGCGATGAGCATGCCGATGAAGCTCGCCAGCAATGCTCCGACCGCGCTCGCCGCGGCCGGGTGCAGCTGGAGCGCGACGGTGCCCGCGTACCCGGCGAGGGTGACGGCGCTGAGCAGGGCGCTGACGAGGATGATGCGGATCCCGGCGCCGTTGAACACGGCCACCGCGACCGCGATGATGATGGCCCCCGCGAACTGGTTGAGCAGGGGTCCGAACGGCGCCGGGTCGTCCGGGAGCTCCATCGTGAAGCCCAGCACGCCACCGAGCTCCAGCCCGACGAGGATGCCGATCACCACGCCGAGCGTCTGCATCGTCAGGTCGAGGATGCGCCCGCCGGCGGTGAGTGCGAAGCCGTCGATGGCGTCCTGCGCCGCGCCCACCACGGTGAGCCCGGCGAGCATGAGCACGATGCCCGAGGCGACGATGATCGACGGACGGATGCCGACGAACGGTTCGATCCCCGCGCTGCCGAGCGCCGAGACCGCCACCGCGACGACCGTGGTGACGAGGCCCCCGGCGATCTGGCTGAAGAACAGCGGCACCCGCAGTCGGGCGAGGCCCGCCTGGGTGAGCGCCGCCCCCAGGGCCGCGACGAACGTGAGACCCACGATGAGCGGAGAGGCCCCGAGCATGATGCTCACCCCGACCGCGAGGAGCGTCCGTGCGACGATCACCACGGGCTGCTGATAGCGGAAGGGCACGCGGCGGATGACGCGGAAGGCGGTGCGCGCGGATTCCAGGTCCAGGCCGCCGTCGATGTCGGCCACGAGCGCCTGCACGCGCTGCAGCTTGGCGTGGTCCGGGGCGGCGACGCGGACCACGCGGACGAGGGTCTCCGGCCACACCTCCCCGCTGAGGTGGAAGGAGACCGTGATCGAGTTGTAGGTCACGTCGACCTGCACGCCCTTGAGTCCATAGGCCTCGCACACGCGGGTGATCGCGAGCGTGACCTCGTGGGCGGAGGCGCCGACCGCGAACATCGACTCCCCGATGCGCGTCGCGAGATCGAGGACCCGCGGGACGGTGTGCTCGTCGATCACGGGCATCGCCTCGGTGTGGGCGACGGTGGACGGATCGGTGTGCAGCAGCCGGCGGACGGAGTGGAGCAGTCGCTGAGGGGAACGCGCGGGCATATGTCCCATTCTCCCGCGGGCGAGGACCTCCCGATCGACCGCCCCGCTGTCAAGGCCCGAGACGACCTCCGGCCACGCTCTTAGAGTGGCCTCGCCGTGGCGCTCCCGACGCCGTGGCAGGAGGACTCGACGATGACGGATGACTCGCTTCCCACGGAGGCGCTGCTCGATGGTCGCTACCACCTCCGGGAGTGCGTCGGGCAGGGCGGGATGGCGCGGGTGTACCGCGCCGAGGACTCGCTGCTCGGGCGCACAGTGGCCATCAAGATGCTGCGTGCGGAGACGGAGGAGGGGGCCGCGTCCGAGCGCGCTCGTGGCGAGATGACCGTCCTCGCCTCACTCAACCATCCCGCGCTGGTCACGCTGTACGACGCGCAGCTGCATCCCGGGCGGGCCGAGTACCTGGTCATGGAGTTCATCGACGGGCCGACCCTCGCGGCGCGGATCGCCCAGGGGCCGCTTCCTTCGGACGAGGTGGCGGCGCTGGCTGCCGACCTGGCGGAGGCTCTGCACGTCGTGCACGGCGCGGGCATCGTGCACCGCGACATCAAGCCCTCCAACGTCCTGCTCACGGGTCGCTCTCTCGCCGGGAGCCGATCGGGCGCGAAGCTCGCCGACTTCGGGATCTCGGTGCTCGTGGACGCGGCGCGGCTGACGTCTCCGGGGACGGTGATCGGGACCGCGGCGTACCTGGCGCCGGAGCAGTTGAACGGCGCGGCGCCGGCGCCCGCCGCCGACATCTACGCACTGGGGCTGGTCCTGCGCGAAGCGCTCACCGGAGAGCGCGCGTTCGCCGAGGCGGAGGGGATCGGGGCCACCCTGGCCCGCCTGATCGAGCCGCCCACGATCCCGGAATCCGTGGGTCCGGCGTGGTCCGCGCTGCTCCAGCGGATGACCGCCACGGATCCCGAGGACCGGCCGAGCGCCGCCGGCGTCTTCGCGGCGGTGTCCGCGCTCGCACAGGATCCTTCGCTGCCGCCCCGCCCGCCGGTGCCGGCCCCCATCGCCGCCGCAGCATTCGCGGATCGGACACCGACCGGCCCCTCCGCGCCCCCGACGCAGACCCGCGTGCTTCCCGTTCGTCCGTCTGCCGAGGGGGCGATGCTCCGCGCCCGGGCCCCTCGCACGCAGCGCGTCCGGCGGCGCCGCGGGCTCCTGACCGGCGCGGTCGCGGTCGCGGTGGCGCTCACCGTCGCCGGAACGCTCTGGGCGGCGGGGGCACTCAACCCGAATCCCGCGGTGACGCCTGTCGACACCGAGCCGAGCCCTCGTTCATCGCCCACGCCGGCAGTCGTGGTGCCCGTGACCGTCCCGGAAGACGGGGAAGAGCCGTCGACACCGGCCGAGGCTCCGCCCGCGGCACCGGAACCCGCGCCCGGCGTGCCGGCCGACAAGAAGGCGGAGAAGGCTCAGGAGGCCGCGGAGAAGGCCACGCAGAAGGCCGCCGAGGAGCAGCGGAAGGCCGAGGAGGACGCGCAGAAGAAGGCCGAGAAGGCTCAGGAGCGCGCAGAGAAGGAGGCGGAGAAGGCCCAGGAGGAGGCGGAGGAAGCGGAAGCGGAGGACGCCGACCTCGAGGACTGAGTCCTCGGGCCTGCGACCTCCGCGTCGGCGGAGCCGGTGTCAGACGGTGAGGTCCGCGAGCTGCCGGGAGGCACTGCTCGTCTCGATCGGCTCCGGCACCAGGTACAGGCCGTTCGTCGTGTTCGCGGTGTACGCCAGAGCGTCCACCCACCGCCGGTTGATGGCCGGGGGCCTGCTGCCGAAGAACTTGAACACGATGTTCGCGTTCGCGTGCACCCAGACTGTCGTCCGGCCGCCGCCGACGGAGGCGTCTTCCTTCCACGAGAACGGCATCGGCTCTCCGCGCCGGAGCTTCGTCATCATGACGAGCTGGATATGTGTGAGAGCGCGGTCCTCGATCTCGACCTTCGGACCGCCCTCGTAGATGAACTTGCCCATTGGATGGATCCTTCGTTCCATCACCACAGGAACCCGTTGCCAAGAGGCGCAACCACGCTGATCGCTGGTGGGGATATCTCTACGGTCTCACCTATCCCGGATTCGCAACACCCCACCTTCGTCCAGCGGTCGCGGCGGAGGTCCCCGGTCTCAGATGCGGCGAGGGCCGGGACCGTTCTCGCCCAAGGCGTCCTCGGGGTTCAGCAGGCGGCAGGCCTTGAGGGACAGGCAGCCGCAACCGATGCAGCCCGCGAGCTCGCGCTGCAGATGCTCGAGCTGCGTCCGCCGCTCCTCGAGCTCGGCGCGCCAGCGTTTGGCCACGCGGCGCCAGTCGCCGTGCGAGGGCGGCGCGTCCACGGGCAGGGTCTGGAAGAGCTCCTGCACCTCGCTGAGCGGGATGCCGATGCGCTTGGCCACGACGATGATGGAGATCCGGCGCAGCATGTGTCGGCGATATCGCCGCTGGTTGCCGGGCGTGCGCGTCGAGGCGATGAGACCGAGCTGCTCGTAGAAGTGCAGCGCGGAGGGGGCGACGCCCGTGCGTCGGGTGACCTCTCCGATCGGGAGGAGATCGTCGGGTTCCATCCGCCGCCCTTCCGTAGACCTCAACAATAGTTGAGGAACGGGCGGAACGGGTCAGCGCGACGTGGGCGGAAGCTTGTCCACGCCGTGGCGGTTCGGCTTGTCCGGCTCTGCCGCCGTCTCCGGCGTCACGTCCGGGCTGTCGGCGGGTGCGCCGGACGTCGGATAGTGCGGCTCGTCGATCTCGACGGCCTTGTCCCGCTCATCCGCCGGGGGGAGGTGGTCCAGGGGCTGCTTGATGTCATCGGGGTGGTGGCTCATGGACCCAGGGTGCGCTGTTCCGCCTGCAGCGCCCAGGGGGTTGTCATCCGGTCGGCGGTGTGGTCGGTGGGTGGCGCTACGGTGAACGGACACGACCACGGAGGGTTTCCCACATGGCATCCGTCCTCACCGGACTCGACCACATCCAGCTGCCCGTCGCCGATCTGGCCGCGTCCATCGCGTGGTACCAGCGCCTGCTCGGCTTCCGCGTCCTCACCGACTACGGCACGAGCGCCATGCTCCGGGCCGAGGGTGGCCCGGACCTCATGCTCTGGGAAGCGCCGGGGCACGCGCCGATGAAGCTGACGGTGGCGGGGGAGGAGCGGCCGATCTTCTTCCTGCGCACGACCGAGATCCACGCCCTCGCGGAGCGGTTCGCGGCAGAGGGCGTCGATGTCGTGAGCTTCGACGACGGCGGCTTCGCTCTCTTCCTGAAGTTCTTCGACCCTGACGGGACCCTGCTCGGGGTCATCCAGCACGCCGCCTGACGCAGAGGCCCCGCCACCCTGTCGATGCCCGCCCGCCTGGGCTATCGTCGGGGCACGGCTCCGTGCGGCGGGGCTGCGAGGAGGGGCGCATGGAGCAGGTCGACACGGTGATCGTGGGCGCGGGCATGGCGGGCTTGACCGCTGCGCGGCTGCTGCAGGGCGAGGGGCGGACGGTCGTGGTGCTCGAAGCGCGCGACCGGGTCGGCGGCCGGGTGCATACGGACCGGACCGACGGCATCGTCGATCTCGGCGCCTCGTGGATCCACGGTGTCGACGGCAGTCCGGTGGCTGCCGCCGCCGAGGCCTTCGGCATGCGGACCGTGGAGTTCACCGTCGGCGGGTTCCAGGTGGACAGCCGGCCGATCGCGTATCACGGTCCCGACGGTCGCCCGCTCTCGGCGGAGGAGGCGCGCGCCTTCGCCGCGGATGTCCACGCGGTGGACGAGGCGCTGCCGGCTGTCATCGCCGCCTCCGGCCCCGAGGCCTCCTACCGCGACGTCACGGACCAGGTGCTCTCACGCCGGCAGTGGAGCGCGGACCGCGCACAGCGAGTGCGTGAATACCTGGAGCATCGCGCCGAGGAGCAGTACGGGGCGTGGATCGAGGACCTCGCCGCGCATGGCCTCGACGACGACGCGATCGAGGGCGACGAGGTCGTGTTCCCGGACGGGTACGGGGTGCTCCCGGAGCGCCTCGCCGAAGGGCTGGACGTCCGGCTGGAGCACATCGTCACCCGCGTCGACTGGAGCGAGGACGGCGTCTGGGCGCGGACCTCGCGCGGGGACTTCTCCGGCGATACGACGGTCGTCACGGTCCCGGTCGGCGTGCTGCAGTCCGGGACCATGGAGATCGTCCCTCCGCTGCCGCCCGTCAACGCCGAGGCATTGGGACGGCTGCGCATGAACGCCTTCGAGAAGGTCTTCCTGCGGTTCCCCACCCGGTTCTGGGAAGACGGGGTCTACGCGTTCCGGCAGCAGGGGCCCGAGGCACGGTGGTGGCACTCCTGGTACGACCTCACGGCGCTGCACGACGAGCCGCTCCTGCTCACCTTCGCCGCAGGGCCCGCGGCCGTCGCGACGAGGGACTGGAGCGACGACCAGGTGCAGGCCTCGATCATGGTCCAGCTCCGCCGGCTGTACGGGGACGGGATCCCGGATCCGATCGGCCTGCATCGTACGGCCTGGCAGGACGATCCGTTCGCGCACGGGTCGTACGCGTACATGACGGTCGGGTCGACCACCGCGGATCACGACGACCTCGCCACCCCGGTCGGCGGCGTGCTGCACCTGGCGGGCGAAGCCACCTGGACCGACGACCCGGCGACCGTGCCGGCGGCCGTGTTCTCCGGGCATCGCGCGGCCGAGCGCATTCTCGGACGGACGGTACCGATCGAACGGCTCTGGACGCAGGGATGACGCCCCGGCGCATCGGCAGTGTGGCCGTCGCCGTGTCCCCGGTCAACCCCCTGCGTCACCGGGGCCGGCGCGCATACGGTCGTCGGAACGAACAGAGGAGGAGAGCATGAGCGACCCCCAGAACACGCAGGGCACTCCCGGCGCCGACGAGGAAGCCGACACGGCCTCCGGCGGCGCTCCCGACGACAGCGGCGAGAGCACCGACGACGTGCTCGAGCGCGAGACGACGGACGACGAGGGCAAGCCCCTCGAGAACCCGTCCGGCGGCTGACCGCCGCACCGCCCGAGGGTCAGCCGCGCCCCAGGCGGCGCGGCTACCCTCGGGTCATGCGCCGAATCGCCATCGTCCCCCTGCTGCTCGCCGCCGGTCTTCTGGCCGGGTGCGCCCAGGTCACTCAGGCTGCCGGAGACGCGTTCGGAGTCCCGGTCGCGGAGACTTGCGCGACGATCGATGACGCATACGCCCAGTACCAGGCGCTGCTCGCGCAGGGCGACGTGTCCGCGGAGCAGCTCGACGCCGCCCGCGACGACCTCGTCGCCACGCTCGACCGCGTCGCCGACGGCATGGACGGACAGCTCGGCGACCTCATCCGCTCCGGCGCCGATCAGCTCGGCGGCATGACCGACCTTCAGGCTCCGGAGACCGTCGAGGCGATCGAACGCCTCCACGACGGGCTCTCCTCGTTCTGCGGCTGAGCCGAATCCCGCGGTCGGGTCGCCACGAACCACTGTCGGAGCAGCAGCACGATGAGCAGCACGTCCACCGCGTCACCGGCGTAGAACATCAGCTCCGCGCCGATCCGAGCGTCCCCGACGTCGACGCCAGCGGGCGGGTGGGCCCACAGCCACTTGGCGAGGATCGAGTGCGCGGCGACGAAGACGATGAGGACCCCGGCCCGCACGGTTACCGACGCGCGGTGCGGATCCGGATCGAGCCCCACGATGCTCGCCGTGAACAGGTATCCGGTCAGCAGCACGTGAAGATGCACGGCGGCATGCAGCCATGGTGAGGCGTGCATCAGGGGGAACAGCGGTGTGGCGTAGAGGAGCCAGAGACCGCCGACATTGAGGGCGCCGGCGACCACCGGATGCGTGAGCACCCGGATCGGGCCGCTGCGCAGCACTCGGGACAGAGTGCGCGCCCGCGGCACGGGGAGGGCGCGCAGGGCCAGCGTGACCGGCCGCCCGAGCACGAGGAGGAGTGGCGCCAGCATCCCCACGAGCACGTGCCCGGCCATGTGCACCGGGAAGCTGCTGTGGGCCAGGGCGGCGAACGGTCCGACCATGCCGACTCCGGCGCAGAGCAGACCCGCCATCCAGGCCGCCGTCCGCGGCCGAGGCCAGGGGCTGCGGTCCCGGGTCCGCCGCAACCCGACGAGATAGAGAACGGCTGCGGCGAGGAGGGCGACGAGCGCGACCGGCGCGAGCAGATCGATCCCGCCTCCGACGGCGTCGGTGTCGATGCCCGGCGTCTCGGGCGGTCCGTGGTGTCCGTCGTGACCCTCGCGCATGGCCGTCACCGCGCCGGGTCCGGGCGGGTCCGCCACACCACGAGGATCCCTGCAGCGAGCAACAGGACGGCCGACACGATCCAGACGGTGTCGTAGAGCACGAGGTCGACGCCGTAGCGGATCTGGTGGATCCCGAGGAGCTTGTGATCGACCACGCCGTCGAAGAGCTGGAAGAACCCGACCCCGGTGATCACCGCGCCCGTCCAGCGCGTCCATCGCACGGGGCCACGACGGCGGACGTCGGCGAGGAGGAAGGCGCCGAGGATCGTGATGAACCAGCCGAACGCATGGAAGAACCCGTCCGAGACGAGGGCCACGTCAGAGGTCGACAGATCGTAGAAGTGGTGCCAGTGCAGCACCAGGTGGAAGACGAAGAGGTCGATCATCGAGGCGGCGATCCCGCAGCCGAACAGGAAGCCCGACAGCAGCAGGCGCCGGTCGGGGCGGGGCATGGCTCCGGAGGTCATGCGGTCAGGGTCGTCCGTCCTGCCCACCCCGGCGACGTCCTTGACCCCGGCCTCCGAGTGCGGTAGCCGCCGATAGTTGCGAAACCGCAACTATCGGCGTATGGTTGATCTCGATCAACTTTCTATGCAGGAGCATTCCCCCGTGACACACACCTCATCCTCTTCCGAGACCACGCGCTCGGCCCGCGAGGTCTTCACCGCGATCTCCGGCCTCATCGTCGGCATGTTCGTCGCCGTGCTCTCCGGCACGGTCGTCTCGACCTCGATGCCGGTCATCATCGCCGACCTCGGCGGCACGCAGTCGCAGTACACCTGGGTCATCACCGCGAGCCTTCTCGCCACCGCCGTCTCCACCCCGATCTGGGGCAAGCTCGCCGACCTGGTCGACCGCAAGGTGCTCGTCCAGATCTCGCTCATCCTCTTCACGGTCGGCACCGTGATCGCCGGATTCTCGACCGATACGAACATGCTCATCGCTGTCCGCGTCGTGCAGGGCATCGGCGTCGGCGGTCTCATGTCGCTCGTCATGATCGCGGTGGCCCTCATCATCTCGCCGCGTGAGCGCGGCAAGTACATGGGCGTCGTCGGCGGCATCATGGCCCTCGGCACGATCGGCGGGCCGCTGCTGGGCGGACTCCTCACCGACGTGTGGGGCTGGCGCTCGAACTTCTTCGTCGGCGTCCCGTTCGCCATCCTCGCCCTCGTGCTGCTGCAGTTCACGCTGCACCTGCCCAAGCCGCAGCGCGGCACGAAGGTCTCGATCGACTACTTCGGCATCGTCCTGCTCGCCGTCGGCGTCTCGACGCTCCTCATCTGGGTGTCCATGGGTGGCAACCAGTTCGACTGGGACTCCGGGACGAGCATCGCGCTCATCGTGACCGCGGTCGTCGCGATCGCCGCCTTCATCGTGGTCGAGTTCTTCGTCAAGGAGCCGATCGTTCCGATGACGCTGTTCCGCAACCGCACCTTCACGCTGTCGGTCATCGCCTCGATCGCGATCGGCGTCTCGATGTTCGCGACCTCGGTCTTCCTCGCGCAGTACTTCCAGCTGGCCCGGGGCGCGACGCCCACCGAGTCGGGCCTGATGACCATCCCGATGATCATCGGTCAGATGGGCGCGTCGATCATCATCGGCCAGCTCGTCAGCCGCTTCGGCAAGTGGAAGAGCTGGATGGTCACCGGCTCGATCCTCGCCACGATCGGCGTGAGCCTGATGGCGACGCTGCGCTACGACACCCCGTTCCCGCTGGTCGCTGTCTACATGTTCGTCCTCGGTGCCGGGCTCGGCATGGTCATGCAGAACCTGACCCTGATCGTGCAGAACGACACGGCTCCGCAGCAGCTGGGCGCGGCCTCGTCGAACGTCAACTTCTTCCGTACGATCGCCGGCACCATCGGTGTGACCGTCATGGGGTCGCTGCTCTCCACGAGCGTCGCGGACTTCATGAAGGACGGTCTGAAGGGCTTCGTCCCGACCACGCCCGACGAGATCAGCGCCCTGGAGCGCCTGGGTTCCGGCGACGTGCCGAAGGTGGGCGAGCTGCCCGACACGATCCGCACGATCGTCGAGAGCGCCTACGGGCACGGCATCGCGGACGCGTTCATACTCGCCATCCCGCTGGCCGTGATCGCGATCATCGCGATCGCGTTCATCAAGAACAAGCCGCTGTCCACCAAGAACGCCGCGGAGCAGCTGCGCGAGCAGGCTGAGGAGTCCGTCATCGAGGTCTCCGAGGCCGAGGTCGGCGCGAACCTCTCGACCGGGACCATTCGCACCGGGCAGGCCGAACCGGCGACCACCACGGGGTCCGTGAGCGTGCTCGAGCGCGACGATCGGAAGCAGGAGCGCTGACATGAGCGCGTCCGAGGCGGTCGGCACCCCCGACGTCGATACCGCCCTCAGCGACCTCCAGGCGCATCTCAACCTCATCTTCGCGCGGACCCGGTCGCTGTGGAAGGAATCGGCGTCCCGGGTCCACCCGGAGCTGCAGGTGGCGGGGTACAAGCTGCTCACCTTCATCGACCGGGCGGGCTCGGCCAGCGCGCATGAGCTCGCCGAGCGCTTCGAGATGGACAAGTCCGTCGTCAGCCGCCAGGTGCGGATGCTGGAGGAGCTCGGGCTGATCGCCTCGGTGCCGGATGAGCGCGACGGCCGGCTCCGGGTGCTCACCGCGACACCGGCCGCGTGCACCGCGCTCACCGATGTCCGCCGGGAGTACGGCAGCCGACTCCGCGCTGTCATCGATGAGCTCACGCCCGCGGAGATCGACGCCGCATCCAAGGTGTTCCGGCTCCTCGCCGAGGTCTGAGCACAGCCCCGCGACCGCATCCGGTCGCGGGGCTTCGCCGTACACTGGCGATATGAGCGCCCCGTCCGACGAACCCGCCGACGGCGCTCCGATCGACGACCTCGACCAGGCGGTCGCCCGCGTCGAGCACGAGCTCGGCCGGCTGTTCGCCCGCATCCGCGTCGGGTGGCGCGAGGCCGCGGTCACCGTGCATCCGGATCTCCAGCCGCTGGGCTACCAGGTGCTGACCTCGATCCTCGCCGGACGGGCGACCTCGGCGGGAGCACTCATCGAGCGCCTGCAGACGGACAAGTCCGCGGTGAGCCGGCAGGTGCGTCAGCTCGAGCAGCTCGGGCTCGTCGAGAGCATCCCCGATCCCGAGGACGGTCGCGCCCGGGTGCTGGTGGCGACCCCGCTGGCCGAGGAGCGCGTGGCTCTCGCCCGCTCCCGGTATGAGGGGCGCATCGGCGAGCGCCTGCGCGGCTGGACCGCCGCCGACCTCGACCACTTCGCGAACCTCGTCGCCGATCTGGGCGGTTGATACACCGGAATACGTCATCGATTCACGGGAATACAGTGGCGGTCGGACGCCTTGGCCCCACTGTGACTCTCTACGACTCCGCCGACTTCGGCTCGCTGCACCTGTCCAACCGCGTCGTCATGGCGCCGCTCACCCGCACCCGTGCGGACGCGGAGGGCGTGCCGACCGCGATCATCGAGGAGTACTACCGCCAGCGGGCCGGGCAGGGACTCATCATCTCGGAGGGGGTCTGGCCGGTCCTCGAAGGCAAGTCGTACCCTGGGCAGCCGGGCATCGTGACCCCCGCGCAGATCGAGGGATGGCGCCGCGTGGCCGACGCCGTGCACGCCGAGGGCGGCACCATCGTCATGCAGCTCATGCACGGCGGCCGTGTAGGCCACCCGGACATCTCCGGCGAGCCCCGCGTCGTCGCGCCGAGTGCTCTGGCGGCCCCCGGGCAGACGCGGACCCTCAAGGGCAAGGCCGATCTGCCCGTCGCGCATGCCCTCACCCTGGACGAGATCCCCGTGGTCGTCGAGCAGTTCGTCCAGGCCGCGCGTAACGCGATCGCGGCCGGCTTCGACGGCGTCGAGGTGCACGGTGCCAACGGCTACCTCGTCCACGAGTTCCTGTCCCCGGTGTCCAACGTCCGCGACGACCGGTACGGCGGCTCGCCGGAGAACCGTGCGCGCTTCGCGGTCGAGGTGACCACGGCGGTCGCAGCAGCCGTGGGTGCCGACCGCACCGGAATCCGCCTCTCACCGGCCCACGGCATCCAGGGCGTCATCGAGGACGACCCCGCCGACGTGCTCGCGACCTACACCGCGCTCGCCGAAGGACTCGCACCTCTGGGGCTGGCCTTCGTCGATGTGCTGCACCCCGAGCCGGCCGGAGAACTCGTCCAGGCCATCCGCCGGGCGGCGGGCGCTCCGTTCATCGTCAACACCGGCTTCGGCGTCGAGACCACCCGGGCCGCGGCCGAGGAACTGGTCGCGGAGGACTGGGCCGACGCGGTCGCGGCCGGGCGTCCCGTCATCGCCAACCCCGACCTCGTGGAGCGGTGGCGGACCGGAGCCGAGTTGAACGAGCCCCGCCCCGCGCTGTTCTACGGCTCGACTGCCGAGGGGTACATCGACTACCCGTCACTCGAGGGCGTGCGCGCCGGCGAGTGACGCGGGGTGCCCGCTGTCACAGGACGATGTCGTCGGCGGTGTGCAGCGGGCGCCATGCCGTCTCGCGGAGTCCGCGCCGGGGGAGCACATCGGCGTCGGGAAGGGGGCCGAGGTCGACTCTGGTGAGGGCGGACACCTCGGCGACCGGTACCTGGAACGTGCGGAATGCGCCGAGGCTCGCGACGGCGAAGGCACCCTCCCGCGTGTCCACGAGCTCGGTCTGGTCGAGGATGAATGCGGCGGCCGCGAGTCGGTCCTCGGAGCGCCACGCCACGATCTTCCAGTACCGCAGGGGCACGCGGATGCCGCGGTACGGCGGGTCGGCGTCCGCGAGCACCGGGGCCGTGAACACCGATAGGCGCTGCGCCGTCGCCTCCGCATACGCCAGCACGTGGTCCTCCAGCCCGAGCCAGAGGTCCTTCGACTGGTTGAAGGCGGCCGCCTGCGGGGCCGCGTTGGGGTAGGTGAAGGTGGCTTCCGCGGCGGCGCGGGCCTCGTCGAGCTCCCCCCAGCCCGGGTCGCGGCGACGGACGAGGTGTCCGCGGTCGAGGTCGTTCCGGGCGTAGACGGCGGACCCCGCCTGTTCCTCCGCGGGCACCCGGGGGTCGAGGCGCCACTCACCCGTGCGCGGGAGATCCCGCAGGCGGGCGCCATCGATGGTCACGCCCGTCACCGCGGCGAGGCGCCGTTCCGGATCGAGCAGCACCGTGAACCGGGGCGCAGGGAGCGCGCGCACCGGCATCGGGGGCACGGGCAGCGGCAGCGGGATGCCGAGGAACGCGGGGTCGTAGCCGTCCGTCATGCCACCATCGTGCCCCGCCCCGCCGACATCGCACCTCTTCCGCGTGCTCGTCCGCCCCACTACTGTCGGGGTTCAGGCGGAGCCGATTCCGCGGTGCGGGAGCGCGCGCTGACAGAGGGGGACGGATATGACCGGAGCGAGCGGAATCGACGGGGTACGGAAGGACGGCGAGCTGCCGGCGCGGGAGTCGATCCCTGCGATCTTCGACGAGCTGGACTTCCAGTTCGCCTGCCAGGTCTACCTCTGGGCTCTTCCGCTCGTCTCCTACGCGCAGTGGAAGTCTCAGCACGAGGAGGTCTTCGGTGCGACGAGCAGTGACCTCGTCCGATACCTGACGTATCGCGACCGCCTCGGCCTCATCACGGCGAACGCCACGACGCCGTACATCCTGAACTTCTTCGACCTCGCCGAGACCGGACCGCTGGTCATCGACCTGCCCCCGGGGCACACGGCCGGCGGCGTCTCCGACTTCTGGCAGCGGGAGGTCGGGGCGATGGGGGAGATGGGGCCGGACCAGGGCCGCGGCGGCAAGTACGTGATCGTCGCGCCCGGGGCGACCGTCCCCGCAGACATCACGGCCGAGTACCGGATCCTGCAGTCCTCCGGGGTCAACATCATGTTCGGCTTCCGCACGCTCGACCCTGATCCGGAGCGCGCCGATGCCCTCGTGCGCGCCGTACGGATCTACCCGTACCGCGATCGGGAGGACCCCGCACCGACGCGCATCATCTCTCCGGACGGTCGGCCGTGGAGCGGCGATCAGCCGCGGGGCATGGACTACTGGCGTCTTCTGCACCGCATCTACCAGTCGGAGGTCGTCGACGAACGCGATCGCTTCTATCTCGCGATGCTGCGGCAGCTCGGCATCCGCGTCGGGGAGCCCTTCGCGCCGGACGACCGTCTCACCCGCATCCTGGAGCGCGGCGCCGAAGCGGGTGAGCTGATGGCGCAGGCGAACACGTTCGCGAAGCGCTTCGCGCAGGGGAGCTACTGGCCCGACCGTGTGTGGGAGCAGGCGATCGTCCTGGACAACTCCGCGCAGCGGGGCGACGGCTATGACGAGCTCCTCGAGAGGGCCTCATGGTTCTACGAGGCCGTCAGCTTCTCGGAGGCGATGAAGAGCACCACTCCCGGTGTCGGGCAGGCCTACCTCGGTGCCTACACCGATGCCGACGGAGAGTGGCTCGACGGTGCCCGCACCTATCGCCTGCACGTGCCGGCGGACGTGCCGGCGAAGCTGTTCTGGTCTGCGACGGTGTACGACGCCGACACCCGGTGCCTCATCGACAACGAGCAGCAGCGCGGCGACCGCGGGTCGCGCGATGAGGACCTCCGATACAACGAGGACGGCTCCGTCGATCTGTGGTTCGGCCCGGAGCCGCCGACGGAGGGGCGCTCGAACTGGGTGCAGACGATTCCGGGGCGGCACTGGTTCAGCTACTTCCGTTTCTACGGGCCGCTGCAGCCGTACTTCGATCGGTCCTGGAAGCTCGGCGACATCGTCGCGGCCGACGCCGCCGGCTGACACCTCGTGACACGAAGCCGCGCGGGGGAGGGGCCTCAGGCCTGCCCGTTGTCCTCTGCCCGCCGTGCCGCGGCCTCGCGCATGCGGCGGCGGATGCGCAGCGCGATGAACACCAGAAGCAGCAGGATGAGCACGCCGACGACCACATCGGAGATCACGCCGCTCCACTGCTCGAGGATCGGCCGGATGGCGGGGCCGAAGGCGAAGCCCAGGCCGATCCAGATGCCGTTCCAGACCGCCGAGCCGACCAGCGTGTACAGCGTGAACTTCCACAGCGCCATGCGCTCGATGCCGGCCGGGATCGAGATGAACGAGCGCACGAGGGGCACGCAGCGACCGAACAGCACGGCGCCGCCGCCCCAGCGCGCGAAGAACGCCTCGGCCTTGTCGAAGTCGTCGTGGTCGAGAAGGGGGATGCGTCCGACGATGCGCCGCGTGCGGTCCCGGCCCACGGCGGCGCCGAGCGCATACCAGATCCATGCGCCGACGAGTCCGCCGATGGTGGCCGCGGCCCAGGCGCCCCAGGCGTTCATCCGCCCGTCATAGGCGAGGAATCCCGCCGCCGGGAGGATCGCCTCCGAGGGGATCGGCGGGACGAACGTCTCGATGAGAACGGCGAGGCCGACGCCGACCTCGCCCAGGGTCTCGATCAGGCTGAGCACCCAGCCGATGAATCCGTCGTAGCCGGGGGCGGAAGCGGCGAGGGGGAGAGTGCCGGGGGTCATCGTGTCCTCTGTCGGGGGATCGCGGTGATCGTGCGGGATGCGGGAGGAGATCCGTGGGGACCGACCGCTCCTGAACGGTAACCGGTGTACCTGGGCTCCGCCTGCGTGCATCGGGAGCCGGGCCACCGGAGGCGGCGTTGTCAAGGTGCTCGCTCCGGCAGCGCGGCGGACCGATCATGGAGTCCCATCAACCGAGGAGGCATCATGACCGATCCGCGACAGGACGAGACGACCGGATTCCACGGCGAGCCCCCGACCGCGAACAACGGGGAGGGCGACGCGCCCGAGGTCGACGTGACCGACCTGGAGCCGGAGGAGATCGAGGACGGCGTGGAGGTCGACGACCGCCCCTGATCGCCGGGGAGATTTTGACATAGGTCAAAATCTCCCCTACCGTCGAGTCATGGCAGCGGCGGAGAGCAGAGACGACGAGACCGACGGGATCAGCGGCGTCACCGCCGCGGAGATCTCGGAGAGCGTGCGCGACCTCGTCGAACGGGGGACGCTCGTCGCCGGAGACCGCTTGCCACCGGTCCGCACACTGGCCGAGCGGCTCGGCGTCAATCGCAACACCGTGCTCGCCGCCTACCGCGCACTCGTCACCGCCCGCATCGCGACCACCGGTGGGCGCACAGGGACGACCGTGCTCGGACCCGTCGCCACGCCGGATGAGGGCTTCACGCCCGGAACTGCGCTCCGCGACATCGCCAACGGCAACCCTCAGGCGGCCCTCCTTCCCGACCTCGCCGCCGCTCTCGCAGCCGTGCACCCGAGCCCCGTCCTCTACGGCGAGTCGGTGATCGATGCCGGTCTCGCCGAGTGGGCGACCCGATGGATCGCGGAGGACCAGCCTCGCCCCTTCCGCCTTTCGGTCACCGCCGGGGCGGTCGACGCGGTGGAGCGCCTGCTCGCTCAGACGCTCGTGCACGGCGACCGGGTGGGTCTCGAGGATCCGTGCTTCCTCTCGAGCATCCAGACCGCGCGTCTGGCGGGGTACACGCCCGTCGCGATACCCGTCGACGACGAGGGCATGACCGTGGAGGGCGTGCGTGACGCTCTGGAGAGCGGTGTGCGCGCGATCGTCTGCACGCCCCGCGCGCACAACCCCACCGGGGTCAGCATCAGTCCCGCGCGTGCCGCGGCGCTGCGCGAGGTGCTCGCTCCGCACCCCCACGTCCTGGTGATCGAGGACGACCACTTCTCGCTGCTCGCCCCGACTCCGTACGCCACCGTCATCGGACCGGGCCACGAACGGTGGGCTCTCGTGCGGTCGGTGTCCAAGTTCCTCGGACCCGACATGCGGCTGGCCCTCACCGCGTCCGACCCCGTCACCGCCGAGCGCCTCGCCCTCCGGCTCAGCCCCGGCACGATGTGGGTGAGCCACGTCATGCAGCAGCTCGCCGCGACCATGCTCCGTGACGAAGACGTGCACCGGCTCATCGCGAAGGCGGGTGCCCGATACGCCGCGCGCAACAGGTCCTTCGCCGCGCTCGTCTCCGCCCGTGGATCGGACGTCACCGCGGAGAGCGGTCTGAATGCGTGGGTCGATGTCCGCGAGGAGGCCGCGGTCGTCGCCGAGCGGCTCGCGCACCGCGGATGGCTCGTTCGACCGGGGTCCGAGTTCGCGCTGGAGGACGGCTCGCCCGGCGGCCACCATCTGCGTCTGACGGTGCACGACCTCGACGACGCCGACCTGCGACGACTGGCCGACGACATCGCCGCCGCTTCCGGTCCGGCCGAGGCCGAGGGGGACGAATGACGGCCAGGGCCCCGTTCCGGATCGGCCGATCATCGCGCCTGGACGGCGTGCTCTACGACCTGCGGGGTCCGGTGGCCGAGCGTGCGGCCGAGTTGGAAGCCCGCGGCGAGCAGATCCTCCGCCTGAACATCGGCAACCCGGCCCCGTTCGGTTTCGAGGCGCCGCCGGTCATCGTGGAGGCCCTGCGCGAGGCTCTTCCGCACGCCCATGGGTACTCGGAATCACCGGGCCTTCCGGAGACGAGGGAGGCGATCCGCGTGCACTACTCGCGCCGGGCCGGGTTCCCGTCCCTCGGGATCGAGGCGGTGACCGTCGGCAACGGCGTGTCCGAGCTGGTGGGTCTCACGTTGCAGGCGCTGCTGGAGCCGGGCGACGAGGTCCTCATCCCGAGTCCCGACTATCCGCTGTGGACCGCATCGACGGTCCTCGCCGGGGGTGAGCCCGTGCACTACCGCTGCGCGGAGGAGGCCGGGTGGCTCCCGGATCTCGAGGCCATGGCGGCGGCGATCGGCCCACGGACCGTGGCCATCGTCATCATCAACCCGAACAACCCCACCGGCGCGGTCTACCCGCGGGAGACCTTGGAGGGCGTGGCGGAGCTCGCCCGTCGCCATGGTCTGCTGCTGCTGTCGGACGAGATCTACGACCGCGTCGTCTACCCCGGATTCACGCACGTCTCCACGGCGCAGGTCGCCCCCGACGTGCCCTGCGTCACCTTCGCCGGCCTGTCGAAGACCCACCGCGTCGCCGGCTACAGGGCGGCCTGGGCGTTGACGACCGGGTTCGCTGCGGACGATCCCTTCCTCTCCGGTCTGCGGCTGCTCGCCTCGATGCGGATGTGCGCGTCCGTGCCGGCACAGCACGCGATCACGGCGGCCCTGGGTCGCGACGCATCGCTCGACGCGCTCGTCGCGGCCGAGGGGCGGCTGACAATGCAGCGCGACGCCGCCACGGCTGCGCTCCGAGCGATCCCCGGCGTCGACGTGCAGGAGGCGGGTGGCGGGCTCTACCTCTTCCCGCGCCTCGACCCTGAGGTGTTCGGCATCCGTGACGACGAGCGTCTGGTGCTCGACTTCCTCGACGCGGAGCACATCCTGCTGGTGCACGGCCGCGCCTTCAACGGCGCCGACACCGATCACGTGCGCCTCGCCTTCCTGCCCGAGACCGACACGCTGATCGATGCGGTGCAGCGCTTCGGCCGCTTCCTGCAGGGGTACTCGCCGCCGGGCGCGTGAGGACATCTGACCCGGTGGAGTGACCGAGTGGCCAGGTCGCGGTCCGCAAGACCGTGCACGCAGGTTCGATTCCTGCCTCCACCTCCGATCCGGCTCGCGCCGAGCCGTTCCCGACGAAGGACATACCCATGCAGAAGGACTTCATCCCGGCCGCCGCGCCGCTCATCGGCGACGACGAGGTGGCAGCCGTCGAACGCGTGCTCCGCAGCGGCATGCTCGCCCAGGGCCCCGAGGTGGCGGCGTTCGAGCGCGAGTTCGCGATGCACTTCGTGGGAGGCCGCACCACCGTCGCGGTGAACTCCGGGACGAGCGGTCAGCTCCTGGGCCTGCTCGCCTCCGGTGTCGGCCCGGGCGACGAGGTGATCGTGCCGTCCTTTACCTTCGCGGCGGTCGCGAACTCCGTGGTCCTGGCCGGCGCGACGCCGGTGTTCGTCGACATCGAGCCGAGGCACTTCACGCTGGATCCGGCGCGGGTCCGTGCCGCCGTCACCGCCCGCACGAAAGGCATCATGCCGGTGCACCTGTACGGGCATCCGTTCCTCGTGGACGACATCGAGGAGGTCGCCAGGGACCATGGCCTGGACATCTACGAGGACGCCGCGCAGGCCCACGGTGCCGCCTGGCGAGGCCGGCCGGCCGGGACCATCGGCAGGTTCGGCATGTTCAGCCTCTACCCGACGAAGAACATGACAGCGATCGAGGGCGGCATGGTCTCGTGCGTCGATGAGCAGGTCGCGCGCCGGGTCCGACTGCTGCGCAACCAGGGTATGGAGACCCAGTACGCGAACGAGCTCGTCGGCTACAACAACCGGATGAGCGAGGTGCACGCCGCGGTCGGTCGGGTGCAGCTCGGGCGGGTCGCCGCCTGGACCCGCCAGCGCCAGGAGAACGCCGCATTCCTCGACGCCGCGCTCGCCGGCATCGACGGGCTCACCGTGCCTGCGGTCGCGGAGGGCGCCGAGCACGTCTACCACCAGTACACGGTGCGGGTCGCCGCGGGGGAGCGCGACCGGGTGCGCGACGCACTCCGCGACGAACACGGGGTGGGCTCCGGCGTCTACTACCCGATCCCGAACCACCGGCTGCCCTCGCTGGCGCGCTTCGCGCCGGCCGACGAGCTTCCGGAGACCGAACGGGCGGCGCAGGAGGTGCTCTCCCTCCCCGTGCACCCTTCGCTCACGGCCGGCGACCTCGACCGGATCGTGACCGGGGTCGCTGCCGTGATGTCAGCCGGCGGCTGAGCTCAGGCGGCGAGGCCGAGCCAGGCCCGCGGAGAGCGACCGAGCCGCTGGGCGAACGCGCGGGAGAAGGCGGAGGCGCTCGCATAGCCGAGGTCGGCGGCCACAGCGCTCACGGACATCCCCGCACGGAGCTGTTCCTGGGCGATCGTGAGACGCCACTCGGTGAGGTAGTCGCCCGGCGCTCGGCCCACGACCTCCTTGAAGCGCGCCGCGAAGGCGCTGCGCGACATCGCGGCGGTCCGCGCGAGAGTGTCGAGCGTCCACGGCTCGCCGGGGGCCTCATGCATCGCCACGAGGGCGGGTGCGAGGCGTTCGTCCGCAAGGCCGGGCAGCAGCCCCGGCGGGAGGGTGAGATCGCCGGAGTGGTCGAGCATCCAGCGCAGGAGCTGGATGAGCACGACCTCGAACATCCGGTCTGCCAGCAGTGGACGACCGCAGCGCACGTTGTCGACCTCGGCGAACAGGAGGTCCAGCGCGGGGGCGAGGGTGGACACCTCGTCGAGCGGCAGGACGATCACCGGGGGGAGGGTGCGGACGAGCGGGTGCGTGGCTCCGCCGTCGAAGTCGATCGTCGCGCAGGCGAAGTCGGATTCATCGGTCGGGGCGTTGAGGAAGGTGTGGTCGACGGGGCGGGGGAAGAACAGCAGGCTCGGGCGGGTGATCGTCTCGCGCTCGATGCCGCCGTCCGGGCGCTGGTGCGTCACCTCCATCTCGCCGCGACGCAGCACGTGGAGGAAGCCGTGGCCCGCACTCGCGGCGAAGACCGTGGTCCCGCACAGGGGTCCGGTGTGGAACAGGCGGCTGCGCACCCGGAAGCGGTCGAGCAGCGGGGTGAGGCGGTCGAGCGGTGGCATGCTTCCATTCTTCTGGACGATATGTCACGAACGCAAGATCAAATGATGCGTATCGTACTGCGCGGCGAGCAAGACTGAAGGGGAAGCCGAATCCGGCCCGTCCCGAAACACAAAGGAGCACCCCATGCCCAACGTCCCTCTCGTCGACCGTGAGACCGCCACCGGCCCCGTCAAGGAGCAGCTCGAGCAGATCGGCTCCGCCTTCGGCGCCGTCCCCGCCATGTTCCGCGCGGTCGCGAACTCGCCCGCCGCGCTCACCAGCATGTGGAGCGCTTTCGGCGCCTACGGTGGGGGCACGCTCGGCGCGGCCCTCGGTGAGCAGATCGCGGTCGCGGTCGCGAACCGCAACTCCTGCGGCTACTGCCTCGCGGCGCACACCGCGCTCGGCAAGAAGGCGGGCCTCACGACCGAAGCGCTCGCCGAGGCCCAGGCCGGCAACTCCGACGACCCTCGTACGGCCGCTCTGCTGGCCTTCGCGCTCAAGCTCGTCGAGGAGCGGGGTCAGGTGACCTCGGCCGACGTCGACGCTCTCCGCGCGCACGGCTGGAGCGACGAGCAGATCGTCGAGACCATCGGCCAGGTCGCGCTGAACCTCTTCACGAACTACGTGAACATCGCGCTCGACGTGCCGATCGACTTCCCGACGGTGCCGCTGCGTCGCGCCGCCTGAGGTCGAGGAGAGCAGAGGCCGGATTCGCTGGGGGTCCGGCCTCTTCCCCTGCCCGCCTGCTACGCCTCTACCTCGTCGAGCCAGTCGCTCAGCACACGGATGGCGAGGGCCTCGAGCCGCGGGCCGTGCCGCTGCGCCTGCTCCCGGATCGTCCGCGGGTCGATGCCGTGGTGATGGAGCTCGTGCGCGTGACCGACGAGCCAGCGCTCGATGACGCGGTGGTCGGCTTCCAGGTGGAACTGGAGTCCGAGCGCGCGCGCGACGGCGAAGGCCTGATGGGGGAAGCCGGGCGTGTGCGCCAGGGAGTGCGCCCCGGCGGGGATCGCGAACTCGTCGCCGTGCCAGTGCAGCACGGGCTCGCCGTCGAGAGGGGCGAGGACGGACTCCCGGCCCTCGGGGGTGAGTGCGAGCGGGCCGTAGCCGATCTCGACGGCCCCGGTCGGGCGTACCTCTGCGCCCAGAGCCTCGGCCAGGAGCTGGGCGCCGAGACAGACGCCGAGCGTGGCGCCGCCCGTGGCGAGCCGGGTCGCGAGAGCCGCCTTCGAGGAGTGCAGGAAGGGATACCGATCCTCGTCGTACACGCCGATCGGTCCGCCGAGGACGAGGAGCAGGTCCGTGCCAGCGACGGCGTCCGGGTCGATCGCGTCGATGCCGGCGTCGAGCAGTGTGGTCTCGTAGCCGCGCGCCGCCAGCAGCGGGGCGAGGATCCCGAGGTCTTCGAAGGGGACGTGGCGGACGGCGATCGCCGTCCGGGGCGTGCGGGACGCGGACATGCACTCTCCTCGGATAGATTTGACCTATGCCAAAAATAGCACACGAGGTTCGCGGTGCCGAGGTGATCGTGCGCGCCGCGGGGGTCCTGTTCGACTGCGACGGCGTGCTGGTGGATTCCGTCCCCTCGGCGGCGATCGCGTGGGACGCCTGGGCGCACCGGCACGCCCCGGGATTCGACTTCCTGCGGGACGCGCCTCATGGCATGCGGCCGAGTGAGGTGGTCGCGGCGATCGTGGGGCCGGAACGCGCGGCCGAGGCGGCGGCCGACCTCCTCGCTCGGGAGCTCGCCGTCGCCCCGGTGACGACCGGGATCCCCGGGGCCGCTGCCCTGCTCGCTGCGCTGCCCCCGAAGCTGTGGGCGGTCGCGACGAGCAGCAACCGAGCGGTCGCGACCGCACGGATGGGCGGAGCGGGTATCCCGACGCCGGCGGTGCTGGTCGCCGCCGAAGACGTGGACAGAGGCAAGCCCGCGCCCGACCCGTACGTCCGTGCCGCACGGCTCCTCGGGCGGGACCCGGGGGCTTGCGTCGTCTTCGAGGACTCGGCGCCGGGGATCAGCGCGGCGCGAGCGGCCGGTGCCGGCCTCGTGGTCGGGGTGGGCGCAGACTCCGGGGCGGCTGACCCCGACCTGGTCGTGCACGACCTCGCCCACGTGCGGTGGAGCGGGGAGGCGCTGTGCCTCCGCGTGCTCAGCGGAGCGCGCTGAGGGCCTCGTCGATCACGTCCACGGCGACGTCGAGCTGCTCGTCGGTCGTGGTCAGAGTGGGGAGGAAGCGGATCACGTTGCCGTCGCTGCCGGCGGTGAGCAGCAGGATGCCGCGCTGGGCGGCGAACTCCGCGATCATGGAGGCGGCCCCGGCCAGCGGTCGCGTCGTCCCGGGGGTGCTCAGCTCGAAGGCCTGCATGGCGCCGATCCCGCGGACGTCGCCGATGACCGCATGGCGAGTGCGCAGACCCTCGAGTCGGGCGGACAGGTGGGCGCCTATCCGACGGGCGTCGGCGAAGAAGGTCCCGTGCTCGAGCTCGTCGAACACTGCGAGGGCGGCGGCGATCGAGACCGGGTTGCCGCCGAATGTGCCGCCGAGGCCGCCAGGGTCGGGCGCGTCCATGATCTCGGCGCGGCCGGTCACCCCGGCCAGGGGCAGCCCGCCGGCGATGCCCTTCGCCGTGAGCACGAGGTCCGGCACGAGGTCGAAGTGTGTGCTCGCGAACCACGTCCCGGTGCGCCCGAGGCCCGTCTGGATCTCATCGGCGATGAACACCACGCCGTTCTCCGTGCACCACTCCTGCAGGGCGGGGAGGTAGCCCTCGGCCGGGACGACGAAGCCGCCCTCGCCCTGGATGGGCTCGGCGATGACGGCCGCGAGGTCGTGGACGCCGATCCGCTGTTCGAGATGGGCGATCGTGCGCGCGGCGGCTTCCTCGCCGTCGAGGCCGTCGCGGTAGGGGTACGAGTTGGGGACGCGGTGGACATCGGGCGCGAACGGACCGAACCCGGTGCCGTACGGCGCCGCCTTGTGGTTCATCGCGAGTGCGAGGTTGGTGCGCCCGTGGAAGGCGTGGTCCAGGGCGGCGACGGCGCGCCGTCCCGTGTGCCTCCGGGCGATCTTGACCGCGTTCTCGACGGCTTCGGCGCCGGAGTTCGCGAAGGCCGTGCGGGTCTCGTGGGTGCCGGGGACCTTTTCCGCGAGCAGTTCGGCGAGGCGCACGTAGCCCTCGTAGGGGGTGACGGTGAAGAGCGTGTGCGTGACCCGGTCGAGCTGCTCCGCCGCGGCGGTGACGGCTGCGAGGTTGGTGTGGCCGATGGTCGTCACGCCGATCCCGCTGCCGAGGTCGAGGAAGCGGTTGCCGTCGACGTCGGTGACCCAGGGGCCGTCGGCGTGCTCGATGTAGACGGGGAGCACGCTGCCGACGCCGCGCGGGACGACCCGTTGCCGGCGCTCGTGCAGCGCCCGGCTCTGCGGCCCTGGCACCTCGGTGCGCAGGCGCGGGGTCGACAGGGCGGTGTCCGAGAACAGGCCGGGTGCGGACATGGGCGGGCTCCTTCGTGAAGGGGGTGTCGGCGGGTACGCGACGTGGTGTCGAAGCTATGTTAGATTTTGACCTATGTCAAAGATCGAGCGTGTGGGGGAGAGCGCCGAGCGCTACCCGACGGCCTTCACCGCCGCGGACTTCCGCGCCAACGTCGTCGACGTCCGCGCCCGCATCGACGCCGCCGCGGAGCGCGCAGGACGCGACCCCGGTGAGGTGCACCTGCTCCCGGTGAGCAAGACGGTGCCGACCGATCGGGTGCGGGTGGCCATCGACGCCGGGCTGCGCCGACTCGGCGAGAACAAGGTGCAGGAAGCCGTGCGCAAGCACCGGGAGACGGCCGACCTCGATGTGGACTGGGTGGTCATCGGCCACCTGCAGACGAACAAGGCCAGGGATGTCGCCTCCTTCGCCGCCGAGTTCCAGGCGCTCGACCGGCTGCGGGTCGCCGAGGCTCTCGACCGGCGCCTGCAGGCCGCGGGGCGCAGCCTCGACGTGTACGTGCAGGTGAACACCTCGGCCGAGGACTCGAAGTTCGGGATGCCGCCGGAGGAGCTTCTCGACTTCCTGAAGGCGTTGCCCTCGTACGGTGCTCTCCGTGTGCGCGGCCTGATGACGCTGGCGCTGCTCACACCGGACGATGCCCGGGTGCGGGAATGCTTCGCGCTGCTGCGGACCCTCCGTGACAGAGCGCGTGAGGAGAACCCCGAACTCATCGGCGACGGCGCCCTGTCGATGGGTATGTCCGGGGATTACGAGATCGCCGTCGAGGAGGGCGCGACGTGCGTGCGGGTCGGGCAGGCGATCTTCGGTGCGCGCGCCGTCCCGGACAGTCACTACTGGCCGGAGGGCTGACGCCCGCTCAGTCCTCGGTGCGGAAACCGGCCGCCTTGTGTGTGCCGTCGCAGAACGGCTTCAGCGCGGAGAGCCCGCAGCGGCACAGGGCCACCGTGCGTCGACGCGGGTCGATCACCGCGCCGTCGCTCGCGTGCAACTCGATCTCTCCGCGCACCAGGAGGGGGCCGTCCGGGTACGCCGTGACGGTGACCGGCTCGTCCCGGGCGGTCATGCCGTCGTCCTCTCCCGCAGCGCCGAGCGGCCCTCGGTCCACGCGTCGAGGGTGTGCGCACCCGCCCAGCCGTCGACCGTGAGGCACGCGGCCGCGCCGAACAGGATGTCTGCGAGCAGCTCCGGACGGTCCTCGGCGAGGCTGCCCGCGAGGTCACGGGCGGCGATCTGCTCGTGCACCGCGTCGGCCTCCACGTGCTCCTCGAAGTATGCGGCGACATCGTCGGCGAACCCCAGCCGGTGCAGGCCGTCGGCGTAGAAGCGGCACGGGATCGACGAGGTCATCTCGTAGGCGGCGAGGTGACCCACGATTGCGCCCACGAGGCGGCGGTTGAGGCCGAACAGGCTCATCATGTTGTGCGAGGCGAGCGTGATCGCGGGGGCGTCGTCGACGTAGGCGCCGTATGTGTCGTCGAGTCCGGCGGCGCGAAGGGCGCGGGCGTAGAGCTCCGCGTGCACCCGCTGCGGTCGGCCGCCGCCGTACTCGTCCGACTGGATCTCCACCAGCGCCGCCTTGGGGCGGCCGGTCAGCCGTGGGATCGCCCAGGAGTGCGGATCGGCCTCCCGCAGCGTGTACACGGAACGGAGGATCAGCGACTCCTCGGCCTGCTCGCGGGTGGCCTTCCTGGCGATGTGCCGCGACAGGCTGGGGCCCGTGTCCGCAGCGGCGAGGGCGAACAGGGCGCGCCCCACGGCGTCGACTGTCGGCTCCGGAAGCTCGGGCACGGGCACGGTCTCGCGCAGTGCGGCCTCGAAGGCGTCCTCGAGGATCCGGCGCGCGGTGACCACCCCGGCCTCCCACTCCAGCGCCGCATCGAGCTGCGGCAGCGAGCCGTACGAGGACGCATAGAGGACGAAGAGGGCGAGCTGGATGTCGTCGTCCCGGACCACATCGCTGCTCTCAGCGACGGCTGTGGTGGCGAGGTCGGGCAGGGCGGCGGCGTCCTCGCCGCGACCGGTGAGGACGTCGAGGACGGCGCCCGACAGAGGACCGCGCGGCGAGAAGGCGACGGCGGTATCGGGGTCGAGGGTGGAAACGGTCATGAGGAGGGGCTCCCATCGAGTCGATCACCGATATCCTCGTCCGCGCGAACGGGGGCCACCAGGGACTTGACGCCGAGGCGCTCGGCAGGCAAGCGCCTCCGTCGATCGTCAGGGGCACCCGGCGAAGACGTACTCCTCGTCGTCCGGCGTGACGAGGTCGCGATCGCGGAGCACGAGGGATGCCGGGGCGTCCGGGTCGGCGCACAGCTCCGCGAACGACCGCGGGAGCTGGTCGGTGTACTCGATGTCGATCACGTGCGGCCCGTAGACCGCGGTGTATGCGCCGCACTCGGCGTACGCGGCGCACTCCTCCGTCACGGCGAAGTCGAAGCCCGCGCGCTCCTTCAGGGCCTCCGCATGCTCGGCCGCGTTCTTCTGTCCGGCGGCGAGCCCGACGCCGTGCGCCGCGTCGACGAGGAGCTCTGCGAGCGCGAGGTTGTGGTCCAGAGTCAGGAGGCCGAGCGAGCGTGAGAAGGAGTCGAGGTTGTCGAACTCGACCGCCTGGAAGCCGGAGTCCGCGCAGCCCTCGATCCAGGGGATCACGATCTCCGCGATGCGGGACCGCTGCGCTGCGCTGCCGGTATCCAGAAGGGCCTCGTCGGGCCACTCCGGGTCGAAGACCACATCGTCACCGTCATGCAGGAGAAGGTCGTCGGGCCACTCGGCGAGCTCGCCCGGCTGGGTCTGGAATCCGTTGACGTAGCAGACGGAGTAGAGTCCCGCGACCGGCTCCGCGCTGCGGTCTCGCCCGACGATGCCCACGCCCTCGGCCGGATCGTACGCGCCGCCGAGCTGGTAGTCCGGAAGGGCTCCGGCCGGAGGAAGCACGACGCCGGCCGATGACCCCGTTCCCTCCGCAGGGAGGGCGGTCGGGGCGGCGCAGCCGGCGAGAGCGAGGATCCCCATCGCGACGCACGCCGCCAGCGCCAGGGACACGCGTGCCGTTCTTCGACCGCGTCGAGAGCGCGGCGCGGTCATCGCGGCTGAGGCGTCGGCTGCGCGGGGGCGTCGACCGGCGGCGCCGCCGCCTCCGAGGGGTTCCGGCGGATCCCGATCCAGGACACGACGCCGCCGAGCACGAGGAGCGCCGCGGTGACCCAGGCGGCGTTGTGGAACCCGTCGAGGTCGAGGGAGCCGCCGACGATGGTCGACAGCATCGCGACGACCAGCAGCCCCGCGACGCGGGAGACGGCGTTGTTCACGGCGGAGGCGATGCCGGAGTGGTTCTCGTCGATGGCCCCGAGGATCGCGGCCGTCAGTGGGGCGACGGTGAGCGACAGGCCCAGCCCCATCACGATCATGGCCGGGAGCACCTGCGCCCAGTAGTCGAAGGCGGTGTTCACGGTCAGCAGCATCAGCGCTCCGACGGCCATGATCAGCGGCCCGACGGTCATGAAGATGCGCGGGCCCCAGCGCCCCGCCCACCCGCCGGCGCGGGAGCTCAGCAGGATCATCAGGATCGTCATCGGCAGGCTCGCGAGTCCCGCCGCCGTCGCGCTGAGTCCCGCCCCCTGCTGGAGGTAGACGCCGACGACGAAGCCGTTGAGCGAGAGCGCGGCGTAGACGAAGAGCGTGGCGAGGTTGCCCCACCCGAAGTCGCGCACCCGGAACAGCCAGAGCGGCATGAGCGGCGTGGCCGAGCGGCCCTGCCGCCACAGGAAGACGGCGAAGAGCGCGGCCCCGACCACGGCGGGGATCCAGATCGCGGGGGAGGCCCACCCGAGGTTCGGCTGCTCGATGAGGGAGAACACGATGGCGCCCAGGCCCAGCGCGCACAGTGCTCCGCTCCACCAGTCCACCCGGACGCTCCGAGGGTGCTCCGGCAGGTGCAGGCGGGCGAGCAGCAGCAGCGTCACTCCGATGGGGAGGACGTTGATGAGGAACACGAAGCGCCAGGAGAGGAAGTCGACGAAGAGCCCGCCGAGGAGGGGGCCGACCAGTTGGGCCGCCGTGGTGAAGGCGGTCCAGACGCCGATGGCCCTCGCCTGCAGATCGCCGCGCATGGTCGCGGTGATGAGGGCGAGGGAGCTCGGGACGAGGAGGGCGCCGGCCGCTCCCTGCGCTCCGCGGGCCACGATGAGCATGAGCGGATCGATCGCTGCGGCGACCGCGACCGACGCGATGCCGAAGGCGATGAGCCCGATCCGCATCACCAGGACCCGGCCGTAGGCGTCGGACAGGGACCCGGCGAGCAGGATCAGCGCGCTGAGGGTGATGAGGTACGCGTCGACCACCCACTGCTGCGTGGTGATCCCGCCGCCCAGCTCTTCACTGATGGCGGGAAGCGCGACGTTCACCACCGTTCCGTCGAGGAACGTGACGAACGAGGCCAGCACGGCGATCGCGATGACGAGCCGCTGGAGCGGGGCGAAGGATGACACAGGCCGACCCTACTCCCGGGGTCGGACGCGAGGGGCCGGTCAGTCAGCCGATGTCCCGGTACCTTCCGCCAGCAGCCGTCGGAGTGCGGGGAGGCCGTCCCGTCCGTGCGCCGCGCGCTGCCGCGCCGCGCCGGTGCCGTCCGCCCGCATCCGGGCGAGTCCCGCTCGCACGGTGTCCGCATCGCCCTGCTCGTCCAGCACCGGGCCGATGTCGTCGAGCAGGTGCTCGGCCACGGTCCAGGCCGGGGCGACCTCGCCCGTGAGCGGATCCAGGATGCGGGCCGTCATCCCCGCTCTCGACGCCATCCAGATCGACGCGTCGATCGTCTCCGTCTCGTCGGCGACGATCCGCTGCGCGGACGACAGGGCGATCCCGCGGGTCAACAGCGCGGAGAGAACGGCGTCCTCCGCGGTGAGCTGCGTGTCCGCGACGCGCGCCTCGACCGTCGGGTAGCGCTCGGACAGGCGCACCGCCCAGGAGAGGGAGGTCGCCTCCCCGATGGTCCCGAGATCGAGGAGCTGGTCCACGCGCGTGCGGTAGTCGTCGACATCGGCGAACCGGGGCGGGCACCACGACGACGGGAGCCGGCGGATGAGCATGCTCCGCCAGCTCGCGAAGCCGGTGTCGATGCCGTTGCCGAACGGACTGTTCGTGCTGAGGGCGAGCAGCAGGGGCAGCCACGCGCGGAGTCGATTCAGCGCACGGACCCGCTCCTCCTCGTCCGGGACCTCGACGTGCACGTGCAGCCCGTTCACCTCGTGTTCGCGGGTGAGGTGCGCCAGGCGCCGGGCGACGTCGTCGTAGTGCGCCGACGGCGAGAGCCGGGGAGAGCGGAGAGTGGTGAACGGCGAGCCGGTCGGCGCCGCGATCGCGCGCCGCGCGCGGGCCTCCGCGCCGATGGCAGCCCGCAGCGTCGTCAGTTGCTGCAGGGCCTCGGCTCCGGTCCGCACCGGATCGGTGAGGGCCTCGAGCTGCGAGGCCAGGTACTCGGTGGTCACGCGTCCGGCGGCGACCTCGCCGCCGATGCGCTCCAGGATGTCACCGCTGAGGGCGACGGGGACGAGCGAATCCTCATCGAGCAGGAGGAACTCCTCCTCGATCCCGAAGCGCGTCATCCGGGTCAGTGGTTTCGCAGTTCGGAGATGAGCTCGGCCTTGCGCTTGCCGCTGTAGCCCGTGAGGCCCAGTTCCTTCGCGCGCTTCCGCAGCTCGGGGACGGTCCAGTCCTCGTAGTCCCCGTGCTCCCCGCCGCGCCGGCCGACCGAGCTGCGGCCGTCTCGTGCGGCGGCGTTCGAGATGCGGGCGGCCTTCTCCTTCGAGGCGCCGTCGTCGCGGAGCTCCTCGTACAGTTCCGGATCCTTCAGGGAATTGTTGCGTCGTCCTGGCATTGCTCTGCTCCTTCGCGCATCGGGAGGGTCGAAGTCAACCCCCTCCAGGGAGGGTGTGGTTCGGGTCTAGCGTGGTGTCACCGCAGTCGGGCGCCCGCGCCCCCAGAGAAGGGAAAGACCGATGAACATCCTCCTGATCATCGTCATCGTCATCGCCGTGATCCTCGCGATCACCGGAGGACTGGTGCAGTCGCTCCAGTTCCTGCTGTGGGTCGGTCTGGTGCTCCTGGCCATCGCCGTGATCGCCTGGCTGATCCGAGCGATCACCGGCAGCCGCAAGGTCTGACCCGAGTGCGGAGGGGGAGGCTCGCCATCGGCGAGCCTCCCCCTCTTCATGGGTTCAGCGGGTGGGGGATCAGCGGTTGAACGCGTCCTTGACGCTGTCGCCGGCCTTGCCCGCGGCGTCCTTGACGTTCTCGCCGGCCTGCTTCGCGTCGGCCTTCACCTGATCCGCCTGGCCTTCGGCCTCGAGCTTCTCGTTGTCGGTCAGCTTGCCGAAGCCTTCCTTGGCCTTGCCACCCAGCTTCTCGGCGGAGTTCTTCATGTCATCTGCGCCACTCATAAGAGGCTCCTCTCCTTGACGGATCGATTGCTCTTCGAGCCTCCCACCAGCCCTCCGCACCGTCCACGGGATTGACATTCGCGCAGCGGCGTGTCAGCGTCCCGCGACCATCGACTCCCGTCCGCGCAGGGGTTAGCCTGGCGCCAGGCGGGTGTCCTGCCCGTCGTCCTCGACGAAGGGAGCGGTGTGCGATGGACGCGATGATGATGGGTGCCATGTCCAAGAACATGGAGTCGATGCCGGACATGGCGATGATGGACATGTCGGTGCTGCAGGCCTGCATGGATGCCTGCGCCGCCTGCGAGCAGGCCTGCACCGTGTGCGCGACCCAGGAGATGGACTGCGCTCCGGCCTGCATGAACTGCGCGGACATGTGTCACACGATGATGCGGTCGATGCTCCGCATGCAGGGGATGACTCCGGCCACGATGATGGCGATGCTGGACGCCTGCATCGCGATGTGCCAGATGTGCATGGACGAGTGCATGCAGCATGCCGATCACAGCGACGTCTGCCGGCTCTGCGCTCAGGCGTGTCAGGCCTGCATGAACGCCTGCATGGCGGTCCGCGACATGATGATGGCGAGTGCCTGACCCGAGGGGATCAGGGCATCATCACACGACGGCGACGTTGAAGCGGGTGCGCCCGACGGCGAGGACGGCGTAGTCGAGGTGGAGGGCGACCGGGCTGCCGATCGCGGCCTCCAGCGCGGCGCCGGAGCCGTTCCACAGCGTGTGCGTGGTGCCGTCGAGCGTGCGGACGACGAGGTCTCCGGCGACCGGATCCGCCGCGGTCACGAACGCGTCCGCCCATCGCGCCGGGGTCGCCGCCGCGAGGCGCTCCTGGATCAGGTGCAGGGCGTGGCCGGGGGCCGACGACGAGCAGCGGCCGCCGTTCCCGCACATGCACGTCCCACGCTCACGCACCTCGAGGGGCGGACGGCGGTGCAGCGGCGTGGACACGGGGACTCCTTCGGATCGGCGTCCGGCCAGAGTACGTCGACCGGGTCGGGATCCCGCAGCGCCCCCGACACGCGACGAAACAAACGGGTGTAGGCTCGCCGGGTGCTGTCGTCGATGAGCGCCCTCGGGGCGCGGAGCGGAGCTGCAGGCGCGTTCAGCGCCGCAGGCAGAGGCTGAGGACCGGCCGGAGGCGGAACCCCGTCCCCGGTGCTGCGTCGTACCCCGGCACCGTCCGGGTGATCCTCCGATCCGTCTCGCCGTTCCGGCGATCACACCGAAAGCTCTTCCCCCATGCGTCCCATCGACGAGCGCGCTCTGCGCGCCTCCTTCCGCAACGCCTCCCGCAAGGAGATCTCCGACATCACCCTGCCACCCGGCTTCGCAGAGACGGACTTCGACCGGCTCGACTACCTCGGCTGGGTCGACCCGAAGCTGCCTCGTCGCTCCTATGTCGTCACGTGGATCGACGACGAGCCGGTCGGCGTCGTGCTGCAGCGCGCCGAGCAGCGCGTGCTCGCCCGCGCGCAGTGCTCCTGGTGCGAGGACGTGACGCTCCGCAACGACGTGCAGCTGTACGTCGCCCGCCGCGCCGGGGCCGCCGGTCGCAAGGGCGACACCGTCGGCGTGCTGGCGTGTGCGGAGTTCGGGTGCAATGTCGCGGTGCGCAGGCTCCCGCCGCTGGCCTATCCGGGGTACGACCGCGAGCTCGCGCGCGAGATGCGGATCCTGCGGCTGCAGGAGCACGTGACCGGGTTCGTCCGCGAGGTCGCCGGTCTGACCCTCTAGGCCGTCACGGCGCGCACGTGGGCGAGGGCGGGTGCCTCCCACGCCGCCGACAGCCGGGCGAACGTCTCGAAGCTGCGTCCGCCCGGCCAGTCGGCCGGCAGCATCGCCGGGGGCAACCCGGGATCCGTGTAGGGCAGCACCCGCCACCGGTCGATGAGGTGCACGTAGGCCGGGAACGGCGCGTCGGGCAGGGCCGCGAGCGATGTCTGGAAGGCCTCGTGCTCGGCGCGCAGCCCGTCCAGGTCCCACCACGCCGCGGCGGCCTCGGCCAGGGTCCCTGCCGGGGCCGGGGCCGATGCGTCGAACAGGGTCGCCCAGCGCCGGGCATCCAGCTCGTCGAGGATCTGCTCCGCTTCCTCCCGGAGATGTCCGGGGCAGATCCACAGGGCGGGGGAGATGACGCCGGCGCCGATCCAGTGCAGTCGGCGCCGCAGCTGATGGCGCACGCTGCGTGCGCTCTCCGGGATCGAGAACGACACGAGACACCACGGATCGTCGTCGGTCATCTCCCGCATCCGGAAGATCCGGCGGTCGCCCCGCTCCAGCATCGGCACCGCCGCAGGGCTGAGGCGGTAGCCGATCGCGTCGCGGCGCTCGGGGAGGAGCAGACCCTTCTGCTTGAGACGGGCGATGCCCGTCCGGGCGGGAGCCGCCGGGATTCCGAGGTCGCCGGCCAGCGCCACGAGGTCGGCAGCCGAGATCCAGCCGCCGAGCGGGCGCAGATACAGGCCGATCAGGGTGCGCAGGAGCGAGGCGGTGCTGCCGGGGCGGGCGTCGATGTCGTCGAGGACGATCGGCGCCGTGGGCTCAGGAGACACCGGACTCCAGCGCGTCCCTCACCGCGAGCACTCCCGCGACCGTCTCGGCGTGCGAGGTGCTCAGCGGCGACAGCCCGAGCCGGATCCCGTCCGGGAAGCGGAAGTCGGGGATGACGCCGTCGGCCCAGAGCTTCCGGGTGACCTCCCGGAAGTCGGGGTGGCCGATCGTGATGTGTCCGCCGCGTCGCGCCGGGTCGCGAGGGCTGAGCAGGCGGACGTCCAGGGGCGCGAGCAGCTCGTCGTACGCCCGGACCGCGAGCGCGGTGAGCGACTCCGACTTCGCGCGCACGCCGTCGATCCCCGACTGTTCGATGAGGTCGATCATGCCCTGCATCGCGAGCATCGAGGTCACCGGCGGCGTGCCGCTGAGGAGCTGACGGATGCCGTCCGCAGGCACGTACTCGGGGCCCATGGCGAAGATGTCGGCGGCGCTCCACCAGCCCTGGATCGGCTGCCGCAGCACGCCCTGCAGGTCGTGGCGGAGGTAGGCGAACGCGGGCGACCCCGGGCCGCCGTTGAGGTACTTGTACGTGCAGCCGACCGCCATGTCGACGCCCCAGTCGTCGAGCTGCATCGGCACGACACCCGCCGAGTGGCAGAGGTCCCACATCATCAGTGCCCCGGCCTCGTGGACGACGGCGGTGATGCCCGGCATGTCGGCGAGGGCGCCAGAGCGGTAGTCGACGTGGCTGAGCGAGACGAGCGCCGTCCGCTCCGAGACCACGGCCGCGACGTCGTCGATCGTGACGCCGTGCACCGGATCGGGCGTGATCCAGCGCAGCGTGGCCCCCATCTCCGCCGCGACGCCTTCAGCGAGGAACCGGTCGGTGGGGAAGTTCCCCTCCTCGATCACGAGCTCCGTCCGCCTCGTGGGTCCCTGAGCCGCACCCGTGGGTCCCTGAGCCGCGCCCGTGGGTCCCTGAGCCGCGCCCGTGGGTCCCTGAGCCGCGCCCGTGGGTCCCTGAGCCTGTCGAAGGGCGCCCCGCATGAGCTTGTAGATGAGGACGCTCGTGGAGTCGGAGACGACCGTCTGTCCCGGACCCGCCCCGAGGGCGACGGCGCCGATGCGGTCGCCGAGCTCCATCGGCAGCGCCATCCACTGCTCGTCCCAGGAGCGGATGAGGCGGGTGCCCCAGTCCTCGCGCACGAACGCGGCGAGCTTCTCCGGCACGTCGCGCAGCGGGCGGCCGAGCGAGTTGCCGTCGAGATAGGCCGTGACGCCCGGGGCCTCGACGAAGGCGTCGAGGTGGGCCGCGAGGGGGTCGGACGCGTCCAGGGCGCGGGCGGCATCGAGGAGGGCGGTGTCGGCGGAGCGGTCGGTCATGTCACACCTTCAGGTCGGCGGGGGTGAGGGGGCGGGCGGCCAGAGGATCGGCGGATCCGGGTGGCAGCAGGAGGAGGAGAGAGCGGGGATCGAGCGGGTCGACGGGCGCGAGGGCGCGGAGGAGGGCGTCGTCGTCGAGGCCGGCGGTGCGGAGGGCGGCGACCTCAGCCGGGTTCAGGTCGACGGGGGTCGGGCCGTTGCCCATGTCGGTGCCGTAGCGGACGATGCCGCCGGCGGCGTGGAAGCGGGCGACGTTGTCGATCGCGATGGCCCGCGCGTGGGAGTCGTGGATGGCGAGGGTGCTGATCCAGGAAATGCGGGCGGCCTGCTCCGCGATCTCCTCGTCGTCCAGGCGCTCGGAGAACGGGGCGTGGGCCAGCTGCGTCGCTCCGAGGCGGACGACGCGCTGCGCTTCGCCGGAGCCCTCCGCATGGGCGATCACCGGGAGGCCTCGGGCTGCGGCGAGGTCGGCGATCGCGCGGAAGAGGGCGTCGGAGAAGACCGGGCCGGCGGTGCTGTTGCTCGCGACCTTGACGCAGGAGACACCGGCCGCTGCCATCTCCTCGACCGCGGTCGCCGCTGCCGCGGGGTCGGCGATCTCCCGCACCGAACCCGCCGGCGCCCAGGCGCGGTCCGAGGGGTATCCACCGGGAGGCGTGAGGAACGCGCCGGCGAAGTCGACGGTTCGCAACTCAGGAGAATCCGGCCCAGGAGCACCCGGAACCGCCTCGGAAGCGCCTCCGCCGGTCGAAACTCCTGAGTTGTGAACGGCGATCCGCGCCACCGTGGACGGATCGCCGCCGAGGTCGACCACTCGTCCGAGGCGGGACGAGGCCAGGAGGGCGTGGTCGACGAGCTGCAGGTGCACGTGGTGGTCCGTGAAGCCCCCGACGATGCGGCCGGAGAGGACCGGGCCCCCCGGCGCGGGTGTCTCCTCACCGAGCCGGGGGCGCCCGTCCTCGCCGAGTCCGACGACGCCGTCCCGCCAGCGCTCGCCGTCGAAGAACGTCGCCGTGAGCATCAGGAACCGATCTCGGTGCGGACGGTGTAGAGCTCGGGGAAGAAGGTCAGGTCGAGGGCGCGCTGCAGGAAGCCGACGCCGCTCGACCCGCCGGTGCCGACCTTCATCCCGATGGTGCGGGACACGGTCTTGAGGTGACGGAAGCGCCAGAACTGGAAGTTGTCCTCGAGATCGACGAGGTCCTCGCAGGCCTCGTAGAGGTCCCAGTGGGTGCGCGGGTCCTGGTAGATCGCACGGATGGCAGGTACGAGGTCCGGGGTCTCGCGGTAGGGCTCCCGCACGTCGCGGTCCAGGATCTCGCGGGGGATCGGGAGGCCGCGGCGAGAGGCGTAGCGGAGGAACTCGTCGTACAGCGTGGGCTTCTCCCACTCGGCCGTGAGGAGCGCGAGATTCGCCGGGTGGTCGCGGAAGACGCTCAGCATCTTCTCGTTCTTGTTGCCCAGCGCGAACTCGACGGCCCGGTACTGCACCGACTGGAAGCCGGACGAGTTGCCGAGGGCGCCGCGGAACTGGGCGTACTCCGTCGGGGTCAGCGTCGCGAGCACCGACCACTGCTGCGTCATCACGTCCTGGATCCGCTTGACCCTGGCGATGCGCTTGAGGGCTTCGCGCAGGTCGTCCGCCGCGAGCAGCTCCCGCGCCGAGCTGAGCTCATGCAGCAGCTGCTTCAGCCAGAGCTCCGTCGTCTGGTGCTGGATGATGAACAGCATCTCGTCGTGGTGCTGCGGGTCGCTCACCGGATGCTGTGCCGTGAGGAGCTGGTCGAGCGCGAGGTACGAGCCGTAGGTCATACGCCCGGAGAGATCCGTGACGATCCCCGACTCGAGTGCGCGTTCGTTCTCGGTGTGCATCCCGCGAACATATCACTTCCGTGCCGATCGTCACAGACATGTTATGTCCAGATCCCGCCCCGCCTGCACGACCCGGCGCCAGTGGCACGGGTTTCTCCCGGATTCGGCCGTGCACCCGTGCCCGGGTCGTGCACCTGTGCCCGGGTCGTGCACCCGTGCCCGGGTCCGTTTCCGCCCGTGCCGAGGTCCGCCTGCACGACCGGGGAACGGATGAACAGACGTCCGGCCGAACGAGTCGTGCCGTCGTGTCGGGATCGTGCGACCGTGGCAGCCCCGCCGGACGACAGGGGCCGGGTCAGCGGGTGTGCGCGTCGAGGAAGGCGATGGTGTCCGCCAGGGCCTTCCGAGCCTCGGGCAGATCGAGGTGGAACTGGTACTCGTGCGGGAGGGCGGGCTCGTGCGGCGCGGGCCAGAACACCGGCGTCACATCGACGCCGAGCTCTTGCAGCCGCTTCGCCATCGGGATCGACTGGAGCCAGGTGAGCCCGTCGCCATTGCCGCCCGAGATGTACGTCGCGGGGAAGTCGGAGGTGACCCAGTCCACGGTCGACATCGTGGCGCCGGTCGAGTCCTCCGCCCAGGTCTTCGTCCCGGAGTACGCCCACATCGCCGACTTGAAGCCCCACCCCGGGACTCCGTCGAGCTCGGCCAGTGCGGCGAGGTCGTAGACGCCGCAGTTCAGCACGGTCGCGACGAGCTGGTCGGCGCGGATCGACGGGCGGATGCCGAGGATCTCGGCGTAGTCCGGATTCGTGATGAGCGTGGCCATCTGGCTGGCGAGCTGAGCGCCCGCGGAGTCCCCCGCCAGCACGATGCGACGCGGGTCGACGCCGAGTTCCGCCGCGTGCGCGTCGATGTAGGCGAGGGCCTCGTCGAGCTGGTGGACGGCGAGCGGGTACACGCCCTCGGGTCCGCGGGTGTAGTTCACGCCGATGGTCGTGTAGCCCTCCGCGGCGAGGATGCGGAGGTAGGGATCGACGTCCTCCTTCGAGCCCGAGATCCAGGCACCTCCGTGGATCCACACGACAGTCGGCAACGCGCTGTCGGCGGAGGCGGGGCGGAAGACGTCCATCGTCGTGTCCGCGCCGGCATCCCCGTAGGCGATGTCCTTCCGTTCGTCGAGAGGCGTGTCCGGGACGTGCTTCGTCATCTCCGCCGCGGTCTCGTCGCCGCCCTTCGTGAACACCGAGCGGATGATCATCGCGGATGGCCACGGCGTGAGCGCCCCGATGATCGCGACGACGGCGGCGACCGCGGCGAGGACGCCCACGGCGATCTTCGTGCGACGCCAGGGCGACCGGCCGGTCTTCGCGGCCACGGTACCGGCGGTGCTGCGGGAGTCTTCCACGGCCTCAGTGTGCCAGTATCCGCCGTCGTGGGATCGAAAGCGTTCCGGAATCCCCGAACGAGGGCGCGCTTTCGATCCCGCGGCCGGACTGCACCTCGTGCCGGGATCGAAAACGGGCCGGATGGGGCGCGCGAAGGTGCGATTTCCGTCCCGCACGGGCGCGGGGCAGGGGCACGGGCACGGATGGGGCCGGGTCAGGGGGAGAGGAGGGTGGCGGTGTCGGTCACGGTGATCTGCGGGGGATACAGCCTCATGACCTGGACGGCGGCGGCGTGGTTCCCGGCCGTGGAGCCGGCGCAGGCGTCGGCGGCGAGCGTCACCCGTGCTCCGGCATCGGCGGCGGCGAGAGCGGTGGACACGACGCAGCAGTCCGTCGACACCCCCGCCAGCACGATACGGCCACCGTGCCCGACGATCGCCTCGAGCTCCGGGCCCCACTTGCCGAACGTGGGCAGGTCGACGGTCGGATGAGGAGACAGGCCTTCCGCCTCGGGGACCAGTGCATAGAGCGGGTCGTCGGCGGGCCGGTCGGCGAACGGCCACGCCGCGAAGTACTCGCCCCAGGAGGTGGAGCGGTCGGCCGTCGGAAGCCACCGGGTCACGAGCACGCGCTCGCCGAAGGCCTGCGCGAGCCGACGGATTTTCGCCATCGCCTCGGAGAAGAACGGCGAGCCCCAGGCGGAGTCGGGCGACGCGAAGATCACCTGCGGATCGACCACCACGAGCCAGCTCTCGGTCCCTGAGTCTGCCGCCTCCTGGGTCCCTGAGCCTGTCGGCTCCTGGGTTCCTGAGCCTGTCGAAGGGCTCACGACTCCTGCCGCCGGATCTTCCCCGCCCGGGCGAACCAGGTCACGAGGAACGACAGCACCAGCGCCACGAACACCCCGAGGTTCGCGTACGCCCAGTCCCCGTCCGTCCCGCCGACGAGGAACAGGAGGTACCCCTGCCAGTTGTTCCACGGCGCGGCGTCCGCGAAGCCGTTGAGGACGAGACCCCAGCCGATCACGCTCGCGACGACCATGGTGCCGATCGACGTCCAGTCCCAGGCGCCGTAGCGTCCGCGGCTGTCGAAGAGGGCCTCGTCGTCATAGTCCTTGCGACGGCGCAGGATGTCGGCGATGAGGATGCCGGCCCAGGAGGCCAGCGGCACGCCGAGGGTGATGAGGAAGCTCTGGAACGGGCCGAGGAAGTCGGTCGCGAAGAACACCACGAAGATGGTGCCTGCCGTGAGGATCGCGCCGTCGATCGCCGCCGCCGACGGCCGCGGGATGCGGATGCCGAGGCTGAGCAGGGTCAGGCCGGAGGAGTAGATGCCGAGCACCGCGCCGGAGACGAGCGCGAGCACGGCCGTGAACAGGAACGGCACGAGGACCCACACCGGCAGGATGCTCGCCAGCGCGCCGATCGGGTCCGCGGCGATCGCGTCCATGAGCTTGGCGTCCGATCCCGCGAGGAGCAGACCGAAGACGACGAGGATGACCGGTGCCACCGAGCCGCCGATCGTGTTCCAGGCGACGATCGCCCCGTCGGACGCGGTGCGCTTCTGGTAGCGCGACCAGTCCGCGGCGATGTTGATCCACCCCAAGCCGAATCCGGTCATCACCATCACGAGCGCGCCGACGACCTGGCCGATGCCGCCGTCGGGACGGGCCATCACCGCAGCGAGGTCGATGCTCGGCGCCGCCAGGATGATGTACACCACCGTCACGACGCCCGTGATCCAGGTCAGCACCGACTGGAGCCGCATGATCGTGTGGTAGCCGAGCACCGAGGCGGCGACGATGAGTGCCGCGACGATCACGGTCGCGAGGATCTTCAGCCAGAGGCTGTCCCCGTCGCCGCCGAGCTGCGTGATGACCGTCGCCGTCGCCAGTACCGCCATGATCGCGAGGAAGGTCTCCCAGCCGATCGACGTGAGCCAGGACACGATCCCGGGGACCTTCTGCCCCTGGACGCCGAACGCGGCCCGGGAGAGCACCATCGTCGGCGCCGACCCCCGCTTGCCAGCGATCGCGATGAGTCCGCACAGCAGGAATGACACGACGATGCCGACGACTGAGACCAGAGTCGCCTGCCAGAAGGAGATGCCGAAGTCGAGCACGAACGAGCCGTAGGACATCCCGAACACCGAGACGTTCGCCGCGAACCACGGCCAGAACAGGTCGCGGGGCGTGGCGGTCCGCTCGGACTCGGGGATGATCTCGATGCCTGCGCGCTCGATGAGAGCCGGCCTGATGTCGGTCATCCTCACATCCTGGCACTCCGCGAGCGCACTCGTGACGTGGATCAGGGCACCGCGCCGGGCGCGCGGCTCAGCCGGCGAAGAAAGCCCCGGCCACGCGCGTCAGGTCGTGCAGGTCCGAGACCCCGGCGAGCTCGCGCGCGGAGTGCATCGAGAGGATGGGGATCCCCACGTCGACCGTGCGGATGCCGAGCCGTGTCGCGGTGATCGGTCCGATGGTCGAGCCGCACGGCACGCTGTTGTTCGAGACGAACTCCTGCGTCACCACCCCGGCCCGATCGCACCAGTTCCGCCAGGACGCGGCGCCGACCGCATCGGTCGCGTAGCGCTGGTTGGCGTTGAGCTTGAGGATGGGCCCGGAGCCGAGCACGGGCTGAACGACGGGGTCGTGTCGGCCGACGTAGTTCGGGTGCACGGAGTGCCCGACGTCGCTGGACAGGCACCACGACGACGCGTACGCCTGGCGGCGGGCGGAGCCGTCGGCCCCGAGCCCTGCGTAGAGCCGCTCCAGCACATCCTCGAGGAAGGGGCCCGCGGCGCCGGAGCGCGACTCGGAGCCGAGCTCTTCGTGGTCGAACGCGGCGAGGATCGCGACGGGGGCTCCCGCCTCGGGTTCATGGGCCGCGAGGGCCACCACGCCCGCGTGCACGGAGGCGAGGTCGTCGAGCCGGCCGGAGGCGAAGAACGCGTCGTCCTTGCCGAACACCGCGCCCCGCGCGGCATCGGCGACGACGACGTCGTAGCCGCGGATCTCTGCGGGGTCCACGGCGGCGGATGCCGCGAGCTCGGCCAGCACGTCGGCCTCGGTCGGGTCGCCGAGACCCCACACCGGCTGCGTCTCGGTCTGCTTGTCGAGCGCGAGGCCGTTGTTGACCCCCCGATCGAGGTGGATGGCGAGCTGGGGGAGGCGCAGCAGGGCTCCGGTGTCGGCGAGGACGACCCGACCGTCGGCGAGGGCGAGCCGGCCGGCGAGGCGCAGCTCCCGGTCGAGCCAGGAGTTCAGCAGCGGACCGCCGTACACCTCGACGGCGGCCTGCAGCCAGCCGCGGGCTCCGGTGGTCGGCTGTGGCTTGAGCTTGAAGCCGGGGGAGTCGGTGTGCGCCCCGAACACCTGCACGGGCGTCGTGGCGGTCGCCCCCTCCGGCACCACCCACGCGATCGTCGCGCCGTCGCGGACCACGAGGTACCGGCCTCCGGGCTGCGCGGGCCAGGCGTCCTCCTCCTGCAACCGTGTGAATCCGGCCTCCTCCAGACGGCGGGCCGTCTCGGCGGCTGCGTGATAGCTCGACGGGGAGGCGGCGACGAAGTCGGCGAGGTCCTCGGCGTGGGCGAGGGCGTCCGGGGTGACGGGCATGGCGTGACCTTCCTGCGCGGGGTGTCCTTCGAGCGTAGTCGCGCCCCGTCACGAACCCCGTCTCGCGGCCTTCCCGGTCGGGGATAGGGTGGTGGCGATAGCGCCTAGGGTTCCGGGGTCTGCACCCGTCTGGTCCGAGCGGCGCCACGGTCCTCCTCCGCAGGAGGGTCGTCATCTGACAGGACAAAAGCCCGGAGGACCCGATTCGTCGCGCCCGCGGCGGAGGGAAGGGTCTGCCGTGTCCGCCGTCGCTCTCGTCCTCGTCCTCGCCGCCGCGATCGCCCACGCGTCCTGGAACGTCATCGCGCACGGCATCAGCCGCGCCGGCTCGCCGTTCCTGTGGTGGGGTGCCGTCGCCAGCACGGTCGTCTGGATCGGGGCCGTGCCGTTCACGGGCGGACTCGGTGCGGCCGGCCTCTCCTCGTTCGCACTCGGGGTCTCCGTCTCCGCGGTCCTGCACGTCGCCTACATGGCCGTGCTGCAGCGCGGCTACCGGGAGGGCAGTCTGTCGACGGTCTACGCGACGGCGCGGGGCACCGGGCCTTTCCTCTCGGTCATCGTCGCCGTGCTCCTGCTCGGGGAACGCCCCTCGGCCCTGGCGCTCGTCGGCGTCGCCGCGGTGATCGTCGGGGTCGTCGCGATCGGGTTCGTCGACCGCCGGCCGGCAGGGAGCGGGCGCCGCATCGACCCCGGTCTGCTGTTCGGCGCCCTCACCGGCGTGGCGATCGCGGTCTACACGATCTGGGACGCCCACGCGGTGCGCGAGTGGGAGCTGTCACCCGTGGCGTTCATGGTCGGCACCACGCTGCTGCAGGTGCCGTTCTACTCCGTGGCGGTTCGTGGACGATGGGGTGCGGTCGTGGCGCTGGGGCGCACGCAGTGGCGCCGCATCCTGGCCTTCGGCATCCTGTCGCCGCTGTCCTACATCCTCGTGCTGACCGCCATCCAGATCGCTCCCGTGGCCCTCGTCGCACCGCTGCGGGAGGTCAGCGTCGTGCTCGTGAGCCTGTTCGGCGCCTTCGTCCTGCGCGAGTCCCGGCCGGGATGGCGGATCGGCGCCTCGCTGATCGTCCTCGTCGGGATCGTGCTGCTCGCGCTCTGAGGCCGCGGCTCAGCGGAAGGTGACGAGTCCGGCGTGGGCGGCCGTGACGAGGATCTGCACGCGGTCGCGCAGGTGCCACTTCGACATCATGCGGCCGAGGTGGGCCTTCACCGTCCCCTCGGAGACGATGAGCGCCTTCGCGATCTCGGCATTGGACATGCCCTTCGCGAGGCACTGGAGCACCTCCTCCTCGCGCTCGGTGAGCGGTTCGAGGGTCTCCGCGGCTGCGGTGGGAGTGGAGTCGCGCACGTGGCGGATCAACATCGACGCGATGCGGGGCGACAGCGAGCTCGCTCCGGCGAACACCTCGCGAACACCCGTGACGATCTCCTCCGCGCTGGAATCCTTCAGCAGGTAGCCGGAGGCGCCCGCGCTCAGCATGGGCAGCACGGTGTCGCTGCCGTCGAGCGTGGTGACGGCGAGGATGCGGACGTCCGGCCATCGTTCGGCGATCGCCGCGGTCGCCTCGATGCCGTTCATCTCCGGCATCTGGACGTCCATCATCACGACGTCCGGCTTCTCGCGCTCGACCGTCGTGAGGGCCTCCAGGCCGTCCTCCGCCTGCGCCACGACCGTGATCTCGGGCGCGCGCGACACGAAGTGCGACAGCGCGGAGCGGACCAGAGGATCGTCATCGACGATCACGACGCGGATTTCCTGCATGGAGGAAGCCTAACGGCGTGAAGCGGGCGCTCTGAGGATGTAGACCTTTGGCTATCGAGGTCTGGACGAAGGCCAGATGTGCGCTCCGCGCGCCGCCGAGAAGATGAATACAGACATCGACAAAGGACCACATCAAGGAGGTGAACAGTATGTCTTTCTGGCAGCAGGTTGGCAAGCTCTTCGGTCTCTACCGCTAGAATAGCTGGCAAATAGGAGATAGTGCACCATGGCCTTCGACCAGACGAAAAGGGCGACGCCCGAAATCTTCCGCCTCGGTCGAGGGGAGCGGCTCAGCCGTGTGGAGCGCTATGTGATCCTCGCGATCATCTGCATCATGATCGCCGTTGACGTCAGCGGACTCATCACCGATCCGAACGTCAATCCCCTCACATCCGCGGTGAGCATCGCTTCGACCGCGGTCTTCGCCCTCTTTCTCTGGTCCCCCCTCGTCGCGACCTGCGCGATGGGAGTGGCCCTCGGACTCTCCTTCCTCACCGGAACCGAGACCCAAGTGCTCATCACCGCCGCTTTCGCGGCGGCCCTGGTGATGCGGCTGGGATGGACGTCACTCGTCCTCTCGTACACGGCTGGATTCCTGGTCGCGACAGGCGTGATCGCCTACGGTGACTCGGAAGTGCCGGTGAACGTTGGCATCTACCTGATCTTCGCAACCGCGGCCGGTGCCGTCGGGCTCGCGCTTCGTCTCGCATTCGCGCGCGGACGTCGCCTCGAGCACGAGCTGGAGGCTGCGGCTGAGCAGGAACGGGAAGCCGTCCTCGCCGAGCGACGATGGATCGCCGGCGAGCTGCACGACAGCATCGCGCACCACCTCACCGTGGTGTCTCTGCACGTACAGATGCTCGAAGACCCCGACGCCAGCGATGGCTCCCGTGAGGCGATCCGCGTCGCCGCCCGCAAGGCCATGACAGACCTCCGTTTCGTGATCGACCTCGCCGACGACGGCCCGCGCGCTGCGGGCATGCCGACCGGTGACCTCGTCGCCGCGGTCGAGGAAGCGCGGACCGAATTCGAAGCGGCCGGGCACGACGTCATCCTCGACGGCGACCCCGGCGACGAGCGCATTCCCCGCGCGGTCGAGATCGTGCTCGCGCGCATCGTGCGCGAGTCGGCCACGAACGTCCTGAAGTATGCCGGCCCCGGAACCGTCGAGATCCGTCTCGCGGTGGACGACGACAAGGCGCACCTCTCACTGCGCAGCCCGCTCCCCACGACGCCGCGTCGGGAGCTCTCCTCCAGTCGGACCGGCCTGGGGCGGATGGCCGAACGCGTGATGGGTGCCAGCGGCGAGTTCAGCGCCGGGGAGGTGGACGGACACTGGCTCGTGTCCGCCGTGTTGCCGGTGGTCTGAGCCCCGCGTATCCTGAGACGACGCCCGTGATTCCGCCCCCGAGGCCGTAGACGAAAGTCTACGAGTGTCTCGACATTCGGCACTTCAGAGGCTTCGCGGCGCCGACATATCCTGAAGGCTCCCCAGATAAAGCGTCCCCAGCGCTGCGATCGCGGGCGCGATCTTTCTGGCTTCTTACACTCCCGCGCCCGCGGTCGCGAATCTGTCTCCGGCCTCAGCCGCCCACTGCTCTCATGTAGTGTCCGTCCGTCGATATCCCGGACGCCGCCACGGTGAAGCGCACCACCTCGCTGAGGTAGCGATCCTCCGATGCCTCGAAGATGCGCCCCTCGGCGTCCCGCGACGTGCGCGTCAGCCGCAGGATGGGCGTTCCTCGCGGCACGCGGAGAAGCGCGGCGTCCTGATCGTCGGCGGCGACGGCGTCGATGACGTGCTGCAGTGCGACGATCGGATGCCCGACCGACGCGAGGTACTCGGTGATCGACACCGCGTCGAGGTCGATCTCGAACAGCCGACGGCCGACGTCCTCGGTGTACGCGAGGCGCTCCAGCATCGTGGGACGGCCGTCGAGGAGCCGCAGGCGCACCACGCTCACGATGGTGTCGTCGCGTCCGACACCCAGCGCCGGGCCGAGATCGCCCGCGCGCCGCAGACTCAGCTCCTGTGTCTGCGCGCCAGGGGTGACGCCGAGGTCGCGCGCCCATCGGGTGAACGGGACGGAGACGTCCACGGCCTGATTCGCTTTGCGCGCCACCACGCGCGCCGGCCGGCCGCGGGTCGTCTCGATGAGGCCTTCCGCGCGAAGGGCCGCCAGCGCGTTGCGGATCGGACCGCGCGACGTGCGCCAGTGCTCCGCGAGCTCGGCTTCCGTGGGCACGTCATCGCCGGGGCGGAGCGTGCCGTCCGCGATCCGCGAACGGAGGTCGTCGGCGATCTGGGTGTACACAGCTTCGGCCACATAGGTACATTACTTCGTTCGGTGCCACGAAGGGCGGTGTGTTGCGAGGGTGTTCACCCAGGCGAATGGCGGGTGAACGCCGACTGAACTCTTCTGAGATAGGTATACATCTCAGCGAGGCTGCTGGGAGAGTCGTCCGTGGATCACTCCTCCCACCCTGAAAGGTCCTCATGAAGCTCCGCGCTCTCCCCGCCCTCGCCGGCGCTGCGATCCTCGCGTTCGGCCTCGCCGCCTGCTCCGGATCGGCCGATGCCACCGACGCCCCCGGCGACGCACAGTCGGCCGGTGGATTCGCCGTCGACGAGAACACCCTCGTCTTCGGCGTCGTCCCCGACTCGGTGGACACCGAGACGAACTACCAGCCGCTCATGGACTACATCGCCGAGGTCACCGGCAAGACCGTCGAGTACCACGAGTCCACCGACTACGCCGCGCTCATCGAGGCCGCCGTCGCCGGGAAGGTCGACGTCGCCTCGTTCTCCGGATTCACCTACGTCACCGCGACCAACAACGGCGCGAAGCTCACCCCGATCTCGTCCATCGTCACCGAGGAGGGCCAGGAGCCCGGCTACTACTCGCAGGCGATCGTCCCGGCGGACAGCGACATCTCCAGCCTCGAGGACTTCGCGGGCAAGAAGGTGTGCTTCGTGGACCCCTCGTCCACCTCCGGCTACCTCTTCCCGTCGTACAACCTCATCGAGGCGGGCGTGGACCCGAAGTCCGACATCACGCCCGTGTTCGCGGGCAAGCACGATGTGAGCGTGCAGAAGGTCGGCGAGGGCGTCGAGTGCGAGGCCGGTTTCGCCGAGGACTCCGAGGTCGAGAAGTCCGACAAGGTGAAGGTCATCGCCGAGACCATGGTTCCGGGTGCTCCGCTCGTCTACTCCTCGTCCCTGCCGGATGACGTGGCGAAGCAGCTCGTCGACGCCCTCGGCGAGGTCACGATCGACGACATCATCGCGGCGGGCATCGACAGCGCGGACTCCGACGCATTCCGCAGCGTGTTCTTCGCCACCAAGCCGGTGGACGACGGGTACTACGACCTCATCCGCGACATCTGCGCCGAGACCGAAGCCGAGCAGTGCCAGGGCTGACGCCCCGCGCCTGACGACAGGAGAAGCCATGACCGCGGCATCCGACACCCTCATCCGCCTCGCCGGCGTCACCAAGACCTTCGGCAGCACCACCGCCCTGACGGACGTCACGCTCGAGGTGGCGCGGGGAGAGATCGTCGTGCTGCTCGGGCTCTCCGGTTCCGGCAAGTCCACGCTGCTGCGCCATCTCGACGGCCTGGAGCTCCCCAGCTCCGGGTCGGTCGAGGTGCTCGGCGCATCCGTTCCCTCGACGAAAGGTCGGGCGCTGCGGGAACTCCGCAGCAGCGTGGGCTTCATCTTCCAGCAGTTCGAGCTCGTGCCCTCGCTGACGGTTCTGGAGAACGTGCTGACCGGATCGCTGTCGCGGATGCGCGGCCCGCGGCTCGGGCTGTGGAGCTACCCCCGCGCCGCGAAGCTGACCGCGCTGGAGCATCTCGACCGCGTCGGCCTCCTCGACCGTGCCTATCAGCGCAGCGACACCCTGTCCGGGGGTCAGCAGCAGCGGGTGGCGATCGCCCGGGCGCTCATGCAGAAGCCGGCGATCCTCCTCGCCGACGAGCCCGTCGCCTCGCTCGATCCGGAGTCGAGCGAGCAGGTGATGGCCCTCATCCGCGAGATCGCCGCCGACGAAGGACTCACTGTCGTGTGCAGCCTCCACCAGGTCGACCTCGCGATCAGCTGGGCCGACCGGATCGTGGGTCTCCGACACGGCGAGGTCGTCCTGGACACCCCGACGGACGGACTCTCCAAAGCCGAGGTGATGGAGATCTACGGCCGCGTCGCGACGACGACGGCGGAGATCCGTGCCGTGCAGGTGGAGCTCGTCGACGCCGTGACCGCGGTGGGGGCGTCATGACGGCGGTGGGGGCGTCGACACGGGGCGCTTCGACAGGCTCAGCGACCCAGGGCGGCGGCTCAGCGACCCAGGGCGGCGGCTCAGCGACCCAGGGCGGCGGCTCAGCGACCCAGGGCGGCGGCTCAGCGACCCGGGGTGGCGGGAGCGTCGCGGAGCGGGTGCCGAAGCGGCCGCTGTCCGCGGAGCGCATCGCAGCGGGACTCACTCTCCTCGTCCTCGTCGTGCTCGGCATCCTCGCGGTGCGCGACGTGGGGATCTCGATCCCGGCGATGGTTCAGAGCTGGGGCAACGCCGAGAACTTCCTCGGCCGCGTCGGCGGGCTCTCCTTCCCCGCGCCGGCCGACCTCGCCTGGCTCATCGCGCTGACCGTCGGCCTCGTGCTCGTCGGCACGCTGCTCGCGGCCGTGCTCTCCGTGCCCATCGCCTACCTCGCCGCCGCCAACACCACCCCGGGCGCGGGCTGGCGCGCGGCCGCCCGATTCATCGGCGTCCTCACCCGCGCGCTGCCGGACGTGGTGCTGGCCATGGCGTTCGTGCTCATGTTCTCGCTCGGCACGCTGCCCGGCATCCTCGCCATCGGCATCCACTCGATCGGCATGATCTCCAAGATGTTCGCGGACGCCATCGAGCAGATCGACGAAGGGCCGCGCCTCGCGATCCGCGCTGCCGGGGGCTCGAAGCTGCAGGAGTTCACGGCGGGCATCCTCCCGCAGGTGCTGCCGAGCTGGGTGGCCACAGTGCTGCACCGCAACGACATCAATCTGCGCGGGAGCGTCGTGCTCGGCTACGTGGGCGTCGCCGGCCTCGGGCTCGAGATGTCCTACGCCTTCAAGTCGCTGAACTACGGCAAGGGCCTCGGGATCGCGCTCGTGATCTTCGTGCTCTGCATCGTGATGGAGATCGTCTCGAGCACGGTGCGCGGCGCGATGCTCGGCGAGCAGAAGCAGACGCGGTCCTGGATGGACCGGATCGTGCATCCGCGCATGCGCCGGCGGTCGTCCGCCTCCGCCGCCGATCGCCCCGCGTGGGCGGAGAGCCCGCAGACCGCGGTGCGCCGTCCGTGGACCGCCCAGCGGGTGCGTCACACGGCCGCCGGGATCGTCGCGGTCCTCGTCGTGGTCGGCAGCGTCGTCGTGAGCCAGATCACCTGGTCGGATCTCTTCACCTTCTGGGCGAAGCTGCCCGACGTCGCCGCCCGGTTCTGGCCGCCGTCGTTCGGCAGCTACGACACGGTCGCGATGCTGGAGGCCATGCGGGAGACCGTCGCGATCGCGCTCGCGGCCACCGTCCTCACCCTCCTGCCGTCGCTGCTGCTCGGCTCGTTCGCCGCGCGCAACGTGGCCCCGCATGCCGCAGGGCGCGGCACCGCCCGTCTGCTCCTCGTGGGCATCCGCGGCATCCCGGAGCTGATCCTCGCCATCGTCCTCGTCGTCATCACGGGTCTCGGCGCGCAGGCCGGCGTCATCGCTCTCGCGATCGGCGGGATCGGACTGCTCGGCAAGCTCATCGCCGACTCCTTCGAGGAGGTCGACCGCGGGCCCGAGCGCGCTCTGCGGGCGGTGGGCGCCACCCGGATGCAGACGTACACGTCGGCCACGCTGACGCAGGGCACCCGCGCGCTCATCGGGCACAGCTTCTACATGCTCGACACCAACATCCGCGCAGCCACGATCCTCGGCATCGTCGGCGGCGGCGGGGTCGGCTACTACCTGCTGAACGCCAGCCAGGGCTCGCGCTACGAGACGGTGACCGCGATCGTGCTGATGATCCTCGTGACCGTGCTCGCCGTAGAGGGGCTCGCGATGTGGATGAGGAAGGTGTTCCGATGAACGGGGCGAAGCAGAACCCTGACGTCGTCGTCGTCGGTGCAGGCATCGTCGGCCTCGGGGCCGCGTACGCGGCCGTGCGCCGGGGGCTCCGCGTCGTCGTGGTCGACCGCAGCGCGGCCCCGACCGGCGCCACGATCCGGAACTTCGGCCACCTCTGCATCGGCGCGCAGGGCGGGGAGGCACGGCGATACGCGGATGCCTCGCGCGATCTCTGGCTGCAACTCGCCAGGGACGCGGGCTTCTGGATCCGCGAGTCGGGCACGCTCGTCGCGGCCCGGCATGAGGACGAGCTCGCCGTGATGACCGCGGCGGCGCAGGACGGCGGCATCCGGATGCTGGAGGCCGATGAGCTCCTCCGCCGCGCCCCGCTGCGTCGGGACGGCCTCGTCGGCGGCGCCCTCATCGAGGCCGACCTGCAGACGGACCCGCGGACCGCGGCGACGGCCATCGTGCGGCACCTGACGGCCCGGGGCGTCGAGTTCCGCTTCCGCACCGCGGTGACGGCGCTCGGCGCAGGGCGGGTGGAGACCACGCGCGGTGCGATCGACGCCGGGGCCGTCGTGGTGGCGGTCAACCACGACATCGATCAGCTCCTGCCCGAGGTCGCCGAACGTCACGGCGTGATGCGCTGTGCGCTCGACATGATGCGGGCGGCGGTCTCGTTCCCGCGACCGCTGACCGCGCCCCTGCTGACCGGCTGGTCCCTCATCCGGTACGGGCGGTTCGCCGATGGACCGGAGGCCCGAGTCCTGCGCGAGCGTCTGCACGCCGAGCGCCCCGACCTCGCGGCCCTCGACCTCAACCAGATGTACACGCAGCTTCCCGACGGCACGCTCATCTTGGGCGACTCGCATGCCACCGCCGCCGCCCCCTCGCCGTTCCAGCCCGAGGCCGCGTTCACCGCGTTCCTCAGCGAGGCCGAGGCCCTGTTCGAGTGGGGTGCACCGCGGGTCATCGAGCGGTGGCAGGGCGTGTACGCGAAAGCCCACGGCGAGTTCCTCGTCGACCGCGGAGACGACGGTGCGCTCGTGCTCGCCGCCACCACCGGCATCGGCATGACCTGCGGCCTCGGGCTCGCCGACCTGCACCTCACCGCCGCCCTCGGCGGCACCCCTGCTCTGGAAGGAACCCCATGACCACTCCCATCGAACTCGTCGTCCTCGACATGGCCGGCACCACCGTCGTGGACGACGGCGTGGTGGAGCAGGCGTTCCAGCGCGCCGCCGAACGCACCGGCGTCGCCGCACGGCTGCCCTGGGACGATGCCCTCGGCTATGTCAGGAAGACCATGGGACAGTCCAAGCTCGATGTCTTCCTGCACCTGGCCGACGGCGATGCGGTCGCGGCACGGCAGGCCACCGCGGCGTTCGAGGCCGCGTACGCCGAGATCGTCGCCGAAGACGGCGTCGCGGAGATCCCCGGGGCGGCGGACGCGATCCAGGGCTTGAAGGACGCCGGGCTCACCGTCGCACTGACCACCGGGTTCGCGCCGGTCACGCGACAGGCGATCCTCGACGGCCTCGGGTGGGGAGGGCTCATCGACCTCGCGCTCTCCCCGGTCGACGCCGGCCGCGGACGCCCCGCGCCCGACCTCGTCCTCACCGCCCTTCTGCGCACGGGAGCGTCCGCGGTGCAGGCTGTGGCCGTCGCCGGCGACACCGTGAGCGACGTCGAGTCGGGCCGCCGCGCGGGTGCCGGATTCGTCGCGGGAGTGCTCACCGGCGCCCACGATCGCGCGGCTCTGAGCGGAGCGGGCGCCCACGCCGTGCTCTCCGACGTCACGGCGCTGCGGGGGGCTCTGGCCCAGCGAGAGCTCCTTCCCGCTGCCGTCGCCTCCGTCTGAGAGTCGAGTCATGGGAACGCTGCTGATCCGCCCGCCCGGACACCGGAGGGACGTCGCGCTGCGCCCCGCGGCCACCGCGATGGTCTGGGTCGGCGAAGGGCACCCGCACGAGACGATCGCGGTCCCGGGGGTCGCGCTCGGCGATCAGGACGTGCTCGTCGCCGTGGAGATGTCCACGATCTGCGGGTCGGACGTGCACACCGTGCAGGGGCGCCGGTCCGCGCCGGCGCCGCTCGTCCTCGGGCACGAGAGCGTCGGTCGCGTCATCGCGATGGGCGATGACGGTGCGGAGGCGGTGGACGGCACTCCGCTGCGGATCGGCGACCGTGTGGTCTGGTCGGTGACGGTGTCATGCGGCACCTGCGACCGTTGTCGGCGCGGCCTCACGCAGAAGTGCCGTGACCTGGGCAAGTACGGCCATGACCGCGTCGGCGCCCACGGCGACCTGACAGGGGCGTTCGCCAGCCACGTGCAGCTGCGGGCGGGCACCGCGATCGTGCGCGTGCCGGAGGCGCTGCCCGCTGCGGTGCTGGCGCCTGCCGCCTGCGCGACAGCGACCGCGTGGGCCGCAGTGGCGCGTGCCGCCCGTGACATCGACCTCGACGGCGCCGCGGTGCGCATCCACGGCGCGGGTCTCGTGGGGATCAGTGCCGCCGCGATCGCTGCCGAGCACGGTGCCGTCGTCGAGGTGCGCGATCCGGACGACGACCGGCGCGCCTTCGCCTCCCGGTTCGGGGCCACCGCGCTCGACCGCGACCCCGACGTCGTCATCGAGGCCTCAGGGCATGCCGTCGGGGAGGCCCTCGCGGGCGTCGCCGTCGGCGGGACGGTGGTCCTCGTCGGCAGCGTGTTCCCCGCAGCCCCGGTTCCGCTGGACGCGGAGGATCTCGTCCGCCGACTCATCACGGTCGCGGGGGTGCACAACTACGGTGCCGACGATCTCGCGGCAGCGGCGTCGTTCCTCGCGGGGCGCGGGCGCGCGTATCCGTTCGGCGAGGCCGTGGGGGCGGTGCGATCGCTCCTCGACATCGACGCCGCCCTCACCGAGGCGACAGCGCCGGGAGCCCCGCTGCGGGTCGGCCTCGTGCCGGGGCGCTGAGCTCTCAGTCCGAGCCGGAGCGCCGCGGTCCTGCGGGGTGCAGCCCCTCGGCGTGGAAGGCGAGCAGTCGCACCGCGGCGTCGACGCTCGCCGACAGGATCTCGTCCGGATCGCCGGTCAGCGCCAGCCTCCGGTGCCCCGCGTCGTCGGCGGTCGCCCAGCCCAGGTAGACCGTGCCCGCGGGGTGACCGCCCTCCGGACCCGGCCCGCCCACGCCGGTGGTGGAGACGCAGATGTCGGCGTCGAAGAGCTCCCGCGCTCCCGTGGCGAGCTGCTCGGCGCAGGCCGCGGAGGTGGGGTCGGTCCCCGGGGTCAGCCCCAGCACCCGCTCCTTCACCTCCGTGAAGTACGCGACGATGCCGCCGGCGAACCAGCCGGAGGCCCCCTCGCCGGCGCCGATCGTGTTCGCGAGGCGTCCGGACGTGAGCGACTCGGCCACGCTCACGCGCAGGCCTCGGCTGCGGGCGAGCTCGCCGAGGCGTTCGAGGTCGGGGGTCTCGTTCGGTGCGGTCATCGGGCGCTCCTCTCATCGGTTCCGCCAGGCTACGGGTGCCGCGGAGCCCTGATGGAGGGGATTGACAACCGTGTCCGCGTCAAGCCCCTGGAGGGCACTCATCCTGCGCGCCATCGTCGGACCGTGGTCACACCGACGAAGGAGGCGGACATGGCGGAGGATGCGCGTGACACCGCGGGAATGCGGGCGGTCTTCTGGATCTGGGCGGGGATCATCGGCGTCGGGCTCGCCGTGATGATCGGCCTGCCGCTGGGAGGGCGATGACGATGCGCTCGCGGATCAAGGACCACGCCCTCAGCCTCTTCTTCCTCGCGCTGTTCGCGCTCGCGCTCGGGGGCCAGGCGCTCGCGGGCTACCTCCGCAACAACGAGGAGCTCCTCGACCACGGGCAGGGGGCGATCGGCTTCGGGGACTTCCTCTGGTCGTCCGACTTCGCCGTCGACGTCGCCGAGAACTGGCAGTCGGAGTTCCTGCAGTTCTTCCTCTTCATCGCTGCGACGATCTGGTTCGTGCAGAAGGGGTCGCCGGAGTCGAAGAAGCCCGGTGATGAGGGGCCGGGCAGCGATGCGGATCAGCTCGTCGGCCCGCACGCCCGCCCGGATTCGCCGCGGTGGGCCCGGGCGGGCGGATGGCGAGCAGCCGTGTTCGGCAACTCGCTGCTGATCGTGATGGGGGCGGTGTTCGTGCTGTCCTGGTTCGCGCAGTCGCTCGCCGGCACGGTCGTCATGAACGAGGAGAACGCGATGCACGGCGTCGCCGCGATCACCTGGGCCGACTACGTGACCAGCTCGGACTTCTGGGACCGCACGCTGCAGAACTGGCAGTCCGAGTTCCTCGCGGTCGGGACGATGGTCGCGTTCGCGATCTACCTCCGGCAGCGGGGGTCAGCGGAGTCCAAGCCCGTCGGCACCCCGCACCATCAGTCGGCCTTGGAGTCCGATTGAGAGAGCTCGTCGTTGACGTCGGCCTGCGAGAGCCGCTCGTCGTCGGCGTCGTAGCCCGGACGCGCCTCCTGCAGCGGCTGGTCGGAGAACTCGCCACCGAGGCGTCCGCCGAAGGGCCGGCCGTGGTCGGCGAACTCCTCGCGGGCGAACACCAGCTCCCACGGGCCCACCGTGAAGCGGGATCCGGTGCGCAGCGTCTCGGTGCGCTCGCCGGGGTGGGTGGCGTCCGCGTCGGGGTTGGAGTTCATCTCGCCGTCGGCGTGCAGGGTCACCACGTACTCGTCACGGTCGTCGTGCACGACCGTCGCGTGCACGGGCTCGGTGTCGGCGAGGCGCAGCTCGTTCCCTGCGGCGGAACCGATGCGCACCTCCTCCATGTCGAGCGCGAACTCCGTGCGCTCGTCGTCGCGCCGCACGCGCAGTCGCGGGTTGCCCGCGCCGCGCTCGGCGTGGGTGGTGCCGGGCGTGTAGCCCTCCTCGGGACGGTCGTCGATGTGGCGTTCAGTCATGGCGGTGCCCTCCTCGGGTGTCGATGATTCGAGGCTAACCCCCGCGCGGATCGTGCGCAGGGCCTTGACTTCGACGCCCACGTCGCCCTTCGAGGCCGATTTGCCGCGCGCCCCGTCCGAGGGCTTACCCTCTACCCATAGGCCGATCCCGGCAGTGTCCGCCGGGCTGAGGACCACCCGACCGAGGAGCATCACCCGATGGGCAAGTTCATCTACGAAGGCAGCGTGAAGACCGAGATCGAGGATCGGGCGCTCACGCACCTGCAGCTCGTGATCACGGCCAAGCTGCGCCGCGGCGAGCCGTTCCCGTTCAGCTGGCGTGAGGACGCCAGCGTGGGCGGCGGCCGGACCACCGTCTGGATCCAGCCGGGCAGCTCGCTCGTCTTCAAGTACTTCGGCAGCCGGCAGCCCGCCGTCAACCGGGCCTGGATCGAGGCGCTCGCCTTCACCGCCAACGCTCCCACCGGGCTCTACCTGGTTCCCGAGCCCGCCGAGAACGCCGAGCCCCCGCACGGCGACGCCCCCTCCGCCGGCTGAGGCCGGTTTCCCGGAGACCGCCCGGGGCTGTCAACCCCCTGCCGTCCGCCCTCCGAAGCCGCGAGGCTCGATCACGACCTGATCGTCAGCCCCATGACAGGAGGAGCGGAAATGACCGACACCACCCGCGACGGCGGCCTCACCGACCCCCGACACGCGCACCACGAGGACGGGTTCCCGGCGCAGAGCCAGGACCAGCCGGGCCTCACCGAGAAGACCACCCCGGAGCCCGACCACGGCGAGCAGTCCTACGTCGGCCACGGGCGGCTCGAGGGGCGGCGTGCCCTCATCACCGGCGGCGACTCGGGGATCGGGCGTGCCGTCGCGATCGCCTTCGCCCGCGAGGGTGCAGACGTGGCCATCGTCCACATGCCCGAGGAGCAGGAGGATGCGGAGGAGACGCTCGCGCTCGTCCGCGAGGCCGGTCGCACCGGCGTCAGCATCCCCGGCGACGTCCGCGAGGAGGCCTTCGCGACCGACGCCGTGCACCGCGCGCGCCGCGAACTCGGCGGACTCGACGTGCTCGTCCTCAACGCGGCCTACCAGCACGACATCGACGGCTTCGAGAACCTCGACACCGAGAAGATGCGTCGAGTGTTCGACACGAACCTCGCCGGTCTCGTCTTCTCGGCACGTGCCGCCTTCCCTGACCTCGAGCCCGGATCCAGCATCATCGTGACCTCGTCGGTGCAGTCGGCGCAGCCGTCACCGGGTCTCATCGACTACGCCATGACGAAGGCAGCACAGGTCGCGTTCGTCAAGGCGCTCGCAGAGGAGGCAGGGCCGCGCGGCGTGCGCGTCAACGCCGTCGCGCCCGGTCCGATCTGGACGCCGCTGATCCCCGCGACCGGATGGGGGCCGGAGCGCCTGGAGACGTTCGGGCAGGACACGCCGCTGGGGCGCGCCGGCCAGCCCGCGGAACTCGCCGGAGCCTACGTGTACCTCGCCTCGGCGGAGTCGTCGTACGTGTCCGGAGCAGTCCTCGCGGTGACGGGCGGCAAGCCGCTCTGATCCGCGTGAGGAGGGCGCAGGCGGCGGGGAGGCAGGACCCCGCCGCCTAAGCTTGTCTGGTGCAGAGACCCGCGACATCCGGACCCCTCGTGGGCGTCGCCCTCGTCATCGGATCCTGCCTCTCCCTGCCGTTCGGCGCCGCCGTCGCCGCGCAGCTCTTCCCCGTCCTCGGGCCGTGGGGCGTGACATCGCTCCGCGTCGCGATCGCCGCGCTGCTGCTGGTCGTCATCGTGCGACCGCGGCCCCGCGCCTGGACCCGGTCGCAGTGGCTCGCCGCGGTGCTGTTCGGGGTGTCGCTCGCGGCGATGAACGGCTTCTTCTACGCGGCCATCGACCGCATCCCCCTGGGGCCGGCCGTGGCGATCGAGTTCCTCGGGCCGCTCGTGCTCGCCGCCGTGCTGACCCGTCGTCTCCGGGATGCGGTGTGGGTGGGTGTGGCCCTGCTCGGCATGGCGCTGCTCGGCGTGGACGGCCTCGTCGGCGCCGAGCCCCTCGACCCGCTCGGCGTGGTCTTCATCCTCATCGCGGCCGGATTCTGGGTCATGTACATCCGGATGAGCGCGCGCGTCGGCGCCCTCATCCCCGGCAGCAGTGGGCTCGCGATGGGACTCGTCGTCGCGGCCGTGCTCCTCATCCCCGTGGGTGTGCCCGCGGCGGCGACCGTGGCACTGGACCCGCAGCTCCTCCTGCTCGCGGCGGTCACCGCGGTGCTCTCGTCCGTCATCCCGTACAGCTTCGAGCTCGCGGCGCTCCGTCGGCTCCCGCAGCGGGTGTTCGGCGTGCTGCTGAGCCTGGAGCCCGCATTCGCGACCCTCGCCGGGTGGCTCATCCTCGGACAGGACGCCACACCGCTGCGGCTGCTCGCGGTGGCGCTCGTGATCGCGGCGAGCGTCGGGACCACTCTCGGCGTGCGCCGCGACCGGAGGGGCGACGGTGCCGCGGGACCGTTCACCGCTCCGATCCCGCTTCCGGACTGACCCCTCCGGCCGAGCGGCTCTCACGCCCGGACGACGGCAGGCTGCGGCAGCGGGTAGCGGCGGCGCAGGATCACCCGCTGCACGAGGGTCCACACCACCGTGACCGTGAGATAGAGCGCGGCGGCCAGGGGGACGAAGGCCGCGAACACCGCGGTGAGATAGTGCAGCGCCGACATCATCCGCAGCATGCCGGGGGAGCTGAGCGGGGAGTCGTCGCCTTCGACGGGGACCGGCCGGAACACCCGCCGGGTGACCTCGGCGACGGCGATCATCACGGCCAGCAGCACGCCGAAGACCGCGAACGTCGCCGGGGTCGCGGTGCCGCCGAAGAGGGCCGACACCAGGCTCGTGCCGAGCGGGGCACCGAAGAGGTCGTGGGTGAGCAACTCGTTCGGGTGTCCGGCGATCTCCGGTCGCAGGAACAGGGTGTACAACAGCCCGACGACGGGTGCCTGCGCCAGCACGGGCAGCATCCCTGCGAAGGGCGAGGTGTTCTCGGCCCGGTAGAGCGCCATCATCTCCTGCTGCAGGCGCTCCGGGTTCTTCCGGTGGCGCTGCTGCAGCGCGCGCAGCTTCGGGGCGAGGCGGGCTCTGGTCTGCTCGGCTCGGGCCTGGGAGATGCCGACAGGGATGAGGAGGGCGCGCACGAGGAGGGTCACCAGGACCACGGCGAGGGCGGCGGCGGAGGGGCCGGCGAGGGGTTCGAGAAGGGTGGAGGGGCCGTTCAAGGCACCGTAGGCGGCGTCCAGGAGCGCGGCGAGGGGAGGGAAGGCGAAGATGTCCACGGGAAGGTCCGTTCGATGAGGTCGGGAAGGGTCGGCGAAGGCCGCGCGGTCCCGGTCGGACGGACTACGCGGCGGTCGCGACTCCCGGCGCTCGCGGACGAGGGTGCCCGGCGGCATCCGGATCGCTCTGCGGGAGGAGCGTTCCGACATCGATCGCCCGCAGCGGGTGCGGGGCATCGGCGGAGGTCTGGTGGCGCACGCTCAGTGCGAGTGCGAGCGTGAGGACGGTGACGGCGAGCAGCGCGATCGCGAGGCCGAGCGCGGCGGCATCCGGCATCGTCACAAGGCCGATCGCGGCCGCGACGAAGCCGAGCATCTGCCCGAACCACTCGCTCATGCCGCGAGCTTACCCCGTTCGAATCGCCTGAATCGCTGTATCCGGGCCGCCGATGGAGCCATTCAGGCGATTCGAAGGCGTACCGTCGGGGTATGGCGACAGAAGAACTTCTGGGAGTGGAGAATCCGATCGTGCTGGGGGCGTTCGGGGGGACCTCGTCGGTGGAGCTGACGGCGGCGGTGAGCGCGGCCGGCGGGCTCGGATCCTACGGTCTCTACGGCTACGACGGGGACCGGATCCGGGAGGTCGGGGCCGAGCTGCACCGCGCCACCGACCGCCCCTTCGCGCTGAACATCTGGCTGCCCCTGGGTGACGAGGCCGTGCCGAACCCGCAGCACACGGTCTTCGCGCAGGCGCTGGAGCCGTTCTACGAGGCCGTCGGGGTTCCGGTGCCGGCACGCCCCGAGCGCTACATGCCCGACCTCGACGAGCAGCTCGACGCGGTCTGGGAGGTCGCCCCCGCCGTGCTGAGCGTGGTGTTCGGGGTGCCGTCGCCCGCCGTCGTCGCCGAGGCCCGCGACCGCGGCATCCGGGTCGTCGGCACCGCCACCACGGTCGCCGAAGCGGTCGCGCTCGCCGAAGCCGGTGTCGATGCCGTCGTCGCGTCCGGAGCCGAGGCGGCCGGGCACCGCGTGTCGTTCTTGCGCCCCGCGACCGAGTCGCTCGTCGGCACCATCGCGCTCGTGCCCCAGGTCGTGGACGCCGTCGACGTGCCGGTCATCGCCGCCGGCGGGATCGCCGACCGCCGTGGGGTCGCGGCGGCCTTCGCCCTCGGTGCCTCCGGCGTGCAGGTGGGGACGGCGTTCCTCGCGACCGCCGAGTCCGCCGCGACCGCAGCGCACCGCGACGCCATCCGGACCACTGCCGCCGACGAGACCGTGCTGACGAAGGCGATGAGCGGACGCCTCGCCCGCGGAGCCCGCAACCGCGCAGTCCGCGCGATCGAGGCCAGCGGCACGATCGCTCCGTTCCCGATGCAGAACTGGCTCACCGGACGCTTCCGCGCGGCGGCAGGAGAGCAGAATCTCGGCGAGCTGCAGTCGCTGTGGATGGGGCAGGCCGCCCCGCTCGCGCGCGGGACGACCGCCGCCGAGGTCTTCGCAGAGCTCGCCGCCGGAGTCCCCGGCCGTTGAGAACGCCGACCGCTGAGCGGCGGAGCGCTACAGGATGACGGTCGAGCGGCCGTGCACGATCACGCGGTCCTCGGCATGCCACTGCACGGCACGGGCGAGCACCAGACGCTCGACGTCGGCGCCCCGGCTCTGCAGCTCGGCCGCGGACTCGGAGTGCGTGACCCGCGTGACGTCCTGCTCGATGATCGGCCCCTCGTCGAGGTCGGCTGTGGCGTAGTGCGCCGTGGCACCGATCAGCTTCACGCCGCGCTCCTTCGCCCTGGCGTAGGGGTTCGCGCCGATGAAGGCGGGCAGGAACGAGTGATGGATGTTGATGACCGGGGCCTCGAGGCGCGTGATGAAGTCGTCGCTGAGGATCTGCATGTACCGGGCGAGCACGACGAGATCGACGTTGCCGCGGAGGAGGTCGAGCTGACGCTCCTCCATCGCCTGCTTGTCCGTCGAGGGGATGTGCACGAACGGCACTCCGAAGGAGCGGACCGCCTCGGCGAGGTCGGGGTGGTTCGAGACGACCATGGTGATGTCGATGTCGAGCTGCCCCCGCTGCGTGCGCCAGAGCAGCTCCATGAGGCAGTGGTCGTACTTCGAGACGAAGATCGCCACGCGCTTGCGCCGGGCGACGTCGTGCAGCGACCACTCCATGCCGAAGCGCTCCGCGACCGCCGCGATGTCGGCCTCCAGGGCGGGGCGCGCGGCGGACAGGCCGTCGAGGTGGATGACCGTCCGCTGGAAGAATCGGCCACCCTCGGAGTCGGTCGAGTGCTGGTCGAGCGAGATGATGTTCGCCCCGTGCCGGGCGAGCACGCCGGCGACCGCGGCGACGATGCCGGGCTGGTCGTCGCAGGCGATCAGCAGTCGGGCGGTATCGGGCTGGGTCATGGCTGCTCCTCGGGGTGTGCATCGATTCTGCCGTGTCGCGCGGGCGGGGAGCGAATCGCCCGCGGCGTCGCTACCCTGAGACCGTGGATGCGAGCGACGTCGGACTGGTGCTGATCCCGCTGCTGGCGGTGGCCGCACCGCTTCTCGCACGCGGCGTCCGTCCGCTCGTCCGGGTGCCGATCGTCGTGTTCGAGCTCGTCCTCGGCATCCTCGTCGGTCCTGCCGTGCTCGGCTGGGTGGAGCCAGGGCCCCTCCTGGAGAAGCTCAGCGACTTCGGCCTGGCCGTGCTGTTCTTCGTCGCGGGCTCCGAGATCGACTTCCGCCAGGTGGCGGGCAAGCCGCTCGCGCGGGCGTCGCTGGGCTGGCTGCTCAGCGTGGTGCTGGGCATCGGACTCGGCTTCTTCTTCGCCCCGGGGGAGGGCATGGTCGTCATCGGGATCGCGTTGAGCTCGACCGCCCTCGGCACGCTGATGCCGATCCTGCGCGATGCGAAGGAGCTGGACACCCCGTTCGGCCGTGCCATCAGCACGATCGGCGCCGTGGGGGAGTTCCTGCCGCTGATCGCGATCTCGATCTTCCTGAGCACCCGGACGACACCCCTGGCCACGGCGGTGCTGCTGACTTTCGTCGTGCTGGCGGGGCTCGCCGTCCTCGTCGCGCACCGGGTGCCGCACGGGCGCCTGCACGGCATCGTGCGCGCGACCCTCCACACCTCCGACCAGTTCGGGGTGCGCTTCGTGATCCTCCTCATCGCGGCCCTCGTCGGCCTCAGCGTGATGCTCGACCTGGACATGCTCCTCGGCGCCTTCGTCGCGGGGGCCATCTGGCGCATCATCATGGCGCGGGCGCCCGAGAAGGATGCGGCGGAGGTCGAGAGCAAGATCGAGGGTCTGGCGTTCGGCTTCCTCGTCCCGGTGTTCTTCCTCTACACGGGGGTGACCTTCGACCTGCAGGCGCTGCTGACGTCTCCCTCGGCGATGTCCCTGGTGCCGGTGTTCCTGCTGGCGCTCCTGGTGATCCGCGGATCGGCCGCCCAGCTGTCCGCCCCGGCGGGCGCGAGCGGACGCGACCGCGCCGCGCTCGGCCTGCTCGCAGCCACCGGGCTGCCGATCATCGTCGCGGTCACAGCGATCGGCGTGGATCAGGACATGCTCGACTCCGGGACCGCGGCCGCGCTGGTCGGGGCGGGCATGCTGTCGGTGCTTCTGTACCCGCTGATCGGGATGACGCTGCGGGGCGATCGTGCGCAGGTCGCCGGCCCGCGCCTCGCCGACCAGACCACGCTGGGGGAGCTGTGACCACCGCCTCCGCCCTGCTGACCCAGGCCGTGCAGGAGCTCGCCGGCGCACCCCGCGAGGGCCTCGGCGAGGAGAAGGACTCGCGCTGGCGCGGGCGGCGGATCGTCCGCGTGGGCGAGGCATGGCACCTGGGCGTGATCCTGCTCACCGACACGCATGCCCTGGCGACGGCGGAGGTACTGCGAGCCGCCGACCCCGGACGGCGGGGATACACCGCCGAGTCGGCGCGCGCACGGGCCGAGCGCCGGGCCCTCGCCCTCCGGGGCGGCTTCCACGAGGGGGATGTCGTGCACGTCGGCTGGAGCGTGATCGACGTCGACGCGGTGGATGCCGGAGGCTCCTCCGGTCCGCTCGCGCTCATCGACGGCGTGCCGTCGGTGCGCTGGAGTCAGGCGGGCGGTTTCATGCCGCTGGACGCCTACCTGCGCGAGCGCATCCCGCTGCTCCGCGGTGATGCCCCGACCTGAGACGCCCAACAAAGAATGAGAAAAGCACCGCGGGCCGGGCCAGCGGTGCCTTTCCCATCTAGTTGATCGGCGGAGCGTTACGACGCACCCAGTTCGAACGGTTCTTCTTGTACGCCCGCATCATGTACGACCGTTTGGATCCAGGGATCTTTCATCGGTAGGGCCCTCCAGAGACGCGAAGAGCGCTGAGGCACATTCGGGCTGCGGCCTCGAACCAGATCGCGCAACAATCGACTCACCCATCGATAGCTACCTTTCCTTCCACCCGCCTCACTAGGGCACCATCACCGTACAAGGGCACACATCGGCCTGTGTATCCGCTCTTCGGAGGTGTCAGATCTCTATGCGAGTGGCCCTGTCCGTCAGGCGCCATGGCACCGGAAAATCCGCAATCTTCATACCATTCGAGGACATGTGACTGACCTCATCGGCATAGGCATCCGCGTCTTCGCGGTTGTCGAAGACGCCGTAGATGCCAGCGTCATCCTCGTCGTCGAACACGATCCATACAGACTTCATCCCTGCATTCTGCCGTCGACGCCACCTCTACGCGCCGGGTATCGCTCAGCCGAACAGCTCGGCGAAGCGGCGGAGCAGGGCGGCACCCTCGGTGACCGAGGCCGCGAGGACCTCCTGCTGCACCGCGTCGAACTGGGCCGGATCGAAGTACCCCGTCGTGCGGTAGAACGTCATGCGGTCGGCGAAGTCGCGCGGCGTCGGCTCGGGATGGAACTGCGCGGCGTACAGGTGCGTCCCCACCCGGTAGGCCTGCACGGGGCAGACCGCGTTGGTGGCGAGCAGCACCGCCCCCGGCGGAGTCGTGGCGGCGCTCTCCTTGTGCGCGGTGAAGACGGTGAGTGCCGGACCGGACGGGCCGAACACGGGATCGACGGCGCCCTCCGGCGTCGTGTCGATGACGGTCGCGCTCGCCGCCTCCGGCATGGTCGTCACGACCTCGCCGCCGAGGAGGCGGGTGAGCACCCCGATGCTGAAGCACGTGAAGAAGGCGGCGATCCGCTGTTCCCGTGCGGCGCGGGCGAGCGTCTCCAGATCGGCCTCCACGCGCCGCTGCACCGGGGTCTTCTCGACGTCCGTGACGTTGAACGGCGAACCGCCGATGACGACGCCGCGGTATCGATCCAGGTGGGCCGCGGTCAGCGGCTCGTGGAGCAGGTCGAGACGATCGACCACGTCGACCCCGAGGGCCCGCCGGAACGAGGCGTGCTCGGCATCCGCCGCCCCGGTCTCGGGGCGCACGCAGACGTAGAGAAGCGAGGCCATCAGGCGATTCTAACGAGGGGGAGCGTCCCGGCCCGACGGCTTAGCGGGACGAGTTCGCGGTGCGTCCTCGGACGATCCCGACGAACGTCTCGACGTCGGGTGTGGTCCGGTCGCGCGGCCAGGCGAGGGCCACGGTCGAGACCGGGCCGTCGGCGAGGACCCGATAGTCGGCGTCCTTCCGGTGGTGCAGTCGGGCCAGTGACATCGGGACGAGGACGATGCCGACACCCGTCGCCGCCGTGGCGATCGCGTCGGCGGTCGACAGGGGTCCGACGCGTGCAGGGATGGTGCCCGGCACCTCGACCGGCCCGAGCACGTCGTCGGACAGGGAGTGCAGCACCTCGCCGTCGAGGTCGGCGGTCGTCAGCTCGTCCGCCGCGAGCAGGTGCGAATCGGTCGAGGCCACGACGACGGGGACCTCGTCGTACAGCGGGATGACGTGCAGGGCGTCGTCGTCCAGCGGGAGGCGCACGAGGGCGGCGTCGAGATCGTCGAGCGCCTCTCGCTGTCCGGGGACCTCGATCGCGACGAGCTCGAGGGCCACGTGGGGCAGGCGCCGCTTCCACGTGTCGATCCACTTGCCCGGCGTCGCTCCGGGCACGGCGCCGAGGCGGAACGTCCGCGGCTCCTCGGGTGTGGCGGTCGGAGCGTCGAACACGACCTTCTCGGCGCGGGGTGAGCGGCGCGGAGCCGGCTTCCCCTGGCGTGAGCCGCCGCCCGCGGCACGGCCCCGGTGGGCGGGTGAGCCCTTGCCGGAGCCTTTCGCGGGTCGTCGTCCCTGGTGCGCCATGGGATCCAGGCTACTCGGGGTCCTCCGAGTCCTCGGCGGGGGAGTTCCGCTGAGTCCGGCGGACCAGCCCGGCGACACCGCCCACGAGGAACAGTGCTCCCGCGGTGAGGAGCACGATCGTGAGCAGGGTGGCGGGAGTCATCGTCCCCACGCCGTCGGCCAGCGCGGCGCGGCGATCCGCGTCGGCGAGGAACCACAGCGCCCCCGCGGCGATCGCGGCGAAGGTCGTGCCCCAGATGATGGATGCCCAGCGCACCCGTGGTGCGGTGATGGTCTCGGTGCTCATTCCTGGCCCTCCTCGGGCTCCTGCAGGGTCACGACGATGACGCCGCTCGACTGGTCGATGGTCACGGGCTGGATCGTGGAGGGGCTGCCCTCCTCGGCGGAGATGTTCGCGGTGAGGACGTTCTCCTCGCCCCGTGGCCGGGTCGAGATGACGCCGGTGTCCATGACCATCGGATCGTCCGGATCGACGCGGAGCCAGCTCACCTCCACGGCGTCGCCGACAGTGCCGCGGAGCTGCAGCTGCACGCCGGCGTCGACGAAGATCTCGGTCCGCCCCGATCCCTTCTCGATCTCGATGGGGCGGGGGCCGCCGTCGTGCGGGTGGAGCTGCAGGTACAGATCGCCGAACGGCTGACGGACGTGCGCCTCCTGGTTGTTCGTGAGCGAGGCGTACCCGAGCGTGAGACCGGGCATCGTGGACAGGAAGCCGGTGAGGAGACCCGCGGCCAGCGTCAGCACGGTGAGGAAGGCCAGGGCGCCGCTGCGGCGACGGAGGGCTCCGGCCGTGATCATCGCCAGGGCCAGGACCAGTGCGCCGGACAACAGCCCCAGCGCCCCACCGACGGGTTCTCCGACGGCGAGTCCCACCCCGGCGCCGACGACGATGGCGAGGCCGAGGGCGGTCATGACGAACGGGAAGCCGGCTCGCGGGTTCGATGCGCGGCGAAGGCGTCGGCGCTCCGCGGCCTCGGCGGCGAACACGGCGGCTTCGGCCTGACGCTCCCGGCGGAGCTGGTCGCGTGCGGCGCGCTCCGCATCCTGCTGCTGACGGCGCCACGCCTGATCCTGCTCCTTCCAGGCGGCGTGCTGGGCGCGCCAGGCTTCCAGCGCGGCGGGGTCCTGCGTGCCGGGTGGCAGGGGGGCCGGAGGCGCGGGGATGGCGAGGACGTCGTGCCCGACGGCGTCGGCGAGCGGAAGCGGGGGAGGCGCGTCCGTCGCCGCGGGAGGAGTGGCGTCCGCCCCCGTGGCGGGACCCGAACCCGCGAGGGGGGCGGACGCGGCCGGGGCCGCCGGATCTGCGGAAGCCCCCGGCAGATCCGGCGCGGAAGCGCCCGGGGTGCGGCGCGCGGCACGCACGATGAGGAAGAGCAAGGCGGCGGCGAGCACGAGCCCGACCACCCAGGTGAAGGTCGACAGTGCCGACCAGCCGTCGTAGCCGAGTCCGAACAGGCGCCCGGTGAGCGGGGCCGTCGGGAAGAGGCCGATCACGGCGAGGGCGAGGATGCCGAGTTGCACGGGGTCGTACCGGCGCTGCAGCAGATCACGCAGATGCACGCGGCCGTCGACGTCGGGCAGCACGGCCCAGGCGAGGGCGTACAGGAACAGGGCCGGAAGACCGAAGAGGGCGGCGACGACGAGGATTCCGCGCACGATCAGCGGATCGATGCGCAGCCGGATCGCGATGCCCGCGGCCACGCCCCCGAGCCACCCGTCGGTGCGGACGACGCCGAGGCCGGCGACCCACAGCAGGAAGCGGTCGGCGCCGCGCGGTGCGCGAGGGGTGTCCGGCGTCGACGGGGCGGGCTCGGCGGGCGGCGGCGGAGCGGTCGGAATCGTCATGAGTCGATCCTCGCGGTCGCCGGCGCCGTGAGGCCATGGGGGGATCCCCTGAGCGCACCCTGATTCCGCGCCGGGGAGGACCCCGAGCGGGGGACAGGATGATTGGATGACGGTATGCCCTCCGCCGTCTCCACGCTCCCCGGCCCCGCGCCGGCGACCGTGCGTCCGGCGCTGACCCGCGACCGCGACGCTCTCGTGGCCGGAGTGAGCGCCGGGCTCGCGCGGCACCTCGGAGTGCACGTGGGCCTGGTGCGGGCGCTGTTCGTCGCCCTGACGCTCTGCGGGGGTGCGGGCGTGCTCCTGTACGCCTGGTGCTGGACCTTCATGCCGTGGACGGAGGGGACGACGGCGCCGACGCGTCGCCTCCCGGTCGCCTGGCTCCTGCTGGTCCCCGCGGCCGTCGGCGCCCTCGTCATCGTGGTGTGGCGCGGGGGCAGCGACTGGCTGAACGGCTCGATCCCTCCGGGGACGGCGGCCGTGGTGGTCGGCGGGACCACGCTGTGCGCGACCGCCTCCGGGCTGTGGGCGACGCTCATCGATCGCACAGACACGGCGCGCGGCCCCCGGCACACCACCACCGTCCGCATCCTCGCGGTGCTCATCCTCGGCCTCGTGGTCCTCCTGCTCCTCTCGTGGCCGATCGCCCGCTCGGGCGTCGTGCTCGTGCTGCTCCCGCTGACCGGGCTGGTCGCGGTGGTGGCTTCGGCCCTCATTCCGCGCTGGCGGGAGCTGGCCGGAGAGCGCGTGCGCCGCATCCGGGAGGAGCAGCGCAGCGTGATGGCCGCCCACCTGCACGACTCGGTGCTGCAGACGCTCGCCCTCATCCAGAACCGGGCCGGGGCATCGAGCGAGGCGGCACGGCTGGCCCGGGCGCAGGAGCGGGAGCTGCGCGCGTGGCTCTACGACGGGGACGCCCCGGCGGACAGCGACCTGCCGACCGACCTGCGCGACTACGCAGCGGCGCTGGAGATCGACCACCCGGTCCGGATCGATGTGGTCTCGGCCGGGCTGTCGGCGGAGCGGGCGAGCGGCGAGCTGGCCGCCGCGGCGCGCGAGGCGATGCTGAACGCCGCGCGGCACGCCGGCGGCGAGATCTCCGTCTACATCGAGGGTCGGGTCGACGGCGTCGACGTGTTCGTCCGCGACCGCGGTCCCGGATTCCGGCTCGACGAGGTGCCGGGCGACCGTCTGGGCGTGCGGGAGTCGATCATCGGGCGCCTGCGTCGCGCGGGTGGCACGGGTTCGGTGCGCAGCGACGACGCCGGTACCGAGGTGCATCTGCGCCTGCCCACCGTCTCGTCCCCGGAACGGGGCGCCGGCCGACAGGAGCCCCGTGGCTGACCGCCTCCGCGTCGTGATCGTCGACGACCACTCCATCTTCCGCTCAGGCCTGCGGGCCGACCTCGATGCGAGCGTGGAGGTCGTGGGGGAGGCCGCAGACGTGCCCACGGCGATCGCCGTGATCGCGGAGACGGCGCCCGACGTGGTGCTCCTCGATGTGCACCTTCCGGGCGGGGAGGGCGACGACGCGACCGGCGGGGAAGCCGTGATCCGAGGGACGGGACCGACGACCACGCGCTTCCTGGCCCTCAGCGTCTCCGATGCCGCGGCCGATGTCGTGCGGGTCATCCGGGCCGGGGCGCGTGGCTACATCACGAAGGGCTCGTCAGGCGGCGAGGTGAGCGCCGCCGTGCACGCCGTCGCCGAGGGGGACGCGGTGTTCTCGCCGCGGCTCGCGGGATTCGTGCTCGACGCGTTCGGCGCCGTGGCCGGCGAGACCGCCACCGCGACCGACGAACTCGACCGCCTCTCCTCGCGCGAGCAGGAGGTGATGCGGTTGATCGCCCGCGGCTACGCGTACAAGGAGGTCGCCACCGCCCTCTTCATCTCGATCAAGACCGTCGAGACGCACGTGTCGTCGGTGCTGCGCAAGCTGCAGCTCTCCTCCCGCCACGAGCTCACGGCGTGGGCGTCGGAGCGGCGCCTGCTCTGAGAGCGGTCAGGCCGCCAGCCAGAGACCCTTCTGATCGGTGGCGACGGTGAGCCCCGCCGCGACCGTTTCGTCGTCGCCGATGCGGGCGCCCCGCACGATGCGGGCCCCGGCCCCGATGTCGGTGCGGACCCCGACGTGCGCGTGGTCGCCGACCGCCGCGCCCTGGCCGACGTGCGCGTGGGCGTCGATGTACGCGCCCTCGCCGATCACGGCGTCCTCGTCCACCCACGCACCGCGGGCGACGATGGCCCCCGCTCCGACGCGTGCTCCCGGTTCGATGTAGGCCCCCGCCTCGATGTGCGCCTTCGGATGCACCTTGGCGCCATGCGCGACGAGACCGCGACCGTTGGCGTGCTTGCGGTACCGCAGCGTCGCTCCGTGGTCGTTCTCGATGTCGACGTAGTTCTTGCCCACGATTCCTCCCGTGCTCCGGAGTTCTCCGGATATATCAACAACCACGAGAGGGGGAGATTCATTCCCGCGGATGGATACCGCTCAGCGCTGGCACCGAGGGCACCAGAACGTGATCCGCTCACGGGTCGGATCCGCCCCCAGCTCCCCGCGACGGATGAGCGTTCCGCAGCGTCGGCAGGGGCGTCCGGCGCGTCCGTAGACCCACGTGGACTGTCCCGGGCGGTCGATGCCGGTGAAGGTGCGGTTGCGGCGGTCGCGGTTCGCGCGGATGGTCCGCACGCCCAGGTCGAGGAGGGCGGCCACGTCGACCTCGGGAGTCGGCGTGGTCGGCAGGATTCCCCGGAGGAACAGGAGTTCTGCCGCGTACTCGTTGCCGAACCCCGCGACGTTGCGCTGATCGAGCAGGGCGACGTGGATGGCCCGGGTGTCGGTGCCGAGCCGCCGTGCGGCCTCGATCGGGTCCCAGTCGGCCGCGAGCGGGTCGGGGCCGAGGTAGCCGACGAGGTCGTCCTCGTCGCGGGTGGGGACGACCTCGACTTCGGCGATGTCCACGCCCACGGCCTCGCGTTCGGCCGTGCCGACGATCGCCCGCACCTTGAACGCGGGATGCCGCCACTTCTCACCGGGCCGGTACACGAACCACGCACCGTCCATGCGCAGATGCGAATGGAGCGTGCTCTCGCCGATCCGCAGCAGCAGGTGCTTCCCGCGGGGGACGGCGCCCTGCACCCGCTGGCCGGTCAGATCGAGGGTCGCGAAGCGCGGAACGCGGAGGTCGAAGCGCGTGACCTGCCCGCCGGCGAGGGCCTCGTCCAGGCGGCGTGCGGTGCGGAAGACGGTATCGCCCTCGGGCATCAGGCGATCCCGGGTGTGCGGTCGTGCGGCACGGCCGCACTCGCCGTCGGCTGGACGGCGGCGAGTGGGGTGCGGGCCTGCATGTCTCGCGCCAGCATCGTGCTCCCCGCGACCGCGGCCGGCATCACGGCGACGGCACCCCCGGGGATCAGGAAGCACAGCTGGGTCGCGACGCCGAAGCCCAGCACGCGGGCGCGACTGCCGGAGAACAGCGCGGCCCGGGCGGCGGGGCTGAGGTCACGGGCGTCGAAGGCGCGACCGGTCAGCTCCCGCGCCAGCAGGCGGCCCGTGAGGACGACACCGGAGACCGCTCCGAGGACACCGCCGACGCCGGGCACCAGACCGATGAGGAGCACGAGGAGCGCGATCAGGATGCCGAGCACGACGAGCCGGAGGCCCTCGCCGACGGTCGTCCAGAAGCTGCCGCCATCCGCAGGAGGCGGGTCGCCGAGGTCCTTCTCGACGGCGTGCCAGATGCGCTGGTAGAACGGGTCGCCGATCGTGAGGGTGAGAGCGCTGAACACGGAGCTGGCCAGAGCGAGTGCGGCGGCGACCACGACGAGGCCGACCGCGGTCCGCAGGACGCCGCGCCACGGCTCCACCCAGCCGTCGGCGAACGGGGTGAGCCAGGCTGCCAGCGAGGGCATCGACAGGATCAGCGGCACGAGGACGGCGGCGAGGAGGACGAGCGCGATGATCGCGGGGACGAGCCCGAGCGCCATCAGCCCCGGACGGGTGCGCCACACGCCGAACCCGCGGAACAGGGTGCGGACGCCGGCGGCGAACTCTCGGATCATGGCTCCAGGGTAGGGGTGGGTCGATGGTGGTCGTGGTCAGGCCGGGTCAGACGGCCTTGCGGAGGGTGAAGCCGCGCGGTGTCTGCACGAAGCCCGCCTCCTGCAGAGCCCGCCCGAGGATCGTGCCGTACACCCCCTCGCCGTTCACCTTCTCGACGGTCAGGGTGTCGAGGCGGCGGTCCCTGGCTGTCGTCGCGAGGTCGGCGGCGGCGGCCTGCAGCACCTCCTCGTCGTCCGTGAAGCACAGCACGGTCCGTCCGCCGCGCTCGAGCGACAGAACGAGCGCGCCGTCGACGAGCACCACGAGCCCGCCGGCCTTGCGCCCCGGGCGATGCGAGACGCCCTCGAGCTTCGGCCACCCGAGCGCCGCGCCGTAGGGGTTCGCGGGGTCGGTGGCCGCCAGGGTGACGGCCTTCCGCGGCGGCGGATCGGCGAGACCGGCGTAGGTCCGCAGACGGTCGACCGTGGCCGATGCCGCGAACTGTGCGGCGCCGAGCTTCTCGATCACGTAGCCGCGGCGGCAGTGCCCCGCCTCCTCGAACCCGGCCAGCACACGGTATGCCTGCGCGAACCCGCCTGGCACGCCCTCCGACTGCACGGCCCCGCGGGTGACGACGCCATACCGGTCGAGGAGCAGGCCGGCGGTGACGGTCGCGCGGCGCGCCGGGTCGGTCTCGACCTCGGGGAGCAACGACCAGCGTCCGCCGATCGAGGTCGGTCGAGGAGCCGTGCGCGTGAGGGACATGCCGCGATAGGTGCGCGCACGCGGAGCACGGCGCTTGACCTTATGGGCCTGGGAGCCGCCGGTCAGCAGCGAGCGGATCGGCGCGAACGTGTCGTTCGTCACATGCCCCGACCAGGTCAGAGACCACAGCGCCTCCAGCACGGACTGCTCGTTCTCGGCGCCGGTCATCTCCTTGAGCTGCGCCGCGAAGTAGGCGCCGCCCGCCGCGAGGGCCGCGAGGAGGCGCGCTTCGAGCGACTCCGCGGCGATCTCCGCGTCCGGATCGGGCAGCGTGAACGGGGCGAGATCGGCGGGGTGCAGCGAGACCCACCCGTCACGCCCGGGAAGCGTGCCGTGTCCGGACCAGATCACCTCGCCCGCGGCCGTGAGCTCGTCGAGCATCGCCGGGGAGTAGTCGCGCACCCGCGATGGCAGGACGAGCGACTCCCAGGCGCTGGCCGGGATCGGGACGCCGGCGAACTGCTCGATCACCGTGAGCACGCCGTCGATGCCCTCCAGGGGGCGACCGAGATGCTGCCAGTCCGGAAGGAATCGCGCGTACGCCTCGGGCGAGACGGGTTCGACGGATCCGCGGATCGCCGCGAGCGACCGCATCCGCAGCCGCCGCAGGACCTCGGTGTCGCACCACTCGAGGTCGTCGCCGCTGCCGGCCGCGGTGGGGAGGAAGTACCCGCTCGTGAGGCGGCCGTTCGTCTCCAGGCGCTGCAGGGTGTGCCGGGCGACGGCGGCGCCGAGGCCGAACCGCTCGGCGACGGCCGTGGTCGTGAAGGGGCCGTGGGTGCGGGCATGACGGGCCACGAGGTCGCCGAGGGGATCCGCCAGGGGCTCGAGGAACGCGACGGGGATGCCGGTCGGCAGGGCGGCCCCGAGCGCATCTCGCAGGCGCCCTGCGTCTTCGATCGCGGCGACCCTGGACACCCCGGCGATCGTGACCGGGATGGCCCGCCGCGCGGTCACGAGGTCGTCGAGCAGTGCCGCCGCGGTCGCCCCGGCGGTGGAGTCGGGATCGAGGCGCGCGGCGACCTCGTCGGCATCGAGCGGGCCGAGCAGCCGGAGCAGGTCGGCGACGCCCTCCAGGCCGCGCGCCCGGCGTTCCGGATCGAGCCGCTGGGCCTCGCGCTCGAACTGGGCGATGACGTCGGGGTCGAGGAGCTCGCGCAGCTCGACCGTGCCCAGCAGCTCGCCCAGCAGCGCCGGGTCGACGGAGAGAGCGGCGGCGCGGCGTTCCGCGAGCGGTGAGTCGCCCTCGTACATGAACGCCCCGACGTAGCCGAAGAGGAGGTCGCGCGCGAAGGGCGACGGCTGCCCCGGCTGCGTCTCGACGAGGCGGATGCGGCGGTCGGCGATGCTCGTCGCGAGCTTGCGCAGCGACGGCAGATCGTAGACGTCCTGCAGCACCTCGCGCAGGGTCTCCAGGATGACGGGGAAGGTGGGATGCCGGCGTGCGACCTCCAGGAGTTGCGCCGAGCGCTGGCGCTGCTGCCACAGCGGCGTCCGGCGGTTGGGGTTCGTGCGCGGCATGAGCAGGGCCCGCGCGGCGCACTCGCGGAACCGGGAGGCGAAGAGCGCCGAGCCGCCGACCTCCTGCGTGACGAGCTGTTCGAGCTCATCCGGATCGAAGACGAACAGCTCCGCGCCGGGCGGTTCCGACTCGGCGTCGGGGATGCGGACGATGATGCCGTCGTCGCTCGCCACCGCGGAGCCCTCGACGCCGAGGCGCTCTCGCACCCGTGCGTTGATCGCCAGCGCCCACGGCGCATGCACCTTCATGCCGTACGGGGAATGGAGGATGACGCGCCAGTCGCCGACCTCGTCGTGTCCGCGCTCGACGGTCAGCGTGCGGTCTGTCGGCAGGGTGCCCGTGGCCTCCCGCTGCTCGGAGAGGTGGGCGAGGAGGTTCGCGCGCGCCTGCTCATCGAGTCCGGCGGCGATGAGGCGCTGCTCCGCCTTCTCCGGCTTCGCCGCGGACACCTCGCGGGAGAACGCACCCAGTGCCTCGCCCAGCTCGAACGGACGCCCGATGCCGTCGCCGTGCCAGAACGGGACCTTTCCCGGCTGGCCGTAGGCGGGGATGACGTTGACCCGGTCGTGGGTGATCTCGGCGATGCGCCAGCTCGTGGTCCCCAGGGTGAACACGTCGCCGACGCGGGACTCGTAGACCATCTCCTCGTCGAGCTCGCCCACTCGGGCGCCCGTGGACTCGCCGGCCACGAAGACGCCGAACAGGCCGCGGTCGGGGATGGTGCCGCCGCTGGTGACCGCGATCCGCTGTGCGCCCGGGCGGCCGGTGAGCGTGCCGGCATCGCGATCCCAGACGAGTCGCGGCCGCAGCTCGGCGAACTCGTCGGAGGGGAAACGGCCGGCCAGCAGGTCGAGGGTGGCCTCGTACGCGGAGCGGGGGAGCGACTGGAACGGGGCGGACCGGCGGACGGTCTCGAACCACTCCTCGACGCTGATGGCGCCGAGGGCGCTGGCCGCGACGGTCTGCTGGGCGAGGATGTCGAGCGGATTCCGCGGCACCTGGATCGCCTCGATCTTCCCCGCCAGCATCCGCTCCGTCACGATCGCGGTGTGCAGCACGTCGCCGCGGTGCTTGGGGAACAGGGCCGCGCGGCTGATCTCGCCGACCTGATGCCCGGCGCGACCCACGCGCTGGAGTCCGGAGGCCGCGGACGGCGGCGCCTCCACCTGGATCACGAGGTCGACGGCGCCCATGTCGATGCCGAGCTCCAGGCTGCTCGTGGCGACGACGCACCGGAGCACGCCCGACTTCAGCTCCTCCTCGACCTGCGCACGCTGCTCTTTCGACACCGAGCCGTGGTGGGCCTTGGCGAGCACGGGATCGGCGCCCGCGGTGGACCCGGCCTGCGCCATCATCGCGGCGGGCACGGTCGGCTCCGGAAGCGCGACGCCGATCCGTTCCGCGTAGATCTCGTTCAACCGTCCGGTCAGCCGTTCGGCGAGGCGGCGGGAGTTCGCGAAGACGATGGTCGAGTTGTTCTGGAGGATGCGGTCGACGATCGCCTCCTCGACGTGCGGCCACACCGACCCGGTGACCTCGGTGTACCCCGCGTCGATGCCCGGCGCCTCCGGCGGGGTCCCGGGGGGCGGCGGCGGGTTGGTCATGTCGTCCATCGGCACGACGACGCCGAGTTCGAAGGTCTTCGAGGCCGGCGGGGCGACGATCTCGACCGGATCCCCGCCGCCGAGGAAGCGCGCCACCTCGTCGATGGGGCGCACGGTGGCGGACAGGCCGATCCGCTGCGCTGCGGTCTCCGCGCCGTGGGAGCGACGGAGGGCGTCGAGGCGCTCCAGGCTCACCGCGAGGTGCGCGCCGCGCTTGGTGGCGGCGACGGCGTGCACCTCGTCGATGATGACGGTGTGCACGTCGCGCAGCGTCTCGCCCGCCCTGCTCGTGAGCATCAGGTACAGCGACTCGGGCGTGGTGATGAGGATGTCGGGCGGATCGGACACGAGCTTGCGCCGATCGCTCGATGTCGTGTCGCCCGAGCGGACGCCCACCGTGATGCCGGGGGCGGTGAGGCCGAGCCGCCGGGCGGACTGCCCGATGCCGATGAGCGGCGAACGCAGGTTGCGCTCCACGTCCACGCCGAGGGCCTTGAGCGGGGAGATGTAGAGGATCCGCGTCCGGGACCCGTCCTTCTTCGGCTCCTCCGGCGCGTCGGCGCGCTCGCGGAACACGCTGTCGATGGCCCAGAGGAACGCCGACAGCGTCTTGCCGGATCCTGTCGGCGCCACGACGAGGGCATGCTTGCCGGCGGAGACCGCCTCCCACGCGCCCGCCTGGGCCGGTGTGGGTGCGGTGAAGGCACCCCGGAACCAGTCCTGTGTGGCCGGGGTGAAGCGGTCGAGCACGTCGCTCATGCCTCCATCATTCCCGACCCCACAGACATCCGGCTCGGACCTTGACACCCGGCTCTCCCGCCCGCACGACCCGGTCCCGCCCGCACGACCGAACCGTGGTTCCGGTCGTGCGGGCGGTCAAGGGTCGTGCAGACGGAACGGGTGACGAGGTCACACGACCTCCTGCAGCACGCCGTCCGCGTCGATCTCGAGCGTGAGGTCGAGGTCGAGTCGGGCGAGGAAGGCGTCGTCGTGACTCACCACGAGCACCGCGCCGCGGTAGGCCCGCAGCGCCTCGACGAGCTGGTCGACGGTGTCGAGGTCGAGGTTGTTCGTCGGCTCGTCGAGGACGACGAGGTGCGGAGCCGGATCCGTGAGGAGCAGCCTGGCCAGAGCGACCCGGAACCTCTCCCCGCCGGACAGCGCGGACACCGGGCGGTCGGCCGTCCCGCCCCGGATGAGGAACCGCGCGAGCCGGTTGCGGAGCTCCTTCTCCGGGACCTGCGGTGCCGCGGCGGCGACGTTCGCGAAGACGGAGAGGCTCTCGTCGAGACCGTCGACGCGCTGCGGGAGGTAGCCGATCCGGTCAGTGAGCGCCTCCGCCCGGAGCTCCGGCCGTTCACAACTCAGGAGATCGCGCCCGATCTCCGCCTCCGGCGTCGGATTCGGACGTTCCGGCGCCTCTTCTCCTGAGTTGTGCACGGCCCCGTCGACCAGCCGCTCCAGCAGGGTCGTCTTGCCGGCGCCGTTGCGTCCGACGAGGGCCACGCGCTCCGGCCCCTGGATCACCCACGACCGCTCGGGCCCGCTCAGCTCGGCGATCCGCCGGCTCCGCGACACGTCGGGATCCGGAAGCTCGATCTTCATCGATGCGTCGGACCGCACCCGCCGTCCCGCCGCATCGTGTGCCGCACGTGCCGCGTCCTCCTTCGCGCCGACCTCGGTGCGCAGCTTCCCTGCGGACACCTCGGCGGCCATCTTCCGACCGTGCGCGATGATCTTCGGAACGCGCTTCTCGACCTCGGCTTTCTTGGCGGTGCGGGCCCGGTGAGCGAGCTTGACCTCGGCCTCGATCCGCTGCCGCTTCTCCTTGCGGAGCACCTGGGCGGCGGCGACCTCGGCCTGCTTCGCCGCGTCCTGTTCCGCATCCAGCCACGCGCGCCATTCGGAGTACGGCCCGCCGAACACTGAGAGGTTCCGTCCGTAGAGCTCGGCGGTGTCGTCCATGAGCTCGAGCAGTGCGAGGTCGTGGCTCACGACGATGAGCGTGCCCTTCCACGACTGCACCATCGCGGCGAGGGTGGCCCTGGCGTCGCGATCGAGGTTGTTCGTCGGTTCGTCGAGGAGCGTGATGGGTGCCCGCCGCAGCCGGATCCCGGCGATCGCGACGAGCACGGCCTCCCCGCCGGACAACTCGCCGACCGTGCGGTCGAGGAACGCGGGGACGAGCCCGGCCTCCGCGAGGGAGGCCTCCGCCCGTGCCTCGATGTCCCAGTCGTCGCCGACCGCGTCGAAGTGCGCCGGGTCGACGTCGCCCGCCGTGATGGCGCGCACGGCGTCGAGGGCCGCCGTCACTCCGAGGAGGTCGGACACCCGGCGGTCCACGTCGAGCGTGAGCTGCTGGGGGAGGAAGGCGACCTCGCCCGAGGTGTTGAGGGATCCGGAAGTGGGGTCGAGTTCCCCGGCGATCAGTCGGAGCAGGGTGGACTTGCCGGCGCCGTTGCGGCCGACGAGGCCCGTGCGCCCGGCACCGAAGGCTCCGGAGACGCCGTCGAGCGCGACCGTGCCGTCCGGCCAGGTGAAGGAGAGCCGGTCGAGGACGACCGAGGCGTGCGAGGAAGAGGGGTGTGACATGGGGTGTCTCCTGTCGAGTGCGAGGGTGCACTGACACCGAGCCCCTGCCGGGCCGTGGAGTCACGGAAGCGGAGGAGGGCGTCTGCCGGGGAGTCGGCGATCGTCGGGTCAGCGCGCGAGAAGAGGGGCGCGGAGGCGACGATTCAGATCAAAGGACTTCCAGACACGGCGGACAGGACGCCACGACGATACCCGGGCGTGTCGCGTCGTGCAACTCCCGGGCGTGTCGCGGGTCCGTCGCGCGGGGGATGCGGGGGCGCTCGCGGGCTTCTACCGTGGAGGCATGGCAGACGATCGGAACCCCAGCCCGGAGGAGATGCGCGCCAGGACCGGCCTCGGCATCGGTCTCGCGGTCGGCACGGCCATCGGTGTCTCCATGGGCGTCGCGTTGCAGAACTGGGCCCTCGGCCTCGTCTTCGGCGTCGCCATCGGCATCGCGCTGTCCGTGGCCTTCCGCGGATCGGGAGGCAGCACTGAGAAAGGGTCGGACGGCGCCGACGCCGTCGACGACCCGGACTCCGGCGACGACACTCAGGACGGCCGAGGCCCCTCCGCCTGATCCGCGTCGATCCCCGCGACCCAGGTCGTGAGGAAGCGGTGCACGTCGCCGAGCTCCTCCTCGGAGATGCTGTGGGTGAGACCGCTGTAGACGCGACCGGAGAGGGTCGTGTGCGCGGGGAGCCATTGCGCCGTGTGGGCGATCAGCGGTGCGGGGATGACGTCGTCGTGCGTGCCGCGGCCCCAGAACACCGGAGGGCTGACCTCCGCCAGATGCTCGTCCTGGGGAAGGGCGTCCGGGGCGGCGTACCCGCTCAGTGCGACGACCGCACCGAACCGCTCGGGCGCGAGCCGCAGGGCTTGGAGGGATACCGCGGCACCCTGGGAGAACCCGAGCAGCGCCACCGACGGCGCGTCCGCCGCGGCCTCGTCGAGCCAGCGCAGGAACGCCTCGGCCGCGAGGGTGACGGCGGCGGAGCTGCGTCCGTCGAGCCCCTCGATCGGGTACCAGGAGCGACCGGGGGTCGGCCACGGCGGGGCGAGCGGAGCAGCGACTGAGGCCACGGCGATGCCGGAGGGCAGATACGGGACGAGGCCGAAGAGGTCGTGCTCGTCGGCGCCGTACCCGTGCAGCAGGACGAGCAGCGGGAGCCCGGCGGGGTCAGGGGGCGACCAGCGCGTCGCGGCAGCGTCGATCGTCAGGTTCTCGGTCACACCGTCATCCTGCCAGGGCTCGCGCCGGTGCTCCCCATCGACGAGGACGGCTGGTAGAAAGGAGGCATGGCGGTGCGCACACCCGATCCGGAGCCGGAGCCCGAAGACGAGGGCCTCGGTTCGTTCCGCGACGCGAACCCGCCGAGCCCGGACGCGAACCCCGGCTGGCTGAGCGACGTCGAGCTGGAGGAGGCGCGGCGCCACCTTCCGATGCTCTACGTCGAGGCGATCCCCGTGCGCACGGACGGCTCCGGCCAGGTCACCGAGATCGGTGTGCTGCTGCGTTCCACCCCGCTCGGCGAGATCACGCGCACGATCGTGTCGGGCCGCGTGCGCTTCGGCGAGACGATCCGCGACGCGCTGTTCCGTCATGTCGAGAACGACCTGGGTCCCATGGCCTTCCCGCTGCTGCCGCCGCAGCCGCTGCCGTTCACGGTGGCCGAGTACTTCCCGATCCCGGGGGTGAGCGCGTACCACGACGACCGTCAGCACGCCGTCTCCCTCGCCTTCGTGGTGCCTGTGACCGGCACGTGCGAGCCGCGTCAGGACGCGCTGGAGGTGACGTGGTTCTCCCCGGAGGCCGCCGCCTCCGATGCCGTCGCCGCCGAGATGGAGGGCGGCCGCGGCACCCTCATCCGGCACGCGCTCGCCAGCCTCGGCCTCCTCCGCTGACCCTCTTCGCGCCCTCCCCGCCGAGACCCCGGCTTCGCGTCGAGACCCCGGGCTTGACCCGTGCGGAACGCGGGGTTTCGACGGCGGCGCGGGGTCTCGGCGAAAGGGGCAGGAATCCGAGCTTGTCCTCGGAGCGCGGGAGCGGTATTCATGACGAAGGTGATCTGTTCAGAACGCCCTGATCCGCGCGGTCGTCGACCGCGTCCGTCCCGAAGGATGCTCATGGCGTTCGCCGCTCCTCTCCGCACCCTCCGCGCGCTGGCCGTCACGGTCGCCGCCGCGCTCCTCGCCTCCGGGCTCGTCTTCGTCGCGGCCCCCGCCGGCGCGGCGGTTGCGCCCGACCCGGCCTTCCCCGGGGTCGCCGAAGCGCTTCCCACGGCAGTGGAATCGGCCGCGGGGATCGCCGCCGCTCCCGGTGAGACGGATCCGGACGGCACCGCCGTCGTCTCCGGACAGGTCACGTTCCCTGACGGCACCGATCTGAGCGCGGGACGGACCTTCGTCGCGGCCTATGCACCCGGGGCGGATGCCGGTTCCCCGCTCGCGGCCGTCGGCGTGACAGACGGGTCGTACTCCCTGCGCGTCCCGCAGGGCGACGTCGTCCTCGGTGTGGTGTCGGAGGGACGCGCCGTCTTCGATCAGGGGGGCCCGCAGGTCGGCGAGGTCGTGTCTGTGGGGCCCGACGGGTTCGTGCGCGACGTGGTGCTCGAGCGCTCCGCCCTCGTCTCCGGGCGCGTCACCGCGCCGACCGGCGTGGACATCACCGGGCAGCGGGTCATCGTCGCCGTCTACCCGGTGGCCGGCGCCGGAGCCGCGGTCGCCGCCGCCAACGTCGTGACGGACGCCGGTACGTTCGCCGTCGGAGGGCTGCCGGCGGGCGAGTATCGCGTCGCCTTCGTATCGTCGGTCGCGGGCGCGGTCTCGGAGTGGTGGCAGGACGCACCTCGATTCGAGAAGGCGCGGCCGCTCGTGCTGGCTGCAGGGGAGGCGCGGCCGGGGATCGATGCCGCTCTCGAGGCGCTGCACCGCATGGAGCCCTCGGTGCCCACGATCAGCGGTACGCCCGTCGTCGGACAGACCCTTCGAGCGCTCCCCGGAGCCTGGACCGCGGGTGCCGTGCTCAGCTACCAGTGGTACGCGAACGGAAAGGCGATCGCCAAGGCGACGGCCTCCTCCCTCACGCTGACGACGGCGCACGCGGGGACGCGCATCACCGTTCAGGTGACCGGGAAGAAGGCCGCCTTCGCGTCGGCGACGGTCGGCTCGGTTGCGACGGCCGCGGTGCTCCGCCCGCTCGTCGCCCCGACACCGTCGATCACCGGAACTCCGACCGTCGGGCAGACCCTCAAGGTCAGGACCGGAACCTGGACGGCGGGAACACGGCTGACGTATCAGTGGTACATCAACGGTGCCGCTGTCGCACGAGCCACCGCGGCCTCGTTCACGCTTGCGTCGTCGGCGGCCGTGAAGACGGTGACCGTCGTCGTCTCCGGGACCAAAGCCGGGTACGCCGCCGCATCGCGGCGCTCGAAGCCGACGGCCGCGGTGAAGGGGATCCTGTCCGCACCGACGCCTCGGATCACCGGATCCGCGATCGTGGGCTCCCGCCTCACGGCCGTCCCGTACACCTGGACGAGCGGCACCCGGCTGAGCTACCAGTGGTACATGAACGGGCGGGCGATCTCCCGTGCGACCGGCTCGACGCTCGTCGTCACCCCGGCGATGGTGAAGGCGAGGATCACGGTCCGGGTCACCGGCACGAAGAGCGGCTACATCTCCGCCGCGCGCACATCGGCTCGTACGGCCGCCGTCGTCTATCCGGGGCGCACCACGCCGATCTCGACCTGGAACTGCCCCGCGTGGGCTCCCATCAAGGGCAACGCGCAGTCGATGATCTATCACGTGCGGAGCGGGGCGTACTACGCGAAGACGAAGCCGGAGGCGTGCTTCTCCACGGAGAGCGCCGCCGTCAAGGCCGGCTACCGCAAGTCGAAGCGCTAGGCGACCTTCTCCCGCCGAGACCCCGGTTTCGCGCCCACACCCCGGCGTAGACGTGCGAGCGCCCCGGGGTCTCGACGCGAACCCGGGGTGTCAGGGGCGCGTGAGGCGGGCGAGGGCGTCGACGAAGGCGTCCACGTCGGACTCCTCGGTGTCGAAGCCGCACATCCAGCGCACCTCGCGGCGCGCCGCGTCCCAGTCGTAGAAGCGGAACACGTCGCGGAGCTGATCGGCGACGCCCTCCGGCAGAGTCGCGAACACGCCGTTCGCCTGCGTCGGCTGCGTGAACTCCACTCCGACGATCGACCCGTCGGCGAGACCGTCCTCGATCCGCCCGCGGAGCCGGGCCGCCATGGCGTTGGCGTGCCGGGCGTTGCGCAGCCACAGGTCGCCGTCGAGCAGGGCGATGAGCTGCGCCGAGACGAACCGCATCTTCGACGAGAGCTGCATGTTGAACTTGCGCGCGTAGTTGAGGCCGACGGCGGCCTCCGGGTTCAGCACGACGATGGCCTCGCCGAGCATCGCGCCGTTCTTCGTGCCGCCGAAGGTCAGCACGTCCACCCCGACGTCGGTCGTGAACGCCCGCAGCGGGAGGTCGAGGGCGGCGGCCGCGTTCGACAGGCGCGCGCCGTCGACGTGGAGCTTCATGCCGCGCGCGTGGACGTGATCGGCGATCGTGCGGATCTCCTCCGCCGTGTACAGCGTGCCGAGCTCGGTGGACTGCGTGATCGAGACCACCAGCGGCTGCGCGCGGTGCTCGTCGCCCCAGCCCCAGGCCTCGCGGTCGATGAGGTCGGGGGTGAGCTTGCCGTCGTCGGTGGGGACTGTGAGGAGCTTGAAGCCGCCGATCTTCTCGGGCGCTCCGCCTTCGTCGACGTTGATGTGGGCGGTCGAGGCCGCGATCACGGCACCCCAGCGCGGCAGCATCGACTGCAGGCCGGTGACGTTCGCCCCGGTGCCGTTGAACACGGGGTACGCCGCGGCGGTGTCGCCGAAGTGCGCCTGGAACACCTCCTGTAGGCGGGCGGTGTAGGCGTCCTCGCCGTAGGCCACCTGGTGGCCACCGTTCGCGGCCGCGAGGGCCGCCAGGACCTCGGGGTGGATGCCGGAGTAGTTGTCACTGGCGAAGCCCCGGATGGCGGGGTCGTGCGGGATGCTCACCGGACAAGCCTAATCGCCTTCCCCTACCGGATGTCGGAAGCCCGCTCTACCCTCGAACTCATGGAGCGCAGCGCGGCGAAGACCGCTTTCGCGAACGTCCTCGTCAACACGTTGATCGCCAACGTCACGACGAGCTTCCTGTGGTTCGCCCTCACGTTCTGGGTCTACATCGAGACCCGGTCCGTGCTGGCCACGGGCATCATCGGTGGTGCGTACATGCTGTTCGTCGCGTTCTTCGCGATGATGTTCGGCACCATCGTCGACCGGCACCGCAAGCACCGCGTCATGCTGCTGTCGAGCGTCATCTCCGCGGCGGCATTCCTCGTCGCAGGCGTGCTCTACCTCTGGCAGCCCGAGGCCTCCCTGCTCGACCTCGGCGGACCGTGGTTCTGGCTCTTCTCCGGCGTCATCCTGTTCGGCGGGGTGATCGAGCAGCTCCGCAACATCGCGCTGTCCACGACGGTGACGCTGCTGGTGCCGGAGGAGAAACGGGCCAACGCCAACGGTCTCGTCGGCACCGTGCAGGGGATCGCGTTCCTCGTCACGAGCGTCTTCTCCGGCCTGTCGATCGGCTTCCTCGGCATGGGGTGGACGCTGGGAATCGCGATCGCGGCGATGGCCCTCACCTTCGCGCACCTGCTGTTCATCCGGATCCCGGAGGCGGAGCCCGAGGTCGATCCGGAGGCGAAGAGCGCCGTGGACTTCCGCGGCAGCGTCCAGGCGATTCGCCAGGCGCCCGGACTGTTCGCGCTCATCGTCTTCTCGACCTTCAACAACCTCATCGGCGGCGTCTACATGGCGCTCATGGATCCGTACGGACTCACGCTGTTCGACGCGCAGATGTGGGGGTTCGCCCTGGCCTTCGCCTCGACAGGTTTCCTCATCGGCGGGGGACTGGTGGCCAAGTTCGGCCTCGGGAGGAAGCCCGTCCGCACGATGCTCCTCGTCGTGATCGCGATGGGGCTCCTCGGCGCGATCTTCATGCTGCGCGAGTGGTGGCCGCTGTACGTCCTCGGCATGTGGGTGTACATGGCGCTCGTGCCTCCCGTCGAGGCCGCGGAGCAGACCGTGATCCAGAAGGTCGTGCCGTTCGCGCGCCAGGGACGGGTGTTCGGTACTGCGGCCGCGATGGAAGCGGCGGCGGCTCCGATCACCGCCTTCCTCATCGCCCCGATCGCCGAGTTCCTCGTGATCCCGTACATGGACAGCGCGCAGGGGCAGCGGCAGTGGGGGTGGCTCCTCGGCGAAGGCGAGGCGCGGGGCATCGCACTGATCTGCCTCTTCGCGGGGCTGATCATGGTGGTCGCCGCGAGCCTGGCCTTCTTCACCCGGTCGTACCGCACCCTCACCGAGCTGTACGCCACCGCCCCGGATCCGGCACCGGAGGAGGCGCAGGCTCAGGATTCCGCCGTCGACGACGCGGAAGGGGCGAAGGACAGGCCGGACACGCATCGCGACGCCCCGCCGATCGTCCCCGGGATACCGCCCGAGTCCCGGTGACGGCGCGGACCGGGACTCAGCCCAGGTCGAGCACGCGGTCGTTGAGGTCGGCGGCGCTGGTGTCCCAGAGCCCGACGAGACGCGCGGCGAGGGCATCGGGATCGAGCGCCTTGGCGCGGAACACGACGGCAGCGGCGCGCAGCGGTTCGTCGGCTTCGCGGGCGATCTTGGCGTACCCCTGGGCGACGGCACGGGTCCAGGCTTCGCTCGCCGCCTTGACCGCTGCGTAGTTCGCTCCGCCGGCGAGGGGCCGTGCGACGGCGGTGGACGACACGATCGCGAACCGTCCGGCGGCCGAGGCGCGGAGACGGCCGTCGAAGGCCCGGCTCGTCGCCCGCACCGCTTCCAGCGCCGGGAGCAGCGCCGCGAAGTCCTCGTCGGTCTGCCCGGCGAGTCCGCCTCCACCTCGCCAGCCGCCCACGAGGGGCACGACCGCATCGACCGTCTCGAGCCGCCCGGCGAGCGCCGTCATGTCGGCGAGGGAGGTCGCGTCGGCGACCGCCGTCTCGGCGCCCGCCTCGGCCAGGGCGCGTAGTCGCTCGGACGTACGGCCGGTGGCGACCACCCGGGCGCCGGCATCGCGCAAGGCCCTCGTCGCGGCCAGTCCCGCTGCGCTCGTGGCCCCCGCCAGCACGACCACGCGGCCCTGCGCTTCCCGGCTCGTCGGCGTCGTCATGCGGTGTCCTCTCGGTCGGAGATGCCTCTGCGGCCGGACCCGGGATCCGGGTCTCCGGCCGCAGAGGTGGTGCGCCCCAGCGTCACAACGGAGCGGTGCGGATCAGTCGTCCGTGCCGCGGATGCCGACCGTCGACTCGATGACCGGCTTCATCTTCTTGTCGAGCGTCTCGAAGAACATCGACAGCGGGAACTCGTCGTCCAGGACCGCGTCCGTGTAGCCCTTCGGTGCCCCGGCGAGGATCTCGTCCGACAGTCCGCGGGCCCACTGCGACGCGGGGTGCGGCGTCAGCGTGCTGCGGACCAGCTCGTAGGCGGCGAGCCAGTGCGCGACCTTGGGGCGGTCGATCGAGTGCCAGTACAGGTCGTCGATCGCGTCACCGAGCGCCACGACGGCGTCCGGCACGTTCTCCCAGTCGAAGGCGAGCGCCGTGTCGGTCCAGTGCAGCACGCCGCGCTGGTGCAGCCACGCGAACAGGAGCTGGCCGCCCACCGCGTCGTAGTTGCGCACGCGCGTGCCGGTGATGGCGAAGCGGAAGATGCGGTCGAAGATCACGGCGTACTGCACGAGGTGCGCGTACTCGTGCATCTCCCGCTCGGTCTCCGTGAGCTCTTCGCCCGCGGCGACCCGGGCATCCAGCGCCCGCTCGATCTTCACCGACTCACGGAACGCCGTCATGTCGCAGCGCATCTCTTCCAGCGAGTAGAGGAAGAACGGCATCCGCTGCTTGATCATGAACGGGTCGAAGGGCAGGTCTCCGCGCATGTGGGTGCGGTCGTGGATGATGTCCCACATCACGAAGGTCTTCTCGGCGACCTCCTGGTCCTCCAGCATCGCCGCCGCGCGCTCGGGGAGGTCGAGGTTGGTGATCTCCGAGGCCGCACGGACCACGCGGCGGTAGCGGGCGGCCTCGCGGTCCTGGAAGATCGCGCCCCAGGTGAACGTCGGGATCTCGCGCATGGCGACGGTCTCCGGGAAGAGCACGGCGGAGTTCGTGTCGTAGCCGGGCGTGAAGTCCACGAGCCGAAGCGAGACGAAGAGCTTGTTGCCGTAGTCGCCGGCCTCGAGCGCGGCGATGAACTCCGGCCAGATGGTCTCGACGATGAGCGCCTCGACCAGGCGGTCGCTCGAGCCGTTCTGGGTGTACATCGGGAAGACCACGAGGTGGCGGATGCCGTCGACGCGATGCTGCTGCGGCTGGAAGGCCACGAGCGAGTCGAGGAAGTCCGGCACGCCGAAGCCCTCGGCCGCCCAGCGCTCGAAGTCGGCGATGGAGGCGGAGAGGTACTCCGCGTCGTGGGGGAAGGCGGGGGCGAGGGCCCGGATCGCGGCGGTGATCTCCCCGACGAGCGCGGTCGCCTGGTCCAGGGTCGCCGAGCTCGTCGAAGCGCCAGGGATCGAGCCGTCCTTGATCTGCAGCTCGCGGATGGCGATCGCCGCCTGCTTGAGCTGCGCCCAGGCGGCGGAGTTCTCGACGATCGACGCATCCTCGACGACCTCGGGTTCGCCGACGATGGCCTGAACAGCGGAACTGTTGGCGGAAACGAGGGACATCGGAACCTCCGATCGCAGTGAAAAACGGAAAGATTCCGGTGATAACGGAATCCTGACGATAATCTTACAGCTATGGATGATTCTGTCGACCGTGCGATCCTGGCGACCATCTCCCGTGACGGGAGGGCGACGCTGTCCCAGCTCTCCGAGGCCGTCGGGCTGTCCGTGTCGGCGGTGCAGTCCCGGTTGCGGCGACTCGAGACCCGCGGCGTCATCACCGGCTACCGGGCGATCCTGGACCCGGAGCAGGCGGGGACTCCGCTGTCCGCCTTCATCGAGATCACGCCGCTCGATCCGGCCCAGCCCGACAACGCCCCCGAGCTCCTGGAGCACCTCGACGCGATCGAGGCGTGTCACTCCATCGCCGGGGACGCGAGCTACATGCTGTTCGTCCGCGTGCCGACGCCGCGCGACCTGGAACAGCTCGTCCGCGATGTCCGGCTCGCGGCGAACGTGAGCACCCGCACGACCGTGGTCCTGCAGACCTACTACGAGCACCGGCCCATCATCCCGGTCGCGTCCGCCGAGTAGACCGGCGACGTGGGATCATCATCCAGACGTTCCTCGACGGGGACGGAGAGCGGAGAGAACCATGTCCTTCCAGGCATACCTCGACAAGGTCGAGACCCAGACCGGCCTCACGCCGCGGCAGTTCATCGACCTCGCCCACGAGCAGGGGTTCGACGAGAGCACGAAGTCCACGGTCGTCCTCAACTGGCTCAAGCAGGAGTACGGCCTCGGTCACGGCCACGCGCAGGCCATGGTCCACGTCATCCTCAAGGGGTCGAAGATCAGCGACAAACACGTCGGCACGACCGGGGCGCACGCCGACAAGACCGACGAGCTCTGGCTCGACGGCAAGGACAGCAACCCGCACCGCTGAGCTCGCCGCCTCGCCGCGACGACTAGGATTCCGTGGGTGGCAGCATCCTCCCAGCGCAAGAAGAAGTCCGGTCGGCGCACCCCGCCGCGCACCAGCGGAAACCCGGCCAAGCGGCCGGTCGTCGAAGCGGGTCCGGTGACGATCGGCGACTGGATCGGTGCGGCGCGTCTGCGCACGCTGCCCCTCGCGATCGCCCCCGTCGTCATCGGTACGGGAGCCGCACGCAGCACGGGTCCGGAGTTCCACTGGGTGATCGCGCTCGCGTGCCTCGCTGTGGCGGTCCTGCTGCAGATCGGCGTGAACTTCACCAATGACTACAGCGACGGCATCCGCGGCACCGACGCCCATCGGGTCGGCCCGGCGCGGCTCACGGCCTCCGGCCGCGTGAAGCCGCGCACGGTGCTCGTCATCGGCCTCGTCTTCTTCGCGCTCGCCGCAGCGGTCGGGATCGCGATCGTCGTCCGCACCGGACAGTGGTGGATGCTCGCGGTCGGTGCGGCCTGCATCGTCGCGGCCTGGTTCTACACCGGCGGCAAGAGGCCCTACGGGTACTACGGCCTCGGCGAGGTCTTCGTCTTCGTGTTCTTCGGGCTCGTGGCCACCCTGGGCACCACGTGGGTGCAGGTCTTCATGCTCCCGCAGCAGGCCTGGCTCGGAGCGATCGCCGCCGGCCTGTTCGCCTGCGCGGTGCTGCTGGCCAACAACCTCCGCGACATCGATCAGGACCGCGAGGTCGGCAAGCGCACCCTGACGGTCCTCATCGGCCGCCGCGCCACGCAGGTCCTCTTCACGCTCTTCGTGCTCGTGCCGTTCGGCATCGCCGTGTTCCTCGCGCTGCTGTTCCCGATCGCCTGGATCTCCCTGCTCGCGCTGCTGGCCGGGCTTCCCGCGATCGTGATCGTCTGGACCTACCGTCAACCGCGGGAACTGGTCATCGCCCTCGCGCTGACGTCGCTCACCTCGCTGCTCTACGCCGGCGCCCTGTTCTGGGCCTTCGCCGGCTGACTCCGCTCCCCGTCTCCCGTCGGGCACAACTTCGGAGCTCGCGACCGACACGCCGTCGTCCTGGCCCTCTCCCCGGCGCGTTTTGCGGTCGCTCCGAAGTCGTGCGCGGTGAGACCTGCACAGGGGGCCGAGATGTCGGTCGAACCTATGGCTTAGCCGAGAGTTTTGAGACCGAGTCCAACAATGGAGACGCGGACAGGGCCGGTCACGACTTCGGAGACGGTGGACGACACGCCGCGTTGATGACCGCGCGGGCGGCGTGCCGCGGCGGATCTCCGAAGTTGTGCGCGGGTGCGCGACGGAAGAGGGCGTCAGGGGCGCTCGTCGGGGGAGCGGTCGACGAGCTCGTCTTCGGCGTCGGCGTCGGCCTGCTGTCCGGAGACCTTGCCCTGCCGGCGCTCGTGCAAGCGGGCGGAGGCGTCCGAGAGCGGGGTGCGCAGGAAGAGCATCGAGATGCTCGCGCCGATGAGGGCGGCGAAGATCGCGGCGAGCCACCAGAACTCGCGGAAGATCGGGAAGAAGAACCACAGGATGGCCAGCGGGACGAGGAACGCCAGCAGGCGCAGCACGGTGTAGACGAGGAGGGGGGCGGGCTTCTTCACCCCCTCAGTCTACGTTCGCGGTCCCGTGGCCCCGCCGGGAACCCGGAGCCCGAGGCTGACGAAGGGGATGCCCCGCACCACGCGCCGCCACGGATGCTCACCCAGCGTCCACAGCAGCTCGTCGTCGGGGTCGAGGGCCAGATCCTCGCAGCCGACGGGCAGAGCCATCGGGTGCCGGGTGAGTGCATCGTGGCGGCCGGACCACAGCACCCCGGGCCGGAGGTGATCGGACTGTGAGACGAGGTAGCGGTCACCCCACCGCACGGCTCCCTGCATGTGCCGGATGCCCGGAGTGAAGTGCTCGAGTTCGAGGAAGCCCTCGTGGGGGCCATGGGGAATGGTGAACTCGCCGACCGCTCCCGTCTCCTGGCCGCGGTATTCGCCGATGAGCACGCGGGGGAGCGGGGTCCCGTCCGCGTCGAACACCCGACCGAGGAAGGAGCATCGGAGGGCGACGGGGTGGCGGCGGGTCCTGACCGCGACCACGGCCGTCCGCCGGTCGCGGCGCCGTCGACCGCCGCGCACCCGCTGGGCATCGGTGCCGTGCACCCGCCGGAGCGCACCGAGGTCGAACTCCCAGATGCCCTGCCCGGTGGCGGCCGCGAACAGGCGGTCGCCGAACCAGGCGAGTCCTCCCGCATGGATCGGTGCGGGCTGCAGGACGCCGTCGTCGTCGGCGACGGCCAGCACGATGTCGAGGCGGCGGGTGCGTTCGCGATCCACGAGGGTCACGCGCGAGGCGAGGTGGCGCCCCGACGGGTCCTGGCGGAACCAGCTCACCGCGAGAGCGCGTCGTCCGCGGCGCTCGCCGACGTCGATGCCCTGGGGGTACCAGCGCTGGGTCCACGACCGTGCCGTGAGCCAGCGCAGCTCGATGCCTCCGACGCGCTGGCGCCGCCACATCGGGCGCCATATCGTGCTCCAGGGCCACCGCATCCGTCCATCGTCGCCGATCCGGAGGCTCGGCGCGAATTTTCACGGATTGACCTAGGCCGATTCGCGCGATCGAACAGACGGTTGTATCGTGTTACGTGTTGAGTGCTGATCTTCATGGAGTCGCTCTCGACGACGCCTCGCGGTTCGCTGGTGGGGGCCAGTACCGCCGCGAGGTGGCCGTCGCCTCACGGTGACGGTTCACCGGGTGTTCGCATCCGGCAGTGCAACGCACTGGGGGTGTGGCTCGTTCGGGTGCGGGCCACACCTCAGCGTTCACCTCGCGCGTCACCGGACGTTCACCGCACGGTCGCTCTCCGGCCACCGTCGCCTGCCACGATGACGAGCCCATCGCCCACTCCGGGAGCTCCGTGCGCACGCCCCTCGTCACCGTCATCCTGCCTGCGAAGGACGCCGGCCCGTACATCGGCACCACCCTCGAGACGCTCACCCGGCAGTTCGACGATCCCGCCGCTCTGAAGCTCGTGGCCATCGACGACGGCTCCCGCGACGAGACCGGCGCGCTCATGGCGCACTATGCGGAGCGGTTCCCGCACGCCCAGGTGCTGCGGAACGCCGAGCCGCGCGGGCTGGCGTCGGCACGCAATCAGGGGCTCGCGCACGTCGAGGGCGAGGCGTTCTGCTTCGTCGACGGGGACGACTGGATGCAGCCGCAGCGCCTCGCGGTCCTCGCCGCGCGCCTGCGAGAGCTCCGGTGCGACTTCCTCCGGACGGATCATGTCACCGTCACCGGGACGCGGCGTGCGCTCGTCCGTGCTCCGTATCCGTGGAGGGAGCGGGTCGTGCCACCCCGGGAGGCGATCCTTCCGGTCGATGAGCCGAGCATGGTGGACTACCCCTTCGCCTGGGCGGGACTCCTGCACCGCCGTCTGCTCGACCGGGGGCTCGCCGCGTTCCCCTCCGGCCTCTTCACGGCCGAGGACCGCCCGTGGATCTGGCGCCTGCATCTGGAAGCGGCCTCGTTCGCCGTGGTGGACGCCCCGGCGCTGCTCTACCGCCGAGGCGTCGAGACGTCGCTCACGCAGGTGCACGACCGCCGCCAGCTCGACTTCGCCCCCGCGCTGGCGGAGGTGATCGAGCTCGTCCGGAAAGACCGCGATGCCGACCGCTTCCTCCCGAAGGCCGTCTGGACCGCGCTCGCCCTCAGCGCGCATCACCTGGTGCGCTCGCGGCGCATGGCGCCACCCGTGCGTCGCGAGATGCGGAGGCGGATCCGTGCGCTGCTGCACGACCTCCCGGCGGCGGAGGTCGCCACGGTGCTCGCCCGGCTCGATGGTCCGCGACGTCGGGTGCTCGCGCGCAGCCTGCGCGGCGGAGGCCACGCGACATGACCCGCCTCTTCGCCCTGCACAGCGCTTACGGACTCGCGACCGCGGCCGCCGCGATCGATGCGGGCCTGCTCGACGCGGGCTCCGGCGCGGGCGCTCGCGCCCCGGAGCGGGTGCTCGTGCCGTTCACCTCGTCGCGGGTCCCGGAGACGGTCGTCGGCATCGACACGGATCCCGCGCTGCACTCCCTCCGCGGCCGGTTCCATCGTGTCGAGCCGTTGGCCGACGTGCTGGGACCCCTGCATCCGAGCGCCTGGGAACCCGCGGACGCCGACCTCCCCGTGCTGGGGCGACTCCTCGCGCGAGCGTGGCGGCTCGACCCGCGGGAGATCGAGCTGTTCGTGCAGAGCCCCCAGGTCGCACCGGCCCGTACTCTCCTCTCCGTGTTCCCCGAGGCGCGGGTGACCATCGTCGGCGACGGCCTCATGACCTACGCGCCGATGCGGGTACGGCTGCCGCACGCGGTCACGGCGCGGATCGAACGGGTCGTGTACGCCGACGTGGTGCCCGGCGTCCGTCCGTTGGTGGCCTGTCCGCACGCGGTGGCGGTCCCGGTGCCTCCGGAGTCCTTCGCGGCAGCGCTGCAGGAGACGGGAGAGTCGTCGCAAGGGTCGACCGCCGCAGGACCGGCGACGGTGCTCGTGCTGGGACAGTACCTCGCGGCCCTCGGTCTGATGACCGCGACGGAGGAGGTAGCGCTCCAGCAGCGTCTGGTCGACCGGGCGGCGGAAGAGCTCCCGGAGCGGATCGTCTTCAAGCCCCATCCCGCAGCACCGCCGCAGCTCGCCCACGCCGTGCGCGCTCATGCGGAGAGTCGCGGTCTGGCGTTCGTGGAGGACCGCGGTCGTCTGGCTGCCGAACTCCTGGCGGAGCGCCTCGACGCGCGCGCCGTCGTGGCGACCTTCTCGACGGCTCTGCCCACGGTCCGCACCCTGTTCGGGAGGAGGATCGGCGCCGCGGGCGCGACGGAGCTGCTCCGCACCCTGACCCCGGTGGAGAACAGCAACCGCATCCCCCTGACGATCGTCGATGCGCTCACACGGACGCTCTCCCCCTACGCCGATCCGGATCGGTTGCAGCTCCTCGTGGACGCGGTGGGCTACACGATGCAGCCGGAGATCGCGGGGCACCTTCGAGCCAGGGCGGAGGAGCTGCTGGACGGCTTCGACCACGAGGAGCGTCGGCGGTACTTCGCACCGGAGCGGCTGACCGCGCTCGCCCTCCCCGGGGGGTCGGCGCCGCGGGGCGTGCACCGCCTGCTGGCTCCGCGCGGCGGCGTGGGACGGATAGAGGAATGGCGGCTGTCCGCTGTCGGCGCCCGACGCCGCGCCGGCCGTGCCTGGCGGGAGATCCGCGGACGATGAGGAGACACGACATGGACGAGCGCCTGCAGACGACGGTGGCGATCATCCCCGCGCGGGGCGGATCGAAGCAGATCCCGCGGAAGAACCTCGAGCGTGTGGGAGGTGTCCCCCTCGTCGCCAGAGCCGTGCACGCCGCGCGGGCGGCGGCGTGCTTCGACCTCGTGATCGTCTCGACCGACGACGACGAGATCGCCGTGGCGGCCGAGGAGGCGGGCGCGCGGGTGATCCGGCGGCCGGTCGAGCTCTCCGGAGACACCGCGACCTCGGAGGCGGCGATCCTCCATGCGCTCGATGAGCTGGAGCGCGAGGGTGAGCGGTTCGAGGTCGTCGCGTTCCTGCAGGCCACCTCGCCCTTCCTCCCGAGCGCCGCGTTGGCCGATGCCGTCGCCGAGGTGCAGCAGGGAGAGTCCGACAGCGTCTTCTCCGCCGTCGAGACCTACGGTTTCCTCTGGCGCCGGGGGGTCGACGGCACGGCCGAGGCGATCAACCACGAGGCCGGCCACCGCCCTCGCCGCCAGGACCGAGAGCCGCACTATCTGGAGACCGGAGCCTTCTACGTGTTCCGGGTCGACGGATTCCGCGCCCACCGCCACCGCTTCTTCGGGCGGATCGGGATCGCCCCCGTGTCCGAGGAGACCGCGATCGAGATCGACGATGCCGCGCAGCTTCAGGCCGCACGGGCCCTTGCCGTTCTGCATGAGAGCCCGGTGCGGATCCCCGTCCGCGCCGTGGTCACCGACTTCGACGGGGTGCATACCGACGACACGGCGATCATCGACGCGGATGGCGGAGAGCGGGTGCGGGTCAGCCGGGAGGACGGGATGGGCGTCTCGCTCCTGCGGCGGGCGGGGGTGCCGATGCTGATCCTTTCTACCGAGGTGAACCCCGTGGTGCGAGCCCGAGCCGACAAGCTCCGCGTCCCCGTCCTGCACGGGATCGCCGACAAGGAGGCCGCGCTGCGGCAGTGGGCGCAGGAGCAGGATGTGGCGCTCGCCGACGTCGCCTACCTCGGTAACGACGTCAACGACCTTCCCGCCATGCGGATCGTGGGCTGGCCGGTCGCCGTCGCGAACGCCCACCCGCTCGTCCGTGCGGAGGCGCGCGTCGTGCTGGGGAGGCGAGGCGGCGACGGGGCCGTGCGGGAGCTCGTCGAACGGGTGTTGTCGAGCTGACCGCCCCCGGTAACCGTCCGGTCGATCGGTGTTCACCCGCGGCCCGTACTCAGGAAGGACGGGGCGGTTGACCGTTCGACGACCGGAGGAATCATGACTGTCAGCATCGGATCGCACGTGATCGGCGGCGGCCGTCCCGCCTACGTCATCGCGGAGATCGGCCTCAACCACAACGGCGACGTCGACATCGCCAAGCGCCTCATCGACGTCGCGGCCCGAGCCGGCGCGGACGCGGTGAAGTTCCAGAAGCGCACGCCCGAGATCTCCACCCCGGAGCACATGCGCGACGTGCCGCGAGAGACGCCGTGGGGCACCATGAGCTACCTCGACTACCGGCGCCGAGTGGAGTTCGGCCGCGACGAGTACGTCGAGATCGGCGACCACGCGACGATGCAGGGCCTGGACTGGTTCGCCTCGCCGTGGGACGTGCCGAGCGTCGCCTTCCTCGAAGACCTCAACGTCGTGGCGCACAAGGTCGCGTCGGCGAGTCTGACCGACACCGAGCTGCTCGTCGCGCTGCGCGAGACCGGGAAGCCGGTCATCCTCTCGACGGGCATGTCCACCATGGAGCAGATCGACCGCGCGCTGGACACGCTCGGCACCGACCGTGTCGTCCTCATGCACGCGACCTCGACCTATCCGCTCGAGCCCGAGGAGGCGAACCTGCGGGTGATCGCGACCCTGCGGGACCGCTATCCGGGGATCCCGGTCGGCTATTCGGGACACGAGCGCGGCCTGCAGATCTCCCTCGCCGCGGTCGCGATGGGAGCCGTCGCCGTGGAGCGCCACATCACCCTGGACCGGACGATGTGGGGTTCTGATCACGCCGCATCCCTGGAGCCCGGGGGCCTGGAACACCTGGTCCGCGACATCCGTGTCATCGAGAGCGCGGTGGGCGACGGCGTCAAGCGCGTCTTCGACAGCGAGCGGGCGCCGATGGCGAAGCTCCGCCGCGTGCCCGCATGACCGCCGGCGCCGGGATGCGCGTCGTCGCCATCGCGGACGCCGACTCGTTCGTGAAGTGGGCGGCATCGTTGCTGGGGGCCGTGCCCGACCTGCGATCGCAGCTCCTGCTGGTGCGCACGCCGTTGACGGTGAGCGCCGCGCAGCAGGATGCGGCGCTGGCGGGCACCGGCTTCGGCGCCGCCGACGTCACGCGGCTCGACTTCGAGCGCGTGGCCGGATGGCTCGAAGTCCAGCGCCCGGACGTGGTGCTGCTCGCCGGGCGGGGACCGTTCGTCCGCCTCCTGGGCCGAGTCGTCGATGCATTGCGGCATCGTCCGGTGACCGTCTCGGGGCTCCCCGGCATGGCGATCCCCGCCCAACGCGGGGCGCTCGACTACCGGCGACACACCGACCTGCTGATCGTGCACTCGCACCGCGAGCGCCGTGCCTTCGCCGAGCTCGGCGAGCGCATCGGGGTGCGGACGCCGCTCGCTCTGGCGACCCTGCCCTTCGCGCGGGGTCGCGAGCGGTGGAGTGGCAGCCGTCTCCGGGAGTCCGCGGCGGCCGGAGTGCTCTCCGGGGGTGCGGGCGCCATCGCTCTGGCGGAACGTCCTGTCGACGGAACACCCGCGGCGGTCCGTCGGCCCGGGGCGACGGACGTCGTCTTCGCCGCGCAGGCCCTCGTGCCCCGACGGCCGGAGGAGCGCGCAGCGATCGCCGCCATCCTCGTGCGCGTCGCGGAGGCCGATCCGTCGCGCCGGGTGGTCGTCAAGGTGCGGTCCCGGCCGGGGGAGGCCGAGACCCACCTCGACCGTGATCCGTACACCCGTCTCTTCACGGCGGGCCGCCCGGCGAACCTCGTGTTCTCGCACGCGCCGATGGCGACCGCGCTCGAGTCCGCCGCCGGTCTGGTCACGGTGAGCTCGACGGCGGCGGTCGAGGCGCTGGCCCACGGGGTCCCCGTGATCGCGCTCGACCGCTTCGGGGTGCACAAGAGTCTCCTCAACACGGTCTTCATCGGCAGCGGTCTGCTGGGCGGCGCGGGCGAGGTCGTCGCCGGCCGGTTCCGCCACCCGCACCCGTCCTGGCTCCGCGACAACTACTTCCACCCGGAGGTGGAGGCGGACTGGTGGGATCGGGTGCAGGAGCTCGTGGCGCTGCGTCGGGCCGGGGCCCTGCCGCATCGACGGGTGCCCGCGGCCCGCGGCGGGGCGCTGCACGAGGCCTGGCATCGCGCGAGCGTGCTCGGCCGCGCGGACCGCTCCCTCACCGGCCGCCTCGCGCTCGCCGCAGGCGTGCCTGCGACGCATGCGCTCTCCGCCCTGCGTTCGGGCCGCCACCGGTCCGCCCAGGACACCTGGGCGGACCCGACCACGGACTACACGCTGGAACCGAACCCGTTCCGGGACTCGATCCGCCGCTGACCTGCGCTCAGACCGTGCGCCAGTCGTGGCTCTCGATCGCCCCGCCCGCCTGCGGTCCCATCTGCAGCATGCCGCCGTCGATCACGACCGAGGCCCCCGAGATGTAGGCGGCCTCCGGCGAGGCGAGGAAGGCGATCAGCGCAGCGACCTCGCGGGCATCGCCAGGGCGTCCGAGCGGGATACCGGGGCGATCCTCGGCGTGCGGGTCGGTGTCCGTCTGCCCGGTCATCGGGGTCGCGATCTCACCCGGGGCGACGCTGACGGCGCTGATCCCGTACCGGCCGAGCTCGAGCGCGAGGTTCTTCATGAGCCCGCCGAGGCCGTGCTTGGCCGTGTCATACGCGCTCGCCCCCACCATCGGCTGGTGCTCGTGCACGCTGGTGACGGAGATGAGTCGTCCGCCCCGACCTGCGGCGACCATCGACCGGGCCGCCCGCTGCAGGCAGACGAAGGCTCCGGTGAGGTCGGTGTCGAGCACCCGGTTCCACTCGTCGAGCGTCACGTCGAGGAACGGGGTCTGGAGCCCGGCGCCGGCGTTGTTGACGAACACGTCGACGCCGCCGAGCTCCGCGATCAGCCCGTCGATCACGTCGCCGCAGGCGGGGATGTCGGAGACGTCGAGCTGGGTCACCACCGCCCGGGCGCCGTGGCTGCGCACCTCGTCCGCGGTCTCCTGGGCCCCGGCCTCGTCGCTGTGCCACGTGATGCCGACGTCGATGCCCGCCGCGGCGAGGGCCACGGCGGTCGCGCGGCCGATGCCGGAGTCGGCCCCGGTCACGATCGCGCGGCGGGCCTCGGCCTCCAGCCGCGCCTGCGGATCCCCGGCCTCCGCCATCGGCGTCGGGGTCTTGTCGTTGTGCTGAGATTCGGACATGTCGGCCTCCTGCTCGGACGTCATCGGTGCGAGCGACGGTACGGGGAGGGTCGGGAGTGGTCGAACCGGTTGACGACGAGCGGCGGCGACGCTAGCCGTCCGCGTCATCCGGCGACTCATGGCGTTATCCCAGGGAACGGTCCTGGTGGGAAGGATCACGGCCGGGTAACGTCATCCCCATCGCGGCGATCCGGGCGGTCCCGGGCCCCGGCTCATATCCGGAGGCGTTGCGGGTTCGACTCCCGCCGTCGCGTCCACTCGGCGCTCGCGGCCGTTCATCCTCGATGATGGAGGCATGCCTTCCGCCCCTCGCCCCGGACTCCGCGTCTCCGCGGGTCTGACGATCCCGGAGGCCGAACTGTCGTGGCGTTTTTCGCGATCGTCGGGGCCGGGCGGTCAGGGCGTGAACACCACGGACTCCCGGGTGGAGCTGGTCTGGGATGCGGCGAACTCCGCGGCCCTGTCGCCGACGCAGCGCGACCGGCTCCGGGAGCGGCTCCACGGGCGCCTGGTCGACGGTGTGCTGACGATCGCCGCGTCCGAGCACCGCGCGCAGCTGCGCAATCGGGAAGCGGCCAGAGAACGGCTCGCTGCGCTCGTCGCGGAGGCCGTGCGTCCGCCGGCGCCGACGCGGCGGGCGACGAAGCCGAGTCGAGGGTCGAAGGAGCGTCGGCTGACGGCGAAGCATCGCCGCACCGACGTCAAGAGCCTGCGGCGGCGCCCCCGCGAGGACTGAGGTCCGGACCCGTTCGTGCGCTCCGCGAGCCGGCGAGCTGCTCCTCGATAGGGGCCCAGCCGTGTTCGAGGAGTGTCGAGCCGGCGTCGAGCACGCTCTGCTGATCGTCGCTCTCGGTGACGAGGATCTGCATCTGCAGGACGAACCGCGCGTACACGCGGACCTCGGGGGTGGGGGCCGGGATGTCGAGTTCGTCGGCGATGGCCTCGGCGAGCGCGTCCTCGTGGCGCAGCCACATCTTCGACGCGTAGTCCCGGAGCGCCGGCGTCTCGTTGAGGAAGCGCAGGAAGATACGGGCCACGTCGTCGCCGTGCTCATCGAGGTTGGCGGCGATCTCGGCCGCATAGAAGTCGTGGATGGCCTTGTTGATCGTCACACCGGTCGACCGGCCGCGCACGGCCGAGACGAGGCGGTCGCGCTGCTCGTCGTCCTCGTCGAAGACGAGCGCCTCCTTCTGCGGGAAGTGGGCGAACACGGTGGTGGGGGAGACATCGGCGGCGTCCGCGACCTCGCGGATGCTGACGTTGTCGAACCCGCGCTCCAGGAACATCCGGGTGGCCACGTCGGAGATGTTCTTGCGGGTCGCGGCCTTCTTGCGCTCGCGGCGACCCAGGGGCGGGGGCGTCGTCATGCGGCCACCCTATCGCGCACTCGACCAGAAAGTGTATTGACACCAAAACTGGTATCACTACACTTTCGGTATGACTTCACCTCGTTTTCCCGTTCGCGACGCCGGCCGCGCGTGGGTCATGCTCGTCGTCCTGACGATGCTCACGGTCATCGGCATGACCGTCGTCCTGCCCGTGCTGCCGTTCGTCGTGCTGCAGTACGTCGCGCACGAGCACGACCTCGCCCTCTGGGTAGGGGTGCTGGAAGCGGTCAACGGGCTGTGCGCCTTCCTCGCCGCACCGCTCCTCGGGCGGCTCTCCGACCGGTTCGGACGACGACCCGTCATTATCGTCGCGGCGTTCGGCGCGGCCTTCTCGATGGCGCTGTTCGGCGTGGGCGGGGCGATCTGGGTGCTCGTGCTCGCCCGTGTCATCCAGGGGCTGACGGCCGGAGACCTCCCTGCCCTGTTCGCCTACCTGGCCGACATCACGCCGCCCGAGAAGCGCGCGCAGCGCTTCGGTTTCCTCGGCGCACTGACCGGCATCGGCACCATGATCGGTCCCGCCATCGGCGGTCTGCTCGCCGCGATCGATCTCCGTCTGCCTGTCTTCCTCACTGCGGCGGTCGGCCTCACGATAGCGATCCTCAGCATCTTCCTGCTACCGGAGAGCCTGCGACCGGAGAACCGCATCGCGCGGATCGCCCTCCGCGACGTCCAGCCGTTCGGGGTGTTCCGCACAGCCTTCGGCCGCCCCGAGCTCCGCGGGCTGATGATCGCGTTCGCGCTGCTCGCGCTACCGTTCGGGTTCTTCGTGAACAACTTCAGCGTCCTCGCCCTCGACGCCATCCAGTGGGGGCCGACGCAGATCGGCCTGCTCACGGCGGGGGTCGGCATCATCGACATCCTCATCCAGGGGGTGCTGCTGGGCTTCCTTCTCCCGCGGATGGGGGAGCGCGGCGTGATCGTCAGCGCCATCGTCGCGCAGGCGATCGGTCTCGCCGGGCTCGCAGTCGTGGCCTCGCTGCTTGCTCAGCCGTGGCTCTTCATCGTCGGTGCGCTGATGCTCGCCGCCGGTCAGGGCGCTGCCCAGGCCGCGATGGACGGCGCGATGTCCAACGCCGTGGGCGACGACGAACAGGGCTGGCTCGGAGGTGCCACCCAGTCCCTCAACGCCGCGATGAGCACCGTCGCCCCGTTGATCGCGGCCGCCCTCTACACCGCCGTCAGCCATGCCGCGCCGTACGGGCTCGGCGTCGGGATCATGGTCGTCGCCGCGCTCGTCGTCGCGCGGGCGCACATCGCGAACACGGCGAAGCGTCCGGCTGCGGAGACTCGGGATGGCGTCGCCGGGGAGGTCGCCGAGGCGCGGGCCTGAGTCCGGCGACGCGCGGGCCCGGCGCGAGCCGTTCGACTGCTGACGTCCGCGGGCGACCGTCAGTGCACGAGGATCTTCAGCAGGACCGCGAGCACCCCGAGAGCAGCGGTGGCCAGGCTTCCCACGACGCGCTGCGGCCAGGGCATCCCGCGTCCCCCGAAGGCGATCCAGCCCACGACGGCGAGGACGGCGACCTGCACCCAGAGTGCGATCCAGTACGCCCCTCTCCCGTCGTAGGGACCGAGGAGGCCGACTAGCAGGAACGCCACCGGGACGACGGCCGCGAGGAGATAGCCGTGTGACTCCCGAAGCGCCGTCGCCAGGGAGGTCCGCAGGTCGACCGGCTCGTCATCCGCCCGTCGTCGCTGCGCGGCGACCGTGTGCGCGAAGACGTCGCTGACCCAGAACACCAGGACGCTGAGGACGGTCACCGCGAACACGTCGAGGATGCCGCCGGCCTCGTCCGCGATGGCGATGACGACGCTGACCAGGACGATGCCGGAGACCAGTTCAGGGCTGACGAACCGGCGGCGGACCCTCGCCCCGTTCCAGGCCGCGGCGGCCGGTCCCCGCGCGGGCGCCGGATCGCTCACGATGCGTAGACGACGTGAACGTCGTCGATGGTGCCCGAGTACGGGAATGGGGCCCGATCCAGGTAGTCCGACGAGACGCAGCCCCCGAGCGAGACGCCGATATCGAGGCAGTCGTTCGCGGTGAACAGGACCGGGACGCTGACGGGTACGGTGCCTGTGGCCCACTCCTCGCCGTCGACCTCGATCGTGACGGACAGAGGACCACCCGGTCGGGGGTCGATGTAGCTCGTGACCACGGAGATCGTGACCCCGTGGGCGGGCAGAGTCCTATCCGAGCGCATCTTCGTACGCTGGATGAGGAACAGGTTGTACTCGTAACAGAGATGCCCGTCGTCGACGTAGAGCGTCAGCCCTCCGCCCGCACCGCCCAGCTTGTAGAGAACCCCTGTGGGAGCGGCGCCGGGAGTCGTGGTGATCGTCACGCGGTTGGCGCGGGTGCCCAGTGCGGGAGCGATGAACTCGGGTACGCGGGTGATGTCGCCCGCGAAGTTCCACTCGTGGTACGGCGTGGAGATCCGCAGTTCTGGATGGAACACCGGCACCCAGAGCCCACCGCCGACCGGATACACGCTGTTCCGCGCGGCTTCGGAAGCGAAGAGCCGTTTCATCTCGTCGAGCTTGTCCGGCCTCTCCTCGGCGAGGTCTCTCGCCTGCGACCAGTCGTGCTCCAGGTCGTACAGCTCCCAGGTGTCGTGGTCGGGGGACCACTCGAAGATGCCCTCCGGCAGACCGGGGATCCAAGGGGCCCGCGGCCCGAAGGCGGACGCCATCCAGCCGTCGTGGTAGATCGCGCGGCTTCCCATGATCTCGAAGTATTGCGTGCGATGGGTTTCCGGTGCCGTGGGGTCGGTGAGGGCCGCGGCGAAGCTCGAGCCGTCGATCGGATCCTGCGGGATGCCGTTCACCACGTCCGGCGGTGCGATGCCGATCAGGTCGTAGAGGGTCGGCACGACGTCGGTGCAGTGCACGAACTGCGTCCGAGGCGTCGGGTCGGCGGTGATGCGCGCCGGCCAGCGCACGGCCATCGGGTTGCGGGTGCCGCCGAGATGCGACGCGAGCAGCTTCATCCCCTTGTAAGGCGTGCTGCCTGCCCATGCCCAGCCCGCGTGGTACATGTTGTCGACCTTCGCCGTGCCCAGGACATCGAGTCCGCCCATCTCCTCCATCGCCTGGATGTGCTGCGGGATGGTGGACGGGATGCCGTTCTGCGCGAGCAGTTCGCTGATCGTGCCGTTCTGTCCCTCTCCGGAGGAGCCGTTGTCGCCCCAGATGTAGAGGATGAGCGTGTTCTCGTCGTACCCCAACCGCTCCAGCTCATCGACGAGGCGGCCTGCCTGCACATCGGCGTGCTCGGCGAATCCCGCCGCGACCTCCATCAGCCGCCGCTGGAAGGGCTTCTCGTCCTCGGGAATGTCGTCCCATGCGGGCAGACGCGGGTCACGTGGGGTCAGCTCGGCGTCCTGCGGGATCCAGCCCTTCTCCTTGGCGCGGGCGTACACGCGCTCGCGGTAGGCGTCCCAGCCGTCATCGAACGCGCCGGCGTACTTGTCCGCCCACTCCGTCATGATGTGGTGCGGACCATGCAGGCATCCGGTCGCCCAGTACAGGAAGAACGGCTTGTCCGGCTGCAGAGCCTTGTGCGTGCGCAGCCAATGGATCGCGTCGTCCGCGAGGTCCTCACTGAGGTGGTACCCGTCCTCGGGGGTCTTCCCCGGGCGGACGCTCGTCGTGTTGCGGACGAGATTCGGCTCGTACTGGGAAGCCTCGCCCGCGAGGAAGCCGTAGAAGTACTCGAAGCCGATGCTGGTCGGCCAGTTGTGGAACGGCCCTGAGGCGCCGGTCTCGACCGCCGGTGTGTTGTGCCACTTGCCGAACGCCGCGGTGGCGTACCCGTAGTCCTTCAACACCTCTGCACCCAGTGCACTGCTCTTCGGGATCTCGCCCGCGTACCCGTCCCAGTCGTTGGCGAGCTCCGCGATCTGTCCGTTGCCGATCCGATGGTGATTGCGGCCGGAGAGCAGCGATGCGCGTGTCGGCGAGCACATCGCGGTGGTGTGGAATCGGTTGAAACCTACCCCCTCGCCCTGGACCCGGGAGAGGGTGTCGGTCCGCACCTCGCCGCCATACGTGTCAGGGAGGCCGGGACCGGCATCGTCGATCAGGATGATCAGCACATTCGGGGCATCCGGGGGCAGTCGATCGGGTTTCACGCGTGGCGTGTAGGTGGATTCTGCGATGGTCGGGCCCGCGGTGCTCGCCGAGGGGGTCGGGGGGAAGGGCAACACGTTCTGAGGGTCCATCACCACTCCACTCGCGTTCGCGACAGCATGACCAGATGTCCTGCCTGGAATGTACTCCCATCGGCGGTTTTTCGATAGGGCGCGGATCAAGGAGGGATCAGTGCTCGCCGCGGACGAGCTCCAGCCCGGCCCCGGCGAACTGCCGCAGCGTGGCGTCGGGGAGGAAGGCCCGGGTGAGCGCTCCGCCGATGCGGGTGAGGTCGCTCTCGTCGCGGAAGAGGAGGTACATGGTCTCGTAGCGGGGGTGGAACTTCTCCTTGAACCGGTGCAGCGAGCGGAAGCCGTACACCGGCTCGAGCGCATCGGCGAGCCGGTCGCTCAACGCGGCGATCACACCGGCGTCCGGCGGGTAGTCGTGCGCGAGGGGAGCGCCGGAGAGCGACATGAACTCGGCTCCCTCCTCCGAGAACTGCTGCGCGGAGGCGCCGATCAGATACTCCATCACCGGTCCGAAACCGCCCTCGCGACGCCGCATGAGGTCGAGGGTCCAGCCGCGGACCACCCCGCCCTCCCCGTACACGGGCAACCACGAGAGGAACCCGTCGACGTCGCCGTTCGGAGCGATCGCGAGGGCGAGCCGCACCTCGGGGTCCTCCGCCTCCTCCAGGGTTCCCAGGGTGAACCGCATCTCCGGAAGGTCCTTGTCGCCGACCCACGCCTCGGAGATCCCACGGAGCTGCTGACGGAGGCCCCAGGTCTCCGCCGCGAGATGGGTGAGCCGGAAGGTCATCTGCTCCCGCCCGGCCCGGTTGAGCGATGTGCGCACCGGCTGCCAGCGTTTGCCGGTGAAGGTGAGGCCGGGAAGGTCGACGATCGTGTCGTCCGCCACCACGAGGCTGCGCCACGTCTCCGGGATTGCCGCCCTCGTCGCCTCGTCCGCGCTGAAGAAGCAGGGGACGAGGCCCGCGTCCTCTGCCGTGCGGATGAAGTCACGGACCGCGGCGAACCGGGACTCCGCCGGGCCGATCGGATCGGCGAGGGCCAGGGCGACGCCGTTGCGGCGCTGGTACGCGACGATCCCGCCGTCCACGCGGGCATAGCCGTTGCCTTCCCATGTCGTCATCCAGGAGAGCGTGCCCCCGCCATGTGCCCGCAGTTCGCGCCGGAGTTCGTCTCCCGTCGGGGCAGGCTGCCGGCCGAGCGCCGTCGAGCGGCGCGCACGGAAAGCCCGGCGTACCGCGATCAGATAGGTGAGCACCAGCGCCCAGAGGATCCCGGTGGCGAGCGTGAGTTCGGTCTCCGCATCGATCACCGTCTCGAGCTGTGCCTCGCTCGTGAGGATGATGAGGACCAGCACGAGCGTGGCGGCGAGCACGTTGAGCGGGCCGAGGATGACGGCGACGACCCACGCCCAGCGGCGACCGCGCCGCAGGCCGTTCGCGATGAAGAGGATCACCGCGACGTCGATCGCCGTATCGATGAAACCGCCCGAAGCGGGATCGGTGGGACCGAACGGGCCGTCGGTCGGCACGAGGACCGTGATGATCTCGATGGCCACGAGCGTGAGCACCGCCATCACGGCGATCAGTCGCTGCTCCCGGACCGTGGTGCGCCGCACGCGGAGACTCCGGTCCACGAAGAGGATCAGCAGGACCGCGAACAGGTGCTCGAGGTCGGCCAGCTCTCCCCAGAACATCATCGCGACGAACACGAATCCGAGGAGCACCAGCCACGCGCGCACCCGCCAGGGCGGACGGAACAGGCCGACGGCGGCGGCGATGCAGGCCATGGTGCCGCCGGATGCGCCGACGTCGAGGGCCTGCGCCTGAGTCTGCGCCCACGCCCACGGAAGCTGCGATACGAGGAGGAGGAACAGAGCCGTCGCGAAGATCGCGAAGAGCTGCCCGACCGTGAAGTAGGCGAGGGCGACCCGGGTGCCGCGGCGGTGCTCCAGGTAGCCCATGCCCCAGAACCCGGCGATGGTGAAGAGGTACACCCAGGGTTCGTTGACGAAGAACGTCCCCGTGACCGGCGTCCACCACTTGCCCTCGGCCAGGCTCGGCAGCCCGTAGGCGACGGCGGGGAAGAGCGCCGAGTCCTCGAACGGCCGCCACAGTCCCTGCCAGATCACGCCCGTGAGCAGGACCAGGCCGATCATCGTCAGCGTCGCCGGCGTGGTCCGCAGGGCCCCGAACAGGAGACGGGCCGACGAGGGGCGCTCCGAGGTCATGCGCTCAGCGTAGAGGTGGGGCCGCCGCACGGCGACCCCACCGCCCGACTCACTCGTCGATGGCCGCCGCGATCGCCTCCTCCAGGTCGTTCCACTCGACGAGCTCGACCTTCTCGCCGTCGACGAAGAACGTCGGGGTGCTGCTCACCCCCAGCCGCTCGCCGTCGCGCTTGTCCTGCTGCACGCGGGCGAGGGTGGCGGGGTCCGCGACCGCGGCGTCGTACGCGGCCAGGTCGAGCCCGAGCTCCTCGGCGAACGCGCGGAACACCTCCGGCGTCTCCGTCGACTGCTCGCCCCACTGGGCCTGCGTCTCGAACAGACGGTGGAACATCTCCTCGTAGCGGTCCTGCTGTGCGGCGGCCTCGGCGGCCAGCGCGGCCTGCGTCGAGTTCACATGCCCCGGCAGCGGGAAGTACCGGGTGACGTACCGGATGTCGCCGTCGTAGGTCGCGCGCAGCTCCTCCACGATCGGGTAGAACGCGCCGCAGGCCTCGCACTCGAAGTCGAGGAACTCGACGACCGTGACGGCGTCGGGGCCCCCATCATCGAGGACGTGGGAGTCGGTGCGGACGGTGGGCAGCTTCTCGCCGGCTTCGGGATCGGGCTTCGCGGGCTGCTGGCTGAGGGCGTAGACGATGCCGGCGACGAGCAGCACGACGGCGACGGCGACGGCGATCAGGGTCGCCTTGACGGGGGTCTTCATGGGGTCTCCAAACACGGGGGATACGACGAGGGGTGCCGCGGAAGCGGCGGGAGCCGGTGTCGGATCAGGTGCGGGAGATGGAGAGCTGGACGAGCGAGACCGCGGGGAGGAGCGGGCGAGGGCCGGCGCGGAGGCGTGCGGTCGCCCGGGGCAGGAGACCGCGGAGACGGACGCCGCCGCGGGTGCGCAGGTGCCGGAGGAGCAGGACGAGGGCGACGCAGCAGAGGGCCGCCACCGCGCACGCCGCCGCATCGGAAGCCAGATCGGCCGAGGGGCCATCGACGATCGGGACTCCGGCTGCCGTGGCGTCGGCGGGCTGCGAGACGCCGGGGGCGAGGCACAGGGTCGCATGCGGATCCACCGACCCGTGGGAGGCCGACCAGGCACCGACGACGAGGAGGAGCGCGAGGCCGACGGCGATCATGATCCGGCTCGGCAGGATCCGCTCGGCGCGCGCTCGCGGCGTCGGGACGGGGGCGAGGGGCGGCATGTCCCGCGCAGTCTAGCAACGGGGCCTTTGCCGTCTCCGGGCCCGACCGGCCCCGACGTGCCTAGACTGGAGGGGTGGCGAGACTACTGATCATCGGCGGCTTCCTCGCCGCCGTGTTCTGGGTGTACAGCATCGTCGACTGCGCCGTGCAGCCGGCGACGCGGCACCGCGGCGTGCCCAAGGCCGCCTGGGTCGCCATCGTCGTCCTCATCCCCGTCATCGGCGGGATCCTCTGGTTCGTCATCGGCCGTCGCCGGGCGAACGACCAGGGTGTGCCGCGCACCGTCGCCCCGGACGACGACCCCGCGTTCCTCCGCAGCATCAGCAAAGCGGAGCAGGACGCCCGGATCCGTCGCCTCGAGGAGGAGCTCGCGCGGCTCGACGAGGAGACCGACGAGCCGCCCGCCACGGATCCGCGCCCGTGACCTCGTCGCCGGCGATGGAGGCCGCGGCCTCCCTGTTCGCCGACCTCGTGTCCCACGGCGTGCGTGACGTCGTCCTCTCCCCGGGGTCGCGTTCGCAGGCTCTTGCGCTCGCCGCGGCGGCCTTCGCCGACGAGGGCCCGCTCCGCGTGCACGTGCGGATCGACGAGCGGGTCGCCGGATTCACCGCCCTGGGCATCGCCAGGGAGACCCGCGTCCCGGTCGCGGTCGTGTGCACCAGCGGCACGGCCGTCGCGAACCTCCTCCCGGCCACGATGGAGGCCTTCCACTCCGGAGTGCCGCTGCTGCTGCTCACCGCGGATCGGCCTCCCGAGCTGCGGGGGGTCGGTGCGAATCAGGCCACCGTCCAGGAGGGGCTCTTCCACCCCTGGGTGCGGGCGCAGGTCGACGCCGCCGTCCCCGGGGATGGCGACTGGGACGGCCTCGCCGCACGCGTGGTCGCCCTCGCGCTCGGAGCGGCGGATGCCGAGTCCGGGCTTCCCGGCGTGGCCGGCCCCGTGCACCTGAACCTGCCCTCCCGCGAGCCGCTGTCGGGCGCGATGCCCTCACGCACCCTGACACCGGGGGAGCCGCCGCGGCTTCCGGAGCCGGAGGCGTTCCCGCTGGAGCGCGGTCCCCGGACGGTCGTCCTGGCGGGCGCCGATGCGGGCGCTGAGGCGGAGGAGGTCGCCCACGTCGGCGGCTGGCCGCTCATCGCGGAGATCGTCAGCGGCGCGCGATTCGGGCGCCAGGTGGTCCACGGGTACCGGCGGCTGCTGTCCCGCGACGACCTCGGCGGGCGCATCGAGCGGGTGGTCGTGCTGGGCCACCCGACGCTCAGCCGCGAGGCCGCGCGCCTGCTCTCCCGCGCGGACGTGGAGGTGGTCGCGGTCCGCAAGGGCGGCGAGGAGCTGAACCTCAACCACCGCACGCGCGCCGTCGCGGCCGTCGCGGTCGCCCCGGGGGAGACCGACAGGGAGTGGCTCGGAGCGTGGATGCGGGCCGCCGCCGCCGAGGCCGTGGATCTCAGTGAGAACGCGCCCGACACCGAAGGGCTCTCCTCCACCGACGTCGCCGCCCGCCGCGTCGCCGTGCGCGCGGAACTCGACGCCGTGCGCCGCCCGCTCGACCGCGAGCGCCTCGTGGATGCGGTGTGGCGGGCCACCTGGCCGCATGACCGCCTCGTGTTCGGATCGTCGCGCCTGGTCCGCGTCGCCGACGAGGTGCTCGGCGGCAAGAAGGTCCCCGTGCACGCCAACCGCGGACTCGCCGGGATCGACGGCACGATCGCCACCGCCACGGGCGTCGCGGTCGCGAGCCAGGCCGCCGGGGCGCCCGGTGTGACCCGGGTGCTGCTCGGCGACCTCGCGTTCCTCCACGACGTCGGTGCGCTGCTGTTCCCGAGCGACGAGACGGAGCCGCGCCTCCAGGTCATCGTGGGCAACGACGGAGGCGGCACGATCTTCGACGGCCTGGAGGTGGCGGGCACCGCCCCCTCCGCGCACCTGGATCGTGTGTTCTACACCCCGCACGGTGTCCGCCTGGAGCACCTCGCGCTCGCCTACGGCTGGGAGTATCAGCGGGTCACCACGCGCACCGCTCTCGACCAGGCGCTGACGACGCCGCGCGGCGGTCGCCAGATCATCGAGGTACCGCTGCCGCGGTGACTGGCATCATGTGCGTATGAACGCGCACACCTGGACGCAGAACCTGCGGGTGCGGCCCGGCTTCCGCCTCGCCGACGTCGACCCCGAGAGCAAGCCCGGCTACGACCACGGCAAGTCCCGCGGCACGGCCGACCTCGAAGCGGGTCTCGAGCAGCTGAACGACCTGCAGGAGCGGCTGTTCGCCGAGAGCCGGGTGGGCACGGCGCAGGATGCGGTGCTGCTCGTGCTGCAGGCGATGGACTCCGCGGGCAAGGGCGGCATCGTGCGGCACGTGGTCGGCGGTGTCGATCCGCAGGGCGTGGCGCTGGCGGCGTTCAAGGCGCCGACGGAGGAGGAGCGCCGGCACGACTTCCTGTGGCGCGTCGAGAAGCGGCTCCCCGAGCCCGGGTTCATCGGGGTGTTCGACCGCTCGCACTACGAGGACGTGCTCATCGGACGGGTGCGGCAGCTGGCCGATCCCGCGGAGATCGAACGCCGCTACGATGCGATCAACGCGTTCGAGGAGCGCGTCGCGGCCTCCGGCGTCCGCATCGTCAAGGTCATGCTGCACATCTCGCCGGAGGAGCAGAAGGCGCGGCTCATGGAGCGTCTGGAACGCCCGGACAAGCACTGGAAGTACAACCCGGGCGACGTCGACGAGCGGATGCTCTGGCCGCAGTACATGGAGGCGTACCAGACCGTCTTCGACCGCACGTCGACGGAGGCCGCTCCCTGGTACGTCGTGCCGGCGAACGCGAAATGGTACGCCCGGCTGGCCGTGCAGGAGCTGCTGCTCGCCGCCCTCGAGGACATGGATCCCCAGTGGCCGGTCGCCGACTTCGATGTCGAGGCCGAGAAGAAGCGCCTCGCCGCGAGCTGACCGCGGCGGACGTCAGGCCAGCGCGTCGACGAGGGGACGGAACTTCACCCGCGTCTCGAGGAGTTCGCTCTCCGGATCCGATCCGGCGACGATCCCGGCCCCGGCGTAGGCGGTGACCGTGATCGCGTCCTCGGCCGTCGTGAACTGTGCGCACCGCAGGGCGATGGCCCACTCGCCGTTGCCGTCCGCGTCGACCCAGCCGACCGGCCCGGCGTAGCGGCCGCGGTCGAACGGCTCGAGCTCCCGGATGGCGGCGATGGCCGTCGGTGTCGGAGTGCCCGCGACGGCCGCGGTCGGGTGCAGGGCGCGCACGAGGTCGAGGGCCGAGCGGCCGTTCTCCAGCTCGCCTTCCACGTCGGTCGCGAGATGGAAGAGGTTGGGCAGCTTGAGGAGGAAGGGCTGCTCGCTCGCCGCCAGCGCCCTCGTGTACGGGCGGAGCGACGCGAGCACGCTCTGCACGGCGTACTGGTGCTCGTCGAGGTCCTTGGTGCTGGAGGCGAGGTGCGCGGACGCGGCGGTGTCCGCGTCGGCATCCGCTCCGCGTCCGATCGTGCCGGCGAGCACGCGGGCGGTCACCGTCCGGTCCTGCACGGTGACGAGGGTCTCCGGGCTCGCGCCGATGAGCCCGTCGACCGCGAAGACCCAGGTGTCCGGGTACCCGGTGGCCAGTGCCCGGACGAGTCGCCGCAGGTCGGAGCCCGCGGGGATGGTGCCCTGGAGGTCGCGGGCGAGGACCACCTTGCTGAGCTCGCCGTCCGCGATGCGGGCGAGCGCTCCCCGCACGGCGTCCTGGTAGCCCTGGGGGCTCTGCGCTCCCGGGCCCACGGTGCCGGCCCAGTGCGGTCCGTACTCCGCGGGCTCGACGGCGCCCGGCGCACGGTCGTCGCTGCGACGGATGCGGGTCTCCCAGAAGCGGTCCCCGTGGCGGCCGAGGATCCGCGACGGGATCACGAGCACGCTGTCGGCGTGCGAGTCCTCGTCGAAGGTGAAGGCCCCGAACGCGACGAGCCCGGTCCCGGGGAGTCGCAGCGGATCGGAGACCGCGGCCTCCGCCGAGAGCCCCTGCCAGAGCGCCGCGAGGGATTCGGCGCGGGTGCGTCCCTCCTCGGCCGGCGGGCGGAGCTCGGCGAGCGGCTCGCCCACCGCCACGATCCCGTCGCCGCGGCGGAACCAGGCGAGCGGGCGGGCGGGGTCCGCGAAGGAGAGGAGGTCTTCGACCGGGTCGATCTCTCGGGTCTCCACGACCAGGGGGGTGTGCTGCACGACTCCAGCCTATTCCGCGGGGCGTCGGCGGAGCCCGCGGACGTAGGGTGGGCGGATGAGCGATGCGCGTCCCGCAGCCGGTGCCGAGATGATCTTCCAGTGGCGCAAGTGGGACGGGTCGCCGCACTGGCGTCACGAGTGCGTGTACCTCGGCGCCGACCGGTGGGGCGACTGGGTGGGGCAGCCCGCCGGCTGGCACAGCGCCCGTCCGGGGGCGGAGTTCCATGCGGCCACGCCCAACGTCACCCTCGTCCCGCCGAGCGCCGACTTCGCGCTCACCGTCAATCGCCGCCACCCCCGGGGCATGCGTGTCTACATCGATCTCGGGTGGGACGTCCGGTGGTCGGACGATCCCCTGCTCGCGATCGGCATCGACATGGATCTCGACGTCGTCCGCGTGGAGGGCGAGCGCGGCACCTGGGTCGATGACCGGGACGAATGGGCGGAGCACAGCGCCCGCTACGGGTACCCGGCCACCGTCATGCGGCATCTGGAGGAGCTGGCGCTCGACCTCGAGACGCGGGTCAGGGAGCGCACGGCGCCGTTCGACGACGCCACGGCCGATCCGTGGCTGGACCGGCTGGAAGCGCTGGAGCTCGCGCCTAGACTGGACGCGTGACCGCGAACGACAAGAACCGCGCCGATCTCGGCAAGGACCCCGCCCGCGTCAGCGGCATGTTCGACCAGGTCGCCGCCGGGTACGACCGCACGAACACGGCGATGACGTTCGGCAACGACGCGCTGTGGCGGGCCGCGACCACCCGCGCCGTCGCCCCGAAGCCGGGGGAGCGCATCCTCGACCTCGGCGCGGGGACCGCGTCTTCCTCCGCCTCCCTCGCCCGCAGCGGCGCGCAGGTCGTCGCGGCGGACTTCTCGCCCGGCATGCTCGCCGAGGGTCAGCGCCGCCACGGAGCGATGCGGAACCTCTCCTTCGTGCAGGCGGACGCCACGGCCCTGCCGTTCGCGGACGAAGAGTTCGACGCGGTGACGATGTCCTACGCGCTGCGGAACGTCAACGACCCGAAGAAGGCACTGCGCGAGCTCTACCGGGTGACCAAGCCGGGCGGCCGCCTCGTCATCAACGAGTTCTCCACGCCGCCCGGGAAGCTCTTCCGCGGGGCCTACCGGTTCTACAACGCGCAGGTGCTCCCGCGCGTGGCCCGCGTCGCCGGCACGAACGGCGACGCCTACGACTATCTGAACGAGTCGATCCGCGACTGGCCCGACCAGAAGCGGCTGTCCGAATGGATCAGGGAGGCGGGCTGGCGCGACGTCGCGTACCGCAACCTCACCTTCGGCATCGTGGCCCTGCACCGGGCTCGCAAGCCCGCGTGACCACGGCGCGAACGGCGGCACCCGACGCAGGTAGGCTGGGACCGTGACTTCGAGCCCCAGCGCCCCGGGTTCGCGACTCGCGAGCCGTCTCGGCTTCAGCGATCGCGTCTTCGTCGGTCCCGCCGCGCGTCGCATCGCCCGCACCATCGAGGACGGACTGGAGCTGGTGGAGACCGGGCTCGCGGACGACGTCCGCGTCGCCGACCCGCTCGCCGACGCCGCCAGCCGCTACCTCTACGAGGCCGGTGGCAAGCGCATCCGTCCCGTGCTCACGCTGCTCGCGGCCCAACTCGGCGACGGGAACACCCGAGAGGTGATCGACGTCGCGAAGGCGCTGGAGATCACGCACCTCGGGTCGCTCTACCACGATGACGTCATGGACGGCGCCGACCGCCGACGGGGGGTTCCCGCCGCGCAGACGGTGTGGGGCAACAACATCGCCATCCTCACCGGCGACATCCTCTTCTCGCGGGCCAGCCAGCTCATGTCCCGCCTGGGTGAGCGGGCCATCCGACTTCAGGCCGATACGTTCGAGCGCCTGGTCCTCGGGCAGATGCACGAGACCCTCGGCCCGCAGCCGGACGACGACCCGATCGCGTTCTACATCCAGGTCCTCGCCGACAAGACCGGTTCGCTGATCGCGGCGGCCACCCAGGGCGGCGTGATCTTCTCGAACGCCCCCGCGGAGTACGAGGAGCCGCTGCGCGCCTACGGCGAGAAGATCGGTGTCGCCTTCCAGCTGCTCGACGACGTGATCGACCTGTCGGCCAAGCCCGAGGAGACCGGCAAGGTCCCGGGGACCGACCTCCGCGCCGGCGTCCCGACCATGCCGTACCTCCTGCTCAAGGCGGAGGACGACGCCGCCGCGGCGGATCTCGCCGCCCGCATCGACGACGGCGTGGCCCTCATCGCCGACGGCGCCGACCCCGCCATCCTCGACGGACCGCTGGACGAGCTCCGCGACCACGCCGTCACCCAGAAGACACTCGAGCTCGCCCACGCCTGGACGCAGGAGGCGATCGACGCCCTCACCGCCCTTCCGCGCGGCACCGTGCGCGAAGCGCTCACCCGATTCGCCGAGACCCTCGCCGAGCGCTCCAGCTGACATCGCGCGGGCCGAAGGCCCGGGTGTCTGCCGCGACGGCACACGAAAGGACCTCCATGACCAAGCTGAGACTGGCCATCGTCGGTGCAGGCCCCGCGGGCATCTACGCCGCGGACATCCTGCTGAAAGCCGAGCGCAAGTTCGACGTGTCCATCGACCTGTTCGAGCAGCTCCCCGCCCCGTACGGACTCGTCCGGTACGGCGTCGCCCCCGACCATCCCCGCATCAAGGGCATCATCACCGCCCTGCGCGACGTGCTCGACCGCGGCGACATCCGCCTCTTCGGCAACGTCCGCTTCGGTGAGGACATCACGCTCGACGACCTCAAGAAGCACTACAACGCGGTCATCTTCGCTACCGGAGCGATCCGCGACACGTCGCTGGACATCCCCGGCATCGACGCGGTGGGCTCCTACGGCGCCGCCGACTACGTGAGCTGGTTCGACGGGCACCCCGACGTGCCGCGCGAGTGGCCGCTGGACGCCGCGTCGGTGGCGGTCCTCGGCAACGGCAACGTCGCCCTCGACGTCTCCCGCATGCTCGCGAAGCACGCCGAAGACCTCCTCGTCACCGAGGTCCCCGAGAACGTGTACGAGGGCCTCAAGGCGAGCGCCGTCACGGACGTGCACGTGTTCGGCCGCCGAGGCCCGGCTCAGGTGAAGTTCACGCCGCTGGAGCTCCGCGAACTGGGGGAGCTGCGCGACGTCGACATGGTCGTCTACGACGAGGACTTCGACTACGACGAGGCCTCGAAGGACGCGGTCGCGAGCAACAAGCAGGTCATGGTCATCGACCGCATCCTGCAGTCGTGGCGCACGCGCGACTCCGTCAACAATGCCGGCGGCACGGCATCGCGCCGCCTGCACCTGCATTTCTGGGCCCGCCCGGTCGAGGTCCGCACCGACGAGAACGGCCGTGTCGCGGCCCTCGTGTACGAGCGCACCCAGCCGGACGGCCAGGGTGGTGCGGTCGGCACCGGGGAGCTGCGCGAGGTGCCCGTGCAGGCGCTGTACCGCGCGATCGGCTACTTCGGCTCGCCGCTGCCCGGTGTCCCCTTCGACAAGAAGCACGGCGTCATCCCGAACCACGAGGGCCAGGTGCTCGCGAAGGACTCCAACGATCGCGTGCCCGGCGTGTACGCGACCGGCTGGATCAAGCGCGGCCCGGTCGGCCTCATCGGCCACACGAAGTCCGACGCCATGGAGACCGTCCGTCACCTCATCAACGACCAGGGGTCGTGGTGGCACCCGGAGGACCCGTCCGAGGAGGCCATCCCGGCACTGCTCGCCGAGCGCGGCGTCGCCTGGACCGATCTGGACGGCTGGCACCGCCTCGACGAGCACGAGATCGGCCTCGGCGCGCCCCAGGAGCGGGCGCGTGTGAAGGTCGTCCCGCGCGACGAGATGGTGCGCGTCTCCCGCGGCGAGTGAGTCGTCTCGGCGCCGGGGCGTGCTCCCGGCGCCGGGTCCCCGCAGCCCTAGGCTGAGGCCATGCGACCTCGTGCACTCCTGGCCCTCGGCGCCGTGGCCGTGCTCCTGCTGTCCGGCTGTGCGCCCGAACCCGAGGTGAAGCCGACCGGGACGCCGTCGGCCGCGATCACGCCCGCCCCGACGGACGCGGCGGCGCAGGCGCCCACCCCGGCTTTCGACGTGGACTGCGCCGATGTCGAGGCGGCGATGTCGACCGCCGGCGGCGATGTCGGCGGTGAGGTGGCCGAGGTGCTCGGCGTGTGGTCGTCGCCGAGCTGGTACCCCGGTCCGGCGCAGCACATGTTCCAGCGGGCGGGCGGTATCGCCTGCTCGGCGGGAACGGCGGAGCACAATTGGGAGGTCACGATCCTCCCCGGGGCCGAGGAAACGGTCGCGGGCGCGGAGTCGCGCGGCGGCTACTACGGTGAGGAATCCCGCTGCGAGACCGGCGGGTACTGCTTCTTCCAGCTCCTCGACGGCGAGGTGCTCGTGTCGGCGACCGTCGTGGACCCGGAGAAGGGGCCGGACGACACCGCGGCGTTCGAGGAGGCCCTGCGCGCGCTCGGCGCCGCGGCCGTGGCGTCGCTGCGGGAGGTGGATGTGACGGAGAGCCCGGTGGAGGGTGTGGACTGCACGCGGTTCCTCACCGCGACGGAGCTCGCGGAGCAGGTCGACGCCGAGGTGTACGTGGTCGACGCGTTCGGCGGGTGGTCCATCCCGGCCGAGGTCTACCAGGAGCGCAACGGTGCGCGGATCTGTTACTACGCCTCCGGGGACGACGAATACGCCGCGCAGGGGTACATCATGCTCACCACGCTGCCCGGTGGCGCGTGGGCGTTCGACGAGCTCGAGGGCGAGGAGGAGATCGAGGTCGAGGGAGCGGATGCCGCCCGTACCGGCGTCGACGAACTCCGCCGTCCGGTGCTGGATCTCCGCGTGGGCGCGGACTGGCTGCGTCTCACGACGTTCGACGGGTCCGGAATCGACGACCTCGCGCCGATCGCGGCCACCATCGCGGACGACTTCGCCGTGGCCCGTCCCGGCGGACAATGACCGCCGTGGGCTAGCCTGGGCGCGAGGGGGAGGACGCATGGCCGAGTGGGTTCCGGATGTTCTCGGCGATGAGTTCGCCCAGCTCACCCTCGACCTCGGCAGCGACGAGCAGGGTCCTGTGGTCGCCACTCTCGTGCGGGCTCTGCCGACTCCCGTCCCGTGGTGGGAGCGTGCCCGGCGCCGTCGCCCGCTGCTGGAGGGCGTGGACGTGCTGTACGTCCACGGATGGTCGGACTACTTCTTCCAGAAGCGGTTGGCGCGGTTCTGGACGGCTCGCGGCGCCCGCTTCTTCGCCCTCGATCTGCGCAAGTACGGGCGCAGTCTTCGGGAAGGACAGACCCCGGGCTACATCACCGATCTGTCCACCTATGATGAGGACATCGCCGCGGCCCTGGACGCCATGGGACGCGGCGACGGCGGCGAGGAGAGCGGTCGTCGTCTGATCCTGTTCGGACACTCGACCGGTGGCCTGACGCTGAGCCTGTGGGCGTCGCGGCATCCCGGTGCGGCCGATGCCCTCGTCCTCAACAGTCCCTGGCTCGAGTTCCAGTTCGCCCCCGTGCGGGCCGCCATCGCTCCGATGGTGGAGTTCCAGGCGCGGATCCGGCCGCTCGACGTCGCGCCGCAGATCGACCTCGGCTACTACACGCGGGCGCAGCAGGAGGTGGCCGACCCGGACGACCCGATGGAGGTCAACACCGCGTGGCGCCCGGTGCAGACGATGGCCGTCTACGCCGGCTGGCTCAACGCGATCCTCTCCGGGCACAAGACCGTCGCGGCAGGTCTGAACATCGCGGCACCGGTCTGCGTGCTGCTGTCGGCGCGGTTCGTTCCGCCGACCCGCTGGTCGGAGGAGCTCACCTCGGCCGACTCCGTTCTCGTCGTCGACGACATCGCCCGCGCGGCCCTGCGGCTGGGTTCCACGGTGACGGTCGAACGGATCGACGGCGCCCTGCACGACGTCTTCCTGTCCCGGCACGACGCCCGGGAGGACGCCTACCGTCGCCTGCACCGCTGGGTCGTCGGCTGGCGCGCCGCTCACACGTAGTACATCGCGCGGGCGAGACGCTCCGCCTCGTCGCCGTCACCGCTGCGCACCGCCTCGGCGAAATCGGCATACACCTCGCGCATGCGTTCGCGATCGCCGGGACGCACGACCCATCCGCGCAGGTTCCGGGTCACGGCCACGGCGACATCGTCGATGAGCATCCGGTGCTGGCGGTTGCCGCTGTGGTCGGCGAGGTAGGCGAAGACCGCCCACCGCGCCCGCGCCGTCGACGCCCCGTCGGTGAGCGATTCCTGCATCCGTGCGATGAGATCCTGCACGCGCTCGCGGTGGACGGCGCTCAGTCTCGGCACCGCCATCCGCGCCGTGATGCCGCCCTGGTAGCCGGCGAACTCCAGCGATTCGGCCACCACCTGCGGCGTGACCATCGTCACCTCCGTGTACCGGCTCGGGTACATCGTCACCAGTCCCAGTCGCTCCAGGCGCTGGAGTGCTTCGCGCACCGGCGTCCGCGAGACGTGGAGTTCGTCCGCCACGTCGACGTCCCGGATCCGGTCACCCTCGGCGAACTCTCCCTCCGTGATCAGCCGCCCGATGTGGTGGAACACCTCATCCGCCAGCAGCTGCTTGTTCTCTCCGATGCTCTTCGACTCGATCTGCCCCATGGCCCAGCCCCCGGTCGTTCTTGGTCTGCCACCGGCGTCCACTCCCGGGCGGTGAGGGGAGCGACGGTCGCAGGATTGCCGTCATGCCTCCACGGGGGGCCGATCCGCGTGGGGGCGCGCAGCGGGCGGGGAGGCTTGTCATGAACCCGGGACCGGTCGACGTGCGACGCCGGCAGACCCCAGGCCGACGCGAGCTTCGGGGGCCCGCGCCGCTCCCTCCCCTGAGCCGGCATGGCATCCTCGAAGCGCATCCACCGCGGCGATCGGGTGTCGGACGGGGATGGCGTCGGAGTCGTGACGAGTCACGACCGCTTCCAGTCTCGACGAAGAACACCGATATCCCGATATGCGTTGACCGGAGAAAAGAAGGGGCTCGGGATGACTCCCGAGCCCCGATCGCCGACGCGAGTGTTGTCAGCGGTAGTTGATGAACTGCAGATCGATGTCGAGGTCGCTGCCCTTGAGGAGCGCGATCACGGACTGAAGGTCGTCGCGGCTCTTGGACTGCACGCGCAGCTCGTCGCCCTGGATCTGGCTCTTCACGCCCTTGGGGCCCTCATCGCGGATGATCTTGCCGATCTTCTTCGCGTTCTCGGACGAGATGCCGTCCTTCAGGCTCGACAGGATGCGGAACTCCTTGCCGCTGGCGAAGGGCTCGCCCGAGTCGAGGCTCTTCAGCGAGATGCCGCGCTTGATGAGCTTGGACTGGAAAACGTCGAGGACGGCGTTCGCGCGCTCCTCCGTGTTCGCGGTGATGAGGATCTGCTCGCCGCTCCAGGCGATCGAAGCGCCGGTCCCCTTGAAGTCGTAGCGCTGCTCCACCTCTTTGCGCGCCTGGTTCAGGGCGTTCTCGGCCTCCTGGCGATCCACTTTCGAGACGATGTCAAAGGAACTGTCAGCCATGACTCAACTGTATCCGCGGGTGTGCGGAAAGTCCCGTGGGTGAGGCACGACTCCTCCTTCTGCCCGGCGTCACCGCCGTCATCCGCGACGGCGAGCAGTTCCTGCTGGCCCGGCACGCGCACTCCGGCGCGTGGAGTCTGTTCGGGGCCGGCGCGCGCTGGCCCTCTGGCTCCCGCCCGGGGCGGGGCCCGCTAGCTTCCGGTCGCCGTGTAGACGTTGTCGGACACCCGAGTCATCCCGTCTGGAGCAGGCGCATCGTCGGGGACCACGGTGAACGTGCCCGTGACGCCTCCGATCGAGAAAGGGGCCCCGTTCCCACCGCACCCGATCACCCACGTGTCAGCGTCGACGTAGGCGAGGAGACACGCTGCGGCATCGTCACGAGCGCGAGCGAGCCACAGGGACGTCCCGTCGCCTTCTCCGACGAACCGGGCTGTCGCCTGGTCCACGTCGTCCCACGCGTAGCCGGGCAGATCGGCAGGAACCTCGTCCCGCGCCTCGGCTTCGCGATCGAGCACGGAGTATGCGCCTCCCGCAGCCGTGCACCCGCTGAGTGCGACCGCGGACAGGATGACGGCGAGGGCGGCAGCAGACGGTCGAACGTGGAATCCCATCCGGCGATGCTCTCGCAGATGAGCCCCATGCGGAACCCCGCAGACTCTGCCGCGGAGCCTCGAGAGGTCTGACCTCCGGCCGATATGGAAGCGTTTTCATAACACGTGCCTCGCGTCGGGCCGATCACGGGTTGATATCAACGCCTTCGCGGATTGTAATCGCCTCTCGAAACGATGCATACTGTAAGCGCTTGCAGTCTTGCAGGCGCTCAGCACTGAGAGAGGCACACACCAATGAAGGTGAACAAGAGGGGCATGGTCGCCGCGGGCGCCATCGCCATCGTTTCGGCTCTGACGCTCGCCGGCTGCTCGACCGGCTCCGGCGGCGACGACTCTTCCTCCGGTGGAGACAGCGGCGGCACGCTGACCGTCTGGGTCGACGCCGAGCGGGTCGACGCGCTGCAGGGCGCGGCGGACGCGTACCAGGAGAAGACCGGTGTCACGGTCAAGCTGGTGGGGAAGTCCGTCGACGACATGAAGGACGACTTCATCCAGCAGGTCCCGACCGGCAAGGGCCCCGACGTGGTCATGGGCGCTCACGACTGGCTCGGCGAGCTCTCGACCAACGGTGTCGTTGCGCCGATCGAGCTCGGCGACAGCTCGGAGGACTACCTCCCCGTCGCCCTCCAGGCGGCGACCTACGAGGGCACCGTCTACATGCTTCCGTACGCCGTCGAGAACATCGCCGTGCTGCGCAACGCCGACCTCGTCCCCGAGCCCGCGACGAGCTTCGACGACATGGTCTCGAAGGGCACGTTCGTCGTGGAGCAGGGCGCCGAGGGCAACCCGTACCACCTGTACCCGTTCCAGACCGCCTTCGATGCACCGGTCTTCGGCACCGACGACAGCGGCAGCTACGACCCCACCGACCTGCAGCTCGGCAGCGAGGGCGGCTTCGCCTTCGCCGACTGGCTGGGTGCGCAGGGCGCCGCAGGCACGCTGAACACCGACATCGACGGCGAGATCGCCAAGCAGCAGTTCCTCGACGGCACCGCCGCCTTCTGGCTGACCGGTCCGTGGAACGTGGGCGCGGCCACCGATGCGGGCATCAACGTCGAGATCGACCCGATCCCGAGCCCGACGGGCGAGACGGCCTCGCCGTTCGCCGGCGTCAAGGGCTTCTTCGTGAGCGCCGAGTCGAAGAACAAGGTCGCCGCGAACGACTTCCTCGTCAACTACCTCGGCACGGAGGACGTGCAGCTGGAGCTGTTCACGGCCGGCAACGTCCTCCCGGCCCTGACAGCGGCCGCGGACACCGCGGCGTCCGACCCGATCATCGCCGGCTTCCAGGCCGTCGGTGCCGACGCGGTCCCCATGCCGGCGATCCCCGCCATGGGTGCGGTCTGGCAGTTCTGGGGTGTGGCCGAGGCCGCCATCATCAACGGCGAGGACCCGCAGGCGACGTGGCAGAAGCTCGTCGACGACGTGACCGCCGCGATCGAGTAACGGCCGACCAGATGACGACCCTGCCGGGGCGGGCCGCCCAGCCCGCCCCGGCAGGACCATGACGAGGACGACATGACAGACACCGAAGAGCGCACCGCGCCCCCCACGCCTCGGCAGCGCCAGGCGGCGAAGATCGCCGAGGCGGCCTCCCGACCGATCGGGTGGATGCTGCTCAAGATCCTGTTGCTGGCCATCGTGGACGCGATCGCCGTCTACGCCGTGTTCGTGCTGCTCGTGCAGCGGGAGTGGCTCGTGCTCGGCCTCGTCGTCGCGGTGACGGTCGTCGTCAACTACATCTACTTCTCCCGCAAGCGCATCGCGGCGAAGTACCTCACCCCCGGCATCATCTTCCTGGTCCTGTTCCAGGTCTTCACGCTCCTCTACACGGGCTACATCGGCTTCACGAACTACGGCACCGGCCACAACGGGAGCAAGGAGCAGGCGATCTCGTCGCTGCTCGCCTCCGCGCAGGAGCGCGTCGAGGACTCTCCGACGTACCCCGTGACGGTGGTCGAGCAGTTCGGCACCTACGGCCTCCTCGTCACGGATCCCGAGGACGGCGATGCGCTCCTCGGCACGGCGGAGCAGCCTCTCGCCGAGGTCGATGCGGAGTTCGAAGGCGGCAAGGCCGTCGCCGTGGACGGATGGACGACTCTTCCGCTCGCCACCGTCTTCACCCTGTCGGAGGAGCTGGAGCAGCTCTCCGTCCCCTTCAGCGACGACCCCAACGACGGCAGCCTCCGTGCGCCCGACGGGCAGAACGGTTATCTCTACGTCTCGACGCTGACCTACGACGCCGATGCCGACACGATCACGGACACCGCGACCGGCACGGTCTACAGCGACACCGGCGACGGTGCGTTCACCGCGGAGGACGGCGAGCAGCTGCTGCCCGGCTGGCAGACCACGGTCGGCTTCGACAACTTCGTCCGCGCGGTGACCGACGAGTCCATCCGCGGCCCGCTCATCTCCGTCACCGTCTGGACCTTCGTGTTCGCGCTGGTGTCCGTCGCGACGACCTTCTTCCTCGGCCTGCTGCTCGCACTCGTCTTCAACAACACGCGGATGCGCTTCCGCAACGGCTACCGGATCATCCTCATCCTCCCGTACGCCTTCCCCGCATTCCTCTCCGCGCTCGTCTGGGCCGGGATGATGAACGAGAGCTTCGGGTTCATCAACCAGGTGCTGTTCGGCGGCGCGGCCATCCCGTGGCTCACCGACCCGGTGCTGGCGAAGGTGTCCGTGCTGCTGGTGAACCTCTGGCTCGGCTTCCCGTACATGTTCCTCGTCTGCATGGGGGCGCTGCAGGGCATCCCGGAGGACGTCAACGAGGCCGCCGTGATGGACGGCGCGAACCCCTGGCAGGTCTTCCGCCGGATCAAGCTGCCGCTGCTGCTGGTGACCGTGGCGCCGCTGCTGATCTCGTCGTTCGCGTTCAACTTCAACAACTTCAACCTGATCTACATGCTGACCAAGGGCGGCCCGCGCTTCAGCGACGTGTCGATCCCCGTCGGCCACACCGACATCCTCATCTCGATGGTCTACAAGGTGGCCTTCACCGGGCAGACCCGCGACTACGGACTCGCCTCCGCCTTCACGATCCTGATCTTCGTCGTGGTCGCGACGATCTCGATCATCAGCTTCCGCAAGACCAAGGCCCTCGAGGAGCTGAACTGACATGAGCACCGTCCCCAGCACCGCCACCGCCCCGCGCACCGCTCCGCCGCGTCGTTCGTTCGGCGCCTGGTTCGCCGACACCGGATGGCGTCACCTCGTCGCCATCGTGGTGAGCGCCTTCGCCCTCTTCCCGCTCCTGTACGTCGTGTCGGCCTCGCTCAACCCGAAGGGCACGCTCACCGGGTCGAACCAGCTCTTCTCGGCCATCGGGATCGACAGCTACGTGCGCATCCTCAGCGACCCGCAGAACCCGTACGGGACGTGGTTCCTGAACACGCTGCTCATCGCGGTCGTGACGGGCGCGGTCACCGTCTTCATCGGCGCCTGTGCGGCATATGCCTTCTCCCGCATGCGCTTCGCGGGCCGCCGCGTGGGGCTCGTCACCATCGTCGTGGTGCAGATGTTCCCGCAGCTCCTCGCGGTCGTCGCGATCTTCCTGCTGATGTCGACGCTGGGGGACTGGTTCCCGGCGATCGGCCTCAACACGCACACCGGCCTGATCCTCGTCTATCTCGGCGGCGCGCTCGGCGTGAACACCTACCTGATGTACGGCTTCTTCAACACGATCCCGAAGGAGATCGACGAGGCCGCCCGCATCGACGGCGCCGGGCACGCGCGGATCTTCTTCACGATCATCCTGCGTCTGGTCGCCCCGATCCTCGCGGTCGTCGGTCTGCTCTCCTTCATCGGCACGGTGAACGAATACGTGATCGCCAGCGTCATGCTCGTCGACGTGGATCAGCAGACCCTCGTCGTCGGTCTGACCAAGCTCGTGGCGAACCCTCGCTACGCCGACTGGTCGGCCTTCTCGGCCGGCGCGGTCATGGCGGCGATCCCGGTGATGGTGCTCTTCCTCTTCCTGCAGAAGTACATCGTCGGTGGTCTGACCGCGGGGGCGACCAAGGGCTGATCGACGCATCGGCGGGTGCTAGCGTGCGTCACATGCTACCTTGTGAGGCATGACAGCGGACGTCGGGGCGCAGATGCGCAAGGGAGTGGTCGAGTACTGCGTGCTCGGCTTGCTCTCGCGCGAGCCCATGTACGGCTGGCAGCTGTCGGAGGCACTCACCGGCGCCGGGCTGATCGCCAGCATCGGCACGCTCTACCCGCTGCTCGGGCGCTTGCGGGACAACGGCTGGGTGACGACGTTCGACCGGCCGTCCGAGAGCGGTCCGGCGCGCAAGTACTACCGGCTCACGGATGCCGGTATCGATCAGCTCCCGCGCTTCCGGGCGCAGTGGGCGCCGTTCGCCCGTGCCGTCACGGGCATGGTGGGGGAAGGATGACCATGACCGAGAAGACCGCAGCCGAGTTGCGTGACGACTACCTGGCACGGCTCGACGAGGCGATGCGCGGACTTCCGCACGGTGTCGCATCCGACATCCGTGGCGGGATCGCGGAGGAGCTCGACGGGCTCGACGCGGCAGCGACCGCGGAACGGATCGCTCGGCTGGGCGATCCGCGAGGGATCGCGCGCGAGGCGGAGGACGAGGTACCGACGGCGCCGCCCGTCGTGCTCCCCGCACCCACGCCGGCGCCGGCGGCACCACGCACGCCGACGACGGCGACGAGGGGATTCGCGATCGCGGCCGCGCTCACCCTGAGCTTCGGTGGGATCGTGGTGCCGGTCGTCGGCTGGTTCGTGGGCGCGGTGCTCGTGAGCCTCAGTGCGATGTGGCGGACCTGGGAGAAGGCCGTCGCGATCCTCGTGCCCTTCGTGGTCACCGGGCTGTCCTTCCTGATCGCCTCGACCATGACCGGCTTCTCGACGGGCTCGGCCTCCGGGAGCGCGACCGACGGCGACGCGGTGTCGGAGGTGGTGAACCCGCTCGTCCCCTCCTTCGGGGAGTGGCACCTGCTCCTGTTGCTGGGCTTCCTGCTGGTCCCGGCCTCCGGGCTCTGGCTGCTCTGGCGGATGCGCGGCCGCGGCCTCCGCTGACGGAGGCCGCCGCGTCGCGGCGTTGCTCACGACCCGCGCGACGGCTCGGGCCTACGGTGAGACCATGGCACGGGTGGGTGGACGCAACCTCGGGATGAGCTGGTTCGCCGGCATCGTGTGCGCCGGGATCGTCGGCGCCCTCGTCTGGCTCTCGCTGCCGATGCTCCCGATCCTCGCGCAGTTCGCCGGTGACGCGCTCCGCAGCACTTTCCCCTGAGCGGCGGAGACCGCGGGACCACGCGTATGGCGACACGACGGCACGCCTCCGGAAGCGCCGGGACGGGCGGCGGTAATCTCGCACTGCACATCCCCGATGAGAGGCGCATCCCATGAGTGATCCCGAGGCTCGTCAGCCCGAGAAGTCGAACGACGTCGACGACGTCGTCGGCAGCGCGAACGCCGGTCTCGACGCCGCCGCGGCGGCCCGCGGAGATGCTCCCGCCGGCGCGGACGACGGCGACCGCTCGCGCGCCGACGACGTGACCCCGGCGTCCGCAGAGACGCCCGCCGACCAGGCCGCCCCGCGACAGGAGCCTGCCGTCGATCCCGATCTCGCCGCGTTCGAGGCCGCTGAGCGGGAGCACCCCGGCACCTTCGCCGCCTCCGCGCCTGCTCCGACTCGTGCCGAGGATGACCGTCCCGTCGCCGACCGCTTCGGCGACGAGCGCCGCGACGCGACCCCCGAGACCTCGCTGTACGCGACGCCGGAGACCTCGCTGTACGACACCTCGGCCCCTCGCGGACACGAGGAGTCGGCCATGGCGGGCGCCGCCTACGCGTCCCACGCCGACGACACCGACACCCGCATCGTGCCGTCCGAGCCGCTCACGAACGGCGCCGCCGCTCCGCAGCAGCCGCAGCAGCCGCAGCCGATCTTCGTGCAGGCGCCGGAGCCGCCGCGCGAGCGGGGCAACCGGGGTACCGCCGGCGCCATCGGTCTGCTCGCCACCGTCGCCTTCGCGCTGCTCTACCTCGCGACCATCCTGGGCCTCGGCGCCCTCGCCGGCGACGTGAACGGGGAGAACATCGGCGAGGCGCTCGTCGCCCCGCTGCTCACCTGGGGCTTCTGGACGCCGGTGGTCGTGTTCTTCCTCGGCTTCTGGCTCCTCGGAGCGATCATCAACCGCGGACGCTGGGGCCTGTGGGTCGTGTTCGGCATCGTGGTCGGGCTGATCGCCTACGCCGGACACATCCTGGGGCAGCTCTTCGAGGCGCCCTTCTGGAAGCTCACGGCGTCGCAGGGTCTCGAACTCGCGGGGGAGCAGCTGCTGGCACCGCTGGCCATCGCGGCCTTCGTCTTCGCCCGCGAGCTCACGATCTGGTTCGGCGCCTGGGTGGCCCGTAGCGGCGCCCGCAAGACCGAGCTGAACGAGGAGGCGCAGCGCGAGTACGAGCGCACCCTCGAGGCCGGTCCGACCCTGTCGAGGTAATCACGAACACCACCACGCCGAACCCCCGCGGGCCCGAGTCCGCGGGGGTTTCGGCTGTCCTCGCGGCGGTGATGGCCACCATCGCCTTCTTCGCTCTTGCCGTCTTCGGTCTCGGTGCCCTCAGCGTCGCCACCGACCGCGACATCATCGACGTTCCGGGCCTGGGTCAGATCCCCGGGGTGACCGGCATGGTCGCGGCCGTCGTCGTGTTCGCCCTCACGCTGTGGGCGACGGTGCGGCGGGGACACGCCTCCTTCGGCTCTGCTCCCGTGATCGCGCTGCTCACGGCACTCGTGCACCTGGCCGCCGTCTGGTTCGCCGTGGTCGTCGCGACGAGCGATGTGGTCGTGGCCACCGCCGTCGCCGGAGATCTCGTCCGCGGCGGCGCGAGTCTCGTGCTCCTCGCCGCCGCGGCGGTGGCCGCCTGGGGCGGGATCGCCCTGCGCCGCACGAGGTCGGCGAGGCCGCAGTGGCCGTGGGAGCGCGACGAGGGGGAATGACACCCCGTAAATCCGCGCCGTGAGCGGCGACGCGCCGTACGCTGGTGGGGTGGAGCGCTCATTGGAGACGCAGGTCGACCAGGCCGTCGAGGCCTGGTTGCGCTGGGTGCCGCGCTGGGAGCCGGCGACGCACCGCGGCCGGACCGCGCCCTGCCGACGCTGTCTCGGCTCGCCCATCCTCGCCGCCGCGGGCATCGCCGGCACCACCCCGCACGGCGTCCAGCACGGCCTGTCGACGCGCATCAAGACGATCGTCGACCACGCGGTCGCCGAGTACACCGCGCGCAACCTGCCGACCCTGCAGCGTGAACTCGATCAGCAGGCCGCGCGCAACCGGGCTCGCAGCTACCGGCCGACGGAGGACCTCGATCCCGAGTTCGAGGGCATGCCGCTGGATCCGGAGCCGGTGCCGGGCGCCCCCTTCCTCTTCACGATCGCCGGTCTCGCCGACGATTCGGCCGCCGAGTTGCCGCCCCTGCCCCCGCTGTCGGACGAGGCGAAGACCGCTCTGCGACAGGAAGTCGCCTTGGCGGACGAATACGCGAACCTCGTCGGGCGCGAGATCTGCGGGATCCTGCTCCGACACCGGATCACGATCCAGGCGGCGGTGTCGCGGCACGTCGAGCCGCAGATCGAAGCGCTCCTGGCCGAGCTCACGGAGTCGCTGGACTCGCCGTTCGACCCCGACATCCCCTGACTTCGGGCGGCGCCGCGGAGCGCGACCGTCATTTGACCGTCAGGTTACGCGGCATTACACTTGATCAGGTGTGTGCACGTCCTGACGTGCGCGCTGGGCGTCGGCACCTCGCCGGTCCGCCCCCACGGCATACCCACCACACCAAAAGCTCGTCGGTTCCGGCGTGCCGGTGGGTCATGATGTGAAACCCATCACGCTGTCACCGTGCAGCACTATGAGGAGAGAACGTGCCAACCATTCAGCAGTTGGTTCGCAAGGGTCGCTCGCCCAAGGTCACGAAGACCAAGGCACCCGCGCTCAAGGCGAACCCGCAGCAGGCCGGGGTCTGCACCCGCGTCTACACCACCACCCCGAAGAAGCCGAACTCGGCGATGCGCAAGGTCGCTCGTGTGAAGCTCCGCAACGGGACCGAGGTCACCGCGTACATCCCCGGTGAGGGCCACAACCTGCAGGAGCACTCCCTGGTGCTCGTCCGCGGCGGTCGTGTGAAGGACCTCCCCGGTGTGCGTTACAAGATCGTCCGTGGTGCCCTGGACACCCAGGCCGTCAAGAACCGTAAGCAGGCTCGTTCCCGCTACGGCGCGAAGAAGGGTTGAGTTAGATGCCTCGTAAGGGTCCCGCCCCCAAGCGCCCCGTCGTCAACGACCCGGTCTACGGCGCACCGATCGTCACCTCGCTGGTGAACAAGATCCTCGTCGACGGCAAGAAGTCGCTGGCCGAGTCGATCGTCTACGGCGCCCTCCGCGGCGTCGAGGCGAAGAACGGCCAGGACGCCGTCGCCACCCTGAAGAAGGCGCTCGACAACGTGCGCCCCACGCTCGAGGTCCGCAGCCGCCGTGTCGGTGGCTCGACCTACCAGGTTCCGGTCGAGGTCAAGCCGCACCGTGCGAACACCCTCGCGCTGCGCTGGCTCGTGAGCTACGCCAAGGGTCGTCGTGAGAAGACGATGACCGAGCGTCTCCAGAACGAGATCCTGGACGCGTCGAACGGCCTGGGTGCCGCGGTCAAGCGCCGTGAGGACACCCACAAGATGGCCGAGTCGAACCGCGCGTTCGCTCACTACCGCTGGTAACCCCTTCGACGGGCTCAGGGACCCTTCCGCGTTCCTGGGCCCGTCGCACCCCCTCTTCGCAGTACACCTGCTGCTCCAATAGATAAGGACACTCCTGTGGCACAAGACGTGCTCACGGACCTGAGCAAGGTCCGCAACATCGGCATCATGGCGCACATCGATGCCGGCAAGACCACGACGACCGAGCGCATCCTGTTCTACACGGGCGTCAACCACAAGCTCGGCGAGACGCACGACGGCGCGTCGACCACCGACTGGATGGAGCAGGAGAAGGAGCGCGGCATCACGATCACGTCTGCCGCCGTGACCTGCTTCTGGAACAAGAACCAGATCAACATCATCGACACCCCCGGTCACGTGGACTTCACGGTCGAGGTGGAGCGCTCGCTCCGCGTCCTCGACGGCGCGGTCGCCGTGTTCGACGGCAAGGAGGGCGTCGAGCCCCAGTCCGAGACCGTGTGGCGTCAGGCCGACAAGTACAACGTCCCCCGCATCTGCTTCGTCAACAAGATGGACAAGCTCGGCGCGGACTTCTACTTCACGGTCGACACGATCATCAACCGCCTCGGCGCGAAGCCGCTGGTGCTGCAGCTCCCGATCGGTGCCGAGAACGACTTCGTCGGCGTCATCGACCTCGTCGAGATGCGTGCTCTGGTCTGGCCCGGCGACGCCAAGGGTGACGTGACCATGGGCGCCTCCTACGAGGTGCAGGAGATCCCGGCCGACCTCAAGGACAAGGCCGAGGACTACCGCCAGCAGCTGCTGGAGACGGTCGCCGAGACCGACGAGGAGCTTCTCGAGAAGTTCTTCGGCGGCGAGGAGCTCACCGTCGCGGAGATCAAGGGCGCCATCCGCAAGATGGTCGTCGCCAGCGAGATCTACCCGGTCCTCTGCGGCTCCGCCTTCAAGAACCGCGGTGTGCAGCCGATGCTGGACGCCGTCGTCGACTACCTCCCGTCCCCGCTGGACGTGCCCGCCATCGAGGCGCACGACCCGAAGGACGAGGAGAAGATCATCGAGCGTCACCCCGACGCGAAGGACCCGTTCGCGGCACTGGCCTTCAAGGTCGCCGTGCACCCGTTCTTCGGCCGTCTGACGTACGTGCGCGTCTACTCGGGCGAGCTCGAGTCGGGTGCCCAGGTCATCAACTCGACCAAGGGCAAGAAGGAGCGCATCGGGAAGATCTTCCAGATGCACGCCAACAAGGAGAACCCGGTCGACAAGCTGACCGCCGGCAACATCTACGCCGTCATCGGCCTGAAGGACACCACCACCGGTGACACCCTCGCCGACATCGCGCAGCCGGTCGTCCTCGAGTCGATGACGTTCCCGGAGCCGGTGATCGAGGTCGCCATCGAGCCGAAGACCAAGGCCGACCAGGAGAAGCTGGGTCTCGCGATCCAGAAGCTCGCTGAGGAGGACCCGACCTTCCGCACGGAGCTCAACCCCGAGACCGGTCAGACGACCATCAAGGGCATGGGCGAGCTGCACCTCGACATCCTCGTGGACCGCATGAAGCGCGAGTTCCGCGTCGAGGCGAACGTCGGCAAGCCGCAGGTCGCGTATCGCGAGACGATCCGCAAGGCCGTCGAGAAGCACGACTACACGCACAAGAAGCAGACCGGTGGATCGGGCCAGTTCGCGAAGATCCAGTTCAACATCGAGCCGCTCGAGCTCGACGGCGAGAAGACGTACGAGTTCGTGAACGCGGTCACCGGTGGCCGTATCCCGCGCGAGTACATCGGCTCGATCGACGCCGGTTTCCAGGACGCCATGAACGTCGGTGTCCTCGCGGGCTACCCGATGGTGGGCGTCAAGGCGACCATCGTCGACGGTGCGGCGCACGACGTCGACTCCTCGGAGATGGCGTTCAAGATCGCGGGCTCCATGGGCTTCAAGGAGGCCGCTCGCCGTGCCAACCCCGTGCTGCTCGAGCCGCTGATGGCCGTCGAGGTCCGTACTCCGGAGGAGTACATGGGCGACGTCATCGGCGACCTGAACTCGCGTCGTGGCCAGATCCAGTCGATGGAGGACGCCGCCGGCGTCAAGGTCGTGCGCGCCGCGGTGCCGCTGTCCGAGATGTTCGGCTACATCGGCGACCTGCGCTCGAAGACCTCGGGCCGTGCCGTCTACTCCATGGAGTTCGACAGCTACGCCGAGGTCCCGCGCGCGGTGGCCGACGAGATCGTCCAGAAGGCCAAGGGCGAGTAATTCTTCTGGGAGCCCTGGGTCGCTGAGCCTGTCGACGCACCCGGGGTTCCCAGGTCACCTACAACTTCACATTCCCTCTCTACTAAACTGAGAACCTAACCCGTAGAGAACCGGTCGCAAACCAGTGCCCGGCACCTCTACAACGACGTCCTGAGGAGGACCCAGTGGCTAAGGCCAAGTTCGAGCGGACCAAGCCGCACGTCAACATCGGAACGATCGGTCACGTCGACCACGGCAAGACCACGCTCTCCGCAGCGATCTCGAAGGTGCTTGCCGACAAGTACCCGTCCGACACGAACGTGCAGCGCGACTTCGCTTCCATCGACTCGGCGCCGGAAGAGCGCCAGCGCGGTATCACGATCAACATCTCGCACATCGAGTACGAGACCCCGAAGCGCCACTACGCACACGTTGACGCCCCCGGCCACGCCGACTACGTCAAGAACATGATCACGGGTGCGGCGCAGATGGACGGCGCGATCCTCGTCGTCGCGGCCACCGACGGCCCGATGGCGCAGACGCGCGAGCACGTTCTGCTCGCCAAGCAGGTCGGCGTCCCCTACCTGCTCGTCGCGCTGAACAAGTCCGACGCGGTCGACGACGAGGAGATCCTGGAGCTCGTCGAGCTCGAGGTCCGCGAGCTGCTCTCGAGCCAGGGCTTCGACGGCGACAACGCTCCCGTCGTCCGTGTCTCCGCTCTCAAGGCCCTCGAGGGCGACGAGAAGTGGGTCGACGCGATCCTCGAGCTCATGCAGGCTGTCGACGACAGCGTTCCGGACCCGGAGCGTGACCGCGACAAGCCGTTCCTCATGCCCGTCGAGGACGTCTTCACGATCACCGGTCGTGGCACCGTCGTCACGGGTCGCGCCGAGCGTGGCACCCTGGCCATCAACTCCGAGGTCGAGATCGTGGGTCTGCGCCCGACGCAGAAGACGACCGTCACCGGTATCGAGATGTTCCACAAGCAGCTCGACGAGGCATGGGCCGGCGAGAACTGTGGTCTGCTCCTCCGCGGCACCAAGCGCGAGGACGTGGAGCGCGGTCAGGTCATCGTGAAGCCGGGTTCGGTCACGCCGCACACCAACTTCGAGGGCACGGCCTACATCCTGTCCAAGGACGAGGGTGGCCGCCACAACCCCTTCTACACGAACTACCGTCCGCAGTTCTACTTCCGCACCACGGACGTCACCGGCGTCATCTCGCTGCCCGAGGGCACCGAGATGGTCATGCCCGGCGACACCACCGACATGACGGTCGAGCTGATCCAGCCGATCGCCATGGAGGAGGGCCTCGGCTTCGCCATCCGTGAGGGTGGTCGTACGGTCGGCGCCGGTACGGTGACGAAGATCATCAAGTAAGCATCCGCTTCCTCGCAGAGGGGTCGAGCCTTCGGGCTCGGCCCCTCTGTCGTTTTCCGCATCGAGGGTTCCGTCGCTCGGCTCCGCCCTGCACAATGAGGTGGTCCGGCGGGATCGCCGGACGCACACACCTCCGAAGGGGATTCACATGGGTATCGAGGACGCCGTCAACAAGGGCAAGGACCTGTACGAGCAGAACAAGGACAAGCTCGCCGAAGCGGTCAAGAGCGAGCAGGCCGAGGACATCAGCGACAAGGTCCTCGACGGCGTCGCCGACTTCGCGAAGAAGATCGCACCCGGCGCCGCCGACAAGATCGACGAGATCCGCGAGAGCGCTGACAAGAGCATCGGCAACGAGTAGAGCCGGACGTCTCCGCGAAGAGCGGCGGTCCCCGCACCCGGGACCGCCGCTCTTCCGCGTCGGGGATAAGCGCGGCGCCCTCGGATGTGGCGGATTCTCCGAGGGATCGAGTAGGATCGTCTCGACCGCCTGGGGATCTTGCGGTCGGGGCGCCGAAGGGGTTCGGCTCCCGAATCACGCGGCTCATCCGCGTTCACACTGGGGAAAGCGATCTTGGGGATCATCGTGCGACGCGCGCACTCCGTGCGCCTGAGCGTCTCCCCGCCTGCGCGGCGGGTCTTCCGCCGTGCCCTCGGTCGAGGCGTCCGGCGTCCCTTCACGCCGGATTCCTCGCGTTCGGTGTGCCCCCTCGCACCGGACGCCCTCCCCAAGCGGGGCGAGGCATGGGGATGCCTCGCCCCGCGCTCCTCTGCGCGCTGAGCTCCCGCGGCGACGAGGTTCGCTGGGAGTCCGGTGAGCGCGACACGCCCGGGTTTGCAGAAGTGAAATCCGCCGTGGCAGAATAGACAGGTTCGATATTCCGTCGCCGCTGTGCGTGCGCCGGATCACTGCCAGGGCAGTGCATAGACGGCGCCTCCTCCGGGAGGCTGCAGGGTTCTAGGCCGCGGGTAGCAGAACACAATCCCGACACCTTCATCATCGAGGGCACTGCCGTGCGCGGCGGGGGTCGGGCATCCGTTCACCTTCGGGTGGGCGGCTGACAGCAGAACAGTGGTGCAGCCTCTTCGACAGGCTCCCGGGCCGCGAGGTCGAGGAGTCCGAGAAGACGAGTGCCGAGGCGCGAACAGCGCCGACGTGCGTCCAATGCCCCAGGGCCACCCGGTCCAGGACGGTAAGACGCTGAAAGAGAGAGAGCAGACAATGGCGGGACAGAAGATCCGCATTCGCCTGAAGTCGTATGACCACGAGGTCATCGACACGTCCGCACGCAAGATCGTCGACACCGTGACCCGTGCGGGCGCGACCGTCGTCGGCCCCGTGCCCCTTCCGACCGAGAAGAACGTCGTGTGCGTCATCCGGTCGCCCCACAAGTACAAGGACAGCCGCGAGCACTTCGAGATGCGCACCCACAAGCGTCTGATCGACATCGTCGACCCGACGCCCAAGGCCGTCGACTCGCTGATGCGTCTCGACCTGCCGGCTGACGTCAACATCGAGATCAAGCTCTGAGGTCCGCCATGGTTGACATCAACTCCAAGGTTTCCAAGGGCATGCTCGGCACCAAGCTCGGCATGACCCAGGTCTGGAACGAGAACGGCAAGCTCGTTCCCGTCACCGTCATCGAGCTCGCCCCGAACGTGGTCACCCAGATCCGTACCCCCGAGAAGGACGGCTACAACGCCGTGCAGATCGCGTACGGCCAGATCGACCCCCGCAAGGTCAACAAGCCCCTCTCGGCTCACTTCGAGGCTGCCGGCGTCACGCCGCGTCGCCACGTGACCGAGGTCCGCACGGCCGACGCCGCCGACTACACCCTGGGCCAGGAGCTCACGGTGGACGGCACGTTCGAGGCCGGCCAGCTCGTCGACGTCGTCGGCACGAGCAAGGGCAAGGGCACCGCCGGTGTCATGAAGCGCCACAACTTCAAGGGCGTCTCCGCATCGCACGGTGCACACCGCAACCACCGCAAGCCCGGCTCCATCGGCGCATCGTCGACCCCGAGCCGCGTCTTCAAGGGCATGCGCATGGCCGGCCGTATGGGTGGCGAGCGCGTGACCGTCCTCAACCTCACGGTGCACGCCATCGACATCGAGAAGGGACTCATGCTCGTCAAGGGCGCCGTCCCCGGTGCTCGCGGCCGCATCGTCTACGTCCGCAACGCAGTGAAGGGTGCCTGATCATGGCTGACTCCACTCTCGCGCTCGACGTCCTCAAGGCAGACGGCAAGAAGGCAGGCTCTGTCGAGCTTCCCGCCGCTCTGTTCGACGTCAAGACGAACATCCCGCTCATCCACCAGGTCGTCGTCGCGCAGCTCGCGGCGGCTCGCCAGGGCACGCACTCGACCAAGCGTCGTGGTGAGGTCTCCGGTGCCGGCCGCAAGCCCTTCAAGCAGAAGGGCACGGGTAATGCCCGTCAGGGCTCGATCCGCGCGCCGCACATGACCGGCGGTGGCATCGTGCACGGCCCGAAGCCGCGCGACTACTCGCAGCGCACCCCCAAGAAGATGATCGCGGCCGCCCTGCTGGGCGCGCTCAGCGACCGCTTCCGCGGCGACCGCCTGCACGCGATCGACACGTTCGGCACCGACGGCGCGCCGTCGACCAAGGCTGCTGCGGGCTTCCTCGCCCAGGTCGCCACGTCGAAGAACGTCCTCGTGGTCATCGAGCGCGGCGACGAGCTCGCGCTCAAGAGCCTGCGCAACCTCGGCAACGTGCACCTGCTGTCGTACGACCAGCTCAACGCCTACGACGTGCTCGTCTCCGACGACATCGTCTTCACCCAGGCCGCGCTCGAGGGCTTCATCGCCTCCAAGTCCGGCGCCAACCAGGAGGTCTCCGCATGAGCGAGCAGGCATCTGTTCTCCAGACGGCCCTGAACAAGGACCCGCGCGACATCATCCTGAAGCCGGTCGTGTCCGAGAAGAGCTACGGCCTGATCGACGAGGGCAAGTACACCTTCCTCGTCGACCCGCGCGCTTCGAAGACCGAGATCAAGCTCGCCATCGAGAAGATCTTCGGCGTCAAGGTCGCGTCCGTCAACACGATCAACCGCGTCGGCAAGGCCCGTCGCACCCGCTTCGGCACCGGTAAGCGCAAGGACACCAAGCGCGCCATCGTGAGCCTGAAGTCGGGCACCATCGACATCTTCACGGCAATCGGCTGATCCGGGGGATAAAGGACAATCATGGCTATTCGCAAGTACAAGCCCACGACCCCGGGCCGTCGCGGCTCGTCGGTGGCTGACTTCGCCGAGATCACCCGATCGACGCCGGAGAAGTCGCTGCTGCGCCCGATCTCGAAGACCGGTGGTCGCAACAACCAGGGCCGCATCACGACCCGTCACATCGGTGGTGGCCACAAGCGCCAGTACCGCGTCATCGACTTCCGTCGCAATGACAAGGACGGCGTGAACGCCAAGGTCGCTCACATCGAGTACGACCCCAACCGCACCGCGCGCATCGCGCTGCTGCACTACTTCGACGGCGAGAAGCGCTACATCCTCGCGCCGGCGAAGCTGAAGCAGGGCGACATCGTCGAGTCGGGCCCCGCGGCGGACATCAAGCCGGGAAACAACCTCCCGCTGAAGAACATCCCCACGGGTACCGTCATCCACGCCATCGAGCTCCGCCCCGGCGGCGGCGCGAAGATGGCGCGCTCGGCCGGTGCATCGGTCCGCCTCGTCGCCAAGGACGGCCCCTACGCCCAGCTGCGTCTGCCCTCCGGTGAGATCCGCAACGTCGATGCGCGCTGCCGCGCGACCATCGGCGAGGTCGGCAACGCCGAGCAGTCGAACATCAACTGGGGCAAGGCCGGCCGCATGCGCTGGAAGGGCGTCCGCCCGACCGTCCGCGGTGTCGCGATGAACCCGGTCGACCACCCGCACGGTGGTGGTGAGGGCAAGACGTCCGGTGGACGTCACCCCGTCTCCCCGTGGGGTCAGGCCGAGGGCCGCACCCGCCACGCCAACAAGGAAAGCGACAAGTACATCGTGCGTCGTCGCAACGCCGGCAAGAAGCGCAAGTAGGAGTAAGAGAAGATGCCTCGCAGTCTCAAGAAGGGCCCCTTCGTCGACGAGCACCTGCTTCGCAAGGTGATCGTGCAGAACGAAGCCGGCACGAAGAACGTCATCAAGACCTGGTCCCGCCGGTCCATGATCATCCCGGCCATGCTGGGTCACACGATCGCGGTCCACGACGGTCGCAAGCACATCCCCGTGTTTGTCTCCGAGACCATGGTCGGTCACAAGCTGGGCGAGTTCGCGCCCACCCGCACCTTCCGCGGCCACGAGAAGGACGACAAGAAGGGCCGCCGCCGCTGACGCGGTGGCGATAGAGGAGAGAGAAATGGTGGAGTCCATCGCACGCGTGCGACACATCCGCGTGACCCCTCAGAAGGCTCGTCGTGTCGTCGCGCTCATCAAGGGCAAGCAGGCCCAGGAGGCTCTGGCGATCCTGAAGTTCGCTCAGCAGTCCGCCAGTGAGCCGATCTACAAGCTTGTCGCGTCGGCCATGGCCAACGCGCAGGTCAAGGCGGATCGTGACGGCGAGTACCTCGACGAGCAGGACCTGTACGTGGCTAACGCCTACGTCGACGAGGGCACGACGCTCAAGCGTTTCCAGCCCCGTGCACAGGGTCGCGCTTTCCAGATCAAGAAGCGCACGAGCCACATCACGGTCGTGCTCTCGACGCCGGAGGCGGCTCCTGCCGCGGCCGGCGACAGCAACAAGAAGGCGAGCAAGTAATGGGACAGAAGGTCAACCCGTACGGCTTCCGCCTCGGCATCACCACGGACCACGTGTCGCGCTGGTTCTCCGACTCGACGAAGCCGGGTCAGCGTTACGCCGACTACGTGGCCGAGGACATCAAGATCCGTCGCCTGCTGCAGACGCAGCTCGACCGTGCCGGCGTCTCGAACATCGAGATCGAGCGCACCCGTGACCGCGTCCGCGTCGACATCCACACCGCCCGTCCGGGCATCGTGATCGGTCGTCGTGGTGCCGAGGCCGAGCGCATCCGCGGCGACCTCGAGAAGCTCACGGGCAAGCAGATCCAGCTGAACATCCTCGAGGTCAAGAACCCCGAGGCCGACGCTCAGCTGGTCGCCCAGGGCATCGCCGAGCAGCTCTCGGCTCGTGTGGCGTTCCGCCGCGCGATGCGCAAGGGTCTGCAGGGCGCGCAGCGCGCCGGCGCCAAGGGCATCCGCATCCAGGTCTCGGGCCGTCTCGGCGGCGCGGAGATGAGCCGGTCGGAGTTCTACCGCGAGGGTCGTGTGCCGCTGCACACGCTGCGCGCGAACATCGACTACGGCTTCTACGAGGCCAAGACCACCTTCGGCCGCATCGGCGTGAAGGTGTGGATCTACAAGGGCGACCTCACCGCCAAGGAACTCGCGCGCGAGCAGGCCAACGCGCCGAAGTCGCGCCGTGACGACCGTGGTGACCGCCGCCGTGCCCCGCGCAACGAGGCACCTGTTGCAGAAGGAGCGTCGGCATAATGCTCATCCCCCGTAAGGTCAAGTACCGCAAGCAGCACCACCCGGGGCGCTCGGGTCAGGCCACCGGCGGCACGAAGGTCTCCTTCGGCGAGTACGGTATCCAGGCCCTCACCCCCGCGTACGTGACGAACCGTCAGATCGAGTCCGCTCGTATCGCGATGACCCGTCACATCAAGCGTGGCGGCAAGGTGTGGATCAACATCTACCCGGACCGTCCGCTCACGAAGAAGCCGGCCGAGACCCGCATGGGTTCCGGTAAGGGCTCCCCCGAGTGGTGGGTCGCCAACGTCAAGCCGGGCCGCGTCCTCTTCGAGGTCGCGGGTGTCGACGAGCAGCTCGCTCGCGAGGCACTGACCCGTGCAATCCACAAGCTGCCGCTCAAGGCACGCATCATCAAGCGCGAGGAGGGCGACGCGTAATGGCGATCGGCACCAAGGAGCTCGCTCCGGCAGAGCTCGACACGTTCGAAGACCAGCGCCTCGTTGAGGAGCTGCGCAAGGCCAAGGAGGAGCTGTTCAACCTCCGTTTCCAGTCGGCCACCGGCCAGCTGGAGAGCCACGGCCGCATCCGCGCCGTCAAGCGCGACATCGCGCGCCTCTACACGGTGATCCGCGAGCGCGAGCTGGGCATCCGTGCGACGCCCGCTCCGGTCGAGGCTCCCGCGAAGAAGGCGACCAAGTCGAAGGCGAAGAAGGCGGACGCCGCCGAGGACGCCCCGAAGGAAGAGGCTGAGTGATGGCCACCAAGAAGGAAGCGACTGTGGAGACGCAGGCCGCAGGACACGAGTCGTCCGAGCACGACGTCCGCGACTCCGCTGCCCGCGGCTACCGCAAGGCCCGCCGTGGCTATGTCGTCAGCGACAAGATGGACAAGACGATCGTCGTCGAGGTCGAGGACCGCGTGAAGCACCCGCTTTACGGCAAGGTCATCCGCCGGACGTCGAAGGTCAAGGCGCACGATGAGGCGAACTCCGCCGGCATCGGCGACCTGGTCCTGATCAACGAGACCCGCCCGCTGAGCGCCACCAAGCGCTGGCGTCTGGTGGAGATTCTGGAGAAGGCCAAGTGATTCAGCAGGAGTCCCGCCTCAAGGTCGCCGACAACACCGGCGCCAAGGAGCTGCTCACGATCCGCGTCCTCGGAGGCTCGCGCCGCCGCTACGCCGGTCTGGGCGACACCATCGTCGCGACCGTCAAGGACGCGATCCCCGGTGGCAACGTCAAGAAGGGCGACGTCGTCAAGGCGGTCATCGTCCGCACCAAGAAGGAGACCCGTCGTCCCGACGGCTCCTACATCAAGTTCGACGAGAACGCCGCCGTCATCCTGAAGAACGACGGGGAGCCCCGCGGCACCCGTATCTTCGGGCCGGTCGGCCGTGAGCTTCGCGACAAGAAGTTCATGAAGATCGTCTCGCTGGCACCGGAGGTCATCTGATCATGGCGAAGATCAAGAAGGGCGACCTGGTTCAGGTCATCTCGGGCGCCAAGCCCGAGCGTGGTGGCGACCGCGGCAAGCAGGGCAAGGTCCTCGACGTCCTCGTCGGGCAGAACCGCGTCGTCGTCGAAGGCGTCAACTACGTCACCAAGCACACGCGCGTCGGTCAGACGCAGCGTGGCACCAAGACGGGTGGCCTCGAGACCGTCGAGGCGCCCATCCACATCTCGAACGTCGCACTCGTCGACCCCTCGACCAAGAAGCCGACCAAGGTCGGCCACCGGGTCGAGGAGCAGACCAAGGACGGCGTGAAGCGCACCGTCCGCGTGCGCTTCGCGAAGAAGAGCGGTAAGGACCTCTGATGGCAACGACCGACGCTGCGGTGGCTGGCAAGATCCAGCCCCGCCTGAAGGCGAAGTACAACGCCGAGATCAAGAAGGCTCTGCAGGACGAGTTCGGCTACGAGAACGTCATGCAGATCCCCGGCCTGGTCAAGGTCGTCGTGAACACCGGTGTCGGCGAGGCTGCTCGCGACAGCAAGGTGATCGATGGGGCGGTCGACGACCTCACCAAGATCACCGGCCAGAAGCCGATCGTCACCAAGGCCCGCAAGTCCATCGCGCAGTTCAAGCTGCGTGAGGGCCAGGCCATCGGCGCGCACGTCACCCTCCGTGGCGACCGTGCGTGGGAGTTCGTGGACCGCCTGGTGTCGCTCGCGCTGCCCCGCATCCGCGACTTCCGCGGTCTGTCGGGCAAGCAGTTCGACGGCAACGGCAACTACACCTTCGGTCTCCAGGAGCAGAGCGTGTTCCACGAGATCGATCAGGACAAGATCGACCGCGTCCGTGGTTTCGACATCACCGTCGTGACCTCGGCGAAGACGGACGACGAGGGACGCGCGCTGCTGCGTCACCTCGGCTTCCCGTTCCGCGCGGACGACGCCCAGGCGTGACCCTTCGACGGGCTCAGTGGTCTCCGTGTCACTGAGCCCGTCGATGTGCACGTACAATTGAAGATTGCGTGCTCATCGCAGGCCGTCTGTCGTGTAACGGCAGCCGGAACCTCATGATCGAAAGTAGACAACAATGACAATGACAGACCCTGTCGCAGACATGCTGACCCGTCTGCGCAACGCGAACTCGGCGCACCACGACACCGTGACGCTGCCGTCGAGCAAGCTCAAGACGCACATCGCAGAGATCCTCCAGCAGGAGGGCTACATCGCCGGTTGGGAGACCTCCGACGCTCGCGTGGGCAAGAACCTCACGCTGACGCTGAAGTACGGTCCGAACCGCGAGCGCTCGATCGCGGGCATCAAGCGCGTGTCGAAGCCCGGCCTGCGCGTGTACGCGAAGTCGACCGAGATCCCCACGGTCCTCGGCGGCCTCGGCGTGGCCATCCTGTCCACCTCCTCCGGTCTCCTCACGGACCGCCAGGCTGAGCAGAAGGGCGTGGGCGGAGAAGTTCTCGCCTACGTGTGGTAATCCGAAATGTCGCGTATTGGACGACTTCCCATCGACGTTCCCGCGGGCGTGACCGTTTCGGTCGACGGCCGTGAGGTCGCGGTGAAGGGCCCCAAGGGTGAGCTCACCCTCACGGTGGCCAGCCCCATCGAGGTGTCGGTCGAGGAGAACCAGGTTCTCGTCACCCGCCCCGACGACGAGCGCGAGTCCCGGTCTCTCCACGGCCTGACCCGCACGCTCATCAACAACAACATCATCGGCGTGACCCAGGGCTACACCAAGGGTCTCGAGGTCGTCGGCACCGGTTACCGCGTGCAGCAGAAGGGGAACTCGGTAGAGTTCGCCCTCGGCTTCTCGCACCCGGTCCTGATCGACCCGCCCGCCGGCATCACGCTCACGGTCGAGGGCACGAACAAGCTCACCGTCAGCGGGATCGACAAGCAGGCCGTCGGTGAGGCGGCTGCGAACATCCGCAAGATCCGCAAGCCCGAACCGTACAAGGGCAAGGGTGTGCGCTACGCCGGCGAGAACGTGCGTCGCAAGGCCGGAAAGAGTGGTAAGTAACCATGGCTCTCAAGTCAAAGTCTGACGCCCGCGCGCGTCGTCACGCCCGTCTTCGCAAGAAGATCGTGGGCACCGAGGTGCGTCCGCGCCTCGTCGTCAACCGTTCGGCGCGTCACGTCTTCGTGCAGCTCGTCGACGACAGCAAGGGCCACACGGTCGCCTCGGCCTCGACGCTCGAGACCGACCTGCGTTCGCTGGATGGCGACAAGACCGCCAAGGCTCGCAAGGTCGGCGAGCTCCTCGCCGAGCGCGCGAAGGCCGCAGGCGTTTCCGAGGCAGTGTTCGACCGTGGCGGCAACCGCTACGCGGGTCGTGTCGCCGCCATCGCCGACGGCGCCCGTGAAGGGGGTCTGGCACTGTGAGTGACAACAAGGAGAACGAAGTGACCGAAGCGGCTGCTGCCACTTCCGAGACGGCCGCCGGCACCACGCAGGCTGAGCCCTCTCGCGACCAGCGGGACGGCCGCCGCGGCGGACGTGACCGTAACCAGGGCGGCCGCGACCGCAACTCGCGCGACCGCGGCGACAACCAGTTCCTGGAGCGCGTCGTCACCATCAACCGCGTCTCGAAGGTCGTGAAGGGTGGTCGTCGCTTCAGCTTCACCGCTCTCGTGGTCGTCGGTGACGGCAACGGTCTGGTGGGCGTCGGCTACGGCAAGGCCCGTGAGGTCCCCCTGGCGATCTCGAAGGGTGTCGAAGAGGCCAAGCGCAACTTCTTCCGCGTCCCGCGCGTCGGCAGCACCATCCCGCACCCCGTGCAGGGTGAGTCGGCCGCCGGTGTGGTGCTCCTGCGCCCCGCCGCTGCCGGTACCGGTGTCATCGCCGGTGGTCCGGTCCGCGCCGTGCTCGAGTGCGCCGGCATCCACGACGTGCTGTCCAAGTCGCTCGGCTCGTCGAACACGATCAACATCGTGCACGCGACGGTCACCGCCCTGAAGGAGCTCGAGGAGCCCCGCGCCGTCGCCGCACGCCGTGGTCTCGAGTTCGACCAGGTCGCCCCGGCCCGGCTCGTCCGCGCCGAGGCCGAGGCCATCGCCGCACAGAAGGTAGGTGCCTGATGGCCGCGCGACTCAAGGTCACGCAGATCAAGTCCAAGGTGAGCGAGAAGCAGAACCAGCGCGACACGCTGCGCAGCCTCGGTCTCAAGCGGATCGGTGACACCACCGTCCGCCCCGACGACGCGCAGACGCGCGGCTACGTCAAGACCGTCGCCCACCTCGTCAAGGTTGAGGAGATCGACTAATGGCTGAGAAGAACGAGGCCGTCGAGGCCGAGAAGGCCACCAAGAAGGCGGCGGCTCCCAAGGCCGACGCTGCCAAGAAGCCCGCCGCGAAGAAGGCACCGGCCAAGACCAGTGCCGCCGACGCCAAGGCTGACGGCTCCGCGAAGGCTGCGCCGAAGAAGGACGCCGCGGCGTCCCGCCCCGGTGTGCTGAAGGTCCACCACCTGCGTCCCGTCCCCGGGTCCAACACCGCGAAGACCCGTGTCGGTCGCGGTGAGGGCTCGAAGGGCAAGACGGCCGGTCGCGGCACGAAGGGCACCAAGGCCCGCAACACCGTGCGCGTCGGCTTCGAGGGTGGCCAGATGCCGCTGCACATGCGCACGCCGAAGCTGCGCGGCTTCAAGAACCCGTTCCGCGTCGAGTACCAGGTCGTGAACCTGGAGAAGCTCGCGGAGCTCTACCCCCAGGGTGGCGACGTCACCGTCAGCGACCTGGTCGCCAAGGGTGCGGTTCGCAAGAACGAGAAGGTCAAGGTTCTCGGCAACGGCGACATCGCCGTGAAGCTCACCGTCGCGGTCGACAAGGTCTCGGGTTCTGCCGAGCAGAAGATCGTGGCTGCGGGCGGATCCGTCAAGTAACCACTGCGGAAGAGGGGTCGGAGATTCTCCGGCCCCTCTTCTGGTTCGGCGGGGGAGAAGCCGACCGCACGCATTCCCCCGGCCTCGGAGTGGGTTACCCTGGTGTTTCAGCCGCCCCTCGGGGGTTCGGCCACCTTTTCAGGAGGAACGTTCTTGTTTAGCGCCATCGCGCGGATCTTCCGCACGCCCGACCTGCGTCGGAAGATCGGTTTCACTCTCGCGATCATCGCGATCTACCGCCTCGGCTCGAACGTCCCCGCGCCGTTCGTCAACTTCCCGAACGTCGAGCAGTGTCTCGCGGCCAACGCCGGCACCGAGGGTCTGCTCGGACTCGTCAACCTCTTCTCCGGAGGCGCGCTGCTGCAGCTGTCGATCTTCGCGCTCGGCGTCATGCCGTACATCACCGCGACGATCATCACCCAGCTCCTGCGCGTCGTCATCCCGCACTTCGAGGCGCTGCACAAGGAAGGCCAGGCCGGGCAGGCCAAGCTGACCCAGTACACGCGGTACCTCACGATCGCCCTCGCGCTCCTGCAGTCCACGACGCTCGTCACCGTGGCCCGCACCGGCCAGCTCTTCGGTACGACCGACATCGGCGCGTGCACCCAGCTCCTCACGAACGACGTCTGGTGGGCGCAGGTGCTCATCATCATGGCGATGACGGCCGGTACCGGTCTGATCATGTGGTTCGCCGAACTCGTCACCGAGCGCGGCATCGGCAACGGCATGTCGCTGCTGATCTTCACCTCGATCGCCGCGACGTTCCCCGGCGCGATGTCGATCATCTGGCAGACCCGGGGCTTCGAGGTCTTCCTCCTCGTGCTGCTCGTCGGCATCATCGTGATGGGACTCGTGGTGTTCGTCGAGCAGTCGCAGCGGCGCATCCCCGTGCAGTACGCGAAGCGCATGGTGGGCCGTCGCACCTACGGCGGCACGAACACGTACATCCCGATCAAGGTGAACATGGCCGGTGTGATCCCCGTCATCTTCGCCTCGTCGCTGCTGTACATCCCCGCGCTCATCGCCCAGTTCAACACCCCGCAGGACGGCTCCACCCCGCCCGCGTGGGTCAGCTGGGTCAGCGCGAACTTCACCACCGGCAACAGCCCGATCTACATGGCGGCATACTTCCTGCTGATCATCGGGTTCACCTACTTCTACGTCGCGATCACGTTCAACCCGGTCGAGGTCGCCGACAACATGAAGAAGTACGGCGGCTTCATCCCCGGGATCCGGGCCGGCCGTCCGACCGCGGAGTACCTGGATTACGTGCTCACCCGCACCACGCTCCCCGGTTCCCTCTACCTGGGCCTGATCGCCCTGATCCCGCTCATCGCGCTCGCGACGGTCGGTGCCAACCAGAACTTCCCGTTCGGTGGCGCGTCGATCCTCATCATCGTCGGCGTGGGTCTCGAGACGGTCAAGCAGATCGACGCCCAGCTGCAGCAGCGACACTACGAAGGACTTCTCCGATGACAGTGCCCCACCTGGTCCCTGAGCCCGTCGAAGGGCACCGACCCACTGCCCGTTTGCTCATCGTCGGCCCCCAGGGTTCCGGCAAGGGCACCCAGGGTGTGCGCATCGCCGAGTCCTACGGCATCCCCGTCGTCTCGACCGGCGACATCTTCCGCGCGAACATCAAGGAGGGGACGCCGCTCGGCCAGCAGGTCACCGCGATCCTCGACAAGGGCGACCTGGTGCCGGACGAGCTGACCAGCGAGATCGTGCGCGACCGGCTGAGCCAGGAGGACGCGGAGAACGGCTTCCTCCTCGACGGCTACCCCCGCAACACCGCGCAGGTGGCGCACCTCGATGCGTTCCTCGAAGGACGCGGCGAGGCGCTGGACGCGGTGATCCTCCTCGACGTCCCGCGGGAGGAGAGCATCGCCCGCCTCGCCCTTCGCGCCGCGGAGCAGGGGCGTTCCGACGACACCGACGAGGCCATCGCGCACCGACTCGACATCTACGAGAAGGAGACGGCGCCGATCATCGAGGTCTACAGCAGCCGGGGCATCGTCGACCGCATCGACGGTGTGGGCTCGCTCGAGGAGATCACGGAGCGCATCGCCGCCGCTCTGGCCGCTCGCGGGCTGCGTTCCCCCGCCTCCGCCGCCTGAGATGTTCCGCCGCTCGATCTACAAGACCCCGGCTCAGCTACGAGCCATGGTCGAACCCGGCCTCATCACCGCCGAGGCCCTGGACGCCGTCCGCGCCCTCATCAAGCCGGGGGTGAAGACGATCGAGCTCGACGCCGCCGCGAACCGCGCCATCCTGCAGCGGGGTGCGGAGTCGAACTTCCAGCTCGTCAAGGGCTATCACCACACGATCTGCGTCTCGGTCAACGAGCAGGTCGTGCACGGCATCCCGGGGGAGCGGGTCCTCCAGCCCGGCGACATCGTCTCGGTCGACTGCGGAGCCCAGTTCGAGGGCTGGAACGGTGACAGCGCGATCACCGTCGTCGTCCCGGACCCCGAACACCCTGAGCTCGTGGCCCGCCGTGAGGAGCTCTCGCGTGTGACGGAGGGGTCGATGTGGGCGGGGATCGCCGCGATGGCCTCGGCGTCCTCGATCGACGAGATCGGCGCCGCGATCCAGGACTACATCGAGGCGCAGGGGCCGTCCGCCGTGAGCGGCGAGCCCTACGGCATCCTCCGCGAGTACGTCGGTCACGGCATCGGTCGGAAGATGCACGAGGCCCCCAGCGTCTTCAACTACCGGACACCGGACCGCGGCGCGGACGTGAAGCCCGGACTCGTGCTCGCCATCGAGCCGATGGTCACCGCCGGGGGTGAGGCGACGTTCGTGGAGGACGACGACTGGACGGTCACCACGGTCGACGGCACCGACGGCTCACATTGGGAACATAGCGTCGCCCTGCATGATGGGGGCATCTGGGTGCTCACTGCGCCCGATGGTGGAAGAGCCGGACTCGCCCCGTTCGGGGTCGAGCCTCGAGAGATCGGAAAGTAATGGCAGCGGCGAAGAGCAACACCAACTGGTTCGCGATCGGCGTCTCCATCGCCGTCGTCGTGGTCCTGGTGGCCCTCGGCGGACTCGTGGTGTTCCTCAACAACCAGGCGACGTCTCCCGGCGCCACCCCGTCCGCCAGCGACAACTTCGACGCCGAGGCCGGCTCCGTCTCCATGGGCGACGGCGACACGACCGTGTCGGTGTTCCTCGACTTCCAGTGCCCGGTCTGCAAGTCCTTCGAGGACCAGTTCGGTGCGGCGCTCGAGGCGAAGGCCCAGAGCGGGGAGATCACGCTCGAGCAGCACCCCATCGCGATCCTCGACCGCTTCTCGCAGGGCACCGAGTTCTCCTCCCGTTCGGCCGGCGCGGCGTTCTGCGTCGCCGAGTCGGACTCCGACCTGTACTTCGACTACGCCAAGGTCCTGTTCGAGAACCAGCCGGCGGAGAACACCCCCGGCCTGACGAACGAACAGCTCGCCGAGTTCGCCACCCAGGTCGGCGCGGGCGACGACGTCGTGTCCTGCATCACGGACGAGACGTACCGCAAGTTCGGCGCCGCACAGGCCAAGAGCAACGACATCCAGGGCACGCCGACCGTCGAGATCGACGGAGAGCGCCTCGACCTGCAGAACCAGGAAGACATGAAGCGGTTCACCGACCTGCTCGGCTGACACCCGCCCATCCGCTCGACGCCCCGTCCGGCCAAGTTGCCGGATGGGGCGTCGTCGGATAACATAGATCTTTGGTGCCTTGTGCCATGCGTTCGGCGTGTCCGATCCGGCCCGGTACCGCACACCACCCACCCACCGCAGATCGACCGATCTGCAGAAGCGTCAGCGAGGCTATGGCTAAGAAAGACGGTGTCATCGAGATCGAGGGCGTGATCTCCGAGGCTCTCCCCAACGCGATGTTCCGCGTTGAGCTCAGCAACGGACACAAGGTCCTGGCAACGATCTCCGGAAAGATGCGGCAGAACTACATCCGCATCATCCCCGAGGACCGTGTGGTCGTGGAGCTCAGCCCCTACGACCTGACCCGCGGCCGCATCGTCTACCGCTACCGCTGATCGGTCGAGAAGTAACACCCCAGGCTTCGCGCCTGCCCGGTGAAGACAGCGAACAGGAAACATCATGAAGGTCAACCCCAGCGTCAAGCCGATCTGCGACCACTGCAAGGTGATCCGCCGCCACGGCCGCGTCATGGTGATCTGCAAGAGCAACCCGCGTCACAAGCAGCGCCAGGGCTGAGCGCCCCCGCTGCGTGAGCGCCGCTCTCGCAATCTCATAACTCAATACGAAACGGCAGGATCAGACGCTTCGATCCTTCGACAGGCTCAGGAACCCAGGTTCCCGCCTGTCGGACGACGCGGAGCTGACACCTCGGGGCGGAGGCCCGGGCACCGATCCTGCTCCACACCTCCACAACACCCAGGAGAACCGCATGGCACGTCTTGCCGGCGTTGACATCCCGCGCGACAAGCGCGTGGTGATCGCCCTTACCTACATCTACGGCGTCGGCCGTACCCGCTCGGTTGAGATCCTCAAGGCGACCGACATCGACGAGAGCATCCGCGTGAAGGACCTCAGCGACGACCAGCTCGTCGCCCTCCGCGACTACATCGAAGGCAACTACAAGGTGGAGGGTGACCTGCGCCGCGAGGTCGCCGCAGACATCCGCCGCAAGGTCGAGATCGGCTCCTACGAGGGCATCCGCCACCGTCGTGGTCTCCCGGTCCGCGGTCAGCGCACCAAGACCAACGCCCGTACCCGCAAGGGCCCGAAGCGCACCGTCGCCGGCAAGAAGAAGGCCCGCTAAGCAGCGGCCAGGGACTAGGAGAACACTTTCATGGCTGCACCCAAGGCCGCCGCGCGCAAGCCGCGCCGCAAGGAAAAGAAGAACATCGCGCTGGGCCAGGCCCACATCAAGTCGACGTTCAACAACACCATCGTTTCGATCACCGACCCGTCCGGCGCCGTCATCGCCTGGGCCTCGTCGGGTGGCGTGGGCTTCAAGGGCTCCCGCAAGTCGACCCCGTACGCCGCCGGCATGGCAGCGGAGTCCGCTGCCCGCCAGGCTGCGGAGCACGGCGTGAAGAAGGTCGACGTCCTCGTGAAGGGTCCGGGCTCCGGCCGCGAGACCGCGATCCGCTCGCTGCAGGCCGCCGGCCTCGAGGTGGGTTCGATCCAGGACGTCACCCCGCAGGCGCACAACGGCTGCCGCCCGCCGAAGCGCCGCCGCGTCTGATGCGTGTGCCGAGCCGCTCGTCCTTCGGGTCGAGCGGCTCGGCGCCCCGCGTGGGGCATCGACTTCCACAACTCAAGACCTCACCCCACCACATGTCATATAGCGGGCATGTGATCGAAAGGAACACAGAGTGCTTATTGCACAGCGTCCCACACTGACCGAGGAAAAGATCGTCGAGAACCGGAGCCGGTTCATCATCGAGCCTCTGGAGCCCGGCTTCGGCTACACGATCGGCAACGCGCTGCGCCGCAGCCTGCTGTCGTCGATCCCCGGTGCCGCTGTCACCAGCGTCCGCATCGACGGTGTGCTGCACGAGTTCAGCACGATCCCCGGCGTGAAGGAGGATGTCACCGAGATCATCCTCAACATCAAGCAGCTGGTCGTCTCCAGCGAGCGCGACGAGCCCATCACCGCGTACCTCCGCAAGACCGGTGCCGGTGAAGTGACCGCCGCCGACATCTCGGCTCCGGCCGGTGTCGAGGTGCACAACCCCGAGCTCGTCATCGCGACGCTCAACGACACCGCCAAGTTCGAGCTCGAGCTCACCATCGAGCGCGGCCGTGGCTACGTCTCCGCGACGCAGAACCGCAACGAGTACGCCGAGGCCGGTCAGATCCCGATCGACTCGATCTACTCGCCCGTGCTCAAGGTCAGCTACCGCGTCGACGCCACCCGTGCCGGTGAGCGCACCGACTTCGACAAGCTCATCCTCGACGTCGAGACCAAGTCGGCGATCAGCCCGCGCGACGCCGTCGCCTCGGCTGCCAAGACGCTCACCGAGCTGTTCGGTCTCGCCCGCGAGCTGAACGTCGAAGCCGAGGGCATCGAGATCGGCCCGGCGCCGGTGGAGGCTGTGAACTCCAGCGAGCTGTCGATGCCGATCGAGGACCTCGACCTGTCGGTCCGCTCGTACAACTGCCTGAAGCGTGAGGGCATCAACACCGTTTCTGAGCTCGTCGCCCTGTCGGAGACGCAGCTCATGAACATCCGCAATTTCGGCCAGAAGTCGGTCGACGAGGTGCGCGACAAGCTCATCTCGCTCGGTCTGTCGCTCAAGGATTCGGTGCCCGGTTTCGACGGCGCCCACTTCTACGGCGGCAGCGAAGACGAGTCCTTCTGATACCCGACCCTTTCTGACCAGGAGTTAGACGATTATGCCCAAGCCCACCAAGGGTCCCCGCCTCGGAGGCGGCCCCGCCCACGAGCGCCTGCTGCTTGCCAACCTCGCCGCTGCGCTGTACACCCACAAGTCGATCAAGACGACCGAGACGAAGGCCAAGCGCCTGCGTCCGCTCGCCGAGCGCCTCATCACCTTCGCCAAGCGCGGCGACCTGCACGCCCGCCGTCGCGTGCTGTCGGTCATCGGTGACAAGGAAGTCGTGCACGTCCTGTTCAACGAGATCGCTCCGCTCGTCGCGGACCGCGAGGGTGGCTACACGCGCATCACCAAGGTCGGCAACCGCAAGGGCGACAACGCTCCCATGGCCGTGATCGAGCTCGTCCTCGAGCCCGTCACCCCGAAGGCGAAGTCGACCAAGAAGGCCGCCGCGGCTCCGAAGGACGAGAAGCCCGCCGCCGAGGAGGCTCCCGCCGAGGAGACCGTCGAGGCTCCCGCGGACGAGACCCCTGCCGACGACACGGCTGCCGAGGCCGGCGCCGAGTCGCAGGCCGAGGGCGAGGCCGCTGAGGCCGCCGCCGAGGACGCTGTCGAGAAGAAGTCCGAGTAAGGACCTCTCTCCCCACGAAGCCCGCCGCCCCTTCCGGGGTGGCGGGCTTCGTCGTTCATCGAGGGGCGGTGATCCGGTAGCGTGCCCCCGGCCGTCCCTTCGTGGAGTAGTCCAGCGAGCGCACCGCCTGTCCGGTCGCCGCGAGGTGCTCCAGGTAGCGGCGGGCACTGACGCGGGAGATGGCCAGGTCGTCGCCGATCTCGGTCGCCGAGGCGTCGGGCCGGGCCGCGAGGGCCGCAGAGACCCGCTCCAGCGTCTCCGCGCTCAGACCCTTCGGGAGGCCGTAGCGCTCCCGGAAGGCGATGATGGCGTCGGCCGCCTCGACCCGGCGAACGACGTCGTGCAGCTCGGTGTGGTCGCGGAGCAGGAGCGTCGCCCCCACATCGGCGGAGCCGTTCCCGGACGCCGTGCTCCGGGCGACGAGCACATGCGAGCCGACGATCACAGGGCGTCCCGCGGCCTCGCCCTCGCGGAGCACCGTGGCGAGCTCGGTGCCGAGGACCTCGTCCGCGGGAGCGCCGTCGAGGTCGGCGGCATCGCGACCGAGGAATCGTGCGGCCGCGTCGTTGACCAGGGTGATCCGCCCGGCCCCGTCCACCGTCACGACGCCTTCGCTCAGCCCGTGCAGGGTCGTCTCCTGGTTCTTGACGAGCGCCGCGATCTGGTGCGGCTCGAGACGGTAGATGCGGCGACGGATGAACGACGTCACCCACGCGGCGCCGAAGACCCCGAGCACCGCCGCAGCGAGCATGGCGGAGATGAGTCCCACGAGGTTGCTGGTGAACTCCTCGTTCAGCTCCGACTCCAGGATGCCGACCGAGGCCGTGCCGATCACCGCGCCGTCCTCGTCGCGGATTGGCACCTTCACCCGCCACGACGTCCCGAGCGTGCCGGTCTGCGTGCCCACGAAGATCTCCCCGCCCAGCGGGATCGACGGGTCGGTGGACACCCGCTCCCCGATGCGGTCGGTGTTCGGATGCGAGTATCGGATGCCCTCGTCGTTGGCGACCACCACATAGGCGAGGTCGGAGGCCTCGCGGATGACCTCGGCGACCGGCTGGATGGCGGCGGCCGGATCCTCGTCGTCGAACGCATCGAGGACGACGGGGAGTGCGGCGACGGACTGGGCGACCGCCTGCATGCGGTCCTTGTAGGCCTCGCGGAGCGCGTTCTCCTGGAACGCTCCGGCGGCGATGCCGGTGCCGAGGGTCACCAGGAACACGATCAGCGCCTGCAGCGCGAGCAGCTGCACGCGGAGCGTCATCTTCGAGGCCACGGGTCCATTCTCCCGGCTGGGTTCCCGGGCCGCGAGCCGCCGGCAGAGGTGTTCGCGACCAATAGTTACGGAACGCGACCAATGGTTTCCGAAGGTTGAGCGTGCGCATCTGCGCCTCGACAGTGGACGGATTGCATCCGAACGCTCAAGGAGGAGCGCCATGAATCATGCCCGCATCGGGACTCTCGCCGCGGCCGTCGCCGCGACCGCCCTCGTCCTCACCTCGTGCTCGACGACCGACGGCGGAGCCGCCGGCTCGGACGGCGGCGATGAGGCGGTCGCCATCACCGACGTGAACATCGTCGTCCCCGCCGACCCGGGCGGAGGGTGGGACCAGACGGGCCGGGCCCTGTCGCAGCTGCTCACGCAGGAGGACATCGTCGGCTCGGCGCCCGTCACCAACGTCGGCGGCGCGGGCGGCACGGTCGGCCTCGCACAGCTCGCCAACGAGAAGGACCCGGCCACGCTCATGGTCATGGGCCTCGTGATGGTGGGAGCGGTGGAGACCAACGCCTCCGCCGTGCGCATCGAGGACATGACACCGATCGCCCGGCTCACGGATGAACCGCTCGTCGTGGTCGTGCCCGCCGACTCGGAGTACGACACTCTGGAAGACCTCGTCGAGGATGTCGTGGACAAGGGCCAGGAGGTCACGATCACCGGCGGTTCCGCGGGAGGAGCCGATCACATCCTCGCCGGGCTGCTGCTCGAGGAGGCAGGGCTCGACGGCGCGGAGATCGCCGAGAAGCTGAACTACACGCCCAACTCGGGCGGCGGCGAGGCGACGTCGCTGATCCTCGGCGGCAAGGTCTCGGCGGGCATCTCCGGTGTCGGCGAGTTCCTGCAGCACATCGAGGCCGGGACCATGAAGGCCCTCGCCGTCTCGTCGGAGGAGCCGGTCACACAGCTGCCGGACGTCGACACGATCACCGACTCCGGATACGACGTCGTGCTCACCAACTGGCGCGGTGTGATCGCCCCGGGCGGGATCAGCGACGCCGAGCGCGCGGAGCTCGAGCGCCTCGTCACCGAGCTGGAGGCGTCCGACGCGTGGAAGGACGAGCTGGAGACGCGGGGGTGGGCGGACGCGTTCCTCACGGGCGCGGAGTTCGACGAGTTCCTGGACGGCGACATCGCCGAGGTCACCACGACGCTGCAGAACATCGGGCTGGTCGGCTGAGATGACGACCGGGTCTTCCGGACCCGGCGAGGAGGTGCGGACCGACGCCCGTCGGTCCGCACGCCTCGTCGCGTCCCTCCCGCGGGGGGAGCTCGTCTTCGCCCTGCTCATGGTGGCCCTCGGCGTGTTCGCGTTCGCCGGGGTCTTCACCATCCATGTGCCCGCAGGCGGCCAGGTGGGGCCCACGGTCTTCCCGCTGTTCGTCTCCGTGCTGCTGCTCGGTTCGTCGCTCGCCGTCGTCGTGAGCATCTTCCGCGGACACCGCGGTGTGCCGGAGGACGGAGAGGACGTCGATCAGAGCCTCCCGACCGACTGGCTGACGCTCGTGAAGATCGTGGCGCTGGTGGTCGCGCACCTGCTCCTCATCGAACCGCTCGGCTGGGCACCCGCTGCGGCCCTGCTGTTCGGCGGCGTCGCCTGGGCGCTCGGCGCGCGGCGCTGGTGGATGGCGCTCCTCATCGGCGCGATCATCGCGCTGGTCGTGCAGGTCGTGTTCGGCGGTCTGCTCGGGCTGTCGCTCCCGTGGGGACCGGCGCTCGGCTGGCTGGGAAGGATGTTCTGATGGACAGCTGGAGTCTGCTCCTCGAGGGGTTCGCGACCGCGCTGCAGCCCCAATACCTCGTCTTCGCCTTCTTCGGCGTGCTGATCGGCACCGCCGTGGGCGTCCTCCCGGGCATCGGGCCGGCGATGACCGTCGCCCTGCTCCTGCCGCTCACCTACACGCTGGAACCGGCCGCCGCCCTGATCACCTTCGCCGGGATCTACTACGGCGGAATGTACGGCGGGTCGACCACGAGCATCCTCCTGAACACGCCGGGGGAGTCGTCGTCGATCGTGACGGCGATCGAGGGCAACAAGATGGCCAAGCTCGGTCGCGGTGCGGCAGCCCTCGCCACCGCCGCGCTCGGGTCGTTCGTCGCGGGCACCCTGGCGACCGTCGGCCTGACGCTGCTCGCCCCGGTACTCGCGCAGTTCGCCGTGAACCTCGGGCCGGCCGACTACGTCGCCCTCATCGTCGTGGCCTTCGTCACGGTCGGTGCGCTCATGGGGTCCTCCGTGTCGCGTGGCCTGCTGTCGCTCGGCGTCGGTCTGTTCCTCGGCCTGGTCGGCACCGACTGGCTCTCGGGGCAGCAGCGCTACACGCTCGGCCTGCTCCCGTTGGCGGACGGCATCGACGTGGTGCTCGTGGCGGTCGGGCTCTTCGCCGTCGGCGAGACGCTCTACGTCGCGGCCCGGCTGCGTCACGGCGCGATCGACGTGATCCCCGTCTCCCGTGGGTGGCGCAGCTGGATGACGAAGGACGACTGGCGTCGGTCGTGGAAGCCCTGGCTCCGCGGCACCGCCATCGGCTTCCCGATCGGCACGATCCCGGCCGGCGGGGCCGACGTGGCGACCTTCCTGTCCTACGCCGCCGAGCGCAAGCTCTCGCGCCGCAAGGACGAGTTCGGCCGCGGGGCCATCGAGGGTGTCGCGGGCCCGGAGTCGGCGAACAACGCGGCTGCCGCGGGCGTGCTCGTGCCGCTGCTGACGCTGGGCCTGCCGACGACGGCGACGGCGGCGATCATCCTCACCGCGTTCCAGACCTACGGCCTGCAGCCCGGGCCGCAGCTGTTCACCGGACAGGCGGACCTCGTCTGGGCGCTGGTGGCGAGCCTCTACATCGGCAACGTGATCCTGCTCGTGCTGAATCTGCCCCTGGTGGGCATGTGGGTGAAGCTCCTGCAGATCCCGCGGCCGTACCTGTACGCCGGCATCCTCCTGTTCGCCGCCTTCGGGGCGTACGCGCTGAACTTCGCGGTCGTGGACATCCTCATCCTGCTCATCATCGGCGTCCTGGGCTACTTCCTGCGGCGGTACGGATTCCCGGTGGCGCCGCTGGTGGTGGGCATGATCCTGGGGCCGATGGGGGAGGAGCAGCTCCGTCGTGCGCTGCAGCTCAGCCAGGGCGACCTGACGACGCTCATCGCGCAGCCGTTCTCCGCGGTCGCCTACGTCATCCTCGCGCTGCTCATCGCCGGCGGGCTGTGGCTGCGGCGCCGGCAGCGACGCTACGAGCAGGCGCTCACGGAGTCCATCGCGGTGCCCGTCACAGCGGACTCGGAGGTCTGACCCGGCACGATTCGAGCGGGGGAGAGGCCGGGAGTAGGCTGATCCGGTGAACGATGCGACGGTCCTGAAACGCGGGCCTCGCGCCTACGCGGCATTCATCGGCATCGGCCTCCTCGCGGGCCTCCTCTCCGGTCTCTTCGGCGTCGGCGGCGGCACGGTCATCGTCCCGCTGCTGGTGCTCCTGCTCGCGTTCGACCAGCGGCTGGCAGCCGGAACCTCGCTGGCGGCGATCGTCCCGACGGCGACCGTCGGCGTCATCTCCTACGCCGCATCGGGCTCCGTCGCCTGGATCCCGGCGCTGATCCTCGCCGCCGGGGCCGTGGTCGGCGCGCAGATCGGCACCCGCCTGCTCCCGCGGATCTCGCAGACCGCCCTCCGCTGGGGCTTCGTCGGCTTCCTCGTCGTCGTGATCGTGAGCCTCTTCCTCGTGATCCCGTCGCGCGACGCCGTCTTCGAGCTCACCTGGCTGACCGGGATCGCCCTGGTGGTCGTCGGAATCGGCACCGGCGTCCTGGCCGGCCTCATCGGCGTCGGCGGCGGCGTCATCGTCGTCCCGGTGCTCATGCTCGCGTTCGGGACGAGCGACCTCGTCGCGAAGGGCACCTCGCTGCTCATGATGATCCCGACGGCTCTCTCCGGCACAGTCGGCAACCTCCGCAACCGCAACGTCGACCTCCTGGCCGCACTTCTCATCGGCGTCTCGGCGTGCACCACCACGGCCCTCGGCGCGTGGCTGGCGACCATCGTCGACCCGACCGTCGGGAACCTCCTCTTCGCCGCGTATCTCATGGTGATCGCCGTGCAGATGGCCCTCAAGGCCGTCCGCGGCCGCCGGCGCGGCTGATCCCGCGGCCGCCGGACACCCGGTGTGCGCCGCCGGAAGAAGCGCGCGAGGCCCGCTCTTTCGGTGACTCCGGCGAACGATTTTCGCCGTACCTCTTTACAGGCGTCTTCGTGCTCGCTATCGTCAGTCATCACATGACGTTATATAACGAGTCATGATGTTTGATCGAAGGTCATCAGAAGGGACCATCTTGTCTGCCACCGCTCTGTTCGTCGACTCCGCCGCTATCGAGAACCAGCTCGCTGCGGCCCGCCAGGCGATCGCGACCCGGGACACCATCTCGCGCGTCGTGCTCACCGCCTGCGGCGGCTCCTTTGCCGTCATGCAGCCCATCGAGTACCTGTTCGGCACCAAGGCGGTGTCGCTCGAGGCGACCGCGCTCAATGCGGCCGAGTTCACCAGCCGCGCCTCGTCGCGCGTCGACGCCGACACCCTCGTCCTGCTCTGCTCGCACTCCGGAACCACGCCGGAGACGGTGGCCGCGGCGAAGCACGCACGCGAGCGCGGTGCGCTCACGGTCGCCTTCACGTTCGACCCGACGTCGCCGCTCGCCGAGGCATCGGAGCACGTGGTGGCGTATCAGCACGGCGAGGGGAAGAGCGAGGCCCACGTCGGTCCCGCGCTGCTGCTGCGCCTGGCGGCCGGCATCCTGGACGACCGCGAACAGGCCGGCATCGCCGGCGCAGTCGACGAGGCCGTCGCCCAGCTGCCGGCCCTCGTGCCGGCAGCGCGCGAAGCGCACTCCGCTGCCGCCGATGCCTGGGGGTACCGCCACCGTCGCGCGCCCCTGATCTACACGATGGCGGCAGGCTCCAACTACGGCTCCGCCTACTCGTTCGCCATCTGCCTGCTGCAGGAGATGCAGTGGGTGCACTCCGCCGCCATCCATGCCGGCGAGTACTTCCACGGCCCCTTCGAGATCACCGAGGAGGACGTGCCGTTCATCGCCCTCCTCGGACTCGACGAGACGCGGGCCGTCGAGCAGCGAGCGGTGGACTTCGTCACGAAGCACTCGGATCGGGTGCTCGTCCTCGACGCCCAGGAGTTCGGCCTGGACGTCGTCGCTCCGGAGGTGCGCGGCGTCTTCGCCCACCTCCTCTTCAACGTCGTGCTCCGCGCGTACGCGGATGCACTCGCCGACCACCGAGGACACCCCCTCAGCGTGCGCCGCTACATGTGGCGCATGGAGTACTAGGAACGAAAGGATCGCAACGATGCGAACATCAGCCCGGATCGGCCTGGCGGCTGCGGCCGCCGCAGCCCTCGTCCTACCCCTGGCCTCGTGCGCCGGAGGCGAGAGCGAGGCGTCGGACGGCCAGGTGGAGATCAGCTTCTTCCACCGCTGGCCCAACGAGCCGAAGAACTCGTACTACAACGACATGGTGGCGGAGTTCGAGAAGGAGAACCCCGACATCAAGGTCTCCGTCGAGAGCGTGCTCAACGACGCCTACAAGGACAAGGTGAAGGTCGTCGCGGGCTCCGCCAATGCTCCTGACGTCCTGTTCACCTGGAGCGGTTCGTTCGTGGACGAGCTCGTCTCCAATGACGCTCTGCTCGACCTCGGGCCGTGGCTCGAGGAGGACGCGGACTTCCGGGACAGCTTCTACCCGAGTCAGCTGGAGGCCTTCGAGGTCGACGGCACCTCCTACGGCCTGCCGGTGGGGATGCAGTCGAAGCTGTTCTTCTACAACAGGGACGTCTTCGAGGAGCTGGGACTCGAGGCGCCGGCGACGTGGGACGAGTTCATCGACGTCCTGGAGACGATCCAGGACGCCGGTATGACCCCGATCGAGTACGGTGCGCAGGAGCACTGGACGATCGCGCACTACGTCGGCACGCTGAATCAGCGTGTCGTCGATCCGGAGGTGTTCGCAGCGGATCAGGATCCGGCGACCGGCGAGTTCACGGACGAGGGATATGTCCGGGCACTGGAGCGCTTCCAGGAACTCGCCGAGTACATGAACGACGACCTCACGGCCGTCGGGCATGAGATCGCGCGCAACGCCTGGATCGCGGGGGAGGCGCCGATCATGTACATGCAGAGCGCCGAGGTGGGGTACTTCGGCGACGCGCAGTTCGAGTACGGCACGTTCAACTTCCCCGCCGTCACGGGTGGCAAGGGTGATCCGGCGGAACTGACCGGAGCGCCGGAGGGCTTCGCGATCTCGAAGACCACGGAGCATCCCGAGGAGGCCCAGCGGTTCCTCGAGTTCCTGCTCAGCAAGCAGAGCGGTATCGCCTACGCGGAACGAGCGGGCGAGCTGAGCCCGGTCAAGGGGGCCGTGGAAGAGGCGGATGTGCCCGAGATCTCACGGGAGCTCGCCCAGGGGATCGTCGGCGCCTCGGCGATGACGACCTGGCTCGACAACGCCTACGATCCGCAGATCGTGCAGGCGTATCTGTCCGAGACCCAGCTGATGCTCAGCGGCCAGCAGACCCCCGAGGGGGTCATGGCCGCCGTGCAGGAAGCGGCGAAGCGCGTGCGCGACGCCTCCTGATCCGCACCGGGGCTGCCGGCACCCGTGGCCGGCAGCCCCTCCCACCTTCGGAAGAGACACCGTGATGAGAACACGCTCCCGAGCCTGGTCGAACCTGCTCTACGTGCTTCCCGCGATCATCCTGATCGGGGTGTTCGTGTACTACCCGCTGGTCGCCAATGCGGCCTTCGGCTTCTTCTCCTTCAGCGCCGGCAGCGGGGAGATGCGCTTCGTCGGCCTCGACAACTTCGCGCGGCTCTTCGGCGATCCGATCATCGCGACGGCCCTGGGCAACAACATCCTGTACGCGGTCGTCTCGATCGTCTGCCAGGTGGGTGGCTCCCTCGTGATCGCCGCCTGGCTGACCCGGCTGCTCGGACCGCGCATGGGCGCGTTCCTGCGCAGCGTGTACTTCCTTCCCGCCGTGATCTCGATGACCGTGATCGCGCTGCTGTTCACGTTCGTGTACAACGCCCGCGGCGGACTCCTCAACGCTCTGCTGGAGGCGATCGGACTCGGCAGCCTGCAGACGGCGTGGCTGGCTGATGTCGACACGGCGATGGGAGCGGTCATCGGCGTCTCCCAGTGGCAGAGCATCGGCTACGTCTGCATGCTCTACGTCGTCGCACTGCAGCAGATCCCGGAGGAATACTACGAAGCCGCGTCGCTGGACGGCGCCGGACGGGTTCGCCAGTTCTTCAGCATCACCGTCCCGCAGGCCAAGGAGATGATCTTCGTCGCGATGATCCTCACCGTCTCCGGCGCTTTCACGGTGTTCAACGAGCCTTACATCCTGACCAAGGGCGGTCCGGGAAACACCACCCAGGTCCTCGCGACCTATATGTACAACCAGGGTTTCTTCCAGAACGAGATGGGCTACGCCTCAGCCATCGCGAGCCTGATCTTCGTGATCACCCTCGTGCTGTCCGTCGTGCAGATGGTCTCGTTCCGAAGCGGGAGGCAATGACATGAGCAGTACCCGGCTTCGTCCGGCGGAACGTGTCCGCCGTGCCCCGGTCCAGGTGATCCTGGCCGTCTACGCCGTCGTGATCGCCTACCCCCTGCTCTGGATGGTGATCTCCTCTTTCAAATCCTCGTCCGAGATCTTCGCCGATCCGTGGGGCCTGCCGTCGGTCTGGCTCGTCCAGAACTACGCCGCCGCCTGGGACCGCGGGATCTCCGACTACTTCGTCAACTCCGTCATCGTCACGATCATCTCCACCGTCGCGACCGTCGCGATCGCGGCCCTGTGCGCCTACGGCATGGTGAGGCTGTCGAGCCGGGTCGCGAACATCGTGCTGATCGTGGCGATGGGCGGGCTGGTGGTGGCGCCCCAGGTGAGCCTCATCCCGCTCTACCGGCTTCTCGACACGATGGGGCTGCTGAACACGTACTGGGCGATGATCCTCCCTTACGTGGCCTTCCGTCTGCCCATGGCGATCCTGCTGATCCGTTCGGTGTTCCTCGGCATCCCCCGTGAGCTCGAGGACGCGGCGACCATCGACGGCTGCCGCTCGTTCGGAGTCTTCCGGCACGTCTACCTGCCGTTGAGCGCGTCCGTGCTGACGACCGCTGCCGTCCTCACCGGTTACTTCGCCTGGAACGAGTTCCTGTTCGCGATCGTCTACATCGACGCCGATGCGCTGCGCACCATCCCCGCGGGACTGATGTCGTTCCGCGACTCGCTCTCCACCGAGTGGGGTGTGCTCCTGGCAGGATTGACCATCGCGGCCCTGCCCATCGTGGTCGTGTTCCTCGCGCTGCAGCGGTACTTCGTCGCCGGAGTCGCGGCGGGGAGTGTGAAGGGATGACGATGGATACGGGTCAGCTCAGGGACGCACTCGCCGCGGTGCCGCCCCCCTCTCTCGTCGGCGTCGGGGACAACGTGCTCGACTGCTATCTGCATGAGGACCTGGCCTATCCCGGGGGTAACGCACTGAACGTCGCCGCGTACAGCAGGCTCTTCTTCGGCGGCACCGCCGGATTCGTCGGGATCATGGGGGACGACCGCTTCGCAGAACACGTGCGGGGCGTCCTCGACGAGATCGGAGTGGACGGCGCCCGCGTCAGACGCGTGCGCGGCGCGAACGGCATGGCTTTCGTCGCGCTGGACGAGGACGGCGACCGGCGCTTCGTCGCCTCGAATCGCGGGGGAGTCCAGGCCGAGCTGAGGCTGCGGCTGAGCGAGGCCGATCATGAATACCTCTCCGGCTTCGACCGGGTGCACACCTCGGTCTATTCGTCGTTGGAGCCGGAGCTCCCGGCCATCGCGGAACGGGGGAGCCGCGTGTCGTACGACTATTCCGACGACGCGTCGCCGGACGTGATCCGGGCGACCGCTCCGCACGTCGACGTGGGGTTCTTCTCGGGAGGGGACCGCAGCGATTCCGAGATCGACGACCTCGGCCGCTTCGCAGTGGCCTGCGGCATGGGATCGGCCGTGGTGACGCGGGGTGCCCGCGGCTCCGTGGGCTTCGACGCCACTTCCGTGCGGCGCACCGGTATCCGGGAGGTCGACGCCGTCGATGCGCTCGGGGCCGGGGACGCCTTCCTCACCGGGTTCCTCGCGGCACGGGCGGGTGGGGCCGATCTCGCCGGATGCCTCGAAGTGGCCGCCGTCAGCGGAGCGCTCGCCTGCACGTTGCGCGGGGCGTTCGGATACCCTGTGCATGCGGGGGACGACGCACGCGCGCAGATGCTGCGGCGATACCCGGCGACGTAGAGGAGGGCTCCGACGTGACTCAGCTGTCGTCCGCCGTCGGCTCGACCCCGCTGCACGAGCAGGTGCGAAGCCTGCTGATGCGGGAGATCGACGCCGGGACCTATGCCGAAGGCGAACGGCTTCCGTCCGAACCCGAGTTGTGTGAGCGCTTCGGCGTCAGCCGCATCACCGTGCGGCGGGCGGTGGCCGATCTGGAAGGACTCGGCATCGTGCGCCGACAGCAGGGCCGCGGGACCTTCGTCGCTCCGCGACGCGAGGTGATCGGTGCCATGACCCTGGGTGGCTTCGCAGACACCGTGGTGGCGGACGGGGTCAAATCCCGACGGATCATGCGCGCCGAGACGACCCCCGCCGACGAGAAGCGCGCCCGGCGCCTCGGCGTCCCGGTCGGCGACCCGGTCTTCCGGTTGGTACGCGTCTTCGCTCTCGACGGCATCCCCCTCTCCATCGACGACAGCCGGTATTCACTGACGCGCTTCCCTGATTTCGACCGGCACATCGACCACGACACCTCCACATATCAGGTGCTTCGCGACGTGTACGGCGTGGAGTTCTCGGAGATGTACCGGGAGATCGACGTCGGCTTCACCACCGCCCAGACCGCGGAGTGGCTGGCCCGCCCGGAGCACGATCCGCTCATCGTCGTCCGCAAGCGCGCGCTGGACCGGGCCGGCGAGGTCGTTCACACCTCACGGGTGAAGGTCGTTCCGAGTCGGATGACGTTGAACATGGTGGTCCGCTCCCAGGGGTGAGGCCCGCCGGTCCCCGCGATGTGGCATATCATCCGGGTTTCGGACGGCCCGCGCACGGCGGGCCGTCGGCGGGCCTCGGTAGGATCGACGGGTGGCAGTGAACCAAGAACTCGTCGGCCGGGAGTTCCCGCCGACCGCCCCCTACCTCGTCGGGCGGGAGAAGGTGCGCGAGTTCGCGCGCGCCGTCTTCGCCGACGCCCCCCAGCACACCGACGTCGAGGCCGCCCGTACAGCCGGCTTCGCCGACGTCGTCGCGCCGCCGACCTTCGCGATGGTCCTGCAGGACCTCACGCTCCAGCAGCTGCTGGCCGAGCCGGACTCCGGCATCGTGCTGGCGCGCACGATCCACGCGGAGCAGCGATTCCGCTACACCAGGCCGATCGTCGCGGGAGACGAGCTGACGGCGCAGCTGCGTGTCACCGGCATCCGCATGATGGGCGGGAACGCCATGATCACGAGCGAGGCCGAGATCACCGACGAAGCGGGCGCGCACGTGGTGACCGCCACCAGCGTCCTGCTCGTCGGCGCCGAGGAGGAGACCGCATGAGCGCGTTCACCGTGGGAGACGTGCTCGCCGAGCGCACCGTGCACCTGACGAGGGAGTCGCTCGTCCGCTACGCCGGAGCCTCCGGCGACTTCAACCCGATCCACTACCGCGACGACGTCGCCGCCGCGGTGGGCCTTCCCGGCGTGTTCGCGCACGGCATGCTGACCATGGGCATCGCCTCGTCGGTGGTCGTGGCCGCGCTCGACCCGCAGACCCGGATCCTCGATTACGGCGTGCGCTTCACGAAGCCGGTGGTGGTCGACCCCGAGACCGGCGCCGATGTGCACGTCGTCGCGACGGTCGGCGCCGTGGACGAGGAGTCCGCGCGCATCGACCTCAAGGTCACGACCGGCGACACCACCGTGCTCGTCAAGGCGCAGCTGCGCGTCGCCGTCCGATGAGCGAGGTCGAGCCGATCCGCCTGGCCGAGCTCACCACGCTCCGCACCGGCGCTGCGCCTGCGCACATGCGCGAGGCGACGACGACGGCGGAGCTCGTCTCGGTCCTCCGCGAGACCTGGGCGGAGGGCGACCCCTGGCTGGTGCTCGGAGGGGGCTCGAACCTCTTCGTCGGCGACGAGCCGTTCGAGGGCACCGTCATCCGCATCCGGACCCGGGGCGTCGAGGAGCTTCCGTCGCCGCATCCCGGTCGCGTCCGTCTGCGTGTGCAGGCCGGACACAGCTGGGACGACCTGGTGTCGTACGCGGTCGAGCGCGGGTACGCCGGGCTGGAGGCGATGAGCGGCATCCCCGGCACGGTCGGCGCGTCACCCGTGCAGAACATCGGCGCCTACGGCCAGGAGATCCAGGAGACCCTCGTCGAGGTCGAGCTGATCGATGAGGGCTCCGACGAGATCTCCACCGTGCCGGCGACGGAGCTCGGGCTCGGATTCCGCACCTCGGTGCTCAAGCATCACCACGGCAGCGAGCCGCAGCGTCGTGCCGTGATCCTGTCCGTCACGGTCGATCTGCTGGTCGCCCGCGAGCGCGTGGTGCGCGGGGAGCAGCTGCGTCGCGCCCTCGGCCTGACCGACGACACCCCGGTGCCGCTGACCTGGGTGCGCGAGCGCATCCTCGCCACCCGCGCATCGAAGGGCATGCTGCTCGATGCGGACGACCCGGACACGCATGGCGTCGGCTCCTTCTTCCAGAACGCGATCGTCACGGCCGCTCAGGCCCGGTCCCTCCCGCCGGAGTGCCCGCGGTGGCCGGTGGCCCCCGACCTCGACGCGGTCACCGTCATCCCCCTCGCCTCGTACGACGGGCACGTGCCGCCGACGAAGACCGAGGCCCCCGACGTGAAGGTGAGCGCCGCGTGGCTCATCGAGCAGGCGGGCATCCGCAAGGGGTTCAAGCTGCCCCGCTCGCGGGCGTCCGTCTCGACCAAGCACGCCCTGGCGCTCACCAACCGGGGTGGTGCCACGGCGGCCGAGGTCGCCGAGCTCGCCCGTTTCATCCAGAACCGCGTGCACGCCGAGTTCGGCCTCGTGCTGCAGCCGGAGCCCGTGCTGGTGGGCGTCGACCTGTGACGAAGGTCGAGCGGGTGTCGCGGACGCAGGCGGTCGTGGACGGACTGCTCGACGCCATCATCGCGGGCCGGCTCGAGGCCGGGCAGCCGCTGCCTCCCGAGGGGGAGCTGGCGGAGCAGTTCGGGGTCTCCCGTCTCACGATGCGCGAGGGTGTCCGTCTCCTGCAGGCGCAGGGCGTGATCGTCGCCGTTCCGGGCACCCGGCACCGCATCGCGCCGACCGACGAGTGGACGGGCCTCGACGCGGTCGTCCGGCACGCCCAGAGCGCGGGCGCTCGTGAGCGCTCGTCGCTGGAGATGCTCGAGATGCGCATGATGTTCGAGACCGGAGCAGCGGAGTTCGCGGCGGGTCGGCGCACCGAGGAGCACCTCGCCGAGATGGCCGCACTCCTCGAGGAGATGCAGGCGGCCCACGAGCGGGCCGACGTGGATGCGTTCGTCGCGGCGGACCTCGCCTTCCACGACGTGATCATCCGCGCGGCGGAGAACCGCATCCTCGTCGCCTCGATGCGTCCGCTCACGACGATGCTCCAGGCGACCCGCAGTGAGACGAGCGCCATCCCGGAGATCCGCGAGCACGCGCTGGCCGAGCATGCGGCGGTGCTGGAGGCGATGCGGACCGGCTCCGGCGCGGCCGCTCGTCAGGCCATGCGCAGTCACATGCGCCAGACCCGCGACGACCTGCTGCACTTCGTCCACGGTCGCTGATCCGCGCGCTCCCCGTCGGTTTGGAGCCGCGATGATCGTGAGGTACGCTCGTCGTTATCTGATATCGGATAACGATGCAGATCCCCCTGGTCCGTGGCCCCCACCACGGACCATCTCCCGGAACGAAGGAGTTCGTGTGCACATCGACGCCCTGCTGGCCCCCGTGCCCGCACCTGTCGCCGTCACGGCCGCCGACGTCCGTGCAGAGGTCGATCCCACAGATGTGCTGGTCGTCCTGGACGACGACCCCACCGGCACGCAGTCGGTCGCGAACCTCCCCGTCCTCACCCGGTGGGAGCGTGCCGACCTGGACGAGGCGCTCGCCACCGGCGCCGCCGCGGTATACGTGCTCACGAACACCCGGTCGCTCGACGAAGACGCCGCGGCCATCCGCAACCGCGAGATCGTCGACGTGGCTCTCGCCGCCGCCGAGGCCCAGGGGCGGCGCGTCACGTTCGTCTCGCGCGGCGACTCGACGCTGCGCGGGCACTTCCCGCTCGAGACCGACGTCCTCTCCGCGGAGATCGGCTCCCGCACCGGTCGCGCCCCCGCGCTGACCCTGCTCGTCCCCGCCTTCCCCGACGCCGGCCGGATCACGGTCGACTCCGTGCACTACTGGGTGACCGACGGCGAGGCGACCCCGGTGGGCGAGACCCCCTTCGCGGCCGACGCGACCTTCGGCTACGCGTCCTCAGACCTGCGCGAATGGGTCGCCGAGAAGACGGGCGGCCGCATCCCGGCGTCCGCGGTCGCGGGCCTCGACATCCGCACCATCCGCGCGGGCGTGGACGCCGTGGCCGGCTTCCTCGCAACCCTGACCGACGGCGCGGTCGTCGCGGTCGACGTGGTCGAGGAATCCGATATGCGCGTCGTCGCTCTGGCGCTGCACCGCCTGCGGGACCGCGACGTGCTCCTCCGGGTCGGCCCGCCCTACGTGCGCGCGCACATCGGGCAGGAGATCGCCGATCCGGTACGCGCGGAGGACATCCCCTTCGCGCACGACCGCGGCGGCCTCGTGGTCGTCGGCAGCCACGTGCCGCTCACCACCGCCCAGCTCGAGGCCCTCACGGCGGCTCGACCGAACACCCGCACGATCGAGCTCGACGTGCGCGCCCTCATCGGCCCCGAGCGCGAGACCCACCTCGAGACGCAGGCGCACGCGGTCGCCGACGCCCTCGCCACGGGTACCGTGATCGTGCACACCACCCGCGAACTCGTCACCGGCGCCGACGGCGACGAGAGCCTCGCGATCGCCCGCCGCATCTCCAGCGGAGTGGTCGACCTCGTGCGTCGAGTGCTCGCCATCGCGCCGCCCCGCTTCGTCATCGCGAAGGGCGGCATCACGTCGAGCGACGTCGCCAGTGAAGCGCTCGAGATCCGCCGGGCCACCGTGCTCGGCCCCATGCTGCCCGGCCTCGTGTCGCTGTGGCAGCCGGAGACCGGCCCCGCGGTCGGCATCCCGTACGTCGTGTTCGCCGGCAACGTCGGCGACGCGGACTCCCTCGTCACCGTCGTCGCCACTCTCGCAGGCGACGATGGACACAACCCGGAAGGACACTCATGACATCCACCGTCGCTGTCATCGGACTCGGCGCCATGGGGCTGCCGATGGCCACCCGCCTCGCCGAGCGCTTCGACGTGCGCGGCTTCGACATCGCCGCCGAACGCATCGCTCTCGCGGCGGAGGCGGGCGTGACGCCGGCATCGTCCGCAGCCGACGCCGTGGACGGTGCCGACGCGGTGCTCGTCGCCGTCCGGACCGGCGCGCAGCTCGAGGCGCTGCTCTTCGGTGAGGACGGGCTCGCCCCGCACCTCGCCGAGGGTGCGGTCGTGATCCTCACCAGCACGGTGGGGACGGACGGCATCGACGCGATCGCCACCCAGCTCGCCGCGCACGGTGCGCAGCTCGTGGACGGCCCGCTCTCCGGCGGTCCGGTCCGGGCGGGGGAGGGCGACCTCCTCATCGTCGTCGGCGCCACCCCGAGCGCTCTGGAGACGGCGCGCCCAGTGCTCGACCAGCTCGCCTCCACGCTGTCCATCGTCGGCGACAAGCCCGGCGACGGCCAGGCGCTGAAGACCGTCAACCAGCTCCTCTGCGGCGTGCACATCGCCGCGGCCGCGGAAGCGCTCGCCCTCGCGGACGCCCTCGGGCTGGACCGCGCCCGCACACTCGACGCGCTGACCGCCGGGGCTGCCAACTCCTTCATGCTCGGCAACCGCGGCCCGCGCGCCCTGCAGGCGTACGACGAGGACGGCGCGGAGGTGCTCAGCCGCCTCGACATCTTCGTCAAGGACCTCGGCATCGTCGGCGACGCCGCGCGCCGTGCGCACCTGTCCACGCCGGTCGCCGCCGCGGCCGAGCAGCTGTTCCTCCTCGGCGAAGCGCAGGGCCTCGGCGCCCTGGACGACTCCGCCGTCATCCGCGTCGTCGCACCCGAACGACTGTCCTGAGCGCGACGTCGCGCCCTCACTGAAAGAAGAGATCCAGAGATGCTTCCTCTTCCGATCCTCATCCTGATCGGCCTGGCGGGCCTCGGCCTGCTGCTCCTGCTCATCATCCGGTTCAAGATGCAGGCGTTCTACGCCCTCATCCTCGTATCGATCATCGTCGGCATCGCGGCAGGCCTGCCGCTGACCACGATCCCCGCCGACGGCGACACCCCCGAGCAGCTCGGCGTCATCCAGGCGATCATCGCCGGTGTCGGCGGCACCCTCGGCTCGGTCGCGGTACTCGTCGCCCTCGGGTCGATGCTCGGCAAGATCATCGAGCTGTCCGGCGGTGCCGAGTCGCTCGCGGGGCGCTTCACCGGCTGGCTGGGCCCGAAGCGCGTCGGCATCGCGCTCGTCATCGCCGCCGGCATCCTGGCGATCCCGGTGTTCTTCGACGCCGGCTTCATCATCCTCATCCCCATCGTGTTCGCCTTCTCGAAGGTGGCCGGTCTCAACCCGATCAAGTTCGGTCTCCCGGTCGCCGGCATCATGCTCGCCGTGCACGTCGCGGTGCCCCCGCACCCGGGCATCGTCGGCGGGTCCGCGATCCTCGGCGCCGACATCGGCTGGGTGACGATCTTCGCGCTCGCGATCTCCGTGCCGCTCGCGGTCCTGTCCTACCTCGTGGCGAAGTGGATCAACACCCGTGAGTTCGCGATGCTCGCCGCCACCAAGGAGATGTACGACAACTTCGGCACGGAGAAGTCGACGCTCACCGGCGGACTCGGCGAGGGCGAGAAGGCGCCGGGCGCCGGCACGGTCCTCGGCCTCATCCTCCTGCCGCTCGTGCTCATCATGCTCGGCACCGCCGTGGCGCCGCTGTTCGAGGCGGGCACGTTCTGGAACGGATTCCTCAGCATGGTCGGCCAGCCGATCTTCGCGCTCATGGTCGCGATCGCCGCCGCGATGTACCTGCTCGGCGTGCGCCGCGGCTGGTCGGCTGCGCACCTCGGCGAGGTCATGGAGTCGGCGCTGCCGGCCGCTGCGGTCATCATCCTCGTCACCGGTGCCGGTGGCGCCTTCGGCCGCGTCCTCACCGAGACCGGGATCGGCAGCGCGGTCGCCGAGGTGCTCGCCTCCAGCGGGATGCCGCTGCTGCTCGCGGCCTTCCTCATCTCGCTCATCATGCGTGCGGCTCAGGGGTCGGCCACCGTCGCGATCGCGACGACCGCGGGCCTCCTCCTGCCCTCGGTCTCCGCGATGGGACTCGACACCGTGCACACCGCACTGCTCGCGGTCGCCATCGGCTACGGTGGCCTCGGCCTCAGCCACGTGAACGACTCCGGCTTCTGGGTGGTCACGCGGTACCTCGGTCTCTCGGTCAAGGACGGCCTGCGCACGTGGACGCCTCTGACGACGGTGCTCGGGGTCTCCGGATTCGTGCTGACCTGGGTGCTGTACGCGGTGATCCCGGTCTCCTGACCGCGCTCGCACGAACGGCCGCCACCTCCGGGTGGCGGCCGTCCGTCGTTCTCGGCAGGTGGTGACCGGAGCCGCCGCGGACTACGCTCGCGGGATGAGCGGACTGATCCCGTACCTGCTGTTCCCCGGCAACGCCGCCGAAGCACTCGGCCATTACCGCGATGTGTTCGGCGGTGAGCTCCAGTTGATGGACTACGCGAGCGCCGGCCGTCACGACGGCCCGGGCGACGCGGTCGCACACGGGCAGCTCGGCGGTCCGGTCGAACTCGCCGGAGCGGACGCGGGAGCCGATGACGACGCCGTCCAGATGAGCGGGATGTTCCTCTCGCTCCTCGGCACAGCCGATCCCGGAACGCTGACCCGCTGGTATGACGAGCTTTCCGGCGGCGGCCGCGTCATCGATCCGCTGCAGCAGCGCCCGTGGGGAGATGTCGACGGTACGCTCGTCGACCGCTACGGCATCCGCTGGCTGATCGGCTTCCACCCCGAAGACTGACCCGAGACCCCGGGGTCACGCCGAGACCCCCTCCTACCTGCGCAGGTACGAGGGGGTCTCGGCGGTAAAGCGGGGTCTCGGGGTCAGGAGGAAGAGGAGGAGAACAGGCGCTGGAGGCGCTGCACGCCCTCGAGGAGCTGGTCGTCGCCGAGCGCGTACGACATGCGGATGTAGCCGGACGGACCGAACGCCTCTCCGGGGACGACGGCGACCTCGGCCTGGTCGAGGATGAGGTCGGCGAGCTCGAGGGACGTCGTCGGGGTCACGCCGCCCCAGGTGCGACCAAGCAGGCCCTGCACATCGGGGTAGACGTAGAACGCGCCGAGCGGGTTCGGCACCACCAGTCCGTCGATCTTCGACAGCTCCGACACGATGAGCTGACGGCGGCGGTCGAAGGCCTCGCGCATCTTCTCGGCCTCGTCCTGCGGACCGTTGAGCGCCGCGATCGCCGCCTTCTGTGCGACGTTGTTGACGTTGCTCGTGAGGTGCGACTGCAGGTTGCCGGCGATCTTGATGGCGTCGGCCGGGCCCACCATCCAGCCCACGCGCCAGCCGGTCATGGCATAGGTCTTGGCCACGCCGTTGACGAGGATCGTCTGGTTCGCGGCCTCCGGCACGGCATCCACGATCGAGGTCGCCGTCACCGCGGTCCCTGAGCCCGTCGAAGGGTAGGTGAGGTTCTGGTAGATCTCGTCGCTGATGATCCAGATGCCGTGCTCCACGGCCCACTCGCCGATGGCCTTCGTCTCCTCGGCCGTGTACACGGAACCGGTGGGGTTCGACGGCGACACGAAGACGAGGACGGTGGTGCGGTCGGTCCGGGCGGCCTCGAGCTGCTCGACGGTGACCTTGTACTCCTGGTCGGCGCCCGCGAAGACCTCGACCGGGGTGCCGTCGGCGAGACGGATCGCCTCCGGGTAGGTCGTCCAGTACGGGGCCGGGAGCAGCACCTCGTCGCCCGGGTTCACGACCGCCTGGAACGCCTGGTACACCGACTGCTTGCCGCCGTTGGTGACGATGACCTGACCGGGGGAGACCTCGAGTCCGGAGTCGCGGAGCGTCTTTGCGGCGATCGCCTCGCGCAGCGCCGGGAGGCCGGGAGCAGGGGTGTAGCGATAGCTCGCCGGGTCGGCCAGTGCCTCAGCCGCCGCGTCCACGATGAACTGGGGGGTGGCGAAGTCGGGCTCGCCCGCGGCATACGAGATGACGGGCTTGCCCTCGGCCTTGAGGGCCTTGGCCTTGGCGTCGACCTTGAGGGTCGCGGACTCGGCGATGGCGGACAGCTTGCGGGAGAGAGGAGCGCGTTCGGTCACGGTTACGAGCGTACTCGGGTCGATGCGGCGCGTGAGGTGTGGGATGCCGCCAAGATCCGAGGTTCTTTCGGGTTCGACAGGTCAGTCGGTGGAGAGGCCGTGGGCCTGCGCGACGGCGTCCAGCGTGATGCGCCCGCCCTGCACGTTGAGCCCCTTCGCGAGGGCAGCGTCGTCGGAGGCCGCCCGCTCCCAGCCCTTGGCGGCGATGGCCGAGACGTAGGGGAGAGTGGCGTTCGTCAGCGCCCTGGTCGCGGTCGTCGGCACGGCTCCCGGCATGTTCGCGACGCAGTAGTAGATCGAGTCGTGCACCGCGAAGGTCGGGTCGTCGTGCGTGGTCGGACGGGAGCCCTCGAAGCAGCCGCCCTGGTCGATCGCGATGTCGACGAGCACGGACCCCGGCTTCATGGCGGCGACCATGTCGTCGGTCACCAGCTTGGGGGCCGCGGCGCCGGGGATGAGGACCGAGCCGATGACGAGATCCGCCGACGTCAGCTCCTTGGCGATGTCGTAGCGGCTCGATGCCCGGGTCTCCAGAGCGCCGCCGTAGCGGTGTTCGAGCTCGCGCAGCCGGGGGAGCGCCACGTCGACGACGGTGACCTTCGATCCGAGTCCGAGCGCGTTCGCGGCCGCGTGCTCTCCGGCGACGCCACCGCCGATGACCACGGTCTTGGCCCGGGGAGTGCCGGCGATGCCGCCCAGCAGCATGCCGCGGCCGCCCTGCGAGCGCAGCAGCGAGTGGGAGCCCATGATGACGGACAGGCGACCGGCGATCTCGCTCATCGGCACGAGCAGGGGCAGCGTACGGTCGGGCAGCTGCACGGTCTCGTAGGCGACGGCCGTCGTCCCTGCTGCGACGAGGGCCTCGGTCAGCGGACGGTCCGCCGCGAGGTGGAGGTAGGTGAAGAGCGTGAGGTCGGGTCGGAGGAAGCCGTATTCCTCGGCGACGGGTTCCTTGACCTTGATGAGCAGGTCGGCCTCTCCCCAGGCGTCGGCGGCGGTGTCCACGATCTCCGCACCAGCCGCGCGGTACGCGTCGTCGTCGATGCTCGATCCGATGCCGGCACCCGACTGCACGAGCACGCGGTGTCCCTCCCGCACGAGCCGATCGGCGCCGGCCGGGGTGAGGGCGACGCGGTTCTCGTTGTTCTTGACTTCGGTCGGGACGCCGATCTTCATCGATCCTCCAGGTGTCGGGGCGCAGGGTGCAGACAAGGATCGCAGAAACGTCGCGAGATGGACAGAATCAGTGAAGAGTCTTCGGCGACGGGTCGAATCCTGAATAATGCTTCGTATGACCACCGCCTCCGCGTCGTCCGAGCCGAACAGCGTTCGGGCGCCCGCCCTCGACCCCATCGACGCGCGGATCGTGCAGCTCCTCACCGCCGACGGGAGGATGACGAACGCGGAGCTCGCCGGGCGACTGGGAGTCGCGCCGTCGACGGCGCACGCACGGCTGCGCGGGCTGATCGAGCGCGGGGTCATCACCGGCTTCCATGCGAGCGTCGACGAACGCGAGCTCGGCGCCGGACTCCAGGCGATCATCGGCGTCAGCCTGCGTCCGGCCGCCCGACGGGAGAGCATCGTCGAGTTCGCCGATCGGGTGCGCGCGCTGCCGCAGGTGATCCAGGTGTTCTTCCTCGGCGGTGACGACGACTTCCTCCTGCACATCGCCGTCGCCGACTCCTCGGAGATGCGCGAGTTCGTGCTCGAGCACCTGTCCGCGCAGAGCAGCGTGGCGTCGACCCGCACGAGCATCGTGTTCGACTACCACCGCAACTCGGTCGCCGCGTCGTTCCACTGAGTCGGCGGGCGTGACTCAGGTCTCGAACGAGGAGGGGACTGCGCAGTAGTCGGCGAAACGCCGGGTGGGATGGGCCGGATCGGTCACGTCGACCAGGGCGTTCGCCGCGGTGTGCGGGGGCTCGTCTCCCGCGAGCTGCCAGAGGACGTAGTTCCACATCCCGCGCGTACTCGGAGCCACGATCGGGCCCGGGCCGGACACGAGGAGCACAGCTCCGCTGTCCGTGGCCCGGAAGGGGCCCACCACGTCGGCGCGGAGGGCGGCTTCGTCCCCGTCAACGGTGTGCGCACGCTCGACGGTCTGGCCCGCCGTGGTCAAGGCTGTCGCGAGGTCGTCCGCGGCTGCGCGGGAGCGCTCGGCATCCGCGCCGGCGACCGCGAGCAGTCGTCGTCCGCGCGGATAGAGGTGCAGGAACTCCTCGGCGATGCTGCTCCATACGTCGCTCATGGCTCCAGGCTACGCCCGGCAGGGAGGGAGCGGGCCGGGCACGACGCGGGGATGCCGCAGACCCCACGGCCTGCGGCATCCTCGCGTCGTCAGTCCTCGTCGACCAGGAACCGGCTGTAGGCGCCCAGGGTGAGGAAGGTGGGGAACTCCTCGCGGAGCGCGACCTCGCGGAAGATCTCGGCGGCGTCGTCGAAGCGGTCACCCTCGCGCCTGTCGACCTCGCTGAGCACGTCCGCGATCAGCCCCTCGACGTACTCGACCGTGATGGCCGTGCCGTCCTGCGTGGTGCGGTCCTGATGGATCCACTGCCACACCTGCGAGCGGCTGATCTCCGCGGTCGCGGCGTCCTCCATGAGGTTGTCGATGGCCACGGCGCCGAGTCCGCGCAGCCACGCCTCCAGGTAGCGGATGGCGACGGACACGTTGTCCCGCACGCCCTGCGCGGTGATCGGACGACCGATGTGCAGGTCGAGCAGGTCGCGCGCCTCCACGTGCACGTCGTCGCGCTGACGGTCGACCTGGTTCGGGCGGTCGCCGAGCACGGCGTCGAACTCGGCCTGCGCCGTCGGGATCAGGTCGGGGTGGGCGACCCAGGTGCCGTCGAAGCCGTCGCCGGCCTCGCGCTTCTTGTCAGCCGACACCTTCTCGACCGCGCGCGCCGTCACCTCGGGGTCGCGGCGGTTCGGGATGAACGCGCTCATGCCGCCGATCGCGAAGGCTCCGCGCTTGTGGCAGGTCTGCACGAGGAGCTCGGTGTACGCCCGCATGAAGGGCACCGTCATCGTGACCTCGCTGCGGTCGGGGAGCACGAAGCGGGCGCCGCGGCCGCGGTAGTTCTTGATGATGGAGAAGATGTAATCCCAGCGTCCGGCGTTGAGGCCCGCGCAGTGGTCGCGCAGCTCGTACAGGATCTCATCCATCTCGAACGCGGCCGGCAGGGTCTCGATCAGCACGGTCGCGCGGATGGTGCCGTGCGGGATGCCGATGTACTCCTCGCTGAAGGAGAAGACGTCGTCCCACAGCTTCGCCTCTTCGCTGGACTCGAGCTTGGCGATGTAGAAGTACGGTCCGCGGCCGGCCTCGATCAGCGCCTGCGCGTTGTGCAGGAAGTAGAGACCGAAGTCGACCAGGGAGCCGGATGCCGACGTGGGCCGGCCGGCGCGGTCGATGAAGGTGAGGTGCTTCTCCGGCAGATGCCAGCCACGGGGGCGCATCACGATCGTGGGGGTGCGCTCGGCGGTGACCCGGTACTCCTTGCCCTCGGGGGAGGTGAAGGAGAGCTCGTCGCGGATCGCGTCGCGGAGGGACAGCTGCCCCTCGATGACGTTCTTCCAGGTGGGGCTCGTGGCGTCCTCCTGATCGGCGAGCCACACCCGCGCCCCGGAGTTCAGGGCGTTGACGGTCATCTTCGGATCGGTGGGCCCGGTGATCTCGACGCGGCGGTCCTCGAGCCCCGGTCCGGCGCCGGCGACCCGCCAGGTGGTGTCCTGGCGGATGTGCGCGGTGTCCTCTCGGAACTGCGGGTCGTGTCCGTTGCCGATCTCGAAGCGGCGACGCATCCGGTCGGCCAGCCGGTCGTGGCGGCGGGAGGCGAACCGGTGGTGGAGTTCGGTGAGGAAGGCGATCGCCTCCGGGGTCAGGATCTCGTCGTAGCGGTCGCGCATGGGCCCGGCGATCTCGATCGCGGGGCCCTGTCGGGTCGTCTGCATCGGTGCGGTGGTCATGATGGTGTCCTTTGCCTTATGCCGAGCCCCCGGGTTGTCGTCGAGACCCCGGGCTCCCGGCGTGTGCGGGGCGGGGTCTCGACGAGAACCTGGGGTCTCGGGGGAAGTGGGGGGAGAAAACGGGGGTCAGTGGAACTGGGCGGTCTCGGTGGAGCCGGCGAGGGCGAGGGTGGCGCTGTCGGGGTTGAGCGCGGTGGAGATGACGTCGAAGTAGCCGGTGCCCGCCTCGCGCTGGTGCTTGGTGGCGGTGTACCCGTCGGCTTCGGCGGCGAACTCGGCCTCCTGCAGCTCGACGTAGGCGCTCATGGCGCGCTCGGCGTAACCGCGGGCGAGGTCGAACATGGAGTGGTTCAGGGCGTGGAACCCGGCCAGGGTGATGAACTGGAACTTGTAGCCCAGGTCTGCCAGATCCTGCTGGAACGTCGCGATCTCGGCGTCCGACAGGTGGCGCTTCCAGTTGAAGCTCGGGGAGCAGTTGTAGGCCAGGAGCTTACCGGGGAACCGCGCGTGGATGGCCGCGGCGAACTCCCGCGCCAGCTCGATGTCCGGCTGCCCGGTCTCGACCCAGAGCAGGTCGGCGTACGGGGCGAAGGCGAGGCCGCGGCTGATGACCGACTCGATGCCGGGGCGGATCCGGTAGAAGCCCTCGGACGTGCGCTCGCCGGTGGTGAACTCCCGGTCGCGTTCGTCGACGTCGCTCGTGAGCAGATCGGCGGCGAGGGCGTCGGTGCGGGCGATGATGACGGTCGGAACACCGGCGACGTCCGCCGCGAGACGGGCCGCGTTGAGAGTGCGGATGTGCTGCTGCGTGGGCACGAGCACCTTGCCGCCGAGGTGGCCGCACTTCTTCTCGCTCGCGAGCTGGTCCTCCCAGTGGATGCCGGCGGCACCGGACTGGATGAGCGACTGCGCGAGTTCGTACGCGTTCAGCGGTCCGCCGAAGCCGGCCTCGGCGTCGGCGACGATCGGCGCGAGCCAGTCCTGCGTGATCTCACCCTCGGCGTGCTCGAGCTGGTCCTGCCGGAGCAGGGCGTTGTTGATGCGACGCACGACCGCCGGGACCGAGTTCGCCGGATAGAGCGACTGGTCGGGGTAGGTCTGTCCGGCGAGGTTGCCGTCGGCGGCGACCTGCCATCCGGAGAGGTAGATGGCCTTCAGGCCGGCGCGCACCTGCTGCACGGCTTGGCCGCCGGTGTAGGCGCCGAGCGCCCGGATGTAGTCCTCCGTGTGCAGGAGGTTCCAGAGGTTCTCCGCACCGCGGTGGGCGAGGGTGGCGTCCTCGCGGACCGAGCCGCGGATGCGGACGACGTCTTCGGCGGAGTACGTGCGCTCGACACCGTCCCAGCGCGGGTCGGTGTCCCAGATCTCCTGGAGCTCCGCCGCCGTCTGGACCTGATCGCCGGCGCGCAGGCCGGCGGGGCGCGGGGTGGGGGTCGCTGCGGTGTTCGTCATGGTGTCTCCTCGGATGGGAATCGGCGTCGGTGCCGATGGCGTGCCTCCACTCTGTGTGAAGTTCTGCGCATCTCCGGTGCCGAATCGAGGAGAAGTTTGCGTGAATTTCTGTTTTCGTGACAGACTCGGCCCGCACGCACCGCTCACGCGGCCTCGCGGGATCAGGAAAGACCCCGACCCGGCCTCGCGAGGAGCGTTCCCGATCCCGCACCGACGCGGACGGCGGTGGGCTGAGAGGAGCCGACATGGACGACACCACGGAAGAGACCGACGCCCTCACTGTCGGGCGGCGCATCCGCCAGCTGCGCACCGCGCGGGGCCTGACGCTTGAAGAGCTCGCGGCCGCGGTCGAGCGGGCGCCGAGCCAGATGTCGATGATCGAGACGGGCAAGCGCGAGCCCAAGCTCACGCAGCTCCAGGCGATCGCCCGCGCGCTCGGGGTGACCATCGATGCGCTGCTCACGGGGGAGCCGCTCGACGAGCGCAGCGCGATCGAGATCGCCCTGGAGCGCGCGATGAAGGGGCAGACGTTCCAGGCGCTGGGCATCGCGCCGTTCCGCATCGCCAAGAGTGTGCCGACGGAGGCGCTGAAGGCCCTGCTGGCGCTGCAGGGGGAGATCGACCGACTCAAGGACGAGCGCGCCGCGACCCCGGAGGAGGCCCGGCGCGCCAACGTCGAACTGCGGCATCTGATGCGCCGGCAGGACAACCACTTCGCCGAGCTGGAGGCGAAGGCGGCCGAGATCCTCGCGGCCGTCGGCCATCCCGGGGGACCGCTGACCCAGCGCACCGCCTCCGAGATCGCGGCCCATCTCGGCTTCTCCCTCCACTACGCTCCCGACCTGCCGCAGACGACCCGCAGCGTCGCCGACCTCGCCAACGGCCGGCTGTACCTGTCGAGCAGCGTCCCGGCGAAGGGAGACGCACGCACCGCGGTGCTGCAGGCGCTGTCGAGCCGCATCCTGGGGCACTCCGAGCCGCGCAGCTACGCCGAGTTCCTCCGGCAGCGGGTGGAGACGAACTACCTCACCGGTGCCCTGCTCATCCCGGAGGCGCACGTCGTCCCCGCGTTGCAGGACGCCAAGCAGCGGAGGGCGATCTCCATCGAAGACCTCCGTGACGCATACTCGGTGTCGTATGAGACGGCGGCGCACCGGTTCACGAACCTCGCGACGCGGCACCTCGACATCCCCGTGCACTTCCTCAAGGTGCATGAGTCGGGCACCATCACCAAGGCGTACGAGAACGACGACGTGAACTTCCCGACCGACCGGCTCGGCGCCATCGAGGGGCAGATGTGCTGCCGCCGGTGGACCTCCCGGGTGGTGTTCGACGAGGACGACCGCTTCAACCCCTACTACCAGTACACCGACACCGGGAACGGCACCTACTGGTGCACCGCCCGTGTGGAGGCATCGAGCGAGGGTCTGCACTCGGTGAGCGTCGGGGTGCGGTTCGATGACACGAAGTGGTTCGTCGGCAGGGACACCCCGCACCGCGGTGTGTCGAAGCACTCGGGCGAGGTGTGCTGCCGTCGGGCTCCCGCCGAGCTGGAGGAGCGGTGGCGCGAGAACTCCTGGCCCAACGTGAAGACCCCGCGCACGCTGCTGGCGACGCTGCCCACCGGTGCCTTCCCCGGCGTGGACACCACCGATGTGTACGAGTTCCTGGAGTCCCACGCGCCCCGGTGATCCCGCTCGGTACGCTCGGTCGATGAGCAGTGCCGTCTTCCCCGGCCCCTTCGGCCCGATGCCCGAGGCGGGTGCCGCCGCGATCCTGTGGATGCCATCGCCGGCGGAGGCCCCGCGGCCGGTCCGCTTCGTCGACGGTTTCGAGCCGTTCGCCGACTTCCTGCGGGGCCTCGGGATCGACCCCGCGCTGCTGGCCGACGACCTCGCGGCGACGTGGGATGTGGTGGCAGCGCGTCCGGAGATCCTCGACCGCCCGGACCTCGCGGCGGCCGCCGCGCGCTTCGTCGGCAACGTCATCGCGGTCGTGCACCCGGCCGCGACCTGGCGGATGACGAGCGAGCCGGAGATCGGGACGAACACCCTCTCCATCCCGGTCGCGGGTCTCGTGCAGGGGATGGTGCAGCAGCCCGACCAGCGGGATGCGTTCCTGCAGATGCTCGCGTCGTGGGAGCAGGACGACATCGATGACGAGGAGATGAGAGCGCTGTCCGCGGAGGATTCCGCTCCCGCGGTCGTCGTCGTCTCGGCGCGCGCGTATGTCCGGCCCGCTCTCCCGCCCCTGACCTTCCACGACGACCGCGGCGAGGTCATCCGTTACGGACGCCGCTGGCCCGATGGCATCGCGCCGGAGGAGTCGTACTCTCGGGAGAGCCACCCGGAGCGCTTCGCACCGCTGCTTCTCGTGGTCGACGCGCTCGTCGAGCACCTCTCCCGCGAGTACGAGGTCGAGGCGCGGCGAGAGTCGGGGGAGGACGGGACGGAGCGCGTCGTGCTCGAACCGGCGCGCGGTGCGCGAGTCGTCATCACGCCGACCGTTCCCTCCGTCAGCGTCGAGGCGGGCGCCCACTTCCACGCGATCGTGCCGTCGTGCATCTGCGATGCCTGCGACGAGACCGCCGAGACGGCGGCGGACGAGCTGGAGCGGATCCTGCTGTCGGTCGCCGCCGGTGGCTTCCGGGAGAAGTATCCCGTCGGCCGCCGCGCGTGGCTGTACACCGAGATCCGGTCGCCGGACGGCGACCGGCGGGAGAGCAGCTCAGGCCCCGCTCCGGAGATGCCCGCGGAGGCGCGAGAGCGCACGGGCGCCCTGCTGCGCGGGCTCGACGACGGCTGGTGGCCCGCCTGGCCGCTCCGCTCGACCCCGGTCTGAATCCGCCCGTCCCGTCCCGTCCTGGACACTGTTCCTTCTCGTTCTCTCCCCGGGCCACGGATGCACGACCGTGTTGCGCGCGCACGAGCCGAGGCCCGGGGGAGTCGTGCATCCGTCACCGGATCGTGCGGATGGAGTTAGTTTGATCTTGCTTAGTCAAGATTGACTATGTTACTTTCATCGAGCCATCAATGACGAACGGCCGAGAAGGGACCCTCATGGCTACTTCCTCTGCGGAAACCCGATTCCGCACCACTGCCACCCTGACGTGCGTTCTCGCCGCCACGCTGACGCTCGGAGCATGCTCCTCGCCGGCGCCCGGCGGCGATACCGCCCCCACGAGCGCGGGCGGCAGCGACGCCTGCCAGCGCAACCAGGATGCCGGCACCATCACCTACATCTCCGGCTACGGCTACTCCGCCAGCGCCGGGCAGCTCGACGTGTTCCTGGCGAAGGAGCTGGGCTACTTCGACGACCTCTGCCTCGACGTGGAGATCAACGCGTCCGGTGCGAACGGGCAGCAGCTCGTCGCCTCCGGGCAGGCGCAGTTCACCGCTCTCGGCTCCGCCTCCGATGTGATGCTCGCCGCGGCGAACAGCAAGAACCTCACCGCGGTAGCGACCTACGGCACGACCCCGCCGTTCTCGATCTTCGGCAACGAGAAGCTCACCGATCTCACCGACCTCGAAGGCGGCTCGCTGGGGTACTTCATCAACCTCACGCCCATCGCCTCGGCCATGCTCGATGAGGCCGGGGTCGACGTCTCGAAGGTCGAGATGGTGAAGATGACCAACTACGACCCGACCGTCGTGGTGCGCGAGCAGGTCGACGCGATCGTCGGCTACGCCTCCAACCAGCCGCAGACCCTCACGGCACAGGACCTCCCGTTCAGCGAGTTCCTGCCCTCCGACCTCGGCGTCGAGGGCACGTACAACGTCATGGAGGTGAACTCGCGCTTCCTCGACGAGCACCGTGAGGTCGCCGCCGACTTCATGCGCGCGAGCCTCAAGGCCCTGCAGTTCTGCCTCGACGAGGCGGACGAATGCATCGACATGCTGGCGGCCCTCGCGGAGGAGAACGGCCAGGGTGCGGCGTTCCCGCGCGATCAGCTCGCCCGTACGTGGGAGGTCGAGTCGGCCTGGGTGCGCGAGAGCGCGGGCGGCAACCCCGGCGTGCAGACCGAGGACATGTGGCAGCCCGAGTACGAGATCGTGCAGGAGTACGGCGACGTCAAGGACCTCCCCGCCATCGCCGACATGATGGACCCGGATCTCGTGGCCGACCTGTACGACGGCGACACCCTCGTCTGGGCGGAGAAGTGATGACCGCGGCACACGGCGCGGGCGTCGAGGTCAGGAACGTCTCGAAGTCCTTCGGCGTCGACGGAGCCCAGGTGACGGTGCTCGACGATGTGAGCCTCACGATCGGCATGGGCGAGTTCGTGTCGGTCATCGGTCCCAGCGGATGCGGCAAGTCCACGCTGCTCAAGGTGGTCGCCGGACTCCTCGACGCCGACTCCGGCACCGTCACGATCGACGGCGAGAGCGTCACGGCGGCCTCCCGCGACAAGAAGATCGGTCTCGTCCCGCAGTCCCCGGCGCTCCTGCCGTGGAAGACGGTGCGCGAGAACGTCGAGCTCCCCGTGCGGATCAACCGCGGGGCCAACGGCGACCGCGCCCTCCGCGACCCCGCCGAGCTGCTGTCGACGTTCGGCCTCGGGCATGCGCTGAAGAAGTACCCGGGGCAGCTCTCCGGCGGTATGCAGCAGCGCGCCGCGATCGCCAGGGCCTTCGTGTTCGACCCGGCGATCATGCTGATGGACGAGCCGTTCTCGGCCCTCGACGAGATGAACCGCGACCTGCAGCGCATCGCCCTGCTGGACTTCTGGCAGTCGAACCGCAAGGCCGTGATGTTCGTGACGCACTCGGTGCCGGAGGCGATCATGCTCTCCGACCGGATCGTGGTGATGGCGGCCCACCCCGGCCGCATCGCCGAGGTGATCGATGTGAACCTTCCGCGGCCCCGGACCGAGGAGGCGTATGCGACGGACGAGTTCCGCGACCTGGAGGCAGTCGTGCGCGGTGCGCTGCGCGCGCAGACGGAGAAGGCCCATGTCTGAGCTGACGATGAGAGACACCACCGCCACCCTCGCCACGGCGCGGCTGAAGGCGCAGCCCCGCCGCGGCATCCCCGGCTGGCTCCGCTGGGGCTCGTGGGGACCGACCCTGATCACGTTCGTGATCGCGGCTCTGCTCTGGCAGATCGTGGCGTGGACCAACCCGTACGTCCTGCCGACGCTGGAGGCCATCGGCGCCAGCCTCGTCGAGGACGCGGGCATGTACTGGTCGAACTTCCTCGTGACGCTGCTGGAGGTCGTCGTCGGGGCCTCCGCCGGCATACTGGCGGGCTTCCTGCTGGCCGTCGTGATGGCCGAGTTCCAGATCATCGAGCGGGCCGTCATGCCGCTGGTCATCATCGTGATGGTGACGCCGATCGTCGCGATCGCCCCGGCGCTGGTCGTCGCCTTCGGGTTCGGCATGGTGCCGAAGTTCATCGTCACCGGCCTCGTGGTGTTCTTCCCGATGCTCGTGAACTCGCTCGCCGGCCTCCGCGACGTGGACCAGAAGGCGCTCGACGTGTTCACGACGCTGCACGCCTCGCGGTGGGAGATCTTCCGCGAGCTGCGGTTCCCCGGCAGCATGCCGTACGTGTTCGCCGGTCTGCGGATCGCACTGCCCCTCGCCGTCGTCGGCGCCGCCGTGGCCGAGTTCGTCGCGGCCGGTCAGCAGGCCGGTCTCGGCTCCCTCGTCACCACCTCGGCGGCACAGGCGAACCTGCCCGTGACCTGGGCGAGCATCGCTCTGCTCTGCCTGCTCGGGGTGCTCCTCATCGTGCTCCTCGCGGTCGTGCGCCGGCGCGTCCTGTGGTGGAGCGACGGCGAGGTCACCGCGAAGGGCTGACCGCACGACCCCCGGTCCCGGGGGCGCGACCCCGCGCCCCCGGGTTCCCCCGGCGTGCCCGGAAACTCCGAACGACTCCATCCCCCACTCCCAGGAAGGCATCCGCCATGACCGCTCAGCACCCCGTGAAGACCCTGCGGCTCGGACTCTTCGAGAACGCCCAGGCGAACGACTCCGGCACCGCGACCTGGCGCCACCCCGACAATCGGCGCTACCTCTTCGACAAGCTCGACTACTGGCGCGACACCGCGCGCCTGGTCGAGAACGCGGGCTTCGACTTCCTCTTCCTCGCCGACGCGTGGGGCTGGGCCGACGTCGCCGGTGAGCGGCCGGAGATCTGCTCCGTCGAGGGCCTGGATCTGCCGCGGCTCGACCCGGCGATCATCCTCGCCGCCCTCATCCCGGAGACCACCCGCCTGGGCCTGGTCGCCACCGGATCGACCCTGCTCGAGCCGCCGTACTCCTTCGCCCGACGCCTGGCCACTCTCGACATCCTGTCCGGGGGCCGGATCGGCTGGAACGTCGTCACCACCGGCACGGCCGACACCGCGGTGCAGGGCTTCGGCGTGCCGATGGTGGGACACGACGAGCGCTATCTGATGGCGGACGACTTCATGCAGGTCGTCTACAAGCTGTGGGAGGAGGCCTGGGAGGAAGGGGCGCTGGAGCGCGACAAGTCCGGTCGCTTCGCCGACCCGGCCAAGGTCCACCGCATCGCGCACGACGGGCCCTACTTCCGCTCGCACGGCTACGGCAACACGCAGCGCTCGCCGCAGGGCACGCCGGTGCTGTTCCAGGCCGGGGCGTCGCCCGCCGGTCGCGAGTTCGGCGGCAAGCACGGCGAGGCGATCTTCGTCGGGAGCGGCTCGGTCGAGCAGCTCCGCACGCATTCCTCGGCGATCCGCGAGGAGGCGGTGAAGAACGGCCGTGCGGCGCACGAGGTGAAGATCATGTCGGCGTTCGCCGCGGTCGTCGGCAGCACCGAGGAGGAGGCCCGCCGCACCTACGCGGAGGTCGCCGATGCGCAGAATCCCGAGGTCACCGTCGCCTCCTACGCCTGGTTCACCGGTCTCGACCTGTCGTCGTACGACCCGCGCACGCCGATGTCCGAGCTCCGCACCGAACTCTCGCAGACGCAGGTCGCGCGCTTCGCCGACAAGACGGTGGGCGATGTCCTGGGCGACTGGCACGCGCACGGCGTGGGCGCCCGCCCGATCGTGGGCACGCCGGAGCAGGTGGCGGACCGGATGATGGAGCTCGCCGACGGCGCCGACCTCGACGGCTTCCTCTTCGCTCCGGTGATCCCGCCGGCCTCGACCGCCGACTTCATCGAGCACGTCTTGCCGATCCTCAAGGAGCGCGGGGCGATCGCCGACCCCGCAGCCGAGCCGGAGTCGCTGCGGGAACGGCTGATGGGCACCCCGACGCCCGCGCTCGCCGACTCCCACATCGGGTCGTCGTTCCGGCGGACGATGGCCCGTGTCTGACAGCCTCGCCGGCGTCGCCGTCGTGGGGAGCGCGAACCTCGACCTCGTGGTCGAGGTGTCGCGTCCTCCCCGCGTCGGTGAGACGCTGCTCGGCCGGGCCGGAGGCCGCTTCCCCGGTGGCAAGGGTCTGAACCAGGCTGTCGCCGCGGCCCGCGCGGGAGCCGTGACCACGTTCTGCGGCGTCGTCGGAGCGGACGAGGCCGGCGCCGTTCTGGAGGCGGCGCTGACGGAGGCGGGAGTGGACGCCGCGCTCCGCCGCTCCGCGTCCGCGCCGACCGGGGTCGCGCACGTGCTGGCCTTCGACGACGGCGACAACAGCATCCTCGTGGCGGCGGGGGCGAACGGCGAGCTCACTCCGGAAGACGCCGTGGCCGGGACCGTCGGGGCTGCCGTGATGCTCACTCAGCTCGAGGTGCCCTTCGCCGCGGTCGCCGCCGCCCTGGCCGCCGCACATGCCTCCGGGACCCTCACGATCCTCAACGCCGCCCCCGCGCACCCCGCCGCCGTCGACCTGCTGCCGGAGGTGGACGTGCTGGTCGTGAACGAGACGGAGTGCGCGGAACTCGGCGGCGTCGAGCGGCTCCTCGGCGCCGGCGCCGGGGCGGTCGTGCTCACGGAGGGGGCCGCCGGTGTGACGCTGCATCGGCCAGGGCGCCCCGGCGTGCACGTGCCGGCCTTCCGCATCGACGCCGTCGACACGACGGGAGCCGGGGATGCCTTCTGCGGCGCCCTCGCTGCGGGGCTCGCCCAGGGTCACGACATCGAGCACGCTCTCGTCCGTGCCTGTGCCGCGGGGGCGATCGTCGCCCGTCACCGTGGGGCGACCACTCCGGCGCTGTCCGTCACCGCTCTGGAGGCTCTGGTAGCGCGGCGCTGAGTCCGCGCTGGGCGCGGCGGTATCAGCGCGTAGGGGTGGTCTCCGCCGTCTCGCCGGCGAATGTGTATGCTCCGGCACGCAGCCGCTCCAGCAGCGTCAGGAGCCACTCCTTCTCGGCGGTGAGTCGGGCGGTGGAGAGGTCGAAGATCTCGCGCACGTACTCCGGGGTCGTCTCCGAGCGCAGGGTGTCCTGCACGTCGAAGCCGTTCTGCGTGATGATCGCGTCGCTCTTGATGAGCCGGTGCTCGAGGCCCGCGATGACCTCCTGCCGGCTGAGGACGAACATGAACGAGGCCACGGTCATGATCGCCTGGGTGTCGAAGGCCGCGACGTTCCAGAGGTTCTCGCGCAGCATGCGCTGCAGCTCCACCTCGCCGGCCGGGGTGATGCGGTAGGTGGTGCGCGCGGGGCGCTTGCCCTCCGTCTCGGTGCCGCTCTCCGCCACGTAGCCGTCGACTTCGAGCGCGCGGAGGGCGTTGTAGATCGAACCGGGCTGGATGTGCGCCCACTCGTCGACGTGCCAGGTCATGAGCTCGCGGCGTAGGAAGTAGCCGTGCACCGGTTGGAACTGCTTGACGGCACCGAGGACGACGAGGCGGGTGGTCGACATGCGCTTCATGCTAACGGCTCGGTGCGGTGGAACCTGTTGTTTGCATGGTCAAAAATGCATATAATTCAGACTAGTCAAAGTTGACTATCGAAAGGACTTCGTGATGACCACTGCCGTGACCGACGCCCTGCCGCGGGACCGCGCTCTCCGTCGCGCCTTCTCCGTCTACCCGACCGGTGTGGTCGCGCTGGCCGCGCACGTCGAGGACCGCGCCGTCGGTATGGCGGTCAACTCCTTCACCTCGATCTCGCTGGAGCCCGCCCTCGTCGCCGTCAGCGCCGCGCGCACCTCGAAGACGTGGCCCGTGCTGCGCGCCGTCCCCGAACTGGGGATGAGTGTCCTCGCGGCGCACCATGAGCCGCTCAGCCGCTCGCTGTCCGCGCGCGAAGGCGACCGGTTCGGCGGCCATGCGTGGCATCGCTCGGAGGGTGGGGCCGTGCTGATCGACGACGCCGCGCTCTGGCTCACGTGCCGGCTGCACAGCACGTTCGACGGTGGTGACCACGAGATCGCGCTCTACGAGATCCAGGATGTGACGCTCTTCGACGGCGTCGAGCCGCTCGTGTTCCACCAGAGCCGTTACCGTGCCATCTCGCCCGCCGGAGACGTGTGAGCGGACCGGCGCCCCGGGTGCTCTCCGGCCTGGTCGTCCCCGGCGACGGTCGCGGTCGGCTGCTCGGCTTCCCGACCGCGAATCTCGCCCTGTCCGAGCGGTCGCTGCCCGACGATGGGATCTATGCGGCGTGGGCGCTGTTGCCCGGCGACGACCGGCGGTGGGAGGCGACGGCGAGCATCGGCGTCAATCCGACGTTCTGCGGCGACCGGGCGCGGCGTCTCGAGGTGCACCTCCACGACATCGACCGCGACCTCTACGGGCAGCTGCTGTCGGTCGAGCTCGTCGCGCTGCTCCGGCCGACGCTCCGTTTCGATGGGGTCGCGGAGCTCGTCGCCCGGACCGCCGCGGATGTCGCGGCCTCGCGGCGGCTTCTCGCCGCGGAGCGGCGCACGTTCGCGAGGCGCTGACTACGCCGCGTTCCAGCGGAGTCGCGGCAGCGTGGGGAATTCGGTGAGGATCGCCGCCGCGTCGGTCACGGGGAAGAGCGTGACCGGGAGCGGGGGGAGCCCCGGCGATGGTGCGACCGCGTAGGCCAGGGCCGCCGGCCCCTCCGACGCGCTCAGAAAGACCCGACTCTCGCGGCCGGCGACGGCGACCGTGGATCCGTGCAGGCCTGCGGACAGGGCGGCGGCCGCGGCGGTCGCTCGGGCCAGGAGCGTCGGACCGGGGAGCCAGGGGAGGAAGGCGTCCTCGGGGAGTCCGCAGGCGACAGCCAGCGCCGGGGTCAGCCAGCGGTCGCTCTTGAGGCCGTAGGGGGTGGGCTCCCGCGAGAGCAGGTAGCCGTAGCAGTGCAGGAGCCCGGCGTTACCGACCGGCCAGGTCGCCGGCAGGCCCGCGCGCCGGTGGAGTTCGTCGAACAGGGCGGGCGCGATGACGCCCGCGCCGGTGTTCTCGTCGACGGCGGTCGACCGGCCCCACGCGGCGAAGCGCCTCGCATCGCGATCAGCCCGGAGTGAGGCATCGAGCCAGGGCAACGCGTCGATCGCGCTCTGCGCGGCGGCCGGGGTGCTGGTCGCGGCGCGGTCGGCGGCGTGCATGAGGGAAGCGAGTTCGGACACGGCGTTCACCATACGGGAACGACGTGGACGGAGTGTTCACGCGGCGTTCATGCGCTGTGGGCGTTCCGTCCATGTCGTTTGCCCATGCTGGACGGAGCGTCCGCACGGAAGGAACCCCGTGACCACCATCCTCCTCTTCGACTTCGACGGCACGATCGCGCTCGGCGACGGCCCTGTCCTCGCCTACGCCCGACATGTGGCCACCGCGCTGGGCGCGTCGGAGCGGTTCGTCGACGACGTCCGCGTCGCGCTCGCCGTCGCGGGCCCCGACGCCGTCGACGGGTACGACGTCGTCCGCCGCGCGGCGGACAGCTTCGGCGCCGACGGTGCCGTGCTCAGCGCGGCCTACCTGGCGAGCCGCGCCCAGCTCGCCACGGCTGCGGCTCCGGTCACGGTCCCGAGCGGCCTGGTCGAGTTCCTTCGGACCGCCGGCCCCGTAGCGGAGCGCGTGCTGGTGACCAACGCCCCCGCCCTGCGTCTTCCGGAGGCTCTGGAGCACCTCGGGCTCGCGGGACTGTTCGACCGCATCGTGACCGATGCCCGCAAGCCCGCCGGGATGGAGAAGGTCCTCGATGCGCTGCCGCCCGATGCCCGCATCCTGAGCATCGGCGACATGTGGCGAAACGATCTCGCTCCCGCACACGCCCGCGGCCACGCCACCGCGCTGATCGGGGGCTTCGCCGACCCGGCAGCGACCCCGACCTTCCGCGCGGCCGACTTCGCCACTCTCGCACCGCAGCTCGAGGCTTGGCTGCGGGCCACCGACTCCTCCGTTCCGTCCACTTCACACACCCTCACCACCGAAGGATGATCATGCGTACCTCCCCCTTCCGCCGCCCGGTTCTCGGTCTCGCCGCCGCCGGTGCCCTGCTGACCGTCGCGCTCGCCGGGTGCTCCGGCACCACTGCCGGGTCCGACCCGTCCGCCGCCCCCGCCGAGGATCCGGACTCCCTCGTCCTCGCCCTCGTCCCGTCGCAGGACCAGGACGGCCTCGTGGAGACAGCCGCCCCGCTGACCGACTACCTCACGGAAGAGCTCGGGATCGAGGTGACCGGTGTCGTCTCGAAGGACTACCAGGCCGCGGTCGAGGCGATGGGCGCGGGGCAGGCGCAGATCGGCTTCCTGCCGTCGCTGCAGCTCTGGCAGGCGAACGACATGTACGACGCGTCCGTCGTGTTGCAGACCGAGCGCAACGGCAACATCACCTACCCGGCGCAGTTCATGACGAACAACCCCGACAAGTACTGCGAGGACGAGCCGGTCGCGCGTGACGGGATGCTCTTCTGCAACGGCGCCGACGCCATGACCGGACCCGCCGGTCTCGACAGCATCGACAAGGTGGAGGGCGCGAAGGTCGCCGTCCTCGGCCCGGGGTCCCCCGCCGGTTACATCTACCCGATCCTCGCGCTCCAGGAGGCGGGCCTGGACACGGACGCGGACATCGAGCAGATCCCGGTGACTGCGAACGACGCGTCCGTGCTGGCCGTCTACAACGGCGACGCGGAGGTGGGCTTCAGCTTCTGGGACGCCCGCACGATCGTGCAGAAGGACACCCCGGACGTGGGGGAGAAGGTCGTCGTCTTCGCCATGACCGAGGAGATCCCGAACGACGGCGTCGCTCTGTCTGCCGACCTGTCCCCGGAGCTGCAGGAGCGCATCACGACCGCGCTCGAGGAGTTCTCGAACACGGAGGAGGGCTCGACGATCCTGGAGAGCATCTACTCGATCACCAAGCTCGCACCGGCCGACCCCGCGTCGCTCGACGTCGTCGCCCGGGCCGCCGAGGCCCTGGGGCTGCAGTAAATTGTCCGCTCCGCATCACCCGGTGGACGCCGCGGCTCCGGCCGCGGCGTCCACGCCGTGGAACATCCGTCTCGACGATGTGACGGTGCGCTATCCGAACGGCACGATCGGGTTGAACCGCGTCTCACTGGAGATCGCCGCGGGCGAGATGGTCGCCGTCGTCGGGCTCTCCGGCTCGGGGAAGTCGACTCTCATCCGCACGATCAACGGCCTGGTGCCGGTCACGTCCGGCACCCTCGACGTCGGCGGGCATCGCGTCAGCGGCGCCTCCCCGCGCACGCTGCGCCGGCTCCGGGGGGACATCGGCATGGTCTTCCAGGGCTTCAACCTCGCCGGTCGCGCCAGCGTGCTGCACAACGTGCTCGTCGGGCGTCTCGCCCACACGCCGCTGTGGCGCACACTCCTCGGTGCCTATCCTGAGGTTGACCGGCAGCGCGCGTACCACGCGCTCGACCGGGTCGGGATCCTGCCCAAGCTGCACGCGCGGGCCTCCGATCTCTCCGGCGGCCAGCAGCAGCGCGTCGCGATCGCCCGCGCTCTGGCGCAGGAGCCTCGCGTCGTCCTGGCGGACGAGCCGGTGGCGAGCCTCGACCCGCCCACGGCGCACGGCGTGATGAACGACCTGCGGCGCATCAACCGCGATCTCGGCATCACGGTGCTCGTCAACCTCCACCTGCTCGACCTCGCCCGTGAATACGGCGCCCGGATGATCGGCATGCGCGCGGGCGAGATCGTCTACGACGGCCCCGCCGCCGGTGCCTCGGACGCGGACTTCGAGGGCATCTACGGCCGGTCGCTCACCTCGGACGATCGGCTGGACGCGTGACCCCCGTCGTCGACCAGGACACCGCGGTGGCACCGCTCGACGTGCCCGCGCGCCCACCCGGTGCCTGGAAGGGAGCCGCTGTCCTGGCGGGTGTGGTCGCCGTGACGGTCGTGATGTGTCTGCCCGGTGTCGGCATCGGAGTCGACCTCGACGCGATCGCGCGCAACTGGCAGAACGGCGCCGACAAGGTGCTGAAGCTGCTGGTGCCCGACTGGTCGTTCTTCCCGCGCACGGTCCCGCCGCTGATCGAGACCTTGCAGATGGCGGTCATCGCCACCGCCCTGGGCGCCGCCGTGTCCTTGCCCCTGAGCTTCTGGGCGGCGCGGGCGACTAACCCGAACACGGGCGCGAGACTGGTCGTGCGCGGGGTCCTCAACGTCGTGCGCAGTGTTCCCGACCTGCTGTACGCCGCCATCCTCGTGGCGATGGTGGGCGTCGGCGCCCTTCCCGGGATCCTGGCGCTGGTCCTGTTCAACATCGGCATCATCGTCAAGCTCGTCTCCGAGGCGATCGACACGAACGACCGCGGGCCCCTCGAGGCCGGCCGGGCCGTGGGCGCGACGCAGATGCAGATCAACCGGACGCTCGCCCTTCCGGACGCCTGGCCCGCCTTCGCGAACCAGACCCTCTACGTCTTCGAGCTCAACGTGCGCGCATCGACCGTGCTCGGACTCGTCGGCGCGGGCGGGATGGGGCTGCTCATCGACGCCGTCCGCACGTTCTACCGCTACGACCAGCTCTCGCTCATCATCCTCGAGATCCTCATCGTGGTGATCGTGATCGACGTGGTCTCCGACGCCGTCCGACGGAGGCTCGTATGACCGCGCCCCTCACCGCCGTCCCCGCCCGGCCTCGGCGCCCCTGGCTCCTCGTCGGATGGGGCCTCGTGACCGCCGTGATCGTGCTGGCCTTCTGGTCGATCGACATCTCCTGGGCGCGCCTCGCCGATCTCCCGGCGGAGATCGTCCGCTACACCGTGCTCATGTTCGGCGACCCGAACTGGGAGAAGCTCCCCGAGGCCCTGTGGCAGACCTGGCGGAGCATCGAGATGGCCTGGGTCGGCACGGTGCTCGGCATCCTCCTCGCGACACCCCTGAGCCTGCTGGCCGCTCGCGGCTTCGGACCGGTCTGGCTGCGCAATCTGCTTCGCGGGCTGTTCTCGCTCATCCGCGCGGTCCCGGAGATCATCATCGCGATCGTGATCCTCTCGGTGACAGGGCTCACGCCCTTCACGGGAGCCCTGGCGCTCGCACTCAACGGCATCGGCACCCTCGGCAAATGGGGCTATGAGGCCGTCGAAGCCGTGCCCCGTGGCCCCATCGAGGCGGCACACGCGGCCGGCGGCAGCACTCTCCAGGTGCTGCGATGGGGAGTGTGGCCACAGGCGGAACCGGCGTTCTGGTCGTTCTGGCTCTACCGCTTCGAGATCAACGTGCGCTCGTCGGCCGTCCTCGGCCTCATCGGCGTCGGCGGCATCGGTGACATGCTCACCTCCTACACCCAGTACCGTGAGTGGTCGACGGTGGGTGTCCTGCTCATCGTGGTTGTCACGGTGACGATGCTGATCGACGCGGTATCCGGCGCGATCCGCCGCCGGATCATGGAGGGAGCCCGAGCCCGTGTTCGCCCCTAGCTCTCCGCCGACCGTGCGCATCGCCGCGGTCCGCAACACCTTGCAGCCCGCGGAGCGGCGGGTGGCCGAGCTCATCCTGGACTCCGCCGACGCCGTCGTGGAGTGGACAGCGCAGGAGCTCGCCGACCGGGCGGGTGTCGGCCGCGCCACCGTCGTCCGTGCGTGCCAGGGCTTCGGCTACCGCGGCTACCCGCAGCTCCGGGTCGCGCTGGCCGCCGAGCTCGGCGGGGGGAGCGGTGACGCTGCGGTCGATCACGGGCCGGGTGTGCTGGGGCGGATGCGCGGTGATATCGACCGTGTCGCGGCGTCCCTCCCCATGCTGGCGAGTCTCCTGGACCCGGCGACCGTCGACGCGGCAGTCGCCGCGACCGCTTCCGCGCGACGTGTGCTGGTCCTGGCGAACGGTCTCTCGTCGCCGATCGCGAGCGATCTGGCGATGCGGCTCACGGCGGCAGGGCGACCGGCGGAGTTCATCGCCGACGCCATCGCCCAGCAGATCGCGGCTCGGCATCTCACGGAGCAGGACGTGTGCGTCATCGTCAGTGGTTCCGGAGCCAATGAGGCGAGCCTGCGTGTCGCGACCGCCGCCGCCCGCGGCGGTGCGACGGTGATCGCACTCACCTCGTTCGCGTCCTCCGCGCTGACCGACGCGGCCTCCCTGTCGCTCGTCATCACCCCGGCCGGGGTGAGCTTCCGCGAAGAGCTGCAGCACGCCTCCCGCGTCGCCTTCCTCGTGTTCGCCGAGGTCTTCGCGGCCGCGGTCACCTCCGCCCGCGGCGACGCCGCCGTCCAGGCTCGGGCACACGCCCTCGAAGTGGTCTCCGACAACCTCGACGGCTGAGGGACCGCGGTTCCGGCTGCACGACCTCGGTCCGCGGGCATGACCTGGCGGGCCGATCCGTCGTGCAGGTGTCGCGCGGTCGTGCAGGTGTCGCGGGGGAAGGGGGGAGGCGGGGACGGAAGGGGCCGGGTCAGTCGCGGGCGGTCTGCAGGAGGGCCCACACCTCGGCCCGGGCGGGGAAGGTCGTGAGGTCGACCCCGAGGAGGGCGCCGGCATGGGAGACCCGGGAGCGGAGGGTGTGCCGGTGGATGCCGAGGGCGGCCGCGGCCTGCTCGGCCCGCGTGTCGTGGTCGAGCCAGGTCCGCAGCGCGTGTTCGAGCGCGGTGCCGTGGGCGGCGTCGTGTTCCCGGAGCGGAGCGAGCCGCGACTCCGCGACGAGCCGGGCCTCATCCGTCGCCAGCGCCGTGAGCAGGCTGGATCCGACCGTGTCGGCGTACCGGACGGCGCCGCTCGTGCCCGGCTGTCGGAGAGCGATGAGCGCCTGGGCGTGCGCGCGGGAGAAGGCGTCGTACCCCTCCGGGGCCGAGACGCCGACGCGGGCGCTGAAGCGCGAGGCCGCATCGTCGAGAAGAGCCTCGTCGGCCGCGGACACGCAGATGACCACGCCGTCCTCGGAGTCCGCGAGGAAGGCGGGCGTCCCGTGCTCGACCCGTCGGCGCTCCCACCAGTCGAGGAGAGGCTCGGCCGGGGCATCCCCGGTCACCGCCACCACCACGGGGGCGGGCGGAAGGCTGCCGAGGACACGGCGCGCGAGGCCGGGGTCGTCGCCCAGGAGCGAGCGCAGCAGCTGCGTGTGCAGCCGGCGTCGGCCGCGGGCGAGCTGCTCGCTCTGCTCCCGCGCCAGTCCCGCCATCGCGATGACCGAGGTGACGACGGCCCTGGCCTCCTGGTCGAGGGCGTCCGCCGCCACGGCGAGGACGCCGCGCAGGTGCCCGCCCCGCCCCACCGTGAAGAGCATGAAGGTGTGCGCATCGAGGGTGAGGGACTGCCCCGCCTCGAGTCCGCGGTCGAGGATCTCCTGGACCCGGGTCCCGAGCCCTTCCCGGACAGTCGCCGAGAGGGCGTCGCGGGGGTGGGCGACGATCAGGTCGCCCGCCGCGTCGAACATGCCCGCCCAGGCGCCGAGTCGACGGCCGAGTTCGGTGATGATCGCCTCGAGCCCGCGCGGCCGGAGGGCGGCGAGGGCGAGGGCGCGCTGGGTGTCCAGCGCCCAGGTGCGCCGGGCGTAGGCCTGCGCCGCGATCGCCTCGGAGTGCGCGCGGGCCACGGCGATGAACGGCGTGCGGTACGGCACCTCGAACAGCGGAATGCCCTGGTCGGCGCACGCCGCGATCAACTCTTCCGGTGTTCCCGAGCGATGCACGTCGGTCCCGAATCCGAGCCCCAGCACGCCGCGCTCGGCGAGCCGGACGACGTAGGGGGCGATGGCCTCCGCGTCGTCGAACTGCGTGCCGGTGGTGAGGAGGACGAGGTCTTCCGCGAGGAAGGGCGTCGGGTCCGCGAGGTCGGAGCTGTGCACCCAGCGCAGCGGCCGGTCGAGCGCGCCGTCCGGCAGATCCGTTGCGGTGGAGACGAGGCGCAGATCAAGGTCCCGGCGGCGCAGCAGGGCGGACAGCGTAGAGGGATCGGCGGGGGCCATACGATCTCCGGTTGTACGAGACGGCGAAATCAATTCTCCGATTATACGACCCGGCGAATGCGGGCGTCTCCGCTGCCGCCGTACGCTCGCGACATGGCTCTCCTCGACACCGCAGCACCCGCAGTCCCCCTCGGCGGCCCCGACCTCCCGCAGGAGCGTCGCCTCGTCACGGAACTCCCCGGCCCGCGGTCGGCCGAGGTCCTCGCCCGCAAGGCGGACGCGGTCGCCGCCGGTGTCGGTCACACGGTGCCGGTCGCCGCCGTCGCAGCCGGGGGAGGAGTGGTCGTCGACGCCGACGGCAACTCGCTCATCGACCTCGGCTCCGGCATCGCCGTGACCACGGTCGGCAACGCGCACCCGAAGGTGGCCGCCGCCGTGGCCGCGCAGGCGGCGCAGTTCACGCACACCTGCTTCATGATCTCGCCGTACGAGTCGTACGTCGGCGTCGCCGAGGCGCTCAACCGCGTCACCCCCGGCGACTTCGCCAAGAAGAGCGCCCTGTTCAACTCCGGCGCCGAGGCTGTCGAGAACGCGATCAAGATCGCCCGCAAGCACACCGGTCGTCAGGCCGTCGTCGCGTTCGACCACGGCTACCACGGCCGCACGAACCTCACCATGGCGCTGACCGCGAAGTCGATGCCGTACAAGAGCGGCTTCGGTCCGTTCGCCCCCGAGGTGTACCGCGCGCCGATGTCGTACCCGTTCCGCGACGGGCTCGAGGGCGGCGAGGCCGCGGCCCGCGTGATCCTCCAGCTCGAGAAGCAGATCGGCGCCGACAACCTCGCCGCCGTCATCATCGAGCCGATCCAGGGCGAGGGGGGCTTCATCGTCCCCGCCGACGGCTTCCTCCCCGCGATCGTCGACTGGTGCCGCGCGAACGGCGTCGTCTTCATCGCCGACGAGGTGCAGACCGGGTTCGCCCGCACCGGACACATGTTCGCGAGCGAGATCTTCGGCATCGAGCCCGACCTCATCACCACCGCCAAGGGCATCGCGGGCGGGCTGCCGCTCGCCGCCGTGACCGGCCGCGCCGAGATCATGGACGCGTCGCACTCCGGCGGCCTCGGCGGAACCTACGGCGGCAACCCCATCGCGTGCGCCGCGGCGCTCGCGGCCATCGACGTGTTCGAGAACGACGGCGTCATCGAGCGTGCCCGCGAGATCGGCGAGATCCTCCTCGGCCGGCTCACCGCCCTCCAGGCCGAGGACGCCCGCATCGGCGACGTCCGCGGTCACGGCGCGATGGTCGCCGCCGAGTTCGTCGACCCGGAGACCAACGCTCCGGACGCCGCGCTCACGGCTGCTGTGGCCAAGGCGTGCATCGCCCAGGGCGTCATCGTCCTCACCTGCGGCACGTACGGCAACGTCATCCGCTTCCTCCCGCCGCTGTCCATCGGCGACGAGCTGCTGAACGAGGGCCTCGACGTCGTGGCCGAGGCGCTCGCCGGCGCCTGACACCCTGTCCGGTCGCGTCCCCGGATCGGGGGATTTCGGGACGCGACCGGTACTTCATCCCCCGCATCCCCCGACGACGAAGGAGTTGCAGATGGCTGAGATCACCCGCGACGTGCTGATCGTGGGCGCCGGAGCCGCAGGGCTCACGGCGGCCAACGACCTGCGGAAGGCCGGGCTGTCGGTCGCCGTGCTGGAGGCCCGCGACCGCGTGGGTGGCCGCCTGTGGACCGACGTGATCGACGGCGCCATGCTGGAGATCGGCGGCCAGTGGGTCTCGCCCGACCAGGACGCGCTCAAGGACACGATCGAGGAGCTGGGCCTCGAGACCTACAGCCGGTACCGCGAGGGCGACAGCGTCTACGTCGGCCCCGACGGGCAGGCCCACCGCTTCACGGGCGAGATGTTCCCGGTGTCGGCGGAGACCGAGGCCGTGATCGCGCGCATCACCGGCATCCTCGACGCCCTCGTCGCCGAGATCGACCCGGACAAGCCGTGGGAGCACCCGAACGCGGCCGAGTGGGACTCGATCTCCTGGGACGCCTGGCTGCGCTCGCAGACCGACGACGACGAAGCCGTGCGCAACCTCGCCTTCGCCACCGGCTCGGCGATGCTGACCAAGCCGACCCACGCCTTCTCGCTGCTGCAGTCGCTGCTCATGGCTGCCTCGGCCGGCTCGTACTCGAACCTCGTCGACGCCGACTTCATCCTCGACAAGCGCGTCGTGGGAGGGCTCCAGCAGGTGCCGCTGCGCCTCGCCGAGCGCCTGGGCGAGGACGTGCTGCTGAACCAGCCCGTCCGCAGCCTGGAGTGGTCGGATGACGGGGTCGTGGCGACCACCGACGACCTCACGGTGCGGGCGCGGTACGCGATCCTCGCGCACGCCCCCATCCTCTACAACCGCATCTCCTTCGTCCCGCCGCTGCCGCGTCGCCAGCACCAGCTGCACCAGCACCTCTCGATGGGCTTCGTCATCAAGGTGCACGCCGTCTACGACCGCCCGTTCTGGCGCGAGCAGGGCCTGAGCGGCACGGCGTTCAGCCCCTACGAGCTCTCGCACGAGGCCTACGACAACAGCAACCACGGCGACGAGCGCGGCACTCTGGTCGGCTTCGTGTCCGATGCGAACGCCGACGACGTGTTCGAGCTGTCCGCCGAGGAGCGCAAGGAGCGCATCCTCGAGTCGCTGTCGCACTACTACGGTCCCGAGGCGAAGAACCCGGTCGTGTACTACGAGAGCGACTGGGGCAGCGAGGAGTGGACGCGTGGCGCGTACGCCGCGAGCTTCGACCTGGGCGGCCTGCACCGCTACGGCGCCGACCTGCGCACGCCCGTCGGACCGATCCACTTCGCCTGCAGCGACATGGCAGGGGCGGGTTACCAGCACGTCGACGGGGCGATCCGCATGGGCCACTTCGTCGCGGCGAACATCGTCGACGCCCGCCGCGAGGCCGGCGCTCCCGAGAGCATCGGCTGATGACCGGCTCGGTCGTCGTCGGCTACACGGCCACGGATGCGGGGGCGGACGCGGCGGCGCTGGGCGCACGTCTGGCGCGCAGCATCGGTGCGACCCTCCACCTCGTGATCGTGCTGCCGACCGAGGGCACCCGGAGCGCCGCCGTGCCACCGGAGCGCGCCTATGAGGACGTCATCCGGAAGCAGGCGCGGAGCTGGCTGCAGGACGCGGTCGTGCGTCTCCCGCAGGAGCTGGTGCGCAGCGGCCATGTGCGCTTCTCCGAGTCGTTCGCCGAGGGCCTCATCGCCGCCGGTGAGGAGTTCGACGCCAGCGTCATCGTGATCGGCACGGCCGGCGGCGGCCTCTTCGGCCGACATCGCCTGGGCAGCGTCGCATCGGAGCTGCTGCACTCCTCGCCGATCCCGGTGGCCCTCGCACCCTCCGGGCTCGCCCAGCAGGACGACCACGTGCTTCCGCGCGTCACGGTCGCCGTCGGCACGCGTCCCAGCGCGGAGGGCGTGCTCGACCAGGCCGTCGCCCTCGCCGGCGCGGCCGAGGTGAGCCTCCGGCTGGTGTCGCTCGTGCCGTTCGACGTGCCGCCGGGACTCGACACCGGCGCGATCCGCCTCGCCGGCAGCGAGCACGCGCACCAGGTGCTGGCCGTGGCGGCCGAGCGCCTGCCGGACGGCCTGGGCGCCGTCGTCGAGGAGGCGCCCGGTGAGACGGTGGAGGACGCCGTGGCCGGGCTCTCCTGGCTTCCCGGGGAGGTCGTGCTCGTCGGCTCCAGCCGTCTGGCGCAGCCACGCCGTCTCTTCCTGGGCTCCACGGCGGCGAAGATGCTGCACGAGCTGCCCGTCCCCATGATCGTCGTCCCGCGCACCCGCATCGAAGCAGGAGACCGCTGATGAGCAGCACCAACCGGGCGACGGAGCCCGCATCCGGCGTCACGACCGGAATCTCGACGAAGGGCCTGAGCGCCGGCACCGTCGGCCTGATCGGCGCCGTCGTGATCGGCATCTCGTGCATCGCCCCCGCCTACACGTTCACGGCCGCCGTCGGCCCCACCGCGTCCGAGGTGGGCGCGCAGATCCCGGCGATCATCCTCGTCGGCTTCATCCCGATGCTCCTCGTGGCCTTCGGCTATCGCGAGCTCAACAACCGCATGCCCGACTCCGGCACTTCCTTCACCTGGGCCGCCAGGGCGTTCGGGCCGTGGGTGGGCTGGATGGCCGGATGGGGCCTCGTGGTCGCCACGATCCTCGTGCTGTCCAACCTCGCCGGGGTCGCGGTCGACTTCCTGTTCCTGCTGCTGTCGCAGATCACGGGCAACGCCGAGATCGCCGATCTCGCCGGCGTCACCTGGATCAACATCGGCGTGTGCCTGCTCTTCATGCTCGGCGCGACGTGGGTGTCGTACCGGGACATGCAGACCACGCAGAAGCTGCAGTACTGGCTGGTCGGATTCCAGATCCTCGTGCTCGTGTTCTTCGCGGTCGCCGCGATCGTGCAGGCCGTGGGCGGCAACGGCTTCGACTACCAGCCGTTCGACCTCAACTGGTTCAACCCGTTCGCGATCTCGTCGTTCAGCGCGGTCGCCGCCGGTCTGTCGCTGTCGATCTTCATCTTCTGGGGCTGGGACGTCACCCTCACCATGAACGAGGAGACGAAGGACCCGGAGAAGACCCCGGGTCGCGCGGCCACCGTCACGGTGCTCACGATCGTCTCGCTCTACCTGCTCCTCGCCGTGGCGATGATCATGTTCGCGGGCGTCGGTACGGGGGAGCTCGGCCTCGGCAACGGCGACATCCAGGAGAACGTGTTCTTCCACCTCTCCGGGCCGATCCTCGGGCCGCTCGCGTTCCTCGTCTCCCTCGCGGTGCTCACGAGCTCGGCGTCGTCGCTGCAGTCGACGTTCGTCGGTCCGGCGCGCACCCTGCTCGCGATGGGTCACTACGGCGCGCTGCCGAAGTCGTTCGCGAAGGTGAGCCCCCGGTTCTTCACCCCGGGCTACGCCACCATCGTGTCGGCCATCGTGGCCTCCGCGTTCTACGCCGTGATGCGCGTGGTCAGCGAGGACACGCTGTGGGACACGATCCTCACGCTCGGCATGATGATCTGCTTCTACTACGGGATCACCGCGTTCGCCTGCGTCTGGTACTTCCGCAAGCAGTGGTTCGACTCGGCGCGGAACGTCTTCTTCACCTTCCTGTTCCCGCTGGTGGGCGGCATCATCCTGGCGATCCTGTTCTTCACCACGCTGATCGACTCCATGGACCCGGCCTACGGCTCCGGGTCGGAGATCGGCGGCATCGGGATCGTCTTCATCCTCGGCATCCTCATCATCGTCGTCGGGATCGCCGTGATGATCTGGAACGCCATCCGCCGCCCCGCCTTCTTCCGCGGTGAGACGCTGGGTATGGACGCTCCGCCCAGCCGCCGTCGTCGTCCCACGTCCGTCTGAAAGAGAGAGAATCCATGAGCACTCAGAACGAGCAGGCGCTGCTCGACAGCATCCCCACCGGCCTCTTCATCGGCGGGGAGTGGATCGAGGGGGAGACCGGCGCGACCTTCGACGTCAAGGACCCCTCGACCAACCAGGTGATCCGCACGATCGCCGACGCCACCCCCGCGGACGGCATCCGGGCGCTCGACGCCGCCGTCGCCGCACAGGACGAGTGGGCCGCGACCGCGCCGCGCGTGCGCGGGGAGATCCTCCGCCGGGCGTTCGACCTCGTGCAGGAGCGCAAGGAGGACCTCGCGCTGCTGATGACGCTCGAGATGGGCAAACCCCTGGCCGAGGCCCGCGGCGAGGTCGCCTACGGCGGCGAGTTCCTCCGCTGGTTCAGCGAGGAGGCCGTGCGCATCAGCGGCCGCTACGGCCTGAACCCCGAGGGCACCGGTCACATGATCGTGTCGCAGCGCCCCGTCGGTCCGTCGTTCTTCGTCACGCCGTGGAACTTCCCGTTCGCGATGGCCACGCGCAAGATCGCCCCGGCCCTCGCCGCCGGCTGCACCGTGGTGATCAAGCCCCCGGCACTCACGCCGCTCACGACCATCTTCTTCACGACGCTGCTCGAAGAGGCCGGTCTGCCCAAGGGTGTCGTCAACGTCGTGCAGACCTCGAAGTCGAGCGCCCTGTCGGCGCCGATCATCGCCGACCCGCGTCTGCGCAAGCTCTCCTTCACCGGATCGACCGAGGTCGGCCGCAAGCTCATCGCGCAGGCCGCCGAGGGCGTGCTCCGGGTGTCGATGGAGCTCGGCGGCAACGCCCCGTTCGTCGTGTTCGACGACGCGGACCTGGACAAGGCCGTGGAGGGCGCGCTGGCCGCGAAGTTCCGCAACATCGGTCAGGCCTGCACGGCGGCGAACCGCTTCATCGTGCACAAGGACGTCGCGGGCGAGTTCGCCAAGCGCGTCACCGAGCGCGTCAACGGCATGAAGATCGGTCGCGGCACGGAGGACGGCGTGGCGATCGGCCCGCTCATCGACGAGGACGCCGTGGCCAAGGCCGGCGAGCTCGTCGACGACGCCGTCGAGCGCGGCGCGACCCTGCTCGCGGGCGGCAAGGCGCTCGAGGGCACCGGCACGTTCTACGAGCCCACGGTCCTCACCGACGTCGTCCCCGGTTCCGCGATCCTCCGCGAGGAGATCTTCGGCCCGGTGCTCGCGATCGCGACCTTCGAGACGGAGGACGAGGCCGTGCGTCTCGCCAACGACACCGAGTACGGCCTGGTCTCCTACGTGTTCACCGAGAACCTGCAGCGCGGTCAGCGGATGATCGACGCGCTGGAGACGGGCATGATGGGTCTCAACGTGGGTGTCGTCTCGAATGCGGCGGCTCCCTTCGGCGGCGTCAAGCAGTCCGGCGTCGGCCGCGAGGGCGGCTTCGAGGGCATCCACGAATACCTGTCCACCAAGTACACGCTGATCCCGGTCTCCTGACCGGCACGGCAAGAGGAGGAGAGACATGACCGACTACGCCGTCGTCAACCCCGCCACCGGCGAGACCCTGGCGTCGTACGACACGTTCACCGACGCGCAGATCGAGGAGGCCGTCGCCGCCGCGGACGAGGCCCACCGCGAGTGGTCGCGCTCCACCACGGTCGCCGACCGTGCAGCGCTTCTGCGCCGTGCGGCCGAGCTGCACCGCGAACGCCGCGAGGAGCTGGCCGACATCTTCGTGCGCGAGATGGGCAAGCCCCGGGAGGCCGCACTCGGCGAGGTCGACTTCGCCGCCGACATCGCCGAGTACTACGCGGACCAGGCCGAGGACATCATGGCCGACCAGCCCATCAAGATCCTCGGGGAGGGGTCGGCGATCATCCGCCGCTCCTCGCTGGGACCGCTCGTGGGCATCATGCCGTGGAACTTCCCGGCCTACCAGATCGTGCGCTTCGCGGCGCCGAACCTGATCGTCGGCAACACGATCCTGCTGAAGCCCGCGCCGCAGTGCCCGGAGTCGTCGAGCGCGATCGAGGCGATCTACCACGACGCCGGCTTCCCGAAGGGCGCGTACCAGAACGTGCTCGCGACGAACGACCAGATCGCGGCCATGATCGCGGACCGGCGGGTGCAGGGGGTGTCGCTGACCGGCTCCGAGCGCGCCGGCGCCGCGGTCGCCGAGGTCGCGGGGCGCAACCTCAAGAAGGTCGCGCTGGAGCTGGGCGGGTCCGACCCGTTCATCGTGCTCTCCACCGACGACCTCGACGCCACCGTGCAGGCGGGTGTCGACGCGCGGCTCGACAACAACGGTCAGGCCTGCAACGGCGCCAAGCGCTTCATCATCGTCGACGACCTCTACGACGCGTTCGTGGAGAAGTTCACGGCGGCGATGGCGGCCGTCGAGGCGACCGACCCCACGCTCGACGACACGGTCCTCGGCCCGGTCTCGTCGGAGGCGGCCGCGGAGAACCTGCAGAAGCAGATCGACACGGCGGTCGCCCAGGGTGCGACGCTGCTCACGGGCGGTACGCGCGACGGGGCGTTCTTCGCACCGACGGTGCTCGCCGACGTGACCCCGGAGATGGACGTCTACCGCGAGGAGCTGTTCGGTCCCGCGGCGGTCGTGTACCGCGTCGCGGACGAGGACGCGGCGGTCGCGCTGGCCAACGACACCACGTTCGGCCTCGGCTCCTACGTCTTCACGACGGACGAGGCGCAGGCGGAGCGGGTGGCCGACAGGATCGAGGCGGGCATGGTCTACGTGAACCTCGTGCTCGCCGACAGCCCGGAGCTCCCGTTCGGCGGCATCAAGCGCAGCGGCACGGCACGCGAGCTGGGCCACCTCGCCGCCGACGAGTTCGTCAACAAGAAGCTGATCCGCATCGGCTGATCGTCGACCCACCCCCTTGCGGCCGAGCGGCCCCCTTGCGTGCGTACGCAAGGGGGCCGCTCGCACGAGAGGGGCCGGGTCGACGGGGGTGCGCGTCGAGGACGGACGAGGCACAATGGCGGCATGAGCGCGCACACGGATCCGGTCCAGACCCTCACCGCGGAGCAGAGCTGGGAGCACCTGCGCAGCCAGGAGCTCGGGCGGCTCGTGACCCGGGTCGGCGACACCATCGACATCTTCCCCGTGAACTATGCCGTGGACGGCGAAGGCCTGCTGTTCCGCACCGCCCCCGGGAGCAAGCTGTTCGAGCTGACGGTCACCGCCGACGTGCTCTTCGAGGTCGACGACCACACGGACACCGCGGCCTGGAGTGTCATCGTGCGCGGACGTGCGGAGGCTCTGGAGACCGACGCCGACATCGAGCGGGCGGAGGCGGCGGGTCTGCGCCCGTGGATCCCGACCGACAAGCGCGTGTACGTGCGCATCGCGCCGACATCGGTCTCCGGCCGTGCGTTCCGGCGCGATCCGGAGCCCGACCGGGACGGGCCGCAGGAGTACTGAGCCCGGCCCGGGGAGGCCTCGGCGGGCGTAGGGTCGGGGTATGGCCAACGTCGCTGAGAACATCGTCAAGACTCTGAACGCCAACGGAGTCGACCGGGTCTACGGCATCCCGGGCGACTCCCTGAACGGACTCACGGACGCCCTCCGCAAGGACGGCCGGATCCGCTGGGTGCACGTGCGCCACGAGGAGTCCGCCGCCTTCGCCGCCGCGGCCGACGCCGGCACCACCGGGGACCTCGCCGTCGTGGCGGGTTCATGCGGCCCCGGCAACCTGCACCTCATCAACGGCCTGTACGACGCGCAGCGCTCCCGGGTGCCGGTGCTGGCCATCGCCGCCCACATCCCCACCGTCGAGATCGGCACCGGATACTTCCAGGAGACGCATCCGCAGGAGCTGTTCCGCGAGTGCAGCGTGTACGTCGAATACGTCGCGGACCCGTCGCAGATGCCGCGGCTGATGGAGATCGCCATGCGCGCGGCCATCGAGCAGCGCGGCGTCGCGGTCCTCGTGATCCCCGGTGATGTGGCGCTGTCCGAGATCGCGGACGACCGCGCCGTGGTGATCGAGCGCACCCGCCCGCTGATCCAGCCCAGCGGTCCGGAGCTGGAGAAGGCCGCGACCATGCTGAACGCGGCCAAGAAGGTCACCATCCTCGCCGGGGCCGGCGTGGAGGGCGCGCACGACGAGGTGATCGCGCTCGCCGACGCACTCGGTGCCCCCATCGTCCACGCGCTGCGCGGCAAGGAGTTCATCGAGTACGACAACCCGTTCGACGTCGGCATGACGGGGCTGCTCGGATTCGCGTCGGGCTTTCGGGCGATGGAGGCGGCGGACACGCTCCTCGTCCTCGGCAGCGACTTCCCGTACGAGCAGTTCTACCCGGAGCACGCGACCACCATCCAGGTCGACATCCGCGGCTCGCAGCTCGGCAAGCGGCACCCGCTCGACCTCGGGCTCGTCGGCGACGTGAAGGCGACCGCCGAGGCCCTGCTGCCCCGTCTCGCCCGGAAGGACGACCGCGGCCACCTCGACGACGCCGTGGCCCACTACCGGAAGACGCGGAAGAAGCTCGACGAGCTCGCGGTGCCGGCGAAGGGCGCACGCCCCATCCACCCGCAGTACCTGGCACGCCTGCTGGACGAGTACGCCGCCGACGACGCGATCTTCACCGCCGACGTGGGCTCGCCGACGGTCTGGGCCGCGCGCTACCTGTCCATGACCGAGGGACGCCGGCTGATCGGGTCGTTCACGCACGGCTCGATGGCGAACGCCCTGATGCACGGTATCGGCGCGCAGGTCGCCCATCCGGATCGTCAGGTCGTGGCGCTCGCCGGCGACGGCGGCCTCGCGATGATGCTCGGCGAGCTGCTCACGCTCACCCAGAACGGTCTCCCGGTCAAGACGATCGTGGTGAACAATTCATCGCTGAACTTCGTGGAGCTGGAGATGAAGGCCGCCGGCTTCGTCACCTACGGCACGGGGCTCGACAACCCGAGCTTCGCGGCGATCGCCGAGGCCATGGGCATCTTCGCCCGTCGGGTGGAGCGCAGCGAGGATCTGCCGGACGCCGTCCGGGAGGTCCTCGCGCACGACGGTCCCGCGCTGCTCGACGTCGTGACCGAGCGCCAGGAGCTGTCCATGCCACCGGCGATCGAGGCCGCGCAGGTCAAGGGCTTCGCGCTCTACGCGATCCGCACGGTCATGTCGGGCCGCGGGGACGAGCTGCTCGACCTCGCACGGGCGAACTGGCGTCAGCTGTTCTGACGCGGCTCACCACCGCGACGACGCCGGCTCGGGACCCCCTGTGGATCCCGAGCCGGCGGCGTGTCAGCTCTCGACGAGGGCCCTGACCTCTGCGGCCTCGGCGTGCCGTCCCAGTGCCTCCAGCACATCGCCGAGCTCCAGTGCCGCGACCTGACGCAGCGGCGGGAAGCTCTCGGCATGGTCCAGGGCGCTCCGGTAGACGGGTACGGCGTCGGCCGGACGGTCATTCCCCGCGAGGACGCGCCCCGCGAACAGTTCCGAGCTCCCGGCGGCGCCCTGATCCCCGAGCGCGGCGAAACCATCGGCGGCAGTGAGGGCGGCGGCGACGGACTCGTCGATCCGGCCGAGCTGGGCCAGGGCGCGGCCGCGGGAGTCGGTCACGTCGGCGAGCAGCCAGCCGGCTTCATGCTCCTGGGCGAGCGCGGCGACCTCGTCGAAGAGCGGGAAGGCGCGCTCGTCGCCGCGACCGCCGTAGGCCTGGCCGAGGCTGTGCAGCACCTCGGACAGCGCGCCGACGGCCTCGGGGGCGCGACGAGCGATCTCCGCTGCGCCCTCCAGCAGCCGCACGGCGTCGTCGTGCTCCTCGAAGCGGGCGAGGATCTTCGCCTGCTCCGTCATGGCCATGGCCTGGTCCGCGTGCGCCTCCGCCTGTCCGAACAACTCGGCGGCGTAGCCGTGTGCGCCGACCGCCTGGCCGAACTCTCCGGACTCGGCGAGAGACCGGGCGAGGAGAGAGGCGGTCATGGCACGGGAGCCGGCGGGCGTCTCGGCGTCCTCCTCGCGCTGGAGCACGTCGCCGAAGAGCTCCGCGGCCTCCTCGGCGTCTCCCGCGCGGAGCATCGCCCTGGCCAACCGGAAGTCCACGCCGGTGCGATCGCCGTCATCGTGCAGCCGAGCAGCCAGACGGTAGCGGGCGACGGCCTTCTCGGGCTCCTCGGCGTCCTCCCAGAGCGCGCCCGCGAGCACATGGGCGTCGGCGAGAGCCCGCGTGGCGCCGAGCTCGGCGAGCAGCCGGCACACCTCGTCGGCGTCCGTCGCTCCATCCTGGTACGCGCCCGTGCCGCCCCGCACGCGGGCCCGAGTCTGCAGCGCGTGGGCCCGATGACCGGCGGACAGGTCGTCCTGGGCGAGGAAGCGGTCGAGGAGCGTGCGGCCGGCGTCGAGGTCGCCCTTGCTCAGCACGGCGCCGATCGCCACGAGGGTGGTCGTGTTGGACAGCCGGGTGTCCTCCGCCTCCGCGAACGAGCGGGCCGCGAGCTCGGCGAGGTCGAGGGCCGCGTCCGGCTCCTCGGCCCTGAGGTGCAGCGACGCGCGGCTGATGGCCAGGTCGCCGCGCGACCAGGCCGGCAGACGGTCGGCCGCGGCCAACTCCTCTTCGAGTGCCGCCATGGTCTCGTCGGTGTGCAGCCCGAAGGTCGCGAGCTTCAGACGCTCCTCGAGGTCGGCCTGCGCGTCGTTCCCTGCGGCCCGCAGGGCGGCGATCCGCTCGGGGAGGAGGCGCTCGGCCTCGTCCACGCGATCGAGCGCCACGAGGATGCCGAGGTGCATCGACAGGAGCTGCGCGCGCTGGGCGGGGTCGTCGACCTCCAGGGCGTGCGGCAGCGCGGCGAGGGTCTCCTGCTCGGCGCCGAACTGCGCGAGCTGCATCGCCCGCTCGTACCAGGCCTCCGGATCCGCCGGAGTGGTGGCCGGGGTCGGGGCGACGAACGCATCGGAGCGGATCGGGACGTCATAGCGCTCGTCGGCGAGAGCGCGCATCCGGGCGAGGCTGCGGGCGTGGCCGTCGGTGCCGTCCCGCTCGTCGAACTGCGCCCCGATGCGCTCGGCCGTGGACCAGGCGGCCGCGGCGAGGTCGGCGGCGCTCCACGGGCCGTCGTGGGCCCCGAGCAGCGGCACGAGTGCAGGGGCGTCGGCACCGCGGACCGGGGTGTCGCCGTGGCCGGCGGCGGTGACGCGGTCGAGAGCGACCGCGAACGCCGTGAGGGCGGCGAAGTGCGCGTCGACGTTGAGGCCGTCGTGGGCGAGCCACGCGACGTGCTTCTCGATCAGGGCCAGCGCCCGCGCCTCGTTGCCGGTGATCGCGGCGAACACGATGTTGTTCGCCACGATGCGCAGGTTGTCGGGGTTGTCCTTGGCCAGTCGGTAGCTGCGCAGGTGCGCGGTCTTCGCATCTTCCGTGCGTCCGGCGCGGAGGTACGGGAGGAGGACGCGGGAGAGCGCGTGCTCCGGCTCCTCGCCGCAGGAGAAACCGCCCTCGATCATCTCCTCGACGAGCCGGATGGCGTCGGCGTCGCGATCGGTCTCCGCGAAGAATCCCGCGAACTGGCTGCGGCTGCACGCGTCGCAGTGGCTGTGCTCGTCGCGCGGCGTGGCCTCGAGCTGCACGCGGAGGGCTTCGGCGGCGTCGAACCGGCCGGCGTCCCAGGCGTCCTCGAAGCGGGCGGTCAGCACGCCGCTGAGGCCGAGTCCTGCGGCACGGTAGTGCGACTCCATGTCGTCGAGCACCGCGGCGATCTGCTCCTGCGAGAAGGCGGGGGAGGAGCGCAGCGAGGACGCCATCCACTTGAACTGCCACATCAGGTCGGCGCCGCCGTTGTCGAGGTCGGCGGGGAACCGCTGCGGGTCGGCGTCGTGATGCGCGAGGCACCACGCGAAGGAGTTCAGCATGACGTCGGTGGCACCGACCATGTTCGCCGACGCGGTCTGCCGCATCCGGGCTTCGTATTCCAGCCGTTCGTCGCCGATCTCGATGGCCAGCGCGACCGCCTCCGCCACGAGGGCCTGCTCCGCCGGGCCCCACGGGGTGCGATCGATCTCCTCGATGAGCTGCTGGAAGCGCTTCTTCGGACGTGCCATGGAGGGCCCTTCGGGTAGTCGGGGGGTGTCAGCGCGCGTCGAAGGGGAGAGTGTCCCCCTCGATACCGGCGGAGAGTGAGACGAGGTCGGAGAGGGCGCTGGTCATGAGCGCCCGATCGGCGTCCGAGAGGGGGTGGTGCCCCGCGAGAAGCGCCTGGATGTAGAGCAGCTGGACGGTGCGTGCGAAGACGGCGTCGTCCTCGACGCGGACGAGGGCCCGGACGACGCGGTTCGACCAGTTCAGGCACAGTCGCGCCGTGAGGTCGTCGTCCCGCGACGAGGAGAGCGTCTGGTCGATGCGGTCGAGCACCCCGCCCCAGAGCGTGCTCGCGATGCCCTTGGTGCGCCCGCGGTCGATCGTCCGCAGCACCTCGGGGTCCGCCACGTACAGTCCGGTCAGCTCCGGGCGGTCGATCGCCCGGACGACCACGGCGCAGTCCGAGGACTGCAGGACGGCGCCGGCGCGGGACTCCAGCGCCATCGCGATGTCCCGGTCGTCCAGCGGCGGCGGGTCGAGGCGATCGAGCTCCCCGGTCACGTCGACCTTCTCGACCGTGACCTGCGGGTAGAGGTCGGGGAGCAGCCGGATCAGGTCGGCGTCGTAGAGGTAGCCGCCGTTGACGAGGACCTCGTCGGACGGCGAGATCCCGGCCACCTGGCGGAACTCGTCGACCGTCTGGGTGTAGCGCACGTGCGGGTACCGCTCCACGAGCTCGCCGATCCGCAGCGTGCCGTGCGTGGTCTCCACCGTGAGCCAGCGGGTGATGAAGCGCGCGAGCTCCTCGTCGTGTCGCACCAGGGACTTGAGGCCGACCTCGTGCACGGCGACGAACTGGGCGAGGCGATGCGGTTCACGCAGTCCGAGTTCGAGCACCCAGCGGCGGATCCCGGCGCCGAGCTGTTCGCGGACGTGCTCCAGCGCCGTGTCCTCGACGAGGGATTCGCGGCTCGCGGTCGGTGCGAGGCCGGTGGAGTCGATGACGGCGCGCACGAAGAACGCCCAGTCGGGCAGCACGTCGTCGACGCGTTCCGACAGCAGCATGCGGCCCAGATACATGCGGGTCGCCTGCCGGGCGCCGGGCGGAGGAGCGAAGGGCAGGACGTATGCCAGGCCCTGCGTCCCGGTCGCCGGCTCGGTCAGCGGGATCACGTCCAGCGGCGCCGCACCGAGCAGGTCGCGGCCGTACTGCACGGCCGCTTCGACGTCGGCGGCGGGGTCGAGGAAGGGCGCCTCGCGGGTCACGTCGATGTCCCCGCCGGTCGCATCGATGGTCACCTGCACGGGCAGGAACTCGCCGAACGTGGTCGCGAGCTCGTGCACGGCGGCCGGTCGCAGCAGCTCGTCGGCGTCGAAGCGCGGCACGAGGTGCACGCTGGTGCCGATCGGCAGGTCGTCATCGATCTCCGCGACCCGGAAGGTGCCGTCGGCGCTGCCCGTCCACTCCACCGCGGAGCCGCCTCTGGCGCTGCGGGAGCGGATGACGATGGTGTCGGCGACCATGAAGCAGCTCAGCAGCCCGATGCCGAACTGGCCGAGGAAGTCGCTCCGGGGGAGGTCGAAGATGTCCCGCTTGGAGCTGCGCCCGACGGTCGCGAGGAGATCGGCGACCTCGGCCGCGGTCAGCCCCACCCCGTCATCGCGGAGCACGAACTCGCCCGTCTGCGCGGTGAGCGGCGTGATGCGGATGCGGCCTCCGCCCCCGTCGACCTCGCCGCGCGCCGCGATCGCGTCCCGCGCGTTCTGGAGCAGTTCCCGCAGATAGACCCGGGGACTGGAGTAGATGTGCCTGCTGAGCAGGTCGACGACTCCGCGCAGATCCACCTGGAACTGCTGCACATCCCCACTCACATGCGTCCCTTCCTGCTTCGTCCGCCCGCCGAGCCTAGCAACAACGCGGGTTCCGCTTCCTGTTCGGCACCACGGGATCGATGCCGTATGCTTGGTGAGCAGTTGTTCTCTGCATTCTTTCGCCGTGCCTGGCGTCTTCGACATCGGCCGGTGGCAGGGTGGGGAGGGCATCCCCGAGATCTCCGGGTCTCTAGGGCGGTAGCTCAATTGGCAGAGCAGCGGTCTCCAAAACCGCAGGTTGCAGGTTCGATTCCTGTCCGCCCTGCGCGTCAGCGCACGCTGACACACGAAAGGTACATTCAGGATGGATCAGGACGAACCGCGCGGCGACGTCGTCGCGGCCGGCGCCACGCGCCAGAAGAAGGGCAACCCCTTCTCCCGGTTCTTCGGGGGCATCGCCCTGTTCATCCGCCAGGTCATCGCCGAACTGCGCAAGGTCGTCACCCCGACCCGCAAGGAGCTTTTCAAGTTCACGGGTGTGGTGCTCGTCTTCGTCCTGATCGTCATGGGCATCGTCTACGGTCTCGACTACGTCTTCGGGCTCCTGACGCACTACGTGTTCGGAATCCCTGGCTGATGACCCCCGCGGCATCGGCCGCAGCTATGGAGAAGAAGCAACGTGTCTGAACGATATTCCGACGACGCCGACTGGGCGACCGCCGCAGAGCAGTCCAGCGAGGAGGACGAGGCCCAGGAGGGCAACGTGCTCGCCGCCGAGGAGCTCTCGGTCACCTCTGCCGAGCACGTCGCGGTCCACGTCGAGGACGAGGACGGCGAGCAGGAGACGGAAGACATCGACATCGACATCGACGACCCGGAGGCGGACGCCATCGTGAACGACGCTCTGAACCTGGACGAAGCCGCGGAGTCCGAAGCCGCCGCCGAGGTCCTCAACGATTCCGTGGCCGAAGAGGTCGCGGAGCAGGAGGCCGAGGCCGCCGACGAGGTCACTCCCTACGAGGGGCCCGACGTGAACGGCGAGGACGACCGTCCGGCCGCCGAGTCCGACGACGACGAGTCGGCTTCCGAGGAAGACCCGTACGAGGCCTTCCGCATGGACCTGCGCATGCTCCCCGGCAAGTGGTACGTCATCCACTCGTACGCCGGCTTCGAGCGCAAGGTCAAGGCGAACATCGAGCAGCGCAAGTCGACGCTCGAGGTCGAGGACGAGATCTACCAGGTCGAGGTCCCGATGGAGGACGTCGTCGAGATCAAGAACGGCCAGCGCAAGATGGTCACCCGCGTGCGCATCCCCGGCTACGTCCTGGTGCGCATGGAGCTCACGGAGGACACCTGGTCGGTCGTGCGGCACACCCCCGGCGTCACCGGCTTCGTGGGCAACGCCCACAACCCGACGCCGCTGCGCTTCGAAGAGGCCTTCAACATGCTGAAGTCCCTCGTCGAGGTCAAGGACGTCCCGACCGCCAAGAACATCGCGGCCAAGGGCGGCGTCGCCGTCGCCCGTCCGCTTCCCGCCGAGGTCGACTTCGAGGTCGGCGAGACCATCACGATCAAGGAGGGCTCGTTCGCGGGTCTTCCCGGTTCGATCAGCGAGATCAAGCCGGAGAGCGGCAAGCTCACGGTCCTCGTCTCGCTCTTCGAGCGTGAGACCCCGGTCGAGCTGTCGTTCGACCAGGTCACCAAGATGATCTGACACTGTCACGAGAACGGCCGCCTCTTCCGGGGCGGCCGTTTTCTTTTCCCCCGACCCACCCCCTTTCGTGTCTCCCGGCCCGTTGCGGACGCACGCAGAGGGCCGGCTCGCGCCCAAGGGGCCGGCTCGCGCCCAAGGGGCCGGCTCGCGCCCAAGGGGCCGCCTCGCGAGTGGGGGAGTGATCGGGTAGACTTGTGTGGTTTGTGCGACGCTTCGGCGTGAGTAGAGACGACCACGGGCCGGAGAGGCCGGAGCCGTGGGAGAAGCGGATGCTCGCATCCGCCTCGAGGAAAGGAAAGAGAATGGCACCGAAGAAGAAGGTGACCGGCCTGATCAAGCTTCAGATCAACGCCGGTGCCGCCAACCCGGCGCCGCCGATCGGCCCCGCGCTCGGTCAGCATGGCGTCAACATCATGGAGTTCTGCAAGGCGTACAACGCCGCGACCGAGTCGCAGCGCGGCAACGTCATCCCCGTCGAGATCACCGTCTACGAGGACCGCAGCTTCACCTTCGTCCTGAAGACCCCGCCCGCGGCGGAGCTCATCAAGAAGGCCGCCGGTGTGCAGAAGGCTTCGGCCACCCCGCACACCGTCAAGGTCGGCAAGATCACCAAGGACCAGGTCCGTCAGATCGCTGAGCAGAAGCAGGCCGACCTGAACGCGAACGACATCGAGGCCGCCTCGAAGATCATCGCCGGCACCGCCCGTTCCATGGGCATCACGGTCGAGGGCTGAGGAGAATAATCATGGCTACCAAGTCCAAGGCTTACAAGGCTGCCGCCGAGAAGATCGAGGCAGACCGTTTCTACACGCCGTCCGAGGCCGTCGCGCTCGCGAAGGAGACCGGTTCGGCGAAGTTCGACTCGACCGTCGAGGTCGCGCTGAAGCTCGCCGTCGACCCGCGCAAGGCGGACCAGATGGTGCGCGGCACCGTCATCCTGCCCCACGGCACCGGTAAGACCGCCCGCGTCATCGTGTTCGCCACCGGCCCCGCGGCCGAGGCGGCGATCGCTGCCGGCGCCGATGAGGTCGGCGGCGCCGAGCTCATCCAGAAGGTCGCCGACGGCTGGACCAACTTCGACTCCGCGGTCTCGACCCCGGAGCTCATGGGCCAGGTCGGCCGTCTCGGCAAGGTGCTCGGTCCCCGTGGCCTGATGCCGAACCCGAAGACCGGCACCGTGACTCCGAACCCGGCCAAGGCCGTCGAGGAGATCAAGGGCGGAAAGATCGAGTTCCGCGTCGACAAGCACGCCAACGTGCACTTCGTCATCGGCAAGGCCTCGTTCTCGGCCGAGCAGCTGAACGAGAACATCGACGCCGCTCTCGAGGAGATCGTCCGCCTCAAGCCGTCCAGCGCCAAGGGCCGTTACATCCAGAAGGGTGCGGTGTCGACCACGTTCGGCCCCGGCATCCCGCTGGACGTCAACGCCATCTGACGCGTCGACGGGTTCGCACCTGTCGCACCGAACGCCCCCGGGTCCGCCCGGGGGCGTTCCGCGTTCCCGGACCGCCCGCGACATCCGGCGTCATCCGATGCGGGGAACGCCCGGAGCGACGCGTACTGTGGGGGAGTTCCCGCGGTCGTCGCGTAAACTCGCACCCGCGCTTCTCACCCCAGGAGGGTCCATGTCCCGTCGTCTCATCGCCGTCACCGCACTCGTCGTCGCCGCTGCCGCCCTGACCGCGTGCAGCGGTTCGAGCACGCCCGCGAGCACGGACGGCGAGAGCGCCGCGGGCTCCGACTTCGGCCTGGTGAAGGACGGCACGCTGACGGTCGCGACCGAGGGCACCTACCGTCCGTTCAGCTTCCACGGCGACGGCGGCTCCGGCGACCTCACGGGCTACGACGTCGAGATCATCCAGGCCGTCGCCGACGAGCTCGGTCTGAAGGTCGAGTTCCAGGAGACCCAGTGGGACGCGATCTTCGCGGGGCTCGACGCGGGCCGCTTCGACGTGATCGCGAACCAGGTGTCGATCAACGACGAACGCGAGGCCAAGTACCTCTTCAGCACCCCGTACACGGTGTCGCCCGGCGTGATCGTGGTCAAGGAGGACGACGATTCCATCTCGTCGTTCGACGACCTCGAGGGCAAGACGACGGCGCAGTCCCTCACGAGCAACTGGTACGAGCTGGCCACCGAGTCCGGCGCCAAGGTCGAGGGCGTCGAGGGCTGGGCGCAGGCCGTGGAGCTCCTCCGCCAGGGCCGGGTGGACGCCACCGTCAACGACAAGCTGACCTTCCTCGACTACGAGACGACCAACAGCCCGACCGGCCTGAAGATCGCCGCGGAGACCGACGACGCCGGCGAGCAGGCCTTCGTGTTCACGAAGGGCAAGGAGGCGCTCGTCGATGCGGTCGACGAGGCGCTCGACACGCTCCGTGCCGACGGCACACTGGCCGAGATCAGCGAGAAGTACTTCGGCGAGGACGTCTCGCAGTAGGCGATGCAGAATCCCTGGGAGCTCTTCTTCACCTCGCTCGGGCCGATCGCCTGGGCGGGGCTGACGGCGACGATCCCGCTCGCCCTTGTGTCGTTCGTCCTGGGGCTCGTGATCGCGATCGGCATGGCGCTGATGCGGATCTCGGTGCACCCGGTGGTGTCCGGCATCGCGCGGTTCTACATCTCGGTGATCCGCGGCACGCCGATGCTCGTGCAGCTCTTCGTGATCTTCTTCGGCCTGCCGTCCATCGGGGTGACGCTCGACCCCTGGCCCAGCGCCATCATCGCCCTCTCGCTCAATGTCGGCGGGTACGGAGCCGAGGTCGTGCGGGCGGCGATCCTGTCGGTGCCGAAGGGGCAGTGGGAGGCGGCATACACGGTCGGGATGAACCGCACCCGCACGCTGACCCGCATCATCCTGCCGCAGGCCGCGCGGGTGTCGGTGCCGCCGCTGTCCAACACGTTCATCTCGCTCGTGAAGGACACCTCCCTCACCTCGCTGATCCTCGTGACCGAGCTCTTCAAGGTCGCCCAGCAGATCGCCGCGACGACTCTCGAGTTCATGGTGGTCTACCTGGCCGCGGCCCTGGTGTACTGGGTGATCTGCCTGCTGCTCTCCTTCGGGCAGAGCGCCCTGGAGAGGAGGCTGGACAGTCGTGTCGCGCACTGACCCCACGGCGGAGCCGTTGCTCACCGCACGCGGCCTGCACAAGAGTTTCGGCACCACCGAGGTGCTCCGCGGCTTCGACCTCACGTTGCATCGGGGCGAGGTCGTGGTGCTCATCGGGCCCAGCGGCTCGGGTAAGACGACCGTCCTGCGCGCCCTGAACGGGTTGGAGACGCCGGACGCGGGGACCATCGTGATGGCCGGGGGACCGGAGATCGACTTCGCACCGGAGGTGCGCCCGAAACCGCGCGTGGAGAAGCAGCAGCGGCTGGCGCTGCGTGACCGGTCGGCGATGGTGTTCCAGCACCACAACCTGTTCCCGCACCTGACCGTGCTGGAGAACGTCATCGAAGGGCCGTGGCGGGTGCAGGGCCGTCCGAAGACCGAGGTCGTCGCCGAGGCCCAGGCGCTGCTCGCCCGGGTCGGCCTCGCCGACAAGGCGGACGCGCGGCCGCATCAGCTCTCCGGAGGGCAGCAGCAGCGGGTCGGCATCGTGCGGGCGCTGGCCCTGCAACCGGACCTGCTGCTGTTCGACGAGCCGACGAGCGCGCTCGACCCGGAGCTCGTCGGCGAGGTGCTTCTCGTCATCAAGGAGCTCGCCGATGAGGGATGGACGATGGCCGTCGTCACCCACGAGCTGAGCTTCGCCCGCGAAGCCGCAGATCACGTGCTCTTCCTGGACGGCGGCGTCGTCGTGGAGCAGGGCCCGCCTGCTCAGCTGTTCAGCGCCCCGCAGCACGAACGCACGCAACGGTTCCTCACGCGCATCCTCCGTCCGCTCGACGGCGCCTGAGCCCTCGACCCCGAGGGCGATCGGTGGCAGGATGCGGTGCGTGGGCATCATCGACGACTACCTGACCGACCTCGACGCGGCGGACCGCGCAGTGATCGATCGTGTGTACGCAATCGCCACGGAGGAGGTGCCGGATGCGGAGCAGGGCAAGGGGTATGGGATGCCGGCGCTCGTGCTCGCCGGAAAGCCTCTGCTCTCGGTGATGCGTGCGAAGAAGCACATCGGCGTCTACCCGTTCAGCCCCGAGGCGGTCGCTGCCGTGGCGGGCCTCCTCGACGGTCATCCCGAGATCAGCGTCGACAAGGGGACGATCCGGTTCCAGCCGGAGCACCCGCTGCCGGAGGACGCGGTCCGGGCCCTCGTCCGGGCGCGGGTGGCGCAGATCGACGCGGCGTGAGTGGCTAGGCGTCCAGCACCGGGAGCACCAGGCTCACCGCCAACGTGATCATCACGACCGCGATCACCGCGTCGAGGAGACGCCAGGAGCGCGGGGTGCGCAGCCACCGTCCGAGGTAGCGGGCACCGAAGCCGAGGGCGGTGAACCAGAGGAGGCTCGCGATGACCGCCCCTGCCGCGAACAGCCATCGCTCGTCGCCGTGCGTCGCGGCGATCGAGCCGAGCATCAGCACCGTGTCGAGGTACACGTGCGGGTTCAGCCAGGTCAACGCCAGTGTCGTGAGGATCACCGGGGCGAGGCGGGTGCGGGTGAGGGTCCCGGTGCCACCGGACGCCTCGAGGACCGGAGCGTCGCCCCCGTCGACCACCAGCTCCTCGCCGCCACGCCAGGCCCGTCGCGCCGCGAGCAGCCCGTAGCCGAGGAGGAACAGCGCCCCTGCCCAGCGGGCAACGACGACGAGCCAGGGAGCGGCGGACAGCACGAAGCCGAGCCCGGCGACGCCGGCGATGATCAGCACGGCGTCGGAGAGGGCGCAGACGATCACGACGGCGAGGACGTGCTCGCGCCGGATGCCCTGTCGCAGCACGAACACGTTCTGCGCGCCGATCGCGACGATGAGCGACAGGCCGAGGCCGAGGCCGACGAGAACGGTGAGCATGCATCGAGCCTAGGGATGCTGGCCATGAGGTGCAGCGAAGATTCCTTTCTCACCATTAGCATCGCTGATGTGAGGATCGACCCGGAGCTCGCCGCCACGCTCGCCGCCGTCGCGGACGAGGGAACCCTCGACGCCGCCTCCCGCCGCCTGCGCGTCACCCCGTCCGCCGTCAGCCAGCGGCTCAAGGCGCTCGAGGAGCAACTCGGGCGGATCCTCCTCGTGCGCAGCAAGCCGGTCCGCCTCACCGAGGCCGGGGAGTCCGTCGTGCGCCTCGCGCGGCAGATCGCGCTCCTGGAGCAGGATGCGCTCGCCGGGGTCGGCATCGAGGAGGGCGGTGGGGGACACCGCATCACGGTGCCCCTGGCCGTCAACGCGGATTCCCTGGCGACCTGGTTCCTCCCGCCGATGGCGCGCCTCTCGGCCGCGCACGACATCGACCTGGACCTGCACCGCGACGATCAGAACTTCACCGCCCGACTGCTCGAATCGGGAACGGTCATGGCCGCGGTGACGAGCGAGGCCACGGCGGTCGCGGGGTGCACGGTCACGCCCCTCGGCGTGCTCGAGTACCGCGCCATGGCCGAGCCTGCCTATGCCCGTCGATGGTTCCCTGACGGCGTGACGCCCGCCGCGCTGGCGCACGCGCCGTTCGTCGACTTCGACCGCCGGGACACCCTGCAGCACGAGTGGCTGGCGGCACGGGGAATGCCGGCGGCGGGCGTTCCGCGACACTACGTCCCGGCGTCGCACGACTACGCGCTCGCGGTCGGCCTCGGCCTGGGCTGGGGGATGGTGCCGCGACTGCAGGAGGTCCCCGGGCTCGTCGCGCTCGGCGGTCCGACCCTGCGCGTCGCCCTGTACTGGCAGCAGTGGAACCTGCGCTCCGCGCTGCTGGACACGATCGCGGCCGAGGTCGCGGGAGAAGCACGTCGCGTACTCGCTCGCGACCCCTGACGGGGCGGGTCGTCCCGAGGCCCTCGGCGTTCGCTCAGTCGGCGAGGGCGAGGGCGCGGAAGGCGTCGCGCTCGCGGAGCTGCTCGCGGCGGCTGTCGACCGGGGCGACGGAGCGCGTCGGCACCGCGCGTCCCGTCGTGCGACGGTACAGCTCGTCGATGAGGTCGGTCGCGAGACCGACGAGTTTGGCGATCTCGCGGTCGTCCCGGTCGATCCACACGCAGCGGGGCTCGTCGTGGATGGGGGAGAAGTCGACGTGCTCCTCCCAGACGAACAGGGTGCGCTCGGCGCCCAGCACGTGCTGCTGCCACCAGACCTGGCGCAGGTACGTGCGTGGGATGCCGCGGAAGGCCTTGTTGGTGGTCTTGATCTCCGCGAGGCTGACGCGACCGTCCGCGTCCACCGAGATGCCATCGGGGGTGGCCAGGTGGCGGTGCTCGACCTCGGCGCGGAACAACGCGGAGGAGGGGAAGATGCCGTGCGTCGCGGCGACCCAGGCGGCGATCTCGGGCTCGCGGCGTCGACCGTGGTCCGTGTAGGCGTTGCCGCCGAACCGCGGCCCCCCGCCGAGCTTGGCGTCGGCGGCACGGGCGATCGAGCGTTCGCTGGTGAGTCCGGCGACGTCGGTGGCCGTGATGCCCCGGGACCGTGCCCTCATCCACGCCACGCGGTCGCGCGAGTCCGCGACGATGCGAGCTTGGAGTTCCGGGGTCACCAGAAGACTCTAACTCTCCCCCACCCCCGTTCCCGCCGTACACGCCGCCCCTCCCGCCCTCCCGCCGAGCCACCCCCTTCCGTGCGTCCCGGCCCCCTGCGTGCGCGCACAAGGGGGTGGCTCGAACGCAAAGGGGTGGGTCGAGGACGAGGGGTGTCTTCCTGCACAGGGCGCGGGAGGGAGAGAAAGGGTGTGGGGAACTGCGGGAAGGCGGGGGATCGGCGAGAGGAGAGGGAGAGTCGGGGGGATGAGACAGGTGAGTGTGGACGAGATCCGGGCGATGCTCCTCGGTCGTCGGCGGCTGGAGGAGGAGGGGTGGGGGTCTCGGACGCTCCACGCCGCGGTGGAAGGGCGGCAGCTGCATCATGTGCGTCGCGGGTGGTACCTCGCGCAACGGGACTGGAGCGATCTCGCCCCGGAGTCCCGGCACCGTGCGGAGGTGGTGGCCGCCGACCTCGCGGCCTCGGGGACGCGGCCCGTGTTCTCGCACGCCTCGGCTGCGGTGCTGTGGGGTCTGCCGCTGTACCGGGTGCGGCCGACGAGGGTCCATGTGACGGCGCCCCCCGACCGTCGCCACAGCACCTCGGGGATCCTGCGGCACGAGGGCGCGGTTGCCGCCGGCGACATCGTGGAGCGCGACGGCATCCGCTGCACCTCCCTCGCCCGGACGGTCGTCGACCTCGCCCGCACGGCCGCTCCGGAGGCGGCTCTCGCCGTCGCGGATGCCGCCCTCGCTCTGGTCGGCGGCGACCCGTGGGAGTTCGACGACACCGCGGCGCAGGCTCTCCTGACGGACCTCGCGGATCGAGTGCGTCGTCCCCGGCTCCGCGGCATCGTGCAGGCCCGTCGGATCGTGGTCCTGGCCGACGGGCGCGCGCAGCTTCCGCTGGAGAGCGTGACGCGGTACCGGCTCCATCAGCTCGGCTTCGGCAGGCCGCGTCTGCAGGTGCCGGTGGACGGACCGCGCGGCGGTCGGTTCTGGATGGACATCGCCGTCGACCAGTCCCGCACCTTCGTGGAGTGCGACGGCCGGGACAAGTACCTGGACGAGGGCCTCCGCGGCGGCCGGCCCGTGTCACAGGTCGTGCTCGACGAGAAGATCCGCGAGGACTGGGTGCGCGGGACCACCGGCTGGCGGGTGGTCCGGGTGACCAGCGCGGAGGTCGCCTCGCTCGGCGCGGCCGACGCGCACTTCCGTGCCCTCGGCCTCTTCGCCCGCTGAGTCGCTGACCCACCCCCTTCCGTGCCCTCCGGCCCGTTGCGTGCAGGCGTAAGGGGCCGGGGTGCACCGAAAGGGGTGGGGCGGCTGAGGAGGGGGGACGGAGGAGGAGGGGGATTTGGGGGGAGAGGGAGCGTGGGGTACAGTGGTCATAGCCGAAGACCGCTGGTCATCGTGTGCGCGTGAGTGCACAGGATCGAAGCTCTGCATCGCAGGGGCCCGCGCAGGTGTCACGAACTTCCGAGCTCCGTGCGCTTGCGCCGGAGCTCTTCTCTTTTGCAGGGGGTCGGAGGCCGGCGCCCCACCACCGTGCGGCGCCTCGTACACACCAAGGAGTGACCATGGCGCAGAAGGATGCATCGGTCAACGAGCTCACGAAGTCATTCGAGAACTCGAACGCCGTCCTGCTGACCGAGTACCGCGGTCTGACGGTTGCCCAGCTCAAGCAGCTGCGCAACAGCATCCGTCAGGACGCTGAGTACGCCGTGGTGAAGAACACGCTGACCAAGATCGCCGCCAACAAGGCCGGCATCTCCGCGCTGGACGACGACCTCAAGGGGCCGTCGGCTGTCGCGTTCGTGCACGGTGACTTCGTCGCCACCGCCAAGGCTCTGCGTGACTTCGCCAAGGCCAACCCGCTTCTCGTGATCAAGTCGGGCATCTTCGAGGGCAAGGCCCTCACCGCCGACGAGGTCAACACGTACGCCTCGCTCGAGAGCCGCGAGGTTCTGCTGGCGAAGGCCGCGGGCATGATGAAGGCGACGATGGGCAAGGCTGCGGCCACCATCGACGCGCTTCGCGAAAAGCTGGAGACCGCCGAGGCCGCGTAAGCGACCGGCGATCTCGTCTACAAACCCCATCTATCTAGGAGATACATCATGGCGAAGCTTTCCACCGAGGAGCTGCTCGAGCAGTTCGCCGGCCTGACCCTCATCGAGCTCAACGAGTTCGTGAAGGCGTTCGAGGAGAAGTTCGAGGTCACCGCTGCTGCCCCCGTCGCCGTCGCCGGTGCCGCTGGCGGCGCAGGCGAGGCCGCGGCCGAGGAGGAGAAGGACTCCTTCGACGTCATCCTCGAGGCTGCCGGCGACAAGAAGATCCAGGTCATCAAGGCTGTCCGCGAGCTCACCTCGCTCGGCCTCGGCGAGGCCAAGGCCGTCGTCGACGGTGCTCCGAAGGCCGTCCTCGAGGGCGCCAACAAGGAGACGGCCGAGAAGGCCAAGGCTGCTCTGGAAGAGGCCGGCGCGACCGTCACCCTCAAGTAATTCCAGCGCACCAGCGCTTCTGCGAAGGCCCCGGGTTCCGCCCGGGGCCTTCGTGCGTCCGCGGGGGTCAGCGCGGCGCCGCGGTCGAGCTGCGGACGACGAGCGCCGAGGCGGCTTCGACGCGCTCGACCGGAGCATCCGGCTCGCTGATCCGCCGCATCAGCAGGCGCACGGCTTCCCGTCCCTGATCCCGCGGCGACTGTCCGATCGTGGTGAGCGCGAACATCTCCGCATGCTCGTGGTCGTCGATCCCGACGACGCTGAGCTCGGTCGGCACCGCGATGCCCAGGCGGCGAGCCGCGATCACGGCGCCGATGGCCGCCTCGTCGCACACGCCGACGATGGCGGTCGGACGGTGCCGCCGGTCGCCGAGGAGTCCCGCCGCCGCCGCGTAGCCGCCCGGCATCGTGGGAGCCGAACCGGCGATCCGCGCCCGCGGCGTGAGTCCCGCCGCGTGCAGCGCCTCCCGGTAGCCGGCCAGGCGGCGGGCGTCGCCGTAGCTGAGGTCGGTGTCATCCGTGGCACCGCCCACGAACGCGATGTCGGTGTGCCCGAGGTCGATGAGGTGTTCGGTGGCGATCCGGGCGGCGGCCGCGTCGTCGATCGACACGGCGCTCGATCCCGCGCTGTAGGGGCCCACGCTCACGAGCGGTCGCCCCGTATGGTGCAGCCGTTCCAGCTCGCGGGCGCTGGGCTGGATGCCGACGGCGATGATGCCGTCGAACCTCCGGCCGGGCAGCACGCTCTCGAACAGCCGCTCCCTGGTCTCCGAGCGCTCGGGGACGCCGTAGAGCGAGAGGTCGTAGTCGAGCGCGAGCAGCGATTCCTGCACGCCCGCCAGCAGCTCGGCGAAGAACCACCGATCGACCGGCGGCATCACCAGGCCGATGGTGCCGGTGCGCCCCGTGGCCAGGCTCGTGGCGGAGGAGTGCGCGACGTACGCGAGGTCCTGCGCCGCCTCCTCCACCCGCTGCCTGGTCTCCTCCGAGACATAGCCGCGGCCGCTGAGCGCACGGCTCGCGGTCGCTTTGGAGACACCGGCGCGCATCGCGACGTCGGCGATCGTGCTCATCGTGTCCTCCTCGACCCGGTTCCACGACGGCGAGCGATCGGGCACTCGCCGGGAGCCATCGTAGCCGTTCCGCACCGGGGGAGGAACCGGTTCCAGGCGCGCCGGACTGGGAGCGCTCCCACCTTGTCGTCCACTCGGATGTCAAAGGGTTGTGATCTTGTAACCTTCCCCAGTTGTACGGCGCGAAGGAACCCGAGTAGGTTGGCCTGGAATCGGTTCCCCAATGGTTGCGGCGATTGCTCTCCTTGGGCGGACTGAAGATCCACCTGAAGAGGAGAAGTACATGGCTTTGTCACAGCGATACCGCCTGCTCGCCCCCATCGCACTCGTCGGCGTCGCGTCTCTCGCGCTCGCCGGCTGCGCCGAGGGCGGGGGCGACGAGGGCGGAGAGACCAAGGACACCGTCCGGATCTCCGGCGGCATCACGGGCGTCGAGGCCGACGACCTGAACGCGTCCTTCGAGCAGTTCACGAAGGACACCGGTATCAAGGTCGAGTACACCGGCGACAAGGGCTTCGAGGGCAACATCGTCACCAAGGTGACGGGTGGAGACGCCCCGGACATCGCGATCGTCCCGCAGCCCGGTCTGCTCAAGACCCTCGTCGACACGGGCAAGGTCATGCCGGCCCCCGAGGCCGTCGAGTCCGCCGTCGACGAGAACTGGTCCGAGGACTGGAAGAAGTACGGCACGTTCGACGACACCTTCTACGCGGCGCCGATGCTGGCGAACCTCAAGGGCTACGTCTGGTACTCGCCGAAGCAGTTCGCCGAGTGGGGCGTCGAGGTCCCGGAGACCTGGGACGACATGATCGCCCTCACCGACACGATCGTCGAGAAGACCGGCGGTCCGGCCTGGTGCGCGGGCTTCTCCTCCGAGGCGGCATCCGGCTGGCCGGGAACGGACTGGATCGAGGACCTCGTCCTGCGCCAGTCGGGCCCCGAGGTCTACGACGACTGGGTGGCCGGCGACGTGAAGTTCACCGACCCCGAGATCAAGCAGGCCTTCGACGCCGTGGGTGAGATCCTGCTCAACCCGGAGTACGTCAACGCCGGCTACGGCGACGTCAAGAGCATCAACTCGACCGCGTTCGGTGACGTCGCCAACGCGGTGGCCAAGGGCGACTGCGCACTGACCCACCAGGCCTCGTTCCTGTCGGCGAACTTCCTCGACACGGAGACCGCGGACGGCAACGTCCCCGAGGTCGCACCGGACGGCGACGTCTACGCGTTCATCATGCCGGGCGAGACCGCGGGCGAGCTCCAGGTCGAGGGCGGCGGCGAGTTCGTCGCGGCGTTCTCGGACGACGAGGCCACCCAGAAGGTGCTCGAGTTCATGGCATCGCCCGAGTTCGCCGACGCGCGTGTCGAGCTCGGCGGCGTCATCTCCGCCAACAAGAACGCCGACCCGAGCCTCGCTTCGAGCGAGTTCCTCCAGGAGGCGATGACCATCATGCAGGACGACGCGACGACCTTCCGGTTCGACGCTTCCGACCTGATGCCGTCGACCGTCGGCTCGGGCTCGTTCTGGAAGGGGATGGTCGACTGGATCGACGGCAAGGACACCGAGACGGTGCTCTCCGACATCCAGGCCGGCTACGAGAACTGATCGCCTCGACGCGATCTTCGTAGGCAGAGCGGGGCCGGGCTGCACAGCCCGGCCCCGCTCCACCGATCCGTACTGCGCGGGAACCCAGCATGATCCAGAAGGGGACGTTCATGTCGCACGCGACCATCGAGAAACCCGTCGAGGCTGACGCGCCGCCGACGACGCATGGCACCGACGAGAAGGGGAGGAAGGCCACGCGGACGGTCCTCGCGATCGGCTTCGTGGTCGTCGCCGCCCTCGCTCTCCTCCTCGTCTTCACCGCCCCGACCGAGGAGTCCTCGCGGATAACGATCGGGTTCTCGCTCAACAGCTTCTTCCTGTGGCTGGGCGGTCTGAATCCGTTGGTGCAGATCCCCGCCGTGCTGCTCGTGTTCGGCGTGGTCGTGGCGATCATCCTCGTGCTGATCGAGTTCGCGCCCCGCCCCGGTCGCGGCTACTCGATCATGCGGCTGGTCGCGTGCCTCGTCATCCCGGTGCTCGCCCTGCTGCTGCTTCGTCCCTACGCGAACGCCGTGGTGTACGTCGTCGCGATCGCACTGCTCGTCGGTGCGCTCCTCTTCTTCGCCGACTTCCGCGCCCGACAGGGAGCCGGTTACCTGTTCCAGCTCGTGCTGTTCATGGCTCCCGCGGCGATCATGCTGCTGCTGGGCCTCATCTACCCGGCGATCTCGACGATCTTCAAGTCCTTCTTCGACAAGTCGGGGAACCAGTTCGTCGGACTCGAGAACTACATCTGGGTCTTCACGAACCCGGTCGGTACGTCGTCGGTGATCAACACCATCATCTGGGCGCTGCTCGCTCCGGTGATCTCGGTGGTCATCGGTCTCGCGTACGCCGTCTTCATCGACCGCGCGCGCGGTGAGAAGTTCCTGAAGGTGCTCGTGTTCATGCCGGTGGCGATCTCGTTCGTCGGCGCCGGCATCATCTGGAAGTTCATGTACGACGCCCGCCAGGGCGACCAGATCGGTCTCCTCAACGCCATCGTCACCGCTTTCGGCGGCGACCCCGTGCAGTGGCTGGCCATCAAGCCCATCCTCAACACGCTCATGCTGCTCATCGTGTTCATCTGGACCCAGACCGGCTTCGCGATGGTCATCCTCTCCGCCGCGATCAAGGCCGTGCCGATCGAGCAGATGGAGGCGGCCGAGCTCGACGGCACGAACGCCTGGCAGCGCTTCCGCAACGTGACGGTGCCCGGCATCCGGTCGTCGCTGATCGTCGTCCTCACGACCATCACGATCGCCTCGCTGAAGGTGTACGACATCGTCGCCGTGATGACCGGCGGCCGGGACGAGACCAGCGTCCTCGGTTTCGAGATGGTCAACCAGCAGCAGCGGTTCCAGAGCTACGGGCACTCGTCGGCGCTCGCCGTCGTGCTGTTCCTGTTCGTGTTGCCGCTGATCGTCTACAACGCCCGATCGATGGCCAAGCAGAGGGAGATCCGCTGATGAGTGCAACCCAGGCCACCGTCGTGGACAACCGCACCAAGCGCCAGGTGGCGCGCGACACGCGTCGTAATGAGGCGACCGCCCACAAGAAGCTGACCTCGAAGGGGGCGACGATCGCGGCCGCGGTCATCGCGCTCTTCTGGACGATCCCGACCTTCGGCCTCTTCGTGACGTCGTTCCGTCCGGGCGCCGACACGCAGAACAGCGGCTGGTGGACGGTCTTCTCCAACCCGGAGTTCACGTTCGACAACTACGTGCAGGCGTGGAACTCGGGCGGGACCTCGACGACCCTCGCGACCGCGTTCATCAACTCGCTGGCCATCACGATCCCGGCCACCGTGTTCCCGATCGTGATGGCGGCGCTGGCCGCGTACGCGTTCGCATGGATCGACTTCAAGGGTCGGAACATGCTCTTCATCTTCGTGTTCGCGCTGCAGATCGTGCCGCTGCAGATGGCCCTCGTACCGCTGCTGAGCCTGTTCTCGGACGGGCTGACGATCAACGACGTGCCGATCTTCCCGGGGTTCGGGCTGAACGAGGTGCAGTACAGCTTCGCCCGCGTCTGGATCGCGCACGCGATCTTCGCGCTGCCGCTGGCGACGTTCATGCTCCACAACTTCATCTCCGAGATCCCGGGCGAGATCATCGAGGCGGCCCGCGTCGACGGTGCCGGACACGGACAGGTGTTCTTCCGGATCATCCTGCCGCTGGCGGCTCCGGCGATCGCGTCCTTCGCGATCTTCCAGTTCCTCTGGGTGTGGAACGACCTGCTGGTCGCGACGATCTTCGCCTCGCCCGGCGCCCTGCCGATCACCCAGGCGCTGAACTCGCTCTCCGGGACCTGGGGGAACAAGTGGTTCCTGCAGTCCGCGGGAACGTTCATCTCGATCATCGTCCCGCTGATCGTGTTCTTCGCCCTGCAGCGCTTCTTCGTCCGCGGCCTGCTGGCCGGCGCGACGAAGGGCTGACCCTTCGACGGGCTCAGGGCCCTTCGACGGGCTCAGGGACCCAGGTTCTGGGTCGCTGAGCCTGTCGAAGCGGCGGTGAAACACATCCCCGGCGGCGGGAGCCCGCGCCGTACCCTGAACAGATGAAGTACGCAGACTCCATTGTCGACCTCGTCGGCGACACGCCCCTGGTGAAGCTCCAGCACGTCACCGAGGGCATCGCGTGCACGGTGCTCGTGAAGCTCGAGTACCTGAACCCGGGCGGGTCGGCGAAGGATCGGATCGCGGCCCGGATCATCGACGCCGCCGAGGCCGCGGGGGACCTGCAGCCCGGCGGGACGATCGTCGAGCCCACGAGCGGCAACACCGGCGTCGGGCTCGCCCTCGTCGCCCAGCAGCGCGGCTACCGCTGCGTCTTCGTGCTCCCGGACAAGGTGGGCGAGGACAAGATCGACGTGCTCCGCGCGTACGGCGCGGAGGTCGTCGTGACCCCGACCTCGGTCCCGGCTGACAGCCCGGAGTCGTACTACAGCGTGAGTGACCGGCTGGCACGGGAGATCCCCGGGGCTTTCAAGCCGAACCAGTACGAGAACCCGAACGGGCCGCGCAGCCACTACGAGACGACGGGACCGGAGATCTGGCGGGACACCGACGGCCGGGTCACCCATTTCGTCGCCGGCGTGGGGACGGGCGGCACGATCACCGGCACCGGCCGCTATCTGCGCGAGGTGTCCGACGACGCGGTGCGCATCATCGGCGTCGACCCCGAGGGCAGCGTCTACAGCGGCGGCACCGGTCGGCCCTACCTCGTCGAGGGCGTGGGCGAGGACATCTGGCCGGGGGCGTACGACCCCGCGGTCCCGCACGAGATCGTCGCGGTCGGCGACGCGGAGTCCTTCGCGATGACGCGGCGCCTCGCCCGCGAGGAGGGCATCCTCGTCGGCGGCTCCAGCGGCATGGCCGTGGTCGGCGCGCTGCGGGTGGCGAAGGGCCTCCCGGCGGACGCGGTCATGGTCGTGCTCCTCCCGGACGGCGGGCGCGGCTACCTGGGCAAGATCTTCAACGACGGGTGGATGCGTTCCTACGGTTTCAGCGAGGTGGAGGAGGGGGAGACGGTCGCCGACGTGCTCGCGGCCCGGTCCTCCCGCCACGGCCTTCCCGACCTCGTGCACGCACACCCCACCGACACGGTGCTCGAGGCGATCGGCATGATGACGGAGTACGAGGTGTCGCAGCTCGTCGTCCTCAGCGCTGAGCCGCCGGTGATGATGGGCGAGGTCGTCGGCACCGTCGACGAGAAGGGCCTGCTCGACCTGCTCTTCCGTGGCGACGCCGAGCCGAGCGACGCCGTCGGCGCGCACGTGGGGGAGCGGCTGCCGCTGATCGGCATCCATGCGCCGGTCGCGCAGGCACGGGCCGCGCTCGCCGACGCCGACGCCCTCCTCGTCACCGAGGACGGCAAGCCCCACACGGTGCTGACCCGGCAGGATCTGCTCGGCTACCTCTCGCGGTGACGCGGGACGTAACAGGCCGGGACCCGTCGGAGGACCCGGACGTAGGCTGAGAGCATGTCCGACCACGCCCACGCCTTCGCCACACGAGCCATCCACGCCGGACAGGCGCCCGACCCGATCACCGGGGCGATCATCCCGCCGATCTATCAGGCGTCGACGCACGTGCAGGACGGCATCGGAGGGTTCCGCGAGGGCTACGAGTACAACCGCGCGGGCAACCCGACGCGCTCCTCCTTGGAAACGCAGCTCGCCGCTCTCGAGGGCGGGGTCGGGGCCCTGTCGTTCGCCTCGGGGCTCGCGGCGGAGGACGGTCTGCTCCGCGGCATCCTCAAGCCCGGCGACCACGTGCTCCTCGGCAACGACGTCTACGGCGGCACATACCGTCTGCTCACGAAGGTGCTCGCGCCGTGGGGGATCGACACGACCACGGTCGAGCTCTCCGACGTCGACGTGATCCGGGCGGCCATCCGTCCCGAGACCCGCATCGTGTGGCTGGAGACGCCGAGCAACCCTCTGCTGAAGGTCATCGACATCGCACTCATCGCCGAGGTGGCGCACGCGGCCGGGGTGCTCGTCGTGGTCGACAACACGTTCGCCTCGCCGGCTCTGCAGCAGCCGCTCGCGCTCGGCGCGGACCTCGTCGTGCACTCGACGACGAAGTACCTCGGCGGGCACTCCGACGTGCTCGGCGGCGCCGTCGTCTTCGGCGACGACCGCTTCGTCGAGGCCGTGAAGTTCCAGCAGTTCGCGGTGGGCGCGGTCTCGGCGCCGCTGGATGCCTGGCTGACGACCCGAGGCATCAAGACCCTCGCCGTGCGGATGCGGCAGCACTCCGAGAACGCCCAGGCGATCGCCGAGTGGGCGCAGGCGCGGCCGGAGTTCGCGCAGGTCTTCTACCCGGGCCTCGCCTCGCACCCCGGTCACGAGATCGCCGCGCGGCAGATGAGCGGCTTCGGCGGGATGCTGTCGCTGGGCCTCGCCGCGGGTGCGGACGCTGCCCGGGCCTTCGCCGAGAGCACGACCGTGTTCCAGCTCGCCGAGTCCCTCGGCGGCGTGGAGTCGCTCATCGGCTACCCGCCGGAGATGACGCACGCGTCGGTCCGCGGAACCGAGCTCGCCGTCCCGGAGAACGTCGTGCGTCTCTCCGTCGGCATCGAGGACGTGGCCGACCTCATCGCGGATCTCGAGGAGGGGCTCGCCCGCATCGCCCGCTGACCGGCACGCCGACCCGCGATCGCGGGGGCGTCCGACACAATGGGACGATGAATCGACGGATGCTGCTGTGGTGGGGCGTCGCCTGCCTCCTCCTGGCCACTGCCCTCGGCGCTCTCGTCGTCTTCGTGTATCCGCAGACGCCGGGCCTCGACCAGTGGTGGAACGACACGATCGCCGCGGTCCGCGCGGACTGGATGCTGAGCTTCGCCCTCGCGCTGAACTGGATCGGCGGCGGCTGGGTCGCCATCCTCGCCGTGCCGCTGGGGACGATCCTCGTCCTGCTGCTCCTGCGGCGATGGCGGGGTGCGCTGTTCGCCGCGCTCTGCTTCCTCGTCAGCGCGGGCGCCGTGCAGCTCCTGAAGAACATCTTCGGCCGTGCCCGACCGCACGACATGCTCGTCGTGAGCGATTACGGCTCGTTCCCGTCCGGCCACACCGCGAACGCGGCGACCATCGCCCTCGTGCTGTGGGTGCTCTTCCCGCGGGTGTGGGTGGCGATCGTGGGGGCCGCATGGATCGTGCTCATGGCTCTGTCGCGCACCTTCCTGTCGGTGCACTGGGCGACGGACACGCTCGGGGGTGCGTTCGTCGGGGCCGGGGTCGTCCTCGTGCTGGCGGCCTGGCTGGTGCCGTGGGTGCGACGCGACGTCGAGGCGACCGCACGCGCCGATAGGCTGAGCGGAACCTGACCTGCCCGAGGAGCCTCCGTGTCGCGTATCCGTCCCTACCGTCCGACCGATCGCGCGGCGATGTTCGAGATCTGCCTGCGGACGGCCGACGCCGGGGGAGACGCCACCGGGGTGCTGTCCGATGACGAGCTCTGGGGGAACCTCTTCGCGGTGCCGTACGTCGAGCGGCACCCGGACCTCGCCTGGGTCGTGGAGGCGGAGGACGGGCGCACCATCGGCTACATCGTCGCCACCGACGACACCGACGCGTTCTACGCCTGGTTCCGTGATGAGTGGTGGCCCACCCTTCACGCGCGCTATCCGCGGTCGGCCGACCCGCAGACACGCGAGCAGAAGCTGATCGAGTACGGGTACACGAGGGAGCCGGGCGTCGAGCCGAACGCGGCGGAGTATCCGGCGCATCTGCACATCGACCTGCTGCCGGAGACCCAGGGGCAGGGGCTGGGGCGCGGTCTCATCGAGACGCTCTTCGCCGAGTTGCGCCGACGCGGTGTCCCGGCCCTGCATCTGGGGATGGACCCCGCGAACAGCGGCGCGGCCGCCTTCTACGAGCGGCTCGGCATGACCCGGCTGCCGTCCGGACCGGGTGGTCTGACGTACGGGGTGCGCTTCGACGGCTGACGGCACCCGAAACGAGAGAAGACCTCCGCGATGCGGAGGTCTTCTTCGTCTGTGGCGGTGACGGCGGGATTCGAACCCGCGGTTGCTTGCACAACACACGCTTTCCAAGCGTGCTCCTTCGGCCGCTCGGACACGTCACCAGGGAACAACCTGTCCATCCTATCCGATGTCCCGCCGACCTCGTGACATACCGGCGATCACCGGGCGTGGCGGTGAAAGCTGTTATATTGCACGTCATCAGAGGTCCAGATATCTTCATGTGAGGACGCAAAGGCGTCAAGCGGATCCGGTTCTCTGGGGGGATCATGGGGACGAGTGCGACGACGGCACGACGTGACGAGGGACCGACGGGCGAAGACCCGCTCCTCGGCCCGCACGCCCTGCGGGCGTGGGTCACGGGAGCGCGGGAGGCCCGCACCCGCGTGTTCCTGCGGGAGACCGAGGCGGGGGCGGAGGCTGTCGCTGCGGCGGCAGGGCCCGAGGATGTGATCTTCCAGCCCCTCGAAACGACGTCGCGGCCGGGGACGGCGAGGATCGTCGGTTACAGCGGAACGCTCGCCGACCTCGGCGACGAGTTCTTCCTGGGGGAGCGCGGCGTCGAGCTCCAGGACTACATCGCGGCCTCGTTCGTCCAGATCATCGGACCGACGGCCGTGCGCTTCTTCGACGAGGCGAGCTGGCGCGCCTTCCTCGACGACGCCGATCTCGCCCGCAGCACCGGGGTCTTCGCAGCCGCGATGCTCGACCCCCGGGTGCTGCTCGCGGGTCGCCACGTTCTCGCGCGGCCGCACGAGGTGGAGACTCCGAGCGCCCTGCGCATCGACGCGGACGGTGGCGTGCACCTCGGGCTGCAGGGGCAGGAGATCGGTCACGTGCGCGACCTCCCCGCCGTCCTCGGGCAGGCCCTGCCCGAGGCATCGGCGCTGGGCGGCGTGCCCGGCTCGGCCGACCTCATCACCGAACTCGACGCCCGGCTGTGGATCGGCCGGTACCTCGATGCGGCCGATCTCCGGAAGATGCTCCGCCTGCCGAACGGCACCGGCCGGATCGCGGGCTTCGGGTGGACGCTCCTCGACGACGGCCTGGCGGATGCGGAGCCCGAGGCCACCGATCCGTTCCTGCTCGACACCGCCGAGGGGTTCCTGCTCGCCGATGTCGGGACGCGGCGCCGGCACCTGCTGTCCCCGCTGACCGCCACCGTGGTCGACGCGATCCAGACCTCGCGGACGCGCGGGCTGGCGGCGGCTCGCGTGGCACGGGCGTGCGGAGTGCCCGACGCGCATGCGCGGCGACTCTGCCTCGAGGCGCTGGAGGTGCTCGGCCTCCATCTCGGCCGTCCGGTCGAGAGCGGCCAGAGCGGCGGCACCCGATGAGCGTGCCGCACGCGCTGTGGACATCCATGCTCCCCGCCGACACCGCCTTCCCGACGGATCGCGTGGCGGTGGGCGCCTCCGGGCATCGGATCTCCTACGCCGACGGCTCCCACCGTCTGTGCGCGACGAGCGGGCTGTGGAACGTCCCCCTCGGCTTCGGCAACCCCCGGGTCGCCGAAGCAGTGAACAGGGCCGCGCACGACGCCTCGTATCTGTCGCTGTTCCGCGCACCGCACCGGTACGCCGAGGATGCCGCCGACGCCCTCATCGCCCTCGCGGGTTCCGAGCGCTACCGCCGCGTGATCTTCTCCACGTCGGGCGGGGCGGCCAACGATGCCGCGATGAAGCTCGCGCGGCAGTACTGGGCGCAGCAGGGCGCGGGCTCTCGATCCCTCGTCGTCGGTCTCCGCGGCAGCTATCACGGCACGATGTACGGCAGTCACGTGCTGAGCGGCGACGACCTGCTGCAGTCCGTCTACGGCGTCGACCGGCGGACGGTGCGGCACGTGTCGCACTCCGACGACGGGGAGGAACTCGCGGCGCTGCTGGAGCGCGAGGGGTCCCGCGTCGCCTCGGTCGTGGTGGAGCCGGTCCTGGGCAGCGGCGCCCACGCCCTGTCCGACGCCTTCGTCCACCGTCTCCTGGAGCTGCGGGAGCGGCACGGGTTCCTGCTGGTCGCGGACGAGGTCGCGACCGGCTTCGGCCGCACCGGCTCGCTGTTCGCCACCGACCGCTGGGCGTCCGCTCCGGACGTCCTCATCCTGTCGAAGGCGCTGACGAACGGCGCGATGGGGGCCGCCGCGCTCCTCGTCGGACACCGCATCGCGATGGCCTACGCGCGCGGCGGGTGGACCTTCGTCCACGGGGAGACGCAGGCGGGCACGCCGGCCTGCGCCGCGGCGATCCTCGCCGTGATCGACGAGCTCCGCCGTGTCGACGTCGAGGCGACCGCCCAGGCACTGGCGACCGCGCTGCACCGCCTCGCCCGGAGCTGGCAGGACGAGGGCATCGTCACCGATGTCACCGGCTCCGGCTGCTTCGTCGGCCTGGGGCTCCGCCGGCCCGACGACTCCCCGCTCTCCGGCACCGAGGTCCTGGAGGTGGTGTCCGCCATCTCCGACAGCGGCGTCGTGGTCCACCCCGGTCCGAGCTCCTTCCAGCTCATCCCCGCCTACGGCTTCTCGCCGGCGGAACTGGCCGAGACCGATCGTGCCGTGCGGGCCGGTCTGGCGCGCGTGCGGGAGGCGGCGGCATGAGCGCGCCCTTCGCCGGCCGCGTCCCCACACTGTGGCACGGGCCCCGCGCCCGAGAGACGACGGGGCGTCTGACGGCGGGGCGGCACACGCTCGTGATCGCCGACGCGGCCGTCGCGCACACCTTTCCGACCGCACAGCAGGTGCGGAGGATGACGGTGGACGCCTCCGCGGTGGACGAGGTCGGGGTCCTCCTGATCGCCGACGAGATCATCCGGCGCCCGCCCGAGGTCATCGTGGCCGTCGGAGGCGGAAGCGTCCTCGATGCGAGCAAGATCGCGGCCCTGGCGCTCAGCCCCGGACGCCTCTTCGACTTCGCCCTCCGGCACGCGGCGACGGCAGCGCTCACGGTCCTGCCCGACGCGCCTCCGCCCGTCGACATCATCGCGATGCCGTCGACACTCGGCACGTCCTCGGAGACGAACAGCGTCGCCATCCTCCGGAACAGGTACGGGTCCCGGCTCCTCATCGGTCGACCGCTGCGCCCGCGTCACGCCGTCCTCGATCCCGAACGGCTCGCCACGCTCAGCCCCGCTGCCGTGCGGGAAGGGGCGCTGGAGGCCTTCCTCCGGGTGGCCGGAGCGTCGACGAGCCCGCGGACGGAGCGAGCGGAGCGCGACGCGAGGCTGCTCGGCCGCGCTCTCCTCGAGGTCGCAGCCGGCGAAGCGATATCGGCGGCGGGGCGCCTGCGTCTCGCGCGCCTGAGCGCCGCCACCCAGCGCACGGCAGCGCTCCGCGGACCCGATCCGTACAGCGCCCGACACTGGTACCTCGCGAACGAGGTCGCCTTCCATCTCGGCGTCCGCAAGATGACGGCCACCGTGGCGGTCATCGCCGCGGTCTGGCGTCGGATCGGCGCGGGCGATCTCCGCTGGGGCGACGGCGCCAGCCTCGACGCCTTCTGGACAGGCGTCGTGGACGCGACCGGACTGCCGCGTGACCCGGCCGCCGGCATCGCCACGCTCGTCGATCAGGCAGACCTCCCGTCACCGCCGCGCCCGAGCGCACGGGAGATCGATCGGATCGCCGCCGCGGTCGAGACCGCATGGGGAGACCACCGACCCATGCTGCGTGGAATCCGCGCCGCGGACATCCGCGCCGTGCTCCACGACTCCCGGTGGAGCACGCCCCCGGTCGGCGATCGCCGGCCCCGAACGGACGAGAGGAGGTGATGTGAATGAACGACAGCACGGAGATGAGCATCCGATTCCAGGAGCTCGACCCGATGGAGGCGCCCAGCTGGGACAGCTTCTACCAGGGCGTGATCGGCGCGCTGGTCCTCATCGGGATCGGCGCGGCAGCCGCCACCTGATGCCGCCTGGCCGCATCCGGATCAGACAGAGGAAGGAGGGACGCATGACCGCAGCACTGCCGGCGCTCGAGTTCACCGAACTCGAGGCCATGGATGCGCCGGGCGATGCCGACGACTACATCCGCGGCTTCGCCGTGGGCGTGATCATCGGAATTCTCGCTCTGACCTAGGAGGTGCACGTTGCAGACCACGTCGCTGGAGTTCCTGGAACTCGAACAGATCGACACCCCGCTCGAGTGGTGGGAGCACGCGAGCTACATCATCGCGATCATCGGCGGAGCCGCCGCCATCGCGACCTGACAGAGGGTGCGGGCGGGATCGTCCGCCCGCACCCCCCGACCATCCCTGCGAGGAGAGGCGATGCACGGATGACATCCCTGATCACCGAGACCGTGGCGGCACGGCTCGACCTGGTCGGCGCGACCGCCCGCGGGCAGGATCTGTACGCCGGGGTCGGCACAGACTTCTACGACCGGCTCGTCGGCCCGGACCGGGCGGAGGTCCGGGAGGTCCTGGTGCTCGCGCGCGCGGTCCCCGGTCCCGTCCTCGACCTCGCCGCCGGGAGCGGACGGCTGACGGTGCCGCTCGTGCGCTCCGGGCATCACGTCACGGCGGTCGATCTCTCGGCGGACATGCTCGCGCGCCTCCGCGGAGCCGTTCCGCACGGCGGGACGGTCGAGTGCGTCGTCGCGGACATGCGCGACCTCGCGCTCGACGGGCCGTACGGTCTGGTCATCCTCGGGGCGACCTCCATCACAGTGCTCGACCGGGAAGGCCGGGCGCGTCTCTACGCGGGTGTCCGACGTCATCTCGACTCCACCGGTGTCTTCGCCCTCACCGTCGCGGGCAGAGCGTCGGCGGACCGCCTCGCGGTGACGGCCGACCGCGAGATCGTGGTTCCCGGAAGCGCCGGAGACGAGCCCTACCTGTTCGCGCAGCAGATCGAGGACGACGGCGCCGTACGGGTGGTCAACTGGGTCCGTCTCGCCGACATCGCCCCGGGCGCGGAGGTGCCGGTGCTCACGAGCCGGCTGCACGTGCTGAGCCCCGAGATCCTGGCCGACGAACTCGTCGCGGCCGGCTTCACGGCGCCCCGGATCTCTCCGGTGCGGACTCCTTTCCCCGGGGAGATCCTGCTCCTCACGACGTCTCTCTCCGGGGATCGAGGGGGTGCGCGATGACCGCCGCGGATTCCCGGTCCCTGTGGCGACAGCGCGGACGAGGGCGGGACCCCCTCACCGCGGAGACGTGTCCCGCTCTGGCGACCGGCGTGGATTTCGAGCCCACCGGCGAGGGCTCCGTGTGGCTCGCCACGGTGCAGGGTGTCCCGTCCGCGCGGCTGTCCCGGGCGGTGGTCGACCTGCTGACGGCGATGGACGGCCGGACCCCGGTCTCCGCGCTGCGGGTACGCTTCGCGCCGGAGGCGACCGACGAGAGCGTGCTGCGACTGGTGGAGCGCTTCCGCGACAACGGTCTCCTGGACGGGGGCACGTCCCGCCCACCCGGCCGCGTCGCCTACCGACCGCCGTTCACCCTGCAGTTCGCGACGCTCCGTGCGCCCGCCCTCTTCGCGCGCCTGGACCGGCTGGTCGTCCCCGTCCCGCGCCGAGCAGCCCTCGCGGCCGTCGCCGCGGTGCTCGTTGCCGGGGCCGTCGCCGCGATCCTGCAGGCCGGCGATCTCAGGAACGTGCTCACGCGCCCCCTACCGCTCACCGGCTTCGTCGTCGTCGTCGTGGCGCTGGGACTCGCGACGCTGTTCCACGAGGCCGCGCACGGGCTCACCCTCACCCGGCTGGGCGGTCGGCCCCGACGCGCCGGGTTCATGCTCTTCTACCTCACGCCCGCGTTCTTCGTCGATGTGACGGACGGATGGCGGCTCGCCGACCGTCGGCATCGTGTGGCGATCGCGCTCGCCGGTCCGGCCGTCCACGCCACCGCGGCGGCGGTGGCGATGCTCGCGGCTCTCGGCCTGCCGGCGTCGACGGCCCGCGAGACGCTGCTGCTCCTCGCGATCTCCTGCACTGTCGTCGTCCTCGTGAACCTGATCCCGTTCGTGCGGTTCGACGGGTACATCGCGTTGATGAGTGCGCTGGACGAACCGAATCTCCGGGGGAGGACGGTCCGCGACGGCGCGGGCTTCCTCGCCCGCGTCCTGTTCGGCGGTCCGCGGCAGCCTCGGGCGCTGGAGCGGTGGTGGAGTGTGCCGTTCGGCCTGTGCTGTCTGATCGCGCCGGTCGTGATGGTGCTGTTCGCGGTCGTGCGGACCGCACAGCTGCTCGCCGGAGGCGGGCCGGGGGCGAGCCTCGTCGTGCTCGCCCTGGAGAGCGTCGTGGTCGTGGTGGGCGTCGCCCTCCTGGTGCGCGCACTGATCCGTGTGCGGCGATCCGGTGTCTCCCGGACTCGTCTCGTCGCGGTGACCGCCGCGCTCGCCGTCGGCACGGTGGCCGCCGGCATCCTCATCCCCGTCCCGACGGCCGCGACACTCGGGTACTGGGTGGACGACGACCGCGTGGTCCTGGTCCGCGGAGGAGCGGACGCCGGTGCAGACATCCCGGACGGTGCACGCGTCATCCTGTCGACGCGGGGGATCCTCGCGAACGAGGACCGGGGCGAGGGGAGGACCGCGGTCCGCCCTGCGGCGGAGGCCGAGGTTCCGATCGAGGCGCTGTACCCGGTCAGGGTGCCCGGGGTGACTGTCGCGGCGACGGCCGTTGCGGAGGTCGAGGTGACCGGGGAGAGGAGCGCCCTGCCGGCAGCCGGACAGGCGCGGGTCGAGCTGGGCACGACCCCGCTGTGGCATGCGCTCTGGGCGGCGGCCGTGTCGCCGCTGGCGACCCCCACGAGCGAGGAGGAGAGAGGATGACCATGAATCAGCACGCCATCGAGGTGCGCGGCCTGACAAAGAGGTTCGGACACCGCACCGCCGTCGAGGACCTGTCGTTCGCCGTGCCCCGCGGAGCGATCGTCGGGCTGCTCGGACCGAACGGCGCAGGGAAGTCGACGACGCTGCGCGCGATCGTCGGCCTCGTGCGCCCGACCGGAGGAGAGACCCTCATCGACGGGGCCCCGTTCGGTGCGCTCGACAACCCCGCCGTGCACGTCGGCGTCCACATGGACGGGTTCGGCTTCGAGCCGGGCATCTCGGGGCGACGGCATCTGGAGATCTGCCGCCTCGCCGCCGGGGCGCCCCGCGACCGCGTCGACGAGGTCCTCGGCGAGGTCGGGCTGGCCGCCGATGCGCGTCGCCGCGTGAAGACGTACTCGACGGGCATGGCCCAGCGGCTCGGGCTGGCCGCCGCATTGATCGGCGCGCCGCGGACGCTCATCCTCGACGAACCGGCCAACGGGCTGGATCCCGACGGCATCCGCTGGCTGCGCCGGTTCCTCCGCGGTTTCGCCGAACGCGGCGGCACGGTCCTCGTCTCCAGTCATCAGCTCCCCGAACTCGAGCAGGTCGTGGACGAGGTCGTCGTGATCAAGCGTCGGGCGCTCTTCGCCGGACGGCTGGACGATCTGGTCACCGGCGGGGCCGACTCGCTCGAGAGCCGGTACTTCGACCTCGTCGAGGGAGCCCCGGCGTGAGCGGCGTGATCCGCAGCGAGCTGCTGCGCGCGGTGAGCGGGCTGTCGATCCTCGCCGTGTACCTCGTCGCCGTCCTCATGCCGACGTTCGTGCTCTTCTCCGACGGCTCGCGTTTCGCTCTGGACGGCCTCGACGCCGGCGCGGCGACGGCGCGACTGCTGGAGCCGCTCGCGTGGTCGGTCGTCTCGGCGGCGTTCGTCGGTGCCTACCCCGTGACGCGGGAGTACTACTACGGCTCCATGGACCGCACGCTCACGGCGGTCGGCTTCCGTCGCGCCTTCCGAGGGAAACTGGTCGCCGGTGTCCTCATCGCCCTGGCGCTGGCCGGCGTCGTCTTCCTGCTGTGGACGCTCGCGATCTCCCTCCTGCTCGCGCGCCACGGGCTCGCGCTCGTCTTCACCGCCGAGGCATGGCGGATCATCGCCGGGGCCGTGGCCGGGGTCGTCCTCGGTGCTCTCATCGGCGGGGCGATCGGCTGGATCACCCGGAACTACTACGCGACGGCGATCATCGTCCTCGTCTTCCCGATGGCGCTGGAGTTCGCGCTGCTGCGGACGGCACCGGAGGTCGCGCGGTTCTCACCCGGGATGGCCATCGCCGCGCTGAGCGTGCCGGAGTACCAGGGACGGCTGCTCGCCTTCGCGCCTGCCCTCGGCATCGGGGTGGCGTGGGCGATCGGTCTCGTCGCGCTCGCCGCCGTCCGAGGACGCCGGAGCGTCGCGTGATCGGTCGGGCGCTGCGGGCGCAGGCGCGCGGCGCGGCCGGGGATGTCGTCCTCCTCGGGATGGCACTGGCGGCCTTCGTGCTGTCCCTGTCCCTGGCGACCAGCATCCCGGCGGAGCTCGGCGATGCGCCACGGGAGGCGCGGGAAGGACTGGTGGCCCCGTTCGACGCCGTGCTCGCGACCTACGCCGGCATCCTCGCCGCCGTCTACGGTTCATTCCGCTACACGATCGACCGACGGGACGGTGTCGTCGCGCAGCGACTGATGCTGGAGTCCCGGTGGGCGATGCTCGTCGTCCGTATGCCTGCCTCGGCGCTGGGCGGCGCGGTCGTCGCGGTCGCGGCCGTCCTCGGCGGCCGCGCGGCGCTGTTCGTCACGATGGGCGGGATCCCCGTGCATCCGTCCGCCGTCATGGCCGCCCTCGCCCTCGGCGCGGCCGCCGCCCTCTGGGGCCTGGGGGTCGGCATCGTCGTGCAGGCGCATCTCGCGGCGCTGTTCGTCACCGCGTTCTCGATGGGGGTCGGGCTGCTCGTGGCGATGTTCTGGAGCGCCGGCGCCGTCTACCTGCCTCTTCCTGCTCTGCTCGACGCCTTCCGGTTCGACGGGTCCGCCATCGGCATCCCGGCGGGCGGAGGACTCGGGCTGCTGGCGGCGCCGATCGCGGCGGGCTGGATCCTCCTCGCCGTGGGGGCGGGATCGGCCGTGTTCCTGCGGCGGGACGTGACCTAGGCCCGCGGGAGGCGACGTAGGATTCCTGGGTGGCCACCCCCAAGATCCTCCTCTTCTACGCGTTCACCCCGCTCGCCGACCCGGAGGCCATCCGCGTCTGGCAGCGCGATCTCGGCGAGGCGTTGGGGCTGCGCGGTCGGCTGCTGATCTCGTCGCAGGGCATCAACGGCACTCTCGGCGGCGACCTCCCGGTGCTGAAGAAATGGGTGCGGTCATTCCGCTCCTATGCGCCCTTCCGCGACGCCGACATCAAGTGGAGCGAGGGCACCGGGCTCGACGCGTCGGGTCGCAGCCTCGACTTCCCGAAGTTGAGTGTGAAGGTGCGCGACGAGATCGTGTCGTTCGGCGCCCCGGATGAGCTGCGGGTCGACGCGGACGGCGTCGTCGGCGGGGGCGCGCGGCTCACCCCCGAACAGCTGCACGCCCTGGTCGCCGAGCGCGGGGACGAGGTCGTGTTCTTCGACGGACGGAACGCGCTGGAGGCCGAGATCGGACGCTTCCGTGGCGCCGTCGTGCCGGATACGGAGACCACCAGGGACTTCGTGCGCCTGCTCGACTCCGGCACCTACGACGACCTGAAGGGCAAGCCCGTCGTCACGTACTGCACCGGCGGCATCCGCTGCGAGGTGCTGTCGAGTCTCATGGTCGCCCGCGGCTTCGGCGAGGTGTATCAGCTGGAGGGCGGCATCGTCCGCTACGGGGAGACCTTCGGCGACGACGGCCTCTGGGACGGATCGCTCTACGTCTTCGACGGGCGTGGATCCGTCGACTTCTCGGACCACGCGCGGGTCATCGGTGTGTGCGTGGGATGCGGCGCGGCGACCAAGCGCACCGCCAACTGCCCTGACCCGTCGTGCCGCGTGCAGTCCGTCGTCTGCGCGGACTGCGAGGCCGTCGCGTGCCCGGCGCATGAGGCCACCGTGCCGACGCGGGCCTGAGCGGCGCGACGACGACGGTCACACCAGGAGCCGGGTGTCTGATCCGCGCGGGGCGTAGAGCGACCGCGGCAGCAGCAGTGCGCGTGCCCGCGTCGACCCGTCGACATGCGCGCGGAGACTGGCGAGCACGGACTGCAAGGGCGCGCCGAGGTCGTCCTCCGCCGCGGACGCGCGGGCGTAGTTGGCGCGCTCCACTGCCGCGATGAGCCGCCCCAGCGCAGCCTCGTGGGCTCCCGCATCCCTGACGAGACCGGCGGCCCGCATCCGCGGACTGTCCGCATCCGAGACCGCGATCCGGAGATCGATCAGGGTGTCGCGCAGTTCCGCCCAGGCCGCGGCAGCGTCTCCGCGAGCGGCACGGCGCATCCGGAGGCGCCGCTCGACGAGCCGGACGAGCGCGGGAAGGAGGAGGAGCGCCACGACGCCGAGAACGGTGAGGACCACCGGCGTCGGGTCCAGCCGGCGCAGCTCTCCGGAGTCCGTCGAGCCGGCATCGGCATCCCGCCGATCGACCTCGGGGCCGGAGGTCTCCTCCGTCTGGGGTGCGGTCGTCGGCGCAGGAGTGGCGGGGCCTCCGCCGGTCCCGCCTGCGGTCGTGCCCGCCCGGAAGGCCGTGGGGACGCCGAGCGAGGCGGTCGGCTCGAACGGCACCCAGCCGATCCCGGGGAACAGCACCTCGGGCCAGGAATGCAGCTGATCGCTCGACACCGAGAAGATCGACTCGTCTCCGCGCTTCTCGTCCGTGAGGGACCCGGGGAGGTAGCCCACCACGATGCGCACCTGCATGCCCAGGCTCTCGGCCATGAGGGCGAAGGAGCCGGCGAAGTGCACGCAGTATCCGGACCGCTCTTCGAGGAATCGTGCCACCGCGTCCGCGCCGGTCCCGTCGAACCCCTCGTCGACCGGCGTCTCCAGCGAGTACTCGAACTGCGACCGGAACCAGTTCTGCAGGGCGACGAGGCGGTCGTAGTCGGTCTCCTCGTCCGCGGTGACCTCCGTCGCCAGCCGGGAGATGATCCCCGGAAGCTCGACGTCCTCGTCCTCCGCGTCCGCGAGGGGCGGGGCGGCCTCCGCGGCGCGGATCTGCTCCAAGGTCGGCGTCACGCGGAGCGAGGTGACCGTGTAGTCGTTGCCGACCGCATCGGCGCGGCGGGAGAAGAGGGTGCGGTTCTCGGGCGACACGCGCCACGCGGCGCTCAGACCCTGCACTTCCGTGGCCGGATACGGCAGCGGGAGCCAGGAGCTCGACATGCGCAGCACCCGGATCGAGGTCGTCTGCTCCGCGGTGGTGATGTCGTCCCCCCACTCCGGATCCCCGAAGCCGTCGACCTGAGACTGCAGGTCCCCGCGATCCGGCTGCCAGACGCGGCCGTCGAACCGGGAGAGCGTCGTGAGGCGGAGATACGGGGCGGTGTCGGTCTTCGCGGCCACGGTCAGCACCTCGACCGGACTCGGCTGCCGCAGATCGTCGCCCAGCCGTAGCGAGGCATCGACAGTCACGCCGACCCCGGTGCCGGTGATGGTCGAGCCGACCGGGAGCAGCGGCGTCACGACGAGGGTGGTCGCGACGGCGGCGGCACCGACGGCGACCGCGACGCCGGCCGACGCGCGGCGCGGTGACTCCGGATGCCGACGTGCGGTGAAGCGGAACACGAGGAGCGCCACGACCGCCGCGAGGGCGAACCAGGCCACATTCGGGGCACCCAGGGTGATGATCATGGGCACCGCACCGGTGACGCCCAGAAACACGGTCGTGAGCACGGCGGAGCGACTCGCGATCAGGAGATCGAGCAGGATCGCGACGACCGCGAAGCCCGCTCCGAGGGCGGCCGCAAGCCCCGGAGAGGCCTCCAGCGGGGCCGAACCGAAGACGATCTCCTCTGCCGCGGCGGATGCGAGGGCCTGGAACAGGCCGAAGGTGCGGGGCGTCGGCACGACCCCCGCGATCGCGGTGTCTCCGGCGAGGAGCAGCGTGAGGACGCCGACCGCCACGATGACCTGCGCCAAAAGGGCGAGCAGCCCGGCGATACCCTCCGAACGCCCGCGTAGGAGATGACGCACGAGCGCGCCGATCCCCACGACCGCGATGATGACGACGGTCGCGACGAACGACCAGGTCCCCGGAGCGATGACGGCGGTGAACGGCCACAGCGCCGTGAGGGCCGCGAGGCCGGCGAGGGCCGCCGGAGCGAGGACACCGGACGGCGGCTCCTCCCGGTCACGGTGCCAGCGTGCGCGGGTGTCGGCGGGCACGGGGGCGGGTCGCGTGCGCTCAGCGCGGAACATCGGCGGCTCCCGTCCGCGCCGACAGCGCGTCGTCCCAGGCATCCGCGACGTCGACGCCGAGCCGGGTCACGGTCCAACCGTGCTGGCGGGCGGCGTCCTCCGTTCCCGGGAGCGGATCGGTACTGAACAGCAGCGGCGCTGCCGCCCCCGCCGGACGCAGGAGCGCGGCGTCCTCCTCGTCCAGCCGACCGGTCACGTAGACGAGCGGCCCCGGCGGTGTCCCGCCCAGGAGCGCGGCGAGGTCGCGCCTCTCGCCGCGCGGCGTCACCATCGCCAGGGAGACCAGCAGGCCGTCCCTGTCGTCCTCGTGTCCGCGGAGCACGCCGAGGAGCGTGCCGGCGCTGTCCAGCACGTCGACGCTGTACCCCTCCGCAGCGAGGTGCACGGCGGCGGACGCGCACAGGGAGACCGCGGCCTCGAACGCCGGGTCGACGGCATCGGTCCCCGTGGTCCAGCCGCCGGCGGCGCGGTCGAGCACGACGACCGCGTCGGGGCTCGACTCCTCCTCCTCCTGCCGGACCATGAGTTCGCCGCGGTGCGCCGTCGCCCTCCAGTGGATGCGTCGCATCGAGTCACCCGGTGCGTAGCCGCGGGGGGAGAGGTTGTCGCTGCCCTGGCCCAGGCGGGTGGACGAGGTGTGCGCGGTCCCGCCCGCGGCGCCGATCCGCACGGCGAGCGGGGTGAGCGCGAAGACCTCCGGCACGACCGTGATGGTGCGCGTGTCGCCGAAGGCCTGCTCGCGCTGGGCGAGACCGAACGGGTCGACGGTGCGCAGCAGGAGGGGGCCCAGCGGCCAGACACCCCGGCGGACACCGGTGATGAGGTAGTTCAGCTGGGGTGTGTCCCCGGGATACTCGCCCCCCGAGTCGCCGGCGACCGCGGTGGGGAGGACGTCGTGCCAGAGCCCGTGCGGGACCCGGAGGGCGCGCAGCGTGAAGCGGACCGTCACCCGCGAGGTCTCCGAGACCGTGAGCAGGTCGGTCGAGATCTGTCGGCTGACCGTTCCGGAGCGTCGCGGGAGACGCACGGCGAGGGCGGCGAACAGCGTGAGCGCAGCCAGCAGGATCCCGAGGTACAGGAGGATCCTGGCGCCGAGGACGTTGGCCGCGATCACGCACCCGAGCGCGGCGACGAGCGCACCGGTGCCGCGCGGCGTGAGCAGTCGACGTCGGCGCATGATCGCGTCCTCAGGAGCGGGTCGCGACGGGGACGCGGACGCGCTCGGCGATCTGGGTGAGTGCGGCCTCGACCGGCTGCGCGCCGGCACGGTGGGCCCCGCGGGCGGGGAGCAGCCGGTGCGCGAACACGGGGATCAGCAGGTCGGTGATGTCGTCCGGGATGACGTAGTCGCGGCCGTCCAGCGCGGCCCAGACCTTCGCGGCGCGGACGAGCTGCAGCGTGGCCCGCGGGCTGGCGCCGAGGTGCAGGCTGGGGTCGTTCCGCGTCGCCTGGGCGAGGGAGACGGCGTACTCCTCGAGGGCGGGCGCCACGTGCACGGCGCGCGCCCACGCGATGAGCTGGGAGATCGCGGCGGCGTCCGCGACGGGGGTGACGGTCGCCAGCGGATTCACGACGTCGCGCTGCCGGAGCATGAGGGCCTCGGCCGCGGGATCGGGGTAGCCCATCGAGATGCGCATCATGAAGCGGTCGCGCTGCGCCTCGGGGAGCGCGTACGTGCCCTCCATCTCCAGCGGGTTCTGCGTGGCGACCACGAGGAACGGATCGGGCAGCCGGTGGGTGGAGCCGTCGACCGTGACCTGCCCCTCCTCCATGGCCTCCAGCAGCGCCGACTGGGTCTTGGGGGAGGAGCGGTTGATCTCGTCGGCGATGACGATGTGCGCGAAGATGGCGCCGCGTTTGAACTCGAACTCGCGGTCGACGGGGTTGTAGACGGACACGCCCGTCACGTCGCCGGGAAGGAGATCCGGGGTGAACTGGATGCGCCGGACGGTGGCATCGACGGTGGCGGCGAGGGCGCGCGCCAGCATGGTCTTCCCGACCCCGGGCACGTCCTCGATGAGCAGATGGCCTTCGGCGAGCAGGCAGACGAGGGCGCTGCGCACGGCCTCGGGCTTCCCGTCGATCACCTGGCTGATCGAGCCGAGGATGGCCGCCGTCTGTGCGGCGAATCCGTCGGCGTCGATCGCGACCGGGCTCAGGGGGGCGTTCTCTGGCATGCGTTCCCTCTCGTCCGGCGCAACGATGCGCGTGCATCGATCGTACGCTCCGCACGGCCTGCGGGACCATGTCGGGCTGGCCGGTCTGCGGGGACGGCAGGGTCGGCCGTCAGCCCCAGATCCGGTACCGCGGCTCCGCGGGGTCGAGCAGCGCAGGGGTGAGGCGGGCGACCTGGAGCAGCGCGAGACCCGTCGTCCCCCGGAGTTCGTGGAGCTCGCACTGCCCGACCGTCTCCCGCCACCGCGCGGCGAAAGCCTCGGCGTCGGCTCGGCGGCGGGAGAGCGCTGCGGGAACCGGCAGCAGACGACGACCGGGGACGGCGCGGTCGACGATCGAGCGGATGCGGTCGAGCACGGGACCGGGCCGGCCGAAGATCCCCTGGTCGACCCGCAGGAGGAAGCGCGGGCTCTCGGCCACGGCGAACAGCTCCTGCAGGGCGTCGGCGATCAGTGCGCGGTCGCTCCGCGGTCCGGCGATCTCGATCCAGAAGTCGGCGGCGGAGCGGTTGCGCACCCGGACGGTCGAGGCATCGAAGGGCCCCACCCGTCCGGCGTCGTGGAGGGACCGGGCGATGGCCAGCGCGGCGCCGCCGTACAGAGCAGCGGGGTCACGGAGGCGGTGCAACGCGCGCAGCACGCTGGACCCGCACACCACAGCGGTCGCCAGCACGCCGCCGAGCGCCGCGACGGTGACGCCCGCCTCCAGCGGGAGGGAGACTGCGCCGATCGCCCCCAACGCCGCCGTTCCGAGGGCGATGCCGGTCGCGCTGAATCCGAATGTCAGGGGCACGGCAGCGGCGAGGGTCGGTCCCGTCCGCAGCAGGCGGGCCTCCGGCGTCGTGCGGACGGAGACCACGTCGCGCTCCCGGGAGTCGTGAGGCTCGCCGATCCGCCAGTCCGCTCTGGTCTGGGCGCGGGTGGGGAGCCGCGAGAGCGTCTCCTCGTTGATCCTCTCGATCGTGGCGCCGGGGACCTTCTCGAGGACGTCGTCGAGTGCGGCGATCGCGGCGGAGGGGAGCGCGTGGTCCAGTCCCGAGACGATCCGGGTGCCGTCGTCGGCGCTGAGCCCCCAGAGGTGTCCGTGTCGTCGTCGCAGGCGCTGCGTCTCGGCGGGGCTGTCCAGGTCGACGGACGCGGGGATGACGCACGCCACCGACCAGTTGTGCGCCACCTTCTCCGGCCATGCGGGGTCGAGACGCAGGGTGCGCCCCCGGAGCTGCTGGGTGCCGGTGCTCGTCGCCACCGCGGTCAGATCGATCAGCGTGTTCACCGACGGGCAGTCCCACCCCTCGCCGAGGAGTCCTCGGGTGCCGACGAGCACCCGCACGGTGCCGCGTCGGATCAGCTCCGAGACGGCCGCGACGACCTGGCCCCGTCCGGCCTCGGCGACGCGGAGATCCCGCGTGCCTCCTGCTCCGTCGACGACCGTCACCTCGTCCCCGAGCACCGCGGACAGCTGCTCCGCGAGGTCGGCGGCATCGACGGCCCGCACCCGCAGATGATGGGCGGTCAGCAGCACCGGACGCAGCGTCCCTGTCACCTCGTCGGCGGCCAGGAGGTCGAAGACGCGGAGCGCGCCGGCGGGCTGCCCGGTGAGCCCGCGGCGGCTCCCGTGCTCGACGAAGTCGGTCACGATCACCGCCCGCATCTGGGCGCCGGCGTCTCCGCTCAGCTCGCGGCGCAGGATGTCCACGGCTGCGCGGTCCTTCGCCACCGAAGACGTCAGTGTGGTCTCCACCGGGTCCCGGCCGCGTCGCAGCCCCCGATCGGTGAGGTGCAGGCCGAAATCCGCGAGAGCTCCGCGCACGTGCTCCCATTGGCGCAGGGCGGCGGGGTCGGTGAGTAGGCGCGTCTGCGCGAAACGGGTGAGGACGGTGAGGAGGTCGTCGGTCGTGCAGCGGCCGAACAGCACCGGCGGCAGGAGCGCGCCGAGCGGATGCCCCGGCGCCGCGGCTCGGAGGACGACGCCGGCGGCCCGGGTGAGCGTGAAGTCCGTGGAGAGCGCGTGCTCCAGCCGTGCCCGCCGCGCGATGTCGGGGTCATCCGTCCCCGTCGGTGGCACGGAGCCCGCCGCCGGCTCCGGCTGCAACGTCGCCTCCAGATACGCCACGCCATCCGGCGAGGACAGCACCTGCCCGACGAGATCCGCGAGCAGGGCTTCGTGCCGGCGGATGAAGGCGGCCTCGGTCGGGTCCGGCTGGGTGAACCAGATCGAGTCCCGATAGGGCGCGAGGTGGCCCTCCTTCACCACCGCGGGGGCGGGCACCTCGTAGTCCACGTCTCCGAGCAGGCGCGTGTAGTTCTCGTACTCGACACCGTCGTCGGGGGAGGGGAGCGTCGCCGTCAGGCCGATCAGGACCGGGGGCGATCCCGCGGCCCGGATGCGCGCCGCCAGGTAGGCGACGACCAGCGCCCAGTGGTCGAGCAGGTGATGGCACTCGTCCAGGACGATCGTGCGCACTCCGGAGCCGACGATCGCGTCGATGACCTCCACGGCGTTGGGGTGCAGCACCCGGGCCAGCTCCTCCGGGCGCTGCTGCGAGAACGAGCGGCGCACCCGGCGTACCCGCCGCCGCAGTCCTGAGCGGTAGCGATCGGGATTGTCGACCTCGAGTGTGGCGAGCCAGGTCGCCGCATCGGCCTCGGACCGATCGGTCTCGGCGAGCTCGGCGATCCACCGATGACGCGCCAGCTCCTCGAACGGCGAACCGTCGCCGGTGACGCTGAGGAGTTGGTAGGTCAGCACGGTGAGGTCTCCGAGCCGCCGCGGATCGTCCGAGACAGCGTCGTCCTCGGGGGCGAGCTTCCGCGCCTCCCGGAGCCATTGCTGGCGGATGGTGAGCGTCGGAGTCAGGACGAGCGTGCGGTGTCCCTCCCGCGCGGCGAGCAGCAGTCCGAGCAGGGTCTTGCCGGAACCCGGCGGTGCGACGACGTGCATCTTCTCGTCGGAGCCGACCTCGATGCGCTCCAGCACCTCGGCCTGGTACGTGCGCAGCGGTCCGCGGAACCGCCACGACGAGAGCGGGTGGGCGAGCGGATCCATGACCTGCACAGTCTCTCAAAGAGTGCGGTGTGTCATCGCGCCGGTCGGCGTCGGGTAGAGTGGACGACGGCTCTCCGCGTGGCGGCATCCAGGCCAATTCCCCCAGGGCGGAAACGCAGCAAGGGTAACCGGGCTCTGCTGGGTGCGCGGAGGGTCTTTTCTTTTGCCCGCGTCCAGCCGGCCCCAGGGTGCTCCTGCGACAATCGAGCGGTGACCGTTCCTCCGCCGGCCAGACCCGAGCATCCGCTGCGGCGATTCGCGTCGCCCGTGCTGCTGCTCGCGGCGATGTGGGCGGTGCAGTTCGCGGACGCCGTGCTGCCGGGCTCGTTCAGCGGCCTCGGCATCCGCTCGTGGGATCCCGCCGGGCTGCTCGGGATCGTGTTCGCGCCGCTGCTGCACGCGAGCTGGGCGCATCTGATCGCGAACTCCGTCCCGTTCCTCGTGCTGGGCTGCCTGGTGGCCGTCGAGGGCACGCGCCGATTCTGGGCGGTCACCGTGATCGTCGCGGTCGTCGGCGGGCTCGGGACCTGGCTCGTGAACGCGCCCGGCACGCTGACGGTCGGCGCCTCCGGACTCGTGTTCGGCTACTTCGGCTACGTGGTGATGCGGGTGTTCGCCCCCGGCCGGGTGGCGCATCGCATCCTCTACGCGGTGATCGCCGTCGTCGTGATCGGCCTCTACGGCGGCACCATGCTGGCCGGGGTGTTCGGAGTGGCGGACGGCGTGTCCTGGCAGGGGCACCTCTTCGGCGCCATCGGAGGCGGTGCGGCCGCGCTCGCCGGACGGCGTCCCGACCAGCGCCGCGCCATCGGACGATGACGGCTCCGCGCACGAGGAGGACGACGGGGACGCGGACCACGTCGACCCGGCGGCCCGCCGCGTCGCGCGAGGCCGCCAACCGCCGACGCCGCGAGGCCCGCCGTCGAGCCGCCCGGCGCGCACAGCGGAAGCGGACCCTGCGGCGCGTCGCCGTGTCCGCCGCCGTGGTGGCCGCGGGGGCGGCGCTGCTCGTGCTCATCCCGCTGGGGCTGGCGAGGGATCCGGCGCCGGTCTGCCTCGACCGTCCGTCGACCTTCCCCCAGGCAGGGGTGGCCGGATGGAGCGGTGAACAGCTCGAGAACGCTGCGACCATCATCCGGACCGCCGACGAGCTCGGGTTCGCGCGGGACGGCCAGATCCTCGGCGTCATGACCGCGATGGGGGAGAGCAGTCTGCGCAACATCGACTACGGGGACTGGGAGACGCGCGGCTGGACCAATCCGGATGGATCGCGCACGACGAGCATCGGCCTCTTCCAGCAGCAGGACTGGTGGGGGAGCGCGGAGCAGCGGATGGATCCGGCCACCGCCGCCCGGTTGTTCTTCGAGCGCCTCGGACGCGTGCCCGACTGGCCGTCGATGGCGCCCTCGCATGCCATCCACCGGGTGCAGGTGAACACCGATCGGGACTACTACACGCGGTATCAGGAGGACGCGACGGCGGTCGTCGACGTGCTCTCCGGTCCGTGCGAGTGACCGCCGCGATTGTCACGGCAGCTGTGGGGTGCGGTGTCGGGGCGCCCGCCTAAGCTGGAGCCGTGTCGCGGAGCATCTACATCACCTCGGCCGAAGGCCACACCGGGAAGTCGACGATCGCCCTGGGGGCGCTCGACGCGCTGATGCGCGTGTCACCGCGCGTCGGGGTCTTCCGCCCGATCGCCCGGGCGGTCGCGGAGCGCGACGAGATCCTCGAGCTGCTGCTCGCCCATGACGGCGTCCAGCTCGACTACGAGGACTGCATCGGCGTCACCTACGACGATGTGCGCGCCGATCCGGAGGGCGCGCTGTCGACCATCGTCGCCCGCTTCAAGGCCGTCGAGGCGCAGTGCGACGCGGTGGTGATCGTCGGCAGCGACTACACCGACGTCGCGAGCCCCGCGGAGCTCGGCTTCAACGCCCGGATCGCGGCGAACCTCGGCGCCCCCGTCCTGCTCGTGCTGAGCGGGCGCGACCAGCAGCGACAGGCCGAGCAGCTCGGCACCACGACCGCGCGGGTGCCCGCCGCCGTGGGCCAGATCGCCGCCCTCGCGCTGCCGGAACTCGCCGAGGAGCGCGCGGAGCTGTTCGCGGTGGCCGTGAACAGGGCCGACCCGGACGGGCTCGATGCCATCGTCGACGCGGTGCGCGCCGTCCTCCCCGCCGGCACCCCGGTCTGGGCGCTGCCCGAGGACCGCGCGCTCGTCGCACCGTCCATCCGCGGCATCGTCTCCGCCGTCGACGGGACGCTGCTCAAGGGCGACGAGGATCGCCTGACCGCGGTCGCGCTGTCCATCGTCGTGGCCGGGATGTCGATGGTGAACGTCCTGCCGCGTCTCACCGACGAGGCCGTCGTCGTGATCCCCGCCGACCGCACCGAGGTGCTGCTCGCCGCCCTCCTCGCCGACTCCTCCGGCACGTTCCCGCGGATCGCCGGGATCATCCTCAACGGTCCCTTCCCCCTGCCCGGACCGATCCTCCAGCTGCTCGACGGCTTCGCCTCCTCGGTGCCGATCATCACGACCGACCTCGGCACCTACGACACGGCGGTACGGGTGATGGGCGCCCGCGGTCGCATCTCCGCCGACTCGCGCGGTCGCTACGACCGGGCACTCGGACTCTTCCAGGCGCATGTCGACGTGGCCGAGCTCACCGAGCAGCTCGGGCTCGCCGAGTCGCACGTCGTCACGCCGCTCATGTTCCAGTACGGACTGATGGAACGCGCGCGGTCCGACCGCCGCCACATCGTCCTCCCCGAGGGCGACGACGACCGCATCCTCCGCGCGGCGGCGGCGCTGCTGTCCCGGGAGGTGGCGGAGCTCACCATCCTCGGCGACGACGGCGCGATCCGTGCGCGGGCGGCGGAGCTCGGCCTCGACATCGCCGGTGCGCACGTGGTGAGCCCCACCGACCCGGCCCTCGTGGAGCGCTTCGCCGCCGAGTACGCCCGGTTGCGCGCCCACAAGGGGACCACGCTCGCGCAGGCCGCCGACACCGTCACGGACGTCTCCTACTTCGGGACGATGATGGTGCACCTCGGACTCGCCGACGGCATGGTCTCCGGTGCCGCGCACACCACGGCGCACACGATCCGTCCGTCCTTCGAGATCATCAAGACGAAGCCGGGTGTGAACGTCGTCTCCAGCGTGTTCCTCATGGCCCTCGCCGACCGCGTGCTCGTGTACGGCGACTGCGCGGTCATCCCCGATCCCACGGCCGAGCAGCTCGCCGACATCGCGATCTCGTCCGCCACCACCGCCCGGCAGTTCGGCATCGACCCCCGCGTGGCGATGCTGTCGTACTCCACCGGTGAGTCCGGGTCGGGAGCCGACGTCGACAAGGTCAGGGCGGCGACGGCACTCGTGCGCGAGCGCGCTCCCGAACTCCTGGTGGAGGGCCCCATCCAGTACGACGCCGCCGCCGACGCGGCGGTCGCCAAGGCCAAGCTGCCGGATTCGGCTGTGGCGGGGCGGGCGACCGTGTTCGTCTTCCCCGACCTCAACACCGGCAACAACACCTACAAGGCGGTGCAGCGCTCCGCCGGCGCCGTGGCCATCGGTCCGGTGCTGCAGGGGCTCAACAAGCCCATCAACGACCTGTCCCGCGGTGCGCTCGTCGACGACATCGTGAACACGGTGGCCATCACGGCGATCCAGGCCCAGGGCGACGAGCGATCGGGGGAGGGGGCGTGAGCGCGATCCTCGTCATCAACAGCGGGTCGTCCTCGCTGAAGTACAGCCTCATCGACACCGCGCACGAGGACGAACTCGCCAGCGGGCTCATCGAGCGCATCGGACAGGAGTCCAGCCCTGTCGCCCACACCGTGCGCCCGGAGCCGGGTGACGGACCGTCGGCCACGATGCTCGACGCCACCTACCGCGACGAGCAGCCCATCCCCGACCACGCTGCGGCCTTCGAGGTCATGCGCGCGCAGTTCGCCGCGCACGGTCCTTCGCTCGATGCCCATCCGCCGGTCGCGGTGGGGCATCGGGTCGTGCACGGTGGGGCGCGCTTCTACGCGCCGACCCTGATCGATGCCGACGTCGAGCGGCAGATCGACGAGCTCGCCGTGCTGGCGCCGCTGCACAACCCCGCGAACCTCGCCGGCATCCGGGCGGCCCGCGCCGTGTTCGCCGACGTCCCGCACGTCGCGGTGTTCGACACGGCGTTCCATCAGACGCTCCCGCCGGCGGCCTACACCTACGCGATCGACGCGCAGCTCGCCGCCGCGCACCGGGTCCGTCGATACGGCTTCCACGGCACGAGCCACCAGTACGTCAGCGAGGCCGCCGCGCGTTTTCTCGGGCGCGATCTCGGCTCCCTGCGGCAGCTCGTGTTCCACCTCGGCAACGGCGCCTCGGTCACCGCGATCGACGGCGGCCGCTCGGTGGAGACGTCGATGGGCCTCACCCCGCTCGAGGGGCTCGTCATGGGGACGCGCTCGGGCGACCTCGATCCGGCCGCCCTCGTGCACCTGTCGCGCCGCGCCGGCTACACGATCGACGACCTCGACGCGCTCCTGAACACCCGCAGCGGGCTGGCCGGCCTCGCCGGTCGCAGCGACATGCGCGACATCCTCGCCGGGGTCGCTGCGGGCGAAGAGGCCGCGACACTCGCTTTCGACGTGTACGTCCACCGTCTCCGGGCCTACGCCGGCGCCTACATCGCCCAGCTCGGCGGGGTCGACGTCGTGTCCTTCACCGCCGGCGTGGGCGAGAACGCGGCCCCTGTGCGGGCAGCGGCGATGGCGACGCTCGGCTTCGCGGGGATCGAGATCGATGCCGCCCGCAACGAGGCGAACGAGCGCGGCATCCGTGTCATCTCCACGGATGCGTCCGCCGTGACGGTCCTCGTCGTCCCCACCGACGAGGAGCTGCAGATCGCCAGGCAGACCGCCGAGCTGCTCTGATCCCGGTCCGGGGTTACCCCGCGCGCGCCACCGCCATTACGCTTGCACAGTGGCACGGAGAGGTGCCGACCCGACCCTCGTCCTTCTCCTGGAGGCTCTGTGCCACACGCGCTGCCCGACCTGTTCCACGCCGACGGTGTGCTGTTCGACCTCGACGGCGTCCTCACGCCGACCGCCGAGGTGCACATGCGCGCCTGGAAGGCGGTCTTCGACGACGTCTTCGCCCGCTGGGACATCACTCCGCCGTACACCGACGAAGACTACTTCGCCTACGTCGACGGCAAGAAGCGCTACGACGGCGTCGCGAGTCTGCTGCGCAGCCGCAACGTCGAGGTGCCGTGGGGCTCGGTGGACGACGACCCGTCGGCCGAGACCATCTGCGGGATCGGCAACCGCAAGAACGCCGCGTTCGCGACGTCCCTCCGCAGCCAGGGCATCGCTCCGTTCCCCGGCTCCCTCGCCGTGGTCGAGGCGCTGCACGCCGCCGGGATCCCGCTCGGCGTCGTCTCCAGCTCGAAGAACGCCGAGGAGGTGCTGGCGGCCGCCGGCATCCGCTCCTTCTTCCGCGTCGTGATCGACGGCGTCGTCGCCGAGCGCGAGCACCTCGCCTCCAAGCCCGCTGCCGACATGTTCGCCGCCGGCGCCACGGCCCTCGGCGTCGACCCGGCCCGCAGCATCGCCGTCGAGGACGCCACATCCGGTGCCGCCTCCGCCGCCGCGGCGGGGTATGCCGTGGTCATCGGCGTCGACCGCGGAGCGGGCGCCGACGCCCTCCGGGCCGCCGGAGCCACCCACGTCGTCGACGACCTCGGCGTCCTGCTTCCCGCCACCCGCACCGACACCCCGGAGAACGCATGATCGACCGCGACCGCTTCCCCGTCGACCCGTGGCGTCTCATCGAGACGCGCTACTCGGAGGAGGGCGTCGGCGAGACGCTGTTCTCGGTCGGCAACGGCTACCTCGGGCTCCGGGGCAACCACATCGAGGGGCGTGGCGCGCAGGAGCACGGCACCTTCATCAACGGTCTGCACGAGACCTGGCCCATCCGGCACGCCGAGCAGGCCTACGGCTTCGCCGAGGTCGGCCAGACCATCGTCAACGCCCCCGACGCCAAGGTGATGCGGCTCTACGTCGACGACGAGCCGATCTCCCTCGACGACGCGGACGTGCGCGAGTACGCCCGCACGCTCGACATGCGCACGGGGGTGCTCGAACGGCGCGTGGTCTGGGAGACCCCCTCCGGCAAGCGGGTGCGCATGCGGGATCAGCGTCTCGTGAGCTTCGAGGAGCGCCACCTCGCGGTGCTGCGGCTCGAGGTCGTCGTCGAGAACGCCAACGCCCCGGTCACGATCAGCTGCCAGCTCCTCAACCGTCAGGACGGGGCGGGCGTGTATGCCGGCTCTCCGATGACGACCAAGGGCGCCGCCTTCGACCCGCGCAAGGCCGAGCGCATCGCGGACCGTGTGCTGCAGCCGGCCGAGCACTGGCAGGACGGCCTGCGCTCCGCCCTGTCGTATCGGGTCGCCGCGTCCGGGATGACCGTCGCCGTCGTCGCCGATCACATCATCGAGACGGAGAACGACTACAACGTCCGGACGCTCATCGAGCCGGACATCGCCAAGAACGTCTTCCGTGTGCAGGCGAAGGCCGGCGTGCCCATCACGATCACCAAGCTCGTCAGCTATCACTCCTCCCGCGGGGTGCCCCCGCGGGAGCTCGTCGACCGCTGCCGTCGCTCGCTCGACCGGGCCGCGGACGAGGGCGTGGAGACGGTGTTCCGGCGTCAGCGCGAGTGGCTCGACGCGTTCTGGGAGCGCAGCGACGTGCAGATCGGCGGGCGCGACGACCTGCAGCAGGCCACCCGCTGGTGCCTGTTCCAGCTCGCCCAGGCCTCGGCAAGGGCCGACGGCGCCGGCGTCCCCGCCAAGGGGCTGACCGGCTCCGGCTACAGCGGCCACTACTTCTGGGACACCGAGATCTACGTGCTCCCCTTCCTCACCTACACGACGCCGCGGTGGGCCTACAACGCTCTCCGGGCCCGGGTGAAGATGCTCCCCGCCGCGCGTCGCCGGGCCGCCCAGCTCAACGAGGCCGGCGCACTGTTCCCGTGGCGCACGATCAACGGCGAGGAGGCCTCGGCGTACTACGCCGCCGGCACGGCGCAGTACCACATCAACGCCGACATCAGCTTCGCGCTGGGCAAGTACGTGCGGGCGACCGGGGACGAGGCGTTCTTGCGTCGCGAGGGTGCCGACGTCGCGATCGAGACCGCGCGGCTCTGGGCCACCCTCGGCTTCTGGCGGGGGTCGCGGCTCGTGGAGCAGTCCGGTGCCGGCGATGGCCTCCAGACGTTCCACATCCACGGCGTCACCGGCCCGGACGAGTACACGACCGTCGTGAACGACAACCTGTACACGAACGTCATGGCGCGGTACAACCTCCGTTACGCGGCCAAGGTCGTCCGGGAGATCCGCGACAGCTACCCGGAGGACTACGCGGCCCTCGTCGAGCGGACGGGTCTCGGCTCCGGTGAGGCGGAGTCCTGGGAGCGGGCGGCGGAGGCGATGTACATCCCGTACAGCGAGAGCCTCGGCATCCACCCGCAGGACTCGCTGTTCCTGGAGCGGGAGGTCTGGGACCTCGCGAACACCCCGGCCGACCAGCGTCCGCTGCTGTTGCACTTCCACCCTCTCGTGATCTACCGCTTCCAGGTGCTCAAGCAGGCCGACGTGGTGCTGGCGCTGTTCCTGCAGGGCAACCACTTCTCGCCCGAGGAGAAGAAGGCCGACTTCGACTACTACGACCCGCTGACGACGGGCGATTCGACCCTGTCGGCGGTCGTGCAGTCGATCCTCGCGGCGGAGGTGGGCTACCAGGACCTCGCGCAGAAGTACTTCGAGCAGTCGCTGTTCGTCGATCTGCACGACCTGCACCACAACGCGGCCGACGGCGTGCACGTCGCCTCGGCGGGTGGGGTGTGGACGGCCCTCGTGTGCGGTTTCGGTGGGATGCGCGACTACGGCGGCGACCTCAGCTTCGACCCGCGGCTCCCGGAGTCCTGGCCCTCGCTGTCGTTCCCGCTGCAGTGGCAGGGCACGGCGATGCAGGTGACCGTCACGCGGCACGAGCTGCGGGTGCAGGTGCGCAGCGGTCCTCCGGTGCCGTTCAGCGTGCGCGACAACGCCTACATCGCGACCCTGGAGGACGACGTCATCGTCCCCCTCGCGAACCAGGGGCCCGTGATCCCCGGTCGCCCGACGCTGCAGGAGTTCGCCGACGCCCGCCGCGACGACGGCACCCGGCTCTCCGCCTCGGTCCCGGTGATCACGAGCGCCATCCCCGTCATCGAGCCGATCGACTGACCGCCGACCCACCCCGTTGCGTGCGTCCCACCCCGTTGCGGACGTCCGCAACGGGGTGGTTCGCGTTAAAGAGGCCGGGTCGAGCGTGAGGGGAGCAACGTCGGTGGCACGCCGTAGGCTGGAGGGGTGACCACAGCCCTCTACCGCCGCTACCGACCCGAGACGTTCGGCGAGATGATCGGGCAGTCGCAGGTGACCGATCCGCTCATGACCGCGCTGCGCGGCGACCGTGTGGGTCACGCCTATCTGTTCTCCGGTCCGCGGGGCTGCGGCAAGACCACCTCGGCGCGCATCCTCGCCCGTTGCCTGAACTGCGCGGAAGGGCCGACCGACACCCCCTGCGGGACGTGCCCGAGCTGCGTCGAGCTGTCCAGGGCGGGCGGGGGATCGCTCGACGTCGTCGAGATCGACGCGGCGAGCCACAACGGCGTCGATGACGCCCGCGACCTGCGGGAACGGGCCACCTTCGCTCCGAGCCGCGACCGCTTCAAGATCTTCATCCTCGACGAGGCGCACATGGTCACCCCGCAGGGCTTCAACGCGCTGCTGAAGCTGGTGGAGGAGCCCCCGCCGCACGTCAAGTTCATCTTCGCCACGACGGAGCCCGAGAAGGTGCTGGGCACGATCCGCTCGCGCACCCACCATTATCCGTTCCGACTGGTCCCGCCCGCTGCGATGCTCGAGTACGTCGAGAAGCTGTGTGCGGAAGAGGGCGTGATCGTCGAGCAGGGTGTGCTGCCGCTCGTCGTCCGCGCCGGAGGAGGCTCGCCCCGCGACACGCTGTCGCTGCTGGACCAGCTCATCGCGGGCTCGGACGCCCCGGCCGGCTCGGAGACCGTCACCGTCGGCTACGCGCGCGCGGTGGCGCTGCTCGGGTACACCCACGGGGCCCTCCTCGACGAGATCGTCGATGCGCTGGCGGCGGGCGACGCCGCGACCGCCTTCCCCGCCATCGACCGCGTCGTGCAGACCGGCCAGGACCCGCGGCGCTTCGTCGACGACCTGCTGGAGCGCCTGCGCGATCTCGTCGTGATCGCCGCCGTCGGCTCCGGTGCCTCCGCCGTCCTCCGCGGCATCGCGGAGGACGAGCTCGACCGGATGCGCCGGCAGGCCGAGTCGTTCGGCGCCGCGCGCCTCTCGCGTACCGCCGACGTGGTCAGCGCGGCACTGGACGACATGTCCGGAGCCACATCGCCGCGGCTCCACCTCGAACTCATGGTCGCTCGTGTCCTCGCCGCCGCACCCGGAGGCTCGGCGGCGTCCGGCACCGCCGCGTCGGGCGCGCTGCACCCGCCGGCCACCACGCACCCGCCGGTGGTCCCGCCGGCGACCGCGACGCCGTCTCCGACCGTCGCATCCGACACGGGGAGGACGCCCGCTCCGGCGGCGCCCTCGGCGCCCGCGGCGTCGGCTCCGTCTGCTCCGACCGCCCCTGCAGACGCGCCCGAGCCTGCGCCCGCTCCGGAGCCTGAGCGCACCCCGGAGCCCGAGAGCACTCCCGAGCCCGGCCACGCTCCGGAGCCCCAGCCCGCTCCGACCCCGCAGTCGTCCTCCGCGCCGTCCGCTCCCGTCACGTTCGAGCGCATCCGCGACGCCTGGCCGGCCGTGCTGAAGCGTCTGGAAGGCATCAGCCGCACGTCCTGGCTGCTCGCGACCGCCGTGCAGCCCCTCGCCTACGACGGTGATTCCGAGGTGCTGACCCTCGGGTTCACGAGCCAGCATGACGTCGCGAAGTTCAAGGGGACCACGCCGGGATCCGGCCCCTCCGACCACCTCCGCACAGCCATCGAGCAGGAGGTCGGGGTACGTGTCAAGTACCTCCCGGCACCGATGCCACCCGGCGGTGCGCCGCGGCAGCCGGCCTCGTCCGGATCCACCGCGCCGGCCGACGCCGCTCCCGCATCGGAGCCTGCGTCAGCACGGCCCTCCCGCCCGCAGACGCGCGCCGCCACCGCTCCCGTGACGGAGTGGGCGGTCGCCTCCATCCCGACCGCTGACGCCGCGACACCGGCCGCCGCCCCCGCGGCGCCCCTCGCCGTCGACGACGAGCCGGAGGAGGTCGAGGCCGCCTCCGCCGCCCCGACCCCGCCGGCCGACGGCAGGGTCGACCGCGACGAGCCGCCGCTGCCGGGCGATGACGACGCTCCCGCGTTCGACGAGGAGCCGCCGTACGATCCGGCCTACGAGCCCCCGGCTCCGTACGACCGCCCTCCCTCCCCGCGGACGACACCGACGGCGGCCCCGCAGGCTGCCGCGCGCACGGCCCCCGCGGCTGCTCCGCCGGTCGTCATCGAGCGCACCCCCGCCGCGGGCGGCGTGCAGCGCTACGGTGAGGCCGTGATCCGCCAGGTGCTCGGTGCGACGTTCCTTCGCGAAGAGCCCTACGAGCCCCCCACGAGGTTCTCCTGATGTACGACGGCATCGTCCAAGAGCTGATCGACGAGTTCGGCCGCCTTCCCGGTATCGGCCCGAAGTCGGCGCAGCGCATCGCGTTCCATATCCTGCAGACGCCGACGTTCGACGTCGCCCGTCTCGCGGAGCTGCTGACCGAGATCCGCATCCGCGTCCGGTTCTGCGAGATCTGCGGCAACGTCGCGGAGCAGGAGCGGTGCGCGATCTGCCGCGACCCCCGCCGCAACCAGGCGCTGATCTGCGTGGTCGAGGACGCGAAGGACGTCGCGGCGATCGAGCGCACACGGGAGTTCCGCGGCCTGTACCACGTGCTCGGCGGCGCGATCAGCCCCATCGCGGGCATCGGGCCGGACGACCTCCGGATCGCCCAGCTCATGACGCGACTCGCCGACGGCACCGTGCAGGAGGTCATCATCGCCACGAACCCCAACCTGGAGGGGGAGGCGACGGCGAGCTATCTGAGCCGGCTCCTCACGACGATGCAGATCACGGTCTCACGGCTCGCCTCGGGCCTCCCGGTCGGCGGCGACCTCGAGTACGCGGACGAGGTGACGCTGGGCCGGGCCTTCGAGGGCCGGCGCGTGCTGTGACCCCGCAGTCCGGCTTCTCCCGCCGGGGCTGGCTGCTCTTCGGGGCCATGGCCCTGCTGTGGGGCGTGCCCTACCTCTTCATCAGCGTGGCGGTGGACTCGATCTCCCCGCCGGCGATCGTCGCCGGACGGACGCTGATCGCCGCGCTCCTCCTGCTGCCGTTCGCCCTGCGCAGCGGCGCCCTCCGTGCGGCGCTCCGGCACTGGCCGTGGGTGCTGGCGTTCGGGGCCGTGGAGATGGCCGGACCGTTCCTCCTCCTCGGACACGCCGAGATGACACTGCCCTCCGGCATGACCGGACTCCTCGTGGCCACGGTGCCGCTGTTCGCCGCCCTCATCGCGCTGGGCGGCGGCGACCGCGGCGTGCTGCGTCCCGCCCGCGGCATCGGTCTTCTGGTCGGCTTCATCGGTGTGGCCATCGTCGTGGCGGGTCCCGGGCTCTTCGGGGGAGAGGTGAGCCTGCTCGCGGCCGGGGAGGTGCTGCTCGTCGCGATGCTCTACGCGATCGCGCCGTTCATCGTGGCGCGCAAGCTGAACGACGTCCCCTCACTCGGCACGATCACGCTGTCGCTGCTCATGATCGGCCTCTTCTACCTCCCGATCGGGCTGCTCACTCAGCATGAGGTGCCGACGCTCCCGTCGATCGGCGCCCTGCTCGCCCTCGCCGTGATCTGCACGGCGCTGGCCTTCCTGGCCTTCTTCGCGCTGATCCGCGAGGTCGGACCGGTCAGGGCGCCGCTGTTCACCTACGTGAACCCGGTCGTGGCGATCGTGCTCGGGGCGATCGTGCTCGCCGAGCCCCTCACCCCTGGTCTCCTCCTCGGATTCCCGCTGATCATCATCGGCTGCTGGTTCGCCGCCACCGGAGGCCGCCTGCGTCCGGTGACGCCCGTTCCGCCCGCGCCGGCCTGAGCCGTCACATGCGCGGGGCGGCATGCGCGCCGATCGTAGAATGACCGTGGGCGGATCCGCCCGACATCCCAGGGAGTGAACGTGGCCCTCATCGTGCAGAAGTACGGCGGCTCGTCCGTCGCCGACGCAGAGAGCATCAAGCGCGTCGCCAAGCGCATCGTCGACACCCGTCGCGCCGGTCACGACGTCGTCGTCGCCGTGAGCGCGATGGGCGACACGACCGATGAGCTGCTGGACCTCGCGAACGAGGTCGCGCCGATCCCGGCTCCGCGCGAGCTCGACATGCTCCTGTCCAGCGGCGAGCGGATCTCGATGGCGCTGCTGGCGATGGCGATCCACTCCATGGGCTTCGAGGCGCGGTCGTTCACCGGCAGCCAGGCCGGCATGATCACCGACTCGCAGCACGGCGCGGCGCGCATCGTCGACGTCACGCCCGTCCGGCTCCGCGAGGCGCTCGACGAGGGCGCGATCGTCATCGTCGCGGGCTTCCAGGGCTTCAACCGCGATACCCGCGACATCACCACGCTCGGCCGCGGCGGGTCGGACACGACGGCGGTCGCGCTGGCGGCCGCGCTGTCCGCCGATGTCTGCGAGATCTACAGCGACGTCGACGGCATCTTCACGGCCGACCCGCGGGTGATCCCGAAGGCGCAGAAGCTCGACCACGTCTCCAGCGAGGAGATGCTGGAGCTCGCCGCCAACGGTGCCAAGGTCCTCTACATCCGTGCCGTGGAGTACGCCCGCCGGCACGGTGTCCTCATCCACGCCCGGTCGACGTTCTCGTCGGCCGAGGGCACATACGTTCTGGGCGAGGGAATGAAGAACCCTCGCGAAGCCGAGGGAGCAGTCATGGAAGAACCGATCGTCGCCGGCGTCGCCACCGACTTCAGCCAGGCCAAGATCACCGTCGCCGGGGTGCCGGACGTCCCTGGCAAGGCCGCCGAGATCTTCAAGATCGTCGCGAAGTCCGGCGCCAACGTCGACATGATCGTCCAGAACGTGTCGGCGACGGGACGCACCGACATCTCCTTCACGGTTCCCAAGGCCGACGCCGCTGCGGCGCTCAAGGCCCTCGCCGGCGAGCAGACCGAGGTCGGCTTCCAGAACCTCATCCACGACGACCAGATCGGCAAGCTGTCCGTGGTCGGCGCGGGCATGCGCACGCACTCCGGCGTCTCGGCGACCCTGTTCGAGGCCCTGTCCGCCGGTGGCATCAACATCGAGATGATCTCCACCTCGGAGATCCGCATCTCGGTCGTGCTCCGCGACACCGATCTCACGGAGGCCGCCCGCACGGTGCACACCGCTTACGGCCTCGACGGCGACGCGGAGGCCACGGTCCACGCCGGCACCGGTCGCTGACCCCCTCACGAGCTCCCTCTTCTCCCGCCAGCGCAGGCTTTCGCGCCTGTTCAGGCCGTGCTGCCCACGCTCGCCTGCTGTCGCGCGCTCGCCTGTTTCCGCGGGTCTGCCTGGTCTCGCGCGCTCGCGCCACCGCAGGCTTTCGCGCCGACGCAGGCTCTGTCGACCACGCTCGCCTGCGCCCGCGTGTCAGCGTGCTCTCGCGAGCGGCGTACGGAGGAGAGCCGAGGGGAGCGTGGCGCGATAGACTCGCGGAAACCCTGACACCGGCGCCAGGCGCAGCCTCAGCATCCCGACGCCGCGCCCGAAGCCTCGTACGCCGTACCGCACGAAGCCAAGGAACATCATGACCCGCATCTCCGAATCAGGACTCTCCGTCGCCATCGTCGGCGCCACCGGCCAGGTGGGCACCGTGATGCGCGAGATTCTCGCGGAGCGTTCGTTCCCGATCCGCGAGCTGCGGCTGTTCTCGTCGGCGCGTTCCGCCGGCACGGCGATCGAGTTCGGCGGGCAGACGGTGATCGTGGAAGACGTCGAGGCGGCCGACCCGTCGGGCATCGACATCGCCCTGTTCTCCGCCGGTGCCACCGCCAGCCGGGCATACGCGCCGCGCTTCGCCGAGGCCGGCGCCGTGGTCGTCGACAACTCCAGCGCCTGGCGCATGGACCCCGAGGTCCCGCTCGTCGTCAGCGAGGTCAACCCGCACGCGATCGACGACCGCCCCAAGGGCATCATCGCCAACCCGAACTGCACCACGATGGCCGCGATGCCGGTGCTGAAGGTCCTCGACGCCGCGGCTGGCCTCGAGCGCCTGATCGTGTCGACCTACCAGGCGGTGTCCGGCTCCGGACTCGCCGGCGCGCAGGAGCTGCTCGGTCAGGTCGAGGGCGTGCTCGCGCAGGGCGACACCCTCCGCCTGGTCCACGACGGCTCCGCGGTCGACTTCCCCGAGCCCGAGAAGTACGTCGCCCCGATCGCCTTCGACGTGATCCCGCTCGCCGGCAACCTCGTGGACGACGGGGACAACGAGACCGACGAGGAGAAGAAGCTCCGCAACGAGAGCCGGAAGATCCTCGAGCTGCCCGACCTCCGCGTCGCCGGCACGTGCGTCCGGGTGCCGGTGTTCACGGGCCACTCGCTGTCGATCCATGCCGAGTTCTCCCGCGATCTGACGCCCGACCGCGCCAGGGAAGTGCTGAGCGCGGCGCCCGGTGTCGTGCTCGACGAGGTGCCGACCCCGCTGCAGGCCGCGGGCAAGGACCCGAGCTTCGTGGGCCGCATCCGCGCCGACCAGTCGGCTCCGGAGGGCAAGGGCCTCGTGCTCTTCATCAGCAACGACAACCTCCGCAAGGGGGCGGCGCTGAACGCGGTGCAGATCGCCGAGGTGCTCGCGGAGCGTCTCGCCCCGGTCTCCTGACGGCCGCATGGTCTGCGGTGTCCTGCCCGCGAACTAGACTGTTCGAGTGACTGAAAACGTCGATGTCGTCCTGATCGGCGGTGGCATCATGAGCGCCACCCTGGGTACCCTGCTGCACGAGCTGCAGCCGGACTGGAAGATCGTCGCCTTCGAGCGGCTGTCGGACGTGGCGCAGGAGAGCTCGAACCCCTGGAACAACGCCGGGACCGGGCACGCCGCGCTGTGCGAGCTGAACTACATGCCGCAGCAGGGTGACGCGCCGCTCGACCCCGCCAAGGCGATCTCGATCAACGAGCAGTTCCAACAGAGCCGCCAGTTCTGGTCCTCCCTCGTCGAGAAGGGCGTGCTGGACGAGCCGTCGACCTTCATCAACGCGACGCCGCACATGACGTTCGTGCGCGGCGAGAAGGACGTGGCGTACCTCAAGAAGCGTTACGAGGTGCTCAAGGAGCAGCCGCTGTTCGCGGGCATCGAGTACAGCGAGGACTCCCGCGTCATCAACCAGTGGGCGCCGCTGCTCATGCAGAAGCGCCGCAAGGGTGAGCCGTTCGCGGCCACCCGGGTGCCCGCCGGCACGGACGTCGACTTCGGTGCGCTCACGCACCAGCTCTTCGGCCACCTCCGCGACTCGGGCGTCTCGGTCCGCACGAACCACGAGGTCAAGTCGCTCACGCGTCAGAAGGACGGCACCTGGCTCATCAAGTACCGCACGACGATCGGCCGCACTCCGAACGAGATCAAGGCGAAGTTCGTGTTCGTCGGCGCGGGCGGGTGGGCGCTCAAGCTCCTGCAGAATTCCGGCATCCCCGAGATCAAGGGCTACGGCGTCTTCCCGATCGGTGGACAGTTCCTCAAGACGACCAACCCGAAGATCGTCGCGCAGCACAAGGCCAAGGTCTACTCGCAGGCCTCGGTCGGCGCCCCGCCGATGTCGGTCCCACACCTCGACACGCGTGTCGTCGACGGCGAGGCCTCGCTCATGTTCGGCCCGTTCGCGACGTTCAGCCCCAAGTTCCTCAAGAACGGGTCGATGCTCGACATCGTCACGCAGGTCCGTCCGCACAACCTCTGGCCGATGCTGCGGGTGGCTTTCGCGAACCCCGACCTCATCACGTACCTCATCAGCGAGCTGATGAAGAATCACCGCAAGAAGGTCGACAGCCTCCGCACCTTCATGCCCACCGCGAAGGACGAGGACTGGACGCTCATCGACGCCGGTCAGCGCGCCCAGGTCATGAAGAAGGACCCGAAGAAGGGCGGCGTGCTCCAGTTCGGAACCGAGGTCGTCGCGGCCGGTGACGGCTCGATCGCGGGCCTCCTCGGTGCGTCGCCCGGCGCCTCCACGGCCGTGCCGATCATGCTCGACCTGCTGAAGAAGTGCTTCCCCGGCGAGTACCCGGGCTGGGAGTCGCAGCTGCGCGAACTCATCCCCACCTTCGGCCGGAAGCTCAACGGTGACGCGGAGCTCGCGGAGGAGTCCACCACCGCCACTGCCGCCGTCCTCGGCATCAACGCCTGACCCGGGACCGTGGCGAAGCTCTACTTCCGCTACGGCGCGATGAACTCGGGCAAGTCGACCGCCCTCCTGCAGGCTGCCTACAACTATGAGGAGCGCGGCCAGCACGTGCTGCTCGCCAAGCCCGCGATCGACACCAAGGGTGCGGGGGAGATCGAGAGCCGCCTCGGGGTCACGCGTCCGGTCGACGTCCTCATCGGACCGGAAGACGACGCCCGCGCGCTCTTCGCGATCCATCGGGAGCGCATGCGTCGGTCGACGGAGGAGGAGCTCATCCCGACGGGGCCCGTCGACGTGGCCTGCCTGCTCGTCGACGAGGCGCAGTTCCTGACGCCGACCCAGATCGACGACCTCTTCCGGATCGCGGTGGAGGACGGCATCCCGGTGATGGCCTACGGGATCCGCAACGACTTCCGCACGCACGCCTTCCCCGGATCAGCCCGGCTCCTCGCCATCGCGCACTCGCTCGAGGAACTGAAGACGATCTGTCGCTGCGGGCGCAAGGCGGTGTTCAACGGCCGGGTGGTCGGCGGCCGATTCGTGTTCGACGGCGACCAGGTCGCGATCGACGAGGGCGCCGACGGTTCTTCCTCGCCCGAACTCACGACCTACGAGTCGCTGTGCGGCACCTGCTACCTGGAGGAGTCCGGCGGCCGTCTCGGCTGATCCCACCTCCGACCCACCCCCTTCCGGTCGACCCACCCCTCTGCGCGCGTACGCAAGCGGCCGGGGCGCACGAAAAGGGGTGGGTCGGCGGTGCAGCGGTCCCGCATTGCGTGGTCTGACCACACGCGCTAACCTGTGGTCTGACCACAGGAGGCGGGATGACGGAGCAGCCGGCGCGTGCATGGCGACTCGTGCTCGAGCACATCGAGCGTGATCTGCTCGACGGTCGCCTCGGCCCGGGCGACCGGCTGCCGTCGGAGCGCGACCTCGCCAGCGACCTCGGCGTCGGGCGATCGAGCGTGCGGGAGGCCTTCCGGGTGCTCGAGGTGCTCGGGCTCATCCGCACTGCGACCGGCTCCGGCCCCCAGTCGGGCGCCATCGTCATCGCCACCCCCACCGGCGGCATGTCCGCGCTCCTGCGCCTCCAGGTGGCCGCGCAGGGTTTCCCGCTCGACGACGTGGTCCGCACGCGTCTCGTGCTGGAGGACGCGGTCGTCGAGGCCATGGCCGCCGCCTCAAACCGCGACACCTCCCGGGCACACGAGCTGCTCACCGCGATGGATGACGGTGCCCTCACGCCGGCCGAGTTCCTGGCCCTCGATGCGCAGCTGCATCTCTCCCTCGCCGAGGGCAGCGGCAACACGGTCATCGCGGCGATGATGGCGGGGCTTCGTTCCTCCATCGAGTCCTACGTGCTCGCCGGGGCCGCGACCGTCGACGACTGGGATCGGATGGCCGCCCGCCTGCGCTCCGAGCACCGCGCTCTGGTCGCGGCGATCGACGACGGCGACGCCGACACCGCCCGCCGTCTCGTCCGCACCCATATCACCGGCTACTACACCGCCGCGGGTCTCACCCGTGCCATCACACCGCAGAACTGAGAGGCAGAACATGGTCCAGCGCCAGCTCCCCAACCCCGCCGAGCTGTTGGAGCTCATGAAGTTCAAGAAGCCGGAGCTCGACGGGCGCAAGCGGCGCCTCGACGCCGCGCTCACCATCGACGATCTGCGGAAGATCGCCAAGCGCCGCACGCCGAAGGCCGCCTTCGACTACACCGACGGTGCCGCCGAGGGCGAGCTGTCGCTGAGCAGAGCCCGCCAGGCGTTCCAGGACGTCGAGTTCCACCCCGGGATCCTCAAGCCGGCCCCGGACGTCGACACGGCCGTCGACATCCTCGGCGGTCCCTCCGCGCTCCCGTTCGGCATCGCACCGACCGGCTTCACCCGCCTCATGCAGACGGAGGGCGAGGTCGCGGGCGCCGGAGCCGCGGCCGCCGCGGGGATCCCGTTCACCCTGTCCACCCTCGGGACCACGTCGATCGAGGACGTCAAGGCAGCGACGATCCGGGAGCCGCAGGGGCCCGTGCCCGGTCGGAACTGGTTCCAGCTCTACGTGATGCGTGACCGCGAGATCTCCTACGAGCTCGCCCGTCGTGCCGCGGCCGCCGGCTTCGACACCCTGCAGTTCACCGTCGACACCCCGGTCGCCGGTGCCCGTCTCCGTGACAAGCGCAACGGCTTCAGCATCCCGCCGCAGCTCACGCTCGGCACGATCATCAACGCGATCCCGCGGCCGTGGTGGTGGTTCGACTTCCTGACCACCCCGAAGCTGGAGTTCGCGTCGCTGAGCACGACCGGCGGCACCGTGGGCGAGCTCCTCGACGCGGCGATGGACCCGACCATCAGCTACGACGACCTCGCCGTCATCCGCGACATCTGGCCCGGCAAGATCGTCATCAAGGGCGTGCAGAACGTCGAGGACTCCGTGCGCCTGCGGGATGCGGGGGTGGACGGCATCGTCCTGTCGAACCACGGCGGCCGTCAGCTCGACCGCGCGCCCATCCCGTTCCATCTCCTGCCCGAGGTCCGTCGTGCGGTCGGCGACGACTTCACGGTCATGATCGACACCGGGATCATGAACGGCGCCGACATCGTGGCGTCCGTCGCGCTGGGCGCCGACTTCACGCTGATCGGCCGCGCGTACCTCTACGGCCTGATGGCGGGCGGACGGCAGGGCGTCGACCGCACGATCGCCATCCTGCGCAGCGAGATCGAGCGCACGATGCGGCTGCTCGGCGTCGCGTCGCTCGCGGAGCTCGAGCCGGCCCACGTGACCCAGCTCACGCGCCTGGTGCCCGTCTCCCGCGCCGCCGGCGTCGAGGTGCACTGACACACCTGCACGGCCAGGTCGCGCCTGCACGACGGACTCCGCCCTCCCGTCGTGCAGGCGTGCCGAAGTCGTGCGGGCGAGCGTGTCAGACCCGGGTGGAGAGGGTCGGCAGCAGCTCCTGCAGGCGGGCGGCCGTGTCCTCCCAGCCCTCGACGGCCACCGACGGCACTCCGAGCGCGAGGACGGGGTAGTCGTTGCCGCCCTCGTCGAGGCGGTCGCCGTAGAAGAGCATCGCGGTCAGGTCGATGCCGGTGTGGGTGGCGAGCTGCCGCATGCCGAACGCCTTGTCGATCCCGGCGCGGGTGATGTCGATCGAGGTCGAGCCGCCCGAACGCACCTCGAGGCCCGGGAGCCGTGCGGCCACGGCATCGCGGAGGGCTCCGCGCTTCGAGCCCGTCGGATCCCACGCGTGCTTCGCGTCGCGCGGCGCCTGCTGACCGAGCGCGGAGAACGTGATCTGCGAGCCGCGGTCTTCCAGGATCTCCCCCCAGGGCTCCGCCTCCCACAGTCCGAGGCGCTCCGCCTCCTCGCGCAGGGCGGCGAGGGCGGCGGTCTTCTCGTCGTCGCTCAGGTCATGCGCGTACACCGCGACGAAGTCGGTGCCGTCATGCCGCAGGTAGCGCGTGCCGCACGTCGGCAGCAGGTGCAGGCGGGCGAGCGCCTCCGGATCGGCACCCGCGAGCTGAGCGACGACCTGCGAGCGGAACTGCGCCTCGTTGCCGCCGGAGATGATCGCGACCTCCACGGACCGCAGCAGCTCACCCAGAAGCGCGGCGATCTGCGGGTCGATCGTGCCCTTGGACGGCGCGAGCGTGTCATCGAGGTCGAAGGCGACGAGAGAGGGCGATGTCATGATGCCTCCACTGTAGGTGTTCGCGGCCGGGAGGACGGTGTGGCGGCGAGCAGCGTGCAGAATATCGCGAGGACGACGCCGATGGTCGCGCCGGTGGAGTTGGCCACCACGTCGCTCACGATCGCAGCGCGATGGGGGAGGGCGACATACTGCGCGGTCTCGATGGCGAGGGACAGCGCGGGGCCGACGAGCAGCGACAGCGGCCACGCACGACGGGGGACGAGCAGGAAGGCGAGGACGCCGACGGGGATGAAGACGGCGATGTTCGCCAGCACCTCGAGGCGCGTGAAGTCCAGGCTCGTCCAGCCGAGCCGCTGGACAGCGCGAAGCAGGAGATCGAGCAGATTGGGCATCGTCTGCTCCACGCGGGCAGGCGTGAGGGTGAGGAGGGCCACCCCGATGAGGAAGGGGAGTCCGAGGGCGACGGCCCACAGGCGCGTCGAACGTCGCGGCGGTGGCAGGAGCCTCCCCATGCGTTCCCCTCTCGCACGACATCCCGATACAGAGAAGGCCGCCCCTGCGGGCGGCCTTCTCGTGTCACTGGTCGGGGTGACAGGATTTGAACCTGCGACCTCTTCGTCCCGAACGAAGCGCGCTACCAAGCTGCGCCACACCCCGTTTTGCAACCCTCCGAGTCTACAGCGAAATGCCTCCAGCACCGAATCGAGCCCTCCCACCCGCGTGGCGGATCCGTCTCGCGGGTCAGGCGCGCGGGGTCAGGGTGAGCAGTGTCGCCTCGGGGCGGCACGCGAAGCGGACCGGCGCGTAGATCGAGTGTCCGCAGCCGGCGCTGACGTTCAGGGGTACGGAACGGTCGCCGTGCGTCCAGGTGCTGAGCCCCTTGGCCTGCTTCAGTGGGATGTCGCAGTTGGCCACGATGGCCCCGAAGCCGGGGAGGCAGACCTGCCCGCCGTGCGTGTGCCCGCCGAGGATGGCGTCCGCGCCGAGGTCGACGAAACCGTTGAGCACGCGCTGATACGGCGCGTGCGTGACTCCGAGCACCGGCGTCGCATCCGTTCGGGGGCCCAGCGCCTCGAGGGCCGCAGGCAGCACGTCCAGCCGCTCCCAGTCGCGGTGGGCGTCGTCGACGCCGAACAGGTCGACGGCGGCGCCCCGCACCGTGAGGCGCGTCGCCGTGTTGTTCAGGTCGGCCCAGCCGAGCTCGTCCGTGAAGTAGCGGTCCATCGCTGCCGTGTCGAGCAGCGTGGGCTCGCGGTGCTTCTGCGACGGTCCGGAGAAGTACCGCAGCGGATTCCGGGGGGAGGGGCCGTTGACGTCATTGGAGCCGTGCACGAACACCCCGGGAATACCGGCGAAGGGAGCGAACGCCCGGCGGATGCCCTGCAAGCCCTCTTCGTGCCCGAGGTTGTCGCCCGTGTTGACGATGAGGTCGGGCTTCAGGTCGGCCAGGGACGCGAGCCAGTCCTGCTTCCGGTGCTGCCAGGGCGCCATGTGCGCATCGGAGAGATGCAGGATGCGCAGCGGCGCCGCGCCCGTCGGAAGCGCCTCTGCCGAGACCTCCCGCACCGTGAACAGATACCGCTCGATGCCGATACCCCAGATCGCCGCGGCCGCACCGACGGCCCCCACCGCGCCGAGCGCGATGAGGGCCGGGTGCGCCGCGCGGGACGCGCCTACTTGCACGACACTCGGATCGGCGTGGCCTTCGTGGCCGCGGAGTTCGCAGCGGGGGTCGTCGCGGTCACGGTCGCCCCTTCCGCGTTGCAGGATCCTTCTCGCTCGACCGTCGTGAAGCCGGCGGCGACGAGGGCGGCGTTCGCCTCGGTCGGACTCTGCCCCGTCACGTCGGGGACGGTCGCGCCCTTGCCGTTGCTGGGCGAGATCGTGATCGTGGCTCCGGCAGCCGCCTGACCGGACGGGTTCTGCTCGACGACGATGTTCGTCGCCTTGTCGCTGTCCACGGGGGCGCCCACGGAGACATCGAAACCGGCGCGCTCGAGGGTCGCGGTCGCCTCCTCGACGGTCTGCCCGACGACATCCGGCACGTCGACCCGGATCTGTCGGATGAGGTTGCCGTCCGGCTCCGGGAACCGGTCGCCGCCGTACGCCTGGTTCGCGGCATGCTGCGCGGCCCTCGCGAGGGGGTACCGCACCTCGTTGAGCAGGTGACTGCCGGTCCAGACGTTGAACACGTTGTCGTGGTTGCCGTTCGAGCGGCCGGCCCAGACCGCGGTCGCGACCTTGGTGCTGGACTCGATCATCATGGTCGACCACAGGTCGTGTGTCCCGGTCTTGCCGATCAGCGGGGTGCCGTCGAACGGGTTGGCTCGCGCGCCGGTGCCGCCGCCGGCCATGACGCCCTGCAGTGCATAGGCCGCGGTCGCCGCGACCTCCTTCGAGAGCACGCCCTCGGTGCAGGACGCCTTGGGAAGCGGACGCTCCTTGCCCTCGGCGTCGATCACCTTGTCGATGGCGCGGGGCGTGCAGTACGTGCCGCCGCTGGCGACCGTCGCGTAGGCGTTGGCCATCGCGATGGGGGAGATGTTCTTCGGGCCGAGGACGTCGTAGGGGACGTTCTCCTCCGTGACCTTCTCGCCGCTGGCCAGGGTGACGCCCATCTTGTCGGCGACCTTGTTGATGTCGCAGACGTCGAGCTTGGAGGCCATCGCGAAGTACCCGCTGTTGAGCGACTGCGCGGTGAACGTCATCGGCGTCCCCGGATAGCCGCGGCTGCGGCCGAAGTTGCCGATCTTCGCGGTGTCCGTCGACTGCGGGCTGCCGCAGACCGGGATCTGCAGATTGGTCTGCACGGTTCCGTTCAGGTTCTCCCGCACGGAGTGGCCCTTCTCGAGCCAGTCGATGAGCGTGAAGAGCTTGTAGGTCGACCCGACCTGGAAGCCGCCGGATTTGCCGTACTTCTGGTCACCGGCGAAGACGAGCGACGAGTACTGCTGGTCGGTGGTCGGGGTCTCCGAGAACTTCGTGTTCTGCGTGATGGAGAGGATGCGGCCCGTGCCGACCTCGATCGAGACGCCGGCAGCGCCGAAGTACTTGTTGTCGAAGTTCGCGGGGACGACGTTGGCCATCTCCTCGGCCGCCGGGTCCTGCACGCGGAAGTCCAGCGTGGTGTAGATCTTCAGGCCACCGCGGCGCAGGAGGTCACGGCGCTCCTGGATGTCCGCACCGAACGCCTCGTCGTTCTCGACGATCGACTTCACGTACTGACAGAAGTACGCGTTGCGGCCGGCGGCCGCGCACCCCTGGGTGGGGACCTTGATGGCGGGCTCGATCGCCGCGGCCTTCGCCTCGTCATGCTGGGCCTGGGTGATCTTGCCGTCGGTGAGCATGCGGCCGAGCACGTAGTCGCGGCGATCCTTGGCGTCCTTGTAGCCGTCCTCAGCGGAGTTGTGCGCGACGCCGTCGTCGGTCGTGTACGTTCCGCCGGGCTTGTCGATGCGGTACGTGTTCGGGTTCTGCACGATGCCGGCGAGCGTCGCCGCCTGGCCGACGGTGAGCTTCGCCGCCGACGTCGAGAAGTAGTAGCGCGCGGCGGCCTCGATCCCGTAGACCGTGCCGCCGAAGTTCGCGATGTTGAGGTACCCGAGGAGGATGTCGTTCTTCGAGTAGTCCTTCTCGATCTGGATGGCGTAGCGCATCTCCTGGAGCTTGCGCTCGATGCCGTCCACACCGGAGGCGTTGGTGGCGTCCTGCCAGCACTGCTGCAGCTCGTCCGCATACGTCTCGGAAGCCGTGTTGACGTTCTGCTCGCACTGCTGGATGCGGACGTTCTTCACGAACTGCTGGCTGATCGTCGAGGCGCCGCGGCTGGAGGTGCCCCGCACGTTGTCGACGAGGGCCTTCACGGTCGCGCCGAGGTTGACGCCGCCGTGGGTGTAGAAGTTCTTGTCCTCACTGGAGAGGATCGCGTCGTAGAGGACCGGTGCGACCTGCTCGTAGGTGACCGGCACGCGGTTCTGCTCGTAGAACGACGCCAGCACGACCGGCTTGCCCTCGGGGTTGGTCGCGTAGATCGTCGACTGCTCCATCGGGGTGTCGACCTTGAGCACCTCGGGCAGCTCATCGAAGATCGTCAGTGCCGTGGAGCCGGCGACGCCGGTCATCGCGAGGACGGGGGTGACGCTGGCGGTGACCAGCAGACCGGCGATGGCGCTCAGTCCGACGAGCCCGACGAGACCGCCGAGCACGCCCTTCACCGTGCGGTTCTTTTGGGGCATACGCTTGATCGTAGGGGAGTTCCCTGAATACCGGCTTTGACGAGCGCGGCCCGGTCTGCCCTGGACGCGCCCTGATCGACAGGAGTGCCATGACCACGTGGGAGTACCTCACCACGCCGCTGCTGATCCACAACACCGCGGCCATCCTCAACAACTGGGGCAAGCAGGGCTGGGAGCTCGTCCAGGTGGTGCAGGGCCCCGAAGGCGGTCTGGTCGCCTACTTCAAGCGCCCCGTGACGACGGACGGCTCGGCCAACGCCGGTCTCGCCGCTGCCGCCGAGGCCTCGCGCCAGTTCGAGGGAGGCCAGGCATGAGCGTCGCCGCCCGTCTCTCCGAGCTCGGCATCGAGCTGCCCGCCGTCGCCGCTCCGGTCGCCGCCTACGTGCCGGCGGTCGTGCACGGCGGACTCGTCTACACGTCGGGCCAGCTCCCGTTCGTCGACGGCGCCCTCCCCGCGACCGGCAAGGTCGGCGCGGAGGTCTCCGCAGAGGACGCGAAGGCGTACGCCAGGACGTGCGCCCTGAACGCGCTCGCCGCGGCCGCCGATGTCGCGGGCGGTGTGGATCGGATCGCCGGTGTGGTCCGCGTCGGCGGCTTCGTCGGCTCTGCGGAGGGCTTCACCGGACAGCCTGCCGTCATCAACGGCGCGAGCGAGGTGCTCGGCGAGATCTTCGGCGAGGAGGGACGGCACGCTCGCGCTGCTGTCGGTGTCGCGGAGCTTCCGCTCGGCAGCCCCGTCGAGGTCGAGGTCACGTTCCGCCTCGCGTAGTCCCCGCGCCCGGCCCGCCGAGACCCCGCGCAAACGTCGAGACCCCCTGCTGCAGACATCTGCAGCAGGGGGTCTCGACGTGAACCCGGGGTCTCGCGTTACTTGACCTGGGCGGAGATGATACTCATCACGGCGGTGTCGGCGAGCGTCGTGGTGTCACCGACCTCGCGGCCCTCGGCGACGTCGCGCAGCAGGCGTCGCATGATCTTCCCGGAGCGGGTCTTCGGCAGCTCGCCCACGATGTACACGTCGCGGGGACGCGCGATCGCGCCGATCTGCTCGCCCACCCAGAGCCGCAGCTGCTGCGCGAGTCCGGCCGGGTCGTGGGCGGAGAGGTAGCTCTCCTTGATGATGACGAACGCCACCACCGCCTGACCGGTGGTCTCGTCCGACGCGCCGACGACGGCGGCCTCGGCGGTGGCCTCGTGTGCCACGAGGGAGGACTCGATCTCCGCGGTCGACAACCGGTGGCCGGAGACGTTCATCACGTCGTCGACCCGGCCGAGCAGCCAGAGGTCGCCGTCCTCGTCGAGGCGGGCGCCGTCGCCGGCGAAGTAGTAGCCCTTGTCCTCGAACTTCTCCCAGTACGTCTCGCGGAAGCGCTCGGGGTCGCCCCAGATGCCGCGCAGCATGCTCGGCCAGGGCTCCGTGACCACGAGGAGACCGCCGTTGCCGTTACCGACCTCGACGCCCTGCTCGTCCACCACGTCGATCGAGATGCCCGGCAGCGGCACCTGCGCGGAGCCCGGCTTCGTGGCGGTGACGCCGGGGAGGGCGGACACCATGATCGCGCCGGTCTCGGTCTGCCACCAGGTGTCGACGATGGGGGCAGTGCCGGCGCCGATGACCTCGCGGTACCACATCCACGCCTCGGGGTTGATGGGCTCTCCGACCGAGCCGAGCAGACGCAGCGACGACAGGTCGAACTTCTGCGGGACGCTCCGGCCGATCTTCATGAAGGAGCGGATCGCGGTCGGGGCCGTGTAGAAGATCGAGACCTTGTACTTCTCGATGAGCTCCCACCAACGGCCCGGGTGCGGGGTGTCCGGGGTGCCTTCGTACAGCACCTGGGTCGCGCCGTTGGCGAGGGGACCGTAGGTGACGTAGCTGTGTCCGGTGATCCAGCCGATGTCGGCGGTGCACCAGTAGACGTCGGTCTCCGGCTTCAGGTCGAAGACGTTCTTGTGCGAGTACGCCGCCTGGGTGAGGTAGCCGCCGGAGGTGTGCAGAATGCCCTTCGGCTTCCCCGTCGTGCCCGAGGTGTAGAGGATGAAGAGCGGGTTCTCGGACGGGAAGGCCTGGGCGGTGTGGTCGGCCGAGGCCGCGGGAACGACGTCGTGCCACCACAGGTCACGGCCGTCCGTCCACTCCACGTCGTTCTCGCCGCGCTTGACCACGAGCACGTGCTCGACGGTCTGCTGCTCGCCCTCGCCGCGGTCGGCCAGGGCCTGGTCGACCGCAGGCTTCAGCGCCGAGACGCGGCCCTTGCGGTAGCCGCCGTCCGCGGTGATGACGAGCTTGGCGCCGGCGTCGTCGATCCGGGAGCGCAGGCTGTCCGCGCTGAAGCCGCCGAAGACGACCGAGTGGATCGCGCCGACGCGGGCCACGGCGAGCATCGCGGCGATCGCCTCCGGGATCATCGGCAGGTAGATCGCGACCCGGTCGCCCTGACCGATGCCGAGCCCCTCGAGCACGTTCGCGACGCGCTTGACCTCGTCCGTCAGCTCGGCGTAGGTGATGCGACGGCTGTCCCCGGGCTCGCCCTCCCAGTACAGCGCGACGCGGTCGCCGTTGCCGGCCTCGACGTGACGGTCGAGGCAGTTGTACGCGACGTTGAGCTCGCCGTCGTCGAACCACTTGGCGAAGGGCGGGTTACTCCAATCGAGGACCTGCGTGAAGGGCTTGTGCCAGTGCACGAGCTCGCGTGACTGGTCGGCCCAGAAGCCCTCGCGGTCCGCGGCTGCGCGCTCGTAGAGCTCCTGCGAGGCGACGGATTGGGCGGCGAACTCCTCCGACGGCGCGAAGCGCCGGGTCTCGTCGAGAAGGTGATCGATCTGACTGCTCATCGGCAGGCGCTCCTTTGCGGCGTTCGGGTCATGCAGGCATGGCCGCAGGGGGAGTGCGACCAGGTCAGGGCGAATCTATCCCCGCCCCTGACCGCCGAATACTGCCGAAAGTCGGTACTCGGATGGGTTTTGTCAGGACGGTCGCCTTGCGTACACTCGACGACAGCCGAAATCTCATTCCGGCCCTGGCGCGCCCGATTCCCCCGATCGAGAGCCGCCGTGGGCGGCATCTCATTCCCCCCGTGAGGTGCCGCCCTTTCTCGTGGGAGCGCTCTCTCCGGTTCGATGCCCTCCGCCCGCTCCTCCACTGCGGATCGGTCCGTGGGGTTGTGCACATGCTCTGTGAGCGCCCACGCACGTCCGCTGGCTGAGGTCCGCAGGCCGCCTAGCGTCGCCGTATGTCCGATCGATTCGTCATCCACCCGCGGCCCTCAGGGCCCGCGGATCCGGTGCGCGCCCCGCAGGAGGCGCTCCGGAACGAGCCGGCGTTCGCTCCGCTCGCCGCCTTCCTCGACGAGGACGTCACGGACCTGTTCGTGAACGGCGCGGACACGCTGTTCGTGGACCGGGGAAGCGGCGCGGAGCGCGTGCCATCCTGGCGTGCCACGGAGCGCGAAGTCCGTGAGCTCGCCGTCGCCCTCGTGGCCCTCGGCGGCCGCCATCTCGATGATCAGACGCCGTGCGTCGATGTGCGGCTCGGTTCCGGGGTGCGCGTGCATACCGCATTGGCCCCTATCGCGGCGCAGGGCACCGCCATCTCTATCCGGGTTCCTCGCGTACACGTGGCTGACCTCGACGCCCTGGCGGAACGCGGTGCCTTCGACGCCCGGCAGCAGCGATGGCTCGGCGGACTCGTGCGCGACCGGGCGAACCTCCTCCTCACCGGGGGGACGGGAACCGGAAAGACGACGCTGCTGTCGGCGCTCCTTTCCGCCGCCCCACCCGGTGAGCGGATCGTCACCATCGAAGACGTGGCGGAGCTCAGACCCCGGCATCCGCACCACGTGGCGCTGGAGGCGCGTCAGGCCAACCTGGAAGGAGCGGGTGGGATCGATCTCGCGCGGCTGGTGCGGGAGTCCCTGCGGATGCGACCGGATCGGCTCGTGGTGGGGGAGTGCCGGGGCGAGGAGGTACGAGAACTCCTCACTGCTCTCAACACCGGACACGACGGCGGGGCCGGCACACTGCACGCGAGCGGCCTGGCCGACGTGCCGGCGCGGCTGGAGGCGCTGGGAGCGCTCGCCGGTATGGACGCGGTGGCCCTCGGGCGTCAGGCGGTGAGCGCGTTCACCATGGTGCTCCATCTCGAGCGGGCGCCGGGCGGGACGCGGCGACTCGCGAAGGCCGGCCGGCTCGTGATGGCGGCGGATCGTCTCGCGATCGAGGAGGTGCAGCCGTGGTGAGGCTCGTCGCGCACGCACCGTCGGCGGAGCAGGGATCCGACGTCGCCGATTCCGTGCAGACGCTCGCGGTGCTGCTCCAGGCCGGCGCGGTCCCGCTCGTCGCCTGGCGTCATCTGGCGAGCACCGGAGACCCGGTGGCCGTGGCGGTGCTGGCACGAACGGAAAAGGGTGTGCCGTTGGTCTCCGCGATCGAGGAGCAGGGCGGGATGTGGACGGAGTTGGCGGCGGCGTGGGAGATCGCCACCACCGTCGGGGCCCCACTGGCCGATGTGCTGCGCTCGATCGCCGAGGCTCTGCGCGACGCCGCATCCGCGGCTGACGACGTGCGGGTCGCGCTCGCCGAGCCTGCGGGCACGGCGCGCCTGCTGCTCTGGATGCCGTTGGCCGGTCTGCTGCTCGGCGTCGCGCTGGGATTCGACGCCTGGGGCGTCATCGTCGGGAACCCTCTGGGGGCCGCCTGCGTCGTCACCGGTCTGCTGTTCGTCGTCCTCGCCCGGCTCTGGACGCAGGCTCTGCTGCGCCGCGCGTGGCCGCAGCCGGGGACCCCGGGGATGGCTGCGGAGCTCGTGGGGGTGGCGTTGGCGGGAGGCGCACCGATCGACCGCGCTGTCGAACTGGTGGCAGAGACGAGGGTGGTCGATGCGGCCGGACGCGACCGTGTGCAAGAGGTGCTCGATCTCTCCCGCGCGGCCGGCGTCCCCGCCGTCGAGCTCCTCCGCGCGACCGCGGCGCAGGACCGGCACCGGGCACGGGTCCACGGTCGTCTTCGCGCTGCTCGGCTCTCCACGCGCCTGCTGCTTCCGCTCGGCGTCTGCACACTGCCGGCATTCCTCCTGCTCGGCGTGGCACCGCTGCTGCTCAGCGTGTTCGCCGCCACGCCGCTGCCGACCTGACGACCCCCTCCACACCGATGAAGAAAGAGGTACCGAAGATGAATGACACCCTTCCCACCCTGAACCGACGCCGCGCCCTCGCTCTCTTCGGGGACGACACCGGCGCGGCGACCGCCGAGTACGCCATCACCACGATGGCCGCTGTCGCGTTCGCGGGACTGCTGGTGGCCATCATGCGCTCGGATGAGGTGCGGGGCATCCTCACGGGGCTTGTCCGCCGCGCCCTGACCGTGTCGTGACGGCCCCTCGCGAGCGACCGCGGGGCGGGAGCGAACGAGGCGCCGTCGCGGCGGAGCTCGCCATGGCGCTGCCCGCCGTCGTGCTGGTGCTGCTGCTCGGGGCCGGGGCTCTCGCGGCCGCGTCCCGGCAGGTGGCGCTCCAGGATGCGGCAGCGGACGCAGCCCGCCTGCTCGGACGGGGCGAGGACACGGCGACGGCTGCGCGCATCGTGCATGCGGCGGTCCCCGGCGCCGGGGCCTCGTTCGCCTCCACCGGGGACCTGGTGTGCGCCACGGCGACGCTCCGGGTCTCGGTCGGCGCCGTCATCAGCTTCCCCTTGCGCGCCTCGAGCTGCGCTCTCGATGGGGGCCGGTGATGGCGGGCTCGGCGCTCGCGGCCGCCCTCCTCGTCGTGAGCGCGACCTTGTCCGTCGGGCTCGCGGCGGTGGGCGGTGCGGCGGTCACGGCACAGCGCGCGGCGGGTGCTGCCGACGCCGCGGCACTCGCCGCGGCCGATGCCGCCAGCGGTGCCGTGGCGACGGTGGATGAGCCGTGCGCGCTCGCGGCGAGGGTCGCCGCGGCAGGCGGGGCGGCGTTGACGAGCTGTTCGCTGGAAGGGTATGTGGCGACCGTGTCTGTGGAGGCGGCGTACGCTGGACTCGCCGCCGTCTCCCGAGCCCGCGCCGGGCCACCCGAGGAATCATGACGGCGGCCTTACCCCTCGCCCGCTGTGAACGACCCCGAATAGCGGTGTGTATGGTGTGCTTCGAAGAAAGGACGCCCCTTGGCTGAAGGCAAGAAGCTCGTCATCGTCGAGTCCCCGACGAAGATGCGGTCTATTCAGGGATACCTCGGCGACGGTTACGAGGTGCTCAGCTCCGTCGGCCACATCCGCGATCTCGCCGACAAGAAGGACATCCCGGCCGAGGACAAGAAGGCGTACGGCAAGTACTCCATCGACATCGACAACGGCTTCGACCCCTACTACGTGGTGTCGGACCGCAAGACCAAGACGGTCGCCGAACTCAAGCGCGCGCTCAAGCACGCCGACGAGGTCCTGCTCGCGACTGATGAGGATCGCGAGGGCGAGGCGATCGCCTGGCACCTGCTGGAGACGCTGAAGCCGAAGGTGCCGGTCAAGCGCATGGTGTTCCACGAGATCACCAAGGACGCGATCCAGGCCGCGGTCGGCAACACCCGCGAGCTCGACCATGCCCTCGTCGACGCGCAGGAGACCCGGCGCATCCTCGACCGCCTCTACGGGTGGGACGTCTCGCCCGTGCTCTGGTACAAGGTCAAGACGGGGATCTCCGCCGGCCGGGTGCAGTCCGCCGCGACGCGCCTCATCGTCGACCGTGAGCGCGAGCGCATGGCCTTCGTGTCCGCGGAGTACTGGGACGTGGATGCCGACGCCGCGGCGACCGGCACCTCCTTCCGCATCCGCCTCGTGCGCGTGGACGGCGGACAGCTCGCCCGGGGGTCCGACTTCGACGACACCGGGAAGCTCAAGAAGGCGGTCGTCGTCCTCGACGAGGCCAAGGCGGCTGCCCTGGCGCGAGCCGTCGACGCCGCGGGGGCGGGAACCGTCACCAAGGTCGAGGCCAAGCCCGGCACCCGCAGCCCGTATGCACCGTTCACGACCTCCACCATGCAGCAGGAGGCGGGCCGCAAGCTCTCGATGAGTGCGAAGCAGGCGATGAGCGTCGCCCAGCGCCTCTACGAGAAGGGGTACATCACCTATATGCGTACCGACTCCACGGCGCTGAGCACCCAGGCGGTGCAGGCGGCGCGGAACCAGGCCGTGGCTCTCTACGGCGACAGCGCGGTGCCCCTGAAGCCGCGCGTGTACAAGTCGAAGAGCAAGAACGCCCAGGAGGCGCACGAGGCGATCCGTCCCTCGGGGGAGAACTTCCGCACGCCGTCCTCGCTGTCGGGCGAGCTCGACCGCGAGGAGCAGCGGCTCTACGACCTCATCTGGAAGCGCACCGTCGCCAGCCAGATGTCGGACGCGAAGTACGAGACGACGACCGTCACCATCGCGGTCGAGGCGGACGGCCAGACCGCCGAGTTCACTGCCTCGGGCACCGTCTACACCTTCAAGGGCTTCCTGGAGGCGTACGAAGAGGGGCGTGACGAGAAGCGCAGCGACGCGGACGCCGCCGAGAACCAGTCCCTGCCCGCGGTCTCCGTCGGGGATGAGCTGGCCGTGTCCGCCGCGGAGGCGAAGGGGCACCGCACCACGCCGAAGCCGCGCTACACCGAGGCCTCGCTGGTGAAGGTGCTCGAGGAGAAGGGCATCGGCCGTCCGTCGACCTTCGCCACGATCCCGGAGACCATCCTCGATCGCGGGTATGCGGTCAAGCGCGGTCAGGCCCTCGTGCCGACATGGCTCGCGTTCAGCGTGGTGCGTCTGCTCGAGGAGCACTTCGCCGAGCTCGTCGACTACGACTTCACCGCCGCGCTGGAGGACGATCTCGACACCATCGCACGCGGCGAGCAGAACCGCGTGGAGTGGCTCAAGTCGTTCTACTTCGGCTCCGACTCGCACGTGGGGCTCCGACAGGTCGTCGACAACCTCGGGGAGATCGACGCCCGGGCGCTGAACTCGACGCGGATCACCGACACCGCGACTCTCCGCTTCGGCAAGTACGGTCCCTATCTCGAGGTGGCGGACCCGAAGGATCCGGAGGCCAAGCCGCGGATCGTCAACGTCCCCGAAGACCTCGCGCCCGACGAGCTCACGCCGGAGAAGGCCCAGGAGCTCATCGATGCGCCGGTCGCCGGTGACCGCGTCCTCGGCGTGAACCCGGAGAACGGCAAGGTCGTCGTCGTCAAGGACGGCCGCTTCGGTCCCTACGTGCAGGAGAACGATCCGGTCTCCGACGATGCCGCCGTCGACGAGGCCACCGGTGAGGTCGTCGACCTTCGACAGGCTCAGGCACCCAGCGCGAAGGGGAAGCGCGGCGCGAAGAAGGAAGCAGCGCCCAAGCCCCGCACCGCCTCGCTGTTCCGCTCGATGTCGGTGGACACGATCGACCTCGACACCGCACTGCAGTTGCTGAGCCTGCCCCGCGTCGTCGGCGTCGACCCGGAGACGGGTGACGAGATCACCGCGCAGAACGGGCGCTTCGGTCCGTATCTGAAGAAGGGCGCCGATTCCCGGTCACTGGAGAGCGAGTCGCAGATCTTCGACGTGACTCTGGAGCAGGCACTGGAGATCTACCAGCAGCCCAAGTACGGCGCCCGCCGGGCGTCGAGCGCGCTGGCCGAGTTCGACGCCGACCCGGTGAGCGGCAAGCCCATCCGCGTGCGCGACGGCCGGTTCGGGCCGTACGTCACCGATGGTGAGACGAACGTCACGATCCCGCGCGGACAGACCCCGGACGACATCACGTTCGAGATCGCCGTGCAGATGCTCGCGGACAAGCGCGCCAAGGGTCCGGCGCCCAAGCGTGGAGCGGCCAAGAAGGCACCGGCCAAGAAGGCCCCCGCGAAGAAGGCTCCAGCCAAGAAGGCTCCGGCGAAGACGGCCGCCTCCACCGCGAAGAAGTCCACGGCGAAGACGTCGACCACCTCCGCGGCCCGCTCGGCGGCGGCGAAGAAGGCGGCGGCGACCCGGGCGGCGAACGCGGCGGCGAAGGCGGCAGAGAAGGCGGACTCGTGACCGCAGGCTCCGGCCTCTGGATCACGCTGGAGGGCGGGGACGGCTCCGGGAAGACGACCCAGTCGAACCTCCTGGCCACCTGGCTGGAGCAGAGCGGTCAGACGGTCGTGCGCACCCGGGAGCCGGGAGGTTCCGAGGTCGGGCAGCTCATCCGCGACATCGTGCTCCACCACCGCGGCGACATCGCCCCGCGTGCGGAGGCGCTGCTCTACGCCGCCGACCGCGCACACCACGTCGCCACGGTCGTCCGACCCGCGCTCGCTCGCGGTGAGATCGTGCTGCAGGACCGCTACCTCGACTCCTCGGTGGCCTACCAGGGCGCCGGACGTGTTCTGAACGCCACGGAGATCCGCGACCTGTCGCTCTGGGCCGCCGAAGGGGCTCTTCCGGATCTCACCGTCCTGCTGGACCTCGATCCGGCCACCGCGCGCATGCGCCTCGATTCGGCCGACAAGCCGTTCGACCGGCTGGAGGCCGAGAAGGAGGCCTTCCACTCCCGCGTGCGCGAGGCCTATCTCGACCTGGCCCGCGCGGAGCCTGGGCGGTTCCTCGTGATCGATGCCGCGGACGCACCCGAGCGCATCGCCGACCGCATCCGCGCCCGGGTCTCCGCACTCTTCGACTGATCCTCCCCGGAGACATCCTCATCCGGACGCACGCAGAGTCGCCGCCGGGTGGTGGGAGCGTCGGCGGTGCCGATTAGGCTGAGTGCATGCCCTCGACCCTCGCCCCGCCTTTTCCATGGGCAGACGTCTGGGGGCAGGAAGCCGCCGTCGAGACGCTGCGCTCCGCCTCATCCGATCCGGCCGCACTCTCGCACGCCTGGCTGATCACCGGCCCTCCGGGGTCCGGACGGTCGACCCTCGCCTATGCCTTCGCGGCCGCGCTCATCGCCGAGGGGCCCGACGACGAGGCCACGATGCGGCAGGTCCTCGCCGGGACGCACCCCGATGTGACCGCATTGCGCACCGACAAGGTGATCATCACCATCGCCGAGGCGCGCGCCCTCGTCGAACGCTCCTACTTCGCCCCGTCCGCCGGTCGCTACCGGGTCATCGTGGTGGAAGACGCCGATCGGATGGTGGAGCGCACCTCCAACGTGCTGCTCAAGGCGCTGGAGGAGCCGCCGGAGCAGACCGTCTGGATCCTGTGCGCGCCGAGTGAGGCCGATCTCCTCCCCACGATCCGGTCGCGCGTGCGGTCGCTCCGTCTCCGCGAACCAGACGTGGCGGACGTGTCCCGCCTCATCAGCCTCCGCACGGGTGTGGACGAGGCGGTCGCCGAGCAGGCCGCCCGACACGCGCAGCGGCACATCGGCATGGCTCAGCGTCTGGCCACCGACGATGCCGCGCGGCGGCGCCGCGACGAGACGCTCCGTGCCGTGATGGGGGTGCGCGGGGTCAACGACGCCGTCGAGGTCGCCGGACGCATCATCCAAGCGGCGACGGAAGACGCCAAGGCCCTCACCGCCGAGCGGGACGCGGCGGAACGCGCCGCCCTGCTGCGCACCGTGGGGGTCGCCGAGGGGCAGGCGGTGCCTCCGGCGTTGCGCGCCCAGGTGTCGGCGCTGGAGGACGATCAGAAGAAGCGGGCCACGCGGAGTCTGCGGGACGGCATCGATCGCGTCCTCACCGACCTGCAGTCACTCTTCCGCGACGTCGTGATGCTGCAGTACGGTCGCGGAGACGACCTCATCAACCGCGAGCTGCATGCCGAACTTGCCGGGCTCGCGTCCGCATGGAGCGTGGAGCGCACGCTCGTCGTGCTCGACCACCTGGCCGAGACCCGTGAGGCGCTGGAGCGCAACGTCGCCCCGCTGCTCGCGCTCGAGAGTTTGCTCGTGACCGTCACGAGCGGGAGGAAACCGTGAAGACTCGATCCCTGCCCCGCCTCCGTCGCTCCGCGGCGCTCATCGCCGGTCTTGCCGCCGCCTCGGTCGCGCTCTCCGGGTGCCTCTACGCCATGATCCCGGAGCAGTCCTCGAAGCCGGCCGTGGAGAAGACCCCGGACACCGAGGGCGTCGCGGAGGATCTGCTTCCCTTCTACTCCCAGGGGCTGGACTGGACCGAGTGCGGTCAGGGCTTCGATTGCACCACCGTCACCGCGCCGCTCGACTGGGAAGACCCCGGAGCGGGAGAGATCGAGCTCGCCGTCGTGCGGCATCGCGCCGAGGGCGAGGCGATCGGCTCGCTGCTCACGAACCCCGGAGGACCCGGTTCCAGCGGCGTCGACCTCATCCAGGGCAGCTTGGACTACGCGGTCGGCCCGGCGCTCATCGAGAACTACGACGTGATCGGCTTCGACCCCCGCGGTGTCGGGGCCTCCACCGCCGTCACCTGCTACGACGCGAAGGAGATGGACGACTACCTCTACGGCATCCCCGCCGCGCCGCGGGGCACCCCGGAGTGGGAGTCCGAGCTGCTCGACTCCGCCCGCGCCTTCGGAGAGGCGTGCGACGCGAACAGCCAGGGGATCCTGCCGTACATCACCACGGTCAACGCCGCCCGCGACATGGACCTCCTCCGCGCCGTCCTCGGCGACAAGGAGCTCAACTACCTCGGGTACTCGTACGGCACGTTCCTCGGCGCGACCTACGCCAAGCTCTACCCGGAGAAGGCCGGACGGCTTGTGCTCGACGGGGCGATCGACCCCTCCGTGCCCGGTCTCGAGGTCGGCGCCACGCAGGCACTCGGCTTCGAGTCGGCACTGCGGGCCTACATGCAGAACTGCCTCGACTCCGGCTCGTGCCCCTTCAGCGGGACGGTCGACGAGGCGATGGCCGATCTCGGCGCCCTGCTCGCGAGCGCGGACCGCACGCCGTTGAAGAACGGCGACGGCCGGCTCATGGGCGCCGACGCCCTGATGACGGCGATCATCGCGGCGCTGTACTCGGAGGACAGCTGGGAGATCCTGACCCAGGCCCTGGACGAGGCGCTGCAGGGCGACCCGTCGACGGCCTTCCGCCTCGCCGACTTCTACAACGGTCGGGAGAACGGCACCTACATCGACAACTCGACCGAGGCCTTCCGTGCGTACAACTGCATGGACTACCCGGTCGAGGACGACCCTGCGGCCGAGGCGGCCACCGAGAAGAAGATCGCGGAGGGGGCGCCGACCATCGCTCCGTACTGGTCGGGACCCGACCCGTGCGAGGTGTGGCCGTATCCGCCCACCGGCACCCGCGAGAAGATCACCGCGGAAGGCGCGGGTCCCATCGTCGTCGTCGGCACCACCAACGATCCCGCGACCCCGTACGAGTGGTCGGAGTCGCTCGCCGACCAGCTCTCCGAGGGCGTCCTCATCACCCGTGTGGGCGAGGGGCACACCGGCTACAACAAGGGCAACGTCTGCGTGGATGACGCGGTGGAGGCCTTCCTGCTCGAAGACGTGGTGCCGGAGGACGGCCTGCGCTGCGAGTGAGCGCGCCTCGATTCGCGAGCGAGCGCGAGACAGGGTAATATCGGTGATCGCGCCGCTCACGCGTCGCACGCCGCTTTAGCTCAGTCGGCAGAGCATTTCACTCGTAATGAAAAGGTCGTCAGTTCGATTCTGACAAGCGGCTCAGGAAAACCCCCGGAACCCTCGTGGTCCCGGGGGTTTCCTCGTCTCCGGGCCCGGCCGTGGGGCGTACGCTCGGAGCATGAGCAGAGCGCTTCTCATCGTCGACGTGCAGAACGACTTCACCGAGGGCGGCGCCCTGGCCGTCCAGGGTGGTGACGCGGTGGCCGCCGCGATATCCGCCCACCTCGCGTCGCACGCCGCCGACTATGAGGTCATCGTGGCCTCCCGGGACTGGCACGACGCGGACGGCGACAACGGCGGGCACTTCTCCTCCACCCCCGACTACACCGACTCCTGGCCCGTGCACTGCGTCGCCGGCACCGCGGGGGCGGACTACGATCCGCTGCTGGTGACGGACGGCGTCACCCACCACGTGCGCAAGGGTCAGGGGCGCCCGGCGTACTCGATGTTCGAGGGCGTGTCCGACGACGGCGCGACGGTCGCCGCGGTCCTCAGCGCCGCGGGGGTCGTCACGGCGGACGTCGTCGGCATCGCCACAGACCACTGTGTCCGCGCCTCGGGACTCGACGCGATCGCCCACGGCGTCCACGTCCGCATCCTCACGGACCTGATCGCCGGAGTCGCCCCCGAATCGAGCGCCGCGGCCCTCGCCGAACTCGCGCATGCCGGTGCCGAACTCCTCGAGAGCGCGGAGGCGTGAGTCGCAGCGTCCTCCTCCTCCGCGCGGTCAACGTCAGCGGACGCAGCAGCGTACCCATGGCCCGGCTGCGGGAAGTCCTCGACGCCGAGACCGACCTGCAGGACGTCTCCACCTACATCGCCAGCGGCAACATCGTCTGCGCGACCCCGCGAGACCCGGCGGCGTCCTGCGCGACGGTGCGCGCGCTGATCGCAGCCGAGTTCGGTGTCGACACCCCGGTCATCCACCGCACGCACGCCGAGCTCGCCGACTCCGAGGCGGCCCAACCCTTCCCGGAGGGGGATCTGAAGCTGGTGCACGCGATGTTCCTCGAGGGTGCTCCGGCGGCCGGCGCCCTCGACGCCCTGCAGGGACGTCTCGTGCCGGGAGAGCGTCTCGCCCTGGTCGGGCACGATCTGTGGATCGACTACGCCGCCGGGGGAGTGCACACGACCAGACTCACGAAGGCGGTGCTCGACCGTGCGCTCGGGACTGCCGGGACGGCCCGTAACCTGCGCACCGTGCGGAAGCTCATCGCCCTGACGGCATGACCACCGCGCGGCTCAGCGCGGCCGGTGGCACCTGAGCGTGCGCGGCCAGGTCGACCCGGCGGGAATCGCAGCCGACGCAACGGACGTACATCACGACGCCCTCGCTCGTGGGATGGCGCGACTCCACGAGCCAGGCGTGCTCGTGGGCGTCGGCGGGGGAGGCGAGCCGGGGGATCGGGAGGGTGTCGGAGGAGGTCATGGGACCAGCGTGATGTAATGGTCTTATGCATCTCAACCCTTACGGCGAGTATGCAGTGCTCCTCGCCGCCTCCCTCGCGAACGACTGGCCGGAGGACCGCGCGGGGATCGAGGAGCGCACGCTCGCGTTGGGGATGACGCAGACGTTTCCGCCGGCCTCGGACGACCACGCTGAGGTGCGCGCCGTGATCGACGACTGGCTGGCCATCGTCGACGAACCGGACGCCGATGCGCGGGCCGCTCTGCTCAACGATCAGCTCGCCTCCGCTGGGGCCTATCCGCGGCTCACCAACCACGATGACGAGGGGTGGCATCTGCACTATCGCGACGACGTGCGCTCGCTGCCCTTCGTGCTGCGCGCGATCATCAACCTCGGCACCGCGCTGCACCTCGTGACGAGAGGGATGAACCGTCTCGGACGCTGCGATGCTCCGCCGTGCACGAACGTCGTCGCGGATGTGACGCGCAACGGCCGCCAGCGGTTCTGCTCCGTGAGGTGCGCGAACCGGGCGGCCGTGCGGCGCCATCGGGCGCGCGTCAGCTGAGCGTCAGGCGGTCTGCCCCGCGTGCTTGCCCTCGCCGATCTCCTCGACGAGCTTGGCGTTGAACGCCGGGAGGTCATCGGGCGTGCGACTCGACACGAGACCCTCGTCGACCACGACCTCCTCGTCCACCCAGCTCGCGCCGGCGTTGCGGAGGTCGGTCTTCAGGCTGGGGTAGCTCGTGATCGTCCGACCGTCGACGACACCGGCCTCGATGAGGATCCAGGCGCCGTGGCAGATCACGCCGACGGGCTTGTGCTGCTCAAAGAACGCACGGGCCAGGTCGATGGAGGCCTGATCCATGCGGAGGTGGTCGGCGTTCACCACGCCGCCCGGCAGCACGAGCGCGTCGAACTGGTCGGCGGAGGCGTCGGCGGCCTTCAGGTCGACAGCCTGTTCGTGTCCGTTCTTGCCGGTGATCGCGGCACCGTCCGGCGCGATGAGAGTGGCGCTCGCGCCCTCCGTCGTCACCGCCTCCCAGGGGCTCGTGAGCTCGCTGTCCTCGAAGCCGTCCGTCGCCAGGAATGCCACGCGGTTTCCGGTGAGAGTCATGGTCCGTCCTTTCGGTGGGAAGTCGCCCTGTTCCGGGGACTCCTCGACCCTCTCGCAGGGCTCCGGGCGTCGCCAGGGGGTGGCCAGCCGGAGACGACGGTGATACAGAGCGGCCGCGCTGGAGGGAAGGGCATCGGCGACTCGATACGATCCAGACATGCGCCTCCGTCCCGCTCTCCTCCTCCTGCCGGTGCTGGTCGTCCTCGCCGGCTGCACGCCGGCCCCGGAACCGACGCCGACCGCGACCTCCAGCGACACGGCGACGCCGTCGTCCTCGCCCGCCCCCACGCCGACCCCGACGCCCGCGGAGACGTCGTCGCCGCCGGCCGCCGGTGCCTTCACGAAGGTGCAGCTCGTCTCCCTCTGCACCGACAAGATCCGCACGATCTCGCCGAACGCCACGTTCTTCGCCGACATGGCGACCACCGAGTGGCTGGAACAGTCGGCGGTGTGGTTCGTGGCCGTCCCGGAGACGATCGGCGGTCAGGACAACGTCGCCGTCTGCGGCATCGGGGGGAGCCCCGACGCTCCCGACTTCGTGATGCACGGCGAGACGCTGCCGGACGGCGTCGCCGGGATCCGCGACGACCTGCTCGCCGGGAACGCCGGCGGCGACGACTGAGGATGCGGTGGGCCCCGTGGGGCTCGAACCCACGACCCGCGGATTAAAAGTCCGATGCTCTGCCAACTGAGCTAGAGGCCCGTGTTCCCAGTCTAGGGGGCGCACGACGAGGGGCCGTCGGCGCCACAGCCGCCGACGGCCCCTTCACCTGCCCCGTGTCCCTCCTGACAACCGGGGAGGCCGTGTGCCGGTCGGGTCACCGGCACCGTCCCTGGCTTACTCAGCCGGGGGCATCAGGACCGAGTCGATGAGGTACACGGTCGCGTTCGCGGTCTGCACGCCGCCGCAGATGACGTTGGCGTCGTTGACCATCCACTCGTCACCGCTGCCGGTCACCTCGAGGTCGGCGCCCTGGACGGTGGTGTGCATGCCCTCGATGTCGGACGGCTCGATCTGGCCGGGGACCACGTGGTACGTGAGGATCGAGGTCAGCAGGTCGCTGTCGGTCTTCAGGGTCTCGATCGTCGCGGCGTCGATCTTCGCGAAGGCGTCGTCGACCGGTGCGAACACGGTGAACTCGTCGCCGTTGAGCGTGTCGACGAGGTTCACGTCGGGGTTCAGCTCACCGCTGACGGCCGAGACGAGCGTCGTCAGCATCGGGTTGTTCGAGGCGGCGACCGCCACCGGGTCCTGGGACATGCCCTGGATCGAACCGGCGCCGTCCGGGACCTCTTCGGCGTACGCCGCGCAGCCGGGACCGACGAGGTTCGCGGCGGGGTCCATCTCCATCGGCGTCGACTCCGACGACTCCGGCGTCGTCGGCTCCGACGACTCCTCCGTGCTCGTCCCGCTGCCCATGGAACATGCCGAGAGCAGGAATGCGCTCGCCAGACCCAGGGTGACTGCTGCGGTGACCTTCTTCTTGGTGCTGAACATGTCGAGCTCCTTCGAAACTCCGGCCACGGCCTCTCCGTGGCGTCGAGGGCTGTTCGGAAGCCTCCGCGGATCGGATGGGAGGAATTTCGAGATTCTCCGAAATCGGATCCGATCCAATCCGTTGCGGGGGGTCGGCGCGAACAGCACCCGACAGAGACGAGGACCTCATGGACCTGATCATCATCGGCCTGCTCGGCGGGCTCATCACCGGCATCTCGCCGTGCATCCTGCCCGTGCTCCCGGTGATCTTCCTCACCGGCGGCGCCCAGTCGGCGTCGTACGAGGGGGAGGCGGTGCCGGCGAAACGCAGCCGCCCCTACTTGGTCATCGCGGGGCTCGTGCTCAGCTTCACGCTCGTGACGCTCGCCGGATCGCTTCTCCTCGGCCTGCTGAACCTGCCGCAGGACATCATCCGCTGGGTCGGCATCGCGGTGCTGGTCATCATCGGGGTGGGACTCATCGTGCCGCGGTTCCAGCACATCCTCGAGCGGCCGTTCCAGCGCTTCGGGCAGCGAGAGGTGAAGAACCGCGGTAACGGGTTCGGCGTCGGTCTCGCCCTCGGGGCGGTCTTCGTCCCGTGCGCGGGCCCTGTCCTCGCGGCCATCATCGTCGCGGGCTCCACCGGGCAGATCGGCGTCGGCACCGTGCTGCTCACCGTCTCCTTCGCGATCGGCGTCGCCGTGCCCCTGTTGGTCTTCGCGCTCGCCGGTCGCAGCGTCATCGAGCGCATCCGGGCCTTCCGCACGAAGGAACGGGTGCTCCGGATCGCCGCCGGGGTGGCGATGATCGCCCTCGCCGTGGGTCTCGTCTTCAACGTGCCGCAGGCGCTGCAGCGGCTGCTCCCGGACTACACCGCACCGCTGCAGGAGCAGATCGCCGACTCCGAGCAGGTGCAGGACGCCCTCGACCTCGGCGGCCTCGTCAACGAGGAGAACAAGGACCTCGACCAGTGCACGAACGGCGCGACGGAGCTGGAGTCCTGCGGCACGGCGCCGTCCATCAAGGGGATCCAGCAGTGGCTCAACACCCCGGACGGAGAGGCCATCGATCTGAAGGATCTGCGCGGGCAGGTCGTCCTCATCGACTTCTGGGCGTACTCCTGCATCAACTGCCAGCGCTCCATCCCGCACGTCGTGGCCTGGGATGAGACCTACCGGGACGCCGGGCTGCAGGTGATCGGCGTCCACTCGCCCGAGTACGCGTTCGAGAAGGATCCGGGGAACGTCGCCGCCGGCGCACGCGACTTCGGCATCGAGTACCCCGTCGCGCTCGACAACACGCTCTCCACCTGGACCAACTACCGCAATCGGTACTGGCCCGCGCACTACCTCATCGACGCGGAGGGCACCGTGCGCCACATCTCCTTCGGTGAGGGCAACTACGCCGCGACCGAGAAGATGATCAGGGAGCTGCTGCAGGACGCCGACCCCGACGTCGAGCTTCCCGCCGCCACGGACGTGAAGGACGAGACCCCCGAGGTGGGGGCCACGACCCGGGAGACCTTCCTCGGCTCCTCGAAGGACGTCAACTACGGCGGTGGCGACGAGTACCGCCGCGGCGACGGCAGCTTCACCTTCCCCGATGACCAGCCCGACGACAGCTTCGCGCTGGACGGGGACTGGACCGTGGACACCCAGTACGTGACGCCGACCGGAGACGACGGCCGGATCCGGCTGCAGTACCGCGCGGCCGAGGTGCGCATGGTCGTCGCGGGGTCGGGTGAGGTCGTGGTCACGGACTCCGACGGGAACGAGCAGGCGATCCGGATCGACGGAACGCCGCGTTCGTACGGCCTGCTCGAGGAGGGCGACATCGAGAAGGGCACGTTCACGCTCGAGGTCCCCACCGGCGTCGAGGTGTATTCGTTCACATTCGGGTGACGTCTGCACGGGAAGAGGGAGGAGATACGGCATGCTTATGGAGATGGTCATCGATGGGATGGACGTCCCCGAGGACGGGGCGGCGCCGCAGGATGCTGTCGCCGACCTCCTCGTCCGCGTCGCCTCCGGTGATCAGGCTGCCTTCGCCGCGCTGTACGACTCCCTCTCCTCCCGTGTGTTCGGCCTCATCCTCCGCGTGCTCGTGAACCGCGCGCAGAGCGAGGAGGTGCTGCAGGAGGTGTTCCTCGAGATCTGGCAATCCGCTTCCCGGTTCGCTCCGAACAAGGGACAGGGACGAACCTGGGTGATGACGATCGCGCATCGCCGGGCCGTGGATCGGGTGCGGGCTTCGCAGTCGAGTGCGGACCGGGACGTGCGTGCGGGCTATCGAGACCTCGGCGTCGCGCACGACAGCGTGGCGGAACGGGTCGAACTGGGGATCGAGGGAGAGCGGGTCGTCGCAGCGCTGACGGGGCTTCCCGAGGCGCAGCGGGAGGCGCTCGTCCTCGCCTACTACGGCGGTTACAGTCAGAACGAGATCGCGGCGCTCGTGGGAGCACCGCTCGGCACGATCAAGACACGGATGAGAGACGGGCTGACCCGGCTCCGCACGGCGATGGGGGTGACGGCATGAACGAGAAGGACTTCGCAGAACTCGCGGCAGGTGCCGCGCTCCACGCGCTGTCGGCGGACGACGAGCGTCGGTACCGACGCGCCCTCGCCGAGCATCCGGAGTGGGCGGCGCAGCACGACGCCGACGCCGAGGCTGCTGCTCTCCTCGCTGACGGCATGGCTCCGGTCGCTCCGCCCGCCGGCATCCGCGCGGCCCTGCTCGCCCAGATCGCCCAGACTCCGCAGGATGATGCCACGGACCCCGAGGCCGACCCGGAGGTCCCGGCGGCGGCGAGTTCGATTCCCGCCGATGAGACGGCGCCCCGCACGCCCCGACGCTGGACCCGGCTCGCGTTCGCGCTCGCCGCATGTCTCGCGCTCCTGGTGGGTGTCGGTATCGGTGCCGTCGCCCTCAACGATCAGCTGAACCGGCCGGAGAGCGTCGTCGCGCTGCAGGAGATCGAATCCGCGGGCGATGCGCAGAAGGCCACGGTGGAGCTCGACGACGGTGCGACGGCCACCGCGCACTGGTCGGGCTCGGTCGGCAAGGCCGTGCTGGTCACGGATGGGCTGCCCGAGGTCGCGGACGGGAAGACGTACGAGCTGTGGTTCGTGCGCGGAGAGGACCCGATCGCCGCCGGCGTGTTCGATGTCGACGGTGGGGAGGCCACCGCGCTCCTCGAGGGCGAGATGCAGGCCGGCGATGCCATCGCGGTGACGGTCGAGCAGGAGGGCGGATCGCCGTCCGGACTGCCCACGACCGACCCGGTGATCGTCATCCCGACGGCCTGAGAGGCCCCGGTCCGGCGTACCCTGGAGGGATGCCCGAGCAGCACCACCGTCCCGTGCGTCGACCGACGAGCGCCTTCGACAACATCGTCGGCGCCCATGACCCCGCCGAGGAGACGCGCGTCGCGCACGCCACCGCCTCCGCGCTGCTGACCCGCGTCCGCGAGGACGAGAGCGGGGCGAGCGTCGAACGGCTGATCGCCTTCACGAGCGAGCACGGCATCGACGAGATCGCGGAACTGTGGTCGAAGGCGCCGTCGCGCACCCTCCCGGGGTCGCTGTGGCGGCTGTACGTCCTCCAGCTCGCCATCCACGGCGATCCGCGCACGGCGGCCCTCCTCTACGACCGCGGGCGGGTCGAACTGCCGTCGGCCGATGCCGTGGTCGCCGGTGCACCGGTGCCGGCGAGCCCGGACGAGCTCGTGGCGCTCATCGACACGATCCTGCGCGGCGCCTTCCGCGGCGACTTCGCCGTGGCGCTGGAGCGCGCGGCGGCGTTCTGCCGCGTCCAGGCCTCCGGCGCGACGCACACCGCCGACGACTACGAGCCGACGGAGCCCGCCCGTGCCAGCGAGCTCACCACGCGGGCGCTGCGGCTGAGCAGCTATGCCCAGGACCTCGCGGCGTCGGCGGCTCTGTGGCGCACCGGAGCGCTGGCCTGACTTCGGCTCTGTCGGGACGGCATCCGGACAGAGAAAGACCGGGCCGCAAGAACGCCTCTCGGCGGAAGGCCGCTCGCAGCGGCGAAAATTGGAGCCCGGGGTTATGCGGCCCGGCCACTCCAGTGTAACGCGAGGACGCGGTGGGTATTCCCGGCGGCCTAGGCTCGTCACATGACCCGTCGCTTCGCCCTCATGATCGATCCCGTCGCCGCCGACGAGCAGCGTGACGACTACGCCGACACGTTCACGCAGGTGGACGCCGCGGCCCCCGCCCTCAGCGTCGGCGAGCTGAGCACGCAACGGGGCGATGGCGTGTTCGAGTCCATCGGCGTGATCGACGGACATGCGCAGGAGGTCGTCCCGCATCTGGAACGCCTTGCGCACTCGGCGCGACTCTGCGACCTCCCGGTGCCGAACCAGGAGCAGTGGCGTCAGGCGATCCAGCAGGCCGCAGCACAGCTCGGGGCGGGGGAGTCGGTCATCAAGCTGATCCTCAGCCGCGGCGTCGAGCACGGGCCGACGCCGACCGCGTGGGTCACGGCGGCTCCGGCGGCGGACTTCGCGGCGGTGCGGCGGAACGGCGTCAAGGTCGTCACCCTGGACCGCGGATACGACCTCGGCGCCGCGGAACGCGCCCCCTGGCTGCTGCTCGGGGCCAAGACGCTGTCCTACGCCGTGAACATGGCGGCCCTGCGCGAGGCCAAGCGCCGCGGAGCCGACGACGCGATCTTCCTGTCGAGCGACGGCTTCGTGCTGGAGGCTCCGACGGCCTCCCTCATCCTGCGCTTCGGCGACCGGTTCACGACCCCGGCCCCGAACGGCGGCATCCTGCACGGGACCACGCAGCTCAGCGTCTACGACCACCTCCTCGCGCGGGGCTTCGAAGTCGGGTACGACCGCATCCCCGCCGCCGATCTGACGCAGGCCGATGCCGCGTGGCTCGTGTCGAGTGTGCGTCTCGCCACCGCCATCACCGCGATCGACGGCGCGCCGGTTCCCGTGGACACCGCCCTCACCGACGACCTCAACACCTACCTCCTCTCCCCGCGCGACTGAGGTCCTCCCGCTCCCCGGACACAACTTCGGAGATGCCGGACGACACCCCGACACTCACCGCCCGAGACCGGCGTGTCCTCGATGATCTCCGAAGCTGTGCACGGCACAGGGCGGCAAGATGCTGGGCCGAGGTCAGGGGCGGCGACGCATGGTCTCGACGATGGCGCGCTCGACGAGGGCCCAGTCATGGAGGACCATCGCGTAGTCGAAGCGGAGCGTGGGGTGACCCCAGCCTGCAGCGGTCGCATCGCGGACCAGATCGCGGTGCCGGAGCGAGCTCTCCTCGTGGTTGGCGCGTCCGTCGGTCTCGATGATGAGCCAGCCGTCGATGAGGAGGTCCACCCGGCCCGTTCCCATCACGCCGACCTGCGTCCGCACGCGCCACCCATACCGCCGGATCCGCAGCCGCACCAGAGACTCCAGCCCGCTGTCGGCGTCGGCACGCGAGAACGCGATGAGGTCGCGTCCCTCGGCTCCGAGCCGGTCGCCGAGCCGGCGCAGCCCGACCTCGTCGATGAGTCCGAGCCGGCGGGCGGACTCCACAGCGACGAAGAACGCCTCCGGCCCTCGGCAGCCGTAGATCTGCCGGAGCACGAGGGGCACCCCCGGCTGCTCGAAGGCACTGCTCGACGTCGCAGCATCCCAGTGCGTCACGCACCGGCAGTCCTCGTGCGGATACTGGTGGCGGTCGTGGTGCATCCAGACGTGCAGGGCCGGCTCGTCGAGCACCCAGAGCCCGAGATGCCGCGCTGCGGACTCGCAGCCGAGGACCCCGCCGTGGGCGGCGGCGGTCACGACCTCCACGCAGGCGCGGTCCGTTGCGTAGACCCCGCGCCGCACCCGGAGGAGGGTGCCGCCGCGCACCTGACGCTCGATCTGCCGTCGTCCGTGCCGGGCGCGGAGCACGGCATACGTCCAGACCTGCGTCCCTCGCCCCGTGCACATCCCGCCATCATTCGCGCCGTCTCGGCCTCCCCGGCCGCGACTCGACTCGTAGCCCACCGTCTGTGGACGATCCTCCCGACTCGCGATCTGTGCAGGAGTCACGACCCGTGCACAGCTTCGGAGATCGAAGGAGACACGCCGTGGCCGGAGCCCGGGCGACGGCGTGTCGCGCGGCATCTCCGAAGTTGTGCCTGGGGAGGGGCCCGGGGACGGGGCCGGGGACAGGCCCGGGGTCGGGCGGGGGGCAGGTTCGGGCCCGGACGCGAGGCGTCCGGGCCCGAAGGTCGAAAGAGTGCGGGTCAGCCGAAGCGGCCGGAGACGTAGTCCTCGGTGGCCTGGACGGACGGGGTGGTGAAGATGCTCGTGGTGTCGTCGTACTCGATGAGCTTGCCGGGCTTCCCGGTGCCGGCGATGTTGAAGAACGCCGTCTTGTCGGAGACTCGGGACGCCTGCTGCATGTTGTGCGTGACGATCACGATCGTGAACTCGTTCTTCAGCTCGCCGATCAGCTCCTCGATCGCGTAGGTCGAGATGGGGTCGAGCGCCGAGCACGGCTCATCCATCAGCAGCACCTCGGGGGAGACGGCGATCGCGCGGGCGATGCACAGGCGCTGCTGCTGGCCGCCCGAGAGTCCGGAGCCGGGACGGTCGAGGCGGTCCTTGACCTCGTTCCACAGGTTCGCGCCGGTGAGGGACTTCTCGACGAGGTCGTCCTGCTCGCTCTTCGACATGCGCTTGTTGTTGAGCTTCACACCCGCGAGCACGTTCTCCTTGATCGACATCGTCGGGAACGGGTTCGGGCGCTGGAAAACCATGCCGACCTGGCGACGCACGAGCACGGGGTCGACACCGGCACCGTAGAGGTCCTTGCCGTCCAGGAGCACTTCGCCCTCCACACGGGCGCCGGGGATGACCTCGTGCATGCGGTTGAGGGTGCGGAGGAAGGTGGACTTGCCGCAGCCGGACGGGCCGATGAAGGCCGTGACGCTGCGCGGCTGGATGTCGAGGGAGACGCCTTCGACCGCGAGGAAGTTGCCGTAGTAGACGTTGAGGTCGTTGACTTCGATGCTCTTGGACACGTGGATTCCTATTCTGAGTGGTCGGGCGCTCAGCGGCCGTTGACCTTCGGGGCGAACAGCTTCGCGATCAGGCGCGCGAGCAGGTTCAGCACCATGACGATGAGGATGAGGGTGAGGGCGGCGGCCCAGGCGCGCGCGACGGCGGCGTCCGGGCTCGTGCCCTGGTTCATGTACTGGTTGTAGGCGAACACCGGGAGGGTCATCATCTGGCCGTCGAAGATGTTCGTGTTCAGGCTCTGCGTGAAGCCGGCGGTGAGCAGCAGCGGGGCGGTCTCGCCGATCACGCGGGAGATGGCGAGCATCACCGAGGTCATGATGCCGGCGATCGAGGTGGGCAGCACGACCTTGAGGATCGTGAGCCACTTCGGCACGCCCAGGGCGTAGGAGGCCTCGCGCAGCTCGTTCGGAACGATCCGCAGCAGCTCCTCGCTGCCTCGCACCACCACCGGGGTCATCAGCACCGCGAGCGCGAGCGCGCCCATGAAGCCCATCGAGATGCCAGGGCGGATCAGGAGCGCGAACACCGCGTAGATGAACAGACCGGCGACGATCGAGGGGATGCCGGTCATCACGTCGACGAAGAACGTGATGGCCTTGGCGATCTTGCCGCGGCCGTACTCGACGAGGTAGATCGAGGTCATCAGGCCGACCGGCACCGAGATGATCGTGGCCGTGAGCGTGATGAGGACGGTGCCCCAGATCGCGTGCACGATGCCGCCGCCGTCGCCGACGACGTTGCGCATCGAGTAGGAGAAGAACTCGGCGTCGAAGCGCTCGATGCCGTTCGCCACCACGGTCCACAGCAGCGAGATCAGCGGCAGCAGGGCGATGAGGAAGGCGGTGGCGACGAGGGCCGTCATCAGGCGGTCCACGGCCTTCCGGCGGCTCTCCGCGATGGAGGAGATCACGGTGATGATCACCATGTAGAGCAGGATGCCGACGATGACGGTGCCCGCGACGTTGAAGTCGGCGAGCGGGGTGTCGGACCCGGCGGCGGCGACGCCGAAGACCGCGGCGGACACGACGAAGGAGACGCCGAGAAGGGCCCACGGCGCCCACTTCGGAAGACGGCCGGAGGTGAGGGCGGTGGTGCTCGCGGAGGGCGGAGCGCTGGTGAGGGCGGTCATGTCAGTTCGCTCCCGAGAACTCGGCGCGGCGGGCGACGATCCAGCGCGCCACCGCATTGACCGCGAAGGTCACGACGAAGAGGATGAGGCCGGTCGCGATCAGCGTGTTCACGCCGGTGCCGTGCGCCTCCGGGAAGGCGAGCGCGATGTTGGCGGGGATCGGCGTGGGGTTGGTGGCGGTGAGCACGAGGAAGCTGACCACCGCGGAGGGGGAGAGCACCATCGTCACGGCCATGGTCTCGCCGAGTGCGCGGCCGAGGGCCAGCATCGCGGCCGACACCATGCCGCCGCGGGCGAAGGGGAGGACGGCCATGCGGACCATCTCCCAGCGGGTGGAGCCGAGGGCGAGGGCCGCCTCCTCATGGAGCTTCGGGGTCTGCAGGAAGACCTCGCGGCAGATGGCGGTCATGATCGGGATGCACATCACGGCGAGCACGAGGGCAGCGGTGAGGATGGTCTTCCCGGTCGCGGAGACCTGACCGCCGAAGAACGGCACCCACGACGCGTTCTCGTTGAGCCAGACGTAGATCGGCTGCAGCATGGGCGCGAGCACGAGGCCGCCCCAGAGGCCGAAGACCACGGAGGGCACCGCGGCGAGCAGGTCGATGATGTAGCCGAGGAAGGCGGCGAGTCGGCGGTGCGCGTAGTGCGAGATGAAGAGGGCGATGCCGATCGCGATGGGCGCGGCGATCAGGAGGGCGATGAACGACGCCCAGAGCGTGCCGAAGACGAGGGGCCACACGTACACCCAGAACGACTCGCCCCGGAGGATGTGGTTGTCGGTGGTGTCGAGCTGGAAGGCCGGCAGGCTCTGGATGACGAGGAAGGCGGCGACGAGCGCCAGCACGACCAGGATGATGATGCCGGCCGCCAGCGCGGTGCCGGAGAAGACCCGGTCGCCGAGGCGCTGCTTGGCCTTGATCGGTGTGGGCGGCGCCGGTGTCGGTGCCGGTGCCGTTGTCGGCTCCTGCGCGGTCGTGCTCATGATCTCCCTGTTTCGGGCCGGGTGGAGATGGATCGGGTGCTGACCTGGCGGAGCCCCCGCGCCCGCTCGGGGACGCGGGGGCACCGTCGTCAGTGGATCGGCAGGATCAGCCGACCTGGATCAGGTCGATCGCGGCCTGGACCTGCTCGCGCAGGCCGTCCGAGATCGGGGCGCTGCCGGCGTTCTCCGCGGCGGCATCCTGGCCCTCGGCGCTCGCGACGTACGTGAAGTACTCCTTCACGAGCTCCGCGACGTTGCTGTCCTCGTACTGCTCGCAGCCGATGAGGTAGCTGACCAGGGCGATCGGGTAGGCGCCGTCCGCGGCAGCGGCCGGGTCGACGTCGAAGACGAGGTCACCCTCGCCACGGCCCTCGGCGAGCGGCGAGCCCTCGACGAGCTTCGCGGCGGCCTCGGCCGAGTAGGCGACGAAGTCCTCGCCGACGCCCACGGCGACCTGGCCGAGGCCGTCCGCCTGCGAGGCGTCGAGGAAGCCGATGGCGCCGTTGCCGGCGGTGAGAGCCTGCTTGACACCCGAGGTGCCCTGAGCAGCCTCGCCGCCCTGGATCGGCCACTCGTCCGAGACCTCGTAGGTCCAGACGTCGGGGGCCGTCGCGCTGAGGTACTTGGCGAAGGTCTCCTGCGTGCCGGAAGGGTCGGAGCGGTGCACCGGCGAGATGGCCAGGTCGGGCAGCTCGACGCCGTCGTTGAGGGCCGCGATGGCCTCGTCGTTCCAGTTGGTGATCGTGCCGGCGAAGATGCCCGCGATCGTGGCGGCGTCGAGGTTCAGCGTGTCGATGCCCTCGAGGTTGAAGGCGACCGCGACGGGGGAGATGTAGAGGGGGACCTCGACGATGTCGTCGGTGGTGCAGGCGCCGAAGCCGCCGGCGGCGATCTCCTCGTCGTTGAACGCGCGGTCGGAGCCGATGAAGTTGCTGCCGCCCTCGAGGAAGTTCTCGCGGCCGGTGCCGGAGCCGGTGGGCTCGTAGTTGACCGTCACGTCGGGGTTGGCCGTCTGGAATGCGGCGACCCAGGCCTCCTGGGCTGCGGTCTGCGAGGACGCGCCGGTCGCGTCGATCGTGCCGGAGAGCGTGGACTCCGAGGGCTCTTCGCTGGAGCCGCCGGTTCCGCCTTCGTTCGCGGCACAGCCGGCGAGGGCGAGAGCGGCGACGGCGCCGATGGCGCCGATTCGTGCGATTCGGGAGATCTTCACTGTGGATCCTTCGATCTTGGAGGGGTGGGGCCCGGTGCAGGGCACACAGTGACGCTAGGGGCGACGGTTAACGAGACTCTCCCGCGCAGGTGAACGGCAGGTGAACGGCCAGCGACTCTCTGGGGCCGATCCCCGTCGTTGTGCGGGTCCCAGGGGCGCCTCCTCCGTTCGAATCGCCCACTGTGCGCCATCCCCGGCCCGGATGCAGCCACGTGAGCGACTCGAACGAGGGAGGGGTCAGACCTTCGGCGCGTGGGTCTCGATCGAGATGATGCCGGAGCCGGGGTTCGTCGCCGAGACATGCACCACGGAGAACGCGCCGGTCTCCAGATCGGCGGCGCTGCTGACGTAGGAGCCGTGCACGGTGCCGGTCGCGAGGGCGATCTCCGAGAGGAGCGCGGGGAGCACGGGGCCGTGACTGCAGAGCACCGCGGGCTTGCCGGCACGGATGCGGCGACCGACGACGGAACGGAGGTCGGCGACGCCGTCCTCCCATGCGTCCTGGCTGATCTTCTCGGTGAGGACCGGCTTGCGGTCCAGGGCCTTGGCGAGCGGGGTGACGGTCTGCACGCAGCGCACCGCGTCGCTGGTGACGATCTTGCGCACGCCGAAAGCGCGGAGCGGTCCGACGATGGCCTTGGCCTGCCGCTTCCCGCGGTCGGTGAGCGGCCGGGCCGCGTCCGCCTTGTCCCACTCCGACCGGGGCAGGGCCTTCGCGTGCCGGAGGGCGATCACCGGGAAGGTCCGCAGCACGCCGTCGTCCACCAGCGCCGCGAACGCATCGAGGATCTCGAGGTCCACCGGGTAGCTCAGCGCGGCACGCGCCTTCTTCACGCTGACCCACTCGAGGGCGGCGATCTCGCGGTTCGGCACGAACGTCGAGGCGCGGATCGCGGCATCCGTGGCCTCGGCCGCCCAGTAGTGGACGACCTTCTGCTTGCGGGACGCGAGGTGATAGCGGCTGATCCCGACGGGGACGCCGAGTGCCACCCGGATGCCGGTCTCCTCGTGCACCTCGCGCACGGCGGTCTCCGCGAGCATCTCGCCCGGGTCGACCTTGCCCTTCGGGAGGGTGACGTCGCGGTACTTGGTGCGGTGGATGAGCAGGATGCGCAGCTTGCCGTCGACCAGACGCCACACGACGGCCCCGGCCGCGTACACGGCCTTGTCCGCCCACTTCGCGTCCGCCGCGGACGCCGGGAGCTGGACCTGCCGCGCCGTCATCGAACCGCCCGCGCCCGACGACGTCGCTGGATCATCCCCATGGTCTTATCCTGCAGGTCGACGAGCGGCTTGCCATCGGCATCCACGGCGTGGCGCTCCCACACTCCGTCGCGGCCGAGATGCCACGACGAGGTCTGGTCGTCCATCGCCAGGTCGAAGAAGGCGGTCAGCTCCTTGAGGTGCGCGGGGTCGGTGACCCGCACCAGGGCCTCGACGCGACGGTCGAGGTTGCGGTGCATCATGTCGGCACTGCCGATGTACACCTGCGGGTCGCCGTCGTTCTCGAACGTGAAGATGCGGGAGTGCTCGAGGTAGCGGCCGAGGATGCTGCGGACCGTGATGTTGTCGCTGATCCCGTCGAGATCGGTCCGCAGGCTGCAGATGCCGCGCACCCACACGTCGACCTTCACCCCGGCGGCACTGGCGCGGTACAGCGCGTCGATGATCTCCTCGTCGACCATCGAGTTGACCTTGATGCGGATGTGCGCGGGCTTTCCCGACTCGGCGATCCGGCGTTCCGCGTCGATCAGCCGGACGAGGCCCTTGCGGAGGTGGAGCGGGGCGACGAGCAGACGCTTGAACTTCTTCTCGATCGCGTAGCCGCTGAGCTCGTTGAACAGCCGCGTGAGATCCTTGCCGACCTGGGCGTCGGCGGTGAACAGCCCGAAGTCCTCGTAGATGCGGCTGGTCTTCGGGTTGTAGTTGCCGGTGCCGACGTGCGAGTAGTGCTGGAGCTTGCCGTCCTCCTCGCGGATCACGAGGGCGAGCTTGCAGTGCGTCTTGAGGCCGACCAGGCCGTACACCACGTGCACGCCGGCCTTCTCCAGCTTGCGCGCCCACACGATGTTGTTGGCCTCGTCGAAGCGGGCTTTCACCTCGACGAGCGCGAGCACCTGCTTGCCGGCCTCGGCCGCGTCGATGAGGGCCTGCACGACGGGGCTGTCTCCGGAGGTCCGGTACAGCGTCTGCTTGATGGCGAGCACGTGCGGGTCGCGGGCGGCCTGCTCGAGGAACGCCTGCACGCTCGTGGTGAAGGACTCGTACGGGTGGTGCACGAGGACGTCGGACTTGCGGATCGCCTTGAAGATGTCGGCTCGGTTGCTCGACCCCGCGGGCTGGAAGGCGACGGCGGTGGTGGGCAGGTGCGGCGGGTACCGCAGGTCCGGACGGTCGATCCGCGACAGATCGAACAGTCCGCGCAGGTCGAGCGGTCCAGGGAGGCGATAGACCTCGAGGTCGGTGATGTCGAGTTCCCGGACCAGCAGGTCCATGGTGACATCGTCCATGTCGTCGGTGATCTCGAGCCGGATGGGCGGACCGAACCGACGACGCAGCAGCTCGGCTTCGAGTGCCTGGATGAGGTTCTCGCTCTCGTCCTCCTCGATCTCCACGTCCTCGTTGCGGGTGAGGCGGAACGCGTGGTGGTCGAGCACCTCCATGCCGGGGAAGAGGTCGCCGAGGTGGTTGGCGATGAGTTCCTCCAGCCGCAGGAAGCGCTTGATCTCGCCGCCGCCCGGCACCTCGACGAAGCGCGGCAGCATGGGCGGCACCTTGAGTCGCGCGAACTCCTGCCGGCCGGTCCGCGCGTTGCGGATGCGGATGGCGAGGTTCAGGGAGAGGCCGGAGATGTACGGGAACGGGTGCGCCGGGTCGACCGCGAGCGGCATCAGCACCGGGAAGACCTGCGCCCCGAAGTAGTCCGACAGCGCCCGGCGCTCGTCGTCGGTGAGATCGGACCACTCGGTGATCTCGATGCCGGAGTCGGCGAGAGCGGGACGGACGAGCGTCGTCCACGCGTCCGCGTGGCGGAGCTGGAGCGCGTGGGCCTCCCGCGAGATGTCGGCGAGGGCGTCGACGGGGGAGCGCCCGATGTTGGTCGGCACGGCGAGACCGGTCATGATGCGCCGCTTGAGTCCGGCGACACGCACCATGAAGAACTCGTCGAGGTTGCTGGCGAAGATCGCCAGGAAGTTCGCCCGCTCCAGCTCCGGCAGCGACGGATCCTCCGCGAGCTCCAGCACGCGCTGGTTGAACGCGAGCCAGCTCAGCTCGCGGTCCAGATAGCGGTGGTCGGGGAGCTGCGAGTCCGGCGCCTCGACGGCGTCGTCGAAGTCGTCGTCTTCGGCGTCACCGAGGCCGGCGTCGGCGAGTGCGGGATCGATCATGGGGTACATCTAAGCACCGGCAGGTGTCGGACGTGTGAACAGCGGTCAGCGCGAGCCGACCAGGCTGTCGTCCTCGTAGACGTTGAAGCGGTAACCGACGTTGCGCACCGTGCCGATGATCTGCTCCTGATCGCCAAGCTTGGCGCGCAGCCGCCGCACGTGCACGTCGACGGTCCTGGTACCGCCGAAGTAGTCGTACCCCCACACCTCGCTCAGCAGCTGCTCACGGGTGAACACCCGCGAGGGATGGGTCGCGAGGAAGTGCAGGAGCTGGAACTCCTTGTAGGTGAGGTCGAGCGGTCGCCCGTGCAGCTTCGCCGAGTACGACTGCTCGTCGATCGTGACCCCGGAGGCCTGCACGCGCGCCGGCTCCGCGACCTCGTCCCGTCGGGCGAGCGCGAGGCGCACGCGGGCGTCGATCTCGGCGGGGCCGGCGGTGGACAGCAGCACATCGTCGATGCCCCATTCGCCCGACAGTGCGCTCATGCCGCCCTCGGTCACGACGAGCAGGAGCGGCGCATCCTGCCCGGTCGCCCGCAGCAGACGGCACAGCGACTTCGCCCCGACGAGGTCGTGACGGCCGTCGACGATCACGATGTCGTACTCCGGGGCGTTGATGAGCTGGGCCGGCTCGGCGGGGATCTGCCGCGTGCGATGACTCAGCAGCTCGAGGGCGGGCAGCACCTGCTCCGAGAGCGGAGCATTGGTCAGAACCAGCACCAGGGCCACGCGCACTCCTCACCGGCGGGGGGATCGACGCCGTGCCGCCATGATAGCGGCCGCCGATGCGCAAGAATGGTGACATGTCAGAACCGGCTCTCGCGCCCCGCAACGCCTTCACCGGCGTGATCGCGGTCTGGGCGACCGCGTTCGTCGGCAGCATCGTCATCGGGATCTTCGCTCCGGAGGAGTGGCGGATCCCCTGGATGCTCGTGGGCTTCGGTGCGGTCGTGCTCCTCTCCTTCGCGGTGCAGCTCTGGTACGGCCGCACGCAGGGCTTCATCTTCCGCGTCGCGAGCAGCGTGACGGGCTCCCTGCTGCTGATGGGGATCATCTCCGTCGGCTTCGGCCTGGCCGCCCTCATCCCTGCCTGAGCCGGATCGCCGGGGGTAAGGTGGAGGTCATGGACATCATGGCGCTCGAAATCTTCTTCATCGGCCTGCTGGGCCTGGCGAGCCTCGCGATCGTGTTCGTCTCGGCCGTGGTGCTGCGCAACCTCTTCCGCGGCCAGCGCTGACGACATCGTGATCGAGCTCCCCACAGACCTCCCCGCCGACCTCGCCCCGCTGGCGTGGTTGATCGGCGTGTGGGAGGGCTCCGGGGTGATCGACTACCCCGTCGGGGAGGAGCGGCTGCAGGGGGAGTTCACCCATCGCGTGAGCTTCAGCCATGACGGCGGACCGTTCCTCAACTACGCGGCGACCGCCACGTTCGTCGGCGATGAAGCCGCACCCGCCGTCCCGCTGACCGCCGAGTCCGGATTCTGGCGACTGGCGCGACCGGCTGCGGCGACCGATGCAGGTCCCGCCCTGCTCCCGCCGACGGCGACGCCCGTGACCCGCACCGTCGACGACGTCGAGACGCTGCGATCGCCCAACGGCGCCTTCCCGCTCGAGGTGTCGCTGGCCCGCTCGGACGGCATGCTCGAGTACTACGTCGGTGAGATCAACGGTCCTCGTGTCGACCTCTCGTCCGACGCCATCGTGCGCGGCGCCGGTGCCAAGGACTACGCCTCCGCCTCGCGGATGTACGGGCTCGTCGACGGGCACCTGCTGTGGGCGTGGGACATCGCGGCCCTCGGCACACCTCTGCGGGCGCACGCCTCGGCGCGTCTCGCCCGCGTCTGAACGGAGCACACCGTGAGCAGCAGCGTCTTCGACGGCGTCCCCGGAGCGATCACGGGTGAGCGCGGGATCGCCCACTTCGGCGACCCCTTCCGCGAGCAGCGGCGTCTCGCAACCGGAACGGCCATCGCGCCCCTCGACGACCGGACGGTCATCGAGGTGTCCGGCCCCGAACGCCTCCCGTGGCTCGACTCCATCACGTCCCAGGCGGTGAGCGGCTTGCGCGCAGGGGAGAGCACCGAGCTCCTCGTGCTCGACCCGCAGGGGCGGGTGGAGCACGCGGCCGGCGTCCTCGACGACGGCATCTCGACCTGGCTCCTCGCGGACGCCGGCGACGCCGAGGGGCTCGCGACGTGGCTGACACGGATGAAGTTCCGCACCCAGGCCACCGTCGAGCTGCGCCCCGACCTCGCGCTGCTCGGATTCGTCGACGGCGGCTCCGCTGCCGACCGCGTGCGGGGCCTCGACGGTGCGCAGGTGTGGGTCGACCCCTGGCAGCGCATCAGCGTGGGCGGCCACCAGTACGCCGCGGTGCCCTCCCACCCGGGGGCGGACCTCGCCTGGCGGATCGGCATCGTGCCCGAGACGGCGGCGCGCGCACTCGCCGCGGACCTCGACCGCGAGGACGTCGCCGGGCTGCTCGCCGCCGAGGCCCTGCGGATCGCCGCCTGGCGTCCGCGCTGGGCGGCCGAGGTCGACGAGCGGTCGTTGCCGCACGAGTCGGACTGGCTCCGCAGTGCCGTGCACTTGAACAAGGGCTGCTACCGCGGCCAGGAGACGGTCGCGAAGGTGCACAACCTCGGGCATCCGCCGCGGCGTCTCGCCCTGCTCCAGCTCGACGGCAGCGACGCCGTGCTTCCGGAACCCGGTGCTCCGGTGTTCGCGGGTGATGACGAGGTCGGGCACATCACCTCCTCCGCGCGGCATCACGAGGACGGGCCGATCGCCCTCGCCCTCCTGTCCCGCCGTGCCCCCGTCGGCGACCTCGTCGTCCGCGCCGAGGGGATCGACATCGCCGCGTCCCAGCAGATCATCGTGCCCGCGGACGCCGGCGCCACCGCGGATGTGCCGCGACTGACGCGGCTGTCCCGCCGTCCCACAGCGCCGGATCCCCGCGACGCCGGAGTCTGAGCTGACGGGCGCCGGTCAGGCCGGTGCCACCGCCTCCCACGGCAGGGTGAGCTCTCCCAGCCGCCAGCGGCTCCGTCCGCCCTGCACGGGCCAGCCCTGCGCGCGCAGTGCGGCCACCGCGGCGAGGAAGCGCTGCGTGGCTCCGAAGGTCGACAGGGGAGCGGCGCGCTCCCACTCCCGGTCCAGGTCGACGAGCAGTGCGTGGATGCGCTCGCCGGGGACGTTGCGATGGATGAGGGCCTTGGGCAGCCGCTCCGCGACGATGCTCGGGACCTCGAGTCCGCGGAGGCGAAGGGAGATGGAGAAACGGAGGGGAGCGCCGACGGGATCGACATCCACCCAGCTCGCGACGCGCCCGATCTCGTCGCAGGTCCCCTCCACCAGCAGTCCTTCCGGCGAGAGGCGGTGCGCCATCGTCCGCCAGGCGCCTGCGACCTCGGCTTCGTCGTACTGCCGCAGGACGTTCATCGCCCGGATGACGGCGGGGCGCCGGCCGTCAGGGAGCGGCACCTCGAATCCGCCGCGGGCGAAGGAGACGCGGAGGTCGGCGGGGAACGGGGTCCGGCCGGCTCGGACCTCGTCGAGCTGCTGCTCCGCGGTGGACACCCGTTCCGGATCGAGTTCCAGACCCCGCACCTCCGCATCCGGCCGCACTCGTCGCAGTCGTGCGGCCAGCTCGAACGCGGTCACCCCGCTCGCCCCGAACCCGAGGTCGACGACGAGCGGGTCCGCGGCGCGACGGAAGGCGGGGGAGGCGGCGATCCACCGGTCGTTCCGACGCAGCCGGTTCGTCCCGGTCGTGCCGCGGGTCGGCCGACCGAGGGGAGATGACGCCATGCGTCCATCCTCCCTCCTCCGCCGCTGCGCCCGCTCCGCGCCCCCGGATAAACTGGCGACATGACTGCGAAGCGCACCCTGATCCTGCTCCGCCACGGCCAGAGCGAGTGGAACGAACTGAACCTCTTCACCGGCTGGGTGGACGTCCGCCTGACCGAGCAGGGCAAGGGCGAGGCCCGTCGCGGCGGTGAACTGCTCGCCGAGTCCGGCATCCTGCCCGACGTGCTGCACACGTCGCTGCTGAGCCGAGCCATCCAGACCGCCGACATCGCGCTGGATGCGGCCGACCGGCTGTGGATCCCGGTGAAGCGGTCGTGGCGCCTCAATGAGCGTCACTACGGCGCTCTGCAGGGCAAGGACAAGGCACAGACCCTCGAGGAGTTCGGCCCGGAGCAGTTCCAGCTGTGGCGCCGCTCGTTCGACGTCCCGCCGCCCCCGCTGGACGACGCGAGCGAGTTCAGCCAGGTGGGCGACGCCCGCTACGAGGGCATCGACGGCGAGGTGCCGCGCACGGAATCGCTCAAGCTCGTCATCGACCGCCTCCTGCCGTACTGGGACGCGGAGATCGTCCCCGACCTCGAAGCCGGCAAGACCGTGCTCGTGACGGCACACGGCAACTCGCTGCGCGGCCTCGTCAAGCACCTCGAGGGGATCAGCGACGACGACATCGCCGGCCTGAACATTCCGACCGGCATCCCGCTCGTGTACGAGCTCGACGAGAACAACGCGCCGACCGGTCCCGGCCGCTACCTCGACCCGGAGGCCGCCGCCGCCGGTGCCGCGGCCGTGGCCGCCCAGGGCAAGAAGTAACCGAGACCCCGGTTTCACGTCGAGACCCCCTGCTGCAGTCGCCTGCAGCAGGGGGTCTCGACGGTAAGGCGGGGTTTCGGGTCAGGCGTGACCGAGCTGCTCCTGCTGCTCCACCGCGAGGGCGATGTCCTCCTCCTCGACGTGCCAGTCACCCGTCGCGAGGTAGACGACCTTCTTGGCGACGGCGACCGCGTGGTCCGCGAACCGCTCGTGGTACCGGCTGGCGAGCGTCGCGTCGACCGTGGCGACGGCCTCGCCCTTCCAGTTGTCGCTGAGCACCTTCTCGAAGACGCTGGCGTGCAGCTCGTCGACGTCGTCATCGGCGTTGCGGATGGCGTCCGCGAACTTGAGGTCCTGCGTGCGCAGGAGCTCGGCGAGCGTGCGGGAGATCTCCACGTCGAGCTCGCCCATCTTCACGAAGGTGCCCTTGAGGCCCTTCGGGATCGCGCGCTCCGGGAACCGCAGCCGCGCGAGCTGGGCGATGTGCTCGGACATGTCGCCCATCCGCTCCAGGGACGCGCTGACGCGGAGCGCCGTGACGACGATGCGGAGGTCGCGCGCGACCGGCTGCTGCCGGGCGAGGATCTCGATGGCCTGCTCGTCCAGCGCGACCGCGAGCTCGTCGATCTTGGCGTCGTCGGCGATGACCTCCTCGGCCAGCGCGACGTCGCTCGTGGCGAAGGCGCGGGTGGCCTTGTCGATGGAGACCGTCACGAGCTCGGCGATCTCGACGAGGCGGGACTGCAGGTCCTCGAGGGACTGGTGGAAGACTTCGCGCATGGTGGGCGCAACCTTTCGTTCGGATCCCGGCTGACGGTCCAGCGCGGGGCGGCGGGGCGTCCGCATGGGGGAGGACTGCGCGCGCGCAGGCCTGAAGCGATTGTCTGCTCCGAAGGTTAACGAACGGTGCCCAGCGAGTGAATAGTACGTCTCCGCTCCCCGTGATGGCGCGGGAACCCGCCGGATCGACGGTGAACGCGCTCTACGCTGGAGTCATGACCCTGCCGCAGCTCGCGCTGTCCTCCCTCGCCATCGGGTTGGCGATCGGCGTGGGCCTCTCGCTCCTCGTGGTCTGGGCGTACCGCGCCCGGGCGCGGGCGGAGGAGGAGACCTCGATGGTCATCCCGACCGGGATCACCGACGTGCTGCGCAGCATGGACGATGCCGCGTGCGTCGTGGACGTCTCGGGGCTCGTGCTGGCCACCTCCAAGGCCGCGGCGCGTTTCGGGATCGAGGTCGGGTCGACGCTCGACAATCCGGAGCTCCGGCAGCTCGTGCGCGGTGTGCGCTCGACGGGGGAGACCGCGACGGCCTCGATGCGGATCACCCGCGGCGGTCTCAGTCTCGACCCCCGGCTCGTGTCGGCCAGGGCGAGCGCGATCGGCACGCGCCTCGTGCTCCTCATCATCCGGGATGTGACCGAGCAGGAGCGCCTCGATCAGATGCGCCGCGACTTCGTGGCCAACACGAGCCACGAGCTGAAGACGCCCGTCGGCGCGGTGAGCCTGCTCGCCGAGGCCATCGAGTCCGCCGCCGACGATCCCGCTCAGGTCCGCGCGTTCGCCTCCCGGATCTCGGCGGAGGCCGGCCGGCTCGGCCAGCTCACCGGGCGCATCATGAGCCTGTCGCGGCTGCAGGCGGAGGACGGGCTGACCGAGGTCGCGCCCGTCTCGATCGACGAGGTCATCGCCTCCTCGATCGAGGCCCATGTCGTGCAGGCGGACTCGGCCGGCGTCGAACTCGCCCGCGGCGGCGACCGCGGCGTGTGGGTCCGCGGCGACGCGCAGATCCTCATCGAGGCCGTCGGCAACCTCATCGCCAACGCGATCGTCTACTCGCCCCGCGGCTCCCGGGTGGGCGTCGGGGTGAAGGCCGACGACGACGTCGTGGAGATCGCCGTGTCCGACCAGGGCATCGGGATCGTCGAGGCCGATCGCGAGCGCATCTTCGAGCGGTTCTACCGTGCCGACGAAGCCCGCTCGCGGCGCACCGGCGGCACCGGCCTCGGGCTGTCCATCGTCAAGCACGCCACTCAGCGGCACGGGGGAGAGGTGCGGCTGTGGTCGCGCCCCGGCCGAGGATCGACGTTCACCATCCGCCTGCCTCGCATCGACGCCCCCGCGAACAGCGGGCAGGGCAAGAAGAGCAAGAAGAAGCGCGCACGCAAGGGCGCCCCCGCGACCGGGGCGACGCGCGTCCGAAACGGAGAGACCGCATGACCCGCATCCTTCTCGTCGAAGACGAGCCCGACCTCGCCGACCCCCTCGCGTACCTGCTGCGCCGCGAGGGCTACGAGGTCGAGATCGCCGAGGACGGTCCCGGTGCGCTGACGGCGTTCCGGGAGCGCGGCGCCGACATCGTGCTGCTCGATCTCATGCTGCCGGGGATGCCGGGGACCGAGGTGTGCCGTCAGATCCGTTCGACGTCCGCCGTGCCGATCATCATGCTGACCGCCAAGGACTCCGAGGTCGACATCGTGGTCGGGCTCGAGCTCGGCGCCGACGACTACATCACCAAGCCCTACTCGTCGCGGGAGCTCCTCGCCCGGATGCGGGCGGTGCTGCGACGCGTCGTGCAGGCCGAGGGCGAGTTGGACGAACGGGTGCTGGAGGGCGGGCGCGTCTCGCTCGACATCGATCGGCACACGGTGTCGGTCGCCGGCGAGCAGATCAACATGCCGCTGAAGGAGTTCGAGCTTCTGGAGGTGCTGATGCGCAACTCCGGTCGGGTGCTCACGCGCGGCCAGCTCATCGACCGCGTCTGGGGGAGCGACTACTTCGGCGACACCAAGACGCTCGACGTCCACATCAAGCGCATCCGCTCGCGGATCGAGGAGAACCCCAGCGAGCCGGTGATGCTCGTGACCGTCCGCGGCCTGGGATATCGCTTCGAGGGCTGACGACAGACAGAAGAGGCCGGCACCCGCGGGTGCCGGCCTCTTGCGTCTGTCTGCGGACTCAGTCCTGCGGAGCGAGGTCCGAGTAGTACGGCAGCGTGCCGTCGAGGACCGGGATCTCGGTCGTCACACCGGCGGAGTCGCCGGACTGGAAGTGCATCGCGACGGTCGCGCCGGGCATCGTGTCGAGGCCGGTGATCTCCACGGGCTCCTCGTCGGCGCCGAAGCTGATCCTTCCGCCGGCAGGCACGGTGATCTGGAAGGGGTCGCCGCCCTCCAGCGAGACCGTGAGGGTGGCGCGGTCCTGCGACGGGTTGACCACGGCGCCGACGAAGTTGCCGACCGAGCCGTCCTCGTTCGCGATGATCAGGGCGTTGCGCACGGCGATGGGGCCGTCCTGATCGGAGACGTTCACGCCGTCGGAGGCGGCGTATTCGGTCTTCGTCGCCTGAGGGGTGATGAACGTGCACCCGGTCGCGCCGAGCAGAACGAGGGCGCTGATGGCGGCAGACGCGACAAGGCGCGATTTCACGGGTCCTCCTGAGGTCCGACGGGATATCCCTCCCCATTCTATGGGTAAGTCCGGAGCGCGCAGGGAACAGGGAGCGCGAACCTTAGCGCATATCCCCTGTGGTATCCTTGAGGTTGCCGAAAGGACATGTTTTTATGCTTTTTGAGGTTGGCGAGACCGTCGTCTATCCGCACCATGGCGCTGCGACCATCATCGAGGTCAAGGAGCGCATCATCAAGGGCGAGGCGAAGAAGTACCTGAAGCTCAACGTCACGCAGGGTGATCTCATCATCGAGGTCCCGGCTGAGAACGTCGACCTCGTCGGCGTTCGCGACGTGATCGGCAAGGAGGGCCTCGACCACGTGTTCGAGGTGCTGCGCGCGCCGTTCACGGAGGAGCCCACCAACTGGTCGCGCCGATACAAGGCGAACCTGGAGAAGCTCGCGTCCGGCGATGTCATCAAGGTGAGCGAGGTCGTGCGCGACCTCTGGCGCCGTGACCAGGACCGCGGCCTGTCCGCGGGTGAGAAGCGGATGCTGGCCAAGGCCCGGCAGATCCTCATCTCCGAGCTGGCGCTGGCCGAGAAGATCGATGAGGACAAGGCGGGCGCACTGCTCGACGAGGTCCTCGCGTCCTGAGACGTCCTCCACGAAAGGCGGGTGCTGCGGCACCCGCCTTTCGTCGTTCCCGCGGGTAACGTGAAGCTGTGAGCATCCTCCCCGTCCCGCACACCGCGATCATCGTCGTCGCCGCCGGCTCCGGCACCCGTCTCGAGGCGGGGGCACCCAAGGCCTTCGTCGGCATCGACGGGCGCACGATCCTGCGGCACGCCCTCGACGGTGTCTTCGCGGCGGCCCCGATGCAGGTCGTGGTGGTCGCCCCGTCGGGCTACGAAGGTGACGCGCAGACGGAGCTGCTGGCGGCTGCCGGCGATCGCGCCGACCTGGGCCGCGTGGTCACGGGAGGAGCGACGCGGCAGGAGTCCGTCGCCGCCGGACTCGCGGCCCTGTGGGGAGACATCACGACGGTGCTCGTGCACGATGCCGCCCGCGCCCTCACGCCGCCTACCGTCATCGATGCCGTGGCGGCGGCCGTGGTCGGCGACGCCGGAGCGGTGCCGAGTCTGCCCGTGGTCGACACGCTCAAGCGGGTGGCCGACGGCCTCGTCGTCGGCGCCGTGGATCGCGCGGAGCTCGCGGCCGCGCAGACGCCGCAGGGATTCCCGCGCCGATTGCTGGAAGCGGCGTACGCGGAGGCGACAGCCCAGGGCGCCGAGTACACGGATGACGCCGCGCTCTTCGCCGCAGCCGGGAACGCGGTGCGGCTGGTGCCCGGCTCGGAGCGTTCGTTCAAGATCACCACCCCCGCCGACCTCGAGCGCGCGCGCCTCCTCGTGGCGACGACTCCGGGGGCGCCCTCCGCGGCGGCGCGGCCGTCGGCGGTCGTTGTCGACGCTCCCCGCGTGGGGATCGGCACGGACGTGCATGCCTTCGGCGGCGACGGGGCGCTGTGGCTGGCGGGGCTGGAATGGCCGGGGGAGCCCGCGCTCTCCGGGCACTCCGACGGCGACGCCGTCGCCCACGCCATCGTCGACGCGCTGCTCGGGGCTGCAGGGCTCGGCGACATCGGGCAGCACTTCGGCACGGCCCATCCGGAGTACGCGGGGGCTCACGCGGACGTCTTCCTCTCCCGCACCGGGGAGCTCCTGGCGGAGGCGGGGTTCGCGATCGGCAACGTGTCCGTCCAGTTCCAGGGCAACCGTCCGCGATTCAGCGGACGCCGCGGGGAGGCCGAGGCGGCGCTGTCGGCGGCGCTCGGGGGCGCCCCGGTGACGGTCACGGCCACGACGACGGACGGTCTCGGGTTCCCCGGGCGGGGCGAGGGGATCGCGGTCACGGCCGTCGCCGTCGTCATCCCGCGACCGGAGCGGGGTCTCCCAGCGCCCGCCGAGTAGGCTTGAGCGGTGACTCTCCGCCTCTACGACACCCGCGCACAGCTGCTGCGCGACTTCGTGCCTCTCGATCCCGAGAACATCACGATGTACGTCTGCGGACCCACGGTGCAGTCCGGACCGCACATCGGTCACGTCAGAGCTGCTCTGAGCTTCGATCTCCTTCGCCGCTGGCTGACATACCGCCACGGGCGCGTGACCTTCGTGCGCAACGTCACCGACATCGACGACAAGGTCCTCGCGAACGCCTCGGAGTCCGAGCCGTGGTGGGCGCTCGCCTACCGGATGGAGCGGGAGTTCGCCGCCGCCTACGCCGGCATCGGCATCCTCCCGCCCACCTACGAACCGCGTGCGACGGCCTCCGTGCCGCAGATGCAGGAGCTCATCGCGCTGCTCATCGACCGAGGCCACGCGTACCCCGCCCCCGATGGTTCGGGAGACGTGTACTTCGACGTGCGCTCCTGGCCGTCCTACGGCGACCTCACCCACCAGTCCGTGGACGCGATGGAAGCCGCGCAGGACGCCGACCCGCGCGGCAAGCGCAACCCGCAGGACTTCGCCCTCTGGAAGGGCGCCAAGGCCGACGAGCCCGCCGACGCGACGTGGGCGTCGCCATGGGGTGCCGGGCGCCCCGGCTGGCACATCGAGTGCTCGGCCATGGCGAAGCGGTACCTCGGTGCGGAGTTCGACATCCACGGCGGGGGACTGGACCTGCGGTTCCCGCATCACGAGAACGAGCTCGCGCAGTCGAGTGCAGCGGGCGACGGCTTCGCCCGGTACTGGGTGCACAACGGCCTCGTGACCGTCGACGGACAGAAGATGTCGAAGTCGCTCGGCAACTTCACGCTCGCGCGGGACGTGCTCGCTGAGCGGGACCCGCTCGTCGTGCGCTACGCCCTCGCGGCGGCGCACTACCGATCGAGCCTCGACCTCTCGGAATCCTCCTGGGCGGAAGCGGAGGCGGCGCTCGGCCGCATCCGCTCCTTCCTGGAGCGGGCGCTCCGCGCGGCCGGCTACGGGATCGGCGCCGATGACGCGCAGAGCCTGCCCTCGGCGTTCATCGATGCGATGGACGACGACCTGGGCGTGCCGCAGGCGCTGGCCGTCGTGCACGAGAGCGTGCGGGCCGGGAACTCGGCTCTGGACGCGGGCGACACCGCAGCGGCCCTGGACGCGGCGCGGGCGGTGCTCGGCATGACCGGTGTGCTCGGCCTCGTCGAGGACGCGGGCTCCCGTAAGGCCGGGGATGCGCAGGCAGCGGCGCTCGACGCGCTGGTGCAGGAGATGATCGCGCAGCGCGCCACCGCGCGCGCGGAGAAGGACTGGGCGGCGGCGGATCGCATCCGAGACGCGATCGCCGCCGCAGGAATCACGCTGGAGGACACTCCGGCCGGAACTCATTGGAGTATCGATGGCTAAGCCAGGGCGCCCCGGCGCGAGCAAGGGAAACAAGAAGGGCCCCACCAAGGGCACGGGAGGTCTCGGGCGCAAGGCGCTCGAGGGGCGTGGCCCGACGCCGAAGGCGGAGGACCGCGCGTGGCACCCCGCCGGTAAGCGCAAGGCCGCGGCCGAGCGCTTCGCCGCGGCCGGGGGCAAGGGCAAGCCCGGCGGGCGTCCGGCCTCCGGGGGCAACCCGAACCGCACCGCCAGGTCGAAGGACAACACCACCGACACCGAGACGGTCACCGGCCGCAACTCGGTGCTCGAGGCGCTGCGGGCGAAGATCCCGGCGACCGCGATGTACATCGCGCAGCGTGTCGAGATGGACGACCGGGTCAAGGAGATGCTGTCGATCGCGACCCACCGCGACATCCCGGTGCTCGAGGTCACCCGCCAGGAGCTCGACCGCATGGCCGGCTTCGACGGCGTGCACCAGGGCGTGGCGCTCAAGGTGCCGCCGTACGAGTACGCCCACCCGCAGGACCTGCTGGAGGAGGTCATCGACCGCGGCGAGACGCCGCTGTTCGTCGCCCTCGACGGCATCACGGACCCCCGCAACCTCGGCGCGATCATCCGCTCGACGGCGGCGTTCGGCGGCCACGGCATCATCCTGCCGCAGCGTCGTTCCGCCGGTGTGAACTCCGCGGCGTGGAAGACGAGTGCGGGCGCGGCGGCACGCATCCCGGTCGCCCTGGCATCGAACCTCACGACGCAGCTCAAGGAGTTCAAGAAGCAGGGCGTCTTCGTGCTCGGGCTCGACGGCGACGGCGACGTGTCGCTGCCGGCGCTGGAGCTGGCGGACCGTCCCGTCGTCATCGTCGTGGGCTCGGAGGGCAAGGGCCTGTCCCGCCTCGTGACCGAGACCTGCGACCAGATCGTCTCCATCCCCATCTCCGCGGCGACCGAGTCGCTGAACGCGGGCATCGCGGCCTCGGTCGCGCTGTACCAGGTCGCGACCGTCCGCGCCGCGGACTGACCGAGAGGAACACGCATGGCCCGCATCATCGTCCTGGGAGGAACCGGCTACGCCGGACGCCACATCGTCGCGGAGGCGGTGAGCCGTGACCACGCGGTCGTCGCCATCTCGCGCTCGACACCCGCGGATCCGGTCGCGGGTGCGGCCTACGTGCAGGGGTCCGCACTCGACCCCGCGACGCTGACCGAGGCATTCGCGGGAGCGGACGCCGTGGTCTCCGCGCTCTCGCCGCGCGGTGACATGGAGGACCGCGTCCTCGAGGCGCTGACGAACGTGGTCGCGCTGCTCGACGGCACCGAGACGCGGCTCGGCGTCGTGGGCGGCGCGGGCGGCAGCCTCGTCGCGCCGGGCGGTCCCCGTCTGTTCGATCAGGGCTTCCCGGAGGAGTACAAGCACGAGGCGCAGGTCGGCATCGACTCGCTGGCGCTCCTGGAGCGCACGGCCGAGAGCCTGGACTGGTTCTTCGTGCACCCGGCCGAGGTCTTCGGACCGTGGGCCGAGGGGGAGCGCACCGGTCGCTATCGGGACGGCGGTGACGTGCTCGTCCGCGATGAGGACGGCAAGTCCTACATCTCCGGGGCGGACTTCGCCGTCGCGATCGTCGACGAGATCGAGCAGGGCAACCACCACCGCGAGCGGTTCACCGTCGGCTACTGACGCCGTCCGGAACCGGAGGGGCGGCCTCAGACGAGGTCGCGCCAGTCCACCTCGTCATCGTCGCCGAGCGCCAGCGTGCCGGTGACGACGGGCAGGCCCATCGTCTCCGTCGGGGGTCCCATGATGGTGGCCTCGTCGCGGCGATGGCGGAGCACGTCGTTGATGTAGCTCGTCAGCACCTCCGCGAGGGACACCGAGCGTCCCTGCGCCTGCGACAGATACCAGCGGTGCTCCAGCACCTGGTGGAACACCTCGGCCGGCTCCAGCTTGGCGCGCAGGTCGTACGGGATGGCGCGCACGACGGGCTCGAAGACGCGCGTGAGCCACTCGTGCGCGTACATCTCCTCGTCCGCCCACTGCTTGGTGGAGCGGGCACGGAACTCGTCGAGGTCGTTGAGGAGCCGACGCGCCTGGTTCTCCTCGACGTCGAGACCGGTGAGGCGGATGAGTCGGCGCTGGTGGTGTCCCGCGTCGACGACCTTGGGCTGGATCTCCACCACGGTGCCGTCCGCGGTCGTCGACATCGACATCTCGTCGATGTCGAAGCCGAGGGCGTTGAGCCGCTCGACCCGCTCGGTGATGCGCCAGGTCTCGGCGGCGGAGAAGGACTCCTGCGCGGTGAGCTCGGCCCACAGCGAGCGGTAGGAGGACACGATGCCGTCCGCGATGGCGACCGCGTCGACGCCGTGCTCCAGGCGACCGCCCGCGGCGAGGTCCATGATCTCACCGGCGATGTTCGTGCGGGCGAGATCCAGATCGTAGGCGCGCTGTCCGTCCGTCAGGCCCTCCTCGTGCAGCTCCCCGGTCTCCGCGTCCACGAGGTACGCCGCGAACGCTCCGGCGTCCCGGCGGAACAGGGTGTTGGAGAGCGAGACGTCGCCCCAGTAGAAGCCGACGTTGTGCAGACGCACGAGCAGCAGGGCCAGCGCGTCGACGAGACGGGTGGCCGTGTCCGGGCGGAGCACCCGGGTGAAGAGCGCCCGGTACGGCATCGAGAAGCGCAGGTGCGAGGTGACCAGCGCCGCGGGCAACGGATCACCCGACGAGTCCGTGCGGCCGGCGATCACCGCGACCCGCTCCACGCACGGCACGTCGAGGCGCGCGAGGTTGCCGAGCATCTCGTACTCCCGCCGCGCCATCTCGGTCGTCGTCTCCTTGACGGCCACCACGCGACCCGAGAGATCCGCGAAGCGGACGAGGTGGCGCGAGAGGCCCTTGGGGAGGGAGACGATGTGCTCGGACGGCCACTTCTCCAGGGGCGTCGACCACGGCAGGGCGAGCAGCCCGGGGTCGACCGTCTTGGCGGTGATCCGGAGGGATTCCTGCATGGGGACTCCTGAGGGGTGCCGGGGAAAAGACGCGGCGCGGGCGACCGAAGTCAGCCCGCGCCGCGGTGGAGATGTCCGATCAGGCCGAGACGACCGGCTTGTCGTTCAGGCGGTCGCCGGACTCGAGGTCGAACGCGTGCACGTGACCCGGGTTCGCGGCGAGGGTGACGGTCTCCCCGGCGTTCGGGTGGTTGCGGCCGTCGACGCGGGCGACGAGGTCGGTGCGCTTGCCGTTGATCTCGGTGTGGCCGTAGAGGTAGCCGTCGGCGCCGAGCTCCTCGACGAGATCGACGACGACCGAGAGGCCCTGACCGTCGGCCGGGCCGACGGTGATGTCCTCGGGGCGGACGCCCACGGTGACCTGGGAGCCGTTGGCACGGCCGACGGTGTCGCGGTCGAGCGGGACGACCTCGGTACCGAAGCGCACGCCGCCGTCGGCCAGGTCGGCCGAGAACAGGTTCATCGCGGGCGAGCCGATGAAGCCGGCGACGAAGACGTTCTCCGGCTTCTCGTACAGGTCGCGCGGCGAACCGACCTGCTGGAGCAGGCCGTCCTTCAGCACGGCGATGCGGTCACCCATGGTGAGCGCCTCGGTCTGGTCGTGCGTGACGTAGACCGTGGTGACGCCGAGGCGGCGCTGCAGCGACGCGATCTGCGTACGGGTCTGGACGCGGAGCTTGGCGTCGAGGTTCGACAGCGGCTCGTCCATGAGGAAGACCTGGGGCTGACGGACGATCGCGCGACCCATGGCGACACGCTGACGCTGACCACCGGAGAGAGCCTTCGGCTTGCGGGTGAGGTACTGCTCCAGGTCGAGGAGCTTCGCGGCCTCGAGGACGCGTGCGGCACGCTCCTCCTTGCCGACGCCGGCGATCTTGAGCGCGAAGCCCATGTTCTCGGCGACGGTCATGTGCGGGTACAGCGCGTAGTTCTGGAACACCATCGCGATGTCGCGGTCCTTCGGCGGCACATCGGTGACGTCGCGGTCGCCGATGAGGATGCGGCCGGAGTTGACCTCTTCGAGGCCGGCGAGCATGCGGAGGGAGGTGGACTTACCGCAACCGGAGGGACCGACCAGGACGAGGAACTCGCCGTCTCCCACCTCGAGGTTGAGCTTGTCGACAGCCGGACGGGTGCCGCCGGGGTACAGGCGGGTGGCCTCGTCGAAAGTCACAGATGCCATCGTGTTTCTCCTTCACCGGCAGGTACGTGCCGGACGATCCGTAGTGAATGAAGCGGCGGAGCGACCCGCCGTGACCCTCCATCGGGTCGGGATCAGTATGGCACGAACGGCCGCACCTGGGTATTTCTCAGCCTCACTGGTTAGCATCGAACCCGGCCGTGCGCAGCGGCGATCACCGCCCGACGGTGGTCGGGGCCAACCCGGACCCCCTGAGACTCAAGAGGAACGATGTCGAGCGACGAAACGCCGAACGTCCCCGCCCCTCGCAATTCGCGCGAGGTCGTGCGGGAGAAGGCACAGAAGGTGCACGCCCAGCAGTCGCGGGCGCGTCTGATGCGACGGATCATCATCGGCGCGGTCGCGATCATCGCGGTCGGCGCGATCGGGACCGCGGTGACGCTCGCCGTGACCTCGCAGACGTCCAAGCCGCAGCTCAGCCCGAGCGGCATGGAGGCCGACGGCGTCGTGGTGACGGACATCGCCTCCGCCGCCATCGCCGGCACCGCCTCCGCCACGCCGGAGCCCGAGCCCACGGAGGCCGGTGCGACCGAGACCCCGGCACCGGAGCCCACCGCGGCCGGTGCGGTGGACGTGCACGTGTACGTCGACTACCTCTCGCCCGACGCCGGCAAGTTCGAGCGCGCCAACGCCCGTCTGCTCGCGCAGTGGATCGAGGACGGCGCCGCGACCGTGAGCTACCACCCGGTCGCCCTGCTGACCGCCAGCTCCAACGGCACCAAATACTCGCTGCGCTCCGCTGCCGCCGCCGCCTGCGTCGCCACGCACTCGCCGGACCAGTTCTACGCGTTCAACCACGACCTCCTCGACGACCAGCCCGACGTGGGCAGCGACGGGATGTCCGACGAGGAGCTCGCCAACCTCGCGGGCGCCGTCGGCGTGGACGATGCGAAGACCGTGCGCTCGTGCATCGAGGACGGCGACTACGTCAACTGGGCGAAGGAGGCGACGACGCGTGCGCTCAAGGGGCCGCTTCCCGGCTCCGACGACCTCGTGCTCACCGCCGCCCCGATGATCGTCGTCAACGGCGAGGCCTATGTCGGCGCGCTGGACGACCCGCAGGAGCTGTCGACGTTCGTCATGTCCGTCGCCAGCGAGGCGTACTACGAGTCGACGTCCCCGACACCGACCCCGACCGCCACCTCGGCGCCGGCGGAGTAGACCGCCGCGCGTCCCCGCCATCGCTAAGCTGTGATGGCATCCGCCGACTTGGCGCAATTGGTAGCGCACCGTACTTGTAATACGGGGGTTACGGGTTCGAGTCCCGTAGTCGGCTCCGCGCGCGAAGGCCCGCATCCCCTGGGAAACACCGGGGATGCGGGCCTTCTGCTCATCCAGGTGAGGAGGGCTGCCCACCTCACCGGCACCCACCGCCCCAGCGCTAGGCTCTGCGCATGAGCGCACCCCCGGACGAGTCCGACCCGTCGCTGATTCCGCAGCGGCTCGCACTGCAGCGACGGAGGACGTGGGCGATCGTGCTCGCCGTCTTCTGGACGGTGAGCGCCGTCTGGTGGCTGAGCTCTGGTCTTCTGACGGAGGCGCGCGCCCTCGATGTGATGCGGGTGGCCGTCGGAGCGGTGAGCGTGGGGTTGGCGATCGCGTACGCGCTCACGTTGCGGCGCGCGCTGCGGGACATCCGAGACTTCGACGCGCGACACGGAGCGGACGCGGGCCGCCGATAGCCGGCAGGTGCGCCGCGATGTCAGGGCGCCCGCATATCGCGTAGCACGTCGGAGGGTGTTATGTTACTGGGGTGCAGGTGGTCGGCACCCCGCCCCGGCCACCTGCGCATCTTTTCCGATCCCCCGTGGGAATGTTCGCGCCGCTCGCTGCGGTTGTCTCGGACATGACCCGTATCGGCTCCAGTGACCTCGACGTCTTCCCCCTCGCCCTCGGCGGCAACGTGTTCGGCTGGACCGCCGACCGTGACGCGTCGTTCGCCGTCCTCGACGCCTTCCTCGACGGGGGCGGCGACTTCATCGACACGGCGGACTCCTACAGTGCCTGGGTGCCGGGCAACGAGGGCGGCGAGAGCGAGACGATCATCGGGGCGTGGCTCGCGTCGCGGCGGCCCCAGGGCGTCGTCGTCGCGACCAAGGTCAGCCAGCATCCCGACTTCCGCGGCCTCTCGGCCGGGAACGTCCGCCGCGCGGCGGAGGCATCCCTCGCTCGCCTCGGCGTGGACGAGATCGACCTCTACTACGCGCACTTCGACGACGAGTCGGTGCCGCTGGAGGAGACCGTCGAGGCGTTCGGCGCCCTCGTCACGGACGGACTCGTGCGGCACGTGGCGGTGTCGAACTACACGGCCGACCGCATCCGGCAGTGGATCGACATCGCCGACCGGCTCGGCGTCGCGCGCCCCGTCGCCATCCAGCCGCATTACAACCTCGTGCACCGCAACGACGTCGAGGACACCATCATCCCCGTCGCCGAGGAGTTCGGGCTGGGCCTCGTGCCGTATTACGCGCTGGCGAGCGGCTTCCTGACCGGCAAGTACCGCTCGACGGATGCCGGGGGAGAAGGATCGCCGCGCGCCGCCGGAGCCGCGAAGTACGCCACCGCGGCTGGGCTGCGGATCATCGCCGCGCTGGATGAGATCGGCGCCGCGCACGACGCATCCGTCGCCGCGACGGCTCTGGCCTGGCTGCGGGCGCAGCCGACCGTGGTGGCGCCCATCGCCAGCGCTCGGACGGTGGATCAGGTTCCGGATCTGCTCGCCGGAGCGCGGCTGGAGCTGTCGTCCGAGGAGGTCCAGCGCCTGAACCGCGTGTCGGCCTGGACGCCGCCTCAGAGCTGACCCGGCCTCACCGCCCGACGAGCCCGAGCCGGTGCGCGAAGATCACGGCGTGGATCCGGTCCCGTGCCCCGAGCTTGGCCAGGATGCGGCCGACGTGCGTCTTGACCGTGGACTCGCCGACGTAGAGGGTCGCCGCGATCTCGGCGTTGGAGAGACCCCTTCCCATCGCGAGGAAGACCTCCTGCTCGCGGTCGGTCAGGGAACGGTATCCGGCGTCGTCGACCGTCTCGGCCGCCGGCGCGGCGCTTCTGAGCTGCGGACCGACATGCTCCAACAGCATGCGGGTCACCCGCGGCGCCAGGGCGGCGTCGCCGCGGTGCACGGCACGGACCGCGGAGAGCATCTCGTGGCGCTGGGCGTCCTTCAGGAGGAAGCCGCTGGCGCCCGCGCGGATCGCACCGAAGGCGTACTCATCGAGATCGAACGTCGTGAGGACGAGCACCCTCGTCTCGGGATGCGCGCCGACGATGGCTCTCGTCGCGGCGATCCCGTCGAGCTCCGGCATGCGGATGTCCATGAGCACGAGGTCAGGGGCGAGGGCAGCGCTCTGGGCGATCGCGGCGTTCCCGTCGGCGGCTTCTCCGATGACGACGATGTCGGGCTCCGCCTCCAGGACCATGCGGAAACCCAGACGGATCAGCTCCTGATCGTCGACCAGGAGCACGCGGATCGGCGCTGTCATGTGTTCTCCTCTCCGCCCGGCGACACGGCCGGGGCCTCGGCCGACGTCGGCAGGACAGCCCGCAGGGTCCATCGCCCCTCGCCGTCCGGCCGGGACTCCAGGGTGCCGCGGACGTGCGCGGCGCGCTCCGTGAGCCCTCGTAGTCCGAAGCCGCCCTCAGCGGGAGCCCCGGCCACGCCGTCGTTGACGATCTCCACCCTCACGGTAGCGGGCGTGTACTCGAGGCGCACGGACGCCGTGGTCGCCGTCGGCGCGTGCCGCATCGCGTTCGTCAGCCCCTCCTGCACGATCCGGCCGAGGGCATGGGCCACGTCGGACGACACCTCCGCCTGACCGGCTGTGGCGAGGGTGACCGGATACCCGGTCCGCTGCGCCGCCGCGACGGTCTCCTGTGGTGACGCGGGAGACACCGGCGCGAGGAGCAGCGGCGCGTCGTCGTCTCGCAGCACGCCGAGCATCGCCCGCATCTGGGTGAGCGCGCTGCGGGCGGTGTCCGCCGCGGAGGTGGCGGCTGCGCGGGCCTGCTCTCGGTCCGGGGTGGCGGCCGCTCCCTCGGACAGCGCCACGACCACGGTCAGGGAGTGCGACACGATGTCGTGCATCTCCCGCGCGATCCGCGCGCGCTCGGCGGCTGCGGCGAGCTGCGCCTGCTGATCCCGCTCCACGAGAAGCTGCCGCGAGCGATCGATGACGGCGTCCAGATAGCGTTTGCGGTTGCCCACGTTCGCGCCGATCAGGGTGCCGATGAGCCCGAGCACGACCGTGCCGAGGAGCGCGTTGACCGCCTCTTGAAGGGTGAAGACGCCAGCCCAGAGGAGGAGCCCGGCCCCGGAGGCGGTCGTCGCGACCCCGATGCCGAAGGCCGTCCACGCCGCGCGGGCGGAGCGGTAGACGGCGAGGGAGTAACCGGCGATCAGCAGGAGCGGGCTGCTCCCGGGCAGGGCGGTGAACAGGAGGAAGGCTTCGAGCAGGATCGCCGCGACCGCGGGAAGCCAGGGCTTCCGTCGACGCCAGAGCAGGGTGGCGCACGCCGCGATCACGCACAGCGGCAGCAGGGCGGCGAGCACGAGCCCGACGGGCCCGCGGTCGGCGTCATCGATGCGCGCGGCGGGGGTGATCGTGAGGATGATGCAGAGCAGGGTGAGCAGGACGTCGGCGAGGACGGGATGGCGCGCCCAGAAACGACGGAACACCCCGGGAGGACGAGGGAGCCGCAGCCCCTCGTCCTCCCGGACGGTGTCCGTTCCGCGTCGCGTCGCCGGCACCCGGTCTCCTACGCGTCGCGCGTGCGGAGGACGGCCCAGGCGGCCAGCAGGCCGCCGACCACCCAGCAGCCCAGCGTGAGGTAGGCGACCGGAGCGTCGAGCGTCGCCGTGTCACCGGGCAGGATCGCGTTCTGCGCAGCGGCGACCGGCAGGTAGGCCGAGGCGTCGAGCACCCAGGCCCAGGCCTCGCCGGCCATCGAGAAGAAGCTCGCGACGATCGGGAGCACGAACAGCAGACCGACCGTCGCCGCGATCGCCCCGGCGCCCGAGCGCAGGATGAAGCCGAAGGCCACACCGATCAGCGCGAAGACGGCCATGGCGAGCGAGGCGACCACGATCGGCAGGACGGAGCTCGAGGGGTCCGACCAGTCGATGCCCCGCTCGCGTCCCGCGACCACGGCGGAGACGGCCGCCGCCGCGGCACCGAAGATGACCAGCGACGACACGAACAGGAAGCCCGCGAGCACGAGCGACTTCGCCAGCAGCACCGACCCGCGGATCGGGTCGGCTGTCAGCGTCGAGCGGATCATGCCCGTGGAGTACTCCCCGGTCACCGAGATCGCGCCGATGATGCCGGCGAGCAGCATCGTGAACTGGATAGGCATGACGACGGCCTGGATCGGGTCGAACCCGGGGGCGTCGATCGCCTGGGCGATGAGGACGGCGATGCCGATCGTGAGCACGGCGGCGATCGCGATGGACCACCACGTCGACCGGAGGGTGGTGAGCTTGATGGCCTCGCCGCGCACGGCGCGCGCGAACGTGAGGCGCCGGCCGGAGTCGGCGGCGGGGGGTGCGATGGCCGGGGTCGTCACGGCGGGGGCGGCGGTCATGAGAGCTCCTTCGTGCGGTACTCGACGGCGTCGCCGGTGAGGGCGAGGTAGGCCTCTTCGAGGGATCCGGTGGTCGGGGTGAGTTCGTGCAGCGGGATCCCCCGCTCCGCGGCGAGGTCGCCGATGCGCGCCGCCGGGAGCCCAGCGATGTCGAGCAGATCGGGAGCCGCGCTGACGATCTCCACGTCGGGACCGCCCACGGCGGCCACGAGGTCGGTCGGGCGCGGCGTCCGCACGCGCACGCGGTTGGTCGTCCACGAACGGACCAGCTCGGCGAGCGGGGCATCGGCGAGGACCTTGCCCCGTCCCATCACGATGACATGGTCGGCGGTCTGCGCCATCTCGCTCATGAGGTGACTGGACAGCAGCACCGTCCGGCCCTCGGAGGCGGCGTGTCGCACGAACTGCCGCACCCAGCGGACGCCCTCGGGGTCGAGGCCGTTGACGGGCTCGTCGAGGATGAGGGTGTGCGGATCGCCCAGCAGTGCGGAGGCGATCCCCAGGCGCTGCCCCATGCCGAGGGAGAACTTCCCGGCGCGCTTCCGGGCGACCGAGCCGATGCCGGCGAGCTCGATGACCTCGTCGACGCGGGAGGTGGGGATGCCGTGCGTGGCGGCCATCGCGCGGAGGTGGTCGCGCGCCGTCCGTCCGGTGTGCACCGCCTTCGCGTCCAGCAGGACGCCCACCTCGGTGAGCGGTGCGCGGAGCTTGCGGTACTCCCGCCCGGCGACGGTCGCCGTCCCGGCCGTCGGACGGTCGAGCCCGACGATCATGCGCATGGTCGTCGACTTCCCTGCGCCGTTCGGTCCGAGGAAGCCGGTGACGCTGCCGGGCTGCACGGTGAAGGACACGCCGTCCACGGCGGTCTTGTCCCCGAATCTCTTGGTGAGGCCTTCTGCGGTGATCATGGGCTCCACGCTACGGATCGGCGGGCCGCGGCGCGTCCTCCCGGAGGACGATTCCCGGAAGCGGTGTGATCGTCCTCGGGGAGGACCATGTGGGGGAGGACGGGTGGGCTGCGCCGCTCCGATAGTGTCGAGAGGTGACCCCCGCCCGCCGACTCCCCGCTCCTCTGGCCCTCGGGGGAGCCGTCGCGATCGGGGTCATGACCGCGGTCCAGGCGCGCATCAACGGCGTGCTGGGCGTGCGCGTCGACAACGGCATCGTCGCCGGTTTCCTGTCCTTCGCCGTCGGGCTCGTGGCGCTCGCCGTGGTCATCTCGTTCCTGCCCTTCGCCCGGCGCGGCGCGATGCGCCTCGGACGGGGGATCCGGGAGCGCAGCATCCCGTTCTGGATGCTCCTCGGCGGTGCCTGCGGTGCGCTCACCGTGTCCACCCAGGGGTTGACGGCGGGGATCCTCGGCGTCTCGCTCTTCACCGTCGGCGTCGTCGCGGGACAGACCCTGCACGGCCTCGTCCTCGACCGCATCGGCTTCGGCCCGGCCGGCGTCGTGGCCGTGACCCCCGGTCGCGTGATGGGCGGCGTGCTGGCCCTCGCCGCGGTCGGCATCTCCCTCTCCGGCGATGTGCTCGCGACCGCCCCATTGTGGATGCTGCTGCTTCCGTTCGCCGCCGGCGTGGGCATCGCCTGGCAGGCGGCGACCAACGGGCGGCTGGCCCAGCGCGTGCAGTCGCCGATCGCCGCCACCCTGATGAGCTTCATCGCGGGAACGCTGGTGCTGGCGGTCGCCGCCGGCACCAGCGTCGCAGTGCGGGGGTGGCCGGCCGCGCTGCCGACAGAGCCCTGGCTCTACCTCGGCGGGTTCCTGGGAGCGGGGTACATCCTGCTCGGCGCGTTCATCGTCGCGCACACGGGCGTGCTGCTGATGGGCCTGGGCTCGGTGCTCGGGCAGCTCGTCACGTCCGTCGTGATCGACCTGCTCTGGCCGGCGCAGGCGGGACCGGCACTGTGGCAGGTGATCGCGATGGTGATCGTTGCGGTCGGCTCGGTCCTCGTCGCGGTGCCCTGGCGTCGCCGCCGGCTCTAGGAACCGCTCTTCTTGGCGGCCTTCTTCGCCTTCTTCTTCGCCTTCTTGCGGGCCTTCTTGCGGGCCTTCTTCTCCGCCGTGGCGGCCTTCTTGTCCGCGGCCTCCCGCGCGGCTTCCTCCGCAGCCGCCCGGGCTTCGGCGGAGAGCTTCGGCGGGCGGGTCAGGAGGGCGCGGGCGTCGACGGTCTTGCGTCGGCCCGGGCTCTTGCCCTCCGGCTTCGCGCCGACGTAGAGCCACCCGAGGAGTTCCTCGTCCGTACCCAGTCCATGCATCCGCGCGACCGGCTCCGAGCGCGTGTAGTGCCCGGTGCGCCAGATGACGCCCCACCCCGCCTCATCGAGCAGCAGGCTCAGCACATGGGCGACGCCGGACGCCACCGCCTCCTGCTCCCAGCGCGGTACCTTCTCGCTCGGGCGGTAGCTCGCGACCACCGCGATGAGGAGCGGAGCACGCAGCGGCTTCGTGGACGGCTCCGCGTCCCCCTGCGCCTCGGCGATCGCGGCGCCGAGCGCCTCACGGTCCGCGCCGCGGAGTTCGATCAGACGCCAGGGGCGCAGCGACGAGTGGTCGGCGACGCGGCCGGCAGCGCCGACGAGCGTCACCAGCTCCTCACGTCCGGGAGCGGTGTCGCCGACCTTCGACCAGGACTGCCGTGCGCGGACGGCGTCGAGGGCGCTCACGACGCGTCGGGCGTGAAGTTCAGCGCGATCGAGTTCATGCAGTAGCGGTCACCGGTGGGCGTGCCGAAGCCGTCCGGGAAGACGTGCCCGAGGTGCGAGCCGCACGACGCGCACCGGACCTCGGTACGGACCATGCCGAGGCTGTCGTCCTCGAGCAGCTCCACCGCGTCCGGGCGGACCGACTCGTAGAAGCTCGGCCAGCCGCAGCCCGAGTCGAACTTGGTGCCGCTCTTGAAGAGCTCCGCACCGCAGGCGCCGCAGGTGTAGAGACCGGCGCGCTCCTCGTCGAGCAGCTCACCGGTCCAGGCGCGCTCGGTCGCCGCCTGGCGCAGTACGGCGTACTGCTCCTCGCCGAGCTCTTCGCGCCACTCGTCTTCGGTCTTGTTCACGCTGTAGGGCATCGTGTCCTCCTGAGTCCCTTCCATTCTCCCTGGTGCGGAGCCTTCGTGGCGCTCCGCGTCAGAATGGACGAATGACCGACGCCGTGCACGAGCGCTATGCCCGATTCGCCGCGATGGAGGCGCCGGGGCGCAGCGCCCTGTATGCGGAGTGGGCGACGGGGGTCGCCGAAGACCAGGAGATCACACGCCTCCTCCAGCGGATCCCCGCGACCCGACGTCAGCCTCCCCTCGTCTTCGCCGTGTCCCGCCTGCTCGGTGCCGGTCATGGGCCGTACTCGGAGTGGCGTCGCTTCGTCCTCGCGCACGCCGACCGGCTCGTCGAGGAATGCACACGGCGCGCGCTCCAGACCAACGAGCCGCTGCGTACCGCCGCGCTGCTCCCGGTGCTCTCCGAGATCGACGGACCCCTCGCTCTGCTGGAGGTCGGCGCCTCCGCCGGCCTCTGCCTGTACCCCGATCGCTATTCGTATCGCGTCATCGACGGAGACGGACTCGTCCGTCAGGCGCTCGATCCCCTCGACGGCCCCTCGTCGGTGGTGCTGGAGAGCGTCGTCTCCGGCGACCTCCCGTCGCTGCGGATGCCCGAGGTCGTGTGGCGTGCGGGGATCGACCTCGCGCCGCTGGACGCCGCCGACGACGAGGATCGGCGCTGGCTGCGCGCTCTCGTGTGGCCGGGGGAGGAGGGGAGGGAGCAGCGCATCACGGCCGCTCTCGACATCGCGGCCGCCGACCCGCCTCTTCTCGTCGCCGGAGACGCGGCTGTCCACCTGGAGGACCTGGCGCGGGCCGCCCCGGCGGACGCCACGCTGGTGATCACGACGCCGGGCGTTCTCGTGCACATCCCGCGGGCGGAGCGGGAGGCGCTGGTCGCGAGGATCGCGGCGCTCCCCGCGCGCTGGGTCACGATCGACCCGCCCGCCCTGCTCGACGTCTGGGATCCGCCGGTCGCCGCGGAGGCGTGGCCCGGGTTCGTCGTCGCGCTCGACGGTCGGGTGCGCGCCGCTGCCGATCCGCTCGGCGCCCGGTGGGAGTGGCGCGCGGGCGAAACGCCGACCACGACCTAACCTGAGGACATGCCCGCAGACCACCTCACGGAGCGCGATCGCGCGATCCTCGCCCTGGAGGCCGCCTGGCCGCGCCACGGCGGCATGAAGGAGGAGGTCATCCGTACGCGGCTGGGGATGAGTGCGGCGCGCTACTACCAGCTCCTCGGTCGGCTCATCGACTCGGAGGCGGCCCTCGCCTTCGATCCGATCCTCGTCGGCCGCCTGCGTCGGCTGCGGGATGCCAGGAGCGCCCGGCGGTCGGCGCGGGTCCCCGGCTTCACGGGCTGACCCGACCCGCGGCACGCGATCGGGCTCGTCGCGGAACGGTTTGCCAGGGACGTGCCGCTAGCATCGAGGGGTGTCCAAGCCCCCCCGTGACCGTTTCGACGAGGTCCCCCGTTCCACCGGACGCGTGGGAGCACACCGCGCCGAAGCCCCGGGCATGAACGGCTGGGTCGTGCTGCTGTGGTCGTTCGTCGCCGCTCTCGTGCTCATCATCGCCGGCATCTTCGGCGCCCTGGCCGTCATGGGACGGATCGACCTCTTCCCGGAGGCGGCGCCGTCCGCGGCCCCCACGCCTGAGCAGACCGGGGTGATCGACCCGAGCTATTCGGTGCTCATCCTCAACGCGACCCCGGACAGCGGGCTGGACGATCAGATGCGCGACACCCTCATCAACGCCGGGTGGGCGGCGGCGACCGTGCTCGCCAGCGACAGCGCCAGCGACGACTTCGAGACCACGACCGTCTACTACGTCAGCGCCGAGGACGAGGAGGCGGCGAAGGGCCTCGCCGGCGTCATCGGCGGTGCCGAGGTGCAGCAGAGCGACTACTACGCCGGCCAGACGGAGGACGGGCAGAAGCAGCTCACCATCGTGATCGGCGTCGACCGGGCCGCGTCGGTGCCGGAGACTCCCGCGCCCTGACGCCCGTCTCCCTCCCGGATCGTGCGGCTTGCACTCGATGGTGTCGAGTGCCAGAATGGCGTTAGCACTCTCTCACTCTGAGTGCTAAACCCACCGTCTACGTCCAGGAGGGACGACAAAACTCATGGCAAAGATCATCGCCTTCGATGAGGAGGCCCGCCGCGGCCTCGAGCGTGGCCTCAACATCCTCGCCGACGCGGTCAAGGTGACCCTCGGCCCGCGTGGTCGCAACGTCGTGCTCGAGAAGAAGTGGGGCGCCCCCACGATCACGAACGACGGTGTCTCCATCGCCAAGGAGATCGAGCTGGACGACCCGTACGAGAAGATCGGCGCGGAGCTCGTCAAGGAGGTCGCCAAGAAGACCGACGACGTCGCCGGTGACGGCACGACGACCGCCACGGTGCTCGCCCAGGCCCTGGTCCGCGAGGGGCTGCGCAACGTCGCGGCCGGCGCCGACCCCATCTCGCTCAAGCGCGGCATCGAGAAGGCCGTCGCCGCGATCACCGAGGAGCTGCTGAGCACGGCGAAGGAGATCGACTCCAAGGAGCAGATCGCCGCGACCGCCTCCATCTCGGCCGCCGACCCGGCGATCGGCGAGCTCATCGCCGAGGCCATCGACAAGGTCGGCAAGGAGGGTGTGGTCACCGTCGAGGAGTCGCAGACCTTCGGCACCGAGCTCGAGCTCACCGAGGGCATGCGCTTCGACAAGGGCTACCTGAACCCGTACTTCGTCACGGACCCGGAGCGCCAGGAAGCCGTCTTCGAGGACCCGTACATCCTCATCGCGAACCAGAAGGTCTCCAACATCAAGGACCTCCTGCCCATCGTCGACAAGGTGATCCAGGACGGCAAGGAGCTCGTCATCATCGCCGAGGACGTCGAGGGTGAGGCCCTCGCGACCCTCGTGCTGAACAAGCTCAAGGGCATCTTCAAGTCGGTCGCCGTCAAGGCTCCCGGCTTCGGCGACCGCCGTAAGGCGCAGCTGCAGGACATCGCGATCCTCACGGGCGGCCAGGTCATCACCGAAGAGGTGGGCCTCAAGCTCGAGAACGCCACGCTCGACCTGCTCGGCCGTGCGCGCAAGGTCATCGTCACCAAGGACGAGACCACGATCGTCGAGGGTGCCGGCGAGGCCGACCAGATCGAGGGTCGCGTCACGCAGATCCGTCGCGAGATCGAGAACACCGACAGCGACTACGACCGCGAGAAGCTGCAGGAGCGCCTGGCGAAGCTCGCCGGTGGCGTGGCCGTCATCAAGGCCGGCGCTGCGACCGAGGTCGAGCTCAAGGAGCGCAAGCACCGCATCGAGGACGCCGTCCGCAACGCGAAGGCGGCCGTCGAGGAGGGCATCGTCCCCGGTGGTGGCGTCGCGCTCATCCAGTCCGGCACGAAGGCGCTCGACGCTCTCTCGCTCGAGGGCGACGAGGCGACCGGTGCGAACATCGTGCGCGTCGCGATCGAGGCTCCGCTGAAGCAGATCGCGCTGAACGCCGGTCTCGAGCCGGGCGTCGTCGCCAACAAGGTGTCCGAGCTCCCCGCGGGCCAGGGCCTGAACGCCGCCAGCGGCGAGTACGGCGACATGTTCGCACAGGGCATCATCGACCCGGCGAAGGTCACGCGTTCCGCGCTGCAGAACGCCGCGTCGATCGCCGGTCTGTTCCTGACGACGGAGGCCGTCGTCGCCGACAAGCCGGAGAAGGCTGCTGCTCCCGCGGGTGACCCCACGGGCGGCATGGACTTCTGATCCTCTGACAGGATCGGAGACCCCGGTCTCACCGACAGAAAGCCCCCGGCTCCGGCCGGGGGCTTTCTGCGTGTCCCTCAGCGGAACAGGCTCGCCGAGTACTGATCTGCGTCGGCGTACTGGGTGGCCACGGCGCCGAGCGAGGTGCCGATACCGTCCAGGACGAGCTCGACGTGCTGCTGGGCGCCCTGCCACTCCTCCGCGCACCCCTGGAACGCCGTGGCGGCGGTGCCGACCCAGGCGGTCTGCAGGTGCCTGAGCTGCGACATGAGGGTGGCGGATTCGGCGCGCAGACGCTCGATGGTGGCGCGCGTCGCGGCTTCCGCTGCGTGGACGGCGTCGGTGTCGACGGTGAAGACGGTCATGGGAACTCCCTTCGAGGAAACCCCGACGATACGCAGGCGGCAGTCCCGGGGCGCGCGGAGAGGGAGCGCGGCACCGCGGACGGGAGAACGCCGCGGTGCGAGCCGACTGTGCAGAAGAGGCGGTTACGGCAGGTCGAGGCGGTCGAGCGGCTGCGTGTCCTCGAGGAGATGCTCCGGGGTCGAGCGCGCCGGCGCCAGTGGCAGCGTCACGGTGAAGGTGGCTCCGCCTCCAGGGCTCTCGGAGACTGCGATGTCGCCGTTCAGAGCCTTGAGGATGGAGGCGACGATGGCGAGCCCGAGACCGGATCCACCGGTCTCCCGTGCCCGGGACGTGTCGGCGCGCCAGAACCGCTCGAAGATCTGCTCCCGGATCTGCGGGGGGACACCCTCGCCGTGATCGACGATCGAAATGCTCGCGGTCCCGGCGACGCGGTCCGAGTCCACCACGATCTCGATCGGACTGTCCTCCGGGGAGAAGCGGCGCGCGTTCCCCAGGAGATTCGTGACCACCTGGCGGACCTTGTTCTCCTCGCCGAGCACGATCGGCGGCGTCCGGACCGGGATGTCCGCGACCTCGGTGAAGTCGATGGCGGGGGGCTGCTCCGGCGTGCGCGGACGGCGGCGCAGCCGCGACAGGGTGGCCCGGGGCCGGGTCTTGGGTGCGGGGTCCTGGGCGATGGGCACCACGGGCGTGCGGATGGGGGCGGTCGGGACGTTCTCGACCGTCCTGTCGATCACGGAGATCACGCGTCCGGGCGCCGCGGCGCGGACGTCGAGGGCGGCGTCGCGGGCGATGGGGCGGAGGTCGAGAGGGACGATCTCCGGCTCGCGCTCCTCGTCCAGCCGTGCGAGCGCGAGGAGATCCTCCACGAGCACGCCCATGCGGATCGCCTCCTTCTCGATGCGCTCCATCGCCCGAGCGGTGTCCTCCTCGCCCTTGATCGCGCCCATGCGGTACAGCTCGGCGTACCCGCGCACGCTGACGAGCGGGGTCCGCAGCTCGTGACTGGCGTCTCCGATGAACCGGCGCATGTGCTGTACCGTGCGGTCGCGTTGGGCGAGGGACCGGTCGACGCGGTCGAGCATCGTGTTGATGGCCGCATTGAGGCGGCCGACCTCGGTGGTCGGCTCCAGGTCGGTGAGCCGCTGTCGGAAGTCGCCGGCGGCGATCGACATGGCGGTCTGCTCCACCTGCCCGAGCCGTCGGAAGGTCAGCGTCACGAGGCCGCGGGTGAGCAGCGCTGCGACGAAGATCGTGATGAGGGCGATGGTGATGTAGATGCCGAAGTACTGACTGATGATGCGGTCGGCTTCGGCGAGGGGGAGCGCCACCATCTGGATGCTGAGCGGGTCGCCCTCCTGCTGCACGACCGCGGCAGCAGCGTGGTAGACGCCGCCGTCCGCGTCCTCGAGCGCGAGGACCTGCTCCTCATTCGCCTGGGCGTCGGAGAGCGAGTACTCGGCGGGGAAGACCGGAGCTCGGCCCGACGCGCTCGGCGCGGTCGCGCGGAGGGTGCCCTCCGCGTCGTAGACCGCGAACGAGAAGTCACGCGGCTTCTCGTCTCTCGGCGTGTAGGTGGTGACGCCGTCGATCGTCGTCGTGTCGAAGTACCGGTTGACGAGGTCGCTGGTCACCAGCGCAGGGAGCTGCGCGTTGATGTTCTCCACCAGGGCGTTCCGCAGCAGCGGTACGGTCCCGATGCCCGCGACGAGGAGGCCGAGCGCGAGGACGGCCACGGTGACGCCGGTGACCTTGGCGCGGAGGCTGATGCGCCGCCACCACGCGGTGACCGCATCCGGCTTGTGCGCCATGCGGTCCTCCCTGCTGCGACGGCGGTGCCGTCCGGGGACGGCGGGTGCGGACTTGACGGTCTCAGACCGTCTTGCCCACCTTGAGCATGTACCCGAAGCCGCGCTTCGTCTGGATCAGCGACTCCTCGGTGTGCGGGTCGATCTTGCGGCGGAGGTACGAGATGTAGCTCTCCACGATGCCGGCATCGCCGTTGAAGTCGTACTCCCAGACATGGTCGAGGATCTGCGCCTTCGACAGCACCCGGTTCGGGTTCAGCATGAGGTAGCGCAGGAGCTTGAACTCGGTCGGGCTCAGGTCGATCGGCTCCTTGCCGACGTGCACGTCGTGCGTGTCCTGGTCCATCGACAGCTCGCCGGCGCGGATGATCGACTCCTCGTCGGCCTGCATCGTGCGGCGGAGGATGGCCTGGGCCCTGGCGACGATCTCGTCCAGGCTGAACGGCTTGGTGACGTAGTCGTCGCCGCCGGCGTTGAGTCCCTCGATCTTGTCCTCCGTGCCGTCCTTGGCCGTGAGGAAGAGGATGGGTGCGGTGAAGCCGGCGCCGCGGAGGCGCTTGGTCACGCTGAACCCGTTCATGTCGGGGAGCATGACGTCGAGGATGATGAGGTCCGGCTCCTCTTCGAGGACGGCGGAGATCGTGGCGGCGCCGTTGGCCACCGTCTTCACCTGGAACCCGGCGAAGCTGAGACCCGTGGAGAGCAGGTCGCGGATGTTGGGCTCGTCGTCGACGACCAGGATGCGCGCAGCAGTCATGACCCCATTATGGTGACTTCGGCCATGCGCGGGCTGATTATCCTGCGGAACGGCGTGGATGCGGTCGATCCGTCGGCAGGTGGATGTGCTGCACAGGCGGTCGGGGGAGGATCGAGGCATGAGTTCGATCGAGGACGCCACCGCCGCCCCCGTCACCCCGTCCGCCGCGTCTCCTGAGGGGTCCGACGGAGGGCTCGAGTACCACCGTCTGGCGCTCCTCCGCCCGCGCCCCCGGTGGTGGAAGCCGCTGCTCACCGGGCTCCTCGGCATCGCGTTCTACCTCGCGATCCTCGTGCTCGTGATCGTGCCGCTGGTCGTCGTGTCCGCCCTCGTCCCGGGCTGGGCGGCGGAACTGCAGATGATGTTCCGGACCACCGCCTACTTCCAGCTCGACCGTCCGTGGCTCCTCGTGGCGCTCGTGCTCCCGCTCATCCTCATGATCCCGGCGCTGCTGCTCGCCTCGCGGGTGGTGCAGGGGCGGGGCGTCGGCCTGCTCTCCTCGGTCACCGGGCGGCTGCGGATGGGGTGGCTCGGCCGGACCCTCGTGCTGGCGCTCGCCGTGTTCGTGGTCTACTTCGCCGTGGTGCTCGGCTGGTCGGCCGCCGCCGGCGACGCGGTGACGCCCGACTTCTCCCACCCGGGGCTGCTGCTCATGGTGGTGCTCCTGCTCGTGCTGATCCCGTTCCAGGCCGCAGCGGAGGAGTACGTCTTCCGGGGGTACCTCATGCAGCTCGTCGGGAGCTGGCTGAGGTACCCCGCCTTCGCGATCCTGCTGCCGGTGCCGCTGTTCGTGCTGGGGCACGGCTACGACGTCTGGGGTGCGGCGAGCGTCGGCCTCTTCGCCGTCGTCGCCGCCTGGCTGACGTGGCGCACGGGCGGTCTGGAGGCGGCGATCTCGCTCCACATCGTCAACAATCTGCTGATCTTCCTGCTCGGCTCCGTCGCCGTGGTCGATGCGAACGCGACCTCGGGCACGCCGGTCGATCTCCTCGGCTCCGCGCTGGCGATGCTCGTCTTCGCCGCCGTCGCCGACCGCTGGGCCCGCCGCCGGGGGATCGAGCGGACCGCAGCGATCACCGACGGCGCCGCGGGCACGCATCAGCTCCCGCGGATGCTGCGCGGCTGAGCGCCGTCACCGCCGTCAGGCGGCGATCGCCTCGGCGTCCATGATCGTGTAGCTGTAGCCCTGCTCCGCGAGGAACCGCTGCCGGTTCTGCGCGTAGTCCTGGTCGATGGTGTCGCGTGCCACGAGCGTGTAGAAGCTCGCGGTGTGGCCGGACTGCTTCGGACGGAGAAGGCGCCCGAGACGCTGGGCCTCCTCCTGCCGGGAGCCGAACGAGCCGGACACCTGGATGGCGACCGATGCCTCGGGGAGGTCGATGGAGAAGTTCGCGACCTTGGACACCACGAGCAGCGAGATGTCGCCCTCCCGGAATGCCCGGTACAGCTCCTCCCGCTCCTCGACCGGAGTGGACCCGGTGATCTGCGGGGCATCGAGCGCCTGCGAGAGCGCGTCGAGTTGGTCGAGGTACTGGCCGATGACGAGGATCTGCTCGCCCTGGTGAGCCGCGATCAGCTCGCGCACCGCATCGATCTTCGCCGGGGCGGAGGCCGCGAGCCGGTAGCGCTCGTCGTCGGTGGCCGCCGCGTACTCCAGGCGGTCCGCCGGGGGCAGGTCGACTCGCACCTCGAAGCAGGCGGCGGGGGAGATGAAGCCCTGCGCCTCGATCTGCTTCCAGGGGGCGTCGAAGCGCTTCGGGCCGATCAGGCTGAAGACGTCGCCCTCGCGGCCGTCCTCGCGGACCAGGGTCGCGGTGAGGCCGATCCGGCGGCGGGCCTGGAGGTCGGCGGTGAGCTTGAACACGGGCGCCGGCAGCAGGTGCACCTCGTCGTACACGATGAGGCCCCAGTCCAGCGCGTCGAGGAGGGCGAGGTGCGCGTACTCGCCCTTCCGCTTCGCGGTGAGGATCTGGTACGTCGCGATCGTGACGGGTTTGACCTCCTTGGCCTGCCCGGAGTATTCGCCGATCTCCTCGGGGGTGAGGCTGGTGCGCTTGAGCAGCTCGTCCCGCCACTGCCGCGCGGACACCGTGTTCGTCACGAGGATGAGGGTCGTCGTCTTGGTGGCCGCCATGGCCCCGGCGCCGACGATCGTCTTGCCCGCACCGCAGGGGAGCACGACCACGCCGGAGCCGTCCTTCGAGAAGGCGTCGACGGCGTCCTGCTGATACGGACGGATGGCCCACCCGTCCTCGGCGAGCTCGATCTCGTGAGGGGTTCCTGGCGTGTAGCCGGCGAGGTCCTCCGCCGGCCAGCCGATCTTCAGCAGCTCCTGCTTGATCTGCCCGCGGGCCCAGGCGTCCACGACGAACGTCTCCGGGGTCGGGTGCCCGATGAGCAGCGGCTGGATGCGCTTGTTGTTCGCGACCTGGGCCAGCACGGCGGGGTCGGTCGAGCGCAGGATGAGCACGCCTTCATCGTCGCGCTCGATGACCAGGCGGCCGTACCGGTTGACCGTCTCGCGCAGGTCGACGGCGACCGAGGGCGGGACGGGAAAGCGCGACCACCGGTCGAGCGTCTCCAGCATGTCCTCGGCGGTATGTCCGGCGGCGCGGGCGTTCCACAGCCCGAGCCGCGTGATCCGGTAGGTGTGGATGTGCTCGGGTGCGCGCTCCAGCTCGGCGAAGATCGCGAGCTCGTGGCGGGCGCTCTCGGCGTCGGCGTGGGCGACCTCGAGGAGCACGGTGCGGTCGCTCTGGACGATCAGGGGGCCATCAGACATAGCTGACCAGTCTACCGGCCCCTGGCTGCACGGGGCCTAGGTCGGGACGACGGTCGCGGCGCGGATGCTCGACACGGGCAGGGTGCGCTCGACATCGGCCGCCCTGTCCCTTCCCCGCAGCCGTCCGCCGCCGATCCCGGTGGCTTCGAGGAGGAGGTCCCTGGTGGATCCGTCCGGCATGCCGACCGTCACCCGCAGCACGGCCTTCGCGCGCACCGCCGCCTCCAGCTCCCTGTCCAGCCACGCGGCGTCCGCGTCGGGTCCCTGGCGTTCGCGCAGCCGCGCGATCAGCGGTGCGTAGTCGGGGGCGGGAGCGGGGTCGGGTACGGCAGCCGGGTGTCGCGTGCGTACAGCGACGGTCCCGTCGCGATCGACGAGGGTCGCGGGGTACCTGGCGTCGGTCAGCGCCCAGTAGACCGTGTCCTGCCCGACCTTGGTCGTCAGCGAGCCGACGTGCGCGGTGAGCCCGAGCGGCCGGAGCGACTGGTCGACCGCCATGGCTTCGAGGAGGTGCGCATCCGTGCTCTCCACCCGCGTGCGCCCCGTCTCCTCGTCCACGGAGACCCGCACGAGTCCGTGGCGCTGGCCGGTCTGCGCGACGAGGTAGCCGAGGGGCTGCGGAATGCCCGTGAGTGAGATCTCGCCGAGGAACCCCAGGATCGAGGCCTCGTCCTCCCCTGCGGCGAACGCATGTGCGACCGACTCCGCGGTGAAGCGGTACGACGAGGCCTGGGAGGCGGACTCCCGACGGGCCATGGTCCGCAGCCGCACGTCCAGTGCAGGCTGCAGGGGGCCTGGCGCGATCGCGGTGAGGTCGTTCTGGAGGAAGATCCGGTCCACCTCCGCGGGTAGGAGCGCCGAAAGGGCGGAGGGATCGGCCGCCTCGCCGCGCCGCAGCGCCGCGGACCACGGGGGCTCGGAGCCGTCCTCCGCGATGAGGCCGAGAAGACGAGCGGTCTCGAACTGTCGAGCCGCCTCCTCCGGCCAGGCCGGATCCCAGGGATGGGCGAGGGGCCATTGACTCGGCGGCAACCACCCTCCCGTCGCCGTGCGGATCCCGCGGGGGAGCGTGTCACGGAAGGCGGTGGCCAGGAGGTTCCAGCGTGCGGGCGCGGGGGAACGGAGCCAGTCCTCAGCGGCCGGGGTGGTCCGCAGCAGGCGCTCGACGGGAGCGGCGAGACCGGCGCGCACGGCGAGCGCCACCAGCGGATCGACGCTCTCGACATCGAGGCCCGTCTCGGTGAGCTGACGCTTCTGGCCCGCGCTCACCGCACCGCCCATGAGGAGGGTGAACGGCTGCTCCCTGGCGAGGAGCAGGATGTCGGCGAGCACGCCGACGGTGGTGAAGGCGCGCTCCGCGGCGTGCGCGGAGACGGACTCCTCCGCTGCCGGTGCGGGGGTCTCGTCGAGGGGAGCAGGCCGAGACCTCCCGGCCACCGCCTCGGCGACGGGCGGGTGCGGTGTGCCGTCGGCGCGGAGCAGGGCGAGCGCGGTCAGACGCTCGCGGCCGGCGCCGGCTCCGTCTCCCGCCACGGCGTCGACGAGCGCGGCGGCCTCCGCGGCGGTCAGAGCGGGCAGCGCACGGCCGATCGACGCGGCGTCCAGCAGGGACTCGGCCGCGTCGAAGAGATCCTGCCAGGCGACATCGGGACGCACACCGCGCGCGGTCAGCAGCGCCGTCAGCTCGTCATCGCTCGCCGCGGCCAGGTCGTCGGCCAACGGGCGTGCGTGCGTGCTCATCGATGCGGCCTCAGCGACGCGACTCGGCGCGACCCTTCCGCACGAAGCTCATCACCAGCAGCGCGATGATCATGACGAAGGCGAGCGGCAGCCCCCAGTAGGGGATCGCGGCGATCACCGGCCACAGGCCCTCACCGAACGCGGCCCTGTCCATGCCGAGCGCGGTGCCGATGATGATGACGAAGAAGCAGATCACCGACGCGGCCGCGATACCGAGCGCGGTGAACGCCAGGATGCGGTCGATCCGACGGATGGGGACCTCCGGTCCGGGACTCTGCGTACTCATCCGCCCCAGCCTACTCGCACGCGCGGGAGCGGTTCCGTTCCGCCCGTGACCGGTAGGCTGGGGGACACGCGCACGAGCGCGCTCCGTCCGCATTCGATCCAGCGAGGTTCTCCCATGCCCACCGGCAAGGTCAGGTTCTACGACGAAGACAAGGGTTTCGGCTTCATCGCCAGCGATGACGGCCAGGACGTCTTCCTGCACGCCTCCGCGATGCCGGCCGGCACCGCGGTGAAGGCGGGTGCGCGCGTGGAGTTCGGCGTGGCCGACGGCAAGCGCGGTCTCCAGGCGCTGTCGGTCCGGGTGCTCGAAGCGCCGCCCAGTCTCGCGAAGGCGAAGCGCAAGCCCGCCGACGACATGGCGATCATCATCGAGGATCTCGTGAAGCTCCTCGACGGCATCGGCGGCGACCTGCGCCGCGGCCGCTACCCCTCCTCGAGCCACGGCCGCAAGATCGCGGCCGTCCTGCGCAAGGTCGCCGATGACCTCGAAGCCTGACGCCGACGCGCGGCTCGTCGAGGCGCACGACCTCGCGCTCGCCGCCTTGCACGAGATCACCCCTGCCGCCACGGTCGGACCGGCTGCCGGCTTCACGCCGGAGGAGGACGGATCCGTCTCCCTGCGATTCGAGAACCGGCTCCCCGGCTACCCCGGCTGGTACTGGACGGTGACGGTCGCCCGTGTCGAGGACGAGGAGCCCACCGTCCTCGAGGTCGAGCTGCTCCCCGGCGACGGTGCTCTGCTGGCCCCGGAGTGGGTGCCGTGGGCGGAACGCCTCGCCGAGTACCGCGCACACCAGGCGGAGCTGGCCGAGGCCGCCGCTGCCGGTGGTGAGCACGCCGACGGGGAGGAAGAGGACGCCGACGGCGACCTCGACGACGACGGCATCGACGATGACGAACTCGACGAGGACGGCTCCGACATCCTCCATGCCGGAGACCTCGACGGCGTGGACATCGACGAGCTCGACCCGTCCGATCAGGACGACGAACTCGACGCGTCCGATGAGGACGACGAGGACGACGAGGCAGAGGACTCCGAAGACGACGACGCCGACGCCCGCGATGCGGACGCCGGCGACGAAGAGGAGTGAGGCGGACGCTCAGCCGCCCAGGTTCTCCTGCACGAAGTCGATGGCCCGGATGAGCTGACGCACGTCGTCCGGCTCGATCGAGACGAACGTCGCCACCCGCAGCTGGTTGCGGCCGAGCTTGCGGTACGGCTCGGTGTCGACGATGCCGTTGGCGCGGAGCGCCTTGGCGATCGCCGCGGCGTCGACACTGTCGTCGAAGTCGATCGTCGCGACCACGGGTGAGCGGTGCGCCGGGTCGGTGACGAAGGGGGTCGCGACGGCGGACGCCTCCGCCCAGTCGTACAGCGCCGACGACGACTCCGCCGTGCGCGCAGCGGCCCAGGCGAGACCGCCGTTGCCGAGGATCCACCGCAGCTGGTCGTCCAGGAGGAGCAGCGTCGTGAGCGCAGGGGTGTTGAGCGTCTGGTTGAGCCGCGAGTTGTCCACCGCGTGCTTCAGGCTCAGGAACTCCGGGATGTAGCGTCCCGAGGCGGCGATCCGCTCGATGCGGTCGATCGCGGCCGGAGACACGGCGGCGAACCAGAGCCCGCCGTCCGAGCCGAGGTTCTTCTGCGGGGCGAAGTAGTAGACGTCGGCCTGCGTCATGTCGACGTCGATGCCGCCCGCGGCGCTCGTCGCGTCGATCACCGTCAGGGCACCGTCGGTGCGGACGCGCTCGATCGGCGCGGCCACGCCGGTCGAGGTCTCATTGTGCGGCCACGCGTAGACGTCGACGCCGTCGACAGGTTCGGCCGCGCTCCGCGATCCGGGCTCGGCGGAGCGGACATCCGGCGCCTCGAGCCAGGGGGCTCCTGCCGCCTTGGCGAACTTGCCGCCGAACTCGCCGAACACGAGGTTCTGGCTGCGTCGCTCGATCAGGCCGAAGGCCGCGGCGTCCCAGAACGCCGTCGAGCCGCCGTTGCCCAGGATGATCTCGTATCCCTCGGGGAGACGGAAGAGAGCGGCGAGCTGCTCGCGGACGCTGCCGACGAGGTTCTTCACCGGTGCCTGGCGGTGCGAGGTCCCGAGGACGGAGGCCCCCGTCGTGACGAGCGCCTCGAGCTGCGCGCCGCGCACCTTCGAGGGGCCGCAGCCGAAGCGGCCGTCTGTGGGCAGGAGGTCACGGGGAATCTCGATCGCCATGGCTAGATTCTAGGGGGATCCCGCAGTTCCTCCCGTCCGCGACCCCGTCCGATGTCGCCGGAGGAATGTAGGCTTGCCTAAGAACTTCCGGAGGGCCCACATGACGGATCTGATCGACACCACGGAGATGTATCTCCGCACCATCCTCGAACTCGAGGAGGAGAACATCGTGCCGCTGCGGGCGCGCATCTCGGAGCGCCTCGGGCACTCCGGACCGACGGTCTCGCAGACCGTCGGTCGCATGGAGCGCGACGGCCTCGTCGTGGTGTCCGAGGACCGCACGCTCGAGCTCACCGACGCCGGCCGTCGCAAGGCCGTCGACGTGATGCGCAAGCACCGCCTCGCCGAGCGCCTGCTGTCCGACGTGATCGGGCTGGACTGGGCCTTCGTGCACGAGGAGGCCTGTCGCTGGGAGCACGTCATGAGCGAGCAGGTGGAGCGTCGTCTCGTCGAGCTGCTCGGGCACCCCACCGAGTCGCCGTACGGCAACCCGATCCCCGGTCTCGACCAGCTCGGCGACCTTCCCGCCCGCACCTTCGACGAGGGTGTGATCGGTCTCGTGCAGCGGCTGAACGCCGCAGGCGAGCCGGTCGAGGGGACGGTCCGCCGTCTCGCCGAGCCGGCCCAGGTCGACCCGGAGCTCCTGGAGCAGCTGCGTGACGCGGGCGTCGTGCCCGGGGCCCGCGGCGACTTCCGCTTCAACGAGGGCTATGTGCTCATCCAGATGGACGGCAAGGAGGAGGGTCTCGAGCTCCCCGTGGAGCTGGCCTCGCACATCTTCCTCGTCGGCGAACCGGCCTGAGAAGGCCTCACCGAGGATTGTCAGTTTCCCAGGGTGACATGATCGTTATCTTCCGGTAACCTCGGTCAGGTCCTCAGCGAAGAAGCCCGCTGGGGGCGAACCGCGAAGATCCGCCTTCCGGCTCGTCGTCTTCCCGACAGGGACGCACTCGAACCCGAGTAGTGCATCTCTGCCCTGGGGCAGAACGTCGACGGGCCAGCACCACCCGAGGTGCGAGGGCTCAGGAGGACCACGTTTTGGCCGCAGACATCGAACCGACCGCGAAGACATCTGAAGATCGAGTACCCGCCCGGCGCACCGGTGCACGGGTCAGTGCTCGGAAGATCGCAGCCCCTCTCCGGTCGGTGGCGATCTTCGGTGCTGTCGGCGCTCTCGTCGCCGCTGTCGCGCTGCCCGCCTACGCGGCGTCCAAGCCGACGGACGCCACGGCGCAGACCGTGCAGCAGCTCGCCGCGGTCGACGCGCAGTCGCTCGTCGTCGCGTCGGAGGCCACGGCCGCTCCGCTCGTGCGCGGTGCCTTCAGCGCGACCACGCCGGAGGAGATCGAGAAGAAGAAGGCCGAAGAGGCCGCCGCCGCCGCGGCGCGGGCCGCCGCTGCCGCTGCCTCCGCGTCCGCGTCCGCACCCTCGTCCGGCACCTTCAACACGGCCGGCTACGCACTCGTCGCTCCCGGCTCCGGCCAGGTCCGCTACCCGCTGCCGCTCGGCTCCTGGAACGTCAGCCGCACCGTCGGCGGCGGCCACAACGGCGCCGACATGCTCGCACCCGCCGGCACGCCGATCTACGCCGCCGCGGCCGGCGTCGTGCGCGCCTCCGCCGAGAGCATCGGCGGCTACGGCGTCGCCGTCATGCTGGACAGCGTCGTGGGCGGTCAGCAGGTCCAGACCACGTACGGACACATGCTCTACGGGTCGCGCCAGGTGCAGGCCGGGCAGACCGTCGCCGCCGGACAGCTGATCGGCTATGTGGGCAGCACGGGACGGTCGACCGCGAACCACCTCCATTTCGAGGTCTGGATCAACGGCGGCCTCGTCGAGCCGATGTCCTGGCTTTCCGTCAACGCCGGCTGACCGGGACACGTTCTCGAGCATTCATCTCCCGTTCCGCCCCGGTCCTCGCGGGATGGGTTAGCCTGAACCCGTCGTCATACAGGCGGGAGAGGCTGATGGAGCGAACACCGAGCATCCGAACCATGGACGCTCTCGGTCGTCACGTCCTTCGGCATTGCCCGCAGGGATGCCGCGGTGCTGCCGCGCGCGAAAGGCGCCGTCTGTAGACGGCGCCTTTTCTCGTCCCTGCGAACACTCCTCCTCCTGCACGACGTCGTGTGAGTCGAGAGTGCCGGGAAGCCGTCCCGGCGGATCGAGAGGATGACGAATGCGCACACTGGTCCTGAACGCCGGATACGAGCCCTTGGCGATCGTGTCCTTCAAGAGAGCCCTCGTCCTGGTCATGAACGACAAGGCGACGGTCATCGAGAGAGTCGAGGACGACCCCGTCTGGGGAACCCACGGCGTCTACGATCGCCCGGCGGTGATCATCCTCTCCCGCTACGTGCGCGTCCCCCTCAGCCGTCGCGTGCCGGTCACCCGTCGCGGCGTGTTGCGGCGCGACGGGCATCGCTGCGGATACTGCGGCAAGGCCGCGGCGACGATCGACCACGTCCTGCCCCGCTCGCGCGGCGGCGCGGACTCCTGGGAGAACCTCGTCGCCTGCTGCCTGCGCTGCAACAACCTCAAGAGCAACCGCACGCCGCAGGAGATGCGGTGGCAGTTGCGGTTCACGCCGCGCCCGCCGCACGGGACGGCGTGGACGGTGCGCGGGGTGGAGCGCAGCGATCCCCGCTGGGAGCCCTACCTCGCCCTCGCCGCGTGAGAGCCAGCGCGAGGGCGCACAACCGTGGTCCCGTAGACTGGCTGTGCGCCCTCGTAGCTCAGCAGGATAGAGCAGCCCTCTCCTAAAGGGCAGGTCGCAGGTTCGAATCCTGTCGAGGGCACTCCCGCTTCCGCATGCGTCAGGGCTGCCCGCGCCGCCACAGCTTCGACGGCCACCAGATGCTCTTGCCGATGTCGTAGGCGAGTGCCGGCACGAGGAGCGAACGCACCACGAACGTGTCCAGCAGCACGCCGAACGCGACGATGAACGCGAGCTGCACGAGGAAGAGGATCGGGATCACCGACAGTGCCGCGAACGTCGCCGCCAGCACCAGCCCGGCGGAGGTGATGACGCCGCCGGTGATGGAGAGCCCGCGGAGGATGCCCTCCCTCGTCCCGTGCTGCTTCGACTCCTCCCGCACCCTCGTCATGAGGAAGATGTTGTAGTCGATGCCCAGGGCGACGAGGAACACGAAGCCGTAGAGCGGGACCGCGGGGTCGGCACCGGGGAAGTCGAAGATGCCGTTGAACACCAGCGCCGAGACGCCCATCGCCGTACCGAAGGACAGCACCGTCGTGAGGATCAGCAGCACCGGCGCCAGGATCGAGCGCAGGAGCAGCATCAGGATGATCATGATGACGACGAGGATCACCGGGATGATGAGGTTGCGGTCGTGGATGGACGCGTCGTTCGTGTCGATCGAGGTGGCCGTCACCCCGCCCACCACGGCTCCGATGTCGTCGAGCTCTCCGCGCAGCTCGCGCACGGTGGAGGCGGCCGCGGCGGAATCGGCCGCATCCGTCAGCGTCCCCTGCAGGAGCACCTGGCCGTCGACCGTCGTGGGCTCCGGAGCGGGGGTCCCGGGAGGGCCGACGGCCGTGATCCCGTCCGTCGTCACCGGGGCGGACCCGCTCGGGGAATCGGCCGCGGTGACGGTCACCCCGTCGATCCCGTCGTTCGCGAGGAGCACGTCGGCGGCATCCTGCAGGCGGTCCTCGTCCACGATCACGGAGACGGGGCTCCCTGAGCCGCCGGGGAAATGCTCACCGAGTGCGACCTGACCGTCGCGCGCCTCCGACGCTCCGAGCACGAGGTCGGACTGCGGGACGCCCTGTGCGTCGAGCTGTGTGACGCCGGCCGCGCCGGCGAGGAGGACGAGGGTGGTCGCGATCCAGATGACGCGGGGGCGCTTCTTGATGAGGCCCGACAGTCGCGCCCAGAGGCCGGTGGTGCGCATGCCGTGCTCCTCGGCCACGACCTCGGGCTCGAACCGGGGACGCCGGGGCCAGAAGACCGCGCGTCCGAACAACAGCAGCAGCGCGGGCAGGAGCGTGAGGGCCGAGAGCATCGCGAACACGATGCCGATCGCCGCGACCGGGCCGAGCGTGCTGTTCGACTTCAGGTCGCTGAGCAGCAGGCACAGGAGTCCCGCGATCACGGTGCCCCCGGAGGCGACGATCGGTTCGACCGATCCCTTCCACGCGGCGAGGAGGGCGACGCCCTTGTCCTGCGCGACCCGCAGCTCCTCCCGGAACCGCGCGACGAACAGGAGCGCGTAGTCGGTGGCGGCGCCGATCACGAGGATGAAGAGGATCCCCTGGGTCTGCCCGCTGAGCAGCAGGATCTCCCATTTCGCCAGCCACCACACGACGAGGAGCGCGACGCACAGCGCGAACAGGCTCGTGGAGAGCACGACGAGCGGCAGCAGGAACGAACGGTAGACGAGGACGAGGATCACGAGCACGGCGAGCAGGGCGACACCGAGCAGGAGTCCGTCGATGCCGGCGAACCCGGCGGCGAGGTCGGCTGTGAAGCCTGCCGGCCCCGTGATGTAGACCGTGACGTCGTCCGGTACCGCCGCGCGCAGCTCGTCGCCGAGAGCGGCGGTGGCATCGCTGAGCTCGGCGTCGCCGTCGATCGGGATGAAGGCCTGCACGGCCCGGCCGTCCTCGGAGGGGAGCGCGGGGGAGACGTCGTCAGTGACCCCCTCCACGTCCGGGGCGTCCGCCACGGCGGCGGAGATCGCCTCGAGTTCGGACGGCGTCAGCTCCTCCTCGGAGGTGAAGACCGCGATCGCCGGGATCGCGTCGCTGTCGGTGAACTCACCGAGGAGCTGCTGCACCGTCGTGGCGTCCGCGGACTCCGGCAGGTACGTCGTCTGATCGTTGGACGACACCTCGTCGACCTTGCCGAACAGCGGACCGCCGAAGGAGGCACCCGCCAGCCACACCAGGATGAGGGCGACCGGGAGGAACACGCGCAGCCAGGAGTGGCGTCGGGTGCGCTCGCGGGTCGGCGGCGTCGGTGCGGGGGCGGGGCGGGACATCGGGGTCCTTTCGGGAGAGGGGGCGGGGCGCGAAGGGTCAGGAGACCCAGGCGAGGATGAGGATCATCGTGGCGAGGAAGCCGGCGATGTAGTTGAGTGCGATGAACCGGCGCCAGGCGCGGTTGGTCCCGGCCGACGTCTCGTCGGTGACGTTCCACCACGGCGCGGCGTTGACGATGTAGGGCAGCGCCAGCACGGCGGCGAGCGGTCCCGGCCACGGGGTCAGCAGCATCGCACCGCCGGCGACGGCCCACAGCACGAGGGAGAGCCGGACGGTCGCCCTCGCGCCGATCACGGTCGCGATGGAGGAGATGCCACCCTCGCGATCGGGCCCGATGTCCTGCACGGCACCGAACGCGTGAGCGGCCATGCCCCAGAGGAAGAACGCGACGAGCACGAGGACGCTGGTCGTGGTGACGGGCGCTCCGGCGAGGGAGAGGCCGACGAGGGCGGGGCTGACGAAGTGCATGCTGGAGGTCACGGAGTCCAGGAACGGGCGCTCCTTGAAGCGCAGCACCGGAGCCGAGTAGGCGAGGACGGCGAAGACACTCACGGCGAGCCACAGCCACGACGCCGGGGTGCCGACGGCGAAGAGGTAGACCAGGAACGGTACGTTCGTGGCGGCCGCCGCCCACAGCGTCGCGCGGTGGATGCGCGGGGACAGCAGCGCGCCCTCGATCCCGCCCTTGCGGGGGTTCGCCAGGTCGGAGGCGTAGTCGAAGACGTCGTTGATGCCGTACATCGCGAGGTTGTACGGCACCAGGAAGTACAGGGTGCCGATCACGAAGGTCGCGTCGATCTCCCTGGTGCTCAGCAGGTAGGCGGCGGCGAAGGGGAAGGCCGTGTTGATCCAGCTGATCGGCCGGGACGAGAGGAGGATCTGGGCGATGTCGTGGCCGATGCCGCCGCGGGAGGTCTTCTCCGTCATGCGTGCTCCTCCCGGTCTGCGGCGGTGCGCGTCCGGGATCGGCGCGCGCGCAGGGCGGTCCACAGCGCGGGGAGCAGCAGCACCCCGGCCAGCGGATACGCGAAGTCCTCGAGCGGCGCGAGACCGATGTGCACGCCGGCGAGCTGCGTCGGCGCGTAGTGGAACAGCCCGGTGGCGATCATGACGGTGTCGAACACGGCGGTCAGCACGAGGAGAGCGAGCGCGGTGAGCGTGAGGGCGCCGAGGTGCGGGGTGCGCCGCGCTCCGACGCAGAGGGCGACCGCGGCCAGAGCGGCGACGGCGAGGAACACGGCGGACAGCTGCAGGTAGGTCATCGCGCCGCTCCCTCCCCGGCGCTGACCCGACGGCGATCCAGAAGCCGGACGGCGCCGCCGTAGAGCACCATCGTGCAGACGACGAGGAAGATCAGGAAGATCGGCTCCTCCAGGGGCAGCTCCGGAGCCAGGACGATACCCGTGGCGATCGCCGCCTCGCCGCGGAAGAAGATCCCCGCCGCGATGCCGGCCACGTCCCAGACGAGGAAGAAGGCGAGTCCGACGATCGTGACGATGGCCGCCGACACGGCATCCCGCCAGAAGAAGAGACGGAACCGCCAGTCGAGCAGCAGCATGCAGCCGAGGGAGACGAGCAGGGCGGTCAGGTAGATCGCGCCCATCATGCCTTCTCGGGTGTGGGGGTTCGGGTGGCCGGCTCCGGCAACGGGCCGGGCGAGTGGTCGCCTCGGATGCGCTTGAGCACGATCTCGGCGCTGATGAGGCACATCGGCACGCCGACGCCGGGCGCGGTGGTCGCTCCGGCGTAGTACAGCCCCCGCACGCGCCGGGAGGCGTTCTGCGCGCGGAACATGGCGCTCTGCGAGAGGATGTGCGCGGGGCCGAGCATCCCGCCCCGCCACGAGTGGTAGTCGTCGCGGAAGTCGGCCGGACCCACCGTCTCCCTGACCACGATCCGCTCGCGCAGGTCGGGGATCCCCGACCACGCTGCGATCATGTCGATCGCGGCGTCCGCGGCCTTCTCGACCTTCGGCGATCCGGCGCCGTCGCTCCCGCCGTGGCCGAGCTCGACGTCGGCCGGGACCGGGATCAGGACGAAGAGGTTCTCGTGCCCGTCCGGCGCGACCCCCGCGTCCGTCGCGCTGGGCCGACAGACGTAGGTGGACGCCGGCGTGGGGACGCCGGGGGTGCGACCGAAGATCGCGTCGAAGTTCGCATCCCAGTCGTCGGTGAAGAACAGCGAGTGATGGGGGAGCTCGGGCAGGGTCCCGCGGACGCCGAGCATCACGAGCACGCCGCCGGGCCCGCTCGTGCGCCGCGCCCACCAGGACTCGGGGTAGGACTGCAGGGTGGGCGGCAGGAGCGCCGTCTCGGTGTGGTGCAGATCGGCGCCGGAGACGACGAAGTCCGCGTCCTCGACGTGCTGATGGCCGTCGCGGTCCGTCCAGCCGACGCCGGTCACGTGGGTCGCACCGTCCGCGTCCTGCGTGCGGATCCCGGTGACCTCGGCACCCGTGACGATCCGCGCGCCGGCATCCTGGGCCAGCGTCGCCAACCGCTCGACGACACGCCAGAAGCCGCCCTGCGGATACAGAACGCCCTGGTCGAGGTCGAGCGCGCTCATCAGGTGGTACATCGCCGGCGCCGTCCGCGGGTCGGTGCCCAGGAAGACGGCGGGGTAGCCGAGGATCTGCCGCAGCACCGGGTGCCGGAAGCGCCGGGCGGCGAAAGCCTGGAGGCGGGTGCCGAGCAGCGAGAACAGTCGCGGCAGCGCGCGCACCACCTCGGGAGCGGCGAGCGTCCTGGTGCGGGTGAACGGGTTGTAGAGGAAGTACCGCCTCGCCATGGAGCCGGCATCGTGGGCGGAGGCGAGATAGGTCTCGAGTGCCGCGGCGGAGCCCGGTTCCATCGACTCGAACAGCGCGGACACGGCTTCCCGCCCGGCGGGCACCGTCACGGGGTCGTCGCCGGACTCGGGCGAGCGGAAGACGCGGTACCCCGGATCCAGCAGCGTCAGGTCGAGCTGCTCCTCGGTGCTGGTCCCCATCATCGCGAAGTAGTGGTCGAAGACCTCGGGCATGAGGTACCACGACGGGCCGGAGTCGAATCGGAAACCATCGCGCTCGATGGTGCCCGCCCGTCCGCCGACGCGGTCGTTCTTCTCCAGCACCACGACGTCATGTCCGTCGCGCGCGAGCATCCCGGCCGTGGCCAGACCGGCCACGCCCGCGCCGATGACGACGACGCGGCTCATCGGTCCCGCTCCAGGGCCGTGACGAGGACGGCGCGCGCAGCGAGCAGCGCCTTGATCGGGTCCGGCACGCGCACCCGGCGGCGGTACAGCTCCGCAGCCGGCGTGCGTGCGACGCGGTGCGTCAGAGCGGCGAAGAGGGCGAGGGCGCTCCGGACAGCGGCACGGGCGTCCTTCGGGAGCAGCGGGATCGCGGCTCTCGCGTCGGCGAGCTGACGGTGGACGGTGTCGACCCAGGCGTCGCGGTCGGCGTCGGCGAGAGGTTCCGTGCCGCCGAGGTAGCCGCGCTGCAGGCGGTCGGTGTCGTCGGCGAGGTCACGGAGGAAGTTCACGTTCTGGAACGCGGCGCCTAGCCGACGCGCTCCGCGGTCGAGGATGTCGAGCTCCTCCGGCGTCCGCGTGGCGTCGCGCAGGAAGACCCGCAGGCACATCAGGCCGACGACCTCCGCCGAGCCGTAGACGTACGCGGCGTGTGCGTCGGCGTCATAGGCCGTGAAGCCGGACGGGCCGGTGATGTCGGCCCTCATCGAGTCGAAGAACGGCTGGGTGAGGTCTTCGCCGATCCCGCACTCGCGCGCCGTTCGCGCGAACGCATGCAGGATGAGATCGCTGCTGTAGCCGGTCCGCATGGAGCGATGGGTCTCCGTGATGTAGGAGTCCAGGGCCGCGGCCTGTGCACCCGCATCGAGTCCGGCCTCGGCGGCGACGCCGTCGACGATCTCGTCCGCGATGCGCACCATGGCGTAGATGTTGCGCACGTGCTGGCGATGGCGTCGCCCGAGAAGACGCGTCGCCAGTCCGAACGACGTCGAGTAGGTGCGGATGACGTCGGATGTCGCGATCTCGGCAGTCCGGCTGAAGCGTCGCAGCGCCGCGTCGTCGCGGGGCTCGGGAGGGGTCGCGGTCATCGGCTGCGGCCCTCGATCCGGTCGGCCAGAGCGAGGATGATGCGTCCGGCGTCGGCCGAGAGCGTGCCCGCCTCCTCGGCTTCCGCCAGGACCGTCGACACGGCCGCGAGCTGCTCCTCCACGAGTCCTCGGACGAATCCCTCCGCGCCGCACTCGCGGAGGCGGTCGCGCATCTCCGCCGCGTCGTCGATGCTGAGGTCGTTCTCGCCGAACCGCAATTCGATGCCGGGCCAGTGGCTGGTCATCCGGGCGTACGCGATGATCGCGGTCTCCTTGCCCTCGCGGAGATCGGAATACGGGTCCTTGCCGTGAGCGTCCGGGTCCCCGAACACCGACAGCAGATCGTCCTGCAGCTGGTAGGCGAGACCGAGGTGGCCGCCGATCTCGGTCAGCTGCTCCTCGGCGGCGGTCGGAGCGCCGGACAGGATAGCCGCCGCGCGGAGCGGGAGGACGAACGAGTAGGCGGCGGTCTTCGACGCGCTGGTGGCGAGGATGGTGCGGAGGTCGGCCGCGATGATGCCGTCGCTGAGGGCGACGTCGGAGTGCTCCCCGGCGACGGTCTCGAACACGGTCGTCTCGAGGAGAGCGAGGAGCCGCTCCCGTCGCGGCGCGGGGACGTCGGCACGGGCGAAGCCGAGCACGGCGGTGGAGAGCAGGAGGTCTCCGAGGAGGATGGCGCTCGAGCGGCCCCAGTGCAGCGCCGTATCGCCGGCCTCGTCGGGGCGACGGGAGACCAGGGAGCCGATGAGATTGGGACGGCGGCGGCGGGTGAGGTCGCCGTCGATGACGTCGTCGTGCAGGAGGAACGCGAAATGCAGCAGCTCGACATGAGCGGCCACGTCGATCGCCCGCGCCGTGTCCTTCTCCGTGAGGGGGGTCGTGGCGAGTGCGGACAGCAGGTCCATGAGCATGCGCGGGCGCAGGAGCTTCCCGCCGAGGGCGTGCTCGGCGGCCGTGTGCCACAGGGCGGCGAACTCCGCCCCGTAGTGCTCGGCGGCGGCAGTGCGCTCGGCGAACCGTCGTCGCAGCACCGCCTCGATCCTGGTGCCGAGGTCTTCTTCTGTCACCATGACCGCCATGGCTCAGACCTCCCCGTGTCGACGGAGGAGAGGGAGCTGCTCGGCGAGCCAGGGGCTGAAGGCGAACGGGGTGCGGATGACCGCGGCGAGCAGGTCATCGACATCGACCCACTCCCACTCCGCCACCTCGTCCGGGTTTGCCGACGGCTGCTCGTCGACCACCGCGACGTGCACCGGACAGATCTCGTTCTCCACGATGCCACTCGCGTCCACGGCGCGGTAGCGGTAGTCGGGGAGAGCGAGGCGGATCTCGGTCACCTGGATCCCCAGTTCGTCGGAGCCGCGCCGTCGCACCGCATCGGCCATGTCCTCGCCGGGCTGCGGGTGCCCGCAGAAGCTGTTGGTCCAGACCCCGGGCCAGGTGCGCTTGCCGAGCGCGCGACGCGTGACGAGGAGGCGTCCCTCTCGATCCTGCACATAGCAGGAGAAGGCGAGGTGGAGAGGAGTGTCGGTCGTGTGGACTTCGCTCTTGGGCAGGATGCCGACGGCAGTCCCGTCTTCGGCGAGGAGTGTGACGTTGTCCATGGCGTCCTCTCGTCGTTTAGCTAACCTGGCGAAATATCAACTTAGCATGAAGCTGTTCGTGTGTAACATGATCGCATGCCCTCCGAGCCCCGCACCACCCCGGTCGCCCACGCGACGGCGGCGGCGGAGCGGGACGAACTCGCTCAGGGGTCCATCTACGACGTCGACGCCAGCGACCCGCGCAGTACGCTCGTCGATCGCTCGGGCGTCGCCCCGGAGGATCTGCGTCAGATCGGACGCCTCATGGAGGCGCTCGGCGGGCTGCGCGAGGCCGAGCAGCGTCTCTCGCAGGCGTCCCGGCGCTACATGCAGCTGAACGAGACCGACATGCGCGCGCTGCACTACCTGATCGTGTGCGACAACCGAACGGTCGTGGCGACGCCCAGCGGGATCGCCCACCATCTCGGGGTCTCCACCGCCGCGACGACGAAGCTGCTCGACCGGCTGGAGAAGGGTGGGCACATCCGGCGCTCGCCGCATCCCACCGACCGACGAGCCCTCGCGATCACCATCACCCCCGAGACCAGGCACGCCGCGATGGAGACGGTCGGGCGGCAGCAGGCCAAGCGCTTCTACGCGGCGGCGCGACTGTCGGCGGCGGAGCGGGAGGTCGTGATCCGCTTCCTCCTGGACATGACGGAGGAGATCACCCTCCGCGATGAGGCGTGGGCGCTCGAGGGTGCGAAAGAAGATCCCGCCCGACCGTGAGGTGGGGCGGGACCGGGTCAATGCGCGGCGCGGTAGGCCTCGAGGATGGGCGCCGGTACGCGACCCCGCTCCGAGAGCGTGTAGCCGTTCTCCTTCGCCCAGGCGCGGATCGCGGCGACCTCCGGGTTGCGTGAGGGCCGCTTCCGCGACGAGGACGAGGACGAGGACCGTCCTCCGCCGGACGCCGCTCCCGATCCGGCCCGACGCCCGGCCGTGATGTAGGGCTCGAGTGCCTGTCGCAATTCCTCGGCGTGCGCGGAATTCAGATCGATCTCGTAGGAGGTGCCGTTCAGGGAGAAATGCACGGTCTCGCCTTCCCCGACCTCCAGGACGGTGCCGTCGATGTCGTCGACCAGCTGGTGCACAATTCGTCTCGCCATGGGGCCGACTTTATCGCGGGTGCGGGAATGCGCACAACAAAGGCCGTTTCGTCATGGCGAACAATGACGCAGCCGCCGAGAATGTCGATTCAGGGGAGAAGGCCGGCGCGACGCGCTTTGGTCACGGCGGCATGCCGCGTCGACGCATCCAATTTCGACATCGCGGTGCCGAGATAGGCCTTGACCGTCCCTTCCCGCAGACCGAGGTGCGCGGCGATCTCCGCATTCGTCGATCCCAGGGCGGCGCAGGCCAGGACATCCGTCTCGCGCGGGGAGAGGTGGACGACGGGGAGCGGGCCGGTCGTGGTCGTCGGCAGGTCGTCTCCGGCGAGGGTCAGCAGTCGGCGCTCGACCTGCGCCAGCCGCGCGCGGATGCCGGCGTCGTCGACGGTCGCGGCGATGCTGCGGAGCTCGGCGAAGCTCTCCCGCAGCTCCTCGCGCTGTGCCGGCGCGACCGCTGCGGGTGTCGGCGATGCGGCGCGGAGGCGCCGCTGCACCTCGTCGCGGATGCGCAGCTCGTCAGCGACGGACTGGGCGACCTGCATGGCCGGGGCCGTGGTCACGCCGCCGATCCTCTCCTCCGCCCACGCGCCGGCATAGAGCACGCCGCGAGGGCGGCCCTGGACGACGATCGGCAGGGCGAGCAGGGTCCGCAGGCCTTCGCCGAGGACGAAGACGTCGTAGTCGTGGGTGATCTGGCGGGAGGAGCCGTAGTCGCTCGTCATCCGCGGACGCAGCTCCATCATGGCCCGCCCGCCGAGACCGCGCTCGGGGCGTACGCGGAGACCGTCGAGAGCGCGTGTGCGGGCTCCGACGATGCTCGTGACGCTCACGACGCCCTCTTCGATCAGCCCACCGAACGCCACCGGGAAGCGCGTGCGCCGCGCCAGCTCGCGCACCGCGTTGGCGACGAGCTCCGCCTCGGGTTCGACGGTGATCGGAGAGCTCACGAATACCTACTTTCGGGGGTGACGGCGGTGTTCCCCGTTTCGTAGCGTCGACCCTACCACTCGGGCGGCGACGGCCGCGCGTGCAGCGGACATGTGGCAAGGAGGCCCCATGAGCGAACAGGTTCCGACCCCTCAGAACGGTGCGATCGATTACGTCGCCGTCGAGCAATCCCCTCGATTCCTGCGGTTGAAACGGACGCAGCGGTCATTCATCTTCCCCCTCGCCGCGTTCTTCCTGGTGTGGTATTTCGTCTACGTGCTGCTGGCCGCATTCGCCCGCGATTTCATGGCGCAGCGCGTATGGGGGGATATCACCGTCGGGCTGCTTTTCGGGCTCGGGCAGTTCGTGACGACGTTCGCCATCACGATGGCATATGTCGCGTTCGCCAACAGGAAGCTCGATCCGTTGGCGTCGGAGATCCGTGAAGAACTCGAGAAGGCGCAGGCCGAGGCATGAGCATCATCCGCACGGCCACCGAGGATGTCGCGCTCGACATCAACCCGGTGTTCAACATCTCGATCTTCCTGGCCTTCGTCGCGGTGACATTGTTCATCGTCATCCGCGCCAGCAGGAACAACAAGACCGCCGCCGACTATTACGCGGCGGGGAGGTCCTTCACCGGACCTCAGAACGGATTCGCGATCGCGGGCGACTATCTGTCCGCCGCATCCTTCCTGGGCATCTGCGGTGCCATCGCGATCAACGGCTACGACGGATTCCTGTACTCCATCGGCTTCCTCGTCGCCTGGCTGGTCGCCCTGCTGCTGGTGGCCGAACTCATGCGCAACACGGGCAAGTTCACCATGGCGGATGTGCTCTCGTTCCGGTTGCAGCAGCGGCCGGTGCGGATGGCGGCGGCGATCACCACGCTCGCGGTGTGCTTCTTCTACCTCCTCGCGCAGATGGCCGGGGCAGGCGGTCTCGTGTCGCTGCTCCTGGGGATCGACGGGAGGGTCGGGCAGTCGGTCGTCATCGCCGTCGTCGGCATCCTCATGATCGTCTACGTGCTGATCGGCGGTATGAAGGGCACCACCTGGGTGCAGATCGTCAAGGCGGTGCTGCTCATCGGCGGCGCCCTCGCGATGACCATCTGGGTCCTCGCGATCAACGGCTTCAGCCTGAACACCCTGCTGGAGGCCGCCGTGGCGAACTCCGACAAGGGGGAGGCGGTGCTGGCGCCCGGCCTGCAGTACGGCGCGAACCCGTGGGACTTCCTCTCGCTGGGGATGGCCCTGGTGCTCGGCACCGCGGGCCTGCCGCACGTGCTGATGCGCTTCTACACCGTGCCGACGGCCAAGGAGGCGCGGCGTTCGGTGGTGTGGGCGATCTGGCTGATCGGCGGCTTCTACCTGCTGACGCTCGTGCTCGGCTACGGCGCCGGCGCGCTCGTCGGCGCCGACGTGATCGCGGCGGCACCCGGGGGCGTGAACTCCGCGGCTCCGCTGCTGGCGCTCAAGCTCGGCGGTCCGGTGCTCCTCGGGTTCATCTCCGCGGTGGCGTTCGCCACGATCCTCGCCGTCGTCGCGGGACTCACGATCACCGCGGCGGCGTCGTTCGCCCACGACATCTACGCGAACGTCATCCAGAAGGGACGCAAGGACGCGGAGGGGAAGCCCGTCGAGCCCGATCCCAACGGCGAGGTGCGGGTCGCCCGTCGGACGGTGATCGTCATCGGCATCCTCGCGATCGTCGGCGGCATCGGGGCGCAGGGGCAGAACATCGCGTTCCTCGTGGCCCTCGCGTTCGCCGTGGCGGCGTCCGCCAACCTGCCGACGATCCTCTACTCGCTGTTCTGGCGCCGGTTCACGACGCGCGGTGCGGTGTGGAGCATGTACGGCGGGCTCGGCTCGGCGATCATCCTCATCATCCTGTCGCCCGTGTTCTCCGGCACGCCCACCTCGATGATTCCCGGCATCGACATCGCGATCTGGCCGCTGAACAACCCGGGCATCGTCTCGATCCCGCTCGGGTTCGCGCTCGGCTGGCTCGGGACGATCACCAGCACCCGGCGGGAGTCGCCTCAGCTGGCGGCAGAGATGGAGGTGCGCTCTCTCACCGGCTTCGGGGCGGAGAAGGCCGTCGATCACTGACGCGTCACCCCTCGGGTGCGGGCCCGGCGGCCTACTCGCCGGGCCCGCACCCGAGGAGCGGGGGACTCACCGGGACTCGAGGTCCAGCAGGAACCTCTTCCGTTCCGGGTGGCCGCCGTAGTGCCCTGCGGAGCCGTCGGACCGCACCACCCGGTGCACGGGCACGATGAGGGAGAACGGTGTGAGCCGACAGGCGGTGCCGACGGCCCTGGCCGCTCCGGGGTGGCCGGCGAGGACCGCGACCTCCCCGTAGCTCAGTGTCTGTCCCCACGGGATCTCGCAGACGGTGCGCAGCGCCGCCCGGTGGAAGCCGTCCACGAGGCGCCAGTCGAGAGCGACATGCTCGTCGAAGCGCACGGGCTCTCCGTCGAAGTACGCCTCCAGGAGCGGGACGAGCTCGTCGGCAGCTCCGGGCACGGGCTCCGGGACGGCGCCGAGCTGCCGAGACACGCCCTCCAGCAGCCAGGGCACCTGCGGATCCGCGGACTCGGACAGATCGAAGCGCACGATGCCGTCGTCGGAGAAGACCGCGAGGGCGTCGCCGAAGGGCGTCGGAGCGAAGTCGTAGCGGAAGGTCATGTCCTCATCCTGACCGTCCGGGTCGACAGCGGAGAACCGGTCGCCGGGTCCGTCGCGCGTTCCGTGGACAACGAGAGCGCACGACCATGCGGGCAGGAGTAGTCCGAGCGAGTGCCGCACCGGCGGTTTTTCACCGGAAACCCGCCGGGGATACCGATCTCCGGCGGTGTCGCGCCTAGGGTGTCAGTGTGTGGCGACGGGAAAGCAGGTCTGCGAACAACACGGCGGTGGACAACGCTGTGTCCCTCGGCGACCTGCGCGACTCGTCCACCGGCGTCGGCATCGCGCACGCCGCGGAGGCGGAGCGCACGCGGCTGCGGGCGGAGGCGGCTGATCTGGGTGGGCCTTCGCCGTTGAGCAGCTTCCGCGACGGCCCGGAGTCGGGCATCGACATCTCCAAGGCGCACCCCGGCAGCCTCCCGCAGTTCATCACCGGCAAGTCGACGCTCCTGTCCAACCTCTTCCGCGATGAGGTGGGTCTGCGCACCGCGCGGCTCGCCGCCGAGCGCATCACGGCCAAGAACACCGAGCTGCGCACCGTCCGCGGCATCGAAGCGGTCCACCTCGCCGTCGGCGTAGCACGGTGGCGCATCGGCGGGGCGACCTTCGCCGCCCCCGTCCTGCTGCGGCCGCTCGCGATCCGCCGCCATCACACCGATTTCGAGCTCAAGCTGCAGGGGGCGTTCGAGGTGAACCCGGAGCTCGTGCGGGTCGCCCGCGAGCACTTCGGGCTGACCCTCGATGCGTCAGCGCTCGCCGCACTCGCGTACGACGGCGGCATCTTCAAGCCCCAGCCCGTGATCGACAGCCTGCGCGCGCTGACCCGATCCATCGAGACGTTCTCCGTCGAACCGCGACTCGTCGTCTCCACCTTCGCCGACGTCGCCGGCGCCATGGCCCAGGACGGCGGCAGCCTCGATCATCCCGTCCTCAACGCGCTCGGCGGCCACGTCGGCGATCGTGAGCAGGTCACGGCACCCCGCGCCGTCCCGCACCACGTCGGGCCCGACGACCGTGCGCCCGCCTCGGACAACCTGCTGCTCGATGCGGATGCGGAGCAGGAGGCCGTGCTGGCCCGCATCGCCGCCGGGCACTCCCTCACCGTGGCGACCCTTCCGGGCACCGGAGGGACGCAGACCGTCATCAACGCGCTCGGGGAGCTGGTCCGCGCCGGGAAGAAGGTCCTCGTCGTCTCGGCCCGGCGGTCCACGCTCGACGGTGTTCGTCATCGCCTCGCCGGTATCGGGCTGGACAGCCTCGCGGTGTCGCCGGGGAGCCTGCGCCGCGATCTCGTCCGCGCGATCGGACGCAACGAGAAGGCGACGGCTCCGAAGGTCAGCGAGGTCGACGACGCGCTGGTGCGGCTGCGCACGGTGCTGCGCGACTACCGCGACGCGCTGACCGTCCCCGTCCCCGGTCTCGACGCCTCCGTGCTGGATGCGACCCGACACCTCACCCGGCTCGCCTCGCTTCCCGTCCCCCCGTCGACGACAGCGCGGTTGAGCGTGGATGCGCTGCGCAGGCTGGCAAGGGACCGCACGGACGCGGCCGCGGCGCTGGCGCAGGCCGCGCGCCTCGGAGAATTCCGCGTCGGGCCGAACGACTCGCCCTGGTACGGCGTCACCTTCGGCAGCACCGAGGCGGCCCGCGCCGCGCACGAGCTCGCCGGACGCCTGCACGCCGACAGCGTGCCCGCCCTGCTCGAGCGCGGGTACGAGCTCATCGCGCAGACGCACATGCGGCCCTTCTCGACGATCGACGAACTCGGCGAGTACCTCGGGCTGCTGGAGGGCATCCGCGACACGCTCGACCGCTTCAGTCCCACCGTGTTCGAGCGGCCGCTCGGGGAGCTCATCCAGGCCCACGGTTCGCGACGGGACGCGCCAGGGATGTCGGGGGCCAATCGTCGTCGACTTCGTCGCCTGGCCAAGGAATACGTCCGCCCGGGCGTGCACGTGACGGAGATGCACGAGGCGCTGCTGCGCATCCAGACCCAGCGCACCCAGTGGCAGCGGTACGTGGAGGCGGGCGTCGCTCCGGAGATCCCGCTCGGTCTGGCCGATGTGTCCTCCGCATGGCAGCGGGTCGAAGCGGAGTTGGCGGAGCTCGATGCCGCCCTCGGCCGCCGCGAGCCCCTCTCGTCCCTGCCGGTCGCACGGCTCGTGCGCATGCTCGCCGGCCTCGCCGCGAAGTCGGACGTCTTCGAGAACCTCGTCGAGCGGGCCCAGCTGCGCGACGAGCTCGCCCTCCTCGGCCTGGAGCCGCTGCTGACCGAGCTCTCGGTGCGGCACGTCTCCGAGGCGCGGGTGGGGGAGGAGCTCGAGTACGCCTGGTGGCAGTCCCTCCTGGAGCGCGCACTGCAGGACAACCGGGCGCTGCTCGGCGCGAACACCGCCGTGGTCGACCGCCTCGAGCGCGATTTCCGGCTGGTGGACGAGGCCCATGCGGCCATGGCAGGGCCGCTGCTCGCGTGGCAGCTCGCGAACCAGTGGCGCATCGCCATCGTCGACGAGCCCGAGCAGTCGCAGAACCTCCGCCGCGCCCTGACCCAGTCCGCGACGACGGCCGCGGAGGTCGTCAGCGCCGCGCCGACCCTCGTCGACGTGCTGGCTCCGGTCTGGATCTCGTCGCCCTACCTGGTGCCGGAGATCCCGGATGCGGTGGAGTTCGACACCGTGCTCCTCGTCGACGCCGCGGCCATCAACCTCGCCGAGGCGGCTCCGGCCATCCGCCGCGCCCGTCAGGTCGTGGCGTTCGGCGATCCGGTCACGCAGCGTCCCTCTCCCTTCCGCATCGCGGTCGACCCCGCCGAGGAGTGGGAGGAGGAGGTCCCGTTCGATGACGTCTCGGTCTTCGAGCGCCTGTCCGAGCTGTTCCCGGTGATGACCCTGACTCGCAGCTACCGGGCCGGCGGCGAGGATCTCGCGGAGCTCATCAACGACGCGTTCTACGGCGGCGAGATCGTCTCCCTCCCGTGGGCCGGTTCGTACCTGGGGCGCGGCAGCCTCACCGTCGACTACGTCGAAGGCGGTACCGGCGCGCCCGACCCCGTCTCGGGGGCCGTCGAGAGCCCGGACGCCGAGGTCGCCCGCGTCGTCACCCTCGTCGTCGAGCATGCGGTGCACCGCCCGACCGAATCGCTCATGGTCGTCACCGCCAGCACCCGCCATGCCGAGCGCGTGCGCGCCGCCGTGACCGCCGCCTTCGCGGGACGCTCCGACGTCGCCGACTTCGTCGCCCGCGACACCGCGGAGCCGTTCGCGGTACTCACCCTCGAGGAGTCCGTCGCGGAGAGCCGCGACCGTGTCATCTTCTCCCTCGGCTTCGGGCTCACGAAGCACGGCCGTGTCCTCAGCGACTTCGGCGATCTGTCGACGCCCGACGGCGAGCGGCTCCTGACCGTCGGGATGACCCGCGCACGGCGCTCGATGGTCATCGTCTCGTCCATCCGCCCCTCGGCGTTCGACGACGGGCGCCTCGAGCACGGCGCGGCCACGCTCATGTCGATCCTCGGCGGTCTCGCGGCCCGTGCCCGCGACGCGCGACTGGAGGACCTGGCCGACCCGCTCACCCTCGCACTGGCCAGGGAGCTCCGGCGTCTCGGGGCTTCCGTCGACGTCGACTATCGGGGACTCCTGCCGCTCGTGGCGCAGCACAACGGCAAGGCGGTCGTGATCGAGTCCGATCCGGAGTCCCGGGGAGAATCCCTGCGCGAGACGCTGCGGCTGCGCCCTCATGTGCTCCGTCGCCTCGGCTGGCACTACGTCCGCGTGCACGCGTTCGACCTCTACAGCGACCCGCGCACCGTGGCGTCCCGGATCGCGACGGTGCTCGGCATCTCGGAGACGGCCCCGCGCGCGGAGAACGACACGCAGCCCCTCGATCTCGGCGATCACCGGAATGACTGAGGGCCGGGACGAGCCGCGGCAGCGGGTCGTCCGGGTGTCGGGCTCCCGGCGGGCGCGGCTGACGCCGGTCGATGGCAGCGATCCGGCACCGGAGGTCCCGGAGGGCGGCGCGCCGCAGCGGTCGGCGCCCGGCGACCGGAAGGGTCCCAACGACGACCAGCTCCTCCGCGACGTGCCCCCGCATTACTGACGCGTCCGCCCCCGGAAAAAGGAAGACCCACGGCCCTCCGAGGAGAGCCGTGGGTCGTGAGGGCGGTGCGGTCAGACGCCGCGCGGGCCCTGCTGGGTCTTGAGCAGATCGCGGATCTCGACGAGCAGCTCCGCCTCGGTCGCGGCGGCCGGCTCCTCCTCCGGCTCCTCGGCCGGCGTGCCCTTGCGCGCCTCGACGTGGGCCTTGAACGTGTTCATCGGCAGGACGAAGACGAAGTAGACCACCGCGGCGACGGCGAGGAAGCTGATGAGCGCCGAGATGAGGTCGCCGATCGGGAAGACGACCTCTTCGCCGTAGATGTTGGTGACAGGGATGCCGAACTTGCCGGCGGCATCGGCCTTGAGGAAGAGCGCGATGAGCGGGTTGATGATGCTGTTCACCACGGCCGTCACGACGGCCGTGAAGGCGGTGCCGATGACGACCGCGACGGCCAGATCGATGACGTTCCCGCGGAGCAGGAAGTCCTTGAAACCTTTGAGCATGGAAACCCCCAAGTCGACTGGGCCTCAGTTCGAGGCGGGAGTCGACGCAGCAGCCGGTTTGGCGCTCGTCGTCGAATCCGACTTCGATGATGCCGAAGCATCCTTCGAACCCCCGGATTTGGCGCGCGAGTCCGTGCGATAGAAGCCGGAGCCGTTGAAGGTCACGCCGATCGAGCCGTACTGCTTGCGCAGGGCGCCGCCGCACTCGGGGCAGACCGTGAGCGCGTCGTCGGAGAAGCTCTGGACGGCGTCGAACTGGTGCCCGCACGCGGTGCAGGCATAGGCGTAGGTGGGCATGGCGGTCCTTGCGGGTCAGCGTCGCCGGGGCGACAGATGCAGCGTCTGCGACGGGGTCACGATGCCGTCGACCGGCTGGTCGTGCACCTCACGCGGCAGTTCGTCGAGTACCTCGGAATCATAGATCACCGCGTACACCGGAGGGCATTTCTCCATGGAGCCGATGGTCTTGTCGAAGTAGCCGCGGCCCCAGCCCATCCGCATCCCCGAGCGGTCGACGGCGGCGGCGGGGACGATCATCAGGTCGACGTCGTTCACCGCGATCGGACCGAGCACCTCGCCGGTGGGCTCCGGCAGCCCGTACAGGCCCTCCGCGATCTCCTCGGTGTCGTCGGCGACGGCCCAGTCCAGCAGTCCGTCGGAGCGGGTGACCGGGAGGAGGACCCGGATCCCGCGGCGGACCGCGCGAGTCACGAACTCCCTGGTGCCCGGCTCCGTGGTGGTGGAGAGGAAGCAGGAGACGGAGCGGGCCCCGAGCTCGTCGACGAGGGCGTCGAGGCGTTCGCCGATCGCCTCGGCAGCGGCCTCGCGCTGCGGATCGGACAGCAGCTGACGCCGCTCGCGCAGCTCCGCGCGGAGGGCTCGCTTGGCGTGCTCGACGTCGTTAGCCATGGTCCGAGTCTAGGGCGGCCCCCACCGGTAGGCTGTGGGAATGGCTCACGAGAAGATCAAGGCTGTCATTCCCGCTGCCGGGCTGGGGACACGATTCCTGCCCGCGACGAAGGCGATGCCGAAGGAGATGCTCCCCGTCGTCGACAAGCCGGCGATCCAGTACGTCGTCGAGGAGGCGGCGAACGCCGGGATCGAGGACATCCTCGTGATCATCGGGCGCAACAAGAACGCCATCTCCAACCACTTCGACTCCGTGCCGGAGCTCGAGGTGAAGCTCATGGAGAAGGGCGACACCGGTCGCCTGGAGCGCGTGATGAAGTCGAGCGACCTCGCCGACATCCACTTCGTCCGCCAGGGCGAGCCCAAGGGTCTCGGCCACGCCGTGCTCCGCGCTCGGACGCACGTCGGCGACAGCTCGTTCGCGGTGCTGCTCGGTGACGACCTCATCGACGAGCGCGACCCGCTGCTCACGGAGATGATCGCGGAGCACGAGCGCACGGGTGCCGCCGTCATCGCCCTCATGGAGGTCGACCCGGACAACATCCACATGTACGGTGCGGCCGCCGTCGAGGCGATCGAGGGCTCGGACGCCGTTCGTGTCACGGGCCTCGTCGAGAAGCCCGCCAAGGAGGACGCCCCCTCCAACCTCGCGATCATCGGTCGCTACGTGCTCCCGGCGTCGGTCTTCGAGATCCTCGAGCGCACCGAACCCGGAAAGGGCGGCGAGATCCAGCTCACCGACGCGCTCCAGGAGCTGGCGACGGCGGACGGCGGACCCGGCGTGGTCGGCGTCGTCTTCGGAGGCCGCCGCTACGACACCGGTGACCGCGTGGACTACATCAAGGCGATCGTGCAGCTCGCGGCCGACCGTGACGACCTGGGCTCCGAGCTCCGCCCCTGGCTCAAGGACTTCGCGGAGCGCCTCTAGGCGCCTCGCGGTCGTCGGAGGTGCGGCGTGGAGCTGTCGACGGGGATGCGGCACGGACCGGTCGAGCTGCGTCTCATCCGGACGAAGGACGCGCGGCCTCTGCAGCAGGAGCTGCTCGCCAATCGCGCGTGGCTGCAGCCGTGGGAGGCGACCATCCCGCACGGAGCGGTCTCCTTCGACATGCGGGTCAGCATCCGTCGCCTGCTCCAGCAGTATCGGGACGGCGGCGGCTACCCGTTCGTGATGGAGTACGACGGCGAGGTCGCCGGACAGCTGAACGTCTGGGGCGTCGCCCGGGGCTCGCTGTGCTCGGCGACGATCGGCTACTGGGTGAGTGAGCGGTTCGCGGGTCGGGGGATCACCCCGACCGCGGTCGCGCTCGCCACGGACGCCTGTTTCACGGAGTACGGGCTGCATCGGATGGAGATCTGCATCCGCCCCGAGAACGCCGCGAGTCTGCGGGTCGTGCAGAAGCTCGGCTTCCGATACGAGGGGCTGCGCCGCCGGTACATCCACATCGACGGGGACTGGCGTGATCACTACGCCTTCGCCCTCACGCAGGAGGAGGTTCCGCAGGGTGTCCTCGCCCGGTGGATCCACGGACAGGTGCCGCCGCAGGCGGCGACGATCCCGCCGGCGGACCGTCTCACCCTCTGACGCCCCCGTCGCGGGAGGACTCGCCGCGACACGCGCCCCGACTGCACGGCGCGGCCGGTCCGCCGCCGTTACCGTTGACCTATGGACGGGCCGGTGCTGAGTGGGGGAGTGATCGTGCTCGTCGCCGTGCTCCTGTGGATGCTGTATCTCCTGCCCTCCTGGCGTGGCCGCTTCCAGTACAACGCCGCTGAGCGCAACGCCGTGCGGCTGAATCAGGCGCTGCGGATCCTCGCCGAGACGAGTGAGACTCCCGGCGAGGTGCACATGGAACTCAACGCCCGCACCGTCGTCGCGCAGCAGAAGCTCGCGAAGCGGTTGCAGGCCGAGCGGGAGGCCGCAGAGCTCGAAGCGCTCCGCCAGGAGCTCGCTGCGACCCGCGCCGATCCCGTGATCCGTCAGGCCCGCGCCCGCCGCCGCGTGCGTCTGGCGGCGACCGGCGCGCTCGTGCTCGGACTCGTCGCCGTCGGTCTCGGCATCTGGCAGCTCCTCGCCACCGGGGGCGCCGTGCTCCTCTGGAGCGGTGGAGCCACGGCGCTCGTGGCGACCATGGTCCTGCAGCGGATGGCGTCGGTCGCGGTGCGCGCCGCCCGTCGGCCGCAGGCCGCGGCGGTCGAGACCGTCGAGAGGAGAGAGGCCCCGGTCCTGCACGACCAGGGCCCCGCCACCTGGACTCCGCGTCCGCTTCCGGAGCCGATGGTGTCGGTCACAGGATCCCGCGCACAGGCGGCTCGCGCCGAGATCGATGCGCAGGAGGAGCGCCGCAAGGCCGCCCGAGTGGCCGCGCTCCGTGCCCGTGCCGAGGAGATGGCGCCGCCGGCGCCGGTCACCCTCCCGGCGGCATCGACGGAATCGCCGTACGCACGTATGGGATTCGTCGACGACGCCGAGATCGAGGAGCACGTGCGCCGGCTTCTGCAGCGCCGGGCCGCCGGTTGACGGCTGCGGTGAGCGCGGGTCTCCACCGCTGATACCGGATGCGGGAGAGTGTCGCTCCTCGCGTCAGCGCCGCTCGGGGCCGTAAAGTCGTGGGATGGGAACCATGCAGTACGGCTCCGGCAGCGAGATCCAGATCGAGGACCGCGCCCTGGCCCATCTGAAGGTCGCGATCGCGACCAAACTCCGTCGGAACGAGAGCTTCACGCTGTCCTGGAAGCACCCCGACGGGGATGTGCCGGGGCGCTCGACGATCTGGCTGCATCCGTCGATCCCGCTGCGCTTCACCTTCGGCGAGCCGGAGACGCCGGAGCTGAACGTGAAGTGGGTCCAAGCCCTCATGGTCGAGGCGAGCTCGTCGGGGGGCATCAGCCTCGTGGACGAGGTCATCGACGGCCCGGCCGACTGAGCGCCTCCGCTACTCGGCGGGGTACGCCTGTGTGGCGAGCTGCTGCGCGAGGTGCGCCGCGTTCCGGGCTGCCGTCGTGATCGCGGAGCTCACGGCCTCCGGAGTCTCGTCGAGGTCCTTGTAGTCCACGGCCTGCATGGCCTCGCCGTTCCAGTAGACCGAGGTCTGCGCGGGGATCGTGTACCCGATGTCGTTCAGCGCCTGGAAGAGGATCGCGGAGATGTGGTGAGCGCCGTCCTCGTTCCCGAGCACGCCGGCGATGGCGACCTTGTCGAACAGGATCGGGCGGCCCTGCTCGTCCGTCTCGCTGAGCTCGGCGTCGAGGCGCTCCAGCACGCGCTGGGCGACGCTCGAGTGCTGTCCCATCCACGTGGGCGTGACGAACACGAGGATGTCGGCGTCGAGGACGCGCTGTCGCAGGGTCGGCCACTGGTCGCCGTCACCCATGTCCTTCTCGACGCCGGGTCGGATGTCGACGTCGACCGCTCGGACGAGGTCGCCCGTCACGCCGTGCTCGGCGAGGGCATCGAGGAGCTGACGCGCGAGCAGATCCGAGCTCGACGACGCGGGGGAGGGCTTGAGCGTGCAGGAGATCGCGACGGCGGTGAGTGGAGTGTTCATGCTCCGACCCCACCAGAGATCCGGGCGGCGGCACAGGGCCTTTCCGGGTCCGGGCTATCCTGGTAGAGCACCGACGACAGGAGATCCCGTGATCCTCAGCTTCCTCTTCTTCATGATCATGTTCCTCGGAGGCTTCTGGCTGCTGGGGATCGCGCACGAGATGCCGGACACGCTCGCCGCGCTCACCTTCGTCGGCGGCATCCTGCTCGTCTCGCTGGCCCTCGGGTTCGCGATGCGTCAGCGCGGTTCCGCCACGCGTCGCTCCAAGAACTGGACCGGCAGCCCGACCGAGTGATCGCCGCGGGGCTGCGCCCCGCGCTCACCGTCGCCGGGCGAGCCTCGCTTCGAGGTTCGCCCGCACCGCCGGCCACTCCGGCTCGATGATGGAGTACTCCACGCTGTCCCGGAGCGCGCCGTTGCGGTAGCGGCTCATGGCCCGCATCACGCCGTCCTGCTTCGCGCCCAGTCGCTCGATCGCGGCGCGCGACTGGAAGTTCACCCACTGGGTCGTCAGCCCGACCCGGAAGACCCCGAGCGTCTCGAAGGCGTGGCGGAGGAGCAGCAGCTTCGATTCCGCGTTGGTACCCGTGCCGTGGGCGGACGGGCGGTTCCAGGTGTATCCGATGTGCAGCCGGGGGACGTCGGCGACGATGTCGTAGTACGAGGTGAGCCCCAGCACGCGACCGGCGGCGTCGAAGGCCGTGAACGGCACCATCTCGCCGGTGGCGACGAGGCCCAGGCGCCGGTCGACCTCGGCGGCGACTCCATCGGGTGCCGGAACAGAGGTGTACCAGGCCGTCTTCCACAGGTCGCCCTCGGTGACCGCTTCGACGAGCCCGTCGACGTGCGACCGGTCGAGAGGGCGGAGCTCGACGAGCTCACCGGTGAGAGTGACGGGGGCGGGGGCGACGTGGAAGGCCATGAGGTCATTCAACCAGCGTCGGGCGCTGCGCCCGGCCCTCAGGCGGGGACGGCCAGGTGCTCCCGGCTCAGCACGCGCTGGAACGCGAGGACGATCTCGATCGTCACGTCCAGCTCGAAGGCGAGGCTGGCCAGATGTGTGCCGCGCAGCTGCTCCGCCGCCGCGTAGGCCGACGGCGTGATCAGCCGTCGCGCGGCCCACTCATCGGCCTGCCGCTCCTGCCGAGCGCGAAAGGCGGGGTGCCGTGTGGGCAGGTGGCCGAGGTGGGCGTGACCGAGTTCGTGGGCGAGCACGCTGCGGGCGGTGCGCCTGCTCATCCCCGGAGCGAGCCGGATCGTCCGGGTGGCGGGTTGGAAGCCGCCGGGTGTGGGCCCGGGGCGCTCGACCACGCGAAGCCCGAGGTCGTCGGCCAGACGGAGGAGCTGCTGCATGGGCCTCCGTCCGATCGGTGTCGTCTACTCGTAGAGGTCGTCGGTGTCCGTCTCGCCGGTGGATCCGGATTCGAAGGCGACCTCGCGGGCATTATCGCGTGGGGTGGCGACATCGGCGCGGCGCCGGAGGGGAGTGACGATCGCCGACGTGCCGTCGGCGGCCAGACGCTCCTCGGCCCGGGCGACGAGGATGTGCGGCTCGACTCCCAGCGTGGCGCACACCGCGTAGACGACGGGCACCGGGATCGCGCGCTTGCCGGTCACGTAGTTGTCCAGCGCGCTCCGGGCGATGCCCACGTCGCGTGCCATGGCGGCGATGCTGCTTCGTGCCGCCGCGATCTCCGCCCGCATCTGACGGCCGACCGCCTCGTTGAACTCCTCGGCTGGTGTCTTCATCCGGCTCACCTTAGCAGCGGGCCGAGAGCAGGATGCCGTCATATTGGTCTCTCGTGACCGGACGAGTGTCCGTGCGTGGCGGTACCGTAGGCGCATGGGGACAGAACTGCGTCATCTGGTGGCATCGGCGGTGGAGGCTGCGCGCCTGCACGCCGGAGTGTCGTTCATCGAGCTCTCGGAGCGGGCCGGAATCGCGCCGGCCGCGCTGACCGACCTTCTCGAAGAGCGCGCGGACTTCACGATGGAGGATCTGGCGGGGGTCGCGACGGTCCTCGGCGTCCCCGTCACGCGGCTGCTTCCCTGCGCGCCGTAGACGATGTCCGCTCGCGCCTCGGACCGGGCGATGCGATGAAGTAGCGTGGGCGCATGAAGACCGTTTCCTTCGGATCGACGACCGCTCCGGCCCTGATCGCCGGGATGATGCGCATCGACAGCCTCGACGACGAGCAGATCCGCGACCTGTACGCGACCGCCCGCGACGCGGGCATCGACTTCTTCGACCACGCGGACATCTACGGCGGGCAGATGCACCGCTGCGAAGCGCGATTCGCCGATGCCCTCCAGCTCAGCGCCACGGAGCGGGACGAGGTCGTGCTGCAGACCAAGTGCGGCATCGTGCCGGCGCAGGGCATGTTCGACTTCTCCTACGACCACATCATCGCGCAGGTCGAAGGCTCGCTCGCGGCCCTCCGCACGGACCGCATCGACGTGCTCCTGCTGCACCGGCCGGACGCCCTGATCGAGCCGGACGAGGTGGCGCGCGCCTTCGATCATCTCGAGTCCTCGGGCAAGGTGCGGGCGTTCGGGGTGTCCAACCACACGCCCTCGCAGATCGAGCTGCTGAAGACCGCGGTGGGGCAGCCCCTGGTCGCGAACCAGCTGCAGCTGTCCCTCACACACGCGCCGATCATCGCGCAGCCCGTGGCCGCGAACATGGCGGGCCACGACCAGAGCATCGGACGGGACGGCGGCGGCATCGTCGACTACTGCCGGATCCACGGCATCACCGTGCAGGCGTGGTCGCCGTACCAGAGCGGCTTCGGTGGCGGGGTCTTCCTCGGGCACCCGGACTACCCCGAGCTCAACGCCGTGATCGAGCGCCTGGCGGGGGTCCACGGAGTGACGCCGACGGCGATCGCCACCGCGTGGATCACCCGTCACCCCGCCGGGATGCAGGTGGTCCTCGGGACGACGACACCGCACCGCGTCCAGGAGGCCGCGGCCGGGGCGGATGTCGTGCTCACCCGGGCCGAGTGGTACGAGCTCTTCCGCGCCGCGGGGCACCTGCTGCCGTGATCCCTCCGCTCCGGCCCGCGCGTCGTCTACCCTGATCCCATGCCGTTCCTGTTCTCGCTCCTGGTCATCGCGCTGATGATCGGTGCACTGATCGACATCATCACGCGCGACGACTCGCAGGTGAAGTACCTGCCGAAGATGGTCTGGATCATCATCGTGATCCTCCTGCCGTTGATCGGCAGCGCGCTGTGGTTCGCGATCGGCCGGGAGTACGGGGAGGCCGGCGTCCCCCTCCCGCGGATGCGGCGAGCCGAGCGTCCGTCCGCCCCGACGGCCACCGTCGCACGGCCCGCGCCGTCGGTGGACACCCGTTCGACCGAGCAGCAGATCGCGGACCTCGACCGCGAGATCGAGGAGTGGCGGCTGCGCGAGGAGATCGAGAAGCGCCGTCGCGAACGCGGAGACGACGCCCTCCCGCAGTCCTAGCGATCGACCGCTCCGGGCTGTCAGGATGCCGTCATGAGCATCCTCGTGAACGTCGACAACTTCGCCCTCGCCGAGACACACCGCATGATGCGCGACCTCCAGAAGGAGGCCGGGGGTGTGGATCGGTTCCTGCACAACAGGGCTCCGGCCGCGATCGACCGGCAGACCGTGATCCGGCTGAACCGGGACACGCTCTACAGCTTCGCCGTCCTGGACATCAGCGAGGGAGCCGCCTTCACGATCCCGGAGCACGGCGACCGCTACCTCTCGGCGATGGTCGTCAACGAGCATCACTACGTGGATGCGATCTTCCACGAGGCGGGCGAGCACACCCTCACGACGGCGCAGTTCGGGACGCCGTACGTCGTGCTCGCGGTGCGCATCCTTGTCGACCCCACCGACCCGACCGATGTGGCGGCGGTGACCGCCCTCCAGGACCGCATCGCCCTGCGCAGCGGGGCGGCCACGCCGTTCGCCATGCCGGACTACGACACCGTCAGCCTCGACGAGACCCGCCGGGCGCTGCTCGCGTTGGCCCGGAACCTCCGGGGCTTCGACCGCATGTTCGGCAGCGCGGACGAGGTCGACCCGGTGCGGCACCTCATCGGCACGGCGGCGGGCTGGGGAGGGCTTCCCTCGTCCGAGGCGAGCTACATCGGCGTCGACCCGCGTCTGCCGGTGGGGCGGTACGAGCTCACGGTCGGCGAGGTCCCCGTCGACGGCTTCTGGTCGATCTCGGTGTACAACGCGGACGGCTTCTTCGAGCCGAACGATCGCGACGCCTACACGATCAACGACATCACCGGCGTCCGCAACGACGACGGCACGCTCACCGTCCGCTTCGGCGACCACCCGGAAGGCCTGCCGAACGTCCTGCCGATCACGGAGGGCTGGAACTACCTGGTCCGGCTCTATCGCCCCCGTCCCGAGGTGCTCGACGGCAGCTGGACGTTCCCGACGCTCCAGGAATCGGCTTGACCCTGACGCGGCGTGAGGCGCGACCGTGGAGTCATGACTGATCACTACAACGCCTTCGAGATGAGCCCGGTGCCGACGCCCGGGCCCGACACGGTCGCACCGGAGCTGTTCCGGGGCATCTACGGGATGCCCGCTTTCATCACCGTCCCCACGACGGATCTCGCCGCCTCGGTCGAGTTCTGGACGCGGGGCCTGGGGTTCTTCGAGCTCTTCGGGGTGCCGGGGCGGATCGTCCACCTCCGGCGGTGGGCCTTCCAGGACGTGCTGCTCGTGCCGGCGGAGACTGAACAGGAGGCCGTGCCGGACTTGCGGGTCAGTTTCGCGTGCGTGCTCGGCCAGATCGACCCGCTCGTCGAGGCCTGCCGGGCGTGGGATCCCGGCGCCGTCGGGGAGCCGATCGACACGCCCTGGAACACGCGGGATGTGGAGATCGCGACCCCTGAGAAGGTGCGTGTCGTCTTCACGGCGGCGAAGCCCTACGAGCCGGGGAGCGTCGAGGCGGCCACCCTCGCGCAGATGGGTATCCGTCCGCCCGCGGACCCGGCGGACAGCGGAGGAGGAGCGGATGCCGGATGACAGCGGCACCGCGGACCTGACCGTCGGTCGGGCCGCGGCGCTCGCCGGAGTGACGGTGCGGACGCTGCATCACTGGGACGACATCGGCCTGGCTCGCCCGTCCGCGCGTTCGTCGGCGGGATACAGGGTGTACACGGACGTCGATCAGGAGCGCCTGCGGCGGATCGTCGTCTATCGAGAGCTCGGTCTCGGTCTCGACGCGATCCGTCGGCTGCTGGACGATCCGGCCACGGACATCCTCACCGCGCTGCGCACGCAGCAGGGGGAACTCGCGGCCCGGATCGCACGTCTGACCGCTCTGCAGGCCGATCTGGAGCGGATGGTGTCCGCCCACGAGCGCGGTCTGATGCTGAGCGAGGGCGAACAACGCGCAGTCTTCGGGCCGGACTGGAACCCGGCCTGGCCTCTCGATGCGCGCCGTCGCTGGGGCGACACGGTGCAGTGGCAGCAGTACGCGGAGCGATCCGCCGCGCGCGATGCGGGGGAATGGCAGGCCGTCGCGGACGCGATGCGGGAGGTGGAGTCGGCCCTCGCGACGGCGATGGATGCCGGTGCGGCTCCGGGGACGGCGGACGCCGACGCGCTCGTCGAGCGGCACCGCGCGGTCTTCTCGGCCTACTTCCCGCTGACCAGGGAGATGCAGGTCATCCTCGGCCGGCTGTTCACCACGGACCCCGGCTACGCGGCGCACTACGACGGCATCCGCCCGGGGCTGGCGGAGTGGTTCCGGCGCAGCATCGAGGCCGAGGCCCGGCGTCACGGCGTCGACCCGGAGTCCGCGACCTGGCGGTGACCCCGCTCCGCCCGTCGGGATCAGGCCGCGCGCGGTCCGGAGCTCACGTCGGCGACGGCGAACGAGGCGCGGACGGCCTCTTCCAGGTCGGGGTAGCGGAAGGTGAAGCCGGCGGCGGTGAGCTTCTCGGGCAGGATCCAGCGGCTCTTCAACACGAGCTCGGTCTCGGTGCGGATGCCGATCGCGCCGAGCTCGAGCATCCAGCGCGGCATCGGCGGGCCGACCTTCGCCCCCAGCACCCGGCGCACCGTGGCCATGAAGGCGGCGTTGTCGACGGGGTGCGGCGAAGCGGCGTTGACCGGGCCCTCCAGCGCCGGGGTCTCCTCGAGGAACTCGATGATGCGCGCCACATCCTCGATGTGGATCCAGCTGAAGCGCTGCCGACCGCGACGGGCGCCGGGGAGGTGTGCGGTCCCGGCGGCCCGGCGCGCGGGGCCGACCGGCCAGAACCCGTCGTACTGCGGGCCGCCGAGGCCCAGTCGGGCGAGCGTGCGGAGCGGTTCCAGCACGCCGCCGTCGCCGAGGACGATGGCGCTGCGGAGAGCCACGCGACGGGTGCCGGGCAGCGCGTCGGCGAAGAGCGCGCGCTCCCACGCCTTGGCGACCTCGACCGAGAAGCCGGTGCCGATCTCGCCGGATGACTCCGTCATCGGCCGGTCCTCGGCATGTCGGTAGATGGTGGCCGTGGAGGAGTTGACCCACAGCGGCGGCGGAGTGGCGGCGCGGGAGATCGCGCGGCTCAGGGCTGCGGTCGTGTCCAGTCGGGAGCGGAAGATCTCGGCCCGGTTGCGCGGCGTGTACCGGCAGTTCACGCTCTTGCCCGCGAGGCCGATCACGAGGGACGACCCGTCGACGGCGGCATCGATGCCGTCCTGGTCGCCCCAGGACAGGTCGCTGCCGGAGCGGGAGATCGTGACGACCTCGCGCCCGGCATCCCGCAGACGCGCAGCGAGATACCGTCCCATGAAGCCCGTCGCTCCGCCGATGACCACCCGGTCCGTGCTCATGCGTCGTCGTCCTTCCGATCCGGTTCCAGGATGTAGCTGAAGTCGCCGCGGTACTCGTAGAGGCGCCCGAGGAGCGGCGCATCCACGGTCAGCCGCACGCGCTGCCGCTCGGCCTCCTCGTCCCAGCGCTCGACGAGCCGGACGACAGGGGCCACGACCCGCGGGATGCGGAGCCGGAAGCGCCCGACGCGGATGCCCACCGCGCGACTCGTCAGGTGCAGGGCGCCGGCACGGGGCTCCACGTCGAAGCAGGCCACGACCAGGCCGGGCTCGCCGAGCTCGTCGACGATGCGGCCGTGCCTGGTCGGGGCCACGGCATCGCGCATCACCCACGGCCCGCCCGCGAATCGGAAGGTGCGCTCGGCGATCGCCCGGGAGGCGATGGTGCGGTTCTCGATGCGGAACGGCACGTCGCGCTCCCAGCGGGCGGCGATCACCCCGCGTCGTTCGAGGCGGCGGAGCAGGGGCCAGAGGGCCCGGCGGGGCGTGCCGACGCGCTGGAACGTCCCTTCGCCGACGCCGACCATCCCGTCGGGGACCGCCTGGAAGTAGGCCCGCAGCCGGGGGTGCAGCTCGGTGAGACGCGCGCCGAGAGCCCTCGCGTACGGGGACTGCGGCACGGGCGTCACGCTTCGAGCCTAGCCCGCGGAGGACCCCTCCCGGCCCGCGTCGTCGGTCGGGCGGAGCAAGCGGTCGAGGAGGGCGAGGGCCTCATGCTGCGGAGCGGTGTCGTCCAGGAGCCACTGCGTCTGCAGGCCGTCCGAGGCGGCGACGACGAGGGCGGCGACCGCGAGCGGATCGACGTCCGTACGGATGCTTCCGTCCTTCTGCTGCTCCCGGACCGTCTCGGCGATGTCGGCCCGCAGGCGGGCGAAGCGCTCGGTCGCGAACCTGCGGGCGGCGGGGTGGCCCTCCTCGAGAGCGCTGGCGACGAGCGTGGAGTAGAGCTGCACCAGACCGGGCACCTCGCGGTTGGCCCTGGCCGACCGGATCATGCCCTCGACGGGGTTCGCGGGTTCCGGGTCGGTCTTCCGTTCCGGCGCGTTGCTCTCGACGTAGACCGCGACGAGCAGCTCCTCCAGCGACCCGAAGTAGTGGGTGAGGGCGGCATGCGTCACCCCCACCGCCTTCGCGATCGCCCGCAGGCTCGTGCGGTCGGCGCCCCGGGCCGCGAACACCTCGATCGCGCGGTCCAGGATCTCCTGGCGCCGCGCGACGCCCTTGGCGTAGGCGCCGCGCGGGCGCGGGCGTTCGGAGTCCTCGGAGGGTGCGGGGGGCATGGCCCGAGTCTATCGGCAGAAAACTTCCATGTGGAGGTATTCGGTGCTAGCGTGCCTCCGGGGCGCGATGCCCGCCTGTCACCGACGACCGAGGAGCACGACCGATGACGATCCAGACCTCTCTCCAGCTGTTCACGATCCGCGAGCAGTTGGAGGCCGACCTCGAGGGCACGCTCACCGCCGTCGCGGCGCGCGGATTCAGCGCGGTCGAGCCCTACGACTTCGTCCGCCGGGCGGAGGCGATGGCGGCCGCGGTGTCGGCCGCTGGACTGACGGCGCCGTCGGGGCATGCGTTCCTCGCGACCCCGACCTTCGTGCGCCCGGACGGTTCCGGTACCACGGCCCCCGTGCCTTCACCCGCGGAGGTCTTCGCGGCCGCGAAGGCGCTCGGCATGGACACGGTGATCGATCCGTACACCGAGCCCGCTCGCTGGGAACAGGTCGATCAGATCGTCGAGACCGCCCGGCTGCTCAACGAGGCGGCGGAGATCGGCGCCGAGGCCGGCGTCCGGGTCGGCTACCACAACCACGCGCATGAGCTGGAGGCGGTGTTCGACGGGGTGACCGGGCTGGAGGTCCTCGCGGAGCACCTCGATGAGCGCGTCGTGCTGGAGGTCGACCTGTACTGGGTGGCCCGCGGCGGTGTCGACCCGGTGACCCTCGTGGAGCGTCTCGGCGAGCGCGTGATCGCCGTGCACGCGAAGGACGGCACCCTCGACCCCGCGCTGCTGGACGCCTACCCGCCCGCGGATCAGGTGCCCGCGGGCGACGGGGCGGTGCCGCTCCGGGAGGCCATCGCCGCCGCGCCCGCGCTCGAACTCGCCATCGTCGAGTTCGACCACTACGACGGCGATCTGTTCGACGCCATCGAGCGCAGCCGGGTCTTCCTCGACGCCGAGGCGGCGCGCTGATGGTGCGCGGCGGCGACGTCGTCGGCGTCGGCCTCATCGGCGCGGGCAACATCAGCGACCAGTATCTGCAGAACCTCACGCGCTTCCCGGACGTGGAGGTGCGGGCGATCGGCGACCTCGTCGAGGAGCGTGCACGCGCGCAGGCCGCGGCGTACGGGGTGCCGCGAGCCGGGGGCGTCGAGGTGGTGCTCGATGATCCCGACATCGACATCGTCGTGAACCTCACGATCCCCGCCGCGCACGTCGCCGTCTCGGAGGCGATCGTCGCCGCGGGGAAGCACGTGTGGACGGAGAAGCCGCTCGGCGTGGACCGCGAGGAGGCGCGACGCCTGCTGGAGGCGGCCGCGGCGGCCGGACTCCGCGTCGGCGTCGCGCCGGACACCGTCCTCGGCCCCGGGGTGCAGACCGCGAAGCGCGCCATCGCCCGGGGGGACATCGGCCGCCCGCTGTTCGGCCAGACGACCTTCCAGTGGCAGGGGCCGGAGATTTTCCACCCGAACCCCGCGTTCCTCTACGCGAAGGGCGCGGGGCCGCTCCTCGACATGGGACCGTACTACGTCTCGACCCTGGTCCACGTCCTCGGGCCGGTCGCCGCGGTGGCCGCGCTCGGGCTGCAGGGGTCGCCGACGCGCCGGGTGCAGGTCGGCGACCGCGCCGGGGAGGAGTTCCCGGTCGAGATCCCGTCCACGCTCAGCGTCCTGATGGACTTCGAGGGTGGCGGACAGGCGCAGAGCCTCTACAGCACGGACTCACCGCTGGTGCGGCAGGGGATCGTGGAGATCACGGGGACCGAGGGCACCCTGGTCATCCCCGACCCGAACACGTTCGGCGGGCCGATCACGATCACCCGGCCGCTGTCCCGACACTTCGTGCCGCCGGAGCCGGTGGTGCAGGAGGTCGTGGACGTCGCGCCGGAGGGAGTGCTCGCGGGGCGCGGGCTCGGCCTGCTGGACATGGCGCGCGCGATCGCCGAGGGCCGGCCGCACGTCGCCACCGGCGAGTTCGGGTACCACGTGCTCGACACCCTGCTCTCGATCGAGGAGGCGGCGGCGCGGCGCACCTTCGTGGAGGTGGCGAGCACGCTGGATCAGGTGGGCGCGCTGCCCGCCGACTTCGATCCCTTCGCGGCGACGTAGCGGTCGACGCTCGCGGGGGAGAGCACCTCGCGGGCGACCATGATCGCTGCCCCCAGCACCGCCGCGCGGTCGCCTGCCTGCGACTGCACGATCGCGAGGTGCTGGGTGGCGAGCGGGATCGAGCGGCGGTAGACGACCTCGCGGACCCCGGCGAGCAGGTGCTCACCGGCGCGGGCGATGCTGCCGCCGAGCACGATGATCGACGGGTTGAGCAGGTTCACGACGGTCGCGAGCACCTCGCCGACATCGCGTCCGGCCTGACGGGTGGCCTCGATGGCCGCGGCGTTGCCGGCGCGGACGAGGCCGACGACGTCGGAGGCAGTGTGCACGTCATGCCCCTCGGCGCGCAGCGCGACGGCGAGGGCCGACCCGCTCGCGAGGGCTTCGAGATCCCGTTCATCGCCCGGCTGCCGCGCCGAGCCCGCGCTCATCGGCACCTGGACGTGGCCCATGTCGCCCGCCGACCCCTGGGCACCGCGCTGGAGCTGCCCGCCGGCGATGATCCCTGCGCCGATTCCCGTCGACACCTTCACGAACACGAGGTCGTCCACCCGGGGCCAGCTCGTGGCCTGCTCGCCGAGGGCGAGGATGTTCACGTCGTTGTCGACGAGGACCGGCACGTCGAACGTGCGCTGCACGTAGCCCGGGACGTCGAACCGGTCCCAGCCCGGCATGATCGGCGGGTTCGTCGGGCGCCCCGTGGAGTGCTCGACGGGGCCGGGCACGCCGATGCCCACGCCCACGAGGGGGAGGCCGCCGGCGGTCGCGGCGAGCAGGGCGCTGCCCTCCGCGAGGATCGCGTCGAGGAGGGCCTCCGGCCCCTCGCCGATGTCGATCGCGCGCGTGCGTGCGTCCAGGATCACGCCGGCGAGGTCGGCCACGGCGACGGTCGCGTGAGTGGCTCCGAGGTCGACGGCCAGGACGAGCCCGGCGCGCGGGTTGAACGCCACGCGGGCGGGAGGACGACCTCCGGTCGACACCGCTTCACCGGCGGGGCGCAGGAGGTCGGCGGCCAGCAGCGCGTCGACCCGGGAGGCGACGGTGGAGCGGGCGAGTCCGGTGAGGGCGGCGAGCTCCGCCTTGGTGCGGGCGTGCCCGTCGCGGAGGATCTGGAAGATCTCGCCGGTCCCGGGGGAGGGCGTCGCAAGCGGTCTCAGCACGTCAACCATGGCGTCAGTAAAGCACAGCACTTCCTCCGCTCCGTGGTGCGACTTCGAATTCGTTACACACAACTTTTGACGAAGGACTAGCAAAAGTCCTCAGCGCTGTGTCAGACTCACCGGCATGACAACGGATGTCACTGACACCGGTCTCGGGACGATCCGGACCGGGATCCTCGGCGGAGGCTTCATGGCCCGCGTGCACCGCACGGCCGCCCGAGACGCAGGCGGGGCACTGCGCGCCGTCGCCACCCGGTCCGCCCAAGGCGCCAGGGATGCCGCGCACCTGCTCGGCGCCGCCCGCGCCGAGCAGGACGCGGAGGCCCTGCTCGACGCCGACGACATCGACGTCGTCCACATCTGCACCCCCAACGCCACGCACGCCGACCTCGCCCTGCGCGCGCTGCGAGCGGGCAAGCACGTCGTGTGCGAGAAGCCGCTCGCCACGAGCGCCGCCGACGCCGCCACCCTCGCCGAGGTCGCCGCCGAGACCGGACTCGTCGCCGCCGTCCCCTTCGTGTACCGCTACCACCCCATGGTGCGCGAGGCCAGGGCGCGCATCGCCCGCGGGGAGGCCGGCGAGCTGCTCACGCTGGACTGCTCGTACCTGCAGGACTGGATGCTGCGGCCCACCGACGACGACTGGCGGGTGCGCTCCACGTCCGGCGGCGCCTCCCGCGCCTTCGCCGACATCGGCTCGCATCTGTGCGACCTCCTCGAGTTCGTCACGGGCGATCGGATCCGGACCCTCAGCGCCCGCACCCGCCGGGTGTTCGCCGAGCGGGCGGGGCAAGCCGTCGACACGGAGGACATCGTCGCCGTGCTCGTCGAGACCTCGGCGGGGGCACTCGGCACGCTGCTCATCTCGCAGATGGCGGCGGGCCGCAAGAACGCCCTCACCCTGGAGCTGCACGGGACGCGGCAGAGTCTGCGGTTCGAGCAGGAACGGCCGGAGGAGCTCTGGGTCGGCATGCGGGAGGAGTCGCGGCTGCTGCTGCGCGACCCCGCCACGGCCGACCCGGAGTCCGCCCGGCTGCAGCGCGTCCCCGCCGGGCACGCCATGGGATACCAGGACGCCTTCAACGGCTTCGTCGCGGACGTCTATGCCGCGATCGCGGGCGACGTGCCCGACGGTCTGCCGACGTTCGCCGACGGCCACCGTGCGGCGGTGCTGACCGAGGCCGTGCTCGATTCCGCCGCCCACGAGGGCCGCTGGACGGAGGTGCCGGCATGACCGCGACGACGACGCAGCCGGTGCTTCAGGTGGCCGGGATCCGCAAGGCGTTCTTCGGCGTGGAGGTGCTGAAGGGCATCGACTTCGACGTGCGCCCGGGGGAGGTGCACGGCCTCGTCGGCGAGAACGGTGCAGGCAAGTCCACGCTCATGAAGATCATCGCGGGCGTGCAGCCGGCCGACGAGGGGACGATCGCCTACCGCGGCGCGGAGGTGCGCCACGCGCACCCCCGGCAGGCGATGGACGCCGGCATCGTCACGGTGTTCCAGGAGTTCACCCTGCTCCCGGAGCGCACGGTCGCGCAGAACGTCTACCTCGGCCGGGAGCCACGGCGCGCGGGACTCATCGACGTGCGGGCGATGAACGAGCGCACCGCGGAGCTGCTCAGCGACCTCGGAGTCTCCTTCATCGACCCGCAGGCCCGGGTGGGCTCGCTGACGGTGGCCGAGCAGCAGATCGTCGAGATCGTGAAGGCGCTGTCGTTCGATGCGCAGGTGATCTCGATGGACGAACCGACCGCGGCGCTCAGCGACCGCGAGGTGGAGCTGCTGTACGCGATCATCCGCCGGCTCACCTCCCGTGGTGTCGCCGTCATCTACGTCTCCCACCGGTTGAAGGAGATCTTCGACCTCTGCGACCGGATCACGATCCTCAAGGACGGCGCCCTCGTCTCCACGGACGAGACCGCGGCCCTGACCACCGACGAGCTCGTGCGCCGGATGGTGGGCCGGTCGATCCAGTCCTACTTCCCCGATCCGGTCGCCGGCACCGCGGTCGGCGCGCCCCGGCTCGAACTCGACCGCTGCGGGAACGCCTACGTGGACGGGGTGTCGCTGACGCTCCGCGCCGGGGAGATCGTCGGGGTGGCAGGTCTCCAGGGCTCCGGACGCACGGAGCTCGTGGAGGGGGTGTTCGGCATCCAGGCCTTCACCCGCGGCGCCGTGCGGATCGACGGGAAGCCGGTGCGGATCACCGGGCCGCGTGCGGCCGTGCGCGCCGGACTCGCCCTCGTCTCGGAGGACCGCAAGGCCCAGGGGCTCGCGCTGGGGCAGTCGATCCTCGACAACGCCCTGCTCGCGGTGCGGAACGTGTTCGCCGGACGCACCGCGGCGTCGCGCCGGGAGGTGCCGGGAGTGCTCCGCACGCTGGAGGTGTCCTCGCGCGGTCTCGACCAGGAGGTGCGCTTCCTGTCCGGCGGCAACCAGCAGAAGGTGGTGCTGGCCAAGTGGCTGCTCACCCAGCCGCAGATCGTGCTCTTCGACGAGCCGACACGGGGCATCGACGTGGGGGCCAAGTACGCCGTCTACCAACTCATGCGCGAGCTGGCGGCGCAGGGGAAGGCCGTGCTCATGGTCTCGAGCGAGCTGCCGGAGGTCATCGGCATGAGCGACCGCATCCTCGTCATGCACGACGGCGAGCTCGTTGCCGAGCTGCCGGCCGGTGCGGCCGAGCACGAGATCCTCGCGGCGGCCACCGGCGCCGACAGCGGTCCGACGGCGAAGGGAGGTGCGCGATGAGCCGCCGCCCCGGAGCCCGTCTCCGCATCGACTCGACCGTCATCGTGCTCGGCATCTTGCTGCTGGCCCTCGTCGTCGGCGCGATCCTCGTCGCCACGGTCGGTCGCAACTTCCTCAGCCCGGGGAACATCCGCGACATCCTGACCGGGATGAGCGTGCTCGGCCTCGTGGCCATCGGGCAGACGCTCGTGGTGCTCGGCGCCTCGCTCGACCTGTCGGTCACCTACGTCATCAGCCTGTCGAGCCTGCTCGCGGCGACGATGATGGCCGGGAACGCCGGCAACATCCCGCTCGCGGTGATCGTGACGCTCCTCGTGTGCGCGGGGATCGGGCTCGTGAACGGGCTCATCGTGACGGTGCTCAAGGTCAACGGCTTCATCGCGACGCTCGGCGTCGGGCTGATCCTCCAGGGCATCCTCAACACGAACTTCGAAGGCTCGGCGGGCGAGGTCCCGTGGGCGTTCCAGCTCATCGGCGCGACCGGGGTCGGACCGATCCCGGTGTCCACGCTCATCATGATCGCGCTCGCCGTGCTGGTCTGGGTGCTGCTGAACCGCACCCGCACCGGCGCCCATCTCTACGCCGTCGGCGGCGACCCCGAGATCGCGCGGCTCAGCGGCGTGCGCACCCGCCTGCCGCTGGTCTGGGCGCACGTGCTGTGCTCCGTGTTCGCGGGCCTCGCCGGCCTCCTGCTCGCCAGCCGTCTCGGCGTGGGCAGCCCGACGGTCGGTCAGCAGGGCGGCTACGCGCTGCTCTCCATCGCCGCGGTCGTGCTGGGCGGCACGCTGCTCCTCGGCGGGCGCGGCTCGATCTGGGGCACCATCGGCGGCGTCGCCATCCTCGCCGTCGTCGACAACGTCATGAGCGTGCTGCAGGTGAACCCCTTCCTCAAGGATGTGGTGCGCGGCATCGTCATCGTCGCCGCCGTCGCCGTCTACAGTCGGCGGGCCGTCGTGCGCCGCCGGCCGCGCTTCGGGGCCGGCGGCACGCGCACCGGGGGAGACGACGCCGCGAAGGCGGCCGAAGGGGACATGGCGGTGGCGGCCGCCGAACTCGCCGATCCGACCATCGAGGTCGCCGCCGTCGACAGCGCAGGGGATACCGCCTCCGTGCGGGAAGGAGGACGCTCATGAACGCGCTGCGCACGCTCGTCAGCCCCCGCGGGGCGGTCTTCCTGCTGCTCGTGATCCTGCTCGTCGCGGTCGCCGTGCTCAACCCGAGCTTCGCCGAGCCCGGCCAGTTCATGCGATACCTGCAGCGCGTCGCGCCCATCGCGATCGTCGCGATCGGGCAGTACTTCGTGATCATCGCCGGGGAGTTCGATCTCTCCCAGGGGTCGCTCATCACGGCGCAGGTCATCATCGCCGGCAACCTCGTCGGCCAGGACGACGCGCGCACCCTCCCGGTGCTGCTGCTCATGGTGGTGTTCGGTATCGTCGTCGGGCTCGTCAACGGCGTCCTCACGACGCTGCTCAAGGTGCCGTCGTTCATCGTGACGCTGGGCATGATGCTCGCCCTGCTCGGCGGCGTGATGTGGTGGACGGGCGGCGCGGCCACGGGCAACCCGGCCGACAGCTTCCGCGAGATCGGCCGCGGAGGGATCCGCGACCTCCCCGTGCTGGAGTTCCTGCCCTGGGCCGTGCTGCTGCTCGCCGCCTGGCTCGCCCTCGGCATCGTCATCACCAAGCGCCCGCTGGGCAAGACCCTCATCGCGATCGGCGACAACGCCCGCGCCGTGGACTACGCCGGTGCCCGCCGGGCCTGGGTCACCACCCGCGCGTTCGTGCTGTCCTCCCTCTCGGCCACCCTCTCCGCCGTCCTGCTGGTCGGGTACGCGGGAGTGCACCCGTCCGTCGGCCGGGGCTACGAGTTCACCGCGATCACCGCGGTGGTGCTCGGCGGCGTCGTGCTCGGCGGAGGTCGAGGCTGGATCGTCGGCGCCGTGGCCGGAGCGTTCGCGCTGGAGGCGCTGTTCCTGCTCCTGAACATCGCGGGCGTCCCCTCCACCCTCCGTGACGCCGTGCAGGGCGTCATCATCATCGCGGCCGTCGCCTATGCGGGTGTCGCCTTCCGAGCCCGCCGCCGGCGCGGTCCCCAGCCGACGGACGTCCATACCGCGGGGACTGAGAACGCCGAGAACCGCAGCACCGCATCAAGCCCTACAACCAGAGGAGATTAGCAATGCGACGATCGATGAAGATCGCCACCGCAGGGGTGGCCCTCTTCGGCCTCATCGCGCTCGCCGGGTGCACGACCGACCCGTCCGTGGCGCCGGCGGAGTCGGAGAACCCCGAGGAGTCGGCCGAGACCACCGAGTGGTTCGACCAGGAGCTCTTCGACAAGCAGGACGAGGAGCGCGGCGTCGACCCCCAGGGCCCCGCCGACCAGCCCTACCTGCAGCACATCAACGCCGAGATGGTCGACACGTCGGAGTTCGCCAGCACCGGCGCCAAGAAGGCCTGCTTCGCGAACGCCTCGATCTCGAACCCGTGGCGGCAGACGGGCTGGATCACGATGAACGAGCAGCTGAAGGTGCTGCAGGAGTCGGGCGCGATCAGCGAGATGGAGACCCGCGACGCGCAGGACTCCGACGACACCCAGATCGCCGACATCGACTACTTCATCTCCGAAGGCGAGTGCGACGTCTTCCTCATCTCCCCGAACAGCACGGCGGCGATGACCCCCGCGGTCGAGCGGGCGTGCGAGACGGGCAAGCCGGTGGTCGTGTTCGACCGCGGCGTGAACACCGACTGCCCTGTCACGTTCATCCACCCGATCGGCGGCTTCGCCTGGGGCATCGACACCGCGGAGTTCCTCATCGACAACCTCGAAGAGGGCGACAAGGTCGTGGCTCTCCGGATCCTCCCCGGTGTCGACGTGCTGGAGCACCGCTGGGCCGGAGCCGAGAAGCTGTTCGAGGAGGCCGGGATCGAGGCCGTGGACCACTTCACCGGAGCGGACCCCGCCGAGATCAAGAGCATCATCAGCGACGAGCTCGCCAAGGGCGACGTGCAGGGCATCTGGATGGACGCCGGTGACGGCGCCGTCGCCGCCATCGAGGCCTTCGAGGATGCCGGGGCCGACTACCCGGTGATGACCGGCGAGGACGAGATGAGCTTCCTGCGCAAGTGGAAGGACACGGGCCTCACCGGCCTCGCCCCGGTGTACTCGAACTTCCAGTGGCGCACCCCTCTGCTCGCGGCGCAGATGATCTTCGCGGGCGAAGAGGTGCCGAAGGAGTGGGTGCTCCTGCAGAAGCCGATCACCGAGGCCGAGCTGGACGACTACCTCACGGCGAACGACGGCATGCCCGACGGCCACTACGCCAAGTTCGGCGGAGAGGACCTTCCCGGCTACCCGACGGTCTGGCAGGAGCGTCAGATCCCGTGACCCCGTGTGCTCCCGCCCTTCCGCTCCGCCTGAGGCGAGTGGGAGGGTGGGAGCACCCGCACGATCAGAAGGACAACGATGCCCCGCACGATCGCCGTCAACACCTGGGTCTGGACGTCTCCGCTGACGGACGACACCCTGGAGCCGCTCGCCCGCACGGCCGCCCGGATGGGCTACGACGCCCTGGAGCTGCCGCTGGAGAGCATCGGTGACTGGGACCCGCTCCGGGCCCGGGCCGTGCTGGACGGTCTCGGGATGGGCGCGGTCGTGGTCGGGGCGATGGGACCCGGGCGCTCGCTGCTCGCGCGCGCCGGAGACGTCGCCGCCACGCAGGACTACCTCCGCGCCTGCCTGGACGCCGCGGCCGTCCTCGGGGCCGCGGTCGTCGCCGGGCCGTTCTACGCCCCGACCGGCGTCACCTGGCGCATGGACGAGACGCAGCGGGCGGAGGTCGTCGGCGAGCTCAGGGACAACCTCGCCCCCCTCGCTCGCGAGGCCGCCGCGATCGGCGTGACGCTGGCCGTCGAGCCGCTCAACCGCTACGAGACCAGCGTGCTGAACACCGTGGCGCAGAGCCTCGATGCGCTGGCGCCGCTGCTCGGTGCCGGGGTGGGGCTGGCCCTCGACACCTACCACCTCAACATCGAGGAGAAGCGTCCCGCCGACGCGGTCCGGGCGGCGGGCGCCGCCATCGCGCACGTGCAGGTGTGCGGCAGCGACCGCGGTGCCGTGGGCGACGACCACACCGACTGGCCGGAGATGCTCCGCGCGCTCGACGACGCCGGCTACCGCGGCGTGCTGGGGCTGGAGAGCTTCACGGGCGAGAACGCGACGATCGCGGTCGCGGCCTCGGTGTGGCGACCGCTCGCGGCCAGCCAGGACGATCTCGCCGCCCGCAGCATCGCTCACCTGCGCGCCCTCGGCGCCTGAACCCCCGCGATACGAGCACCCGCGATACGAAGGAGTATCCATGAGCAGTCACCCGGTCACCCTGTTCACCGGCCAGTGGGCCGACCTTCCGTTCGAGGAGGTGGCCCGCCTCGCCGCGCAGTGGGGCTACGACGGGCTGGAGATCGCCGCGTCCGGCGACCACCTCGACCTCCGCCGGGCCGATGAGGACGATGCCTACGTCGCCTCCCGCCGCGAGATCCTCGACCGGCACGGACTGCGGGTGTTCGCGATCTCCAACCACCTCGCCGGGCAGGCGGTGTGCGACGACCCGATCGACTTCCGGCACCAGGGCATCCTGCGCCCGTACGTCTGGGGCGACGGCGCGGCCGAGGGTGTGCGGCAGCGGGCGGCGGAGGACATGACGCGTGCGGCCAGGGTGGCCAGGAAGCTCGGCGTCGACACCGTCGTCGGCTTCACCGGGTCGTCGATCTGGCCCTATGTCGCGATGTTCCCGCCGGTGCCGGAGACGGTGATCGCCCAGGGGTTCCAGGACTTCGCCGACCGATGGAATCCGATCCTCGACGTGTTCGACGGCGAGGGCGTGCGCTTCGCCCACGAGGTGCATCCCGGGGAGATCGCGTACGACTACTGGTCGAGCGTCCGCGCCCTCGACGCGATCGACCACCGCGACGCTTTCGGCTTCAACTGGGACCCCTCGCACATGATGTGGCAGAACATCGATCCCGTCGGCTTCATCGTCGACTTCGCCGACCGGATCTACCACGTCGACTGCAAGGACACCCGCCTGCGACCGAGGAACGGCCGTGCCGGGGTGCTCGGCTCGCACCTGCCGTGGGGCGACCCCCGGCGCGGCTGGGACTTCGTCTCCACCGGCCACGGCGACGTGCCCTGGGAGGACGCCTTCCGTGCGCTGGACGCGATCGGCTACGACGGCCCGATCTCGATCGAGTGGGAGGACGCCGGCATGGACCGCCTGCACGGCGCCCCCGAGGCGCTCGGTTTCGTGCGCTCCCTGCTGTGGCCGCAGCCCGCGGCCGCCTTCGACGCCGCGTTCCGCCACCAGTGACGGGACGGCAGGCGACCGGCCGTGCTCAGGGCTCCCGCAGGCGGACCAGGCGCTCGTGTCCGGTCTCCTCGAGCTCGGCGATGTCGTCGCGCGACTTGAGGAAGTCGGAGAAGGACCGGTAGCCGAGGGCCTTCTCGCTGAACGACGGGTCCATGCGGCGCATGTGCGTCTTGACCGCGGAACTGTGCAACCACTCGTCGGCATCCGCCTTGTCGTGGCCGAGGCGCAGGGCGCGCTCCAGAAGCCGCGTGGCCTCGCCCTGGTCGTCGATCTTCTCCTCGACCTTGGGCTCCTCTGCAGCGGCCTTGGCCTTGGCCTTCGTGCGGGACTTCGACGCGGTCTTGGGCTTCGGGGTACCCGCGTCCGCGGCGGCCGGGGCGGACGGCTCCGCCGGGGCCTCGACCACCGGAGCGACGGCGGGCTGTGCTGCCTTCGCCGGACGCGCCACGCCGGGGAGCGAGTCGTACGACTCGAACTCGTCGCAGGCCGCGGCGAGCGACTTCGCCGTCGACCCGGCCACGCCCACCCCGATCACGTACCGGCCGAGGCGCTTGCAGCGCTGGGCGAGCGGCACGTAGTCGCTGTCGCCGGCCACGATGACCACATGGGTCAGGTCCGGAAGACGGAACATGTCCTCGACCGCATCGACCGCCAACCGGATGTCCGCGCCGTTCTTGGCGTACGCCGCGGCGGGGAAGAGCTGGACGAGATCCACCGCGCGGGCCACGAGCTGCGACCGGTACTCGGCGTTGACCGGCGACGACCAGTCCGCGTACGCCCTGGTCAGCACGAGGGTGCCGAAGGACGCCGCGTAGTCGATGATGGCGCCGACCTCGATCATCGCCCGGCTCAGCCGCTCGGCGACCTCGGGGTCGTTCGGGTGCTCCGTGATGCGCTGGCGGTCCTTGCCGTAGGAGTTCCGGCCGTGGACCCGGTCGTACCAGGAGATGACGATGTTGTCGAAGTCCAGGTACACCGCCACGCGGGCGTCGGTCGTCTCAGCCACGGTCGTCCTCCTCGCCGGGGTAGCGCACGCCGATCTGCGCGCGGATCTCGTCCAGGGCGCCCATGATGGCGACGCTCTCCGCGATGGGGAGGATGTCGCCCTCGAGGAGACCGTCGCGGACGAGGCGCTCGGCCGCGAACGCCTGGTACTGCATGCCGCGACCCTCGACGGACGAGACGTACTCCTCCTGCACCGTGCCGTCCGGCAGCACGAGACGGAACGAGGTGGGGGCGTACCAGACCCGGTCGATGTCGATGCGGGCCTCGGTGCCGACGATGCTCGCGGCGTTGGGGCCGGCGCCGCGCGAGGAGGAGAGCGTCGTGGAGATCGCCCCGCTCTCGTGGACCATGACGGTGGCGACCTCGGAATCGGCTCCGGTCTCGACCAGACGCCCTACCGCGCGGACGGTGGTCGGTGCCCCGAGGACATCCCAGACGAAGGAGATCGGGTAGATCCCCAGGTCGAGCAGCGCCCCGCCGCCCAGTTCGAGGGCGTTGAGACGGTGGGCGGGGTCGGTGGGCAGCTGCTGCGTGTGGTCGGCGCTCACGGTGCGGATCTCACCCAGGGCGCCGTCGGCGAGGAGCTCGCGGATGCGGACCATGTGCGGCAGGTACCGGGTCCACATCGCCTCCATGACGAGCAGCCCGCGCTCGGCGGCGAGCCGCTGGAGGTCCGCGGCCTGGGCGTGGTCGAGCGTGAACGCCTTCTCGACGAGGACGTGCTTCCCGTGCTCCAGGGCGAGCCGGGCGTTCTCGTGGTGCATCGGGTGCGGGGTGGAGACGTAGATGATGTCGACGTCGGGATCGGAGACCAGCGCCTCGTATGACGGATGCGCGTGCGCGATGTCGAAGCGCGCGGCGAAGGCATCGGCCGACTCCTGCGAGCGTGAGCCCACGGCGACGAGGTCGAGGCCGGCCGTGCGCAGATCGGATGCGAAGGCGCCGGCGATGCCGCCGGTCGCGAGGATTCCCCAACGAAGTCCAGTCATCCTCTCAGCGTAGAGGGTGGCGCGTGTGACCGTCTGTGACATCCGGTGACCTCCGGCTTCCTCCCGGTGGCCGGGGTGGAGGCGGCGGTCCTACCGTGTCGGCATGACGGAACCCCTCGTGATCGGCGCCATGGTGCGCACCCTCGGCGCCTACCCCTCCGGCTGGCGGTATCCCGGAGCCCACCGCGACCCCGCGGAGGACGCGGACATCCTGCGCCGCATCGCGCGGGAGGGGGAGGACGCAGGTCTGGACTACCTCTTCTTCGGCGACTGGCTGGCGACCGGACCCGACCTGGAGTTCCGCGACCCCTACCTGCTCGCCCGCATCGACCCGCTGAGCGTGGTGCTGTTCCTCGCCGGGGTGACCTCGCGGATCGGTCTCATCGCGACGGTCAACACCACCTATGCCGATCCGTACGCCACGGCGCGGGCGCTGGCCTCCCTCGACGTCCTCACCCACGGCCGGGCGGGGATCAACCTCGTCACCGGCGCCGAGCCGCGTGCCGCGGGCAACCACGGCCGTGACGCCCACGCCGACACCGAGACCCGCTACGACCGGGCCGAGGAGTTCGTCGTCGCTCTGCGCCGGCTCTGGGACTCGTGGGACGAGGACGCCTGGATCGCGGACGCCGAGCGCGGCGTGCTCATCGACCCCGAGGGGCTGCGCGCGGCCGAGGTCACGGGCGCACATGTGCGGGTCGCCGGTCCGCTCAACGTCGCGCGTCCGCCGCAGGGGCGCATCCCGATCGTGCACGCGGGGACCTCGCCGCGGTCGCGGGCGCTCGCCGCGACCGCCGCCGATCTCGCGCTCATCGCCGCGCCCACCCTCGCCGATGCCGTGACCACGCGGCGGCTGCTGAAGGACATCGCCGCGGACGCGGGGCGCCCGGCGGAGGAGCTGAAGGTCATCGCCCCGGTGCTGCCCGTCGTCGCGGACTCGGACGCCGGGGCGCACCGGATCGTCCGGCGGCTGCTGGAACTCGTGCCGCTCGCTGAGGGGGTGCAGCCCGATCGCGTCGCGTTCCCGCCGAACCGCACGGTGGATTCCCTCGCCGACGCACTGGAGGTGGCCGCCGACGACCCGCTGCGTGCCGCCGCCTTCGACGCCCCGGTGACGGCCGCCGAGGCGCTCCGGTTGGGGGAGCGGGGTGCCGCGCTCGTCGAGCGACTCGCGCGGATCGCCGGGCTCGCGGTCGGGGCGGAGGCGGCAGTGACCTGGCGGCATCTCGTCGCCGCGCACGCCGTCCCCGCGGCCTTCGTGGTCGGCGATGCCGGCACGATCGCCGACCACTTCGAGAGCTGGCGCGACGCGGGGGCCGCCGACGGCTTCAACGTCCTCTCGGCATTCCAACCCGCGCAGTTCGAGGCCTTCACCCGCCTCGCGGCCCCCGAGCTCCGCCGCCGTGGCCTGCTCCGCGCGGCGGAGGAGGCCGGCAAGGACGGCCGGCGTGAGACGCTGCGCGACCGCCTCCGTGTGACGTCGCGTGTCGGCGCGTGACCACGGGTGTCGTCTCGCGACACCCGGAGTCCGCCGCCTCGCCCCCGTGCCCTGCCGCTTCCTACCGTGAACACCACCTGCACCCCCTCCGCACCCGAGACCCCGTCTTCCGAATCCGAGGAGTCCCCCGCATGAACCGCCGCCTCATCCGCACCGCCGCCGTCGCGGTCCCGCTCGTCCTGGCCGGCAGCCTCGCCGCCTGCGCCACCTCGCCCGCCCCGGGGAACACTCCGGCCGACGCGGGGGACCCGGTCTCCGGCGGCACCCTGACCTACCTCGAGCACCAGGCCTACACGAACCTGTACCCGCCGCAGGCCGGCTTCTACCCGAACGGCGGCATCGTCAACAACATCGCCGCCCGGCTCACCTGGCAGAATCCGGAGACGCTCGAGATCGAGCCGTGGATCGCCGCGGAGTGGACCGTGAACGACGACGCCACGGAGTACACCTTCGACCTCAACCCGGACGTGACGTTCTCGGACGGCACGCCCGTGGACGCCGCCGCCGTCGCGAAGAACTTCGACACCTACGGGCTGGGGGACGCCGAACGCGGTCTCACCGTCTCCGAGGCCATCAACAACTACGCCGGCAGCGAGGTGGTGGACGAGGACACCGTGACGTTCCGCTTCAGCGCGCCGTCGCCCGGCTTCCTGCAGGCGACGTCGACCATCAACTCGGGGCTGCTGTCCCCGGAGACGCTGGACGGCACGATCGAGGATTTCGGCGCCGGCAACGCGGAGGAGATCATCGGCTCCGGTCCCTTCACCGTCACCGACGAGAAGCTCGGAACCGAGTACACCCTCACCGCCCGCGACGACTACGACTGGGGCCCGGACAGCGTCGAGAGCGACGGTCGTCCCTACCTCGACGCCGTGCACGTGCTGGTGACCCCCGAGGACTCCGTCCGCATCGGGTCGCTGCTCGCGGGCCAAGCCGACTACGTCCGCTACGTCCAGGCGTTCGACGAGGACCGCGTGGAGGGGGCCGGCTTCACGCTGTACGCGCCGCAGACCCGCGGCGTGAACAACTCGATCGCCCTCCGCCCGGAGAACCCGCTGCTGTCCGACATCCGCGTGCGTCAGGCGATCATCGCCGCGGTCGACGCGCAGGAGGTCGTCGACACCCTGTTCACCGAGAACTACCCGGTGGCCACGTCGGTGCTGTCCTCCCAGGCAGCGGGATACAAGGACGAGTCCGCGCACTACGCCCACGACCCGGAGAAGGCGGAGGCGCTGCTCGACGAGGCGGGCTGGAAGCCCGGCGCCGACGGCATTCGCGAGAAGGACGGCGAGCGGTTGTCCATCACGGTCTACGAGGCCAAGCCGCAGCCGCTGTCGAAGCAGACCCTGGAGCTCGTGGCGCAGCAGCTCGCGGCGGTCGGCGTCGAGCTCACCGTCAAGCCCGGCGACGCGGGCAGCTACGCGGAGGACACGCGTGATCCCCTGAAGACGGGGTTCTACCACTCGATGGTCGGCCGTGCGGATCTCGACGTGATCAAGAGCCAGTACTTCACGAAGAACCGCGACGTGCTGATCTCGCAGGATGCGACGCTCGACGAGCTGCTCCTCGCCGTCGCCTCCGAGCCGGATGCCCAGAAGCGGGTGGCCGCCTCCCAGGCCGTGCAGGACTACATCGCGGAGCAGGCGTACGTGATCCCGCTCTTCGAGGAGCCGCAGGTCTACGGCGCGGCGACGTACGTGCACGGCGTCGCGTTCGAGTCGGTCGGCCGCCCCACGTTCTCCGGCGTGTGGCTCGCGGAGCACTGAGGACCACGGTGACCCCATGACCTTCGTCCTCCGACGGGCCGGGCAGGCCGCGATCGTGCTGATCGCGGCCTTCACGGCCACGTTCTTCCTGCTGCAGCTGCTGCCGGGAGACGCCATCCTCATCAAGTTCTCCGACCCGGGCCTGGGGCTCTCGCCGGAGCAGCTCGACGACATCCGCGCGACCTACGGCGCCGACGTGCCGTGGGGGGAGCAGTATCTGCACGCGGGGCTCGGCTTCCTCGCCGGCGACTTCGGCTACTCGACCCAGTACGGCACCCCGGTCCGGACGATGCTCGCTGAAGCACTGCCCGCCACGCTGCTGCTCGCGGCGCTCGGGCTCCTGGTCGCCGTCCTGCTCGCGGTGCTGATCGCGGTGCTCTCCTCGCTCGCGCTCTTCGCCTGGCTGCGGGACGGTCTGCGGCAGGTGCCGGGACTGTTCGTGGCGGTCCCTGTGTTCTGGCTCGGGATCCTGCTCATCCAGGTGTTCTCGTTCGGGCTCGGATGGGTGCCGATCGTGGGGGCCGATCCGATCAGCGGCCTGATCCTCCCCGTCCTCACGCTCGCCGTGCCGATCTCGGCGCCCCTCGCCCAGGTCCTGGTCCGATCCATCGACCGCGTGCAGGCGCAGCCGTTCGTGACCGTGGTGCGGGCGAAGGGCGCGCCGCCGGCGTGGGTGCTCACGCGGTCGGTCTCGCGCAACGCCGCCGTCCCGACCCTCACCATCGCGGGGGTGCTGTTCGGAGAGCTCGTCGGCGGCGCGGTGGTCACCGAGACCGTCTTCGGCCGCACCGGCATCGGGCGCCTCACGGAGCAGGCCGTCGCGAACCAGGACATCCCGGTGCTGCAGGGAGTGGTGCTGCTGTCGGCCCTGGGGTTCGTGGTGATCAGCTTCGCCGTCGACCTCGCCACGCCCCTGATCGACCCGCGGCAGCGGCGGGCGGCCCGCGCCGCCCGGTCGCGCCCCGTCCGTCCCACTGCCCAGGAGGTGCCCGCATGACCGCTCCCGTGATCGCGGAGACATCCGTCGAGACGCCCGGAGCGCTCCCCGCGCCGGCAGCTCCCGCCCCCGTCTCCCCGTCCCGTCCGCGGCGACGCTTCCGCGCCTGGGGGCTGTACCTCGCGTTCGCTGTCGTCGCCGTGGCGGTGCTGTGGGCGGTGATCCCGGGGGTCTTCGCGCCGGGCGATCCGCTGACCGGCGTGCCCGCCGACAAGCTCCTGCCGCCGAGCGCCGCGCACTGGTTCGGGACCGACGCCCTCGGCCGCGACCTCTTCGGCCGGGTCGTGCACGGCGCGGTGCACTCCCTGTCGGGCGCGCTCATCGCCGTGACGGTCGGCCTCGCGCTCGGCACGCTCCTCGGAGCCGTCGCCGGCGCGACCGGCGGTGTCGTGGACGACGTGCTGATGCGGATCGTCGACGTGCTGCTGGCCATCCCCGGGCTGCTGCTGTCGCTCTCCGTCATCATCCTGCTCGGCTTCGGAACGGTGAACGCGGCGATCGCCGTGGGACTCGGCAGCGTCGCCGCCTTCGCCCGGCTCATGCGCGCCGAGGTGGCGCGGGTGCGCCGCACCGAGTACGTCGAGGCGGCGTACGGCAGCGGCGGCACCTTCGTCGCCGTGCTGCGCCGGCATGTGTTCCCGAACGCCCTCACCCCGATCATCGCGCTCGCCGCGCTGCAGTTCGGCACGGCCATCCTCGCCATCTCCACCCTCGGCTTCCTCGGCTACGGCGCGCCGCCGCCCACCCCCGAGTGGGGCCTGCTGATCGCCGAGGGGCGCAACTACATCGCGACCGCCTGGTGGCTCACGGCGCTCCCCGGCCTCGTGGTGGTCGCCGTCGTGCTCAGCGCCAATCGCATCAGCCACCGGCTCGGAAGGAGCGCCCGATGACCGCGCCCACCCCCGTCCTCACCGCGACGGACCTGCGGGTCTCGTACGCCGCCCGCGAGGTCGTGCACGGCCTCTCCTTCGCCATCGCGGAGGGGGAGACCCTCGCCCTCGTCGGCGAGTCGGGCTCCGGCAAGTCCACCACGGCGCACGCCCTCCTCGGCCTGCTGCCGGAGGGCGGACGGGTCGAGGGCGGGCGCGTCCGGCTCGGCGACCTCGACATCTCCGGATGGTCGGATCGGGCGTTCCGCGGCATCCGCGGGTCGGAGATCGGGCTGGTGCCGCAGGATCCGACGACCTCGCTCGACCCGGTGCGCCCCGTCGGCGTGCAGGTCGCCGAGGTGCTGCGTCTGCACGGGCATCGCGACCGTCGTTCCCGGAACGCCCGCGTGCTCGAGCTGCTCGACCGCGTCGGGCTGGACGACCCCGATCTGCGTGCTCGACAGTATCCGCACGAGCTCTCCGGCGGGATGCGGCAGCGGGTCCTCATCGCGGCCGCGATCGCCCTCAGCCCTCGGCTGCTCATCGCGGACGAGCCCACCAGCGCCCTCGACGCCACGGTGCAGCGCCGCGTGCTGGATCTGCTGGACGAGCTGCAGCGCGAGGACGGCACGAGCATCCTGCTCGTGACGCACGACCTCGGCGTCGCCGCGGACCGGGCGGCGCGGATCGCGGTGCTGAAAGACGGCCGGATCGTGGAGCAGGGGCCGAGTGCGCAGGTGCTCGCGGAGCCGGAAGACCCGTACACGAGGCAGCTGCTCGCGGACGCGCCCGCCTTCACGACCGGCTTCCGGCGTCCGGACGCGCCGCCGTTCCTCCGGGACGCCGCGGCAGTGGCCGCCGAGAAGCCCTACGAGATCGTGGCTGCCGGCCTCGTCAAGGAGTTCCGGGTCGCGGGTCGTGAGCGCTTCCGGGCGGTCGACGACGTCTCCTTCCGGGTGCGGCGCGGGACGACCCATGCGCTGGTCGGCGAGTCCGGATCGGGCAAGTCCACGACAGCGCGCCTGGTCACGCGCTTCCTCCGTCCGGACGCCGGGACCGTGGAGCTCGCGGGGGAGGACGCGACGGCCGTCGAGGGGGCGCGACTGCGTGCGCTGCGCCGACGGATCCAGCTCGTGTACCAGAACCCCTTCGCCTCCCTGGATCCACGGCAGCAGATCGCCGACATCGTGGCCGAGCCGCTGCACAACTTCCGCATCGGCGGCCGGTCCGAGCGTCGGGATCGCGCGGTCGCCCTGCTCGAGCGCGTGGCGCTGCCGGCGGATGCGGCCCGCCGCACGCCGAGCGAGCTGTCCGGCGGGCAGCGCCAGCGGGTCGCGATCGCGCGGGCGCTCGCCGTCGACCCGGAGATCCTCGTGCTCGACGAGGCGGTGTCGGCGCTCGATGTGACGGTGCAGGCGCGCATCCTCGAACTGCTCTCCGCGCTCCAGGCCGAGCTCGGACTCACCTACCTCTTCATCTCGCACGACCTCGCGGTGGTGCGTCGCATCAGCCACACCGTCTCCGTCATGCACCGCGGGCGCGTGGTGGAGGACGGACCGACCGAAGAGCTGTTCCACGACCCGCAGCACGAGAACACCCGGGAGCTGCTGGCCGCGGTTCCCGGTCGAACGGAGATCATCGCATGAGCGCCACCGCCCCTCGCCCCACCGTCGCGTTCTTCACCCGGCTCCTCGACGACGCATCCCCGGACGACCGCTACCGCCTCGCCCTGGCGCAGATCCAGCACGCCGAACGGCACGGCGTGGGGAGGGCGTGGGTGGCGCAGCACCACTTCCGGGCGGCGGAAGGCGGGCTGCCCTCGCCGCTCGTCTTCCTCGCGCACGCGGCGGCACGCACTTCGGGGATCCGGCTCGGCACCGGGATCATCACGCTGCCCCTCGAAGACCCGGTCCGGGTGGCCGAGGACGCCGTGGTGGCCGACCTGCTCGCGGACGGGCGGATCGACCTCGGGCTCGGCAGCGGCGGCACCCCGTCGTCCTTCGCGCCCTTCGGGGAGGACGTGCGCGACAAGGGGCCCACCTACGACCGCAAGCTGGGCGTGCTTCTCGACGCTCTCCAGGGCCGCGACGTCGGTGCGGGGAACACGCTGTATCCGGACGCGGGGTCGCTGGCCTCGCGGATCTGGCAGGCGACGTTCTCGGCACCCGGCGGTCATCGAGCAGGCGTCCACGGTCATGGACTGCTGCTGTCCCGCACGCAGCCCCGCCCCGGCGACCGTCTGCACGCACCGCTGTCCGCCCTACAGGACCCGATCATCGACGCGTACCTCGACGCGCTCCCCGCCGGCGAGACTCCGCGGATCACCGCCTCCCGCACCGTGTTCGTGGCGGACGACCGCGTCGAGGCGCTCCAGTTCGCCGAGGTCGGTCTACGGCGGGCGGCCGAGGGCTTCCGGCGGCAGGGCCAGACGATCCCCGGCGACGGCATCGACGACCTCATCGCCGCTCTCGACACGCACCTCGGCACCCCGGAGGAGGTCGCCGCCTCGCTCGCCGCCGACACCACGTTGCACCGCGCGACCGAGGTGGCGTTCCAGGTGCACTCGGTCGACGCGCCGCACGCCCACGTCCTGCGCTCGATCGAGCTGTTCGCGACGGAGGTCGCCCCGGCCCTCGGCTACGCGCTCACGCCGCCGGATCCCGAGACCACCCACGCGCCCGAGAACACCCCCACCGTGAAGGAGAACGCATGACCGCCGACATCGTCGACCAGCTGACGGGGGTGACGCCGGAGTTGGATGCGCTGCGTCGGCGCCGTCCCGTGACCAGGGAGCAGCTCCAGGCGAGCTTCGACGCGCTCTTCCACCCGGTATCCGCGGAGCATGTGTCTCTCGCAGAGCGCGCGCTCATCGCGGCATTCGCGACCGCGCTCGCTGGTGCCGACGACCCCACGGCGGTGTTCTACGCCGGGCGGGCCCGCGAGATCGACCCGGAGCGCGCCGCGATCGTCGCCCGAGAGGCCGAGGCCGCCGCGACCACGGGACCGTTCGGCGCCTACACCGAACGCGGGCTGGAGGCGGAGAGCACCGACGGCACGCGCTACCTCCCGGACGAAGCGGCATCGGCGGCCTTGGGGGAACGTCTCGCGACCGCTCTCGCGCACACGCACCTGCTGGTGTTCCGTCCCCGCGAGGCATCCGGCGCCGACCTCGGCAGCCTGCACGACGCCGGCTGGTCGACGGACGGCATCGTGACGCTGTCGCAGCTCGTGTCCTTCCTCGCCTTCCAGCAGCGGGTCGTCACCGGCCTCCGCGTGCTTCAGGAGGCCGGACGCACCGCCGCCGACACAGCGACCGCGACCGCCACCGACACCGACACCGACACCGACGAGGAGGCCGCATGACCGCCGCCGACACCGTGCTCCGCCACGACGCCGCCCCCTATCCGCACGCCTTCACGCGCGCCGAGGTCGGCTGGACACCCCACCTCGCGCCCCTGGCGGAGGAGGATCTCACCCCGCGACACCTCGATGGCCTCGTCGACGCCGCCCGCGCGAAGAACGAGTACTTCCGGCTGCTCGCGCGCGACCCCGAGGTGCTCCGCGCACGCACCCTCGTCGACAAGGACGTTTTCTACAACACCGCGGAGGGGCTCCCGCGCGCGGAGCGGGAGCTCGCGGCCACCGCCGCCTCCCGCCGCAACGGCTGCGTCTTCTGCGCGTCGGTGCACTCCCGGTTCGCGGCGCACCACGGCAAGCGGCCGGAGGACGTCGATACGCTCCTCGCCGAGGGCGTGGACGCGGATCTGGGGGAGCGCTGGAACGCGATCATCGCCGCCGCGGTCGCGCTGACCGACACGCCTCGCGCGTTCGGTCCCGCGCACATCGCGCGCCTCCGTGCGGCCGGACTGGACGACCTCGAGATCGCGGACGTCGTGCACGGCGCGGCCTTCTTCAATTGGGCGAACCGGCTGATGCTCTCGCTCGGCCGCCCCGTCGCTCCATTCTGAACGACAGGGAGGTCGTCGCCGGATGCGCTACCGTCGCATCATGACAAGCCGTCTGCGGCGCCGAAGCCTCCCTGTCGTCGGCTTCGTCGCTGCGGCCGCCATGCTCGTCGGGTGCGCGCCGAGCATCGAGAACCTCGTGCGGGTGAGCCTCGCGGATTCCATCGAAGACGCGCAGGACAGTATGTGGGAGCACCGCGGCAAGATCGTCACGGACTCGGAAGCGACCATCGCCGAACTCTCCCTCGCCTCCGACCTCCGAGACGGAACCGACGAGCTCGACGGCAACCCCCTCAAGCTCCTCGACCTCGACAAGAGGGGCGACGGCACCACCCTGACACTCCTCGCACTCGGTGGCGCGCAGACGGGCGGTGGCTGGTGGTACGAGCAGCGTCAGGGGGCGGTGTGCTTCACCCTGACCTTTCCGCGAGGCGAAGAGATCGTGGAGACAGGCCCCGCGGACTGCCCGGACATCCCGGAACTGGACGGCATCGAGGACGTCGTCCCGCTCGAAGAACTCGACGTCAGAATCACCGCCACCAAGGCCGACTACCCTGACTCGGTGTGCCAGTGCTACAGCGGCAGTGAGTGCGACTGCCCCGGAGGCTAGGCGATCGGGTCGGAGCCCGTCGTGGCCGCAACCCCGCTCCGGTGCCACCCTGATCTCTCAGGGGACGAGGATGATCTTCCCCGACGCGGCGCCGGTCTCCATGAGTTCATGGGCCCGTGCCGCCTCGGCGAGGGGCAGCTCCGGTGCTCCGAGCAGAAGCACTACGATCCGAATGTGACGTCTCAGAACCAGCTCGACGCCGGGGTGCCTGGTTCACCACGCCAGGTGGCCGCGGCCGAGACCGAACGGCATTGGCTCCTGTTGGCGGCGCAAGTCTTCCTCACCGGCTTGACCACGTATGTCGCGATAGCGATCTGGTCGACCACCGCGGCCGGGTACACAGAGGGCTTGCAGATCGTCGGATTCGCGGTCCTCTCCACTCCGCTTACGATCCTGGCGTTCCTGATCGGGCTGCCTCTGCGTATCGTGCCGAGGGCACGTCGGTGGTGGGTTCGATACGCGGGGTGGTTGTTCGCCTTGTTCGGAATCGCTGCGGGCGGCATGCTTCTGTCCTACGTCGTCGGCGATGCAGGACCGGTTCGCTATGCCCAGAGTGGATGGCCTGTGAGTGACGGCTATGCACCGGACGCGCGACTCTTCGTGCCATCCCTTGCTGTGCTGGCGTTCGCGACCATGCATCTTCGCCTCCCACCGCGCCGGAAGCCGAAAGCCGCCTGACCGATCAGTGTCGCCTGGCCGCGGCAGAACCCGCCGAACGCCGCGTGCGGGGTGACGCCCGACGCTGTCAGGGTTGGGGTCAGGGAACGAGGATGATCTTCCCCGAGGCGGCGCCGGTCTCCATGAGTTCATGGGCCCGTGCCGCCTCGGCGAGGGGCAGCTCCGGGCCGAGCTCGATGGTGAAGTCGCCCGCGGCCAGGAGGTCCACGGTCTTCTGCAGCGCCTCGGCGCGCCACTCCAGCTCCTGCGGCGTGAGCGGCTCGGGGGACCCGCCGGAGAACGCCCGGATGCGGAAGTCGGCGGCGTCGGGACCGCGGACGATGGTCGCGATGCGGTCGCGGTCCGCGACCAGGGCGAGGGAGGTCTCGATGGCCTCATCGGTGCCCGCACAGTCCAGGACGACGGTCACGGGGGAGGGGGCCGCCGCGCGGACGCGGTCGAGCAGGCCGTCGCCGTAGGCCACGGGGATCGCGCCGAGCTCGCGGAGCTGGTCGTGCCGGGCGGGGCTCGCGGTGGCGATCACCGTCGCGCCCCAGGCGACCGCGAACTGCACGGCGGCCTGGCCGACCGAGCCGGATCCTGCGTGCACGAGGAGCACGTCGTCGGCCGTCACGGCGAGCGAGCGGAGGGACTGGTAGGCGGTGCCGGCCGGGATGCCGATCGCCGCACCCTCGGCCGCGGTGACGGCGTCCGGGAGCTTCACGAGCTTGTCGACCTCGACCGCGAGGGCGGAGGCGTAGGTCCCGAGCGTGTCGCGGATCGCGACGCGGTCGCCGACCTCGAACCCGTCGACGCCCTCGCCCAGCACCTCGATCACCCCGGCACCGTCGAATCCGACCGGACGCGGTTCGGTGATCGGCGCAGACGGGCGCTTGCCGCCACGGAGCTTCGCGTCGATGGGGTTGGCACCGGCCGCCTCGATGCGCACCAGCGCCTCGCCGCGGACGGGCACGGGGTCAGGCACCTCCATCAGGTGGAGGACAGCGGGGGATCCGAACTCGGTGTAGACGATCGCGCGGGCCATGCCCTCAGGCTACCCGGCGGGGGTCACTTCCCCGCGAGCGCCTTGGTGATCCGCTGCGGCGACACCGGCTGCGCGGTGCCGAGACGCTGAGCGAAGACGCTGACCCGGTACTCCTCCAGCAGCCAGCGCACCTCGACGATCGCGGGGGGAGCGTCGGGCGCGAGGGGGATCGTGCCGCCGGCGTCCGCGAACAGCACCGCCATCCGCTCGAACTCCGTCATCCGTGCGCGGTCCTTGCCCGGCTCGTTCGCCAGGGTCTTCAACCGGTCGATCATGCCGTCGAGGTAGCGGGGGAAGTGGGCGAGTCGGTCGACACCCGCGGCCGCGACGAAGCCGGGGTGCAGCAGTCCGGAGAGCTGGGTGCGGATGTCGTTCAGCGGGCCGAGCAGCGCCAGCGAGTTCTGGGACTTGATGCCGCGCTCCACCTCCCGCGCCTTCGTGAGGATGCGGGCGACGAGGGAGACGCAGGCGAAGAGCTCGTCGACGAGCACGGCGGACACGGCGTCGCGGACCCGGGCGAACTCGGCCTCGGTGCGCACGACGCCACGGTCCTGGCCGTCGGCGCCGGTCGACGCGTCGATCACGCGACGGGCGACGGCGGCTCGGCAGTCCTCGATGAGCGCGGCCGCCGACGGATAGGGCGAGGCGGCGAGGGCGAGCTTCTCCTGGCTGGTGAGGTGCTGCTGCACGTACGAGGACGGCGAGGGCACCGCGAGCAGGACGAGACGGAGCACGCCGTCGCGCGTGGCGGCGGCCGCGGCGTCCGGAGTCGCCTCGACCCGCACCGACACGCTCTTGCCGGCATCGACGATCGCCGGATACCCGCGGACGACGCCGCCCGCGACCTTCGTGTCGATGACCGCCGGGAGGTCGCCGAACGTCCACGCCGTCAGCCCGGTCTGCTCGACCGGAGCCGCGGCCACGCGCTCCGCCCCGCGCGGCCCCGGTGCCTCCGCACGCCCGGGGCGGGCGATGGAGCGGGCGACGCTGCTGCGCGCGCGGTCGGAGAGCTCGGCCTGCAGCGCCCGGAGATCACGCCCTGACCCGACCACCCGTCCCCGCTCGTCCACGGCGCGGAAGTTCATGCGCAGGTGCGCCGGCACCCGCTCGTCATCGAAGTCCGCGGCCGTCACCACCTGGTTCGCGAGCGGCTGCACGAGCCGCGCGAGCGCTTCCTTGAGGGTGCGCGGGGGGAGGCCGCCGTGCACCTCCGGACCCTCGTCGGCCAGCGCCGCCCCGAACTTCTCCGCCCAGTCGGCGGCGGGGACGACGTGGCGCCGGATGGCCTTGGGCAGCGCGCGCAGCAGTCCGGTGACGAGCTCGGCGCGGAGCCCCGGCACCTGCCAGTCGAAGCCGCGATCCTCGATCTGGGCGAGCAGCGGCAGCGGCAGCACGACGCTCACGCCGTCATCGGGGGCACCCGGCTCGAACCGGTACGCGAGGCCGAGCACCTGGTCGCCCTGCGTCCACCGGGTCGGGAACTCGCGCTGGTCGGCGCGGTCCTCGTCGTCGATGAGGTCGCTCTCGCGCATCACGAGCAGCTTCGGCGTCGTCGTCAGCGCCTCGCGCCACCACTTCTCGAACGACCGCACGTCGAACACCTCGGCGGGGATGCGCTCGTCGTAGAACCGGAAGACGGCCTCGTCGCCGGCCAGGATGTCGCGGCGCCGCTCACGCTCCTCGAGCTTCTCGAGGCGGCGCCGGAGCTCGGCGTTGCTGCGCCAGAACGCGCTGACCCGCTTGTCGATCCGGGACGGGTCCCACTCGCCCTCGACGAGAGCATGACGGACGAAGAGCTCGCGCGAGGCGGCCCGGTCGATGCGGGCGAACTGCACGCGCCGGCGCGGGATGATCTCGACCCCGAACAGCGTGACCTTCTCGAACGCCACCGCGGCTCCGGCGTCCTTGGACCAGTGCGGCTCGGTGACCTGACGCTTCGCGAGGTCGCCGGCGAGGGGCTCGGCCCAGGCGGGGTCGATGGCGGCGACGGTGCGGGCGAAGGTGCGGGAGGTCTCCACGATCTCGGCCGCCATGACCGCCCGGGGACTCTTCTTGCGCAGCCCCGACCCCGGGAAGATCGAGAACCGGATACCCCGCGCGCCCCGGTACTCGGTGATCCGGCGGCGGGCGTCCTTCGCGGGAGAGTGGGCCTTCCCCGCGGGGGCGGTGCGCTCGTCGAGGACGCCGATCTGCGACAGCAGGCCGGACAGCAGCGCGCGGTGGATGGCATCCGGATCGGCCGCGCCGCCCGGCTCCGCCCCGCGATCGGGGCTCTTGACGAGCGTCCGGAGCTGCCGATGCACGTCGAACCACTCGCGGACGCGCACGTAGTTGAGGTGCTCGTTGCGGCACAGGCGCCGGAACGCGCTGGAGCCGAGTTCCCGTTGCTGTTCGCGCAGGTGGTTCCAGAGGTTCAGGAGGGTGAGGAAGTCGCTCGTCGGGTCCACGAAGCGCGCGTGCAGCCGGTCGGCCTCCTCGCGCCGGTCCTCCGGTCGCTCCCGCACGTCCTGGATGGACAGCCCCGCGACGATCGCGAGCACGTCCCGCAGCACCGAGGGGTTCCCTGCACCCCGCTGGGTCCCTGAGCCTGTCGAAGGGCCCGCACCCCGCTGGGTCCCTGAGCCTGTCGAAGGGCCTGACCCCCGCTGGGTCCCTGAGCCTGTCGAAGGGCCCGCCTCGATGAGCATCCGCGCGAACCGGGGGTCCATCGGCATCCGAGCGATGTCCCGCCCGATGCGGGTGAGCCGGGGGCCGTCGTCCGGTCCCTGAGCCTGTCGAAGGGCGCCGAGCTCGGTGAGCAGGTCGAACGCCGCCTTCACGCCCCGGGAGTCGGGCGGGGTGAGGAAGGGGAACGCGGTGATGTCGCCGAAGCCGAGCGCGAGCATCTGCAGGATGACCGAGGCGAGCGAGGTGCGCAGGATCTCGGGTTCGGTGAATTCGGGACGCCGCGCGTAGTCCTCCTCGGAGTACAGGCGGATGGCGATGCCGTCACTCGTGCGGCCGGCGCGACCGGAGCGCTGGTTCGCCGAGGCCTGCGAGATGGCCTCGATGGGGAGCCGCTGCACCTTCGAGCGGTTGCTGTACCGGGAGATGCGGGCCGTGCCGGTGTCGATGACGTACTTGATGCCGGGCACCGTGAGGCTCGTCTCGGCCACGTTCGTCGCGAGCACCACGCGGCGACGGACGCCGGCCACGGTGCTGCGCTCGAACACCCGGTGCTGCTCCGCGGCGGAGAGCCGGCCGAACAGGGGGAGGACCTCGGTGGGAGAACGGTCCTTGGCGTAGGCGGCGCGCACGGCGTCGGCCGCGTCCCGGATCTCCGCCTCGCCGGGCAGGAACACGAGCACGTCGCCGGGCGCCTCCCGGTCGAGTTCGCGGAGCGCCGTGACGATCGCGCTCACCTCGTCCTCCGGCTCGCCGGCGGCGTCCTGCTCCGCGTCCTCGTCGACGAGCGGGCGATAGCGGATCTCGACGGGATAGGTGCGCCCCGACACCTCGATGACCGGAGCGGGGGTGCCGTCGGCCGCGGCGAAGTGCCGCGCGAAGCTCTCCGGATCGATCGTGGCGGAGGTGATGACCACCTTCAGGTCCGGGCGCTCCGGGAGGATGCGGGCGAGGTAGCCGAGCAGGAAGTCGACGTTGAGGGACCGCTCGTGGGCCTCGTCGATGATGATCGTGTCGTAGCGCGTCAGCAGGCGGTCGCGGTGGATCTCGTTGAGGAGGATCCCGTCGGTCATCAGGGCGATGCGCGTCTCGTCGGAGACCTTGTCGGTGAAGCGCACCTTGTAGCCGACGAGCGTGCCGAGCTCGACCCGCAGTTCCTCGGCCACGCGCTCCGCGATCGTGCGGGCGGCCAGCCGCCGGGGCTGGGTGTGGGCGATGCGCTCGCGGCCCAGTTCCAGCGCGATCTTCGGCAGCTGCGTGGTCTTCCCCGATCCGGTCGCGCCGGCGACGATGACGACCTGGTGGTCCCGGATGGCATCGGCGATCTCGTCCCTGGCGGCGCTGACGGGCAGCTCCGGGGGATAGGAGATCACGGGGGAGGACATAGCCCTCCATCGTATGCCGGGATGCACACCGGAGCCGCCGCGATCGCCGCATACGATCATCGGGTGATGACTGCTCTGCGCCCCGTGCGCTGGTTCCGCGAGTTCGGTCGGCCGCCGCGCATCCTCGGCCTCGACGTCGCACGGGGTCTGGCGATCCTGGGAATGGCCGGCGCCCACGTCGGCATGACCGACGCTTTCGACTGGGGCGACCCCACCACGTGGACGGACCTCGTGCACGGTCGTTCCTCGATCCTCTTCGCGCTGCTCGCCGGCGTCTCCATCGCGCTCATGACGGGGCGCGACGTGCTGCCGGAGCGGGAGCGTCTCCCCGGCATCCGCCTGAATCTCGTCGGCCGCGGCGCCGTGATCTTCGTGATCGGTCTGGCCTTGGAGCTCCTCAACACCCCGATCGCCGTGATCCTGACGCTCTACGGGCTGCTCTACGTCGCCGTCATCCCCGTGCTGCGGTGGCGGCCCCGGCAGCTGCTCCTCGGCGCCGCCGTCCTCGCGCTCGCCGGTCCGGCGCTGCTCGCCCTGATCAGCGCGGTGGCGCTGCAGCCGTTCGGCGCGGGCATCGGGTTCGTGCTCTACGGCACCTATCCGATCACCGTGTGGCTGGCTCTCGTGCTTGGCGGTATGGCACTGGGCCGGCTCCGCGTGCAGGAGGTGCGCACGGCCGTCGTCGCCCTCGTCGTCGGGGTGGTCCTCGCCGCGATCGGCTACGGCCTGGGCGCCCTCGGCGCGGGCGCGGGGCTGGGCGGGACGGAATCGATCGTCTCCTCGACGAGCGAGGACTCCGGCAGCGAGAGCCTGGACAGTCTTCCCGCCGAGAGTCTGTCGTCGTTCATCCCGGACGACGTGATGCCGCCGTCCGGTTGGGAGAGCTACCCCGAGGCTCTCGCCGTGAGCGATCCGCTCGGTTCGGTGGTCCGCGCCGTCTTCGCCGTCGATCCGCACAGCGGCGGCACTGCGGAGATCCTGGGCTCCGGCGGGTTCGCCCTCGCGGTGATCGCGCTGTGCCTGCTCCTGAGCCGCCCGCTGCGCTGGCTGCTGCTGCCGCTCGGCGCTCTGGGGTCCATGCCGCTCACCGCATACAGCCTGCACGTCGTCTCCGTCGTCCTCGTCGCGGGCCCTGGCGGCTTCATCGCGGACAACTCGTTCTGGGGGCTCACGGCCGTGGTACTCCTGGTGGTGACGACGCTGTGGTCGATGTTCGTCGGCCGTGGTCCTCTGGAGCGCCTCGTCGGTAAGGGGGCCGCCGCGATGGCCGCGGTCCCTCGGCGCTGACGCTTTTCGTCATCCGCACGGGCACGCCTGTCATCACAGGTCCTAGGCTGGGGGGATGACCATTCCTGCACTCGAACTGAACGACGGCAACTCCATCCCCCAGCTGGGCTACGGCGTCTTCAAGGTGCCGCCGGCAGAGACCGAGAAGGCGGTGAGCGAGGCTCTCGAGATCGGGTACCGCCACATCGACACCGCCGCGATCTACGGCAACGAGGAGGGCGTGGGCGCTGCCATCGCGTCCTCCGGCATCCCGCGCGAGGAGCTCTTCGTCACCACGAAGCTGTGGAACGACCGTCATCACGACGACGAGCCCCGCGCCGCCATCGGCGAGAGCCTCGAGAAGCTCGGCCTGGAGCAGGTCGACCTGTACCTCGTGCACTGGCCCACTCCGGCGAAGGACGACTACGTCCACGCGTTCGCGAAGCTCATCGAACTGCGCGACGCGGGCCTGACCCGCAGCATCGGCGTCTCGAACTTCCTCGTCCCGCACCTGGAGCGCACGGTGAAGGAGACCGGCGTCGTCCCGGCCGTGAACCAGATCGAGCTGCACCCGGCGTATCAGCGCCGCGAGGAGGTCGCCTGGGCCGAGGCAAACGGCGTGCGCATCGAGGCGTGGGGTCCGCTCGGCCAGGGCAAGTACGACCTCTTCGGCACTCCGGCGGTCGCCGATGCGGCCGCCGCCCACGGCGTGACGCCCGCGCAGGCCGTCCTCCGCTGGCACCTGCAGAAGGGCATCATCGTGTTCCCGAAGTCGGTGCGCCCGGAGCGCCTGCGGGAGAACCTCGACGTGTTCGGCTTCGAGCTGACCGACGCCGAGATCGCCGCGATCGACGCCCTCGACCCGCTCGACGGCTCCGGCCGCGTCGGCTCGCACCCGGACGAGGTCAACTGATCCCGCCCTCATACCGGCCGCGGGCTCGGCACTGACGCCGTCACCGAGCCCGCACTGACCGGAGCCCTGCTCCCGAGCCCGCGGCCGGCGGCTCGTCTCCGTTCCACATGACGCCCCGTGTCGCTTCGCGCGACACGGGGCGTCCGCGTGGGTACCGTCGAGCGCATGACAGCTCCGCTCCGCGTCGTCGCCGTCTCGGGCTCCCTGCACGAGCCGAGCAAGACCACCGCCCTCCTCCGAGCGATCACCGCCGCGGTCGCCGAGCGTGCCCCCGTCGAGGCGCAGCTGATCGAGCTCACGCAGATCGGGCCGTCGCTCGCGGGTGCTCTCACCCGTGACCAGCTCCCGCCGGAGGTGGAGGTGCACCTGCAGGCGATCGAGACCGCCGACCTCCTCATCGTGGGGAGCCCGGTGTACCGCGCGTCGTTCACCGGGCTGTTCAAGCACCTGTTCGACTTCGTGGACCAGTACGCGCTCGTCGGCACGCCGGTCCTCCTCGCCGCGACCGGCGGCGGCGAGCGGCACGCCCTCATGATCGAGCACCAGCTCCGGCCGCTCTTCGCCTTCTTCCAGGCGCTCACGCTGCCCCTCGGCGTCTACGCGAGCACCACGGACTTCGACGGCTACGAGGTGGCCACCGACGTGCTGCGCGCGCGCATCGCCTTGGCCGCCGAGCGAGCCCTCCCGCTCGTCGGCTACACCGCGACCCGCCCCGCGGAGCTGCTCGTCGGCTGACCCGGAGCTGCCGGTCCCCGCGAGCCGATCGACGGCCGACCCGCAGCCTGTCTCCCCGGCGTAGCGTGGGGACATGACGAACCGTCTCGCCGACACCCTCAGCCCGTACCTTCGGGCGCACGCCGACAACCCCGTCGACTGGTACCCGTGGGGGGAAGAGGCGTTCGCCGAGGCCCGCCGCCGAGACGTGCCGATGCTGATCTCGATCGGCTACTCCACCTGTCACTGGTGTCATGTGATGGCACGCGAGTCGTTCGCTGACCCCGAGACCGCCGCCCGCATCAACGAGGGATTCGTCGCGGTGAAGGTCGATCGCGAGGAGCATCCGCACGTCGACGGGGCCTACATGGCCGCCGCGTCCGCGTTCACGCAGAACCTCGGCTGGCCGCTCACGGTGTTCACCACCCCCGCCGGTCGCGCGTTCTACGCGGGGACGTACTGGCCGCCCGAGGCGCGACCGCCGATGCCGGCGTTCCGCGATGTGCTGGCCGCCGTGCGCGAGGCCTGGACGACGCGCCGCGCGCAGGCCGAGGAGTCCGCGGACGCGGTGACGGCAGCCCTCGCAGAGGCTGCGCAGGCCACGCCCTCGACCCTCCCGGACACCGCCGCGCTCGCCGAGGCCGCCCGCGGACTCGCCGCCAGGGAGGACAGCGAGTTCGGCGGCTTCGGCGGAGCTCCCAAGTTCCCGGTGGCCACGACCCTGCGGTTCCTGCAGCAGCCCCTCGTCCGCGAGGCCGCGCCGGAGGCCGCGGCAGCAGCCGAGCGCGCGCTCACGGCGATGGCGGGCTCTGCTCTGCGGGATGCCGACGGCGGGTTCTTCCGCTATGCGACCCGGCGCGACTGGACGGTGCCGCACTACGAGCGCATGCTGACCGACAACGCCCAGCTTCTCGAGGTCGCGCTCGACACGGGCGACGAGGAGACCGCCCGCGGAATCGCCCGCTTCCTGCTCGGCACGCTGCGGCGGGAGGGCGGCGGTTTCGGCGCCGCTCAGGACTCCGAGTCGTGGATCGACGGGGCCCGCAGCGAGGGCGGCTACTACCTCCGCCCGGTCCCGGAGCGCGCCACGCTGGAGCCGCCGGCGGTGGACGACAAGGTCATCACGGGATGGAACGGCCTCGCGGTCGCGGCACTCGCCAGGGCGGGTGCGACGCTCGGCGAGGACGCGTGGGTCGCCGCCGCCGCGGACGCCGCCGACGCCGTGCTCCGCACCAATCGCGGTGCCGACGGCGCTCTCGTGCGGGCGTCCTTGGACGGCCGGGCCTCCGCCGCGGTGGCCACTGCGGCCGACCTCGCCCTCCTCGCCGACGGCCTGTTCGCCCTGGCGGCGGCGACCGGCGACGTCGCTCCCGCGGTCACGGGGCGGGACCTCCTCGACGAGGTGCTGGACGGAGCCGGGGGAGACGACCCGCTGCTCCGCGCGCAGGGCATCGCCGCCTCGCCCGATCACACCGACGGAGACCTCCCCTCGGACACGGCGGCGGTCGCGCAGGCCGCGCTCACCGCCTGGCGGCTCGGAGCGGGCGACCGGTACCGCGCGGCGGCGGCCGAGCGGGTGGAGGCGCTCGCCTCCCGGGCGCTCGCCCAGCCCTTCGCGCACGGCAGCCTGCTCCGGGTCGCCGCCGGACTCGTCGCGGCCCCGCGGCAGCTCGTCGTGGTCACGGAGGACCCCGGGGGAGCGCTCGCCGCCGCGGCACGCGGAGCCGATGCCGATGTCATCGTCGTCGTCAGCCCGGCGCAGGCCACGGCGTTCGCCGCCGAGGGTTTCGAACTGTTCGACGGCAAGGAGGCGACAGCCGAGCGCGCCTACGACTGCCGCGCCTTCGTGTGCCGCCTGCCGGTGAGCGATCCGGCCGCGGTGTCGCACGCACGGTGAGCGCCCTTCCCCGGAGCAGGGGTGTGCAATCTGCCTAGCGTGCGGCACCCAGGTGGCGTTCGATTGCGCGCGATGCGCAGCTTCGAGTGCACGGTTTGCCCAGCGCCTGCCATCCGTTCTAGGGTGACGCGACCCCTCTCGGATCACAGCAAGGATGCTCTGACGATGACCCTCTCCGCCCGCGCCGGCCTCGACGCCGTGCCCGCCTACCGACAGGGGCGCTCCGCCCCGGCCGGTGCCTCCAAACTCTCCTCGAACGAGTCGCCGCACCCGCCGCTGCCCTCCGTCGTGCAGGCCGTGCAGGACCGGGTCGCCGGCATCCACCGCTACCCGGACATGAGCGCCTCCGCGGTCCGGGAGGCGCTCGCCGCCCGGTACGCCGTGGACCCGGCCCAGGTGACCGTCGGCGCCGGGTCGGTGGAGATCGCCGCCCAGCTCATCCACGCGGTCGCCGGCGAGGGCGACGAGGTCGTCTTCGCATGGCGGTCCTTCGAGGCGTACCCCTCGCTCGTCCGGATCGCGGGCGCCACGCCTGTCGCCGTGCCGCTGGACGCCGACCACGGACACGACCTCGACGCGATGCGCGCCGCGATCACCCCGCGCACGCGTCTCGTGTTCGTGTGCAACCCCAACAACCCGACCGGCACCGTCGTCGACGCCGAGGCGCTGGAGCGCTTCGTCGCCGCGGTGCCGCACGACGTCCTCGTCGTCATCGACGAGGCCTATGTGCACTTCGACCGCACGGACAGCCGCGGTGCCGGGATCGAGCTGTTCCGTCGGCACCCGCACGTCGCGGTGCTGCACACGTTCTCCAAGGCGTACGGCCTGGCCGGCCTCCGCATCGGCTACGCGATCGCCCCCACCGCGATCGCTGAGGCGCAGCGCAAGGTGGCCGTGCCGTTCGGGGTCACCGACCTCGCCCAGGCCGCGGCTCTCGCCTCCCTCGCTGCGGAGGACGAGCTCGGCGCCCGCATCGACGAGGTCGTGGCGCAGCGCGATCGGCTGCACACCGTGCTCACGGCGGCCGGCTGGCCCGCCGTCCGCTCGCAGGCCAACTTCGTCTGGGTTCCCGCGGGGGACCGCACCGCCGACCTCGACGCCCTCCTGCACGCAGGGGGTGTCGTCGCCCGGGCCTTCCCCGGCGAGGGCATCCGCATCTCATCCGGCTCCGCCGCTGACATCGACCGGGTCGAAGCCGCCCTCGCCGCCGCGACCTCCGACCACGATTCCGACCTGATGGAGGTGGGCGCATGACCACGGAGGTCCCCGTCACCACGACGACCACGAAGGGCCTGCACCCGGGCCTCACCCGCCGCCAGATCTCCATGATGGGGCTCGGCGGCGCGATCGGCGCGGGGCTGTTCGTCGGCTCAGGGCAGGCGATCAGCATCGCCGGACCCGCCGTGCTGATCTCCTACCTCGTCGCGGGCGGCATCGTCGTGCTCGTGATGGCGATGCTCGCCGAGATGGTCGCGGCCCGCCCGAGCTCCGGCGCCTTCAGCTCCTACGCCCAGAAGGCCATGGGGCGCAGCGCCGGAAGCGCGGTGGGCTGGCTGTACTGGATCCAGCTGGTCGTCGTGATCGCCGCCGAGGCGACCGGCGCGGCCGGGATCGTGGCGAACTGGGTGCCCGGGATCCCCGCGTGGGTCTGGGTGCTGGTCTTCGTCGTCGCCCTCACCGCGGTGAACCTCTTCGGCGTGCGCAACTACGGCCGTTTCGAGTTCTGGTTCGCGGCGATCAAGGTCGCCGCGATCATCGCCTTCCTCGTCGTCGGCGTGTGCGCGATCGTCGGACTCATCCCCGGTGTGCCGGCGACGGGGATCTCGAACCTCGTGGACGAGGGCGGCTTCGCCCCGCACGGGATCACCGGCATCGCGGCGGCGCTCCTCATCGTCGTCTTCGCGTTCGGCGGCACCGAGGTCGTGGCGATCGCCGCGGCCGAGTCCGACGACCCCGCGCGGAACATCCGCCGGATCGTGCGCGAGGTGCTCGTGCGCATCCTCATCTTCTACGTCGGCTCGATCTTCGTCATCGTCGCGGTGCTCCCGTGGGACGACCCCGCCGTGCAGGCCGGTCCGTTCTCGGCCGTGCTGGACACGCTGAACATCCCGGGCGTCGGTCTCGTGATGGACCTCATCGTGGTGATCGCGCTGCTCTCGGCCATGAACGCCAACATCTACGGCGCCTCCCGGATGGCGTACTCGCTGGGGGAGCGGGGACTGGCGCCGCTGTCCGTCACCCGGACGAGCCTCAAGGGCGTCCCGTTCGTCGCGGTGCTCGCCTCGGTGGCCTTCGGGTTCGTCACCGTCGGACTGAACTGGGCGTTCCCGGACGTCGTGCTCCCGGCGCTGCTGAACGTCGTGGGGTCGACCCTGCTGGTGATCTGGACGGCGACGGCGATCTCGCAGATCGTGCTGCGACGGCGGGCCGACCGTGCCGGTGAGGCGATGCCCATGCGGCTCTGGGGCTTCCCCTGGGTGTCGTGGCTGTGCCTGGTGCTGCTGGCCGCCGTGATCGCGCTCGCGATGATCGACCCGGCCGCGCGCATCCAGCTGCTGCTCACGCTCGGGCTCACCGCGGTGCTGCTCGTCGTCGCCCGCCTGACGCGGGGTGTCTCCCGCCCCGGCATCGTCAGGGAGTGACGTGCGGATCGATCGCCTCGACGCCGCGCTGATCCGGCTGCTGACGGAGTCGCCGCAGCTGCCTCTCCTCGAGTGCGCGCGCCGGCTGGGCATCGCGCGAGGGACGGCCACCAGCCGCCTCGCGCGGCTGCACGAGGGCGGGGTGATCGAGGCGATCGTGCCGCGCATCGACCCCGCCGGCTTCGGCTACGGCGTCGTGGCGTTCTGCCTCGTCGAGATCGATCAGAAGGTCGGGCACGACGATGTGGCGACGGCCCTCGCAGACGCGGTGCCGGAGATCGTCGACATGCACACCGTGACCGGCGCGAGCGACATGCAGCTCCGGCTCGTCGCGCGCGACGCGACCCGGCTCCAGGAGGTGCTGGACCGGGTCGCCCTGGTGCCGGGCGTCGCGCGGACGGCGTCCTCGATCGCCATGCGCACCCACCTCTCCGGTCGCGTGCTCCCGCTCGTGGAGCACGTGGCCGACGAGATCCCCTGACCGGGGGTCACGGCGCGGCGGGTCAGACCCAGCCGGGCAGCCAGTTGTGCAGGCGCCAGAAGTCGTACGGCACGCTCATCCCCGTCCACAGCGGCAGGAAGAACGCCGAGACGAGGACGACGACGCCGAGGAAGATCAGGACGGTCCGCTCTCCGGACTGGCGGCGCACGAGCGGATCCTCGCGGCGCCCCGCGATGATCCGCAGCGTGACGGTGAGCGCGAGCACGAGGAACGGCATCATGACGACCGTGTAGAACTGGAAGATCGTCCGCTCAGGGAACATCAGCCAGGGGAGGTAGGTGACGGCGAGCCCCACGAGCGGAAGACTCAGGGCCGGGCCGACCGGCTGTCGGGTGATCCAGCCGCGGATGAGGCGGTAGAGCAGGTACACGCTGGCCGCGACGCCGCCGTACCAGATGAGCGGGTTGGGGATCGCCGAGATCACGCCGATGCAGTGGTCGACGCCGCAGCCGGTGGGGTCGCTGTCCACCCACACCGCCGTCGGGCGGAGCAGGAAGGGCCACTCCCACGCCGGGCTCGCGTACGGGTGTCCTCGGGTGAGGCCCACGTGGAAGCCGAGCATCGCCTCGTGGTAGTTCCACAGCGCGACGAGCGGGTTCGGATCGCTGCCGCGGTCGTAGCCGTTCGCCGTCACCAGCCATCCGGTCCAGCTCGCGAGGTACACCGCGAGCGCGGGGACGACGAGGAGCACGAACGACACCGGCCCCTGCCGGAAGACCGCGGATGCCGGCCATACGACGACCCCGCCGCGGCGCCGGGCGAGGGCATCGGTGATCACGACGTAGAGGCCGAAGCCCGCGAGCACGTACAGTCCCGACCACTTCACCGCCGAGGCGGCGCCGAGCGCGAGACCCGCGGCGACGAGCCAGGGACGGCGCCACAGGATCGGTCCCCACAGCGGATCCTCGTCGTCCGGATCCCGACGTTCGAGCAGCGGGATCGTGTGCTGGCGGTCGATGAGCACGAACAGCACGCCCAGCAGCACGAAGAAGGTGAGGATGCCGTCGAGCAGCGCGATCCGGCTCATCACGATGCTGAGGCCGTCGATCGCGAGGAGCGTGCCGGCCACGGTCGCCGCCACGACCGAGCCGGTCAGGCGTCGGGCGATGAGGTAGACCAGCAGCACGGACGCTGCGCCGAGCACCGCGGTCGCGAGACGCCAGCCGGCGCTGTTGTCCGGTCCGCCGATGGCCATGCCCAGCGCGATCAGCCACTTCCCGAGCGGCGGGTGCACGATGAACGCACCCTTGTTCGTCAGGGGGAGCTCCTGCAGGGTGATGAACGCGTCGTTCGCGTTCTCTCCCCACACCCCCTCGTAGCCGAGGCTCCACAGCGACCAGGCGTCCTTGACGTAGTAGGTCTCGTCGAAGGCGAGCTGATGGGGATGGCCGACGTTCGCCAGGCGCAGCACCGCGGCGAGGGCGGTGATCAGCAGCGGGGCCAGCCAGCCCATCGCCCGGCCCCAGTCCGGGGCGTGCAGCACGCGGTCGCGGAGCCGCTCGTAGCGCGTGAGCCGCTCCTCGGGGGCGGGCAGCAGGGGCTCGGGCGCGGTCACCGGTCCAGCCTAGACACACTCCGCCCTGTGCCTCCGGTATGCCGGCACCGGTCCGCTCCGACGGCCCCGACGCAGACCCACGCCTAAGCTGGGCGGGTGATCATCCTCGCCGCGACCCCGATCGGAAACCTGGGCGATGCGTCGCGGCGACTCGTGGAGGTGCTGGAGAACGCCGAGATCGTCGTCGCGGAGGACACCCGCACGACACAGCGACTCCTGCAGGCCCTGAAGATCGACAACCGGCCCCGGCTGATCGCGCTGCACGACCACAACGAGAAGCTGAAGGCCGCGGAGCTGGCCGCGCTCGCCGCGGAGACCGACCTCGTGGTGCTGAGCGACGCGGGGATGCCGACCGTGAGCGATCCGGGATACGGTCTCGTCGCCGAGGCCGTGGCGCAGGGGGTCACGGTGACCGCCATTCCCGGACCCAGCGCGGTACTCATGGCCCTGGCGATCTCGGGGCTTCCCACGGACCGCTTCACCTTCGAGGGGTTCCTGCCGCGGAAGCCGGGGGAGCGCCGGGCGACCCTCTCCGCCCTCGCCGCCGAGCCCCGCACGATGGTGTTCTTCGAGTCGCCCTCGCGCCTCGCGACGACGCTGACCGACATGGGGGCAGCGTTCGGCGCAGACCGCCGGATCGCCGTGTGCCGGGAGCTGACGAAGCTGTACGAGGAGGTCCGTCGCGGCACCGCGTCCGAGCTCGCAGCCTGGGCCGCCGACGGGGTGAAGGGCGAGATCGTCGTGGTCGTCGAGGGTGCGCCGCGGCGGGAGGCCTCGCCGGAGGACGCCCTCGCTCAGGTGCAGGCCCTGGTCGCGGACGGCACCCGGTTGAAGGACGCGGCCTCCGAGGTCGCGGCCCTGACGGGCCTGTCCTCCCGAGACCTGTATCAGGCGGCCCTCGCGGCGCGGTCACGGTGACTCCGGTCGCAGATTCGCACCCCGGTCGCAGGGATTCCGGGGAGGCGTGCGACGCGGGTCCGGATCTGCGACTTCCCGCGGGACAGGAGTCGGTCGCGCGAGCCTACGACGAGAGGGCCGCGGAGTACCTCGAGGTCGCGGGGGACCTGGGGTTGATGGATCCGCGCGACCGCGAGCTCATCCGCCGCTGGCGCGATGAGACCCCGGGGATGCTGCTCGACGCGGGATGCGGTCCCGGTCACTGGACGGCCTTTCTCCACGGGGATGACGGCGCAGAGTTCGAAACCGGGCGCGACGTCGAGGGGATCGACCTCTCCACGGCCTTCATCCACGGGGCGAGGGTTCGGTATCCGCACCTCACGTTCCATCACGGGTCGTTCCGGACGCTGCCGCAGGCATCGGGCACGGTCGGCGGCATCCTCGCGTGGTACTCCGTGATCCACACGCCTCCCGCGGAGCTCCCGGACGTGTTCGCCGAACTCGCGCGAGTGCTCGCCCCCGGCGGGAGCCTGCTCCTCGGGTACTTCGTCGGCGAACCCCGGGCGGCCTTCGCTCATGCGGTCGCACCCGCGTTCTTCTGGACCGCCGAGGCCCTGTCCCCGCTGCTCGCCGCGGCCGGCCTCGAGCTGCAGTGGTCCGAGGCCCGCGAGCGAGAGCCCGGCGAGATCAGCTCCCGCCCCCACGGAGCCCTCCGCGCCCGCCGCGCGTGATCCTGCACCGTCCAGGAACCCCGTCGCAGATCTGCACCGTGTCGCAGGTTCTGGCACCATCCGTGCGACACCGACGCGAATCTGCGCCCGCGCGCGGGAGGGGACGGGGGCACCGGGGGAGACTGTCCTACGCTGACAGAACCAGAACCAGAACCGGAACCGGAACCGGAACCGGAACCGGAACCGGAACCGGAACCGGAACCGGAACCGGAACCGGAACCGGAACCGGAACCAGAACCGCGGGGGAGAGGAGCACGCGTGAGCAGGGCCGCGACGGTGTACGACGTCGCTGAGCGCGCCGGAGTGTCGATCGCGACCGTCTCGCGTGTGCTGCGCTCGCCGGAGGCCGTCCGTCCGGTGACCCGGGAGCGGGTGCTCGACGCGGTCGCCGCGCTGGGCTACGTCCCCAGCGGCAGTGCACGGGGTCTGGCCGAGCGTCGGACGGGGGTGCTGGGGCTGTACTTCCCCCAGTTCGACGCCGCCGAGGACGCCCCGCCGCTCGACGTGCTGTCCGCCGCTGCCCGCCCGCCGTTCACGGTCGTGTCGGACGATCAGGACCCGCCGCACTCCTCGATGCTGTTCCTCGACGAAGTCTTGCGGGGGGCCGAGCTGGAGGCGTGGAAGCAGGGGTTCGTGCTCATGGTGGGCGTCGGACGTGACGACCCCGACCGCTCGACCGTCCGCGACATGGCCGGCCGGGTGGACGGACTCATGGTGCTCGCCCGCAGCGTGCCGGACGAGGTGCTGGCGCGGCTGGGGCGGCGTATCCCGGTGGTCGTGCTGTCCGGGCCGCCGCGGGGCGATGCCTACGACCATGTCACGGTGAGCAACGCCGAGGCGATGGGGGAGCTGACCCGCCATGTGCTGTCGCAGGTCGGGGAGGGGGAGATCGCGTTCCTCGCCGGGCCGGCCGACTCGCCGGACGCGGAGCAACGGTGGGAGGGCGTGTCGACCGCGCTCGCCGCAGCGGGGCGTGATCCGGCAGCGGTGCGCGTGCTGCGGGGCGACTTCACACGGGCCTCCGGGCGCCGGGCCGGGCAGGAGCTCACGCGCGACGGCGTGCCCGCCGCGCTCATCGCCGCCAACGACCAGATGGCCCTCGGGGCGATGGACGTGTTCCGTGCTGCGGGCGTGCAGGTGCCGGACGACGTGCTCGTGACGGGGTTCGACGGCATCGAGGCGGCGACCCTGGTGTCGCCGCCGCTGACCACGATCCGGCAGCCGATGATCGAGCTCGGACGCGCGGCCGTGCAGGTGCTCGCGCGACGGCTGGAGCAGCCGGACGCCCCGCCGCTCACCACGCGTCTGCCCCTCCAGATCCTCCTCCGCGAGAGCTCCACGCGCCCGGCCTGAGTCGCCGCGACCGCGCCGCCCCGGCGGACCCCCTGGCTCATCATGGGGTTGCCGATTCAAAATGTATGCGCTTACAATCTGGTGTACGGCTTCGGCCGGCAGGACTCCCCATCCCCCGGGGCGCCCTTCATGACAGAGACGACATGAGGTCATCCAGTGGCAGAGACGCACACCTTCCGACGCTGGCGCCGGGCCGCCGTCGTGGGGCTCGCGGCCGCAGCGGTCGCGCTCAGCGGCTGCAGCATCCAGATCAGCTCGCAGCCCGACCCGTCGATCGGCGACGACACGATGCTCATCAACGCCGACAAGGGAAACCCGTTCTTCACGCAGAACTTCAACCCCTACCTCACCAACACCAGGACCGCCTCGCGGTGGATCTACGAGCCGCTCATCCTGGTGAACCCGCTCGACGGCGAACTCACCCCGTGGCTCGCGTCCGAGTGGACCCAGCCCGACGCCCGCACGATCGTGATGACGATCCGGGACGGCGTCGAGTGGAGCGACGGCGAGGCGCTCACCCCGGAGGACGTGGCGTTCACGTTCCAGCTCATCAAGGACGAGCCCTCGCTCGACATCAAGGGCGCGTGGCAGCACATCGACCGCATCGAGATCGACGGCGACGACATCGTGTTCCACCTGCAGAGTGACGACGCGCCCTCGCTGTCGATCCTCGGGCAGACCATGATCGTCCCCGAGCACCTGTGGACGGATGTGAAGGACCCGGCCACCTGGCGCAACGAGGAGCCGGTCGGTACCGGGCCGTTCGTGCTCGGCAACTACAACGACCAGCAGTACTCGATGGACCGCAACCCGGACTACTGGCAGGCGGACAGGATCGAGATCGAGCACATCATCCTGCCCGCCACGAACACGCAGCTCGACACCGTGACCCGCGGCTACGACTGGGCCTACTCCTTCATCTCCGACGTCGAGGGCACCTGGGGAGCGGCGAGTCCCGACAACACCTGGTGGTTCCCGCCGGGCGGCGTCATCTCGCTCGTGCCGAACCTCGAGGTCGCGCCCTTCGACGACGTGAACGTCCGCCGCGGCATCGCGCTCGCGCTCGACCGGGAGGAGATCGCGGAGACCGCCTCCGAGGGGTACATGCAGCCCGCAGGGCAGACCGGGCTCATCCTGCCCAACCAGGAGCAGTACCTCGACCCGGAGATCCCCGATCAGGGCATGCTCGCGCAGGACCGCGACGCCGCGCTCGCGGCGTTCGCCGAGTCCGGGTACGCCCTCCAGGGCGACCAGCTCGTCGGCCCGGACGGCGAGCAGCTCGCGTTCTCGTTGACCACCGCCAACGGTTTCTCCGACTGGACGCGCGCCGCTCAGACCGTGCAGCGGCAGCTGGCAGACATCGGCGTCAAGGTGTCGCTCAAGCTCCCGCAGCCCGCGGGCTACCAGAGCGCGATCGGCACCGGCGACTTCGAGATGGCGATCGGCGGCATGGGTAACGGCGACGTGTACCAGGCCTACAACAGCCTGCTCTCCAGCGACTTCTACGTGCCGACCGGCGAGGTGACCACCAACAACTTCGAGCGCTACCGCTCGCCGGAGGCCGACGCCCTCCTGGAGGAGTTCCGCGCGACGATCGATCCCGACCGCCAGACCGAGATCGTGCACGAGCTGCAGAGCATCGTGTACGAGGAGGTCCCCGTGATCGGCATGTACTACGGCGGGATCTGGGGCCTGTTCAACGACGCGAAGTTCACCGGCTGGCCCTCCGCGGACGACCCGTACATGATCCCGCAGAACTACGACTCGGCGCCCCTGGGGATCTTCACCCACCTGAAGCGCACGGACGGGGGAGACCAGTGAAGTACGTCCTCCAGAAGATCGGCCTGTTCGTGCTCACCCTGTGGGCCGCGATCACCCTGAACTTCTTCCTGCCCCGCCTGATGCCCGGCTCTCCCGCCGACGCCGCGATCGCGAAGCTCTCCCAGAACGGTCCGGTCTCCGACGCCACGCGCGCCGCGATCGAGGCCCAGCTCGGGGTGCCGACCGGTTCGATGTGGGACCAGTACGTGGCCTACCTCGGCCAGGTCGTCCGGCTCGACTTCGGCGTCTCGTACACGTTCTACCCGCAGACCGTGTCGAGCATGGTCTCCACCGCGCTGCCCTACACGCTCGGCCTCGTCGGCATCGTCACGATCCTCGCGTTCGTGATCGGCACGCTGATCGGCGTGATGGCCGCCTGGCGGCGCGGCACGTGGCTGGACTCGCTGCCGACGCTGACCGGGTCGTTCCTCAGCACGTTCCCGTACTTCTGGACGGCGCTGCTGCTGCTGTTCTTCCTCGGCTACGTGCTGCATTGGTTCCCGACCACCGGCGCCTACTCGGCGACGACCACCCCGGGGTTCACCTGGGACTTCATCGTCGACCTCGTCCGGCACGCGTTCCTGCCCGCGCTGACGATCCTGCTCACCTCCCTCGGCGGCTGGATCATCGGCATGCGCAACGCGATGATCAACACGCTCGGCGAGGATTACATCACCTTCGGCGAGGCGAACGGCCTCCGCGGTCGCACCATCGCCCTCCGCTACGCGGCCCGCAACGCGATCCTGCCGAACCTCACCGGCTTCGGGCTCACGCTCGGCGGCGTGGTGGGCGGCTCGATCCTCGTCGAGCAGGTGTTCGGATACCCGGGCATCGGCTACCTGCTGTTCAACGCCGTGATCGGGCAGGACTACCCGCTCATGCAGGCGCTCTTCCTGATGATCACCGTGAGCGTGCTCATCGCCAACTTCCTCGTGGACATCCTCTACGGGGTTCTCGACCCGAGGACTCGACGATGACGACCCCGAACCCCACCCCCAGCACCGTGACCGTCAAGGTCCCGACCGACCGCATCGCGGCGCCCAGCCCCTGGCGCGCCGTCGGCCGCATGGTCGGCACCCTGTGGTCCAACGGCAAGGCCCGCATCGGCCTCTGCCTCCTCGCGTTCTTCGTGCTCGTCGCCGTGTTCGCCCCGCTCCTGGCCCCCTACGGGCCGAAGGAGAACGGCTTCCCGCGGAACGCCGACGCCTCGTGGGAGCACTGGCTCGGCACGACCGCCGCAGGGGAGGACGTGCTCAGCCAGCTCATCTACGGAGCGCAGGTCAGCCTCCTCGTGGGCTTCGCGGCGGGGCTCCTCTCCACGATCGTCGCGGTGCTCATTGGCCTGAGCTGGGGCTACATGCGCGGCTTCGCGGGCGAGGTCGTCGGGTTCATCGTGAACCTCTTCCTCGTGATCCCCGGCCTTCCGCTGATGATCGTGATCGCCGCCTACCTGCAGAACGGCGGCATCCTCATGATCATCGCCGTGATCGTCGTGACCGGATGGGCGTGGGGTGCGCGCGTGCTGCGCAGCCAGACCCAGTCCCTCCGCGGCAACGACTTCGTCACCTCGGCGCAGTTCTCCGGCGACAGCAGGGCTCGCATCGTCTTCCGGGAGATCCTGCCGAACATGACGTCGATCATCGCCGGGACGCTCTTCGGGGCGGCGACGGCGGCGATCCTCGCCGAGGCGGGGCTGGAGTTCCTCGGGCTGGGCGACTCCAGCATCGTCAGCTGGGGCACGATGCTCTACTGGGCGCAGAACTCGAACTCCCTGCTCACCGGCCAGTGGCTGCTGCTGTTCGCGCCCGGTCTGTGCATCGCGCTGCTCGCCCTCAGCCTCACACTCATCAACTTCGGCGTGGACGGCATCTCCAATCCGCGCCTCCGCGAAGGGAAGGGCCGATGAGCGCCATGGAGCACGACGACATCCTCCTCGACGTCCAGTCGCTGTCCGTGGAGTACGCCTCCCCGGGGCAGGTGCCGGTGCCGGCCGTGCACGACGTGTCGTTCGCGCTCCGGCGCGGCGAGTTCGTCGGGCTCGTCGGCGAGTCCGGGTCGGGCAAGTCCACACTCGGCTTCGCGCTCACGCGGCTGCAGAAGCCGCCGGCGCGCATCAGCGGCGGACGCATCCTCTTCGACGGCCGCGACATCCGCGAGCTCGACGCCGAGGAGCTGCGGCGTCAGCGGCAGGGCGGCTTCGCGATGGTGCTGCAGTCCGGCATGAATGCGTTGAACCCCGTGCGGACCGTGGGCAACCACTTCCGCGACATCTTCGCCGCGCACGGCCATGTGCCCGCGGAGCAGCGCGAGGCCAGGGCGCGGGAGCTGGTCGGCAAGGTGGGGCTGAAGCCGGAGGTGCTCGACCGGTACCCGGGGGAGCTCTCCGGCGGCATGCGGCAGCGCGCCTCGATCGCCCTCGCCCTCTCGCTCGAACCCCAGCTGATGGTGTTCGACGAGCCCACCACGGCGCTCGACGTGCTCGTCCAGCACGCGGTCATGGACACGATCCAGGAGCTGCAGCGGTCCGAGCGGTTCACGGCGATCCTCATCAGCCATGACCTCGGCATCGTCCTCGAGGCGACCGACCGGGTGATGGTCATGCACGAGGGCCGCATCGTGGAGGATGCCTCCAGCCAGGACATCCTGCACCGTCCGCAGGACGAGTACACCCGGATGCTGTTGAGCCACTACGCCGACCCGCGCGCCGAGAAGATCGAGATCCCCGGGTTCGTCGATCTCGGCACCCGTCGCCGGGAGGGGCGCAGCCGCACGGACGTCACCGAGACCCTGCCGACGGTGTCGCCGCGGGACGCCCGCCGCGCCGACGCTGCGATCGTGGTGGAGGGCGTCTCCAAGCGCTATCCGGCTCCGCGACGCGGACAGGATCCCGTCGTCGCGGTCGACGACGTGTCGTTCCGGCTGGAACCGGGGGAGGCTCTCGCTCTCGTGGGCGCGTCGGGTTCGGGCAAGTCGACGATCGCGAAGATGCTCACCGGGGTCAAGAAGCCGACCTCCGGCAGCATCCGGTTCGGCGATACCGACGTCGCGTCACTGAAGCGCCGAGGCCTCCGCGACCTCCGCAAGGACGTGCAGATGGTGTTCCAGGATCCGTACGCGGCCCTGAATCCCCTGCACACCGTCGAGTACGCCCTCACCCGCCCGGTCGTGAACTACACGCGGCTGCGCGGGGCGGAAGCCAGGGCCCGTGTGCTCGAACTGCTGGAGACGGTGGGCCTGACGCCCGTCGAGCAGTTCGCCGCCAAGCTGCCGCACCAGCTCTCCGGCGGGCAGCGGCAGCGCGTCGTGATCGCCAGGGCGCTCGCGAGCGACCCACAGGTGCTGATCGCGGACGAGCCGGTGTCGATGCTCGACGTGTCCCTCCGCGCCGGCGTGCTCGCGCTGCTGGAGGACCTCCGCGAACGGTGGGGCATCAGCATGCTCTACATCACGCACGATCTGCTGAGCGCGCGTCTGGTCACCGAGAACATCCTCGTGCTCAACAGTGGCCGCGTCGTCGAGCGGGGCGAGACCTCCCAGGTGCTGCAGCATCCGGAGGACCCGTACACGGTCGAACTGCTCGACGCCGTGCCGAACCCCGCCCGCGCCCGCTGAGGCCCGGGAAAGACTGCAAGAAAGAGAGAGGAGCGCATCCGTGCTCGCATTCCCCGACGGCTTCCTCTGGGGCGCCGCGACCGCCGCCCACCAGGTGGAGGGCAACAACACCACCAGCAACTGGTGGGCGATGGAACACGCGCCGGACTCGACCATGGTCGAGCCCTCCGGTGACGCCGCCGACCACTTCCACCGGTATCCGGAGGACATGCGGCTGCTCGCCGAGGCGGGGCTGAACTCCTATCGCTTCTCGGTCGAGTGGGCGAGGATCGAGCCGGAGCGCGGGTTCGTCTCGCGGGCGATGCTCGACCACTACCGCCGGATGATCGACACCGCGCGGGAGAACGGTCTGGACCCGACGGTCACCCTCATGCACTTCACGGTGCCGCAGTGGTTCCAGAAGGACGGCTTCTGGCGTGCGGACGACGCGGTGGACCTGTTCTCCCGCTACGTCGAGACGGTGCTGCCGATCCTCGATGGGGTGCGCTACGTGTGCACGATCAACGAACCGAACATCGCGGCGATGCTGGCCGGGGGAGAGGACGCGGCGAACCTCGTCGCCTACGGCCTCCCGAACCCCGACCTCGGCGTCGCGGACACCCTGCTGACGGCCCACCGGCGCGCGTCCGAGATCCTGCACACGGTGCCCGGGGTGCAGGCGGGGTGGACGATCGCCACCCAGGCGTTCCACTCCACAGGCGAGCCCGGCGCGGACGAGATGCTCGCGACGTACGGCGACCCGCGTGACCACTGGTACCTGGAGCAGTCCGCCGGCGACGACTTCGTGGGCGTGCAGGCCTACACGCGCACGTTCATCGGTCCGGAGGGTCCGCTGCCGGTGTCGCCGGATGTGGAGACGACACTCACGGGCTGGGAGTTCTTCCCCGAGGCCCTCGAGCTGGGCGTGCGCAGCGCGTGGGAGCGCAGCGGCGGCGTGCCCGTGCTCGTCACGGAGAACGGCATCGCCACGGCCGACGACACCCGGCGCATCGCCTACACGCAGGGGGCGCTGGAGGGGCTGCACCGCGCCATCAGCGACGGCATCGAGGTCCGCGCCTACCAGCACTGGAGCGCGCTGGACAACTACGAATGGGCGAGCGGATTCCGGCCGACGTTCGGTCTCATCGGCTTCGACCACGAGACCTTCGAGCGGTTCCCGAAGCCCTCGCTGGCCTGGCTCGGCGAGGTCGCCCGCCGCAATGGGCTCTGACGAGCCGCACGGCGTAACCACGGGCATGGGGGCACCTAGAATTGTCCCCATGCCCGCTGGCGACTCCTTCTACATCACCACGCCCATCTACTACCCCTCCGATGTGCCGCACATCGGCCACGGGTACACGACGGTGGCCGTCGACACCCTCGCGCGGTGGCACCGTCAGGCGGGGGACGACACATGGATGCTCACGGGCACGGACGAGCACGGTCAGAAGATGCTGCGGGCCGCGGCGGCGAACGGCGTCACCCCGCAGGAATGGGTCGACAAGCTCGTCAGCGAGAGCTGGTTCCCGCTGCTGAAGACCCTCGACGTCGCGAACGACGACTTCATCCGCACCACTCAGGAGCGGCATGAGGCGAACGTGCAGACGTTCTTCCAGCGCCTGTACGACCGCGGGTACATCTACGCGGGAGAGTACGAGGCGCTCTACTGTGTGGGCTGCGAGGAGTTCAAGCCGGAATCGGAGATCGTCGACGGCACGGGTCCGTTCGAGGGGCTGAAGGTCTGCGCGATCCACTCGAAGCCGCTCGAGCTGCTGCAGGAGAAGAACTACTTCTTCAAGCTCAGCGAGTTCCAGGACCGCCTGCTCGAGCTCTACAAGACCGAGCCCGACTTCGTGCGGCCCGACTCGGCGCGCAACGAGGTCGTCTCGTTCGTGAGCCAGGGCCTCAAGGACCTCTCGATCTCCCGCTCGACCTTCGACTGGGGCATCCCGCTGCCGTGGGACGAGTCGCACGTCATCTACGTGTGGGTCGACGCGCTGCTCAACTACGCCACGGCCGTCGGCTACGGCTCCGACGAGGAGACCTTCGAGCGCCGCTGGCCCGCCTACCACGTGGTCGGCAAGGACATCCTGCGCTTCCACGCCGTCATCTGGCCCGCGCTGCTGATGGCGGCGGGGCTCGACGTCCCGAAGGGCGTGTTCGCGCACGGCTGGCTGCTCGTGGGCGGCGAGAAGATGTCGAAGTCGAAGCTCACGGGTATCGCGCCGACCGAGATCACCGACGTCTTCGGCTCCGACGCGTACCGCTTCTACTTCCTGTCCGCGATCGCGTTCGGTCAGGACGGCTCCTTCTCCTGGGAGGACCTCTCCGCCCGGTACCAGGCCGAGCTCGCGAACGGCTTCGGCAACCTCGCCTCGCGTACGACCGCGATGATCGAGAAGTACTTCGAGGGCATCGTGCCGCCGGCGGCCGCGTACACCGAGGCGGACCTCGCGATCCAGAAGATCGTGGCGGACGCCGCGACGAAGGCGGACGCCGCGATCGGCCAGTTCCGCATCGACGAGGCCATCTCCGCGATCTGGACCATCGTCGACGCGCTCAACGGGTACATCACGGAGAACGAGCCGTGGGCGCTCGCCCGCGACGAGGACCAGCGCGAGCGGCTGGGCACCGTGCTCTACACGTGCGCCGAGGGGCTGCGCGCGCTCGCCGTGCTGCTGTCGCCGGTGATGCCGCAGTCCACCGAGAAGCTGTGGATCGCCCTCGGCGCCGCGGAGACCCTCGGCCGCCTGCAGGACCAGCCCATCCGCGAGGCGGGAGCCTGGGGCGTGCTGAAGCCGGGCACGAGCGTCAACGGCCTCGCGCCGCTGTTCCCGCGCGTGGAGTCCACGGCCTGACATCCGGGCAGGACACCATGGCGGAGACCTACGTGCGCGAGCGCTCGGGCGACGGGCGCAAGGACCGGACCTATCCGGCGGCCCCGGAACCCCTCGCCGTGCCCGTCTACGACAACCACGCGCACCTCGAGATCGCCGATGGCCCTTCGACAGGCTCAGGGACCCAGGGGCTTTCCCTCAAAGCCCAGCTCGACCGGGCGGAGGCGGTCGGCGTCATCGGGGTCGTGGAGGCGTCCGGAGACATCGAGTCGTCCCGCTGGGCGGTCGAGGCCGCCGTGTCCGATCCGCGGGTCCTCGCCGCGGTCGCCATCCACCCGAACGACGCCCCGACGTACGCGGAGGAGGGCCGTCTCGACGAGGCGCTCGCCGTGATCGACGAGCTCGCCGCGCATCCGCGCACGCGCGCGATCGGCGAGACCGGGCTCGACTTCTTCCGCACCGAGCCGGAGCGCCGCGCTCCGCAGTTCGCCTCCTTCGAGGCGCACATCGCGCTCGCGAAGAAGCACGGCATCGCGATGCAGATCCACGACCGGGATGCGCACGAGGCCGTGCTCGAGACGCTGACGCGGGTCGGCGCTCCCGAGCGCACCGTGTTCCACTGCTTCTCGGGGGACGAGGCGATGGCGCGGGTCTGCGCCGATGCCGGGTACTACCTCTCGTTCGCCGGGAACGTGACGTTCAAGAACGCGCAGAACCTGCGGGACGCCCTCAAGGTCACGCCGCTCGACCGCCTCCTCGTCGAGACGGACGCCCCGTTCCTCACGCCGGTCCCGCTGCGGGGCCGCCCGAACGCGCCGTACCTCGTGCCGCTCACGGTGCGATTCCTGGCCGCGGAGCTCGGCCTGGACGTGGACGATCTCTCCGCGCAGCTCGCCGAGAACACCCTCCGGGTCTACGGCTCGTTCGCCGACTGACCCTCCGGCTCGACGTCGTCCGGCCCCGTCTCGGCGACGGGCTTCGCACTGACGATGTGCGAGATGGGCTTCCACACCAGCACCAGGGTGATCGCCGCCCCGCCGAACGCGAACCACCACGGTGCCGTCAGGCCCCAGGTCTGCGCGATGACGCCGCCGAGGGCCTGGCCGACGATCATGCCGCCGAAGACGCCGACCATGTTGACCGAGGCGACGCGCCCCTGCAGGGACGCGGGGACGAGCCGCTGCCGGACGGTCGTGGAGATCGTGCCCCACACGAAGGCGTACGCGCCGAAGAAGAACATGATGACGAGGGCGACCGTGCCCGTGGTGGTCAGCGCGAAGGCGAGGTGCATGAGCACTTCGAGCGAGAGCACGATGCGCATCAGAGTCGCGAAGGACACGTGCCGCTCCAGCCAGCCGAAGCTCAGCGTCGCGACGATGCCGCCCGCCGCGGACGCCGTGGTGAGGGCGCCGTAGCCCACGGGCCCCGTCTGCAGGTGCTCGGTGGCGTAGAGCACGAGCACGCCCCACGGTGCGGCCCAGGTCACGTTGAAGACGAGGATGATGAGCACGAGCATCCGCACCGGCGGGTTGCGCCACAGCCAGCGCAGCCCCTCCGCGATGTCGGTGTGCACCGGCGGGTGGGTCTCGGTCTCCCGTGGCGGGACGGGGGTGCGCGCCATCCGGGAGATCAGGACGATCGCGAGCGTCACGCACAGGACTTCGACGAGGAACGGCCACGCGCTCCCGGCGGCGAAGAGGAAGGCGCCCAGCGGCGGTCCGGCGAACTGGTTCGCCACGAGATATCCCGCCTGCAGCCGTGCGTTGCCGATGCCGAGGTCAGCCGGCTTCACGAGCATCGGCAGCAACGTGCTCCCCGCGGTGTCGACGAAGACCTCCGCGGTGCCGTAGAGGAACGCGACGGCCAACACGATCCCGATGTTCGCCGTTCCCGTCATGAGGAACACGCAGAGGGCGGCGAGCACGACGGCGCGCACGGCGTTGGCGGTCATCACCAGGCGGCGCCGATCGAAGCGGTCGGCGATCGCCCCGGCGTGCAGGCCGAAGAGCAGCCACGGCAGGAACTGCAGGATGGCACCGGAGGCCACGAGGATCGGCGACGACGTCATCGAAGCGATGAGCAGGGGAGCGGCGGCCAGCGCCACGCCGTCTCCGATGTTGCTCGTCCACGACGACGCGAGCAGCCAGCGGAAGTCCCTGCCCAGGCGCCGCGGAGCGATCAGTTCACCGAGGGAGGGCACCCCCGAAGGATAGCGATGATCACGGACACTGCCGAGGAACTCACCCAGGAACCCACCCAGGATCCGGGCACGGCTCGTCATCCGGGAGAATGGATCCATGACCGTCACGTTGCTCGGGGCCACCGAGATCCGCCGTCTGGCCGCCGAGCTCGATGTCACCCCCACCAAGAAGCTCGGGCAGAACTTCGTCGTCGACGCGAACACCGTCCGCAAGATCGTCCAGGCCGCCCGCGTGCAGCAGGGGGAGCGGGTGGTGGAGGTCGGACCGGGGCTCGGGTCCCTGACCCTGGCGATCCTCGAGGCGGGGGCCGCGGTCACCGCCGTGGAGATCGACCACCGCCTGGCCGCCCGCCTGCCGCAGACCGCGGCCGAGCACGGCGTGCCGGAGGGGATGCTGACGGTGGTCGACGCGGACGCCCTCCGCGTGACGGAGCTGCCGGGCGAGCCCACCGTCCTCGTCGCGAACCTGCCGTACAACGTGTCGGTGCCGGTCCTGCTGCACTTCCTGGAGACCTTCCCGTACCTGCAGCGGGGCGTCGTGATGGTGCAGGCCGAGGTGGCCGAGCGCCTGGCCGCGATGCCCGGATCGAAGATCTACGGCTCGCCGAGCGTCAAGGCCGCCTGGTACGGCGAGTGGAAGCTCACCGGGAACGTGTCCCGGCAGGTCTTCTGGCCGGTGCCGAACGTGGACAGCCTCCTCGTCGGCTTCGACCGCTCCGAGGGGGAGCGCGGACCGGTGGAGGAGCGCCGACGCACCTTCGCGATCGTCGATGCGGCCTTCAACCAGCGCCGCAAGATGCTGCGGCAGGCCCTCTCCGGGGTCTTCGGCAGCTCCGCCGCGGCGATCGAGGTGCTGACCGCCGCCGGCGTCGCCCCGACGGCCCGCGGGGAGGACCTCACGGTCGACGACTACCAGCGGATCGCCCAGCACGCAACGGCGATCGAGGGTTCCGGCGTCAGCGGCTAATCTGGCACGGTGACCGACTCCCCCCGCTTCCGCCCCGATGTCCCCGAGCTGCACCGTCCGTACGCCGCCGACGAGGGCCGCTACGGACGGTTCGCCTACCGTCAGGTCGGCTCCTCCGGCCTGTACCTCCCCCCGATCTCGCTCGGGCTCTGGTGGAACTTCGGCGACAACATCCCGCTCGACAACCAGCGGGCGCTCCTGCGCCACGCGTTCGACCACGGGATCACGCACTTCGACCTGGCGAACAACTACGGCCCGCCGTACGGCTCCGCCGAGAAGAACTTCGGTCGCATCTTCGCGGAGGACCTTCGTCCGTACCGCGACGAGCTGATCATCTCGTCGAAGGCCGGCTGGGACATGTGGCCCGGCCCGTACGGCGACTACGCGAGCCGGAAGTACATCCTCGCGAGCGCGGAGCAGTCCCTCACGCGCATGGGGCTGGACTACGTCGACATCTTCTACTCGCACCGCGTCGACCCGGTCACCCCGATCGCCGAGACGGTCGGCGCTCTCGACACCCTGGTCCGCCAGGGCAAGGCGCTGTATGTCGGCATCTCCTCCTACAGCGCCGAGCGCACGGCTGAGGCCGTCGCCGTGGCGAAGGAGCTGGGGACGCCGCTCGTCATCCACCAGCCCGCGTACTCGATCCTCAACCGCTGGATCGAGGACGGCCTCACGCAGACCCTCGAGGAGTCGGGCCTCGGCGCCATCGCCTTCACCCCGCTCGCCCAGGGGCTGCTCACCGACAAGTACCTCGGTGACGGCACCGCAGAGCGCGCGCAGCAGCGCGGTTCGCTGCCGAAGGGCAAACTGACCGATGACGCCGTCCAGACGCTCCGCGCGCTGAACGAGGTCGCCCAGGGCCGGGGACAGTCGCTCGCACAGCTCGCCCTGCAGTGGACGCTGCGTACCCCGGTCGTCGCCTCGGCTCTCATCGGAGCGTCCCGCACGGAGCAGCTCGACGAGAACCTCGCGGCCCTGGACGGCCCCGCCTTCACCGACGAGGAACTCCGCCGCATCGACGAGCTCGCCGGCGCCATCGACGTCAACCTGTGGGCGACCTCGTCGGACCTGTGATCCGCTCATGAGCCTCGCCGCGTCCTCCCGGTCCGTGCACGTGCGCGCGCCGGGGAAGATCAACGTCTACCTCGGGGTCGGCGGACGCCATGACGACGGCTATCACGCCCTCGCAACGGTCTTCCAGGCGGTGTCGCTCTACGAGGACGTGATCGCCAGGGAGGCCGACGACTTCTCCCTCACGGTGTCAGGCGTGGAGGACGACGGCTCGGTTCCGCTCGACGACCGGAACCTCGCGATGCGCGCGGCCAAGCTGCTGGCCATGGCGACCGATCATCCGGGCGGGGTGGCGCTGCGGATCCGCAAGAGCGTCCCCGTCGCGGGCGGCATGGGCGGCGGTTCCGCGGACGCGGCAGCCGCGCTGGTCGCGTGCGATGCCCTCTGGGGCACGGGACTCTCGGCTGCACGGCTGCACGATCTGGCCGCGCGGCTCGGCGCCGACGTGCCGTTCGCGCTGCACGGCGGCACCGCCGTCGGCACCGGCCGCGGCGATCAGCTGAATCCGGCCCTCGCCCGCGGCCGCTTCGATTGGCTGCTGGTGACCAGCGACGAGGGACTGTCCACCCCCGCCGTGTACACCCGGCTCGATGAGCTGCGCGAGGAGGAGGGCGCGCTCGCCGACGATCCGCCGCTCTCGCTCGACGTGCCGATCCCGGTGCTGCAGGCGCTGCGGACCGGAGATGCCTGGCAGCTCGCGGACGCGCTCCACAATGACCTCCAGGCGGCCGCCCTGGACCTGCGACCGGATCTGGCCCAGACCATCGAACGCGGGGTCGCGGCCGGTGCGCTGCACGGCCTCGTCTCGGGATCAGGGCCGACCGTGGCGCTGCTCTGCGCGGATCCCGAGTCCGCGCAGGCGGTGCAGACGGCTCTCCGCGAAGGCGGCCTCGATCCACTGCACGTGCACGGCGCCGTCCCCGGAGCCCGCATCATCGGTTGAGCCTTCCCGATCCGCCGTGTCCGGGACACGAGGGGTGTGCGCGCGGTCGAGGTGCATCCAGGGGTCATGGCAGACATAATGAAGTAGTCATGTGACCGTGCACACGCGAGGAGGCTGGATGTCCACCTCCTCCGAGCGTGCCCGCATGCCCAGCATCCGCGACGTCGCCCGCCTCGCCGGCGTCTCCCACCAGACGGTGTCCCGGGTGCTCAACGATCACCCCAGCATCCGCCCGGAGACCAAGGCGAAGGTCCTCGACGCGATCGCCGTCCTCGACTACCGCCCCAATCTCGCCGCCCGCGCGCTCGTGACGAGCAAGTCGAACATGCTCGGCATCCTCTCCGCGACGATCGGCGAGTTCGGACCGACGTCGTCCATCGCCGGCATCGAGGACGCGGCGCGGGAGGAGGGGTACTCCGTCTCCACGCTCAATCTCCCCGCGACCACGCCGGAGGCGATCGGCAACGCCGTGCGCCAGCTCGAGCGCGAGCAGGTCGACGGCATCGTGGTGCTCGCGCCGCAGGTGCGCGTCTTCCATGTCCTGCGCGGCATGAACGTCACGATGCCGTTCGTGACCCTGCAGACGGCCTCGGGATCGGACGGCGTGAGCCTCTCGGCTGACCAGGTGGCGGGGGCGAGGGCGGCCACGGAGCACCTGATCGCTCTGGGCCACAGCGACATCCTCCATCTCGCCGGCCCGCAGGACTGGATCGAGGCCGAGTCCCGGATGCGCGGGTACCTCGATGCGCTCCGCGACGCCGACCTTTCCACGTTCCCACCGATCCGCGGCGACTGGACGGCCGACTTCGGCTACTTCGCCGGCAAGGAGCTCTCGCTGCGGCGCGACTTCACGGCGGTGTTCGCGGCGAACGACCTCATGGCGATCGGGTTGCTCCACGGCTTCCGCGATGCCGGGCTGCGCGTGCCGCACGACGTGAGCGTGATCGGCTTCGACGACATCCCGGTCGCGGCGCACGTGGCGCCGACGCTCAGCACGGTGCATCAGGACTTCCCCGAGCTCGGCCGACGCGCCGTGCGCATCCTCCTCGCCGAGATCCGCGGTGAGAAGCCCCCCGCGTTCGGCCCTCTGCAGACCCTTCTGCGGGCGCGCGAATCCGCTGCATCACGGTAGCGACACGAAAACACGCCGCGGACTTGACACCGCTCCCGCGGAAGACGACGATATACCGATGTGAACGGTCACATCGAAGGTGACCGCACGTCGCGAGGAAGATCCGTGAGCACCACAGCAACGTTGCCGACCGTGTCAGGCCCGATCCTGGAGATGCGCCGCATCACCAAGGAGTTCCCGGGAGTCAAGGCGCTCGCCGACGTCTCGATCACCGTCCGCGCCGGTGAGATCCATGCGATCTGCGGCGAGAACGGCGCCGGGAAGTCGACGCTGATGAAGGTCCTCTCGGGGGTATATCCCTACGGGACCTACGACGGCGAGATCCTCCTGTACGGCCAGGAGCAGCGCTTCAAGGACATCGCTGCCAGCGAGCAGGCCGGCATCGTCATCATCCACCAGGAGCTCGCGCTCATCCCGGAGCTCTCGGTCACCGAGAACATCTTCCTCGGCAACGAGATCCGCCGCTTCGGGCGCATCGACTGGCAGGCACAGAAGGAGCGCACGATCGAGCTCCTCGCCCGCGTGGGGCTGGATGAGGACCCTGACGTCCCGGTCAAGACGCTCGGCGTCGGCAAGCAGCAGCTCATCGAGATCGCCAAGGCGCTGAACAAGGACGTCAAGCTGCTCATCCTCGACGAGCCGACCGCGGCGCTCAACGAGAACGACTCGCAGCACCTCCTCGACCTGATCCTCGGGCTCAAGGCCAAGGGCATCGCGTCGATCATGATCAGTCACAAGCTCAACGAGATCGAGCAGATCGCCGACGAGATCACGATCATCCGCGATGGCCGTACGGTGGAGACGCTCGACATCTCCCGCGGCGAGATCAACGAGGACCGCATCATCCGCGGCATGGTCGGCCGGTCGCTGGAGAGTCGCTACCCGGACCGCACGCCGGAGATCGGCGAGGTGTTCTTCGAGGTCAAGGACTGGTGGGTCCAGCATCCGACCGTGCCGGAGCGCATGGTCGTGAAGGGGTCGAGCATCAACGTCCGTCGTGGCGAGGTCGTCGGCATCGCCGGGCTCATGGGGGCCGGCCGTACCGAGCTGGCGATGAGCATCTTCGGCCGCTCCTACGGCACGTTCCTCTCCGGCACGATCGTGAAGGACGGACAGGAGATCGAGCTCCCCGACGTCGCCGCCGCCATCAAGCACGGGCTCGCCTACGTGAGCGAGGACCGCAAGGTGCTGGGCCTCAACCTCCTCGACACCATCAAGCGGTCCATCGTCGCGGCGAAGCTCTCCAAGATCGCGCACCACGGCGTCGTCGACTCCCGCGAGGAGTTCTCGGTGGCGGAGCGGTACCGCAAGGCGCTGCGCATCAAGACCCCGTCGGTGGAGGAGGGCGTCGGCAAGCTGTCCGGCGGCAACCAGCAGAAGGTCGTCCTGGCGAAGTGGATGTTCACCGACCCCGACCTGCTGATCCTCGACGAGCCCACCCGCGGCATCGACGTCGGCGCCAAGTACGAGATCTACGCGATCATCAACGAGCTCGCCGCGCAGGGCAAGGGCGTGATCGTCATCTCCAGCGAGCTGCCCGAGCTGCTCGGCATCTCCGACCGCATCTACACCGTGTTCGAAGGCCGGGTCACCGACTGCATCCCGGCCGACCAGGCGACCCCCGAAGACCTCATGCGCAGCATGACCTCCGCGACCCAGAAAGCAACCGCATGACCACCGACTCGACCACCGCGAAGCGCGGCTTCCACTTCAAGGACATCACGAAGATGTTCGGGGGAGGGCAGTCGACCCTCCGTCAGTTCGGCATCCTCGGCAGCCTCGTCGTCATCCTCGTCGTCTTCCAGGTGCTGACGTGGATCTTCAAGGGCACCGGACTGACGCTGTCCTCCGGGAACCTCATCAACGTCGTCAACCAGTACTCGTACATCCTGATCCTGGCGATCGGCATGGTGATGGTCATCATCATGGGGCACATCGACCTCTCGGTCGGATCGGTCGCCGCGTTCACGGGCATCGTCGTGGCGAAGGCCATGCAGGACTGGAACCTCCCCTGGCCGCTGGGCATCCTCCTCGGTCTCGGTGTCGGCGTGCTCGTCGGTGCCTGGCAGGGGTTCTGGGTCGCCTACGTCGGGGTGCCGGCGTTCATCGTGACGCTGGCCGGCATGCTGTTCTTCCGCGGTGCGAACCAGGCGGTGGGTGACTCTCAGTCCGTGCCCGTGCCAGAGGGCTTCAAGATCATCGGTGCCGGCTACCTGCCGGAGATCGCCCTGCCCCTGCCGTTCAACATCCCGACCATGCTGCTGGCGCTCGCCGGTGTCGCATGGATCGTGTTCTGGGAGATCCGCACCCGGCGCATCCAGCGCAAGATGGGCTCCGACATGGCGCCCATCTGGGTGAGCGTGACGAAGGTCGTCCTCATCTCGGCCGTCATCCTCATCGCCGGCTGGCTGTTCGCCACGGGGCGCGAGGGCACGAGCTTCCCGATCTCGGGCGTCATCCTCCTCGCCCTCGTCATCCTCTACTCGTTCATCACGAACAACACCGTTTTCGGCCGCCACATCTACGCGGTCGGCGGCAACCGCCAGGCCGCGCGCCTCTCGGGCGTGAAGGACCGTTGGGTGGACTTCTTCGTGATGATGAACATGTCGGTCCTGGCCTCGCTCGCCGGCATGATCTACGTCGCGAGGGCGACCGCCTCGGGCCCGCAGGACGGCAACGGCTGGGAGCTCGACGCGATCGCCTCCGTCTTCATCGGCGGCGCGGCCGTCTCCGGCGGCATCGGCACGGTGATCGGGTCGATCATCGGTGGTCTGGTGATGGCGTTCCTGAACAACGGCCTCGCGCTGCTCGGCGCCGGTGCTGACGTGGTCTCGATGATCAAGGGCCTCGTGCTGCTGTTCGCCGTCGGCGTCGACGTGTGGAACAAGCAGCAGGGTCGTCCGTCGATCACCGGCTTCCTCACGCGCCGTCTCGGCCGCAAGCAGGACCCGGCCACCGACACGTTCGATCCCACGAAGACCAACTACCCCACCAGTCAGAAGTACGAAGCCCCCGCCGTCGAGGAGACGCGCGGATAGTAAGGGCCACGTCGCGCAACGCAGGCGCGGCGGGACCTGCACACACCAGAGAAAGAGATCACATGAAGAAGATCCTTCTGTCGGCGACAGCGCTTGTCGTCGCGGGCGCATTCGCCCTCACCGGCTGCTCCTCGGAGCGCGGCGGTGGGGACTCGGGTTCGGGGTCGGGCGAGGAGACCGCCTCGGGCTTCGACGCCGGCTCCACGATCGGTGTCGCTCTGCCCGACAAGACCTCGGAGAACTGGGTCCTGGCCGGTCAGCTGTTCACCGACGGCCTGGAGAAGGCCGGTTTCAAGGCGGACGTGCAGTACGCGCCCGCCAGCAACACGGTCGCCGAGCAGCAGAACCAGATCCAGGCGATGGTCACCGGTGGCGCCAAGGTCATCATCATCGGTGCCAAGGACGGCAAGCAGCTCACCACGCAGGTGGAGGCCGCCCGCGACGCGGGTGTCGCGGTCATCGCCTACGACCGTCTCATCGAGAACACCGACGCCGTGGACTACTACGTCGCCTTCGACAACTTCGAGGTCGGCAAGCTCCAGGGCCAGGCGCTGCTCGACGGCCTCGCCGAGCGCGCGGGTCACGAGGCGCCGTACAACATCGAGCTGTTCTCGGGCTCGCCGGACGACGCCAACTCGGCGGTGTTCTTCAACGGGGCGATGGAGGTGCTGCAGCCGAAGATCGACGACGGCACGCTGAACGTCGTCTCCGGGCAGACCGAGATCTCCCAGACGGCGACCGAGGGCTGGAAGCCGGAGAACGCACAGCGTCGCATGGACTCGATCCTCACGTCGAGCTACGGCTCGGAGACGCTCGACGGCGTCCTGTCCCCGAACGACACCCTCGCCCGCGCCATCATCACCTCGGCGCAGCAGGCCGGCAAGCCCGTCCCGGTGGTCACCGGTCAGGACTCCGAGGTCGAGTCGGTGAAGTCGATCATGGAGGGCGTGCAGTACTCCACGATCAACAAGGACACCACGCTGCTCGTGGAGCAGGCCATCAAGATGGTCGGTCAGCTCCAGAAGGGCGACGAGGTCGACGTCAACGACACCGACCAGTACGACAACGGCAAGAAGGTCGTCCCGGCCTACCTGCTCCCGCCGGTCATCGTGACCAAGGAGAACGCGGCCGAGGCGTACGCCAACGTTCCGAGCCTCCTCGAGATCGTGAAGTCGTACGAGTAAGCAGAAGCGAGACCGTCCTCGTTCCCCGCGAACGTCGGACACGACGAGCCGTCCGGACCTTCGGGTCCGGGCGGCTCGTCGCCGTTGTCAGGGCTCAGCCTCGTGGCGTCAGCTGCCGGAGTGCCTTCTTCGCGTGATCAGGGCAAGAAGGAGGGCACAGGCCGACAGGGTCACGGCGACCGCGACGGGGGAGAGCGGACCGGCTCCGCTGGCGAGCGTCCAGCCGCCCCAGGCCGGACCGATCACGGCACCGAGGTTCAGGGCGGCGGTCGCGTAGGACCCTCCCATCATCGGGGCGGCGGAGGCGGCGTACAGGACGCGGGTGATCAAGGTGCTTCCCACGCCGAACGAGGCCATGCCCTGCACGAAGACGAGAACCAGCAGCGCGACCGGCTGATCCGCGACCGCCGCCAGGACGATCCAGCCGCCCACGAGCAGCGGTCCACCGACGGCGAGCAACGCGCCCGAGTGCCGATCAGCGTATCGACCGGCGATCGTCACGCCGAGGAACGAGCCGAGACCGAACAAGACGAGCGCGACGGAGACCACAGCGTCGGGCAGACCGGCGATCTCGGTGACGATCGGCGCCAGGAACGTGAAGACCGCGAAGGTCCCCGCGTTCACCAGCGCCGCCAGGATCATCGCGAGGGCGAGCGGCGGTGTCACCAGGAGGGCGATTTCGGCGCGCAGGGACGGTGCCTTCCTGGCGGGCGGCGCCGGGGCCGGGGCTGCTCCGGATGTCGACCGGGGCTGCCCATGCGTCGCGCCCCGGATCGTCGTCGGCACTCCACGGAGGATCCCGAGGAGCGCGGGGAGACAGAGCAGCGCGACGGCGGCGAAGGTGGCCCGCCAGCTCGATGCGCTGCCGAGCACCGCCCCCGCAGGGACGCCGACGATGGTGGCGATGGTCGTCCCCGAGAGCACAACCGCGAGGGCGCGTCCCGTGCGTTCGCGGGGGACGAGGAGAGTCACCGTACGCAGCGCGACGGCGAGGAACCCCGCGTTCGCGAGGGCGCCGAGCACGCGCATGACGAGGAGGAGCTCGAAGGCAGACGTCACCGCGCCGACGACATGGCACGCGGCGAAGAGCGCCAGGCAGACGATGAGCGTGCGACGCGGCGGCCACTCACGCGCGAACGCGGCCATGGCGGGCGCGCCCACGACCATGCCGACGGCGAAGGCCGAGGTGAGGAGACCGGCCGTGCCGACCGGGACGTGGAGGTCGTCCGCGATCGCGGGGAGGAGTCCAGCGAGCATGAACTCCGAGGTGCCCATGACGAAGACCGCCAGGGCGAGGGCATAGAGGGGGAAAGGCATCGAGTGCTCCGAGGTGAGAGGGAAGAGGAGGGCTTCTCGTCACCACGGTCAGCGCCCGGGTCACCGGCGCGCGCCCGCCGACAGGGCGGACGAAGGGATCAGCGGTTCACGGGGCTGACGGTGTGACCGGCAGCCCCCGACCTGTCTGATTCGGGGCTCGACATGCCCTCCACCCTAGGGCTGCTCAGTGAGCCGGCGCGATCACGGGCGAAGACCACGGGGGATCCTCGGCGAAGGTCACGGTGTGCGGAGGCGGCGGTCGGTCGATGTAGCTCCGGCCGGTGGGGCTCGTCCACTCCAGAACGCCGCCCGGCCCCTGCTCGACGTGCCACGGAGAGTGGTGTTTGAGCATGTGATGTCGTCGACAGAAGGTCGCGAGGTTGTCGTGCACGGTCTCTCCGCCGAGCGCCGCATCGTGATTGTGATCGAGGTCGCACTTCCGCGGCGCGAGGCCGCAGCCGGGGAAGCGGCAGCGTTGATCGCGGGCCCGCAGGTGCCGGCGGAGGTCTTCGCTCGGGCGATACCGGTCGACGGCCAGCAGCGCCCCGCTGATCGGGTGGGTGAGCACCCGGTCCCATCCGCTCGCCGCGCCGGCCAGTCGGCGGGCCGTGGCCGGATCGATCGGGATCACCCCGTCGAGCTCGGCGGCGAGGATCGGAGTGCCGCCCGTGGTCCCTTCCTGCTCGCCGTGCATCAGGGTCAGCACCGGCACGGTGACCTCGACGCGCGCTCGAAGTTCCGAGAGCAGTCCTTCTTCCGAGTCATGTCCCGCCGGAGCGCCCGTCAGGACGAGGTCGGCGAGCAGGTCCGCGCGCAGCTGATCCACGGTCCTGTCGTCGGGGATGCTCTCCTCCGCCTCCCGACGGTGTGCTCGCGCGTTCTCCTCCCGCACGGCATGCGCCATCTGGGAGAGCCGGTCGAACATGCCGTGCACGAGGGCCGCAGGGCCGCGCGCACCGAGTTCGGCCATGCCATCCTCGAGGTCGGTCACCCAGACGCGGCGCAGCTCCCTGGCGTCGCGGTGTCGCTCGACGAGCGTCCGCTCCTGGAACCGGTCGGCCAGTCGGCGCACGAGCCGGCGTATCCGGTTCGGAGACTCCGCAGCGGCCACCTCGACCGCCTCCGTCGCGAAACGCGAGCGGTCGTCCGGGTCATCGAGATGAGCGCCCGCCTCCACGATCAGCCGCGCGTGCGCGGCGCTGATCCGTCCGGCGCCTTGGGCCTCCCAGACGGCGGGGAACCGCTCGACCAGCCAGGACGCCTCGGACATCCGCCGTTCGATCGTGCGGTCGCTGACGCGCTGTGCGGCCCCGATCTCCGCGGCGACCGTGCGGATCGCCATGTCGCCGCCGTCCGGATGACGCGCCTGCCGAGCGATGTCGACCGCAAGCCGCCCCGCCATCGCCAGGAGACCATCCCGCGCGGCCTGCATGCTGCTCAGCGTCTTCTCGGCCGCTTCCAGCCCCTCCACCAGATCGGCGAGCATCGCCATCTGGGAGTCGGTCGCGTCGAGCAGTGCGGGCATGACGTCAGTCCATCACCGACCACTGACATTCGAACGAAGGTTCGAAGGAATCTGGCCGAAAGTCGTATCACGAAAGGATAACGACCGTGGTTGACTGGCTCCGTGCTCCTGAACGTCATCGAAGCCGGGGAGGGCGACCGCGTCGCCGTGCTGCTGCACGGCATGATGGGGTCCGCCGAGAGCTGGCACCGCGTGGTCCCGCTGCTCGTGGAACGCGGCTTCCGCGTGCTGGCGCTCGATCTGCCCGGCCACGGCCTCTCGCCGCGTGACCCGGAGCTCACGATCGAGTCGGCGGCCGATGCCGTCGTCGAGACTCTGGCGCAGGTCGCGGCCGGCTGCGATGCCGAGGGCACCCCGGGGGACCGCGCCTGCTCCACCCTCGCCGTCGCCGTGGGGCACTCCTTCGGAGCCACGGTGCTCGCCGCCGCCGCGCCCCGCCTCGACCCGGGCCTCGCGGTCTACGTCGACGCGCCGCTCGCCCTGCAGGGCGGCCAGGATCGTGCCGTGCTCGTGTCGCAGTACGAGCATGACCGCCGCGAGCGGATGTCGCCCGCCGACCTCCGCCGCCTCCGTCCCTTCTACTCCGTCGACGACGCCACGGTCGAGGCGCGGGCGGCCGAGCGGTTCGACCCGCCGACGGCGGCCTCCGTCTCCTGCGGGGAGGACGGCCATTGGACCGCCGCCCCCGGCTCCATCGTCGTGCGTGCGGAACCCAGCGCCTGGGTGACCGATGAGGACGCGCGACGGTTCGAGCACGGCGGGGTGACGGTGCGCAGCATCCCCGGCGCCGCCCACACCGTCTGGTACAGCCACTTCGAGGTCTTCACCGCCGCGCTGCCGGAGCTCTTCGCCCCCTCGCTCGTCTGACCGGGCGACCGCCCGACGCGGCGCGACTACCCTGGAGAGGACATGGCACATCTTCTCGGGGCCGAAGCCCTGCACCTCGAATACCCGACGCGCGTCGTCTTCGACGCCGTGACCCTCGGCATCGAGGAGGGCGACCGCATCGGCATCGTCGGCCGCAACGGCGACGGCAAGTCCAGCCTTCTCGCCATGCTCGCCGGCCGGAAGGAACCGGACTCCGGGCGCGTGACCGTGCGCGGCGGCACCCGCATCGGCGTCCTCGACCAGGCCGACACGCTCCCCGACGACATCACGATCGCCGCCGCCGTGGTCGGCGACATGGCCGAGCACGAATGGGCCGGAGACGCCCGCGTCCGCGACGTGATCGAGGGGCTGCTGACGGATCTGCCCTGGGACGCGCGGATCGGCTCCCTCTCCGGCGGGCAGCGCCGCCGTGTGTCCCTCGCGAAACTGCTGACGGGCGACTGGGACGTCATCGCGCTCGATGAGCCGACGAACCACCTCGACGTCGAGGCGATCACGTGGCTCGCCGGGCACCTCAAGAAGCGCTGGCCCGCGAACGCCGGAGCCCTCCTCGTCGTGACCCACGACCGGTGGTTCCTCGACGAGATCTGCACCGAGACGTGGGAGGTGCACGACCGCATCGTCGAGCCCTTCGAGGGCGGCTACGCGGCCTACATCCTGCAGCGGGTCGAGCGCGACCGCATGGCGGCGGCGACAGAGGCGAAGCGGCAGAACCTCGCCCGCAAGGAGCTCGCCTGGCTGCGCCGCGGTGCCCCGGCCCGCACCAGCAAGCCGAAGTTCCGCATCGACGCCGCCAACGAGCTCATCGCCGACGTGCCCGAGATCCGCGACAAGGTCTCGCTGCAGTCGCTCGCCGTCTCGCGGCTGGGCAAGGACGTCGTCGACCTGCTCGATGTGGGGGTGACGTACCCTTCGACAGGCTCAGGGACCCAGGGAGGCTCAGGGACCCAGGGAGGCTCAGGGACCCAGGGAGGCTCAGGGACCCAGGGAGGCTCAGGGGGCGGGAAGACCGTGCTGAAGGACGTGGAGTGGCGGATCGCCCCGGGCGAGCGCACGGGCATCCTGGGCGTGAACGGTGCCGGGAAATCCACCCTCCTCGGGCTCATCTCCGGCACGGTCGAGCCCACCGAGGGGCGGATCAAGCGAGGGAAGACCGTGCAGGTGCGCACTCTCACGCAGCGCCTCGACGAACTCCTGCCGCACTGGAACGACCCCGTGCGCGTGGTCATCTCGGGTCTGCGCACGTCGTACACGCTCGGTGCGGGATCGAAGGCGCAGGACCTCACGCCCGGACAGCTCCTGGAGCGGCTCGGGTTCTCGTCCGCCCAGCTCTCGACGCCGGTGAAGGATCTCTCCGGTGGCCAGCAGCGTCGGTTGCAGCTGCTGCTGGTGCTGCTCGACCAGCCGAACGTGCTCATCCTCGACGAGCCCACGAACGACATGGACACCGACATGCTCGCCGCGATCGAGGACCTCCTCGACTCCTGGTCGGGCACGCTCCTCGTCGTGAGCCACGACCGGTACTTCCTGGAGCGGGTGACGGATCAGCAGTACGCGATCCTTCCCGGTCCGGACGGCGCGGGGCGCCTGCGGCATCTCCCGGGCGGCGTCGACGAGTACCTGCGCCTGCGACAGCACCTCGAGACGGCCCCGGCGACCGCGGCAGCGGCCCCCGCAACGAGCGGTCTCGACGGCGCTGCTCTCCGGGCGGCGCAGAAGGAAGCCGCCGCCCTGGAGCGCCGCATCCAGAAGCTCACGCAGCAGGTCGACACGGCCAAGCACGCCCTCGCCGACCATGACCAGTCCGACTACGCGGGCCTCGGCGAGCGGATGAAGGCGATCACCGCGCAGGAGGCCGAGATCGAAGAGCTGGAGCTGCGCTGGTTCGAACTCACGGAGCAGATCGGCTGACGGAGGAATATCCTTCTCCCACGACTGTTGGGAGTAGCGATGGAAGGCCTCGAAGTAACCGTCCTGCTCGGACTCACGATCCTCGTCGGAACCCTGATCGCCCCGCGCGTGCGTCTCGCGCTGCCGCTCGTCCTCGTCATCCTCGGTCTGGCGCTGGGATTCATCCCGCCGCTGCGTGAGGTCCAGCTGCCGCCGGAGACCGTGCTGCTGCTGTTCCTGCCGGTGATGCTGTTCTGGGAGAGCCTGACCACGTCGCTGCGGTCGATCCGCCGCGACTTCCGCTACATCGTGCCGATGAGCACGCTCCTCGTCGTCGCCTCCGCGTTCGCGGTGGCCGGCATCGGCGTGCTGTTCGGCATGCCCTGGGAGATCGCGCTCATCCTGGGTGCTGCGGTCGCACCGCCCGATGCCACGGCCGTCGCGGCCCTCGGTCGGCTGCTGCCGCGTCGGATGTTCATGAAGCTCAAGGCCGAGAGCCTGACCAACGACGGCACCGCGCTCGTGCTCTACGCCATCGCCGTGTCCCTCGCGCTGGGCGGCCAGGTCACGCCGCTCTCGGTCACCTGGGACGTTCTGGTGTCGTACGTGGGCGGGATCGCCGCGGGGATCGTGGTCGCGGCCCTGGCCACGCTGCTGCTGCGCCGCATCTCCTCCACCATCGTCATCAACGTCACGCTGCTGCTCGTGCCGTTCTCCGCGTTCCTCATCGCCGAGCTCGTCCACGCGTCGGGCGTGCTCGCCGTGGTCGTCGCCGGACTGATCGTCGCCTGGGTGTCGCCGCGCGTGACGACGGCGGCCTCGCGCCGACAGGCCGACGCGGCCTGGCCGTTCGGCGTCTTCCTCCTGAACGGGGCGCTGTTCGTGCTCATCGGCCTCGAGGTGCAGTTCGTCGCGCACGAGATCTCCGCCGCCGCCATCGGCCGCCTGGTGCTCGTGACGCTCGCCGTGTGGGCGACGCTCTTCGCCGTCCGGTACGTGTTCCAGCTCCTCAACGTGCTGTTCCAGCGTCGCCCGGCCGAACGCCCGCCGCGCGGCGCCCGCTCCCGCGCCCGACTCGTGTCCACGGTCGCCGGCATGCGCGGAGCGGTGTCGCTGGCGATCGCACTGTCGGTGCCGACCGGCGTCTCCGAGGGGAGCGTCGTGGGCGGCCGTGACGAGATCGTCTTCGTCACCGCCGGCGTGATCCTGCTCAGCCTCCTCGTGCAGGCGCCTCTCCTCCCCGCGCTCGTGCGCTGGGCGCGATTCCCGGTCGACCATGCCGAGGACGAGGAGTACGAGCTCGCCGAGCGCGCGATCTCCGGAGCGGCCCTGGCCGCGCTCGACGACCTCGCCGCCGAGCACGGCATCGGCCAGGAGGTGCGCGATCGGGTGCGTGCCGAGGGGTACCAGGCGCTGGAGTTCGCGAACGCCCGGACGCTCGCGCGGGAGCAGGCGCTCATCGACGCCGAGGCCGAGGCGCTGGACGAGATGCTCGGCGAGCCCGATCCCTACGGCACCGGGGGAGATGCGCGCAGCCGCGAGGACGAGGACGCGGGTGACGTCGCGGTGTCGGCCGGGACCGCCCCCGACCCCGAGGCGACCGACGGCACGACGCTGCAGATGATCGCGACCTCCGCCGACGTCGACCTCGCCCAGCGGTCACCGCTCGTGCGACACGAGGAGCACACCCGGCTCAAGCTCGCGCTGCTCGACCGCAAGCGCGAGGTCCTGCTCGGGCTCCGCGGCGCCGGCACCGTGGACGACATGGTGGTCCGCCGGATCTCCGCCCGTCTCGACCTGGAGCAGGTGCGTCTGCAGGGCATCGAAGAGCTCGACTGACCCGCCTCGCACGCGGCTATGCGGTTTCGTCGTTCCCGTCCCGATCAGACAGGACTTGCGAAGCGGGACCGGGCGCACGCTTGCGCCCGGTCCCGCTCCGGTAGCAACGGCTACACGCCTGAAAGATCCACCCAGTGCGTCAGCTTCAACCATGCGCTCCCGGTTCCCGAGAGCTTGAACTTCACCTCGGCGAGCACCCGGGGAGAGGTGAGCGAGTTCTGCGGCGGCTTGGTCTGGAAGCCCCACCCCGTGTTGTAACTGTAGGTATTCGTCGTGGGGGCCTTCTTGATGATGGACGGTGAGCCTCCGCCGCTGTAAATCTCTACCTTTCGACCCTGGAGGGCGAACCCGGGATCTGGCGTCCATCGACCGGTGACCTTCTCTGTCCGGATCTGATCGCCTTTGCTGTTCAGGCTGTAGGTAATCGTGATGGACGACTTGACCGATCCGTTGTCGTGGTTGCCGCCCACCGAGGAGCGTGGAGCCACGACACCGGGGATTACGGGCGCGCTCGGGACGGGAGGAGAAGGAACTCGCGTCTCTATGGTGGCGGTAGTGCTGCCCTCCTCAACCGGTATCTGCTCTGTCTGCTGGTAGACGATCTCTCCAGTTCGTACGTCTGACACGACGATCGTGGATGACGCATACGAAGGCTTCTCTTCGGTAGCCGCATACGCGGCTGACGTGAGGGAGAGGGAAAGTGCCGCGGCTGCGGCGACCGCGAGTCCGGCCTTCTGATGTCTGTTCATGATTTCTCCGGTCGTTGCTGTGGCGCCAGACGGCGCCTTCGCTCGGATGAGCGCGTCGAGCCCAGCACGTGCACCGAATTCTGGCGAAGACTGTTTCCTTGTCTTACGCGATCCGGTGCCGTGGGGAATGCGCCACCGCGGGCTCCACGTACCCCAGCAACCGAGGGTGCCACGCGGCTATGACGCCGTGTGACATCCCGATTCCGCGACAACGCGGCCTCCTGCCTAACGTTGTCGAGTCCCGCCAGGAAGGAACCCCTCATCATGTCCCGCCGCACCACCTCCGCCCTCGCCGCGCTCGCCGCGGTCCCGCTGTTCGTCGCCCTTGCCGGGTGCGCCACCTCGTCCGACGCGGGGTCCGGCGACGGCGGTTCCGAGAACGAGACCGTCAAGATCGGCGTGGTCGGCGAGAGCGACCCGCAGTGGCCCGCTTTCGTGGATGCGGCGGCTGACGCCGGCATCACGGTCGAACTCGTCGACTTCGGCTCGTACGAGCTGCCCAACCCGGCGCTGAGCGAGGGGGAGATCGACCTCAATCAGTTCCAGCACGTCGTGTACCTGGCGCAGTACAACGAGGCCTCGGGGGATGACCTCGCGGCGATCGGTTCGACGCAGATCTACCCGCTCGGTCTCTACTCGACGAAGTACGACTCGGTGAAGGACATTCCTGAGGGGGAGACCGTCGCGGTTCCCGACGACGCCTCCAACCAGGCCCGCGCGCTTCTCGTGCTTCAGGCCGCTGGCCTCGTCGAGCTTAAGGACGGCGGCACGGCTTTCTCTGATCTCGCAGATGTGGACGAGAGCAAGTCGTCGGTCAAGGTCACCGCGCTGGAGGCTGCTCTCACCCCGGAGGCTCTGCCCGACGTGGCTGCGGCCGTCATCAACAACGACTTCGTCGAGGATGCGGGCCTCTCGTTCGACGATGCGCTCTTCACCGACGACCCCGAGGACCCGAGCGCGCTCCAGTATGTGAACATCTTCGCGTCTCGCGCCGAGGACGTCGACAATGAGACATACCTCAAGCTCGTCGAGATCTTCCAGACCGACGAAGCTGTGCAGGAGGGGCTGGCGAAGTCGTCCGGAGGAACCGGTGTCACTCTGCAGACGCCGGCAGATGAGCTGGCCTCGCTGCTGAAGGACGTCCAGAAGGACGTCGCTGCGAACGGTTGATCAGGTTCACCTGAGAGAATCGGGCGACGCGGACGCGTCGCCCGATTCGTCGTCTTCAGGCCGACCCCGCCCTTTCCTCCCTCAAGACCGGAGAACCTATGCCGATCGTCTCCCTCGAGCACGTGTCGAAGAGCTACCCCTCGCCGTCCGCATCCGGCACGCAGATCACCGCCGTCGACGATGTGTCTCTGCAGATCGAGCAGGGAGATGTCTTCGGAATCATCGGCTATTCGGGTGCGGGGAAGTCCACCCTGGTGCGGCTCATCAACGCGTTGGAGCCGGCCTCCGCGGGCCGCATCACCGTCGACGAGGTCGAGATCACCGCACTCAGCGAACGTGAGCTCCGGCGCGTGCGAAGCGGAATCGGGATGATCTTCCAGCAGTTCAACCTCTTCTCATCGAAGAGCGTGCGGGCCAACATCGCGTATCCGCTGAAGCTCGCGGGATGGTCGAAGGCCGACATCGACGCGCGCGTGACCGAGATGCTGTCTTTCGTGGGGCTGAGCGACAAGGCACGCTCGTACCCCGAGCACCTGTCGGGAGGGCAGAAGCAGCGCGTCGGGATCGCGCGGGCGCTCGCGACCAGGCCGGCGATCCTCCTCGCCGACGAAGCGACCAGTGCGCTGGACCCGGAGACGACACATGAGGTCCTCTCCCTGCTCAAGCGCGTCAATGAGGAGCAGGGCGTCACGATCGTCGTCATCACCCACGAGATGGACGTCATCCAGACGCTCGCGACCAGGGTCGCCGTCATGGACCGCGGGCGAGTGATCGAGCAGGGAGACGTGTTCGAGGTCTTCTCCAACCCGCAGCATGCCGCGTCGCAGCGATTCGTCGGTACGGTCGTCAAGGGCGTTCCCTCCCCGTCCGAACGCGCCGTCCTGCGTGAACGGCACCAGGGACGACTCGTAACGTTCTCCTTCCGTGACGGTGGTCCGTCCCAGGCGCAGGTTCTCCTTGAGCTGGCGGAGGCCGGGCTGGAGTTCGAGCTCGTCTTCGGAGGTATCAACGACATCCGCGGTAGGGCCTTCGGCCACTTGACTCTCGCGATCCGCGGGGACGACGCTCGCATCGACGCGACGCTTGCACGGATCTCGGAGCGCATCGAAGTGACGGACATCGACCGCGAGGAGGTGCGCTGATGGATCGTCTGATCGAGTTGGGTCCTGAGTTCTGGACGGCTGCCGTCGAGACGCTTTACATGGTGTCGCTGACGCTGGTGCTGGGCGGTCTGTTGGGAGGCCTGATCGGAGTGGGGCTGTACCTGACACGGCCGGGCGGCATGCTGCAGAACAGAGCGATCTCCGCCGTGCTGAACCTCTTCATCAACTTCTTCCGCCCGATCCCCTTCGTGATCCTCATCACGGTCCTGATCCCGTTCTCCCGATTCATCGTGGGCAGCGGCATCGGCACGAACGCTGCCATCGTCGCCCTGGTGGTGGCGTCGATGTTCGCCATCGGCCGGATCGTCGAGCAGCATCTGGTCGGTGTCTCGCCGGGAGTCATCGAAGCCGCGCGCGCGATGGGAGCCGGACCGTGGCGAACCCTCCTCACGGTGGTGATCCCCGAGGCGCTTGGGCCGCTAATCCTGGGATACACATTCGTGATCGTGGCGCTTATCGATATGACGGCGATGGCGGGTTACATCGGCGCAGGCGGGCTGGGAAACTTTGCGTTGACGTACGGCCGACGCCAGTTCGAGCCTGTCGTGATGTGGGCGGCTGTGCTCCTCATCGTCGTGTTCGTGCACGTGGCTCAGACGCTCGGCACCCGGCTCGCGCGGAAGGTCATGCGCCGCTGAGGCCGATCAGCGTGCCGGGGCCTCCTGCAGGCTCCGGCGCGTGGTGAACGTGCGCTCCTGCCCGCTCAGCGGATCGGTGAACCGGAGCTCGCGTGCGAGGAGCTGGAGCGGGCGGGTGAAGTCGTCCGGACGCTCCGGCTGCAGCACGGGGTAGAAGCCGTCGTGGAGGATGCCGAGGCCGAGCGCGGCGAGGTGCACGCGGAGCTGGTGCATCTTCCCGCTGTGCGGACGGAGAAGCGTGTGCACGACGCGGTCGTCGGTGGCGATGACCTCGATGAGCGTCTCGGAGTTCGGCTCGCCGTCCTCATCCACCTGCACGCACACCTGACCGCGGAGCTTCTCGATGCGGTTGCGGTAGACGAGCGGGAATCGCGACGGATCCCAGTCCGCCGGGCGCGCGGAGACGGCCTCGTAGACCTTCTCCACGCGGCGGTCCTCGAAGAGCAGTTGGTAGGCGCCGCGGGTGGCAGGGCGGGCGGAGAACATCAGCAGGCCCGCCGTGGCCCGGTCCAGGCGGTGGATGGGCGTGAGCTCCGGGTTGCCGAGACGGTTGCGCAGCCGGACGAGGGCGGAGTTCTGCAGGTACTTGCCGCCCGGCGTGGTGGGGAGGAAGTGCGGCTTGTCCACGACCACCAGGTGCTCGTCCTGGTGCAGGATCTCCTCGGCGAACGGGATCTCCTTCTCGGTCGGAGGCTCCCGGTAGTACCAGACGAACTCCTCGGCGCCGAGAGGCGTGTCCCGGGAGAGCGGCCGGCCGTCGCGCGCGACGATCTCCCCGCGGTCGAAGCGCACGAGCAGCCGCTCCGGATCCAGGTGGAAGAACCGCTCGACCATGTAGGCGGCGACGGTGGGCCATGCACCCGTCATCGGCACGTGCAGCCGGGTCGCGCCGACCCCGTCGCGCACGGGAAGCGGGGAGGGCATGCCCATGTCTCGGCCTTCGGAGCAGGGGTCGCGGGGCCGCGACCGGGTGCTTCCAGCCTAGGCGACCGGCCGGGCAGAGTCCGTGGGCCGCGGCCGCCACTCATCCCGCCTCGGTTGCACGATCCCGTTGCGCCTGCACGACCGTTCCGGGGTTTTCGTCCCACGTCCGGACCTCGGTCGTGCATCCGGAGTGGTGGGGACCCGACCGGAGACAGGGTCGCTGTCCGCCTCGGTTGCACGATCCGGTCGCGCCTGCACGACCGTTCCGGGGTTTTCGTCCCACGATCGGACCCTGGTCGTGCATCCGGAGCGAGGGGACCGGAGACGGAGCCCCGGAACCGGTCGGGGTGTCAGCGGGTTTCGGTGGACAGCCAGTCGTCGAAGGTCGTCGGCGCCGTCCGCGCGTCGTCGCCGGGAAGCAGCACCTCACCCGCGAACTCGACGCCGAGCGCGGCACCCTTCCACGCGGCGCGCAGCGGAAGCTCACGCCCCCACGCGGCGAGGGTGCGGCGCGCCATGTCGACGGCGTCCTCCGTGCGGGGTCCGGCGATGTCGAACGAGCCGCCGAGGGCCGGCGACTCCGCCGCATCCACGAGCGCGACGGCCACGTCTGCGGGCGCGATGGGCTGCAGCAGCAGAGGGGGCACGATGCCTTCGCCGTCCTCGATGCTCCACTCGGCGATCATCGCGGGGAAGTCGTGGAACTGCGTCGCCCGGACGATGGTGAACGGCACCGCGCCGCGCGTGACCTCACGCTCCTGGGCGCGCTTACCCGCATAATGCGGATTGCCGCGCACGCGATCGAGCGCCGCGATCGAGAGGGCCACGTGGTGGCCGACCCCGGCTTCGTCCTCGGCGGTGAGCAGCGTGCGGCTGAGCGTGGTGAACACCCGCTCGGCCTCGGCGACGTCGGATACCGGGGGATTCGTCGCATCGACGACCGCATCCACCCCGCGTAGCAAAGCGGCGAGGCCTTCGCCCGTGGTCAGATCGACGCCCTCGCTGCGGCTGAGTGACAGCGGATCGTGCCTCCGACGCCGGGCCTCTTCGACGACCAGTCGCCCGATCCGTCCCGTTCCTCCTGCGACCGCGATGCGCATGCCCACTCCTTCAATCATGGATATTGTGTGTCCACAATAGGGCGGCCTGGATACGATGGGCAAGTGAAACTTCCCGAGACCTCCGAATGGGTGCTGCACACCGTCGCGGTGATCGCTCAGCTCCCCGCGGGGTCGACGGTGTCCGGAGCGCAGCTCGCCGAGCATTTCGGGGTGCCGGGGCCGTATCTGTCGAAGCAGCTCGCCAAGCTCGTCCGCGCCGGAATCCTCACAGGCAGCACGGGACCCCGCGGTGGTTTCCGTCTGGCCAGGGAGCCCGAGATCATCAGCATCCTCGATCTCGTCTCCGCGGTGGACGGCGCCGCCGACCCCTACATCTGCCGCGAACTCCGTCAGCAGGGGAGGGGCGCCGCCCGCCCGGAGGACTGCACCGCGCCGTGCGGACTCGCCGTCGTGATGCGCCGCGCCCACGACGCCTGGCGGGCTTCGCTGAAGGCAGTGTCGATCGCCGAGGTCGTCGCCACGCTCCCGGACACCGTCCCGGCCAAGAACCGGCGCCTCCTCCTCGGTCCCTGACCTACCCGTTCGCACGATCCGTGCCGGGTCGTGTCCTGCGACGTCTGCACGATCCGGGTCCGGATGCACGACCCGTGTCGGATCGGTCCTGCGACGCCTGCACGACCTGGGTCCGGATGCACGACCAGGTGACCACTTCTCCCGGGCAGCCGTGCACGGATCGTGCAGGCGGAACAGACCGGACGGGTCGGCCGAACCGGACCGAACCGAACCGAACCACTCCAGGATCGGGTCAGGTGTCGAAGCTGAGGCTCAGTTTCCGCAGCAGGGCGGCCAGCCGGTCACGGTCGGCGCGGGAGAGGGCGCGCAGCAGGTCGGCCTCGGCGTCCACGAGCCGGGTGATCGCGGCGTCCACGCGGACCCGGCCGTCGTCAGTCAGGGTCACGAGCACGCTGCGGCCATCCGCCGGGTCGGCCTCGCGGCGCACGAAGCGACGGCCGACGAGACGGTCGATGCGGTTGGTCATGGTGCCGCTCGACACGAGAGTCTGCTGCAGCAGCTGCTTGGGCGAGAGCTGGAACGGGGAACCCGCCCGGCGCAGCGCGGACAGCACATCCCACTCCCACGGCTCCAGGTCGCTCCGACGGAACACCTCGCGGCGTGCACGGTCGAGGTGCCGCGAGAGGCGATCCATGCGGGACAGCACCTCGAGCGGGGAGAAGTCGAGGTCGGGGCGCTGTGTGTTCCACGCACCGACGATCCGATCGACCTCATCCGCCTCGCTCATCCGTTCATTATCGCGTGCGGCGGAGTCGTGGCCGCGGATGACGCGGGGAGCAGCATCGTGAGGAACGCGCTGTGCGGGTCGGGGAGGTACGAGCCGAACGGCGGACCCTCCCGGAATCCGGCGGCGGTGTACATGGCCAGGGCCGGAGCGAAGAAGGGGTCCTTGCCGGTCTCCAGCGAGAGGCGACCGATGCCTCGCGCGGCCGCGTCGTCGAGGAGGTGGCCGAGCATCGTGCGCCCGAACCCGCGCCCGCGGAACGCCGGGTCGGTGCGCATCGACTTCAGCTCCTCGTGTCCGTCGGCCACCACGGCCAGCGCACCGGTCGCGGCGATCCGTCCGTCGACGATCCCCGTGAAAAACCGGACGCGCGGAGTGAGGAGCCGGTCGAGCGGGAGTGCATGCTGGCTCTCCGGCGGAGCGGTGCCGTCCATCTCCGCATGGTGAGCGGCGATGAAGGCCGCGATCTCGGGGGTGGCGACGGTGACGCGCTCGATCACGATGGTCATCGCCCCAGCATCGCAGAGCGGTGTTTCGGGCGGATGACGGGCCGGTGCGACGCGGGTCGCACACACAGGAACGGACACCGGGACGTGGCAGACTTATCGGGCGGTGCCCCGGGGGTGCCGCGGTCCGCCGTGGTGTAATGGCAGCACGACAGCCTTTGGAGCTGTGAGGTCTAGGTTCGAGTCCTGGCGGCGGAGCATGACTGAGAACAACCTCGCCGTCGTCGTCCTCGCCGCAGGCCAAGGCACGCGCATGAAGTCGCGCCTGCCGAAGGTGCTGCACCGGATCGGCGGGCGTCCGCTCGTCGGACACGTGCTGACGACCGCGACCCGCCTGCACCCGGCGCACATCGAGGTGGTCGTGCGGCACGAGCGCGATCAGGTCGTCTCCGCGCTGCATGAGGACTACCCGGATGCGGTCTTCGTCGATCAGGACGAGGTTCCCGGCACGGGGCGCGCGGTCCAGGTGGCGGTGGATGCCCTTCCCGCCGACTTCGACGGCGACGTGCTCGTGCTCTCCGGCGACTGCCCGCTGGCCGATGCCGAGACGCTGTCGACGTTCCTCGACGAGCACCGCGCCTCCGGAGCGCCCGCGACCCTCATGACCGCCCTCGTCGACGACCCCACCGGCTACGGGCGGGTCATCCGAGACGCCGACGGCACGGTCGACCGCATCGTCGAGCAGAAGGACGCGACGGAGGAGGAGGCCGCCGTCAGCGAGATCAACGCAGGAATGTACGTCTTCCGTGCCGCCACGCTGCGCAGCTACCTGCCCCGCCTCGGTGTCGACAACGCGCAGGGCGAGATGTACCTCACGGATGTGCCCGGCCTCGTGCGCCGGGACGGCGACCGGGTCGCCGCCTCGATCGTCTCGGACGTCGAGGTCACGTTCGGGGTCAACGACCGCGCCCAGCTCGCCGAGGTCGGCCGGCGCCTGAACGCCCGCATCGTGCGCCGCTGGCAGCTCGAGGGCGTCACGATCGTCGACCCGGCCACGACCTGGATCGACGACGACGCCACGCTCGCCCCGGACGTCACCGTGCTCCCGAACACGCAGATCCTGCGCGCGACGACGATCGCCGCGGGAGCGACGATCGGCCCGGACACCACGCTCGTCGACTGCGAGGTGGGGGAGGACGCGGTCGTCCGCCGCACCGACGCGACCCTGGCCGTGATCGGTGCCGAGGCGACCGTCGGCCCGTTCTCGTACCTCCGCGCCGGTACCGTGCTCGGCCCGAAGGGCAAGATCGGCGCCTACGTCGAGACGAAGAACGCCGAGATCGGCGAGGGCAGCAAGGTCCCGCACCTGTCGTACGTCGGTGATGCGACCATCGGCCGCGGGGTGAACCTCGGGGCGAGCACCATCACCGCCAACTACGACGACGTCAACAAGCACCGCACGGAGATCGGCGACGAGGTGCACACGGGCTCGCACACGGTGCTGGTCGCGCCCGTTAGGCTTGGTCCTGGTGCGAAGACCGGCGCCGGCGCCGTCGTCCGCAAGGACGTCCCGGCCGGTGCTCTGGCCATGAGCGTGGCCCCCCAGCGCAACATCGAGGGGTGGGTCGAGAAGAACAGAGCAGGGACGGGCGCGGCGGATGCCGCGGCCCGGGAGAATTCGGCGGAATAGGCGGAGCATGGCCCGGAAGAAGAAGACGGTCGACCTGGATCGCGACAACGGCGTGGCCCCCGGCCTCGTCGCCAAGACGAAGAAGCGTCTGGTCATCGCGGGTGGTCGATCGCATCCCGAGCTGACCGCGGCCGTCGCCGCCTCGCTCGGCACCGAGATCGCTCCGGTCGAGCACCGCACCTTCGCCTCCGGCGAGATCTACGCCCGCTTCGAGGTCTCGATCCGCGGCTGCGACCTCTTCCTCGTGCAGACGTTCGGCGAGCCGGTCAACGAGTGGCTCATGGAGACGCTCATCATGATCGACGCCGCCAAGCGCGCCTCGGCCAAGCGGATCACCGTCGTCGCCCCCTACTATCCGTATTCGCGTCAGGACAAGAAGGGCCGCGGCCGCGAGCCCATCAGCGCCCGCCTCGTCGCCGATCTGCTCAAGACGGCCGGCGCCGACCGCGTCATGAGCGTCGACCTGCACGCCGCCCAGATCCAGGGCTTCTTCGACGGCCCCGTCGACCACCTCTTCGCCAAGCCGGTGCTCCTCGACCACTTCGAGCGCACACTCACCCCGGAGGACCGCGAGATCCTCACGGTGGTGTCCCCGGACATGGGACGCGTCCGCGTGGCCGACACCTGGTCGGACAGCCTCGGGGCGCCGCTCGCGATCATCCACAAGCGCCGCGACCCGAAGGTCGCCAACCAGGTCTCGGTGCACGAGATCGTCGGCACCGTCGAGGGGCGCACCTGCCTCCTCGTCGACGACATGATCGACACCGGCGGCACGATCGTCAAGGCGGCGCAGGCGCTCAAGGCGAACGGCGCGCACCGCGTGATCGTCGCCGCGACCCACGCGATCTTCAGCGACCCGGCGTCCGAGCGGCTGCAGGACGCGGCCATCGACGAGGTCGTCGTCACGGACACCATCCCGCTCTCGGAATCGCGCCGCTGGGAGACGCTGACCGTGCTGCCGATCGCGCCGCTGCTGGCCCGCGCGATCCACGAGGTCTTCGAGGACGGCTCCGTCACAAGCATGTTCGGCGGGGACGCGTAACGCATCGGGACGGCACAGCCCGTGCATAGCCCCGGTGCTTACGGTCGAGTCATCGACGGAAGAGTCGACCGACGACGACCACGGAGGACCCCATGATCCGCACGACCGTTCCGACCTCTGTCCGCACGGGCTCCGCCCTTCTCGGGATCGCGGGGCTGTTCGTCCTCGCCGGATGCTCGTCGACCGGCGACGCCGCAGACACCTCGACCGGCACCGACGAGACCGCGGGGTCGAGCTCCTCGTCCTCGTCGAGCGGGGGTGACGCCTCCGGCACCTACACCGACGGCACGTACACCGCCGACGGCTCGTACCAGACCCCGGAGACGGTGGAGGAGATCACCGTCACGCTCACGCTCGCCGACGGCGTCGTGACGGAGGTCGAGGTGTCGGGCGACCCGAAGGCCCCGGAGACCGAGCGGTACCAGGGCGAGTTCATCGACGGGATCGCCGACGAGGTCGTGGGGAAGCCGATCGACGAGCTGAACGTCAGCCGCGTCGCCGGGTCGTCGCTCACGAGCGGCGGCTTCAACGACGCCGTGGCCTCCATCAAGGAGCAGGCCGCCGCCTAGGCGCGAGGCGTCCTCATGGGGGAGTGGCGATTCGAGGCGATCGGCACCGGGTGGGAGATCGAGACCGGCGCCCCGCTCACGGATGACGTCCGCGCGGCCGTGACAGTGGAGATCGAGCGGTTCGATCGCGCCTGGTCCCGGTTCCGCGACGACTCCGATGTGGCCCGGCTCGGACGGTCGGGCGGCTCGCTGTCCTCGCCGGACGCGGGGCCGATGCTCGACGCCTATCGCGATCTCGATGCCGCCACGGCCGGTGCCGTGAACCCCCTGGTCGCCGACAGCCTGGAGGCCCTGGGCTATGACGCCGCGTATTCGCTGCGGGCCGGGGAGCCCCGCCCCGCTCCCGCGTCCTGGACATCCCTGCTGACCTGGTCGGCGGACACGGTCGAGGCGCACGATCCCGCCCTCCTCGACGTGGGCGCCCTCGGCAAGGGACGTCTCGTCGACCGCGTGATGGCGGTGCTGGCCGACATCCCCGGTGATGTTGTCGTGGATGCCGGTGGGGACATCCGCGTGCGGGGTGCCGGCGTGCGCATCGCGCTCGAGCACCCGTTCGATGCGCGGAAGGCGATCGGCGTCGTCGAGGTCGCTGACGGAGCGTTGTGCGCATCGGCCGTCAACCGAAGGGCCTGGGGCGAGGGCCTCCACCACGTGCTCGATGCGCGGACAGGACAGCCCGTCCGCACCTGGGCGGCGACGTGGGCACTGGCCCCGGAGGCGATGAGGGCAGATGCCGTGGCCACCGCGCTGTTCTTCGACGGCGGCCCGGAGCTGGCCACCCGCTGGGGCGTCGAATGGGTGCGCATGACCACCGACGGCCGTGTGCAGCGCTCGCCGGGCTGCCAGGCCGAGCTCTTCACCGCAGCTCGTGCGCGAGCCGCCGGAACCGTGGGAGACAGGACACCATGACCACTGCCTTCGCCGCCGCCCGCCAGCGCGTCCTCGCCGTCCTCGGCGCGCTGTCGATGTACCGCCTCGTGCTGTTCGCGCTGACGGCACTCGCGCTCATCGCCCTCGTGCTCTCCCTGCTCGGGGTGATCGTCTCTCCGACCCCGGTCGAGCTGCTGGCCTCCTTCGCGGTGCTGGCGGTGGCGATCGCCGCCGTGGACGCGGTCGCCCAGCGCCTGCTTCGCCTTCCGTGGCGCGTCGAGTCGTCCCTCGTCACCGCCCTCATCCTCTTGTTCGTGCTGCGTCCTGGTATCGAGCCGCCGGCCCTGCTCGGCCTCGCGATCGCCGGCGCGGTGGCGAGCGCGTCCAAGTACCTCATCGCCTGGCGGGGACGGCACATCTTCAATCCGGCCGCGTTCGGCGCCGCGGTGGTGTCGATCCTCGGAGCGTTCGGCGCGTTCAGCTGGCTCGGCACCTCGTCGTCGTGGTGGGTCGGCACACCGGTTCTCGTGATCCCTGTCGTCCTCCTCGGGCTGGCCGTGCTGTGGCGCACGGAGAAGGTCGGCGTCGTCCTCCTGTTCCTCGTCGTCGCCGTGGCCACGTCGATCGTGCGGCAGGCGGTGCAGGCCGGGCAGTTCGACGTCTCCTTCGATCTCACGACGGCACTGTCGTTCGCAGTGCTCCAGTCGCCGTTCCTCTTCCTCGGCGCGTTCATGCTGTCGGAGCCGTTGACGCTGCCGCCGCGGCGTCGTCAGCAGCTCGTCGTCGCCGTCGTGGTCGGGCTCCTCGCGGGGTGGCCGATCTCGGTGGGGGGCCTCTTCACGCTCGGGCAGGAGCGCGCCCTGCTCATCGGCAACCTCGTGGCCTTCGCGTTCGCCCTCCGCGGTTCGGTGCGCCTCATCCTCGAGCGCCGCGACTTCGTGACGCCGACCGCGCAGGAGCTCACGTTCCGGGCGAAGGGCCGCGTGCGGTTCCTGCCCGGGCAGTACCTCGAGCTCGATGTCCCGCATCGGCGCCCTGACGCGCGGGGGACGCGCCGCGAGTTCAGCATCGTGTCCGCCCCCGCCGACCTCCCGACACTCCGCATCGCCTACAAGAACGGCGACCAGCAGCATCCGTCGAGCTACAAGCGCGCTCTCGCGGCGGCCGAGCCCGGCGCGACCTTCGCGGTGACGGGCACCTGGGGCGATTTCATCCTCCCGCGCGGTGAGCAACCGGTGCTCATGGTGGCGGCCGGCATCGGTGTGACACCGTTCGTCTCGCAGCTTCGGCAGCTCCAGGCGACAGGGCAGCGGCGTGACATCGTTCTCGTCTATGTGGCGTCCTCGGCGGAGGAGCTCGCCTTCCGGGACGAGCTGGCCGCGACAGGTGTGCGCACGGTCGTGTTCACCCGCGACGAGCCGGCCGACATTCCTCCGCACTGGACGTGGGGGCAGGGGGCACGCCTGGACGCGGAGACCCTGGAGAGCGCGGTGGACGACCTCTCGGCGCGGCACGCGTTCATCTCCGGCCCGCCGCGGCTCATCGCCGACCTCGCGCCCGCGCTGCAGAAGGCCCGTTCCCTCACCACGGACGCCTTCGCCGGCTACTGACCCGGATCGTCTTCCCTTCCCTTTTGCCGGGGATTTGCGACGCCTGCACGACCCCGTGACACCCGCACGACGGAATCCCCGGTCTCGTCGTGCATCCCGCCCCGGATCGTGCAGGCGGCCCGGCCACGACAGAACTCCGTCACGACCCGTCGGCGGACCGGTGCGCGACCGGGGGACGCCTGCACGACCGGGGACGGGTGCACGACCGGGGGACGGGTGCACGACGGGATGGACGGATCGGTCGTGCCGACGGGGTCGGTTCGTGCGGGCGAGCACGGCTCGTCTCGACCGCGGACGACGCCTGCACGACCGGGGGGCGCCTGCACGAGGGGATGGACGGATCGGTCGTGCGGACGGGGTCGGGTCGTGCAGGTGTGCACGGCTCGTCTCGACCGCGGACAACACCTGCACGACCGGGGGGCGCCTGCACGAGGGGATGGACGGATCGGTCGTGCGGACGGGGTCGGGTCGTGCAGGTGGGGGCGACAGAAGTCGGAACCCCGGGTCAGTCGGGCGGGGTCTCGCCGGGGGGAGTCATCGGGATACGGACGGTGAAGGTCGTGTCGCCGGGCTGGCTGTCGACCGAGATGCGGCCGTGATGACCCTCCACGATGGCCTTGACGATCGCGAGACCGAGTCCGGTGCCGCCGGTCTGCCGGGCGCGGGAGCTGTCCCCGCGGGCGAACCGGGCGAAGAGCTCGTCGCGGAGGGCGGGATCGATCCCCGGGCCGTCGTCGTGCACGCGCAGCACGGCCTCGTCGCCCTCCCGAGCCACGCTCAACGTCACCGTGGTCCCCGCGGGGGTGTGCGTCCGGGCGTTGGCGAGCAGGTTCGCGACGACCTGATGCAGGCGCCCTGCATCACCGACGACGGTCACCGGCTCGTCCGGCACCTCGATGTTCCAGTGATGGTCGGCCGCCGTCGGCCGCGCATCCGAGAGGCCCTCGAGGGCGAGCTGGGCGAGGTCGACCGTGCCGTACACGAGCTCACGGCCCTCGTCGAGGCGGGCGAGGAGCAGGAGGTCCTCCACGAGTCGCGTCATCCGCAGCGACTGCGCCTGGATGCGCTCCAAGGAGGAGGTCGTGCCCTCGATGACCGCGTCTTCCTTCGTCGCCTCCGGCGCCTGACGCAGTGCCCGCAGCGAGAGCTCCGAGTAGCCGCGGATCGAGGCCAGAGGCGTACGCAGCTCATGGCTCGCGTCGGCGACGAACCGGCGCATCTGCTCCTCGTTCTTCTGTCGCGCCGAGAGGGACGTGTCCACGTGGTCGAGCAGCTTGTTGAGCGCGGCGCCGACGAGCCCGGTCTCCGTCCGCGGATCGGCCTCGCTCGCCGGCACGCGCTCGGTGATGCTGACCTCGCCACGGTCGAGCTGCTGATTGGCGACCCTCGTCGCGGTCGCCGCGACCGCGCGCAGCGGCCGCAGCCCCACGCGGATCGTGACCGCCGTGGTGAGGGCGAGGAGGATCAGGCCGCCCGCCGTGGCGAGCAGGATCACGGTGAGGAGCTGCGTGAGCTGATTCTGGACATCGTCGCGGGGGAGGCCCGTGACGACGACGACGCCGTTGCTCGCGGTGGTCGCGACGACCCGATACGAGCCGAGGCCGTCGAAGGAGACCGTGGCAGGGGTGCCGAGCGCGACCGTGCCGTAGAGCTGCTGCAGCTGATCGGGGGTGAGCGGCTGCGGCGCGCTGTTCAGCGCCCCGCGGCTGTCCTCGAAGGCGACGCCGCTCGGTCCCGCGATGGGGCTGCCGAGCGACAGCAGCAGCCCGGGCATGGGGTCCAGGCGATACAGGATGTTGTCGACGGTGGCCTCGGACGGCGCGATCCCCTCCACGATCCGATCCCTGATCGTCGCGGCGTAGCTCTTCACCTTGTTGTCGAGCTGGTCCTCCAGCGTGCTGCCGAGGGTGGCGCTGGTGATGACGGCGACGATGACGAGGATCAGCGACACGAACCCGATCACCGCGGTCATCAGCCGCGTCTGCAGGCTCATGGGCCGTCGCGCCACCGTCGCTCCGCTCACTGCGGGGCCTTGATCATGTAGCCGACGCCGCGCACGGTGTGCAGGAGGGGCGTGCGGCCGGCGTCGATCTTCTTCCGGAGGTAGGAGATGTAGAGCTCCACGACCGAGGACTTGCCGCCGAAGTCGTAGCTCCAGACGCGGTCCAGGATCTGCGCCTTGGACAGCACCCGGCGCTCGTTGCGCATGAGGTACCGCAGCAGCTCGAACTCGGTCGCGGTCAGCTCGATCTCCACGCCGTCCCGGACGACCTCGTGGCTGTCCTCGTTGAGCGTGAGATCGGCGACCCGGAGGATCGACTGCCCGTCGTCGGCGCTGGCGTGTCCGGTGCGCCGGATGATCGCGCGGAGCCGGGCGATCACCTCCTCCAGGCTGAACGGCTTGGTCACGTAGTCGTCGCCCCCGGCAGTGAGCCCGGCGACGCGGTCGCCCACGGCGTCCTTCGCCGTCAGGAAGAGGACGGGGACGAGGTTGCCCGCTTCGCGGAGCCGCTTGAGCACGGCCATCCCGTCGAGGTCGGGCATCATGATGTCGAGCACGAGGGCGTCCGGCTCGAACTCCTTCGCGACCTGGAGCGCCTCGAGGCCGGAGGACGCGGTGCGCACCTCCCAGCCCTCCATGCGCAGGGCCATGGCGAGCAGATCGGTGAGCATCTGCTCGTCGTCCACGGCGAGGATGCGCAGAGGGGAGCCGTCGGGGCGGCGCAGTTCGGGCAGGTCGCTGGTCATGCCTCTATTCTGCGGAACTTCCTATGTGATTTCTATGGAACGGGCTATGGGTTCTCTGGGAGATGTCCGCCTCATAGAACCCTCATCATCCGTCCCTCGGATCCGCATAACGGTCGTCCCTAGCGTCGGTTCCGCGCCGCGATCGTCGCGGCGGGAGGAGAGACATGTACGGACGATATCTGCGGCGCGAACTCGCGGGCCGCAAGAAGCAGACGGCGATCGTGGCCATCGGGCTCGCGATCGCGATCGGACTGGTGATCGTGGTGAACGCCCTGACGACCGGTGTGCGCGACGCCCAGACCCAGTCGCTGGCAGCGGTCTACGGAGTGGGGACGGATCTCACCGTCACCGGCGCCGCCGCGGAACCGGGCGACGGGACGGGACCGCGGTTCGAGTTCGACGAGGACGCGGGGGAGAGCGACGGCGGGACCACGACCCTGGAGCAGTCGACCCTGCGCACGGACTTCGGCCGGACGACGCTCGATGCCGCGGTGCTGGACACGGTGGCCGGTACCGACGGCGTCGCCGCCGCGACCGGTGCGCTGAGCCTGACGAACTCGACCTTCTCCGGTGAGCTGCCGAGCGGCGGCTTCGGCGGGCAGGACGGCGCGGAGGGCGGCGAGGCGCCTGCGGAGGGCCAGGCTCCTCCGCAGGGTGGCGGTGGCGGTGGCGGTGGCGGTGCGTTCGGCATCGACTCGTTCACCGTCCTCGGCATCGACCCGTCCGCGACGGAGGTCGGCCCGCTGGCCTCCGCCGAGATCGGCGAGGGGCGTGGGCTGGACGCCGACGACAGCGGAGCCCTCGTCGCGCTGGTGGACAGCACGTACGCCGCGAGCGAAGACATCGCCGTCGGCGACACCCTGGACGTCGCGGGCTCCGACGTCGAGGTCGTCGGCCTCCTCACCTCGGCGTCGGATGCCGCAGACACCGCGGCGGACGTCTACCTCCCGCTCGACACCGCGCAGGAGCTGGCCGGCGTGGAGGACGTGATCTCCACGGTGTACGTGCAGGCGGATTCGGCGGCGTCCCTCGACGAGGTGCAGACGGCCTTGGCGGAGGAGCTTCCCGACGCCACCGTCTCCTCCCAGTCCGAGCTCGCTGCGACCGTGTCCGGCTCGCTCTCGAACGCGACGGCGCTCGTCACGAACCTCGGCACCTGGCTGTCGATCATCGTCCTCGCCGTCGCCGTGCTGCTCTCGGTGCTCCTCACCCTCTCCGGCGTCGGCCGTCGCACCCGCGAGTTCGGCACCCTGAAGGCGATGGGGTGGTCGAACGGCCGCGTCGTGCGTCAGGTCGCCGGGGAGTCGATGGTGCAGGGACTCCTCGGAGGAGCGGCAGGTCTCGTGCTCGGCCTCGCCGGGATCCTGATCATCACTGTCGCGCAGCCGAGCGTAGCCGCCGGCTCCGCGGCCGTCGGCGGAGGCCCGGAGGGAGGAGGCGGCTTCGGTGGCCCCGGTGGCATGGCCCCGGGCGCGGAGACCGCCACCGACATCGTGCTGCAGGCACCGCTGACCCCCTGGGTGCTCGTCGCCGCCGTGGGCCTCGCGGTGCTGGGCGGGCTCGTCGCCGGCGCCTTCGGAGGCTGGCGGGCGGCGCGGCTGAGCCCGGCAGAGGCCCTGCGGTCCGTCGCATGAGCGGCGTCGCGAACCACACAGGAGAGAAGGAGACCGAGATGACCACGATGACGGATTCCGAGGCCCGCGTTCCGGCCTCGTCGGCGGCGACCCCGCTGTACCGGGCGACGGGTGTCACGCGCACCTATACGCGGCGGGGACGGACGGTGACCGCGCTCACCGGCGTCGACCTGGAGATCATGCCCGGCGCCTTCGTCACGATCCAGGGGCCGACCGGAGGAGGCAAGTCGACGCTGCTGCAGCTGCTGGGGGCGCTCGACACCCCGACTGCTGGGACGTTGCAGCTGGACGGCCGTGAACTGTCGTCGGCGTCGCCGTCGGAGCTGGGACGGATCCGCGCGCAGGAGATCGGATTCGTCTTCCAGGGGTTCAACCTGATCCCGACGCTGACGGCGGTGGAGAACGTCGACATGGCCCTGGAGCCGCTCGGCATCGACCGGGCGGAACGACGCACGCGGGTCGCCGCCGCTCTCGCCCACGTCGGCCTGGCGGACCGCGGAGACCATCGTCCCGCAGAGTTGTCCGGCGGGCAGCAGCAGCGTGTCGCGATCGCGCGGGCGATCGTCAAACGCCCCCGAGTGCTGCTCGCGGACGAGCCGACGGGCAACCTCGACGAGAGCATGCGCGACGAGATCCTCGACCTCCTCGAACGGCTGTGCGCGGAGGGCATCACCATGGTCGTGGTCACGCACGACTCCGCGGTGGCGCGGCGGGCGACGAAACGGCTGCGTCTGACGCAGGGGACGGTGAGGGACATCACCCGGTAGTCGGCGGCGCGGGGGAGGGGCGGACGGCGAGCCGCCCCTCTTCCGCGATGTCCGACCCCGGGTCTACCGTGTGCTCATGGTCGACCACGTCGAATCCGCACAGCCCACCGTCCACCGTCCCTCCACCGTCTCCGAGGTTGCCGCGCTCGTCCGCGCCGCCGCGCAGGAGGCGGTCCCCCTGACCGTCGTCTCCGGCGGCCACGGGCCCTGGTCCCACGCCCCCGCTCCCGGTCTGCGCCTCGAACTCGGGGCGCTCTCCTCGATCGAGGTCGACGGCACCGCCGTGCGCATCGGCGGCGGTGCCGTGTGGGGCGACGTCGCGAAGACTCTCGCCGGCCACGGCCTCGCCCTGAGCTCCGGCGACACGGCCAGCGTCGGCGTCGGCGGTCTCACCCTCGGCGGCGGCATCGGCTGGATGGTGCGCGCCTGGGGTCTCGCCGTCGATCAGCTCGTCGGCGCCCAGGTCGTCACCGCGAGCGGAGACGTGGTGGAGGTCTCGGCCACGCAGCATCCCGACCTGTTCTGGGCGCTGCGCGGCGGTGGCGGCAACTTCGGCATCGTCACCCGTTTCGACTTCGAAGCGCATCGCCTGCCGGGGATCGCGCTGGCCGAGTCCGTCGTCGAGGGCGACGCGACGGCCGTGCTCCGGGCCGCGCGCGAACTCCTCCGCGACGCCCCGCGCGAGCTGACCGTCACGTACATGGACGTGCCGCCCATGGACCCGAGCGCTCCGGCCGGTGCCCGGCTGACCGCCGTGTGGGCCGGGCCCGACCCGGAGGCGCTGCGCGTGGAGCTCGCGCCGATCACCGCCCTCGACGGTGTCACGACGGAGATCACCGAACCCGCCTATCGGGAGATCCTGATGGAGATGCCGCAGCCCGAGGGCGGCGAGGCTCCCGCCCCTCCCGGGTTCCTCGGCGGGAACGGTCTCGTCGCCGACCTCGACGACGGGACGATCGATCGGCTGGTGGCCTATCGGCGGGAGTACCCCGCCTCGGTCGTCTTCCTCCGGTCCCTCGGCGGGGCGTTCGGCGACGTTCCGCAGGAGGAGACGGCCTTCCCGGCGCGCACCGCGACCTGGTTCGTCATGGCCGGCGCCTTCGATGTCCCGGGGATGCTCGACGAGGAGGGGCGGGCGAAGGCCGCCGCCGACGCGCAGCGGATCGTCGGGGGCCGCCTCGCCGAGTACAGCAACTTCGTCGACCGGGAGCGACCGGACGCGGTGTCCGGGATGTACGACGGCGACGGCTACGCGCGTCTGCGGGCGGTGAAGGCGCAGTGGGACCCGCAGAACCTGTTCCGCCGCAACCACAACATCCTCGTGTGACGCACGAAGGGCCGAGCACCGTACGGTGCCCGGCCCTTCGCAGACCCGAGGTCAGTGCGTGTCTTCGGCCTCGATCTCGGAGCGGTCGCCCGACCACAGCGTGTGGAAGGTGCCCTCCTTGTCGATGCGCTTGTAGGTGTGCGCGCCGAAGAAGTCGCGCTGACCCTGCACGAGAGCAGCCGGGAGGCGGTCGGCGCGGATGCCGTCGTAGTACGACAGCGACGACGAGAACGCCGGAGCCGGGATGCCGGACTGCGCCGCCGTGACCACCACACGACGCCATGCCGCCTGGCCGCGGGTGAGCGCCTCGGCGAAGTACGGAGCCGTCATCAGCACGGGCAGGTCGGGGGTCTCCGCGTAGGCGTCTGCGATCCGGTTCAGGAACTGCGCACGGATGATGCAGCCGCCGCGCCAGATCTTCGAGATCGCACCGAGGTCGATGTTCCAGCCGTACTCGGCGGCGCCGGCACGGATCTCGTCGAAGCCCTGCGAGTAGGCGACGATCTTGGAGGCGTAGAGCGCCAGGCGGACGTCCTCGACGAAAGCGTCGACCTCATCGGCCGGGACCGTGAACTCCTCGTCCGGACCGGGAAGCGCCGCGGCGACCGCGCGCTGCTCGGGGTGCGAGGAGAGCGAGCGGGCGAACGTCGCCTCGGCGATGCCGGAGACCGGGACGCCGAGCGAGAGTGCGGTCTGCACCGTCCAGGCGCCGGTGCCCTTCGCGCCGGCCTGGTCCAGGATGACGTCGACCAGCGGCTTACCGGTCGCCGCGTCGACCTGGCGCAGCACCTCGGCCGTGATCTCGATGAGGTACGACTCCAGCTCTCCGCGGTTCCACTCGGCGAAGATCTCGGCGATCTCTGCGGGAGTCTTGCCGGTGCCGCGACGGATGAGGTCGTAGGCCTCGGCGATGAGCTGCATGTCCGCGTACTCGATGCCGTTGTGCACCATCTTGACGAAGTGGCCGGCGCCGTCGTGGCCGACGTGCGTCACGCAGGGCTCGCCCTCGGCGACTGCGGCGATGGACTTCAGGATCGGCCCGAGCGTGATCCAGGACTCGTCCGAGCCGCCCGGCATGATCGAGGGGCCGGTGAGGGCGCCCTCCTCGCCGCCGGAGATACCCGCGCCGACGAAGTTGATGCCGGTCTCGCGGACCGCCTTCTCGCGGCGGATGGTGTCGGGGAAGTAGGCGTTGCCGCCGTCGACGATGATGTCGCCCGGCTCGAAGACCTCCACGAGGGAGTCGATCACGGCGTCGGTCGGCGCTCCGGCCTTGACCATGATGATCGCGGTGCGCGGCTTCTGCAGCGAGTCGGCGAACTCCTGGTACGTCTTCGCGGGGATGAAGCCCGCCTCGGGATGCTCGTCGAGGAGGGTCTGGGTCTTCTCGTAGCTGCGGTTGAAGATCGCCACGGTGTTGCCCTCGCGGCTCGCGAGGTTGCGGGCGAGGTTCGACCCCATGACGGCGAGTCCGACGACTCCGATGTTCGCTGATGCTTCGGGCACGGAAGGCTCCTCGATCGTGAAGAAGGGTTGTCTTCAGCGTATCGCTGTGCGCCGGATGGAGGCGCACCCGATGACGCATCACCGTCATCGTCCGCGACGTCGGGCGGTCCGGAGGCTCCGGACCTCTACGCTGAAGGGAGCACAGGAGCTGGAGGGAGTCGGTCGTGACGGAGTCCGAGAAGAAGGTCCGCGCCGTCGTCGCGGTGCCGTTGACGGAGGAGCTGTGCGGGCTCATCGAGGAGCTCGAGCCGCGGCTCGAGGTCATCCAGGATGCATCGCTCGTGCCTCCCATGCGCGGTCCGGCCGACTGGTCGGGCGACCCCGACTTCACCCGCACGCCGGAGCAGCAGCGCGCGTTCGAGGCCCTCGTCGACTCCGCTGACGTGCTCTTCGGCATCCCCGACGTCGACCCCGACGCACTTGCTCGGACGGTCTCTGCGAACCCGCGGCTGCGGTGGGTCATGACCACGGCGGCGGGCGGCGGCAGCACGGTCAAGGCCGCGGAACTCGACCGCGCCGACCTCGACCGCATCGTCTTCACCACCAGCGCCGGCGTCCACGGCGGCACGCTCGCCGAGTTCGCCCTCTTCGCGGTGCTCGCCGGGGCGAAGGACCTTCCGCGCCTGCGGATCGATCAGGATCAGCGCATCTGGCCCGAGCGGTGGGAGATGCGCCAGGTCGACGAGATGACCGTGCTCGTGGTGGGACTCGGCGGCATCGGCGCGGAGTGCGCCCGCCGTTTCCACGCTCTCGGCGCTCGGGTGTGGGGGACCACTCGCTCCGGTCGTCCGGTCGAGGGCGTCGATCGCCTCATCGCGCTGGACGACCTCGTGGACGCGGTGGGGGAGGTCGACGCTATCGTCGTCACGCTTCCGGGCACGGAGCAGACCAGACATCTCATCGGCGAGGAGGTTCTGCGGGCAGTGAAGCCCGGGGTCATCCTCACCAACGTCGGGCGCGGGAGCGTGGTCGATGAGACGGCGCTGCTCTCCGCCCTCGACGACGGCCGCGTCGGCTTCGCCGGGCTGGATGTCTTCGAGCAGGAGCCGCTGCCCGCCGAGTCCCCGCTGTGGGCGCACCCGCGCGTGCTCGTCAGCCCGCACACCGCGGCGCTCAGCTCGAAGGAGGAGGAGCGCATCGCGCGGCGGTTCGCCGAGAACGCCACCCGCCTGCTCGACGGTCGGGAGCTGCGCGCAGTGGTCGACACGGTCGAGTTCTACTGAATCGGGATGCAGCAGGCATGAGCGTGCGCATCGTCGTGATGGGGCCGAGCGGATCCGGGAAATCGACGGTCGGTGCGGCGCTGGCGGAGAGCCTCGAGGCGCGCTTCATGGACGGTGACGATCTGCATCCGCTGACCAACGTCGAGAAGATGGCAGCGGGGATCGCCCTCGATGACGAGGACCGGATGCCCTGGCTGCGGGTGGTCGGACGGACGCTCGCCGCCGAGACGCACATCGTCGTCGCCTGTTCCGCGCTGCGGCGGCGCTACCGGGATGCCATCAGGGCGGAGGCGCCGGACGCCTTCTTCGTCGAGCTCGGCGTGGCACGGGAGACGCTCGCCCGGCGACTGGGTGGACGGCCCGACCACTTCATGCCGGCCTCGCTGCTCGATTCCCAGCTCGACGCGTGGGAACCGCTGACGGGTGACGAGCCCGGCGTCCGGGTCGATGCCGCGCTCCCGCTGGTGCAGGAGGTGGCGGCGATCCGGAAGGCGCTCGCCGCGGAGACGGGAACGCCGGGGGAGCCTCAGTCCTTGCGGTAGCCCGAGCGGCCGAGCGAGAAGAGAGCCGCACCCGTGGCGACGGCCGCGCACACCGACATGGCGCCGATCAGCCAGAGGAGGACGTGGGAGAGGAAGGCGCCGTCGAGCATGGGGGTACTCCGAATTTCTGCAGTGGGGACCGGTGTCCTCAGCCTATCGGGTCATCCGGTACCATGGAGGCGTACCTCGGCGAGGGACGCTTCTGCGCGTGCGCGGGCGTCCGTGATCGACGCGGCGAAGCAAGCCCGGTGGCTTTCCTCACGCGTCCGCGTTCGAGTCCACAATTCCAAGACCACCGCGCGGCGCCTTCGCTGCGTGCCCCGAAGGAGAACCTCATGTCTGAAGACACCACGGTCCACGCCGAGCTGCGCAGCAGCTTCGGCAAGGGCTTCGCCCGTCGTCTGCGCGCCGCCGGCAAGATCCCCGCGGTCATCTACGGCCACGGCACCGAGCCCGTGCACGTCGCGCTGCCCGGCCACCAGGTCTCCCTGATCATCCGTCGCGCCAACGCGCTGCTCGACCTCGACATCGAGGGCACCTCGCAGCTCGCGCTCGTCAAGGACGTGCAGAAGGACCCGGTGCACCAGATCATCGAGCACATCGACCTCCTGGTCGTGAAGAAGGGCGAGAAGGTCGCCATCGACGTCCCCGTCGTCGTCACCGGTGAGTCGGCCCCCGGCACCATCGTCAACCTCGATGCCACGACCATCCAGGTCGAGGCGGAGGCCACCCACATCCCCGAGAACATCGAGGTCTCGGTCGAGGGTCTCGAGGAGGGCGCGCACATCACCGCCGCCGACGTCACCCTCCCGAAGGGCTCGACGCTCCTCACCGACGCCGAGGTCCTCGTGGTCGCGATCTCCGTCCCGGCCGCTCCGGTCGAGGACGAGGAGACCGAGGGCGAGTCCGCCGAGGGTGCCGCCGAGGCGTCCGAGGAGGCCGCCGCGGAGTGATCTCCGCCTGCTTCATCACGGAGGGGACGCGATCGGATCGCGTCCCCTCCGTCGTATCCTGACCGGGGTGACGGCTCCGGCGAGAGAGGACGAGGAATGGCAGCCACCTGGCTCGTGGTCGGTCTCGGCAATCCGGGACCCCGCTATGAGGCGACCCGCCACAACATCGGCCAGATGGTCGTCGATGAGCTCGCGGCCCGCCGCGGAGAGAGCTTCCGGGAGCACAAGGGGGGCGCGCGCGTCGTCGAGACCTGGCTCCGGCCCGGTGCCGACAAGCTCGTGCTCGCCAAGCCGAACACGTTCATGAACGTCTCGGGAACCCCTGTCGCAGCGCTCGCCCGGTTCTACTCCGTCCCTCTCGACCACGTGGTCGTCGTGCACGACGAGCTCGACATCCCGTTCGACACGGTCAAGCTCAAGACCGGAGGAGGGCACGGCGGGCACAACGGCGTGCGTGACATCGCGCGGGCCCTCACGAGCCCGGACTTCCCGCGGGTGCGGGTCGGCATCGGCCGACCGGCGGGGCGCCAGGATCCTGCCGACTGGGTGCTCTCCCCGTTCGGCAAGGACGAGCGTGCGAACCTTCCCCTGCTCGTGGGTGACGCCGCGGACGCCGTCGAGCTCCTCGTCGGGGAAGGCCTGCTCGCCGCGCAGCAGAAGCATCACGCACCGCGCTGACCGGCGCCCCGCGGGGTCAGGTGGTGAAGGTGGCGTATCCCGCGGCGCCGCCGACGGCGAAGGCCGTGAACACGGCGACGAAGAAGATGACTGCGCCGAGGACGGCGACGATCAGCGCGGCGATGCCCGCTCCACGTCCCTGCTTTCGGCGGATCGCGATGATGCCGAGCACGATCGCGGCGATGCCGAACACCGTGCCGGCCCAGAACGACAGCTCCGTCCACAGCACCTGATCACGCGCGGGGGACAGGAACCCGAGATCTCCCGAGGAGCCGCTGATGCCCTGCGGGATGCGGCGGCCCACCTCGAACGCGCTGACGCCGCCGATGATCGGCATGACGACGGCCGCGAGGATCGAGAGGCCGAGGGCGAGCAGGCCGAGGAACCCCGAGGGCTTCGGCGCGGCGTCGGGCGCCGTGTACGTGCCGGACGGTGCCGCATAGCCGCCCACGGGCACCTGATACGCCCCCGGAGGCGCAGCCGGGGGTGCCGGCTGGCCGTATCCGCCGGTCGGCGGGTAGGGTGCCGGAGCCCTCGGCGGTACGGACGCGTACGCGGGCGGCGGGATCGCACCGGAGACCGAGTCCTGCGGGACCGAGGCCGCCGGAGGGGCGGGCGGAACGGCGCCGGACGGAGGGGGCAGCTGGGGATCGGTCACGATGTCATCCTAGGGTGGCGCGCGGCTCAGACCCGGCGCAGCAGTCCGACGCGGTCGTACACGTCGGACAGCGTCCGATCGGCGACGGCATCGGCGCGGGCGGCGTTCTCGGCGAGGATCCGGTCGAGCTCGGCCGGATCGTCGAGGAGTTCGAGCGCACGGTCGCGCACCGGAGCGAACTCCTCCACGACGACCTCGGCGAGGCCCTTCTTGAAGTCGCCGTACCCGCGACCCGCGTACTCGTCCTCGATGGCGGGGATCTGGCGTCCGCTCAGCGCGGCGTAGATGGTCAGGAGGTTCGAGACGCCCGGCTTGGCCTCGCGATCGAACCGCACGGTGCCCTCGTTGTCGGTCACCGCGCGCATGATCTTCTTCGCCGACTTCGCCGGGTCGTCCAGCATCCACAGCACGCCGGCATCGCTCTCGGCCGACTTCGACATCTTGGCCGTCGGATTCTGCAGGTCGTAGATGCGCGCCGTCTCCTTCTGGATGACCGGGACCGGCACCGTGAAGGTCTCGCCGAACCGCGAGTTGAAGCGCTCCGCGAGGTCGCGGGTGAGCTCGACGTGCTGCTTCTGGTCGTCGCCGACCGGCACGACGTCCGTCTGGTAGAGCAGGATGTCGGCGGCCATGAGCACCGGGTAGGTGAAGAGGCCGACGCTGGTCGCATCGGCGCCGTAGCGGGCCGACTTGTCCTTGAACTGGGTCATCCGTCCGGCCTCACCGAAGCCGGTGATCGTGCTGAGGATCCAGGCGAGCTCGGCGTGCGCACGCACGTGCGACTGCACGTACAGCGTCGACTGCGACGGCTCGATGCCCGCCGCGATGTACTGCGCGGCGGTACGGCGGGTCTTCTCGCGGAGCTCGGCCGGGTTCTGGGCGACCGTGAGGGCGTGCAGGTCGACGACGGAGAAGAACGCGTCGTACGAGGTCTGGAGCTCCCGCCACTGCAGGAGTGCGCCGATGTAGTTGCCGATCTGGAGGGAGTCGGCGGAGGGCTGCATTCCGGAGTAGAGACGAGGCTTGTTCACCCGTCAATCCTATGCGTCCGCGCCGCGGACCCCTGCGCCCGCCGATCCCTTACGCTGACGTCATGACGAGCGGTGCGCCTCCGACGCGGGGACAGGTGTTCCTCGACGCGTTGGGCGCGGACGCCGAGCGTCTGCACCCGGAGATCCTCGCGCAGTATCGCGCTCCCGTCGCGGCGGGGCACGCGGAGGGGGTGTTCGCCGTCGCGGGGAGCCGCTTCGGTCGCGCAGCCGGTCTCGCGCGTCCGATCGTCGGGCCGGGTCTGCTGGTGCCGACATCGGGACGAGATGTCCCGTTCGTGCTCCGCACGGCCTCGGGGCGCACAGAGACCGGCCGCGCGACGCTCGACTCCATCCGCGAGTTCCGTTTCCCCGGACGGACCGCGCGGATTGTCGACCGGCTCACGGTGAGCGTGCGACCGGGACTGGTCCGGAACCTGCTCGGTGCCCGAGGCCGCGTGGAGCTCATCGAGGAGTGCAGCGTGACGGCGGAGGGCTTCCTGCGGATGCGCACCGTCCGAGTCGCGCTGCGGCTGTTCGGTCGGCGGTTCGCGCTGCCCGGTCCGCTCGGCGTGCGCGTGGACCTGGTCGACGGCTGGGACGCGGAGCACCGCCGGCGCACGATCGATATGCGTGCCGTGAACCCGCTGCTCGGCACCGTCTTGGAGTACCGCGGATGGTATCGGGAGTCGGAGCCGTCGCCCTCCGAGCAGCCCGACCCGGGTCAGTAGGTGTAGTCGACGACGACCGGCGCGTGGTCGCTCCAGCGCTGGTCGTACGCGGCCGCACGCGCCACGTGGTACGCCTGGACGCGCTCGGCGAGAGCGGGCGTGGCCAGGTGGTAGTCGATGCGCCATCCCGAGTCGTTGTCGAAGGCCTTCCCGCGCATGGACCACCAGGTGTAGGGCCCGTCCACCTCGCCGTGGAAGCGGCGGCCGACGTCCACCCAGCCCAGGCCGGTGCCGACCGAGCCGTCGACGCCGGTGACCGGGGTCCCGGCCTCACCGAGGAAGCGATCGAAGTAGGCGCGCTCACGCGGCAGGAAGCCGGCCTTGGTGCGGTTGCCGCGCCAGTTCTTGATGTCGAGCTCGCGGTGCCCCACGTTGAGGTCGCCGGTGACGAGGGCGAGGGCGCCGTCGGTGTTCAGGCTCGCCAGTCGCGCTTCGAACGCGTCGAGGAACTTCCACTTCTCGTCCTGCTTCGGGGTGTCGGCCTCGCCGGAGTGCACGTAGGCGCTGACGACGGTGAGCGGACGGTCGCCGATCAGGAAGTCGGCCTCGATCCAGCGCCCCTTGGAGTCGAAGTCCTCCGGGCCGAAGTCCGCCCGGGAGGCGAGCGCGGGGAGGCGGCTGGCGATCGCGACGCCCGCTCGCCCCTTGGCCGTGGCCTCGTCGTGGACGAAGGTCCAGCCGGGGAGGGCGGCCTCGATGTGCTCGTCCTGCCCGCGCACCTCCTGAAGGGTGAGGATGTCGATGTCGGCGGCGTCCAGCCACGTGCTCATCCCGTTGCGGGCGGCCGCCCGGATCCCGTTGACATTGACCGAGGCGATACGCAGGTGAGGCATTCCTCCAGCCTAACGAGCACCGCCGACATCGCGGTTCTGACGGTGATCGAGCTCGGAGAGCAGGCGCTGCGCGAGAGGGGAGGTCGGGGGTGCGGGCGGGGGAGCAGAGGCCTCCAGTCGCGCGACCTCGTCCTCCGCCTCGCGGACGGCGTGCCCGGCCGCCCAGCTCCGATACCACGGGGCCTCGTCTTGCGCGGCTCGGGCGTCGCGCAATCGGATCCGTGCCGCCGCGAGCAGGGTGGCGTGCTCCGCCACCCGCCGCTCGGCCTCCGTCGGCAGCAGGAGCGGGAGGTCGCGGTCCTGGGCAGCGACGGCGATCCAGGAGGCGGCGACGAGCATGACCACCCCGTTCACCCGGAACCACAGCAGCAGCCCGACGAAGATCGCGAAGGTCGCCAGCAGGGGATTGGACGGCGTGTAGCTCAGGAGGAACCCGACCCCGAACTGCAGCACCGTCATGGCCGCGCCGCCGAGGAGGGCGCCCGGCCAGATGGTGCTCCAGTGCAGCGAGGTGCCGGTGAGGAAGCGCACCATCGCCGCCAGCGCCCCCGTCAGCAGGACGAACGACACGAGCACCGTGCCGATCCGGATGCCGAGGTTGAGGCCGTCCGATCCCGCGTCCCAGCCGAGGAGCGAGAGCACCCAGCTCAGCACGGCGGCGCTGGCCGAGCTGAGGGCGGAGCCGAGGATCAGCGAGACACCGAAGATGAGGGCGGCGAGGAGGTCGCGCGCTTTGAGGAGGAGGTAGCTGCGGCGGTCGGGCTCGAGGCCGAAGATGTCCCGCACGGCTCGCCGGGAGAAGGTCACCCAGCCGATCGCCGTCCAGATGACCGTGCCGAGCGCGATGAGGCCGGTGATTCCGAGGAACCCGGTGGTGTTCGACGCGATCTCCTGCACCTGTGCGGGCGTGAAGACGCCGCCCTCGTCGAGGATGAGGTTCGGGATGTAGTTGTTGATGATGTCGATGAGCCCGTTCACGGCCTCCTCGCTGCCGCCGAGCCAGAGCCCTGTGATGGCGAACGCGAGGTAGACCGCGGCGAAGATGGCGAACAGCGCCTGGTAGCTCACCCCGGCGGCGAGCAGGAAGCCGTTGTGTTGCAGGAAGTGACGCCACACCCGCACCGGGAAGAGACCGAGGGTCCGCCGCGTCAGCGCGGTCGCGCGCTCGACCGCGGCATCGAGGCGACCATCGGTCGCCGAACCGGGCTCGGACACGCCCCCACCCTACCCAAGACCGATCACGCCCTTCCGCGAGAACAGGCACAGACGCGAGAACAGGCGGCCCCGTCCGGGACCGCCTGTTCTCGCGTGAATGCCTGTGTCGGCGCGTCAGGGACGGCCGCGGAGGACCGCCTGCTTGACCTCGGCGATGGCCTTGGTGACCTCGATGCCGCGGGGGCACGCCTCGGAGCAGTTGAAGGTCGTGCGGCAGCGCCAGACGCCTTCCTTGTCGTTGAGGATGTCGAGGCGGACCGCAGCGTTGTCGTCACGCGAGTCGAAGATGAAGCGATGCGCGTTGACGATGGCCGCCGGGCCGAAGTACTGTCCGTCGGTCCAGAACACCGGGCATGACGAGGTGCACGCGGCGCAGAGGATGCACTTGGTGGTGTCGTCGAAGATCTCGCGGTCGGCGATGGACTGCGTGCGCTCCTTGCCCTTCTCCGGCACGGAGTTCGCGACGAGGAACGGCTGCACCTCGCGGTACGACGCGAAGAACGGCTCCATGTCGACGACGAGGTCCTTCTCCAGCGGCAGGCCCTTGATGGCCTCGACGTAGATCGGCTTCGAGATGTCGAGGTCCTTGATCAGCGTCTTGCACGCCAGGCGGTTGCGGCCGTTGATGCGCATGGCGTCGGAGCCGCAGATGCCGTGGGCGCAGGAGCGCCGGAAGGTGAGCGAGCCGTCGACCTCCCACTTGATCTTGTGCAGGGCGTCGAGGACGCGGTCGGTGGAGTAGAGCTCCACGTCGTAGTCGACCCAGTGCGGCTCGGCGTCGATCTCCGGGTCGAACCGACGGATGTTGAAGGTGACGATGAAGGACTGGATCCCGGTCTCTTCCGTCGTGTCTGCCGGGGCCTCGGCGAGGGCGTTGGACATGCTCAGTACTTCCTCTCCATCGGCGGGTAGTTGAACTCGCCCTTGTCGTTCTTGGTGAAGACGACGGGCTTCCAGTCGAGCTTGATGTGGTCGCTCGGGTCGGAGGAGTGCGGGTCGCCCGTGAGGTACGCCATGGTGTGCTTCATGTAGTTCTCGTCGTCGCGCTTCGGGAAGTCGTCGCGCATGTGGCCGCCGCGGCTCTCCTCGCGGTTCTGTGCGGCGTAGACGACGACCTCGGCGATGTCGAGCAGGAAGCCCAGCTCGACCGCCTCGAGCAGGTCGGTGTTGAACCGGTGGCCCTTGTCGTCGACGTGCACGTTCTTGTAGCGCTCACGGAGCTCGGCGATCACGCCGAGGACGTGCTGGAGGGATTCGTGCGTGCGGAACACCTGCGCGCCCTTGTCCATCTCGTCCTGCAGCGTCTTGCGCAGCACGGCGATCCGCTCGGTGCCCTGGTTGTTGCGCAGGCCCTCGAGCATGTCGGAGACGAACGCCGCGGGGTTCTCCGGAAGCGGGACGAAGTCCGCCGTCTTGACGTACTCCACCGCGTTGCGACCCGACCGCTTGCCGAACACGTTGATGTCGAGCAGCGAGTTCGTGCCGAGACGGTTGGCGCCGTGCACCGAGACGCAGGCGCACTCGCCGGCGGCGTAGAGACCGGGGACGACGGTGTCGTTGTCCGCGAGCACCTCGCCGTTGTTGTTCGTGGGGATGCCACCCATGGCGTAGTGCGCGGTGGGCATGACGGGCACCGGCTCGACGACCGGATCGACGCCCAGGTACGTGCGGGCGAACTCGGTGATGTCCGGGAGCTTGGTCTCGAGCACCTCGGCGCCCAGGTGCGTGCAGTCCAGCAGCACGTAGTCCTTGTGGGGACCGGCGCCGCGGCCCTCGGCGACCTCCTGGACCATGCAGCGCGCGACGATGTCACGAGGCGCCAGGTCCTTGATGGTGGGGGCGTAGCGCTCCATGAACCGCTCACCGGAGGCGTTGCGGAGGATCGCGCCCTCACCGCGCGCACCCTCGGTGAGGAGGATGCCGAGGCCGGCGAGACCGGTCGGGTGGAACTGGAAGAACTCGAGGTCCTCGAGGGGGAGGCCCTTGCGCCAGACGATGCCCACGCCGTCGCCGGTGAGCGTGTGCGCGTTGGAGGTCGTCTTGAAGATCTTGCCGAAGCCGCCGGTCGCGAAGATCACGGCCTTGGACTGGAAGACGTGCAGCTCGCCCGTGGCGAGGTCGTACGCGACGACGCCGGCGACCTGCGTCGCCCCCGCCGCGTCCTTCACGGTGATGAGGTCGAGCACGTAGAACTCGTTGAAGAAGTTGATGCCGAGCTTGACGCAGTTCTGGAACAGCGTCTGCAGGATCATGTGGCCGGTGCGGTCGGCGGCGTAGCACGCGCGGCGGACCGGGGTCTTGCCGTGCTCGGCCGTGTGGCCGCCGAAGCGGCGCTGGTCGATCTTGCCCTCAGGGGTGCGGTTGAAGGGGAGGCCCATGTTCTCGAGGTCGATGACCGCGTCGATGGCCTCCTTCGCGAGGATCTCCGCCGCGTCCTGGTCGACGAGGTAGTCGCCGCCCTTGACGGTGTCGAAGGTGTGCCACTCCCAGGAGTCCTCCTCGACGTTCGCGAGGGCCGCCGCCATGCCGCCCTGCGCGGCACCGGTGTGCGACCGCGTCGGGTACAGCTTGGAGATCACGGCCGTCTTCGCGCCGGGGCCGGCCTCGATGGCCGCCCGCATGCCGGCGCCGCCGGCGCCCACGATGACGATGTCGAACTGGTGGTAGTGCACGCCGTCACGGACGACGGAATCCTGCGTCTGGGTAGTCACTTCTCGTTTGCCTCTTCTTCTAGCCCTGCGCCTGGCAGGTCTCCCACAGCGTGCTCGACTCGGTCACACCCAGGCACGGGTCGAACGTGAAGACGACCAGGGTGCCGAGGAGGATGAGCAGGCCCGCGGCCAGGCCGAGGGCCCAGACGAGCGCCTTGCGCGCGGTGGGGTTGGTCACGTAGTCGTTCACGATCGTGCGCATGCCGTTGGCGCCGTGGATGAGGGCGAGCCAGAGCATCAGCACGTCCCACCACTGCCAGAACGGCGTGGCGAACTTGCCGGCGATGAAGGCGAAGTCGAGGGCGTGGATGCCCTCGCCGACCATGAGGTTGACGAAGAGGTGGCCGAAGATCAGCACGACGAGCACGACGCCCGAGACGCGCATGAAGACCCAGCCCCACTTCTCGAGGTTGATGCCGCGCTGACGGCGGGCGGGAGCGGCGACGGTCTGCGCGCTCATCAGTGTCCTCCTCCGAAGCCGGCGAACGCGAGCATCAGGTGACGCGGCACGAAGCCGGCCATGATGATGCCCCACACGAGCAGCACGCCCCAGAACAGCTGGCGCTGGTACTTGGCGCCCTTCGACCAGAAGTCGACGGCGATGATGCGCAGGCCGTTCATGGCGTGGAACACGATGCCCGCCACGAGCACGACCTCGCCGATCGCCATGACCGGGTTCTTGTACGTGCCGATGACCGCGTCGTACGCCTCCGGCGACACCCTGATCAGCGCCGTGTCGAGCACGTGCACCAACAGGAAGAAGAAGATGGCGACTCCGGTGATGCGGTGAAGCACCCACGACCACATGCCTTCGCGACCCCGGTAGAGGGTGCCGCGGGGGGTCTTGGACGTGGTTTCCGAAATCGACGGTGTCAAGCGAGCGCTTGTGGACACGGTCGTCCTCCCTGGATCGATGTGTTTCGGTCGCGTGCGCTGCTTCGTCCACATCTGGCCTGGAGGAGGGTCAGGCACGCCCGATCGGAGTCCATCCTATTCCCGTGCGGACGCCGCGGGCGACGAAGGGGAGCCTAAGTCGAACCCGCCGCTACGCTGGCCTGCATGAGCGAGCCGATCGAAGACTTCTATGCGGTCATCCCCGCCGGTGGCATCGGCAGTCGGCTGTGGCCGCTGTCCCGCGCGGACGCCCCGAAGTTCCTGCACGACCTCACCGGCTCCGGCCATTCGCTGCTGCGCGATACGTGGGACCGGCTGGAGCCGCTCGCCGGACCGGACCGGATCGCGGTGGTCACCGGCCGCGCCCACCGAGCTGCGGTGGAGGCGGAGCTGCCCGGCATCGCCGACCTCAACGTCTTCCTGGAATCCGAGCCCCGCGAGTCCGCGGCGGCGATCGGGCTGGCCGCGGCCGTGCTGCATCGGCGCAACCCGGACGTGATCATCGGCTCGTTCAGCGCGGACCACGTCATCCGGGGCACGCGGGTCTTCGAGTTCGCCGTCCGCGACGCCGTCGAGGTCGCCAGGGAGGGCTACATCTGCACGATCGGCATCGCGCCGACCGAGCCGGCGGTCGGCTTCGGCTACATCAAGAAGGGGCCGGAGCTGGTCGTGGAGCGCGCCAGGGAGGCGGCCCTCGTCGAGAGCTTCGTCGAGAAGCCGGATCTGGAGACGGCCAGGGCCTACCTCGCCGAGCGCACCTACCTGTGGAACGCGGGCATGTTCATCGCGAAGGCGAGCGTCCTGCTGGACGAGCTCGCGGCCAACGAGCCCGCCCTGCACGCCGGTCTTCTCGAACTCGCCGAGGCCTGGGACGACCGGGAGCTCCGCGGGCCCGCCGTCGACCGCATCTGGCCACGGCTGAAGAAGATCGCGATCGACTACGCCGTCGCGGAGCCGGCGGCGCGGCGCGGGCGTCTCGCCGTGGTCCCCGGGCACTTCGACTGGGACGACGTGGGGGACTTCGCGTCGCTGACGAAGCTCATCACGAATGGCCGCAAGAACGACCTCGCCGTCCTCGGGCCCCGCGCCCGGGTGCTGACCGACGCGGCCAGCGGCATCCTCGTCAGCCAGACCACCCGCGTGATCAGCCTGGTGGGGGTGCAGGACATCGTCGTGGTCGACACCCCGGACGCGCTCCTGGTCACGACGGTCGAGAACGCGCAGCGGGTGAAGGGCGTGGTGGAGTCGCTCAAACTCAACGGCCAGGGCGACGTGCTCTGATGAGCAGCGCTCCGTGCTCATCGGCAGGGTTGATTTCAGCTTTGTAACCATTGGCCCGGCCGCCCGGGGCCGACGTGCACGAACGTCGAAACACTAGGTAACTTTGATCGATCCGCGATGGCCGCGGGTTCGTTGAGGGAGGCATCCGTGACCATCTCCACCACCAAGAAGCTGCTCGGCGCGACGGTCGCCGCCGGTGTCGTCTTCGCTCTTGCCGGCTGCGGTCAGGCGCCGACCGACGAGTCCGAGGGCGGATCCGCCCCCGTCGACTCCGACTTCAAGCCGTGCCTCATCTCCGACGCCGGCGGCTGGAACGACAAGTCGTTCAACCAGTCGGCCAAGGAGGGCATGGACAGCGCCGCCGACGAGCTCGGCATCAAGCCGCTGGAGTTCGAGTCCGCCAACGACAACGACTACGCGCCGAACCTCGAGACCGCCGTCTCCGAGGGCTGCTCGCTCATCGTCTCGGTCGGCTTCAAGCTGTCCGCAGCCACGGTCGAGTCCGCGCTCGCGAACCCCGAGATCGACTACGCGATCATCGACGACTGGGCTGACAACGACTTCGACGGCACCACCGACGCGCCGAACATCAAGCCCCTCGTCTTCGACACCGCTCAGGCTGCCTACCTCGGCGGCTACGCCGCGGCCGCCTGGTCCGCAGAGGCCGGCGTGAACAAGGTCGGCACCTTCGGCGGCATGCAGATCCCGTCGGTCGCCGTCTTCATGGACGGCTACCAGCTCGGTGTCGAGAAGTACAACGAGGACAAGTCGGCCGACGTCCAGGTCTTCGGTTGGGACGCCGCCACCCAGAAGGGCTCCTTCACGGGCGGCTTCGACGCCAACGACACGGCCAAGCAGACCGCCCAGGGCGTGCTCGACCAGGGTGTCGACGTCATCCTCCCCGTCGGCGGCCCGGTCTACCAGAGCGCCGCAGCGGCGATCAACGACAGCGGCAAGGACACGCTGATGCTCGGTGTCGACAGCGACCTCGCCGTCGCCGACCCCAGCGTCGCCGACATCACGCTCGTCTCCATCATGAAGGCCATCGACGTGGCCGTCCGCGACGCGACGCTCGCGGCCGCCGCCGGCGAGTTCGATCCGGAGCCCTACATCGGCACGCTCGAGAACGAGGGCGTGAAGCTCTCCGGCTTCGGCGACTTCGAGGCGGACCTGCCCGAGGGCCTCACGGACGAGCTGTCCGCTCTCCAGGAGCAGATCATCTCCGGCGACATCACGGTGGAGTCCGAGAACTCTCCCACCCGCTGAGTCGGAGCCGTACCCAGCACGGGGCGAGTGGCGCAGGCTGCCACTCGCCCCGCACTGTGGGCGGCGACGATTCTTCTCGGTGACTCTTCTGGATAAGGTGCAGATATGAAGCTCGAACTTCGCGGCATCACCAAGCGATTCGGCAGCCTCGTGGCGAACGACCACATCGATCTCGTGGTCGAACCCGGTCAGATCCACGCTCTCCTCGGCGAGAACGGTGCAGGCAAGTCGACGCTGATGAACGTGCTCTACGGCCTGTATCAGGCCGACGAGGGCGAGATCCTCCTCGACGACGTCGTGCAGCACTTCCGCGGCCCCGGAGACGCGATGGCCGCGGGCATCGGCATGGTGCACCAGCACTTCATGCTCGTGCCGGTGTTCACGGTGGCCGAGAACGTCATGCTCGGTCACGAGCAGACCAAGGGCCTCGGCACGCTCGACATCGCGAAGGCGCGCGAGCACGTGCGCGCGGTCGCGGCGCGGTTCGGGTTCGACATCGATCCGGACGCCGTCGTCGGCGACCTGCCCGTCGGTGTGCAGCAGCGCGTCGAGATCATCAAGGCGCTGTCCCGCGACGCCAAGGTCCTCGTCTTCGACGAGCCCACCGCGGTGCTGACGCCGCAGGAGACCGACGAGCTCATGGCCATCATGCGCCAGCTCCGGGACGAGGGCACCGCCATCGTCTTCATCACGCACAAGCTGCGCGAGGTGCGCGAGGTCGCCGACCGCATCACGATCGTCCGGCTCGGCCGGGTGGTGGGGGAGGCCTCGCCGACCGCCACCAACGCCGAGCTGGCCTCGCTCATGGTCGGCCGCGCGGTCGAGCTGACCGTGCACAAGGAGGCGCCGCGCCTCGGCGAAGGCGGCCTGGAGGTCCGCAACCTCCGGGTGCTCACCTCGACCGGAGCCATCGTCGTCGACGACGTCGACTTCACGGTCCGCCCCGGTGAGGTCCTCGCCGTCGCCGGTGTGCAGGGCAACGGCCAGACCGAGCTCGTCGAGGCCATCGTCGGCCTCGCCGCACGCGTCGAGGGGAACATCATCCTCGACGGCACCGAGCTCGTGGGCAAGAGCGTCCGCGGCATCCTCGACGCCGGTGTCGGGTTCGTGCCGGAGGACCGTACCGAGGACGGCCTCGTCGCCGGATTCTCGGTCGCCGAGAACCTCATCCTCGACCGCTCCGACGATCCCGCCTTCAGCCGGGCCGGGACGCTGCGTCGCGGCGCCCTGGAGGACTTCGCCAAGGAGCGCATCGCGGAATACGACATCCGCACGCAGGGCCCGGACACCCCCGCGGGAACCCTCTCCGGAGGCAACCAGCAGAAGGTCGTGATCGCGCGCGAGATGAGCCGGGAACTGCGGCTCTTCGTCGCGGCCCAGCCGACGCGCGGGGTCGACGTGGGCTCGATCGAGTTCATCCACAAGCGCATCATCGAGACGCGGGACGCGGGCATCCCCGTGATCGTCGTCTCGACCGAGCTCGACGAGGTCGCCGCCCTCGCCGACCGGATCGCGGTCATGTACCGCGGCACCATCGTCGGCATCGTCCCCGGTGACACGCCCCGGGAGACACTCGGACTCATGATGGCCGGAGCGGCCGATGCGGAGGTGACCGCGTGAGCGGCGCGACACCCGGTGCAGGAGACGTCACGAAGGGGCTGCCCCCCGAGCAGCTCCCGCCCAGCACGGGCCTGGCGGACGAGGTGCCGCCGCCCCCGCGCGGCAACGCCGTCCTCAAGGAGATCCTCCGCGGGAGTGCGGTCACGACGATCCTGGCGATCGTCCTCGCGCTCATCGTCGGCGGCATCCTCATCGCTTTCACGAACGAAGACGTGCAGAAGGCCTCCGGATACTTCTTCGCCAAGCCGAGCGACACGTTCGTCGCGGCATGGAACGCGGTCTACAACGGCTACGAGGCGCTGTTCCGCGGAGCGATCTTCAACGCCCGCGGCGCCGACTTCGCCGCGCAGATCCGACCGCTGACGAACACGCTGGGCTTCGCGGCTCCGCTGATCGCCGCCGGTCTGGGCGTCGCGCTCGCCTTCCGCGTCGGCCTGTTCAACATCGGTGCCCGCGGTCAGATGCTCGTCGGCGTCGCGGTCGCGGCCCTGCTGACGTTCAACCTCGACCTGCCGATCTGGTTCCACCTGCCCGTCACCCTGCTGGCCGGTATCGCCGGCGGTGCGCTCTGGGGCGGCATCGCCGGTCTCATCAAGGCACGCACGGGCGCGCACGAGGTGATCCTCACGATCATGCTCAACTACATCGCGTACTACCTGCTGCTGTGGATGATCCGCACGCCGGGGCTCCTGCAGAAGCCGGGGACCAATCAGGCGCTCGGCTCGGCGACGCCGGAGAGCGCGCAGTTCCCGACCCTGCTCGGCCCGCAGTTCCCGCTTCTGGACCTCGGCTTCGTCATCGTGGTCATCGCGACGGTGTTCGTGTGGTGGCTCATCGAGCGCTCCTCGCTGGGCATGCGCATGCGCGCGGTGGGGGAGAACCCGCACGCCGCTCGCGCCGCGGGCATCAGCGTCAAGCGCGTCTACGTCTACGCGATGCTCTTCGCGGGTGCCCTCGCCGGCCTCGCCGGCATGAACCAGCTCCAGGGCGCCGTCACCACCGGCGTCACCGAGACCATCGACGCCGGCATCGGCTTCGACGCCATCACGGTCGCCCTCCTCGGACGCAGCCGCGCGTGGGGGACCTTCGCGGCCGGGATCCTGTTCGGTGCCCTCAAGGCGGGCTCGTTCTCCATGCAGGCGCAGGACATCCCCGTCGACATCGTGCTCGTCGTGCAGTCGCTCGTCGTGCTGTTCATCGCCGCGCCGCCGCTGCTGCGCACGGTGTTCTTCCTCCCCAAGTCCGACGCAGAGAAGGCGGCCAAGGCGAGAGCCAAGGCCGCGAAGAAGGCGGTGACGGCATGATGTCGCTCGTGCAGACCGAAGCCGCCGACGGCACGGTGCAGCTCGCCACCGTCCGGGAGCGCCACCTCAAGGCGCCGATCAGCCTCGCGATCGTCACCGCGCTGCTGGCGGTGCTCTTCCTCGCCGTGCCGCGCAGCGGTATCAGCACCTTCCACCTCGGCGACCGCACGTCGGCCTTCGAGCTCCCCGACGTGGAGCTGCCCACCGCGCCGACCTTCTGGGTCGTCTTCGCCGTGCTCGTCGTCCTCACCGTCGGGGCCTTCCTCCGGGCATGGACGTACCGTGCGCCGTCGATCTGGCTCATCGTCGCCTACGGCGTGCTCGCGGTCTTCGCGTTCCTGGTCTGGGCCGCAGCCGGGGGCCTCGTCCCCGTCACGAGCCTGCTGTTCGGTGCCGTGTCGCTGTCGGTGCCGCTCGTGTTCGGCGCGCTCGGCGGCGTCATCGGCGAACGGGCCGGTGTCGTCAACGTGGCCATCGAGGGGCAGCTGCTCCTCGGCGCCTTCTCGGCGGCGCTGCTGTCCAGCATCACCGGCAACGCTTTCGTCGGCCTGATCGGCGCCATGATCGGCGGCGTGCTCGTCGCGAGCGTGCTGGCGGCGTTCGCCATCAAGTACCTCGTCGAGCAGGTCATCGTCGGTGTCGTGCTTAACGTCCTCGTCACCGGGCTCACCGGATTCCTCTACGGAGCGCTCCTCGCCCCGAACGAGGCCGAGCTGAACACCCCGGTCCGCTTCTCCCGCATCGAGATCCCGGTGCTGAGCGACATCCCGATCATCGGTCCGGTGCTGTTCAACCAGACCTTCATCGTGTACCTCATGTTCATCACCGTGGCCGTCGTCGCGTGGGGCCTGTACCGCACCAAGTGGGGCCTGCGCCTCCGCGCGGTGGGCGAGCACCCGCAGGCGGCCGACACGGTCGGCATCCGGGTCAACCCGACCCGCTTCTGGAACGTGCTGCTCGCGGGCGCGATCGCCGGCATCGGCGGTGCGTACTTCACGCTCGTGTCGGTCCCGCAGTTCGGCAAGGAGATGACGGCAGGTCTCGGCTTCATCGCTCTCGCCGCCGTGATCTTCGGCCGCTGGGACCCGATCCGCGCGACGCTCGCCGCCCTGCTCTTCGGATTCGCGACGAACCTGCAGAACCTGCTCTCGATCCTGAAGACGCCGATCCCCGGCGAGTTCATGCTCATGCTGCCGTACGTCGTCACGCTGCTCGCGGTCGCCGGATTCGCCGGTCAGATCCGGGGCCCTGCCGCCAGCGGCAAGCCGTACATCAAGTCGTAGAACCCGCAGGGAAGAAGGAACCACCACCATGACGGACATCGACTGGGATGAGCTGCGGCAGGTCGCCGCGGATGCCATGACCAAGGCGTACGCGCCGTACTCGCGCTACCGCGTGGGGGCGGCGGCTCTCGTCAGCGACGGGCGGATCGTCGCCGGCTGCAACGTCGAGAACGCCTCCTACGGCGTCACGCTGTGCGCCGAGTGCGCGCTCGTGGGCGATCTGTTCATGTCCGGCGGCGGGCAGCTCGTCGCCTTCGTGTGCGTCAACAACGACGGCGAGACGATCATGCCGTGCGGCCGGTGCCGCCAGCTGCTGTTCGAGCATGCCGTACCCGGCATGCTGCTGGAGACCGTCTCCGGCATCCGCACGATCGACGAGGTGCTGCCCGACGCGTTCGGGCCGCGCGACCTGGAGGACGCACGATGACCGCGGGACAGGCTCAGGGAGCCATCGAGCAGTTCGACGCGATCGACGTGATCCGGGCCAAGCGCGACGGAGGCGTGGTCCCGGAGCCGGCCCTGCGCTGGATGGTGGACGCCTACACGCGCGGCTACGTGTCCGACGCGCAGATGGCCTCCTTCGCGATGGCGATCTTCCAGCGCGGCATGGAGCGCGACGAGATCCGCGTGCTCACCGACGCGATGATCGCTTCGGGGGAGCGGATGAGCTTCGCGACTCTCGGCAAGAAGACCGTGGACAAGCACTCCACGGGTGGCGTGGGCGACAAGATCACCCTGCCGCTCGCGCCGCTCGTCGCCTCGTTCGGCGTGGCGGTGCCGCAGCTCAGCGGCCGCGGCCTCGGCCACACCGGCGGCACGCTCGACAAGCTGGAGTCCATCCCCGGCTGGCGCGCTGCGCTCAGCAACGAGGAGATGTTCGCGCAGATGCAGGGCGACGTCGGGGCCGTGATCTGCGCTGCGGGGTCGGGTCTCGCGCCCGCCGACAAGAAGCTCTACGCGCTCCGCGACGTCACCGGCACCGTGGAGGCCATCCCGCTGATCGCCTCCAGCATCATGTCGAAGAAGATCGCCGAGGGGACCGACGCTCTCGTCCTGGACGTGAAGTTCGGTTCCGGCGCCTTCATGCAGGACATCGACAGGGCTCGGGAGCTCGCGCGCACGATGGTGGCGCTCGGCACGGACTCCGGTGTCGCGACCACGGCACTTCTGACCGATATGAACGTTCCCCTGGGCCGCGCGATCGGCAACGCCAACGAGGTCCGCGAGTCGGTCGAGATCCTCGCCGGCGGGGGACCCGCCGACGTCCGGGAGCTGACCGTCGCGCTCGCGAGGGAGATGCTCGCCCTCGCCGGTCAGCCTGACGCCGACGTGGAGGCAGCGCTCGACGACGGCCGCGCCATGGACACGTGGAAGGCGATGATCCGTGCGCAGGACGGCGACCCCGACGCGGCCCTCCCGGTCGCGCGGGAGACGCACGTCGTCACGGCGCCCGCGGACGGCGTCGTGACCCGCATGGACGCGCTTCCCTTCGGCATCGCCGCCTGGCGTCTGGGCGCCGGGCGTGCGCGCGCGGAGGACCCGGTGATCTTCGAGGCGGGGATCGATCTGCATGCGAAGCCGGGGGACCGGGTGTCGGCGGGGCAGCCGCTGTTCACGCTCTCGGCAGCCGACGAGGCGCGCTTCCCCCGGGCGATCGAGGCGCTCGAGGGCGCCTGGGAGCTCGGCGACGAGGCTCCGACCGTGGGACCGATCGTCCGCGAGCGCATCACGGCGTGAGGCCCGGGCGCTAGCCTGGACGAACACCCCGCGACCGAGAGGATCCCCATGTCGATCGATGCGAGCGGCGACGTCGCCATCCAGGGCGTCTCCCTGCGGAGTCTGCCGAAGGTGTCGCTGCACGACCACCTGGACGGCGCGGTGCGCCCGGCCACGATCATCGAGCTCGCCGACGCGATCGGTCTCGAGGTCCCGGCATCCGACCCTGCCGCGCTCGGTTCGTGGTTCGCGAAGAAGAGCGACGCGGGATCGCTGGTGGAGTACCTGAAGACGTTCGAGCTCACCACCGCGGTCATGCAGACCCGTGAGGGGCTGACGCGCGTCGCGCGAGAGTTCGTCCAGGACCTCGCGGCGGACGGTGTCATCTACGGTGAGATGCGCTGGGCGCCGGAGCAGCACCAGGCGCGCGGTCTCTCGCTGGAGGACGCCGTCGAGGCGGTGCAGCAGGGCATCGAGGAGGGTGAGGACGCTGTCGACCGCGACGGCCGCAGCATCCGCGTCGGCCAGCTCCTCACCGCGATGCGGCACACCGACCGGGCGCGGGACATCGCCGAGCTCGCGGTGGACTTCCGCGGACGGGGTGCCGTGGGCTTCGACATCGCCGGCCCCGAGGACGGCTTCCCTCCGTCGGACCACCGCGCGGCCTTCGACTACCTCGCCGAGAACTTCTTCCCGGTGACCGTGCATGCGGGGGAGGCGGCCGGGCTCGCCTCGATCCGCTCCGCCCTCCTGGACGGGCGTGCGCTCCGACTCGGACACGGCGTGCGCATCGCGGAGGACCTCGAGGTCGTCACGCAGGAGGGCGACGAGGTGCAGGTGCGCTTCGGTGACCTCGCCCGCTGGGTGCGCGATCGGGAGATCCCGCTGGAGCTCTCCCCGTCGTCGAACCTGCAGACCGGAGCCGTCGCGGCGTGGGGGCAGACCCTCGCCGATCATCCGTTCGACCTGCTGTACCAGCTCGGGTTCGCCGTGACGGTGAACGTGGACAACCGCACCATGAGCGCGACCTCCCTCACGCGGGAGCTGGCGCTGCTCGTGCAGACGTTCGAGTACGACCTCGACGACCTCGAGGCCTTCCAGTTCAACGCCGCCGCTGCGGCGTTCCTCCCCGTCGAGGAGCGCGAGGAGCTCGTCGAGATGATCGCCGAGGGCTTCGGCGCCTGACCCGGCGGCCGACACGACCCGTCGCGGCCGACACGACCCGTCGGCACGGCCGGAACGGGATGCGGGACGCGAGGATGGGGGCATGCCCGCCTCCGTCTTCCTCGCCGGTCCCGCCTCGTGGAACCGGATGGTCCTGCTCGACCGGCTCCCCGAGCCCGTGCCCCACATGCAGTTCGCGCACGCGAGCTGGGAGACGGTCGGCGGCACGAGCGCCGGCAAGGCGCTGAGCCTGACGACGCTGGGGCGGCCGGTCGTGCTGCATGGCATCGCCGGAGAGGACGAGGACGGGCTGCGCGTCCGCGAGGCGCTGCAGGCGGCCGGAGTGGTCGCGCACTGGACGGACGGGATCACCGAGCGGCACCTCAACCTGATGACGCCGCGCGGTGAGCGGGTGTCGCTGTACCTCTCGACCCCGGCGGAGACGACGGGGGAGGCGGACGGGGCGCACGCGGCGGAGATGGCTGGAGCCGACGCCGTCGTCCTCGACCTGGCCGCCGAGCCGCGACGGCTGCTCCCGCTCGCAGTGGCCAGCGGCACGCCGCTGTGGGTCGACGTGCACGACTACGACGGCGTCGGGGAGTACCACCGGCCGTTCCTCGCGGCAGCCACGGCGGTCTTCTGCAACGCGGACCGGCTGGACGCGCCGGTGGAGTTCCTCCGCGCCGTCGTCGCGGAGGGAGCGGCGTTCGCGGTGTGCACGCTCGGCGCCGAGGGAGCGGTCGCGGTGGGGGCGGACGGTGCCGAGTTCCGGGTGCCCGCCGTGCCGACCACCGTCGTCGACACCAACGGCGCCGGCGACGCGTTCTTCGCGGGCGTCCTCGACGCGCGGCTGGGAGGCGCGGACCTGGCGTCGGCGCTCTCGGCGGGCGCACGCTCGGCCGCCGGAGTGCTGACCACCCGGCATCTGCACCCGCTGCTCGACCCGATCCTCGGGGATCCGCGGGCGGCCTAGGGCGCGACCTGCTCCAGGAACCCGCCGACGACCTCGGTGACCTCGGCATCCATCTCGTCGTCGTCGATGGACGGCGTGCCGTCGCCGGCCTGCGGTCCGTAGTCGCCGAAGGAGGCATGGGAGGCGCCGTCGATCTCGACGAACTCGGCGTCCGCGGGGAGTTCGGGGCGGGCGTCGGCGATCTTCTCGGGCGTGGAGAGGCCGTCCTCGCTGCCGGACACGCTCAGCACCGGGAGATCGGAGCCTGCAAGGTCCGTCGCGCAGTAGGAGGCGAAGAGCACGAGGGCGTCGGCATCCGTGGCGAGCTGGCAGGCGCGCACGCCCCCGAGGGAGTGTCCGCCGACGGCCCAGACGCCGACGTCGGGCGCGGCGCTCGTGAACGAGTTGAGCCCGCGGGGATCGAAGAACGCCAGATGGAGCCAGGGCCGCGTGATCACGACCGTGGTGCCCTCCGCCGCGAGCCCCTGGAGGATCGACGCGTAGGCCCAGGGGTCGACCTTCGCGCCGGGGATGAAGACGAGTCCCCGGTCGGAGGAGCCGTCCGCGGGCGCCAGGACGATCCCCTCATCGGCGTCGGTCACCGTGATCGCCGGGTTCTCGCGGACGGCGGTCAGCGGTGCGGGCTCCGCGGCCATGACGCCGACCTGGCTCCAGACGAGGATTCCGCCGATGGCGAGGAGGATGACGATCGCCACGCTCCACAGGACTCGCTTCAGGACGCGGCGCCGGGGCTTCTTCTGCACAGCAGCAACGCTACCCCGGCCCCGACGCCGCGTCCTCTCAGCCGGCGAGCGCCGCTTGACGGAGGGCCACCGCGTCGCGGACGGCGGGGAAGAGCGGGTGCTCCGGATCGAGGCCGGTGGTGCGGACGGTGAAGCCCGCCGCGTTCTCCGTGCGCAGAAGGGTCTGCAGCTCGACCGACTGCTCGTCGGCGGCGTCGTCGAACTCCAGCGCGGCGGCGACCGCGGCCACCAGGGCATCCGTCGGCAGTCCGTGCTCGGCTGCCATCGCCGCGGGGCCGATGAACCGCTCGTGCCGGGAGATCTTCCGCAGGGGCTGACGGCCGACGCGCTGCACGGTGTCCACGAGCTCCGGGTTCCGGAACCGCTCCAGGATGGTCGCACGGTACTGCGCGAGGTCTGCGGGGTCGAGCCCGTGCTCGACGACCAGCACCGCCGAGGTCTCCTCGAGGGCGGCCGACACCTGCGCGGCGATCGCGTCGTCCGCGAGGGCGTCCGAGATCCGCTCGATGCCCGCCCGTGCGCCGAAGTACGCGGTGGCGGCATGACCGGTGTTCACCGTGAAGAGCTTGCGCTCGATGTACGGCGCGAGGTCGTCGACGAAATGGGCGCCGGGGATGCGCGGCGGGGTGTCGCCGAACGGCCGGGCCTCGATCGCCCACTCGAAGTATGGCTCGACCGTGACGTCGACGCCCCCACCGTCCGGCTGCGCCGGGACGATGCGGTCGACGGCGGTGTTCGCGAACACCGCACGCGCGAGGAGGACGTCGGCATCCGGCCCCGCCGCCGCGACGATCTCCTGCCGCAGCTGATCGGTGGCGCCGATGGCGTTCTCGCAGGCCATCACCTGCAGAGGCGCGGCCTCGGGGGAGCGCAACGCGAGCCCGGCGACGATCGACGGGGCGACGAACCGCAGCACGGTGGGGCCGACGGCGGTCGTGACGACGTCGGCCGTCGCCACCTCCTCCGCGACCACGGCGGGGTCCGTGCGGCTGTTCACCGCACGGAACCCGGAGACGACGTGGTCGGTCCCTCCGGGGCCGGCTTCGTGCACGGTGTACGAGTCCGCCCGGTCGATCGCCTCCACGAGTGCGTCGGCGACGTCGCTGAACACGACCTCGTACCCGCCCTCGTGCAGGAGCAGGCCGACGAAACCGCGCCCGATGTTGCCCGCCCCGAAGTGGACCGCCTTCATCCCTCGTTCACCTCCGAGAGGAGAGCGAACAGCTCGTCCGGCGTCGCCGCCGCTTCCAGCCGGGCGACGTCGTCCTCCTCCGAGAAGAGGATCGCGATGCGGGACAGGATGTCCAGGTGCTCATCGCCGACGCCGGCGATGCCGATCACGAACCTCGCCTGCTCGCCGTCCCAGTCGACGCCGCCGTCGTAGCGGACGACGGAGAGCGCGGACGCCAGGATCGTGTCCTTCGCCTCGTTCGTGCCGTGCGGGATGGCCAGGCCGTTGCCCATGTACGTCGACACGGTCTCCTCGCGCTGACGCATCGCATCGACGTACGCCGGGGTCACCGCACCGGCGGCGACGAGGATGTCCGTCGCCTCCTGGAGCGCGTCGTCCCGCGACGCGCCTCCCGGGTGGATGCGGACCTGCTCGGCTGTGAGAACGCTCATTCTTCGTCCTTTCGCTGTTCCTTGACCATCTCGACGACCTCGTCGTACTTCGGCGAGTTCATGAAGTTGTCCACCGAGACGTGCAGGGAGTCCGGCGACTTCGCCGTGGCCCGGTCGGTGAGCTGCTGCTGCGTGATGACCACGTCGGCGGCGCCGTCGAGGTTGGCGATGGCGGCGTTCGTGACGGTGATGCCCTCGATGCCGGCCTTCTTCAGCTTGTTCCGCAGCACGCTGGCGCCCATGGCGGACGAGCCCATACCGGCGTCGCACGCGAACACGATGGTCTCGATCGGGGCCGCCGCGACCGCAGTGGTGGCGGGAGCGGGCGTGGACTCCGGTGCCGCCGTCGCGGTCGAGGTGCGCAGGGCGTCCATCGCCGCGGACGACTTGCCCTTGTTCGCCTCGGTCTGCGCGATGGCCGCACCGAACGTGTCGCCCTCGGCGGCGAGGTCGCGCTTGCGCGAGGCCCGCAGGATGACGCCGGTGATGAGGAAGGTCACCGTCGCGGCGATGATGACCGACAGGTACACCACGAGGAGGTTGGCGACGCCGGGGCCGATGGCCGCGGCGGTCACGGCGATGATGCTGCCAGGGGCGGCCGGGAAGGCCAGTCCGCCGCCGAGGACCATGTTCGTGGTGACGCCGGCCGCTCCACCCGCGATGAGCGCGAGGATCGTGGTCGGCTTGCTGAGAGCGTACGGGAAGTAGATCTCGTGGATGCCGCCGAAGAACTGGATGATGGCGGCACCGGGAGCCGAGGCCTTCGCGGCGCCGACCCCGAAGAAGGTGAAGGCGAGCAGCAGGCCGAGGCCGGGGCCGGGGTTCGCCTCGATGAGGAAGAGGATCGACTTGCCCGTCTCCGCAGCCTGCTCGATCCCCAGCGGGGTGAACACGCCGTGGTTGATGGCGTTGTTGAGGAACAGCACCTTGGCCGGCTCGACGATGATCGACACGAGCGGCAGCAGGTTGAGCGACACGAGCCAGTCGACGGCGGCGCCCAGCGCGGCGCTGATGCCCAGCATGACCGGACCGAAGGCGAAGAACCCGACGATGGCGAGGAGCATGCCCAGGATGCCGGCGGAGAAGTTGTTGACGAGCATCTCGAAGCCGGGGCGGATCTTGCCGTCCCACAGCCTGTCGACCTGCTTCATGATCCAAGCGGCGATCGGGCCCATGATCATCGCGCCCAGGAACATCGGGATGTTCGTGCCGACGATCACACCGACGGTCGCGATCGTGGCGACCACGCCGCCGCGCTCGCCGTAGACCATGCGGCCGGCCGTGTTCGCGATCAGGAGGGGCAGCAGGTAGGTGACCATCGGGCCGACCAGGCCCACGTAGGCCAGGATGTTGCCGTCTGCGCCTTCGGCGACCGCGGTCATCGCGCCTTGCCAGCCGAGGACGGCGGAGTCGCCGCCGCCGCCGATGATCTCGGCGACGCCGGCCCAGTGCCAGCCGAACGGGCTCTCGGCGCCGAAGAAGCCCTTCGGGATGAAGAGCATCGTGATGAAGCCCCAGGCGATGAAGGCCGCGATGTTCGGCATGATCATGCCGGAGAGGAACGTGCCGAAACGCTGCACGCCCACGCGGAGGCCACCGGGGGCGGTGGCGGCGGGTGACGTCGTCGTCATGATGTGGTCTCTTTCTGATGAGGGGGGAGTGCCGCGGCGAGGGTCGCCGCAGCGGTGCGGGCGGAGGGGGCGTCGTCCGCGGCGAGCGCGGCTTCCGCGAGGCGGAGGGCGTCGTCGCGAGTGCGGGCGGCGAGCGCCTGGCGGACGTCCGCGAGGGCGGACGGCGCCATGGAGAGGCTCGTCGCACCGAGCCCCACGAGGACGACCGCGAGCAGCGGGTCGGCCGCGGCCTCGCCGCAGATGCCGACCGGCTTGCCGAGGCGGGCACCGGCCGTGCCGACCTCGCGCACCAGCCGCAGCACCGCGGGGTGCCAGGGGTCCTGGAACGAGGCGACCGAGCCGAGCAGCCGGTCCGCGGCCATCGTGTACTGCGTGAGGTCGTTGGTGCCGATGGACGCGAAGTCGGCGTGGGCGAGGACGCGGTCGGCGAGCAGGGCGCTGGACGGCACCTCGACCATGACGCCGGCCGTCTTCAGGCCGTACTCGCGGGCGAGGCCTGTGAAATACACGGTCTCCTCGACGGTGGCCACCATGGGCGCCATGACCCAGAGATCGGCGTCGGTCGCGGCGTCGGCCTCGGCCAGCGCGGTCAACTGCTCGCGGAGGATGTCCTCGCTCGCGCGGAGAGCCCGCAGACCGCGCAACCCCAGGGCCGGATTCTCCTCGTGCGCGTCGTTGAGGAAGGCCAGGGGCTTGTCGGCCCCTGCGTCGAGCATCCGCACGACGACCTTCTTGCCGGGGAATGCCCCCAGGAGCTCGCGATAGGACTCCCGCTGCTGGGCCACGGTCGGCGCCTGCGACGCGGAGAGGAACAGGAACTCGGTCCGGAACAGCCCGACGCCCTCGGCCCCGCGTGCGACCGCGTCGGCGGCGTCGGCGGGCTTCCCCAGGTTCGCGAGGAGGGCGACCGGTGTGCCGTCGGCGAGCGCACCGGGCGTGAGCGGCGCGTCGTCCGCGACCAGTCTGGCCGCGGCGCGCTCGGCGGCGCGGCTGCGCTCCTCGGCGGTCGGTTCGCGGGTGATGACGCCTGCGGCGGCATCGACGATCACGGTCTCCCCGGTCGTCAGCGCGTGCCCGTCGCCGACGCCGACCACAGCCACGATGCCCTTCTCCCTGGCGAGGATCGCCGTGTGGGAGGTGGGGCCGCCGTCGGTGGTGACGAGGGCGAGCACCTGGTCGAGGTTCAGCAGCGCCGTGTCGGCGGGCGCGAGGTCGCGTGCCACGAGGACGAACGGGTGCCCGGGATCGGGCACGCCGGGGGCGTCCACCCCGCGCAGCCGGGCCAGCACCCGCTGCGCGATGTCGTCGAGGTCGGCGGCGCGCTCGCCGAGGTAGCCGCCGACGGCCTCGAGCGTGGCCCGGAAGCCCGCGAAGGCGTCGTGAACGGCCCATTCCGCGGTGGCCCCGGCATCGATCCTCGCGTCGACCTCGTCCTGCAGCGTCGGGTCCTCGGCGATCATCGCCTGCGCCTCCAGCACCTCCTGCGCGGCGCCGCCGGCGGCCTCGCCACGCTGCGTCAGCTCCTGCGCGACGACGGCGACGGCCTCGCGGACCCGCGCGCGCTCGGCATCGGCCCCGGCGGTGCTCGGGACGTTCTCGGGCGCGGGCAGCGCCTCGGTCATGCGGACGACCGGTCCCTGCGCGACGCCGAGACCGATGCCCACGCCTCGCAACGCGCTCATCCGGCCGCGTCCTGGTCGTGGTCGGTCGTCAGCAGCTCGGTGAGCGTGTCCAGTACGCCCTCGGCGCCGTCGCCGTCGGCCGTGAGCGTCACGTAGTCGCCGTGCTCGATGGCCAGCGCGATCACCCCGAGGATGCTCGCGGCGTTGACCGGCGTGCCGGAGTCCTTGGCGATCGTGACCGCGAGCCCGGAGTCCTTCGCGGCCTGCGCGAAGATCTTTGCGGGCCGGGCGTGCAGTCCGTGCGAGGAGCCGATGCGGACGGTGCGGGTGGCGGTCATGGTGTTCCTTTCGGGGCCCCGCCGGCGGCGGCGAGGGTCGACTGGGCGAGAAGAAGGGTGCGGACGCCGTCGCGGTCCGCGAACACGTCGTCCGGCAGGACGGCGACGGGCGCGCGGGTCAGGTCGCGGATGGCGTCGAGGCGCTCACGCAGATGCGGGCCCACGAGGACGAGGTCGTGTCCGCCGAGGGGGACGGTGCTCTCGACCCCGGCACCCGCATCCCAGTCCAGGCCTGCTGCCGCTGCGGCAGTGCGCAGGCGCTGAGCGACGAACGTGCTCGACGCGCCGGCGCCGCAGACCACGAGAATCCTCATCGATGTCACCCTTCCTGAGAACAGTCTGGGAAACGTGACCACGGCGGCACCAACACGTTCTCTTCCGCCCCTGCGGAATGCTCCTCGCCGCGCCCGTGTCGCCGGAGGCTGTCATCATGGAGAGCAGTCGGACAGTGCCGTCAGCACGGGAACTCGGAGGGACCATGTCGCGCCAGCGTCAGGACCAGCTCCTCGCCGCGCTGCTGCGCGAGGAGGGCTGGGCGACCGCAGGCACGCTGGCCGATCTCCTGGGTGTGACCCCGCGGAGCATCCGCTCCTACGTCGCGGCACTGAACGCCCGCACGCCGGGCGCCGCGGTCGTCGAGTCCGGCCCCGCGGGCTATCGGGCGGGCCCCGGCGCCCGCGGCGCGCTGCGCGTCCGGCAGGGCGGCGACTCCGCCCCGCGCGAACGGCTGCACGCCCTCGTCCGGCTGCTCCTGGACGAGCCGGAGGGGATCGACGTCTTCGACACCGCGGATGCGCTGCACGTGAGCGAGGCGACGCTGGAGGCGGACCTGGTCCGCGTCCGCGGTCTCCTCGACGGGACCGACCTGACGCTCGACCGGGCCCGTGAGCGGGTGCGGCTCCACGGAGACGAGGCCGCCCAGCGCCGCCTGCTCAGCCGCCTCGCCCACGACGAGATGGACGACGCGTCGTTCCACCCGGAGATCTTCCGGCGGGCCCTCTCCGGGACCGCGGTCGATGCGCAGGCGGTCGGACCCTTCAAGTCGGCCCTCGTGCGCGAGCTCGGCGAACTCGGCTACTACGTCAACGAACTCGCGATCGCCGACGTGCTCCTGCACATCGCGATCGCCGCCGAGCGGGTGGCCGCCGGCCGTGCCCTCGAGGCACCCCCCGTGGGAGCTCGACCGGAGATCCCGCGGGTGGGAGCGGTGATCGCCCGCCTCGCCGCCGAGCACTTCGCCGTGGTCCTGGGCGAGGGCGACAGCGGTCACCTCGCCTCCCTGGTCCTGACGCGGATCGTCGCGCCGGGTGGCGAGGCGGCGCAGGAGCTCGCCCGCAGCGGCGTCGCCCCGGACGTGGAGGCGGCGGTCAGAGCGGAGATCGCGCGGGCCGCGGAGGACTACCGCGTCGACCTCGTCGACGAGACGTTCGTGCTCCGCCTCGCGCTGCACGTGCAGAACCTCCTGCGCCGCGCCGAGGAGAGCGCCCTCACCCGGAACCCGCTGACCCGCTCGCTGAAGACGACCTATCCGATGATCTTCGAGGTGGCGGTGTCGATCGCGAGCGGTCTGCACGACCGGCTCGGCACGCCCATCCACGACGACGAGATCGCCTACATCGCCATGCACGTCGGGGGACGGCTGGAGCGGAGCCGCAAGGCGGAGTCCATCCTCACCGCGACCATCGTCTGCCCCGGCTACTACGAACTCCACGAACTCCTGCGTTCGAGCGTGGACCGCTCGCTGGGTTCCGCGATCGAGGTCACCAGCGTCGTCACGAACGTCGACCCGGACTGGGCGTCGTTCGACACCGACCTCGTGCTGAGCACGATCGAACCCGGGGCTTCCGGCGACCGGTTCGTGCGCATCCAGCCGTTCCTCACGGACGCCGACGTCGACCGCATCCAGCAGGCCGCAGGGCGGCTGCGCCGCGGTCGACGGCTCGCCCGGCTGCGGGAGGAGCTCGCGCGGTACTTTCACCCCGATGCCTTCGTGCACCCGCTCCCTGACGAGGGCGAGGAGACCATCATCCGGCGGCTCGGCGCGCCGCTGGTCCGGGCCGGTCTGATCGGAGACGACTACGTGGAGAACACGATCGTGCGCGAGCGCATGTCGTCCACAGCCTTCACCGACGCGCTCGCCGTGCCGCACGCGCTGCAGATGACCGCGACCCGGACGGCGATCGCGCTCGGCGTCGCGGACGGGTCGGCGGCCTGGGGGGACGGACGCGTGCAGGTCGTCGCGCTCGCCGCCTTCAGCGAGAGCGACAGAGCGGCCTTCCAGACCGTGTTCGAGCAGCTCGTCGAGGTGTTCAGCGAGCGGGAGAGCGTGCAGCGGATCGTCCGCCGCGGGGCGACTTTCGAGGGCTTCCTCGACGAGCTCGTCGCCGTGATCGACGGCTGAGACTCAGGCGTCGGGCGCGAGCACCAGGGCGAGCTGCGCGAGGACGCGCTCGGACGACGGACCCGGCGGCGTCTCCAGGGTCACGGCGTCCCCGGGGGCGAGGGCGAGGTCCATCACCGCGAGGACGCTGCGCAGATCCACGGCCGTGCCGCCGGCGGTGCGCAGCGTGACCGGGAGCTCGTGCGCCTGCGCGAGGCGCACGAGCTCCGCGACCGGTCGTGCGTGCACCCCGTTGTGGGCGCTGACGACGACGTGGCGGACGGGCATGGTCAGGAGCGCTCGTCCAGGAGGACCCGGACGCCGGCCTCCAGCTCGGCGACGGCGGCCGCCGCACCCTCCGCGGAGTCGGCTGCGGCGTCGATGTAGACCTTGAGCTTCGGCTCTGTTCCGCTCGGGCGCACGATGACCCGGGATCCGTCGGAGAGCCGGTACCGCAGCACGTCCCCGGAGGGCTGCCCCGGTGCGCTCTGCAGCAGGTCCTCGGTCGACGCGATCGAGCGTCCGCCGATCTGCGTGGGCGGAAGCGAGCGCAGCGACAGCATCACCGTGCCGATGAGCGACAGGTCAGCCACCCGCACCGACACCTGGGAGCTCGCGAAGTGACCGTACGTGTCGCCCACCTCGCGGACGAGATCGGCGAGGGTCAGCCCGCGCTCCTGCGCCTCGGCGGCCAGCCCGAGCACGGCGACCGCGGCGGAGATGCCGTCCTTGTCGCGCACGGTCTCGGGGTTGACGAGGTAGCCCAGGGCCTCCTCGAAGCCGAAGACGATGCCGGGAGCCCGCGAGATCCACTTGAACCCGGTGAGCGTCTCGTGGAAGTCCAACCCGTGGTGGGCGGCGATGGCGCCGAGCCCGGGGGAGGAGACGAGCGAGCACGCGAGCGAGGCCCCGGGAGTTCCGGCCGCGGCACGCGCGGCGCGGGCGCCGAGCAGCAGTCCGACCTCGTTGCCGGTCAGACGTCGCCAGCCGTCCGCGGCGGTGTCGTCGGGGACGGCCACGGCGAGCCGGTCGGCGTCCGGATCGTTGGCGAGGATGAAGTCCGCCTTCGCCCTCCGGGCCGTGGCGAACGCCAGGTCCATGGCGCCCGGCTCCTCCGGGTTGGGGAAGGACACCGTGCGGAACGTCGCGTCCGGGTGGAGCTGCTCGTCGACCACGATCGGCCGCGGGTAGCCGGCAGCGTCGAGGATGCGCGCGAACGTCTCCCAGCCGACGCCGTGCATCGCGGTGTAGACCCAGCGCAGGCGGCGGCCTGCCGCGGGTGCGGGGGCGACGGCCGCGGTGGCGGCGACGTAGGCCTGGACGAGATCCTCGCCCGCGGTCTCGTAGGCGCTGGACCGCGGCAGGGCACGCACGTCTCCGCCGTCCGCGACGCGCTGGATGTGGGCGGCGATCTCGGCATCGGCGGGAGCCACGATCTGCGAGCCGTGATCCGCGCCGCCGAGGTACACCTTGTAGCCGTTGTCGTCCGGCGGGTTGTGGCTCGCGGTCACCATCACGCCCGCGTCGGCGCCGAGGTGCCGCACCGCGAAGGCCAGCACGGGGGTGGGGAGCAGGCGGGGGAGCAGGATCGCGCGCAGGCCGGCACCGGCGAACAGCTCCGCGGAGTCCTGGGCGAACACCCGGGAGTTGCGGCGGCCGTCGTAGCCGATCACCACGGTCGGGGTCGCGCCCGCGGCCCGCTCGCGCAGATACGCCGCGAAGCCCGCCGCGGCCTGGGAGACGAGCACCCGGTTCATCCGGTTGCTTCCCGCCCCGAGCGCGCCGCGGAGCCCGGCCGTGCCGAACGCGAGACGACTGCCGAAGCGGTCGTCGAGCTCCGCCGTGGCGGCCTCATCCCCGGAGGCGGCGCGGGTGATGATGCCGGCCAGCTCGTCGCGGGTCTGCGGGTCGGGGTCCTGGCGCAGCCAGGCGCGGGCCTGGGCGAGCCGCTCCTCGCTCACAGGGCCTCGACCACCCGGGCCAGCAGGTCGGAGATCACCGGCTCCGCCTCGCGTCCGGCCTCGATGACCTCGGCGTGGCTGAGCGGGGTCTGCTGGATCCCGGCCGCGAGGTTCGTGATGAGCGAGAACCCGAGGATCTCCATGCCGGCCTCGCGCGCCGCGATCGCCTCGAGCGCGGTCGACATGCCGACGATGTGGCCGCCGATGTGCTTGGCCATCTGCACCTCGGCCGGGGTCTCGTAGTGCGGGCCGCGGAACTGCGTGTAGACGCCCTCGTCGAGGGCGGGGTCGACCGTACGGGCGATGTCGCGCAGGCGCTTCGCGTAGAGGTCGGTGAGGTCGATGAACGTCGCGCCCTCCAGCGGGGAGTCGGCGGTGAGGTTGATGTGGTCGCTGATCAGCACGGGCTGGCCGGGCTTCCAGGTCTCCCTGATGCCGCCGGCGCCGTTGGTGAGCACCATGATCTTCGCGCCGGTGGCTGCGGCGGTGCGGACGCTGTGCACGACCCGGCGGACGCCGTGGTCCTCGTAGTAGTGCGTGCGGGCACCGATGACGAGGACGTTCTTCCCGCCGGGCGTCCGGATGCTGCGCAGCGTGCCGACGTGGCCCTCCAGAGCGGGCTTCGAGAACCCGGTGACCTCCGTGGCGGGGATCGTCGCCACGGTCTCGCCGATGAGGTCGGCGGCCTTGCCCCAGCCGCTGCCGAGCGTGAGGGCGATGTCGTGCTTCTCGACGCCGGTCAGCCGCGCGATGTCGGCGGCGGCTTCGGCTGCGACCTCGAACGGGTTCGCAGAGGGGTCGTCGAGGGGGTTGCTGTGGGTTTCAGGCATGGATCCACTCTAGGAAGTGGCAGGCTCCGGTGCCAGGATTGCGGAAGAATGGAGAGCATGTCTTCCACCACTTTCGAGCGCACTCAGCGCGTCGCCGTCCTCGGCGGCGGACCCGGCGGTTACGAGGCGGCCCTGGCGGCCGCCCAGCTCGGAGCGGAGGTCACCCTCGTCGAGCGCGTCGGTGTCGGCGGATCCGCCGTGCTCACCGACGTGGTGCCCTCGAAGAGCCTCATCGCGACGGCGGACGCCGCGGTCGCCATCTCCGAGGCCAGCGACCTCGGCGTGAACTTCTACGCCAAGGGCGAGAACGGCAAGCCCCTCAAGCCGGAGATCGCCATCAACCTCGCGGCGGTGAACAAGCGCCTCGTGGCGCTGGCCGGTCAGCAGTCCGAGGACATGCGCACCACCCTCCTCGACGCAGGCGTGCGCATCCTCTCCGGTCACGGCCGTCTGGAGGGTCCGAACGCCATCGTCGTCTCCACGGGCGAGCGGGGCACGGACTTCGACCGCGTCGAGGCCGACACCATCGTCGTCGCGGTCGGCGCCTCGCCGCGCGAACTCGACTCCGCCAAGCCCGACGGCAAGCGCATCCTCACGTGGACCCAGCTCTACGACATGAAGGCGCTGCCCGAGCACCTCATCGTCGTCGGCTCCGGCGTGACCGGTGCCGAGTTCGCCTCCGCCTACATGAACCTCGGGGCGAAGGTCACGCTCGTCTCCAGCCGCGAGCAGGTCCTCCCCGGCGAGGACCAGGATGCGGCGCGCGTGCTGGAGAAGGTGTTCAAGCGCGGCGGCATGCAGGTGCTGTCCAAGTCGCGCGCCGAGAAGGTCGAGGTCACCGGAGACGGCGTCACGGTGACCCTGTCCGACGGTCGCACTGTCGAGGGCAGCCACTGCCTCATGGCGGTCGGCTCGATCCCGAACACGGCCGGCATCGGTCTGGAGGAGGCCGGTGTCGAGCTCGACGACTCCGGACACGTCCGGGTGAACCGCGTCGCGCGCACCTCGGTGCCGAACGTGTACGCGGTCGGGGACTGCACGAACTTCTTCCCCCTGGCCTCGGTGGCCTCCATGCAGGGTCGCACGGCGGTGTTCCACGCGCTGGGCGACATCGTCATCCCGCTCGAGCTCATCAAGATCACCTCCAACATCTTCACCGCGCCGGAGATCGCGACCGTCGGCTACGGCGTCAAGGACGTGGAGGACGGCCTCGCGGACGGCATGGTCTACAAGCTCCCGCTCGCCGCCAACCCGCGCGCGAAGATGATGGGCATCAAGGACGGCTTCGTCAAGCTCATCGCGCGCAAGGGCTCCGGCACCGTGATCGGCGGCGTGATCGTGGCCCCGAAGGCCTCCGAGCTCATCTACCCCATCGCGATCGCGGTCGAGCGTCGCCTCACCGTCGACCAGGTCTCCCGGGTCTTCGCCGCGTACCCCTCGCTCTCGAGCAGCATCACCGACGCGAGCCGCGCGATGCACCTCGTGAACATCTCCTGACCCGAGACCCCGCGCAATCGCCGAGACCCCGGGCTGCAGACATCTGCAGCCCGGGGTCTCGGCGTGAAAGCGGGGTCTCGCGTGTCAGGAGATCGGGTCAGGAGATCGTGAGGAGCTGGTGGCCGGCGGACACCGTGGTGCCAGCGGCGGCGTCGATGCTGCCGACGACGCCGTCCTTGTGCGCCTGCAGCGGCTGCTCCATCTTCATCGCCTCGAGGACGACGACGAGGTCGCCCTTGACGACCTGCTGCCCTTCCTCGACGGCGACCTTGACGACCGTGGCCTGCATCGGCGACTTCACCGCGTCGCCGGAGGCCCCGGCGTTGGCGACCGTGGCGTGGCTGCGACGCGACGGCGGCACCGCCGCAGGGCGTCCCGTGGTGCCGGGGGCGACGGCGACGCGATCGGGCAGGCTGACCTCGAGCCGCTTGCCACCGACCTCGACGACCACCGTGTGCCGGGCGTTCGCGGGGGCCGGAGCCTCGAGCTCGCCGTCCCACGCGGGGATGTCGTTGTCGAACTCGGTCTCGATCCACCGCGTGTAGACGCCGAACGTCCCGTCCTCGGCCGTGAAGGCGGGGTCGCGGACGACCTTGCGGTGGAAGGGGATGACGGTGGGAAGGCCTGCGACCTCGAACTCGTCCAGGGCCCGACGCGCGCGCTCCAGGGCCTCGGCGCGGTCCTTGCCGGTGACGATGATCTTGGCGAGCAGCGAGTCGAACGCGCCGGAGACCGCGTCCCCGGCGGTGACACCGGAGTCGAGGCGGATGCCGGGGCCGCCGAAGGTCTTGAAGACGTGGATGGGGCCGGGCTGGGGGAGGAATCCACGACCCGGGTCCTCGCCGTTGATGCGGAACTCGATGGAGTGGCCCTGCGGCTGGGGGTCGTCGTAGTCGATCGTGCCGCCGGCGGCGATGCGGAACTGCTCGCGGACGAGGTCGATGCCGGTGACCTCCTCGGACACGGGGTGCTCGACCTGGAGGCGGGTGTTCACCTCGAGGAAGGAGACCGTGCCGTCGGCGCCGATGAGGAACTCGCACGTGCCCGCACCGACGTAGCCGACCTCCTTGAGGATGGCCTTGGACGCCGAGTAGAGCTTCTCGTTCTGCTCGGGCGTGAGGAACGGGGCGGGTGCCTCTTCGACGAGCTTCTGGTGTCGACGCTGCAGCGAGCAGTCGCGGGTCGAGATGATGACGACGTTGCCCTCGGCATCGGCGAGGCACTGGGTTTCGACGTGACGGGGCTTGTCGAGGTACTTCTCCACGAAGCACTCGCCGCGGCCGAACGCGGCGACCGCCTCGCGCGTGGCGGACTCGAACAGCTCCTCGACCTCGTCGAGCTCACGGGCGACCTTGAGGCCGCGACCGCCGCCGCCGTAGGCCGCCTTGATCGCGATCGGCAGACCGTACTCCTGCGCGAAGGCGACGACCTCGTCGGCACCGGAGACCGGGCCGGGGGTGCCGGGCGCGAGGGGCGCGCCGACCTTCTCGGCCACGTGGCGGGCGGTGACCTTGTCGCCGAGCGCCTCGATGGCCTCCGGGGAGGGGCCGATCCAGATCATCCCGGCGTCGATCACGGCGCGCGCGAACTCGGCGTTCTCCGCGAGGAACCCGTAGCCCGGGTGCACGGCGTCGGCGCCGGCGCGGCGGGCGACGGAGAGGATCTTCTCGATCTGGAGGTAGGTCTCGGCGCTGGTCGCGCCACCGAGCGCATACGCTTCGTCAGCGAGGCGCACGTGCAGCGCGTCCCGATCCTGGTCGGCGTAGACGGCGACCGAGGCGATCCCGGAGTCACGAGCGGCACGGACGATGCGGACGGCGATCTCGCCGCGGTTGGCGACGAGCACCTTCGCGATTTCAGGCATGGTTGCCAGCCTAGCGAGTAGCATCCCGATACTTTTGACGACTCTCGACAAGAAAGAGGGAAAAACGTGGAGGGGAGTCTACGACCACAGATCCGTCCACCGCACTCCGAGATCGGCAGCGAGACGGCGCACGGTGGAGAGTGACATCCCCACGACGGTGGAGGGATCGCCCTCGACCCGGGTGATGAAGGCGCCGCCGAGGCTGTCCACGGTGAAGGCTCCGGCGACGTGCAGCGGTTCCCCCGATGCCACGTACGCGGCGATCTCCTCATCGCTGATGTCCTCGGCGAACGTCACGGCGGCCTCCGCGACAGCGGTCGCCTCGACGGGCTCGGCGCCGGGCGAGACGCGGAACACGGAGTGCCCGGAGTGCAGCACGCCGGTGGCGCCGCGCATCTCCTGCCACCGGCGCGTGGCCTCCTCCGGCGTGTAGGGCTTGCCGTAGACCCGGTCCCCGAGCGCGAACATGGAGTCCCCGCCGATCACGATGCCGTCGAACACGCCCTCGGCGGCCAGCCGCTCGGCGACGGCGGCGGCCTTGGCGCGAGCGAGCAGCAGCACGAGGTCGGCGGGTGCGACGGGGCCCATGCGCTCCTCCGCGGCGGCGGCCAGGGCGTCCTCGTCCACCTCCGGCGACAGCGTGAGGGGTTCGATGCCGGCCTGACGCAGCAGCATGAGCCGGGCGGGGGATGTCGAGGCGAGGCAGACGCGCATGGAGACCACCGTATCCTCGAAGGATGACTTCCTCCGCAGCCGACGTGCTCGATCTCGACATCACCGGCATCGCCCACGGAGGCACCTTCATCGCCCGTCACGACGGTCGCGTGGTCTTCGTCTCCGATGCGATCCCGGGGGAGCGCGTCCGTGCCCGCCTGCTGGATCCGTCCGCCGGCGCCGGGGAGCCCGACACCCGCAGCTTCTGGCGCGCCGAGACGATCGAGGTCCTCGAGGCCTCTCCGCATCGGCGGCCGCATATCTGGCCGGAGGCGGACGTCGCGCACGACCCCGCCCAGCGGCCCGGGGGCGCGGACCTCGGGCACATCGACCTCGGGCACCAGCGCGTGCTCAAGCGACAGGTTCTCTCGGAGGCGTTCGACCGCTTCGCCGGTCCCGGCCTCGAGGCCCCGGAGATCGAGGCCGTGGAGTCCGGGGACGGGACGGGGTGGCGCACACGGGTGACCCTGCACGTGGACGACGAGGGACGGATCGGCCCCTTCGCGGCCCGCAGCCACCGCGTCGTCCCGGTGTCGACGCACCCGCTCGCCCGCCCCGCGATCGCCGAGGCCGCCCTGGCCCTGCAGGGCGAGAAGGCCGGACGCATCGAGCTCGTGGAGCCCGCGGACGGCCGGGTGCGCATCCTCCGCCACCCCGAGGCCGAGCGGCGCTCACCGCGGGATCGTCGTCCTCGGCCGACACCCGAGGTCGTGCAGGAACGCGTCGGTGACCGCACGTTCGACGTCGACGCCGGAGGGTTCTGGCAGGTGCACCCCCGTGCCGCCTCCGTCCTCGACGGTGCCGTGTACGGGCTGCTCGACGGGCATGTGGAGCCGGACGCGACGCACTACGACCTGTACGGCGGCGTCGGCCTCTTCGCGCGGACCCTCGCGGATCTCGGCGGCACCGATGTCGTCACGGTGGAGTCCAGCCGCCGAGCGACGCAGCACGCCGCCGCGAACCTCGCCCCGCTCGACGTGACGGCGGTCACGGCTCGCGTCGACCGCTTCCTGCAGCAGCCTCGACGCGGAGGCGTCACGGGAGCCGTCGTGCTCGATCCGCCGCGGTCGGGGGCCGGGCGGGCGGTCGTGGAGGGCGTGCATGCGCTGAGTCCGTCCGCGATCGCCTACGTCGCCTGCGACCCGGTGGCCCTCGCCCGCGACCTCGGCACCTTCCGCGGCCTGGGGTGGGAGGTCGGTGCCCTCCGCGGCTTCGATCTGTTCCCGCACTCGCATCACTTCGAGGTCGTCGCCCTGCTCACCCGGTGAGCGCATTCCCGGCGCCGGGTCCGCGACTCACTAGGCTGTGGGCATGAGCACCGTCGCCCTCATCGACGACCACGAGTCCGTCCGCCTCGGCCTCGAGGCCGCGTGCGCCAGGGACGGGCAGACCGTCGTGTTCACCGGGAGCACGGTCGGCTCCTACCTTGTTTGGCGCTCGTCCACGGGCGCTCCGCCCGCAGACGTCGTCGTGCTCGACCTCACGCTGGGGGACGGGACGACGGTCACGGAGAACGTCGTGTCCCTCGTCGCCGACGGCGCCAGCGTGGTGATCCACAGCGTCGCCGACCGTCCGGCAGCCGTCCGCGAGGCGCTGGCGGCCGGCGCGGCCGGAGTCGTCAGCAAGTCCTCCGCCCTCGACGACGTGCTGGATGCGATCCGCACCGTGGCGCAGGGTGAGGCGCTGAACAACGTCGAATGGGCCAGCGCGGTCGACGGCGACCGCGCGTTCGCCGACGCCCAGCTGTCCACCCGGGAGCGCGAGGTGCTCCGCCTGTACGCGACCGGCCTGCCCCTGAAGGCCGTGGCCGAGCGCCTCGGCGTCGCGTACTCCACGGCGAAGGAGAACATCACCCGGATCCGGGTGAAGTACGTCGAGGTCGGTCGGCCGGCGCCCACCAAGGTCGATCTGCTGCGGCGCGCGATGGAGGACGGCATCGTGACGGCCGACGGGGCGCCGAGTGCCCGCTGAGCCGCTGAGCGTCCGCGACGCCTGGAGCAAGATCCCGTCTCCCGGCAGCGCGGAGAACGGCTTCGAGCGGTTCACCGGGAAGCGGATGGAGCGCATCCTCGCGATCGTCGTCGCCCTGGGCTCCGCCGTGCTCGGGGCGCAGGCGCTGATCGCGGCCGTGCACACGATGTCCCGCGCGGACGTGCCGCACATCGCGATGCTCATCGCCGTGTTCGTGCCGTTGGCGGCGATGCTCGTCGCCTGCCTGGTCGGACGCGGCGTGCGCCTGGCCGCGGGGGTCTTCGCCGTCGTGTACGTCCTCGCGCTCGCGGCATGGCCGGTCGTCGTCGATCCCACCGACAAGGTGGCGGGGGACCAGCCGTGGATCTTCTTCCTCGTGAACGTCGGCGTCGTGGCGGCGATGCTGGCCTTCCCCGTGCGGCTGCAGTTCGCGTGGGCGGTCGGGGTGCCGTTCGTCTACGGGTACGTGCGTCTGGTGCAGGGCGACTTCTCGCGGGAGTTCTGGGTGACCACCGCGTTCGACGTCTCCTTCACGCTCATCCTCGGCGTCGTGATCGTCTCGCTCGGCTGGATGTTCCGCTCGGTCGCCGCGGGCGTGGACGAGGCGCGGGGCACGGCGGTGGCGTCGTATGCGACGGCGGCTGCCGCCGCGGCGGCGGAGGAGGAGCGCGTGGCGATGTCGGCGCTCATGCACGACAGCGTGCTGGCCGCGCTCATCGCCGCCGAACGCGCGGAGGGCGAGCGGGCGAGAGAGCTCGCCGTGGCGATGGCGCGGGAGGCGCTCACGCGGCTCGCGAACACGGAGGCGGCGGTCGCGGAGGAGGGCAGCGATGAGCCGGTGGGCGCCGCGCAGATCGTCGTGGAGCTGCGACGGGCCCTCTCCGAGCTCGGCGCGGACGCGATCGTGGAGGAGCGCGGCGGGAGCGGCCTCATCCCGGGGCGCGCAGCGAGGGCTCTCGTGCTCGCGGCCCGGCAGGCGATCGGCAACGCGGTCGCGCACGCCCACGGGCGCGGCCTGCACATCCTCGTGGTCGGTCACGGCGACGAGGGCATCGCCGTGACGGTCTCCGACACCGGGAACGGGTTCGACGTCGACACGATCGGTCCGGATCGGCTCGGCATCCGCGCCTCCATCCTCGCCCGTATGGCCGGTGTCGCCGGCACCGCGCGGATCTCCTCCGACGAGGGCGGCACCGTCGTCACCCTGGGCTGGGAGCGCTCATGAACCGGACCGTGCGGAGTGTCGCGACCTCGCTCGCCGTCGGGTTCGCGCTGTACTTCGTCGCCCGCGGGATCTGGTGGATCGAGCAGCCGACGGCACCGCTGCTCATGGTCCTCGCGATCGCCGCGTACCTCGTCGTGGTGAACATCGCGATCCTCGGCAGCCCGGCCACGGTCCGGATGCCGCTGTGGTCGGCGCTCCTCGCGCTGGCCGCGAGCGCGGTGATCCCCGCGCTCGTGACCCTCTCGCTGGAACCGGACGATCGCACGGCGCCGTTCGCCACCTGGTACATCGGCGCTCTCGGACTGCTCGGCGTGGTGTGCGTGGTCCGGCGCCGGCCCTGGGTGGGCTGGACGACGCTCGCCGTGCTCGTCGTCTCCGCGTCGCTCGCGCTGGGCATGGGCGTGGCGATGAACCTCGGCGTGGTGGGCTCGATCATGTGGGTGGCGGTCGCCCAGCTGCTGGTGATGTTCTGGGATCGCGCCGTCAGCGACACGGAGCGCCTGTCCGAGATCCAGCAGGCCGTGTCGGCCTGGCATGCGACGCAGCGCGTCCGCCAGCGCGAGCGTCGGCTGCGGACGCAGTTCGCCCTCGCGGTCGCCGGCCCGATCCTCAGCAGGGTGGTGGCCTCACGCGGGCTGCTCGACGACGACGAGCGCCTGGAAGCCCGGCTCGCTGAGGGACGTCTGCGTGACGAGTTGCGCGGCGCGGACCTGTTGAACGACGACGTCCGCAATGCGATCGACGCCGCGCGCCGCCACGGTGCCTCGGTGACCGTGTTCGACGAGGGTGGGCTCGACGGCGTGGACGAGGGGCGGCGGATGGAGATCCGGGACGAGCTCGCGGCGGTTCTGCGCAGCGCGGGTACCGGCCGGATCATCATCCGCTCCGCACGGGATCCGCTCGTCGCGGTGACGGTCGTCGGCCGCGCGGGCCTGCGGGCCTCGGACGACGACTCCGTGGACCTGTGGCACGAGATCGCCAGACAGCGGCGTGAGACCGCCTCCGACGCACGGAAGTGAGAGTGGGCGAGGGGCGGCGAATCCGCCTGCCCCTCGCCGTGCGGACAGTTACCCGAAAACCGTCCGCTGGTGGCCGATCAGCGTCTGTCTACCCTGGGACAGAGAGACCAGCCGAACGCGAAGCGTCCCCTTCAGTCTGCGGGGTCGTGCAACGGTTGTCTGTAGGTATTTTGGGGGACAAAACACGTCGACCCGATTCAGCCGGCGAAGCGTCCCCAGGGGATGTCGCGACGCAGCGGTCGGCGCAGCGGGCGCTGCGTGCGCGTCCACGCCGACACCCGCGGCTCCTCGACCGTCGCCTCCGCCTGCTCGGTCTCGTAGGCGTCGCCGAGCACCGCGATGAGGGCCGCGAGTTCCTCCTCCGTGGCGGCGCCGCGCGTGATCTCCAGGAGGAGCGGCGCGGGGGCCGTCCCGTCGACGGCGGATTCCTGCGCGCTCACAGCGGGATGTTCCCGTGCTTCTTCGGCGGCAGCTCTGCGCGCTTGCCGCGGAGCGCGCGCAGCGCCTTCGCGATCGCGACGCGCGTGTTCGCCGGTTCGATGATGCCGTCGAGCTCGCCGCGCTCGGCCGCGAGGAAGGGCGAGGCGACGTTGTAGGTGTATTCGTTGGCCAGACGCGTGCGGACCGCCGCCACGTCCTCGCCGGCTTCCTCCGCCTTGCGGATCTCGCCGCGGTAGAGGATGTTGACGGCGCCCTGGCCGCCCATCACGGCGATCTCCGCGGTGGGCCAGGCGAGGTTCACGTCGGCGCCGAGCTGCTTCGACCCCATGACGATGTACGCGCCGCCGTACGCCTTGCGCAGGATCACCGTCACGAGCGGCACGGTGGCCTCCGCGTACGCGTAGAGGAGCTTGGCGCCGCGGCGGATGACCCCTGTCCACTCCTGGTCGGTGCCTGGCAGGTATCCCGGCACGTCGACGAGGGTCACGATCGGCAGCGAGAACGCGTCGCAGAACCGCACGAACCGGCTCGCCTTCTCGCCGGCCTCGATGTTGAGCGTGCCCGCCATCTGGGACGGCTGGTTGGCGATGATGCCGACCGAGCGGCCCTCGATGCGTCCGAAGCCGATGACGATGTTGGGAGCGAACAGCGGCTGCACCTCGAGGAAGTCGCCGTCGTCGACGACATGCTCGATCACCGTGTGGATGTCGTACGGCTGGTTCGGGGAATCCGGGATGAGCGTGTTGAGCGTGCGGTCGGCGTCGGTCGTCTCGAACTCGAACGCGCTCTCGTAGGACGGCAGCTCCGCCATGTTGTTGTCCGGCAGGAATCCGAGGAGCGTGCGGGCATAGTCGATCGCGTCGTCCTCGTCCTCCGCGAGGTAGTGGGCGACACCGGAGCGCGTGTTGTGCGTGTAGGCGCCGCCGAGCTCCTCCATGCCGACGTCCTCGCCGGTGACCGTCTTGATCACGTCGGGCCCGGTGACGAACATCTGGCTGGTCTTGTCGACCATGATGACGAAGTCGGTGAGGGCGGGCGAGTAGACGGCGCCCCCGGCGGCCGGGCCCATGATGATCGAGATCTGCGGGATCACGCCGGAGGCGCGGGTGTTCAGACGGAAGATCTCGCCGTACTTGCCGAGCGCGACCACACCCTCCTGGATGCGCGCCCCGCCGGAGTCGAGGATGCCGATGCAGGGCATGCCGCCGGCCAGGGCGAACTCCATGACCTTGACGATCTTCTCGCCGGCGACCTCGCCGAGCGATCCGCCGAAGGTCGAGAAGTCCTGCGAGTACACCGCCACGGTGCGGCCGTGGATGGTGCCGACGCCGGTGACGACGGAGTCGCCGTAGGGGCGCGAGCGGTCCATCCCGAACGCGGTGGTGCGGTGGCGCACGTACTCGTCGAACTCGACGAAGCTGCCGGGGTCGACGAGGAGTTCGATGCGCTCGCGGGCGGTCATCTTGCCCTTCGCGTGCTGCTTCTCCTTCGCCTTCGCCTCGGCGTCGACGACGGCCTCGGTGTAGCGAGCGCGCAGGTCCGCGATCTTGCCGGCGGTGGTAAAGGGGTCGGGCTTGTCCGTCACGGATTCCACCCTAGCGTCGGGTCCGCGCCGTCCGTTGGATGATCGGCACAACGGGTCGACGGATCCTTTGGCGAGGTGCGCGCCCCCTCACTTCCCGGTCGCGTCGGAACCCGGGCGCGGCGGCAGATCGTGGTCGCCGCCGCTCTCACCCGCCTCGATCTCGTCCGCCGCATGCTCACGCCGGCGTCCGGCGATCTCACCCACCCGATGACCCACCCACCCCGCTCCGCGCGCCACGGTGCCGGCGGCTCCGGCGACGGCGGTGCCGGCGTAGCGCGCCCCCCGGAGCATCCGCAGCTCCATCTTCTCGGCGCCGGGCACGGGCTCCAGCTCGGCGGGGAGGGTGAGCGGCGCGGCGCCGAACGCGCGGTGGGACGTGGTGAGCACCCGGCGGCCGAGGATGTGGTTGCCCGCCCCGCCGATGGCCGCGCCGATCCCGAAGGGCATCGCCTTGCCGATGAACGAGGCGCCGCCCCTGGCCGCGAACTGCTTCACGAACATCCCCTTGAGCTGGTCCACCAGGGGTCCCACCGCGGCGCGGGGCAGCGACTTCGTCACCATCTCGCCCCAGTACGCCGAGCGGCTGCCCCCGCGCCCCGCGACCTGCCGGGCGAGCTGGCCGACGAGGTCGACGCCCTCCTTGCCAAGCATGAGCGTCATGACGAGAGCGCGTGCGCGGTCGGGGTTGCCGACCGCGATGCCGTGCACCTCGGCCACCGACTGCGCGAAGAGGGCCGTGGACTCCACGAATCCCACGGTCTCGACGCCGGAGAGCGCGAGCGTGATCCCGGTGCCGATGCCGGGCACGACGGCGGTCGCCCCCACCGCGGCCCCACCCGTCGTGACGGCCGCGAGGTAGCGCCGCTCCAGGATCCGGATGATCTCGTCGGGCGTCGCGTGGGGGTTGCGGAGCCGGATGCTGCGGATGTGGGCGAGCACCAGCGGCCGCTGGATCGACAGGACCCGATCGAGCCCGCGCACCATCATGGGGTGCTCGGGGGAGCCGACCGGGGGTACGCCCTTGTCCCACGGGGCGTCGTCCGGCAGGGAGTGGATCTTGTGCACCTTGGGGGCCATGCGCCGATCCTATGGAGCCCGTCCGCGAAAACACCGAGAGCCCCGGTCCGTGGCGGAACGGGGCTCTCGGAGGGGAGCGTCACACGAAGAGGTTCGCGCGCTCCAGGTCCTCTGCGAAGTCGACCTCGACCGCGTACAGGTCGGAGACGTCCATCGGCTCGAGCAGCAGGCCGTCCTCGGCGATCGCCAGCTCGAGGCCGCGCTCGAAGTAGTCCTGGTCCTCGACGCGCTGCAGCTGGCGCATGAACGCCTTCTTGAAGCCCGACGAGATGTAGTTGATGCCGACGGCCTCGCCCAGGCCGCCCTTGACCGACTTGGACAACTCCTTGATGAAGCCCTCCGCGGTGACGGTGTACTTCACCTCTTCATCGCTGACCTTGGCGGTGTTGACGGTGACGAACGACTGGTCGCGCTCGATGTATGCGGCGGCGCGGCCGAGGATCATCGGGTCGAAGACGACATCGCCGTTCATCCACAGCACGCCGCTCTTGCCGGTGGCGCTCAGGGCGCGCAGAAGGCTCTTCGACGTGTTCGTCTCGTCGTAGCGGTCGTTGTGGACGTAGTTCACGGAGGGGAAGGCCTCGATGATGGTCTCGGCGCGGTAGCCCACCACCGTGGTGATGCGTGCGTCGGAGCCGAAAGCGGCGCGGATGTTGTCGTGCTGCTGGCCCATGATCGTGCGGCCGTCGTTGAGCTCGGTGAGCGGCTTGGGCAGCGCGCGGCCGAGGCGAGAGCCCATGCCGGCTGCGAGGATGACGGTCTGAAGAGTCACGAATACTCCTAAGGAAGTTGTGTTCACGGTCGGTTCACCGACCAGACACTTCGTCGTGCCGGGGATCATGCTAGCGATTCCCCCTGAGAACCCCGGGGCCAGGCAGGCCCCGTTGCCATTTCGTGATCGAGTACACACGCAACGCACAGGGACGACAACCCCCTTGCGGAAAGCGCCGGGGAGGGGATCCGGTTGCGGAATGTCGCGTGGGGCCTTGGCTCTCAGCCACCCGTTGATACCGTAGGACGGTGACTTCCTCCCCTGATGACCCCACCCCCCAGGCAGAGGGAGCCGAGACTCCGACCGAGGCCTCCGCGCCCGCTCGGAAACCGGCCGCCAAGAGACCTGCCGCGTCCACCGCCGCGAAGAAGTCGACCTCGGCCTCGGCCAAGGCGCAGACGGCCGCAGCGGACAAGCCGGCTGCGAAGAAGCCCGCGGCCGCGAAGAGCACCGCGGCGAAGTCTGCTGCGGCGAAGACCACGGCTGCGAAGACCCCCGCCGCGAAGTCTGCTGCGGCGAAGACCACGGCCGCGAAGACCGCGGCTCCGACGTCGGCAGCTGCGAAGACGACGGCCGCCACACCCTCCGCCGCGAAGACCACGGCCGCGAAGTCCACCGCGGCGAAGTCCTCCACTTCGACGAGGACTGCCGCGGCGAAGAAGCCGACCGCCGCGCGGACGGCGAGGCCCGCACCGACCAAGGCGGCAGCCGAGAAGGCCGCGCCCACGGCTGAGGTCGTGGTCGAGCCCACCCCCGCGGCGAGTGTCGATCCCGCGACCGCTCCAGCAGGCGCTCGCACGGCGTCCGCCGCCCGCGCGGCTGCGGCGAAGAACACGGCTGCACGCTCGACCGGCTCGAAGCGTCCGGCCGCGACATCGACGAAGGCGGCGAGCACATCGGCGGCCAAGACGGCTGCGGCCAAGACGGCTGCGGCCAAGGCCGCCGCGGCGAAGACCGCTGCCGCGAAGGCCTCGGCGGCCAAGACGACGGCCAAGACCACCGCCGCCAAGACCGCTGCGGCGAAGGCAGCCGCGGCGAAGGCGGCCGCGGCGAAGGCCGCCGAAGACGAGGCAGCGAAGGCCGCCGAAGACGAGGCCGTGAAGGCCGAGGCCGCGGAGGCCCAGGCGGCTGAGGTCGGGACCGTCGAGTCCGCAGCCGCAGAGGTGAGCACGGCCGAGACGCAGCCGGAGGAGTCCGGCGCGGTGCAGGCGCAGACCGTGGCGGCAGAGACCGTCGAGACCGACGAGGCCGGCACCTCGTCCGTCGAGACGGCGACACCGGCCCGAGACACCGCCGAGGAAGCGATGCCGGTCGAGGAGCCTGCTGCGGCGGAGTCCGAGGCGGAGATCTCGGACACCGCGCTGCCGGTGACCAAGGAGCCCGCGCCCGATGACCGGCGCGTCGCGGAGGTGGAGACCGTCGAGGTCGTCGAAGCGGTGATCGCCGAGGAGCCCCCGACCGAGGCCGATGACTCGGCGGCAGCCGAGCCCGCCACCGAGGCGATCCGCATCCGCGGTCTCGTGAAGCAGTTCGGCGAGAACCGCGCGGTCGACGGCATCGACCTCACCGTGCCCGCGGCCTCCTTCTACGGCATCGTCGGCCCCAACGGCGCCGGCAAGACCACGACCCTCTCGATCGTCGCGGGTCTCCTGCGCGCGGACGAGGGCAGCGTCCTCATCTGCGGCATCGACCAGGCAGCCGAGCCCCTGGCGGCGAAGCGCGTCATGGGCGTCCTGCCCGACCGGCTGCGCACCTTCGACCGGCTCACCGGCCGACAGCTGCTGTATTACTACGGGCTGCTGCGTGGGCTCTCCGCCGACGTCATCGAGAAGCGCACCGGCGACCTCGCCAGGGCCTTCGACCTCGGCGACGCCCTGAATCGGGTCGTCTCGGACTATTCCGCGGGCATGACGAAGAAGATCATGCTCGCGGGCGCGATGATCCACTCTCCGCGCGTCCTCGTTCTCGACGAACCGTTCGAATCCGTCGATCCGGTCTCCTCCGCCGTGATCCTCGACATCCTCCGCGCCTACGTCTCGCACGGCGGCACGGTGATCCTGTCGAGCCACGGGATGGATCTCGTCGAGCGCGTGTGCTCCCGGGTGGCCATCATCGTCAACGGTGAGGTCCTGGCCGAGGGCACGATCGACGAGGTGCGCGCGGGACAGACGCTCGAATCGCGCTTCGTGGAGCTCGCAGGTTCCAGCGGAGAGGTGGAGGGGCTCGAGTGGCTGCACACGTTCTCCGACTGAGGTTCGCGCTTCTCCTGGGCGCCCTGCGCGGGGAACACCGGGCGCGCACCCTGCTCTCCTTCGGCGCGGTCGTCGCGGTCACCGTGGTGGTCTGCGTGGCGGTCTTCAGCCTCGGCGACGCGCCGGTGCCGGTCTCCCAGGCCGTGACGGTGCTCGGTGGCGCTGCCCTTCTGCTCGGCTTCCTCGTGGGGCCGCTGCTCGTGGGAGCCGTCGATCAGCTCGACCCGCGGCGCTTCGCGGTGTTCGGCGTCGATGAGCGGAAGATGCCAGGGGTGCTGGCGCTCGCGTCGCTGGTCAGCGTGCCGAGCCTCGCGCTCCTCGCGGTCTACATCAGCGTGACGGTCGTCGCGATCCGCGCCGGCGCACCGTGGGTGCCGGCCGTCCTCCTGGCGGTGATCGGGCTGCTGTCGACCATCCTCCTCTCCCGGGTCGGGATGGCGCTCAATGCGCTCCTGCTCCCGGAGCGTCGTTCCCGGGAACTCACCGCGCTGTTCGCCCTGGCCCTGATCGTCATCGCGTTCCCGGTCGCCGTGTTCCTCGGCTCCCTCCGCTGGGACGGTGAGGTGCCGGCGTCACTGGCGACCCTGACCTCGGTGATCGGCTTCACCCCGCTCGCCGCCTCGCCGGCGGCGATGTTCGCGGCGGCCGAAGGCGAGACGGCCGCGGCCTGGGGAAGCGGACTGGTGGCTGCCGTCACCCTCGCGCTGCTGTGGTTCGCCTGGACCTGGTTCGTACGGCGCCTGCTGACGACGACCGAGCGTCCGGTGGCGGCGCGCGAGCGCAGCGGACTCGGCTGGTTCGGCCTGCTGCCCTCCAACGCCTTCGGCGCCATCGCGTCGCGAAGCCTCGTGTACTGGCTGCGCGACCGCCGGTACATCATGAACATCATCGTCGTGCCCGTGGCGGGCGTGCTGACGGTGTTCCCGCTGATCGTCGCAGGCGTGCCGGTCGAGATCGCCGCCCTCGTCCCCGTGCCCGTCATGGCCCTCTTCTTCGGATGGCTGCCCCACAACGACGTCGCCTACGACTCGACGGCCCTCTGGACGCACGTCGCGAGCGGTGTCCGCGGGGTTCCGGACCGTCTCGGACGCCTGGTGCCGGTGCTCCTGGTCGCCGTGCCGGTGCTGGCGATCGCCGTACCGCTCTCGCTCCTGCTGGCCGGGCGCTGGAGTCTTCTCCTCCCGCTCGTCGGCCTCGGTGCGAGCCTGCTGTTCTCCGCCCTCGGCATCTCCAGCGTGGTGTCGGTGGTGGCGCCGTACGCGGTCTCCCGTCCCGGGGACAGCCCGTTCCAGCAGCCGCAGCGCCCGACCTCCCGAGGGATCTACGGCCCGGCGGCGGCGTTCCTCGGTGCGATCGTCCTGAGCGTGCCCACCATCTGGCTGTTCGGTGCGAGCATCGTCGCCGATCCCGGCTTCGCGCCGGCGGCCTTCTGGGTCGGCATCGCCACCGGCATCGCCGCCTTCATCGGAGGAGCCGTGATCGGCGGACGCATCTTCGAGCACAGCGGCGAACGTCTGATGGAGTTCGTCGAGACCGCGTGAGACCGCCCCGCCGAGGCGGAGACGCGGCTAGAATCGCGGGATGAGTACTCCGCTGGACAGCCCCGATCAGGGCGGCGTGGCAACGCTTGATCGCGAACTGGAAGAGCTCCTCCGCGAGGAGAACATCGAACCGGGCGACCACGAGCGCTTCTCGCACTACGTCAAGAAGGACAAGATCCTCGAGTCGGCGATCACGGGCAAGCCCGTCCGCGCGCTCTGCGGCAAGAAGTGGACGCCGGGCCGCGATCCGGAGAAGTTCCCGATCTGCCCGACGTGCAAGGAGATCTACGAGTCGATGGTCGGCTGACCGCCGTCGCTCGGCCCCGCTTCAGTCCGCCTCGACGTAGACCGTCGGGATCGCCGGGTCCGACTTGCTGAGTGCCAACGCACGCACCGGCAGCTCTTCACGGACACGCAGGTGATGCGCGCGGGCGGAAGCCGTCCCTGCGGCGCCCTCGAAGGCGGTCTCGATCTCTCCGCCCTCGACGAGGGTGACCTGGAGCGGTCGGCCGTCCGGGTGCTCGGCAGGCGTGTCCAGCGCCTCGAACCCGTCCGAGACGACGACCGTCTCCGCCGCGGCGACCCCGTCGCTGAGCGTGCGGAACGCCGCCTTGCGGCCACCGAACGACGCCTTGTCCGCGGACGCCTTGGCGACCCCGACCCACGAGCCGTCGGCGTCCTGCCGGGCGACGAGCTTGTAGACCATGCTCGCCGTGGGGTATCCGGAACCGGTCACGACGGAGGTGCCGACGCCGTACGCGTCCACGGGGGAGGCCGCCAGCGCGGCGATCGCGTACTCGTCGAGGTCGCTCGTGACCGTGATGCGGGTCTCGGTGGCGCCGAGCTCGTCCAGTTGCGCTCGGACCTCGGCGGCGACGGTCGGCAGGTCCCCGGAGTCGATGCGGACGCCGCCGAGCCCGGTCCCGGCCACCCGGATCGCCGTCTCGACGCCGGTGCGGATGTCGTAGGTGTCGACGAGGAGCGTCGTGTCCACGCCCATGCTCTCGACTTGAGCACGGAAGGCGTCCTCCTCGCTGTCGTGCAGCAGCGTCCACGAGTGCGCAGCGGTGCCCATGGTCGGGATTCCCCAGGCGCGGCCGGCCTCGAGGTTGCTCGTGGCGCCGAACCCGGCGATGTACGCCGCCCGTGCTGCGGCGACAGCGGAGCGCTCGGCTGCCCGCCGGGAGCCCATCTCGGCGAGAGGACGCTCGCCGGCGGCGATGCTCATGCGGGCCGCGGCCGTGGCGACCGCGGAGTCGTGGTTGAGGACGCTCAGGGCGAGCGTCTCCAGGACGACGGCGTCTGCGAACGATCCCTCGACCGTGAGGATGGGCGACCCGGGGAAGTAGAGCTCGCCCTCGCGGTAGCCCCGGATCGTGCCGGTGAAGCGATAGCGCTCGAGGGAGGCGAGGGTCTCGGCGTCGACGACCCGCTCGTCGCGGAGGAAGCGCAGCTCGTCGTCGCCGAAACGGAAGTCGCGCAGCAGGCCGAGCAGTCGTCCGGTTCCGGCGACGACGCCGAAGCGGCGTCCGCCGGACAGGCGTCGGGAGAAGAGCTCGAAGACACTCGGGCGGGAGGCGGTGCCGTCCCGGAGCGAGGCGGCGAGCATCGTGAGCTCGTAACGGTCGGTGAGCAGCGCCGTCGACGTGGTCATGCGCTCAGCTTAGTGAGGCCGTGATGCACGAGGCGGCGCGCACGCGGGTAGGCTGGGGAGTCATGAACGACGCGCCCATCGGGATCTTCGACTCCGGTGTCGGCGGGCTCACGGTGGCCAGGGCCATCCGCGCCCAGCTGCCCCGCGAATCGTTCGTCTACATCGGTGACACCGCCCACTCGCCGTACGGCCCCAAGCCCATCGCCGACGTCCGGCGCTATGCGCTCGAGGTGCTCGACGCCCTGGTCGACCAGGGCGTGAAGATGCTGGTCATCGCCTGCAACACGGCGTCGGCGGCGATGCTGCGCGACGCACGCGAGCGCTACGACGTGCCGGTGGTCGAGGTGATCGGCCCCGCCGTGCGCCGCGCCGTGTCGACCACGAGGAACGGCCGTGTCGGTGTGATCGGCACGGTCGGCACGATCGGTTCGCGGGCCTACCAGGACATGCTCGAGGTGAACGAGCGCCTGCAGGTGTTCACCGCCGCGTGCCCCCGGTTCGTCGAGTTCGTCGAGGCCGGCGTCACCGGCACCCCCGAGGTGCTGGCCGTCGCCGAGGAGTACCTCGCGCCACTGCGCGAGGCCGACGTGGACACGCTCGTCCTCGGGTGCACGCACTATCCGTTCCTCCGCGGCGCCATCAGCTACGTCATGGGGGAGGGCGTGACGCTGGTCTCCAGCGACGACGAGACCGCGGGCGACGTCTACCGCCAGCTCGTCCGCGGCGATCTGCTGGCGCCGGCCGATGCCACCGCCACCTACGTCTACGAGGCCACGGGCGACTCCGCCGACGACTTCACGGCGCTCGCCAACCGCCTCATGGGTCGCGAGGTGCGCGACGTGCAGCTCGTCCAGACCGGCGTCATCACGCTTCCCGATTCCGCCCTCGACGCGCGCTGAGCCCGTCGCTCCATCCCCGACCGAGAGAAGCTCATGACCGACATCGTCCGCGCCGACGGCCGTTCCACCTCGCAGCTGCGCGAGATCACCATCGAGCGCGGCTGGAGCGCGCAGGCCGAGGGGTCGGCCCTCATCAGCTTCGGCGGCACGAAGGTGCTGTGCACCGCCTCGTTCACGAACGGCGTGCCCCGGTGGCTCACCGGCAAGGGCAAGGGCTGGGTCACGGCCGAGTATGCGATGCTCCCGCGAGCGACGAACAGCCGCAACGACCGGGAGAGCGTGAAGGGCCGCATCGGCGGTCGGACGCACGAGATCTCCCGACTCATCGGCCGCGCGCTGCGCGCCGTCGTCGACACCAAGGCGCTCGGCGAGAACACCATCGTCATCGACTGCGACGTGCTCCAGGCCGACGGTGGCACCCGCACCGCGGCGATCACCGGCGCCTATGTCGCCCTGGCCGACGCGATCGAGTGGGGCCGGGAGAAGAAGTTCATCGGCAAGAACTCGACGCCGCTGCTCGACTCCGTCTCCGCGGTGTCCGTCGGCATCGTGGACGGGGAGCCGATGCTCGACCTCGCCTACGTCGAGGATGTCCGCGCCGAGACCGACATGAACGTCGTCGTGACCGGCCGTGGCCTTTTCGTCGAGGTGCAGGGCACGGCCGAAGGGGCGCCGTTCGACAAGCGTGAGCTCGACGCGCTCCTCGACCTCGGCGTCGCCGGCTGCGCGGACCTGAAGGACCGGCAGCTCGCCGCTCTGGCAGGAGCCTGAGCATGCGCGTCGTCCTGGCGACCCATAACCCGCATAAGGTGGCGGAGTTCCAGCAGATCGTGCAGCAGACACGGCCCGACCTGGAGGTCGTCGGCTACGACGGCCCCGAGCCGGTCGAGGACGGAGTGACGTTCGCTGAGAACGCGCTCCTCAAGGCGCGAGCGGCCGCCGCGCACACCGGCCTCGCGGCGCTCGCCGACGACTCCGGCATCTGCGTGGACGTGCTCGGCGGGTCGCCCGGAGTGTTCTCGGCGTACTGGGCCGGTCAGAAGAAGGACGCCGCGGCGAACCTGGAGCTGCTGCTCGATCAGCTGCGCGACATCGCCGACCGTCATCGCTCCGCGCACTTCACCTCGACGATCGCCCTCGTCCTCCCGGACGGTCGCGAGCACGTCGTGGAGGGGATCTGGCCAGGACGGCTCGCCCGCGAGGCGTCGGGAGCCGGGGGTTTCGGGTACGACCCGATCTTCATCCCGGACGGTCAGCCGGACGGCGCACAGCGCACGGTCGGGGAGTTCACGGCGGAGGAGAAGCAGGCGCAGTCGCATCGCGCCCGCGCCTTCACGGCGCTCGTGCCGCTGCTCGCCGCGCTCTGATCGTCGAAGAGAAGAACCCCTGCTGACGGTGAGAATCGTTACTGTTCCCGACTAGCCAGGAACGGCCTCCCTGCACCCGTCGCCGGGCTAGCCTGGGGGCATGCACGATCACGCGCCCGCGCCCGGCGGTCTCCGTTCGGCGAGCAGCCGCCGCCTGCTCGCGATCTCCCTGACCCTCACGGCCACCGTGATGATCGTGCAGGTCGTCGGAGCTCTGCTCACGGGCTCGCTGGCGCTGCTCGCGGACGCCGCGCACATGTTCACGGACGCCTCGGCCCTCGTGATCGCGCTGATCGCCGCGACCGTGGCGGCGCGGCCCGCGGACGACCGGCGGACGTTCGGCTACCAGCGCGCTGAGGTGTTCGGCGCGCTCATCAACGCGGTCATCCTCATCGCCCTCGCCACGGTCGTCGCCGTGCAGGGCGTGCAGCGGCTGCTGAACCCCTCCGAGGTCGAGGTCGCGGGCGGGCTGATGCTCGTCGTCGCCGTCGTCGGCCTCGTCGCGAACGCGGTGTCGATGTGGCTGCTCAGCCGGGCCCAGCGGACGAACCTCAACGTGCGCGGCGCCTACCTCGAGGTGATGGGCGACCTGCTCGGCTCGCTGATGGTCATCATCGCCGCCGGTGTGATCCTCGTGACGGGCTGGATGCCGGCCGACGCCCTCGCCTCGCTGTTCATCGCGGCGATGATCATCCCCCGGGCATTCGTCCTACTCAAGGAGGTGTTCTCCGTCCTCGCCGAGTCGGCGCCGAAGGGCATGGCCGTCGGCGAGATCCGCACTCACCTGCTCGGCTACGACGGCGTCGTCGGAGTCCACGATGTGCACGTGTGGCAGCTCACCCGCGGAGCCCCCGTCTTCACCGCGCACGTCAGCGTGCGCCCGGACCTGCTGGCGGACGGCCGCTCGGCGGCGTTGCTGTCGGAGATGCAGGCGTGCCTCGCGGATCACTTCGACGTGGCGCACTCCACGTTCCAGATCGAACCCGCCGAGCAGAGCGACTGCGAACCGCACCACGCCTGAGGGCGGGAGCCGCTCACGCCTCGACGGTGATCTCGTCGACGGTCTTGTCCGGGCGCAGACCCCGCCAGCGGGCGTGCCGGAGGATGCCGTCCGGCGTCCAGTTCGCGAACTCCACCTCGCCCACGAGTTCGGGGCGCACCCACAGGGCGTCCGAGGCGTCCGGGCGGGGGACGCCGTCGAGCGGTGCGCGTGGCACCCGCAGCGGCTCCAGGCGGGCCAGGAGGTCGCGGAGGATGCGATCCGTGAAGCCGGTGCCCACGCGGCCGATGTAGCGGAGGTCGCCACCCTCCGGGATCGCGAGGAGGAGAGAGCCGAGAGTGCCCTCGCGCTCGCCCTTCCCCGGGCGGATGCCGACGATCACCGCCTCCTGCATGCGGGTGTTCTTGAGCTTGAGCCAGGAGGGTGAGCGCTGGCCGGCACGGTACCGGGAGGCGGGATCCTTCACGACGACGCCCTCCAGCCCGAACTCCTCGCTGGCGGCGAGCGCTGCGTCCACGTCGTCGAAGACGGGAGGGACCTGGATGGGCGCGTCGACCCCCGCCACGATGTCGCGGAGCAGAGTGCGGCGCTCGCGGAGCGGCATCCCGGTGAGATCGTGGCCGTCGAGACGGAGCAGATCGAACAGCATGTACACGATCGGTGTGCGCACGACCTCGCGCTCGATCTCCCGGGGCCGGGTGAGGTGCATGCGGTTCTGCAGCAGGGAGAAGCTCGGCCGGGCGGCGCTGTCGAAGGCGACGATCTCCCCGTCGACGATCGCCTCGTCGACGGGGAGGAACGGGGCACCGTCGGCCGTCAGCTCGGGATAGCGCGCGGTGATGTCGGTGCCGCGTCGGGCGTGCAGCGACATGTGCCCGTCGCGCCAGGTGCCGATCGCACGGATGCCGTCCCACTTCACCTCCACCCATGACGGCGAGCTGAGGCTGCGGGCGATCGCCGGGGTGCCGTTCTCGGCGAGCATCGGCGCGAGCGACGGGAGAGTGGTCCCGGTGGGGGACGCCGTCTGCTCGGCGAGCGGCCGGCCGCGACGGGCGGGGGAGGGCGCCGCCGCCCGGATCGCGGGAGCTCGAGCCGCTGTCGCGGCGTGCGCGTTCGCCGGCAGAGCAGGAGTGTCGGGGCGGAGGGAGGAGAGCGGATCGAATCCGGCGTCTGCGCGCGCGAGCACCTCGTCCAGCTCGAGGTGAGCGAGGTCCGGGTCGTCGAGCTCCTCCCAGGTGCGCGGCGCCGCGACGCCGGGGCGGGCGCGCCCGCGCAGGGAGTACGGGGAGATCGTCGTCTTCTTGCCGTTGTTCTGGCTCCAGTCGAGGAACACCTTGCCCCCGCGCACGGCCTTGGACATGACGCTCGTGGCGAGGTCCGGGTGCTCGTTCTCGATGATGCGCGCCAGCTCTTTGACCACGGCGGAGACCTCGTCGCTGGTCTGCTCGCCGGGCAGGGCCGCGTAGAGGTGGATGCCCTTGCTGCCGCTGGTCACGGGCAGAGGGTCGAGCCCCATCCCGGTGAGGAGCGTCCGAGCGATCCGGGCGACCTCGGCGCACTGCGCGAGGTCGGCGCCGGGTCCGGGGTCGAGATCGAGCACGAGACGGTCGGGACGGCCGGGAAGCCCCTCCGGGGTGAACCGCCACTGCGGCACGTGCAACTCGATCGCCGCGACCTGCGCGAGCCAGACGAGCGTGGGCACGTCCTCCACCAGCGGGTAAGCCTTGGGGCCGTCGGAGTGCTGGATGTCCTGTCGGGGGATCCAGTCCGGGGCGCCGGGCTCGAGCTGCTTCGTGAAGAAGGAGTCCTCGGGAGCGGCGGCGGTGCCGACCCCCTCGACCCAGCGCTTGCGGGTGACCGGGCGGCCGTCGAGGAGCGGGAGGAGGAGCGGGGCGATGGTGGTGTAGTAGGCGATGACCTCGCCCTTGGTCGTGCCCGTCTCCGGGTAGACGACCTTGTCGAGGTTGGTCACCCGCAGCCGTCGGCCATCGACCTGCACGACCTGCGCCTCTCCCACCATGGAGCCAGCGTAGTCAAGGGGTGGTCGTGACGGGTGTGGCTGGTGTCTACTGGTGTGATGAGGACGATCTGGAAGGGCGCCCTGACGTTCGGGCTGGTGAACGTGCCGGTCAAGGTGTACTCGGCGACCGAGGACCACGACGTGCCGCTGCATCAGGTGCATGAGAAGGACGGCGGTCGCATCCGCTACCAGCGCACGTGCGAGGTGTGCGGCGAGACGGTGGCCTACTCCGACATCGATCGCGCCTACGTCGACGACGGGCAGACCGTCGTGCTCACCAAGGACGACCTCGCGGCGCTGCCGGCGGAGAAGAGCCGCGAGATCGATGTCGTGGAGTTCGTGCCCTCCGATCAGGTCGATCCGCTCACCCTCGACAAGCCGTACTACCTGGAGCCCGACTCGAAGTCTCCCAAGGCGTACGTGCTGCTGCGCAAGACCCTCGAGCAGACCGACCGCACCGCGATCGTGCGGTTCACGCTGCGTCAGAAGACACGGCTCGCCGCGCTGCGCGTGCGGGGCAAGGTCCTCGTGCTGCAGACGCTGCTCTGGTCGGACGAGGTCCGAGAGGCGGAGTTCCCGTCGCTCGACGAGGACGTGCGGATCTCGAAGAAGGAGCTGGAGTTGTCCTCGTCGCTCGTGGACAGCTACTCGGCCGACTTCGATCCCGAAGAGTTCGTCGACGAGTACCGGAAGGAGCTCCGCACCCTCATCGACGCGAAGATCGAGGCCGGGGAGACGTTCGACGTGGCGGAGACCTTCGGCGGCGATGCTGAGAAGGCGGCCGACGGCGGCGAGGTCATCGACCTGATGGAGGCGCTGCGTGCCAGCGTCGCCCGCTCCAAGGAGAAGCGCTCCAAGAACGCGGGCTGATCCGCGGCCTGGTCAGTGCTTCCCGTCGCCGTCCAGGTCGGGGGCTCGATCGAACACGTCGGCGTCGAGGACGAGCTCCTCGGCCTCCTCGTGATCGGTCACGACGTCCTCTCCTGCGGCCGCGGCCTTCTTGGCCTTGTGACGCTCGGAGAAGTAATGCCACAGGGTGACGAGCGCGGTGCCGCCGACGGCGATGAGCAGGATGATGTCGATGTACTCGACGACGAGGTGGCGGATCCACGGGATGTAGGCGATGAGGTAGCCGACCATCGTGAGTCCGAAGCCCCAGATCATCGCCCCGATGAAGTTGTAGAGCGAGTAGCGCCGCCACGGCATGTGGCCCACGCCCGCCGCGACCGGGGCGAACGTGCGCACGATCGGCACGAAGCGCGCGAGGATCACGGTGAGGCCGCCGAAGCGCTCGAAGAACGCGTTGGTGCGCTCGACGTTCTTGCGGCTGAAGAGGCCGGACTCCTTGCGTTCGAACACGGCAGGACCACCCTTGTGGCCGATGACGTAGCCGACCTCGCCGCCGATGAACGCGGAGAGCGCGATGAGGAGCGAGACGACCCAGATGTTCACGCCGAAGACGTTGCTCGTGTGAGTCAGCAGGCCCGCGATGATGAGCAGCGTGTCACCGGGGAGGAGGAAGCCGACCAGCAGACCCGTCTCGGCGAAGATGATGAAGCAGACCACGAGGAGCGCCCACGGACCCGCCGCCCCTATGATCGTCTGCGGATCGAGCCACGGGATGAGCGCGGTAGGGGCGTGCAGCATGCTTTCGAGCACTGGCGGGATTCCCGTCGGTCGTGAGGTGTCGGCGGTGGAGCGATGCGGGCGCCGAAGCACCCGTCGTGCGGAAGGTGGGACTTGAACCCACACGCCCTGGGGCACAGGAACCTAAATCCTGCGTGTCTGCCAATTCCACCACTCCCGCGCGGTGGCTTCAGTCTACTGACCCGCGCCCCGTTCGACCCTGGGGATCGTCCCGCAGTTCCGCGCCGTCACGCCGAGCGGCGACGCTCCAGCCGGACGACGGCGACGAGGACTCCGGCCGCAAGAGCCCCGAGTCCTCCCATGGCCATGTCGCCGATGGTGTCTTCGTAGGTGACGAAGATCTCGTCGGTGACGAAGGTGCGGCCCGCCCACTCGATCATCTCCCACACGGCGCTCGCCGCGAGCCCGATCACGGTGCAGAGCACGAGGGGGATGCGGGCGCGGAACGCCGCGGACTCCTGCGCCGTGACGATGCCGAGGCGGGAGAGCACGAGGTAGCCGGTGGCGGCGAGGGCTCCCGTGCAGACGAAGTGCACGACGAGGTCCCACCCGGTGAGCGTGCGGTACAGGTCGAACACGTTGCTCGCGGCGGCGACGAGAACGATCAGGCCGATTGCCAGGTCGATGCCGCCGCGCATGCCGAGGACGCGGGGGAGCATGAGAGCGGGGAGGGCGAGTGCGAGGATGCCCGCATCCGTCGGGGTCGACCAGATCGCCGCGACGAGGACGCTGAGGACGCCGATCACACGAACGGCGTCGGCGCCGTACTCGGCGATGGAGTGCGGCGGGCGGAGGAAGTCCTCCTTCATGCGGTCTCCTCGGGTGGGATGGCGCCGGGGGCGAGGTCGATCAAGGCCTGCACGGCGAGATGATCCGACGGCCAGCCTCCTCCATACTGCCGGGCGTTGATGCCCGCCCGGCGCACGGGCAGCGCGGGGGAGGTGAGGATGCCGTCGATGCGCCGTCCGCGCCGGGGTGGGCGGTAGCCGGCGAATGTGCTCCAGGCCGGTGTGCGGCGGGAGACGGCCGCCGTCCACGAGTCGCGGAGGACGTCGTCGGCTTCGACGGCGCACCACGGTGCCGTGCCGGCGGGGGCGTTGAAATCCCCGACGAGGACGACGGGGCTCTCCGCTGCGGCGGCGACGTCGTGCACCGCCTGCGCTTGACGGAGCCGGGCCCACGGCGAGAACGCGTCGAGGTGGGTGCTGAGCACGGTGAGGGCGGCGCCGGTGCGGCGGTCGCGGAAGGACGCCTCCACCACCACCCGCGGGGAGACGCTCAGCCAGGAGCGGGAACCGGGGCGGTCGGGGGTGCGGGAGAGCGCGACCTGTCGCCAGCCGCCCAGTTCCAGTCGGTCGGCGTCGTAGAAGAGCGGACAACCCTCGCCGCGGGGTCCGGCGAGGCGGCCGTGGCCGACGCGGTGGAACGACGGGCCGAGCGCGGCGGAGACCTCGGCAGCCTGCGCGGGCAGGGCCTCCTGTACGCCGAGGATGTCCGGCCGCTCCGCGCGGAGGAGCGCGGTGAGCCGGGGACGTCGAACCGACCAGCGGTCGGCGGGCGGCCAGGCGAGCGCGCCGAGGTCGCGGCGGATGTTGAGGGTCATGACGTGCAGCTCGGTGGTGGACGGCGATCCGAGGAGCGGCGCGGTCATCGGCGGGCTCCCGGCGCGGGGACTCCGAGGCGGTGCAGCACCCGGCGCAGCGCGAGCCGCACCCAGCGCACGGGAGGGAAGTCCTCGGGCCAGTGCACGAGGACGGTGCGAGCGCCGATCCAGGAGCGGCGGGCGAAGGAGCGTCCGCTGCCGAACGGGCGCATGGAGATGCCCATGTCGGTGTGCAGGAGCCAGCGGATGCGGTGGCGCTCGCCGACATGGAAGGCGAGGTCGAGGTCGTCGTGGAGCGCGGCATCGTCGCGGTGCACCCGGTCCCGGACGGAGAGCCAGGCCGAGCGGCGGAGGGCGAGGTTCGATCCGAACAACGGCCCGTGGCCCAGGGCGGAGCCGCACACGACGACGTAGGAAAGGAGGTAGGCCGCCGCGAGGGGCCTCCGCAGGAACCGGGGACCGTCGACGAAGTGCGCCCCGCCCGTCCAGGCTCCGACCCGCGGATCGCGTGTGCACGCGGTCGCCATCGTCTCGACCCACCGCGGCCCCGGTACCCCGTCGGCGTCGAGCCGCAGGATCACGTCGCCCGTCGCCGCGTCGTAGCCGCTCGCGGTCGCCGCGGGGATGCCCGGAGTGTCGCACCGCACGACCCGCGCGCCGTGCCGGGCGGCCACCGCGGCCGAATCGTCGGTCGAGGCGTTGTCCACGACGATGATCTCGTCGGGCGGGAGTGTCTGCCGGGCGAGGGCGCGGAGGCATCGCCGCAGTTCCGCCGCATCGTCCTTGACCGGGATGACCACGCTCAGGGTCGGTTCAGGGGCGGCTGGTGTGGCGCGGTGCACGTCGTCTCCTCGCAGGTCTGCTCCTCAGCCTAGGGAGCGCGACGACGGGCGACGTACCGGTTGACACCGGGGCGGGCGGCTCGATACGGCGGCGTCAGGACGAGCCATCGATGCAGACGGCCTGCCCCTCGACGAACGTGTCGATCGCAGTCCGGCGGAGTGCCTGCTCGCGGTCGGGGTCCGCGGCGTCGCCGTTCTGGACGCCGACGCGGTAGTCGTAGAGCGCGCGCAGGTCGTCGCTTACGGCCGTCGCCGCTTCCTGTACCTCGCCGTCGACGTCGAGATCGGCGTATTCGTCCGCCAAGTCCTTCAGGCGCTCGGTCTGCTCCGGAGTCGCCGTACCGCCGACCGTGTCCTGTGCGAAGAAGGCCTCGAGTTCGGTGTCGACGGCGGCCACGCTCTGGCACTGCAGGAGATCGGGACCACCGGTGCAGCCGGACAGGAGGAGAACGCCGAGGAGCCCGCACGAGACAGTGAACCGCTTCATGCCTGCACCGTATCGGGTGCCGGACCGCCTCCGTTCGGAGGCCGCGCAGGGGGTGTGGATAACTCCGCGGGCCGGGAGCTGATCGTTGCGAGGATGCAGGGATGGAGCAGCCCGCGTCGATCATCGCCGACCTCGTTCGGCGTCGGCTGCGGACCGAGGGTGTGGATCCGGCGATCGACCCGGAGCGGGCGCGGGAGGTTGCAAGGGCGGAGGTGCGGCGCCACGACGATCGGGCTCTCGCGCGGAGCGGCGTGCTCGTGGAGGACGAGGCGGCGTGCGTGCGGGACGTTCTCGCGGCGGTGAGTGGATTCGGCGCTCTGCAGCCCCTGCTCGACGACCCCGGCATCGAGGAGGTGTGGGTCAACGGCGATGGGGCCGTGCATACCGCGCGGGGTGGTGTGGCGGAGCGGACAGCGCTGCGGCTGGACGAGGCGACGGTGCGGGATTTGGTGGAGCGCATGCTGCAGGCGACGGGGCGGCGCGTGGACATAGGGCAGCCGTTCGTCGATGCCTCGCTGCCGGACGGTTCGCGGCTGCACGTGGCGATCGCCGATGTCGTCCGCGGGTCGTGGGTGGTCAACATCCGCAAGTTCCTTCCCGGGCACCGCTCGCTCGACGCGCTGACGGCGCAGGGCGCGCTGACTCCTGATGCCGCGCATGCCCTGGGTGAGGCGATGCGGGCAGGTGCGTCCGTGATCGTGTCCGGGGCGACCCACGCGGGAAAGACGACCATGCTCAAGGCGTTGCTCGCCGCCTGCGCGGCGGACCAGCGCATCATCACGGTGGAGGAGACGTTCGAGCTCGCGGTGGACGGCCCCGATGTGGTCGCGCTGCAGGGGCGTCAGCCGAGCCTCGAGGGCACGGGGGAGATCACGCTGCGGCGGTTGGTGAAGGAAGCGCTGCGGATGCGGCCGGACCGGCTCGTAGTGGGGGAGGTGCGTGACGCGGAAGCGCTCGACCTCGTGCTGGCGCTCAACACCGGCGTCCCCGGCGCCTGCACGGTCCACGCCAACTCCGCTGCGGAGGCGCTCGACAAGCTGTGCCTGCTGCCGCTCCTCGCCGGGCGGAACATCGACCGCGGCTTCGTCGCTCCGGCGATCGCGTCGTCGGTCGATCTCGTCGTCCACTGCGCGCGCGATGCGGCAGGCCGACGATACGTCGAGGAGATCGTCGCCCCGACGGGTGAAGTGGTCCAGGGACGGGTGCTCAGCACTCCGGTCTTCGGCGCCGCCCCACACCGGCCGCTGCGGTCGACCTCGGTCGGTTCGGGGGTCCTCGCATGACGATCCTCCTCGGCGCGACGCTTGCGGCCGGCGTGCTCCTGACCCTGTCGCCATGGCTGTGGCCGACGGGAGAGCGCTCCACCTCCACGCCGCACCGCGGACGCCTGGTGCGTCTGGCGGGTGAGGCGGGGTTCCCGTCCCTGCAGACCCGCTCCCTCGTGATCGGCATCGCCGGCGCCGCCCTCGGTGCGGCGTCCCTCGTCTGGCTCGTCACGGCGAGTGCCGCGCTCGCGGTCCTCGCCGGGATCGCCGGCGGGACTGCGCCGATCGCCTACCTGCGCGGCCGACGACTGCGGCTGCGGCGTCTGCGCCGGCAACTCTGGCCCGATGTCTGTGACCTGCTGATCGCCGCGATCCGCGTCGGCCTGTCGCTTCCGGATGCGGTGGCCACCCTCGCCGAGTCGGCGCCCCCGGCGCTCCGCCCCGCATTCGGCGTGTTCGCCCGAGACCTGCGGAGCAGCGGACGGTTCGACGCGAGTCTCGACCGGTTGAAGGTCGTCCTCGCCGATCCGCTCGGGGATCGGATCATCGAGACGCTGCGGATGGCGCGGCAGGTCGGCGGCACCGAGCTCATCGGCGTGCTGCGGGCGTTGTCCTCATCCGTCCGTGCTGACGCGGCGCTCCGCGGCGAGGTCGAGGCGCGGCAGTCGTGGATCCGGGGAGCCGCCGTCCTCGGAGCCGTGGCGCCGTGGGTCATCCTCACCCTCCTGATCCTCCGTCCGGAGGGGGCGAAGGCGTACAGCACACCGGAGGGCATCGTCGTGATCGTCGTGGGCGCGGTCGTGTCGGTCGTCGCGTTCCGCCTCATGATCCGGATCGGTCGGCTGCCCGAGCCCCGTCGGTGGTTCGGGTGAGCGGGCTCTCCGCGCTGGCCGTGGCCGTGCTGCTCGGCGGCGGCTTCGCGGCGGGGGTCCTGGCGCTTCTCTCCGGCCTGCCGCGGTGGCGCGCTGCGTCCCTCGCTTCACGGATCGCGCCGTACATCCGCGACGTCGTCGACGATGACGTGCTGCCGCGGGAGGCTCTTCCCCGGGCCGGCGCGTTGCCTGCCGGTGGATTCCGCCTGGGAACCCTCGGTGGGGAGATGATCGACCGCGTCCTCGGCGGGAGCGAGGGACTCCGACGACGACTCGCGCAGGCGGGCTCGCCCCTCGATCCCGTCGCCTTCCGTGGACGCCAGCTCGCCTCAGGTGTGGTCGCGCTCGTCTGCGGAGCGCTCGCCGTCATCGTCCTCGTGCTGATCGGTCGGTGGTCCGTTCCCGTCGGTGCCATCCCGCTCCTGGCGGGAGCGGCGGGCGCCGTCGGCTACGACATGCGACTCTCTGCGCGGGTGCGGGCACGGAAGGTGCGCCTCACCGAGGAGTTGCCGACGACCCTGGAGTTCCTGGCCCTCTGCCTCTCTGCGGGCGAGGGCTTCCTCGACGCCGTGAAGCGCGTGGCCGGCGTGGGGTCGGGGGAGCTCACGGTCGAGCTGCGTCGCGTGATCGTGGAGGTCGGGACGGGGTCGTCCCTCGCCGACGCGCTGGCCGCCATGGCGGGTCGGCTGGAGCTTCCGGGGCTGACCCGAGCCGCGGACCAGATCGTCGCCGCGCTCGAGCACGGCGCACCCCTCGCCGCGGTGCTGCGCGCACAGGCCGATGACACCAGGGAGGAGGCCAAGCGCACGCTCATCGAGCAGGCCGGACGGAAGGAGATACTCATGCTCCTGCCGTTGGTGTTCCTCATCCTCCCGTTGTCCGTCGTGTTCGCGATCTACCCTGGCCTGTTCATCCTGCGGCTCGGCATCGGATGAGTGGTCGTCGGGGGAGGCCGTGGGGGCTTACCTTTTGTCTATGGGAAGTCTCGAGTACAACAGCTCTCGTCCGCCGATCGAGGTCGACGACACCGTGCTGGCGCATCTGAAGATCGTGATCTCCACGAAGCTCCGGCGCCAGGAGAGCTTCATGATGACGTGGCCGTCGGGGAAGAAGAGCCCTGGCCGACTGTCCGCGTGGATGCACCCGGCGATCCCGCTGGTGCTCGAGTTCGACGCCGAGCCGCCGCCGGCGATCGATCCGGCCCGGGTCAGTCACATGATGGAGCGGCTGAGCGCCCGCGGTGAGCTCGTCATCGACGAGTTCACCTCCTGATCCCGCGGCGGCTCTCCGCGGCGCTCAGACGTCCCAATCCGGCAGTCCGCCGAGGTCTGAGGCGAGGCTCCCCTCGTCGGAGGCCTTGACCTGGAAGAGGAAAACCCGCGAGGTCGGGTGGACGAGCACGCTCGCCAGGCCGTCCGACGTGGCGAACGAGACGAAGGTGGGTTCAGCGCGCGCGGCGGCCTCGATCCTCTCTCGGAGGGCGGCGACATCGGTGCCGCGGGGCAGGGGATAGGTGAGCCCGTCGATCTCGACTCTGGCCCGCATCTCATCGTCAGGTCCAGGGCGCATGCGTGACAGGCTATCCCTCGTCCGGACGACCGGACCCGGGGTTGTGCGATTCGCGTGACGGGAGTACAGGGCCTCGCCGCTTCGCCCTCCGCGCGCCGATGACGATGACGATGACGGCGACGAGGATCACCACGCCGACGACGATCGCGATCAGCACCGGAATCGACGGCAGCAGGGGGTTGGGCTCCATAGGCGGGAGCCTATTGCGTTCCGGCGGTTCCGATAGGCAGTGACGCACTCCGCCCGGATGTACCGTCTCGGCATGAGCGGCCTTACCTCGAGATCCACCTCACACCGTCGATGTCGGGCGGTAACCGAGTTGCAGCGTTCGTCTCGAGCTCTTCTACCAGGGGAATGAGGACTTCCCAGAGCGCCCAATGCTGCGGTGTACCCGTTTCTCCTGGTGTCTTGTTCTTACTGCGCATATGGGCCGGAAGTGGCGTACGCCAACCGAAGCGCGACCCGGCGGAGTCTGTAACGTGCAGCGTCAACGACTCGCCGTCGGCTTCCAGATGCGTCAACTCGAGTTCCGCCGGCACCACGATCGTCCCGTGCGCCTTATCCCATTCTTCGCGGACCGCTGAGAGAAAGGTCTCTGCATTCACGTCGCTACCCATGCGTAATGCTGCCCTTCATCCCGCAACGTTAATGACCCACTGGGGGCACACCGTGACGCCCATACAGTATGCCGTGATAAGTCCCTTTTGCTTGCCGTCGCTCATGCGGGCGTTCTCGATCACCACTTTCACTGTCATCGAGCGCTTCGGCTTGCAGGAACCGATCCAGCACTCCCATTCGATCGCGTCCGTCAAGTAAATGATGGAGGTGCCTTGAGTGACGCGGCCGCCGGTCGGCCTCGGGAACTTTGTGGTCTTCTTGATCATGTTGAGGTTGACATGATGCTTGTTCTGAACCTTGGTGAGACCCCACGTGGTTCCGTTGCCCGCGCGAGCAACGACCGGCTTTGCAATGTTATCGGTCCACGTCGAGACGATCCGATAGGCCGTGTCACCCGCGGCCATCGCTGCGCGGTCTTTTGCTGACCCACTCGGCATCTTGCTCGAGTCGTAAGGGGCAGCCAATGGAGTGTCCGAGGCCTCGAGGGATTCCACCTCGGCGATCTGGGCTTCTACGTCGGTTTGCGCGGCCGTGCCAGCGCTGTCTGTCGGCACGAAGCCGAATGTAGTGATCGTCGTCCGCTCGGACTCGTCGGGTGCTTTAGCCGCTGCCGGCGCGACGCCTGTTCCCAGCATCGCGACGATAGCAACCAACGCCATCCCTGCACGCCATCCCCACATCTCCGAACCCCCATCATCGCTATATGGCTCGCACCTGCGGGCCAGCGTCACAGTAACCTCGGAGCGATGAGGTGTCTGTCCCTTTTTGGGGGACACAAGACAAAAGACACAAGATGAGCCACTATGTGGCAGTCCATGAGGATCTGTCGGCGAGCACGTCATCGCGTCCGGGCGTGGACGTGTGGCGCCTCCGTGGCTAGGCGAGCTTCGGCATGGCGCGAGATGCACGCGAACAACACGGGTGCGCTCGGTGACTTCTGGCACGATCTGGCAAGCCGGCTCCGGCTCGGACAAAGACCGCCTCGAACTGGTGTCGCCGCGTGAGGGCGCGGGTCACCCGCACGGCCCTGTGGATAATGTCCGCGCCGCGGCAGGTCTTCGATGCACACTGGCCGCATGATCTCTCGTGCGCGCTCGATGCTCCGTGCCTTCCACGACGACGAACGGGGAGATGTCCCCGGCTGGGTCCTCGTCACCCTGATGACCGCGGGCCTCGTCGTGCTCATCTGGGCGGTCGCCGGGCCTGCGCTCACCTCCCTCTTCGAGCAGGCCATCCAGCGGGTCTCGGGGCTCTGACATGCGTGCGTCTGCGGGGATGACGGATGACCGCGGATCGAACCCGGTGGAGTTCGTGCTCGTCGGCACCCTGCTCACCGCGCTGACCCTCGCTGAGCTGCAGCTGGCGTTCGCGATCTACGTGCGCAACGTCGTCCACGATGCGGCCGTCGAAGGCGCGTACTACGCGGCGCTCGCCGACACGACCGCCAAGGAGGGGGAGGAACGGGCGCGCGAGGTCATCCGTCGCGCGATCGGCCCCTCCTACGCCGACGACATCACGGTCGCCTCGACGCGGCGGGAGGGACAGGAGACCGTGGAGGTCCGGGTCCGGACGACCCTCCCGGTGGTCGGCCTCATCGGTGTCCCTGCAGCCCTGCAGGTCGAAGCCTCCGCACCGGCGGAGTCGTTCGATGCGCGATGACGCAGGATCGAGCTCGCTGGAGTTCATCACGGTCGGGGTGATCCTGCTCGTGCCGCTGCTGTACCTCGTGATCGCTGTGGGTTCGGTGCAGGAGCAGTCGCTCGGCGTCGAGGCCGCGGCGCGGCAGGCCGCACGTGCCATCGCCTCGACACCTGACGTCGCAGGGGCCGCAGTCCGCGGGGAGCAGGTGCTGGACGGGATCGTCGCGGAGTACGGCATCGATCGCGGAGCGGTCGACGTCGCGGTGTCGTGTCGCCCCCGGGCATCGGCCTGTCCGGCGGCGGGAGCGACGGTGGTCGTCACGGTCTCGACGCGCGTGCCGCTGCCGCTCGTGCCGGGAGTGCTCGGACTCGACCAGGCGACGTCCGTCCCTGTGGAAGCCGTGTCGGTGCAGAAGGTCTCGCGACGCTGGAGCGGCGGATGAGCCGGCGCAGGCGCGACGGGGACAAGGACGGAAGGGGCGACGACGAGGGGAGCGTGCTGCTCCTCGTCCTCGGCTACCTGATCCTCGCGCTCGCCGTGCTGTTCGTGTGTGTCTGCGCCACCGACCTCTACCTCACCCAGAAGCGCCTGGACGGGCTCGCGGATGCGGCCGCGCTCGCCGGGGCGGACGGCTTCACGCTGCAGGTGGAGGGGGAGGTGCCGCGTGCGACGCTCACCGACGCGGGGGTGGCCGAGCAGGCGATGCCGCTCGTCCGTGACGCGGGGCTCGAGGCGACCGTCGTCGACGCGGGCACCCCGGACGGCGTGAGCGCGCGCGTCACCGTCGCGGCGATCTGGCATCCGCCGCTGCTCTCGCCGTTCGTGCCCGAGGGGGTGCCGCTGCAGGCGACGGCGACGAGCCGCACGGCGCTGCGCTAGCGACCGGGCGCTCAGTCCTCGGACGGGTCCGGCGTGCTCGGCGGCGTCCGGGGGACGAACCGGGGGATCCAGCGGAGGAACCCGGCGGCGCCGACGAGTCCGATCAGACCCATGGCCCCGGCCGCGAACGACAGGGAGGCGACCGCGGTGATGCCCGAGACGAGGAGCGGGGCGACCGCGCCACCGGCATCGGTCAGCGTGCGCCACGACCCGAGGAACGCGGCGGGGTCGTGCTTCGGGGCGACATCCGCTCCGAGGGTGAGGAGGATGCCGCTGGACAGCCCGTTGCCGACGCCGAGGACCGCGGCGAACATACCGAACCAGAGCACCGCGGAGTCGACGTCGTGCGTGACCGACAGGGCGAGGAACCCGGCACCCATCAACACCATCGCGGGCATCGCCGCCCAGAGCCGGCCGAAGCGGTCCATCACCTGGCCGCTGGCGTAGAAGAGGGCGAAGTCGATGGCTCCGGAGACGCCGACGACGAGGGCGATGGTCGAAGCGTCGAGGCCCAGCGAGAGTCCCCACAGCGGGAGGACGACCTGCCGTGCCGACCGCACCGCCGAGAGCGAGGCCGCGGCGAGTCCGAGCCGACCGAGCACTCCGCGCTGCCGCCACATCGTCTGGAAGATCCCGACCCGCTCGATGGTCGGGATCGACCCGCTCACGGCCTCGCCGCTGTCCTCCGCGAACCGGACGGTGGTCCGCAGCGGGGCGACGGTCTTCTCCGGATCCGGTCCGAAGAGCACGAGCACGACCATCACCACGAGGCAGGCGAGGAAGAACCAGATCGCGGCAGCCTCCGTGCCGAAGAGCTGCAGGAGGCCGGCGGAGACGAACGGGCCGATGAAGATGCCCAGGCGGAAGCTGCCGCCCAGCAGGGAGAGCGAGCGGGCGCGGAACGCCAGCGGCACCCGCGTGGTCATGAACGCGTGCCGGGCCAGCCCGAAGGCGGCTGCGCACAGGCCGAGGAGGAACACCGACGCCGCGAGGACCCCGAGTGACGGCGCGAAGACCATGCCGACGGCGGCGAGGATGGCGATGACGCCCGCGATGACCATCGTGAACCGCTCGCCGATGCGCCCCACGGCCCACCCGGCCGGGAGGTTGCCGCAGAGCTGGCCGACCACGAGCGCCGAGGCGACGAGGGCCGCGAAGGCGACGTCGGCACCCATCGACGCAGCGATGACCGGGATGAGCGGGATGACCGCACCTTCGCCGAGGGAGAAGAGGACGGTCGGCAGGTACACCATCGGCCCGAACTGGCGGAGGACCGTGGATGCGCTGCTCACGTCCCTCACGCTACTCCGGTCGGCGCGAAGGGCCGGACACGCCCGTCCCCGCGCGCGCGGGCGGCACGTTAGGCTGAGGTGTCATGCTCGAACTAGATCTCTCCGCCGAAATCCAGGCGCTCAGGCACACCTTCGGCGACATCAGCGAGGTCGTCGATGTCAACCGTCTCCGCGAGGACATCGCGCGTCTCAGCGAGGAGGCCGGCGCGCCCGACCTCTGGGACGACACCGAGAACGCCCAGAAGGTCACCAGCGCCCTGAGCCACCGCCAGTCGGAGCTCGCCCGCATCACCGGCATCGCCCAGCGCCTCGACGACCTCGAGGTGCTCGTCGACCTGGCGAACGAGATGGGCGACGAGGAGTCGGCGATCGAGGCGCGCAAGGAGCTGCAGACGCTCACCGACCTCATCAACCAGCTCGAGGTGCAGACGCTGCTCGACGGCGAGTACGACGAGCGCAGCGCGATCGTCACCATCCGCTCTGGCGCCGGCGGCGACGACGCCACCGACTTCGCCGAGATGCTCATGCGCATGTACCTGCGCTGGGCGGAGCGTCACAAGTACCCCGTCAAGGTGATGGACACCTCGTACGCGGAGGGCGCCGGTATCAAGTCGGCGACCTTCGAGATCGACGCGCCCTACGCCTTCGGCACGATCTCGGTCGAGGCCGGCACGCACCGCCTCGCGCGCATCAGCCCGTTCGGATCCGCGGACAAGCGCCAGACGTCTTTCGCCGCCGTCGAGGTCATCCCGCTCATGGAGGAGGCGACCGAGGTCGACATCCCCGAGAACGACATCCGGGTCGACGTCTTCCGCTCCTCCGGCCCCGGTGGACAGTCCGTCAACACGACCGACTCCGCCGTGCGCATCACCCACCTCCCGACCGGCATCGTCGTGTCGATGCAGAACGAGAAGTCGCAGATCCAGAACCGCGCCGCGGCCATGCGGGTGCTGCAGAACCGTCTCCTGCTGCTGCAGAAGGAGCAGGAGGCCGCCAAGAAGAAGGAGCTCGCCGGCAACATCACCGCGAGCTGGGGCGACCAGATGCGCTCCTACTTCCTCTACGGCCAGCAGCTCGTCAAGGACCTCCGCACGGGCCAGGAGTCCGGCAACCCCGCCGCCGTGTTCGACGGCGACCTCGACGACTTCATCTCGGCGGGCATCCGCTGGCGCAAGCGCAAAGACGAGGACTGACCCACACGACGAAGGCCCCGGGAGCTCCCGGGGCCTTCGTCGTGTGGTGCGGAAGGATCAGCGTGCCGACGCCTCGACGGTCACGCGGGCGACCTCCTGCAGCATCTCGTCCGTGATGACGATCACGTAGGACGGGCTTTCGGCGACGTCGAACGAGACGGTGCCCTCCGCCGTCGTCCCGGCGTTCTGCTCCGTGGACTCGAGCGTCGCGTCGCCGAAGATGTCGTAGTCGCCCTCGACGCCGTCGGCCGTCTCGACGGAGAAGTAGAGCGGGTTGACGTAGGTCGTCCCGTCGAGCGTCTCCCAGGCCACGTCGATCAACAGATAGCCGCCGTTGGCGGCCTCGAAGTCCGTGCCGTTGGTCGGTCCGAACGTGGCGGAACGGATGGTGACCTCGGCCGTGCCCTCGAGCTGCGGCACGGCGACCGGCTCGCCCAGCGTGCCCTCGGCGACCTCACCCGTACCCGCGTCGCCGGTGTCGTCGGTCTCCGGCGCCGGGCTCTGGCTCGTGCCGTCGTCGTAGTCGGGAAGCGTGACCGGGCGCACGGTGTTCGCGACGGCCAGCACGAAGAAGATGCTCACGACGATCGCGACGATGCCGCCGAGCACCGACACCCCGAGGCCGGTGATCCCCGGCCACTTGGTGCCCTTCAGGAACAGGGAGATGAGCGAGACGATGAACCCGGCCGCCAGGAGGAACCAGGCGAACGGGAGCGTCAGGGGGATGAACGCGAGGATGAGGCCGAGCGCGGCGATCCCGAGACCGACGAGGCCGAGCACCGACATCTTCTTCGGGCCGTCGGTGGCCGGTGCCTGGCCCGGATAGGCGGCCTGTCCGGGGTACGCGCCCTGTCCGGGGTACGCGCCCTGTCCGCCCGGTACCTGTCCCGGGTAGCCGCCGCCACTCTGCGAGCCCGGGTACGCACCCTGCGCCGGGTATCCGCCCTGGCCCTGATACGGCTTCTGGTCGGGGGAGAACGGTGCCGCGGGGGGATAGGCCGCCGTGCCGCCGTCGGTACCGGCCGGAGGGACGATCGGTGCCGCGCCGGGGAGGTCGTGCGCGCCGCTGGCGGGCGCCGTCCAGTCCTGCGCGGGCTCGGGAGCGACGATGAAGTCGGTCGCGGGCTCGTCCGGAGCGATCTCCCGTTCGGCGGCGACGGGTTCGGGTGTGGAGGGCTCCGCTGCGGCGGTCGGTTCCTCCGCCGGGGGAGCGCCGTCGGAAGTCGCCGCGGAGGCGCTCTCCGCGGAAGTGCTGTCCGCGCCCGCGTCCTCAGCCGCCGCAGCGGTGGTGTCCTCGGGCGTCGCGGTGGTCTCCGGCGCGAAGTGTTCGGTCCACTGCTGGCCGTCCCACCAGCGCAGGCGCCCGGAACCGTCGTCGTACCAGCCGGCAGGTGTCGTCATGGGGGTCCCCTCCGTGTGTGCGCTCGCGTGGTGGACGCGAATCGACACTCCATGTATAGCAGCGGGCGCGGACCTCGGTGGGCCGACGGGGGAGGAGGAAGAGCGGCACGGCGTGCCGCGCGGCGGGGTGTCGTGCCGGGGCGACGCCCGTGCCGCGCTTAGGCTCGAATCGCCATGATTCGGTTCGAGAACGTCACGAAACGCTACCGCGGGACGTCGAAGCCCGCCCTGTCCGGTGTCGACTTCGAGGTGCAGCGCGGGGAGTTCGTCTTCCTGGTCGGCGCCTCCGGGTCCGGCAAGTCCTCCTGTCTGCGCCTCATCCTCCGCGAGGACGTGCCGACGACGGGCCGTGTCGCCGTCCTCGGCCGCGACCTGAGGGCTCTGGCGAACCGTAAGGTGCCCTACTTCCGTCGGCACATCGGCTCGGTGTTCCAGGACTTCCGCCTGCTCCCGTCCAAGACCGTCCATCAGAACGTCGCCTTCACGCTGCAGGTCACCGGCTCGTCCCGGGGCTTCATCCAGCAGGCGGTTCCCGAGGCGCTCGCCCTCGTCGGGCTCGACGGCAAGGAGAAGCGCATGCCGCACGAGCTCTCCGGCGGCGAGCAGCAGCGCGTCGCGATCGCCAGGGCGCTCGTCAACCGTCCTCAGGTGCTGCTCGCCGACGAGCCCACCGGAAACCTCGACCCGGCGACCTCCGTCGACATCATGCAGCTGCTCGCCCGGATCAACGCGGGTGGCACGACAGTGCTCATGGCGACCCACGAGGCCGGGTTCGTCGACCAGATGCGCCGCCGCGTGATCGAGCTCCGTGACGGCGAGATGGTCCGCGACGAGGTGCACGGCGGATACGGCGACACCTCGAACATCCCGCGCCTGGTGCCGGAGGAGGTCCGCGGTGCCGCGGCCGCCGCAGCCCTCACGGCCGTGCAGGAGGTGCAGCGCCAGACCGCCGACCTCTCCGTGGTCCGCGCAGCCCTGGCGGAGGAGCTGGACGCCCAGCGCCGTGCCGCCGCCGCGTCTCCCGCGGTCACCAAGCCCGCCGCCGAACCCGCTCCGCAGGTGGTCGAGCCGCCGGAGCCCTCACGGGAGCCCGGCGTGGTCGAACCACCGGACGTCGTGCAGCCGCCGGCCGCGCCGCAGCCCGCTGCCGAGCGTCTCGCGCCCGCCGGTCCGCGCACGCATCCGATCGTGATCCCGGAGGTGGACGTCGCCGAGCTCGGCGTCGCCGACCGCCTCGGGCTGTCCGACCAGGACGACGAGGAAGTGGGCCCGACCTCATGAGAATCGGCCTGATCCTGACCGAGGCCCTCGTCGGCCTGCGGCGCAACATCTCGATGGTCATCTCCGTCGTGCTCGTCACCTTCGTGTCGCTGACGTTCATCGGCGCCGCGATCCTCATGCAGTCCCAGATCGGCGTCATGCGCGGCTACTGGGCCGAGCGCGCCCAGGTGGCCGTCTACATGTGCTCCGCGGTGTCGGAGTCGGACACCTGCGTCGACGGCGCGGCGAGCGAGGAGCAGGTCGCCGCCGTGCGCGCCCAGCTCGAGGGCGACGCATTGTCGCCGCTCATCAGCTCCATGACCTTCGACACGAAGGAGGAGACCTACGCCAAGCTCGTCGAGCAGGTCGGGGAGGAGCAGGCCAGCGTGCTCTCGCCCGATCAGGCGTTCGAGGTCTTCTTCGTCACGATGAAGGACCCGGGCCAGTCGCAGGTCCTCGCCGAGGCGTTCAACGGCCAAGCCGGAGTGGAACAGGTCCAGGACCAGCTCCAATACCTCGAACCGCTGTTCTCCGCGCTCACCGTGGCGACCTACATCGCCGTCGGCATCGCCGTCCTCATGCTCATCGCCGCGACGCTTCTGATCGCCACCACCATCCGCTTGTCCGCCTATGCGCGGCGGAAGGAGATCGGGATCATGCGCCTGGTCGGCGCCTCGAACCGCTTCATCCAGACGCCGTTCGTGCTGGAGGGCGTCTTCGCCGCGTTGCTGGGCTCGGCTCTCGCGAGCGCGGCGGTCGTCGCCGGCATGCACTTCGGCGTGAACGGCTATCTCCGCGGACGGGTGCCGTTCATCACGACGTGGGTGACCATGCAGGACGCGATCCTCGTGGTGCCGGTCCTCGTCGGGATCGGCGTCGTGCTCGCGGCGCTCTCGGCCGGCTTCGCGATCCGGCGTTGGCTGCGCACCTGATACCCTGAAAGGCTGCTCGACCGATCCGCTGTCGAGCCGTCCACAGCACCACAGCACAGGAGATCATCATGCCCAGGGAACGCGGGGAGAAGGTCATCGCGACCAATCGTCGCGCGCGTCACGACTACAACATCGAGAAGTCGTACGAGGCGGGGATGGTGCTCACCGGCACCGAGGTGAAGTCGCTCCGTCAGGGGCGCGCGAACCTCAGCGACGGGTACGCGTTCGTGAAGGGCAACGAGGTCTTCCTCGATGCCGTGCACATCCCGGAGTACTCGCAGGGGCACTGGACGAACCACTCGGCCAAGCGCATCCGCAAGCTGCTCCTGCACCGGGAGGAGATCGCGAAGCTCGCTCACGCCGTCTCCGCGGGCGGGTACACGCTCATCCCGCTCAAGCTGTACTTCTCGGACGGTCGCGCCAAGGTCGAGATCGCCCTCGCGAAGGGCAAGCGCGAGTACGACAAGCGCCAGACCCTCCGTGAGCGTCAGGACACCCGCGAGGCCGAGCGCGCGATGCGCCTGCGCAACAGGGTCGGCGAGTAGCCCGAGCCGGCTCAGAGGCTCGGCGTGAAGCCGAACACCCGGCCGAGGAACGCGAGCTCCCGCTCCAGCGCGTCGACGATGGTCTCCGCGCTGCGGAACCCGTGGCCCTCGCCCGGGTACAGCACGTAGTCGTGGTCGATGCCGTTCGCCGCCAGAGCGTCGCGGATGGCCTCGGACTGGGACGGCGGCACGACGCGGTCCTCCTCGCCCTGCAGCAGCAGCACCGGAACGTCGATGCGGTCGGCGTGCGTCAGGGGCGAGCGCTCGATGTAGACGTCCTCGGCCGCGGGGAGCGGACCCACGAGGCCGTCGAGGTACGACGCCTCGAAGTCGTGGGTCTCGGCGGCGAGCAGCCGGAGATCCGCGACACCGTAGCGGCTGATGCCGGCCGCGAACGTGCCGCCCCGGACGAGTGCGGAGAGCACCGTCCAGCCGCCGGCCGAGCCCCCGCGGATGGCGATGCGGGTGGAGTCTGCCAACCCGGCGTCCGCGAGGCCGCGGGCCGCCGCGATCACGTCGTCCACGTCGACGATGCCCCACTGTCCCTGCAGACGGTCGCGGTAGGCGCGTCCATATCCCGTCGATCCGCCGTAGTTGACGTCGAGGACCCCGATGCCCCGGCTCGTGAAGAACGCGATGGAGGCGGAGGCCGCACCGGTGACATGGGCGGTCGGACCGCCGTGCACGAGCACGATGTAGGGCGGCAGCTCCCCGTCGGCGCCGCGGGGGTCTCCGGGCGCGGCGGGCGGATACGCGAACGCGTGCACGGGGCCGTGTGCCCCTTCCACGACGATCTGCTGCGCCCCCGGCATCCAGTCCTCGTCGACCGGAGCGCCACCGGTGATGGTCTCGACGGTCCCACTGTCGACATCGACGCACCAGATGCCTGAGGTCACGCGCGAGCCGTCTCCGCTGAGCAGCACGCGGGAGCCGGCGACGTCGTCCACGCTGAGGTGCCCGTCGCCCGGCACCGTGATCGCCCGGGTCTCGCCGTCCGCGGACACGAGCTGCACCTCGTCGCGTCCATTCGTGCGCACCGCCACGAGGCGCCCGTCGGCCAGGACCTGGAACCAGCGGTTGCCGAGCACCCAGAGGCCGTATCCGGTATCCGCGTCCGACGAGCTCAGCGCGCGCGAGGCGCCGAGCCGGAGGCCGTCCAGTGCGAGGTGCTGGAGCTGCCAGCGCCCTGAAGCGTCGTCGGCGAACACGAGCGCGTCGTCGCCGCGCCACTCCGGCTGCAGGGCCGCGGAGGTGGGGACGCGGGTGACGGTCCCGCCGTCCACCGCCCCGATGGCGAGGGCGGCACTCTCCCACGGCATGCTGTCCGCCTGCCACTCGACCCAGGCCACCCGGCTGCCGTCCGGCGAGAGAGCGGGGTGGGCGAAGAATCCGGTGCCCTCCGCGATCACGCGCACCGCAGCCGCTTCGTCGGCGGCCGAGCCGTCCACGGGGATCTCCACGATCGCGCGGCGGTGCGGGGCGGCCGAGAGGTCTTCGCGGACCGCAAGCAGGCGGCCGCTCTGCACGCGCAGCCCGCCGTACGACGGGCCGGCGGCGGTGAGGGGGCGCGGCTCCGCGCCGCGGTCCATGCGGTGCACACGCTGGTCGGCGCCGGAGACGAAGTACAGGGTGTCGCCGTCGACGGTCCAGGCACCGCCCCCGTACTCGTGCACGCGGGAGCGGGCGCTCCAGGGTGCCGGGAGGATCTCCGCCCCCGTCGAGCTGCGCACCGTGACGCGTCCGCCCTCGGCGGGCACGGACTCGGCCCACCACACCTCATCGCCGACGAAGCGTGCTCCGTCGATGCGGGGAGCCGCTCCGGCGACGGCGGCGGCGGTGAAGGGGGAAGCCCAGGAGCCGAACGGTGAGGACATGCGTCGAGCCTACGGGCGGTGACACACGACGTCACACTCGTGCGGCGGGCCGAGGGCGTGTTCTAGGTTTCTGGAAACGCCCGGTTGATCCCGGACGTGGAGCGACAGCCGAGCCCGGCACCCGCCCGCGAACGACGTGCTCTTCGTCGTGCGCGGACCCCGGCCCCTGTCCCCAGGAGAGAAGATGTCTTCCCCGTTCGACGCCTCCCGCGCCTCCCGCGTGCCGTTCTCCTTCGAGCTGTATCCGCCCCGCTCGGAGTCGAGCGAGGAGGCCCTGCACGAGACCGTCCGTCACCTCGCCGCGGCCGGACCCGCGTTCCTCTCGGTGACCTATGGCGCCGGCGGCTCGACCGGGGGACGCTCGCTCGACGTGCTGCGGTTCATCCGCGAGCACACCGACGTCGAGCCCCTCGCCCATCTCACGTGCGTCGGCAACACCTATGCCGGGGCCACGGCGCTCATCCGGGAGTTCCTCGACGCCGGGATCCTCCGCTTCCTCGCCCTCCGCGGCGATCCGCCCGCGGGCCGGACGGAGCCCTTCCTCGGCGACCTGGAGAGCGCGGCTCAGCTCGTGCAGCTCATCGATCGCGTCCAGGCCGAACGCGCTCCGTACCAGGAGTCCCCGGTCCCCGGCCTTCCCGGAGCCGCGCTGGTGGGCCCCCGGCAGAAGGTCGACATCGCGGTCGCGGCCTTCCCGAAGGGGCACCCGCGGGCCACGCACCGCACCCAGGACGTGGAGGCTCTGCTCGCCAAGCAGGCGGCGGGGGCGACCTTCGCCATCACCCAGCTCTTCTTCCACCCGGACGACTACCTCGCCTTCGTGGAGCGAGCTCGAGCGGGCGGCGTCACCATCCCGATCCTTCCCGGCATCATGCCGATCACCTCACCTGCCCGGCTGGCCCGGGTGCTGGAGCTCACGGGGGAGGACCTGCCGAGCGAGCTCTCGGTCGCCCTCGACGTCGAGCCCACCGCCGAGGGGCGCCGGGAGATCGGGATCTCGTGGGCCGCGCGCCTCGCCGCCGACGTCGTCGCCGGCGGCGCCCCCGGCGTCCACCTGTACGCCTTCAACCAGCACGAGACCGTCCTGACCGTCCTCGCCGAAGCCGGCATCGTCCCGGCGCTCCGGCACTAGTCCCCGCCGAAAGGAAACATCATGACCGCATTCCCCGAGGGCACCATCCTCGGCTATCCCCGCATCGGCCGCCGCCGCGAGCTCAAGAAGGCCGTCGAGGCGTTCTGGGCGGGCCGCATCGACGAGCAGGAGCTGGAGCGGACGGCAGCGGACCTGCGCGCGGCGACCCGTGAACGCCTGGCCGCCCTCGGCCTCGGTCGCACGGACTCGTCGATCCCGGAGTCCTTCTCGTTCTACGACCAGGTCCTCGACGCCGCCGCCACGGTCGGCGCCATCCCCGCGCGCTTCGACGACCTGCGGGAGGCGGACGGGACGATCGGACTCTCCGCACTGTTCACCGTCGCCCGCGGCGAGGGGGAGCGCGCGCCGCTGGAGATGACGAAGTGGTTCGATTCGAACTACCACTACCTCGTGCCGGAGATCGGCCCGGAGACGGTGTTCTCCCTCGCCAGCGACCGGCTGGTGCGCGAGGTCGCCGAGGCCGCGGCCGCCGGATTCGTCACGCGTCCCGTGGTCGTCGGACCGGTCACGCTGCTGGCGCTCGCGAAGGCGTCGGACGACGCGCCGGAGGGCTTCGAGCCGCTCTCGCGTCTGGAGGACGTGCTGCCGGTCTACGTCGATCTGCTCGCCCGCCTGCGCGCCGCGGGTGCCGAGTGGGTGCAGCTCGACGAGCCCGCGCTCGTCAGCGAGTCGCTGCCGGCCACGACCGCCCAGCTCGCCTCGGCGGCGGAGCGCGCGCTCGCGGTGCTGGGCAGCGCCGAGGAACGCCCCTCGATCCTCGTCGCGGCCCCGTATGCGAGCCTCGGCGAGACGTTCGGGACCGTGGCCGCGGCCCCCATCGAGGCGATCGCCGTCGATCTCGTGCGCGGTGCCGTCCCGGAGGCGGTGCCTGGCCTCGAGGGCAAGACCCTCGTCGGCGGTGTGATCGACGGTCACAACATCTGGCGTGGCGACCTCTCCGCGGCGTTCGACTCCCTGGCGGCGCTCCGCGCGCTCGGTGCTCCGGTGTCCGCGGCCACCTCGACCTCGCTGCTGCACGTGCCGCACGACGTGCAGGACGAGACCGCGCTCGACGAGCGCCTGGTGTCCTGGCTCGCGTTCGCGGACCAGAAGGTGCAGCAGGTCGTGACCCTCGCCCGCGGTCTGTCCGAAGGGCGCACGGCGATCGCGACCGAGCTGGACGCCGCGACCGCTGCGCTGCAGGATCGCCTGAGCGCTCCCGGCGTGCGCGACGGTGCGGTGCGTTCCCGTGCGCTGACCGACGCCGACTTCGCCCGTGCTCCGTACGCGGAGCGGGAAGAGGCGCAGAATGTCCTCGGCCTGCCGGTGCTGCCCCTGACGACGATCGGCTCCTTCCCGCAGACCGGAGACATCCGCCGCGCACGCGCGCAGTTCCTCCGCGGCGAGATCCCCGAGGACGACTACGAGGAGTTCCTCCGCCGTGAGGTCGCCGCGGTCGTCTCCCTGCAGGAGGACCTCGGCCTCGACGTCCTCGTGCACGGCGAACCCGAGCGGAACGACATGGTGCAGTACTTCGCCGAGCACCTCGACGGCTTCGCGGTCACGCAGCACGGCTGGGTGCAGTCGTACGGCTCGCGAGCCACGCGTCCGTCGATCCTCTGGGGCGATGTCTCCCGCCCGGCGCCCATCACGGTCGCCTGGTCGGCATACGCCCAGTCGCTCACCGCGAAGCACATGAAGGGGATGCTCACGGGGCCGGTCACCATCCTCGCGTGGTCCTTCGTCCGCGACGACCAGCCTCTGGGGGAGACCGCGAACCAGGTCGCGCTCGCCCTCCGCGACGAGATCGCCGATCTGGAGGCCGCGGGCATCCAGGTGATCCAGGTCGACGAGCCGGCGCTGCGCGAGCTGCTGCCGCTGAAGCAGACCGACCAGCCCACGTACCTGGACTGGTCCGTCGCCTCGTTCCGTCTGGCGACGGGCGGTGCCGCGGCGGCCACGCAGGTGCACACCCACCTCTGTTACTCGGAGTTCGGCGTCGTGATCGACGCGATCCGTGCGCTCGACGCCGACGTGACGTCGATCGAGGCGGCCCGCAGCCGCATGGAGGTCGTCGCGGACATCGCCGAGGTCGGCTTCGACCACGGCATCGGCCCCGGTGTCTACGACATCCACTCGCCGCGTGTGCCGACGGTCGAGGAGGTCGAGTCCCTGCTGCGTCGCGCGGTCGAGGAGATCCCGCTCCGTCAGCTCTGGGTGAACCCGGACTGCGGCCTGAAGACCCGCGGCTACGCCGAGACCACGGCATCGCTGCGGAACATCGTCGAGGCCACCCGCCGGGTGCGCGAGGACGTGGTGGTCACCGCCTGACACTCCTGCTCAGCGAGACGACGAAGGCCCTCCCGGTGCACCGGGAGGGCCTTCGTCGTGTGTCTCAGACGGCGCGCATGACCGCGACGACCTTGCCGAGCACGACGGCTTCGTCGCCCAGGATCGGCTCGAACGCGGAGTTGCGGGGGAGCAGCCAGGTGTGGCCGTCGCGACGACGAAGCACCTTGACGGTGGCCTCGCCGTCGAGCATGGCGGCGACGATCTCACCGTTCTCCGCGGTGTTCTGCGACCGGACCACGACCCAGTCCCCGTCGCAGATCGCGGCGTCGATCATCGACTCGCCGGAGACCTTGAGCATGAAGAGGTCGCCTTTGCCGACGAGCTGCCGGGGGAGCGGGAAGATCTCCTCCACCTGCTGATCGGCGGTGATGGGCACGCCGGCGGCGATGCGGCCGACCAGCGGGACCAGGGCGGCGTCGCCGACCGGGGTCGCCACATCCGCGGGGTTCTCCGCACCGGTGCCGGGAAGGTCGATGAGGACCTCCATGGCGCGCGTCTTGCCCGGGTCGCGCCGCAGGTAGCCGCTGAGCTCGAGCTGACCGAGCTGGTGCGTGACGCTGGACAGCGACTTGAGTCCGACGGCATCGCCGATCTCGCGCATGCTCGGCGGGTAGCCGTTCTGTGCGATGGAGCCCTGGATGACCTCGAGGATCGCCATCTGCTTCGGACTGAGGCTCTTGCGACGGCGGGTGCGCGGCGCCTCGGACTCGAGGGCTGAGGTGTCGCTCATGGTGCTCCTTCACTGCGTGATCCGACGTGCCGCTTCGAATGTCGGTGGCCCGTGGTGGGGTGTCCTTATCGAAACCGTATCCGAGAAAAGCGCGGATCTGGAAGATCTGTTCGAGCGTGTCGGGCGATTCGCGGGCCGCGGTTTCGAAGACAGCTTGACAGATGTTCGAACTCGAAGATATCTTCGGAACGTAGCTTCGCATCCACGGCTCCCGGCCGAGGCGCGGATGCGAAAGCTACGCCAACCTCCCCGGGCTCCGGCGCCGGGACAGTAAGGAGCAGACATGAGCAGCATCAGCCTCAGCACCGCGACCGCCTTCCCGGCATCGGCCCGTCCGGCCACCCGGCTGCGGATCACGGCACGCGGTCGCCGCGCTCTGCTCGCGCTCGCCTCGGTCCCGCTCGCGGCGGGCATCGCCTTCGCCGCCATCAGCGGGGGTAGTGCGATCGCCTCCGGCGCGGACGCACCGGCCGTCTCCGTCGAGACCGTCACGGTCATGCCCGGCGACACCCTCTGGTCGATCGCGAGCAGCATCGCCCCCGAGGCCGACCCACGCGAGGTCATCGGTGAGATCAGCCGCATGAATCTCCTGCGCGGCGGCGAGCTGCAGGTCGGTCAGGAGCTCGCGCTCCCGGCCCGCTACACCGACTGACGCGGAGCCCGAGTCTTCCGATCCGGTCGTCACGATGACCTCGGCTCTCCGTGCTCCTCTTAAGATGGGAAGGGTGACCTTCTCCCTCAACGATCTCCCGCTCCGCGACGATCTGCGCGGACTCACCCCGTACGGCGCGCCCCAGGCCCCGCTGCCGGTGGCTCTGAACGTGAACGAGAACACGCATCCCGTTCCCGACGAGGTCGCGAGCGACATCCTCGATGACATCGCCGTGGCGATCCGGGACGTGAACCGGTACCCGGATCGTGAGTTCACGACGCTGCGGGAGGCCTTCGCCGACTACCTGGGTCACGGCCTCACGCCGGAGCAGATCTGGGCGGGAAACGGCTCCAACGAGGTGCTGCAGCACATCTTCCAGGCTTTCGGCGGTCCGGACCGCACGGCATTCGGCTTCGGCCCGACGTACTCGATGTACCCGCTCATCGCGAAGGGCACAGGGGCGTCGTGGATCGCCGGCACCCGGCAGCCGGACTACACCGTCACCGCGGAGGAGGCGGCGGAGCAGGTCCGTGCGGCCGACCCGGACATCGTGATCCTCTGCTCGCCGAACAATCCGACGGGCACGCCGCTGGGGCTCGACGTGGTGGAGGCCGTCTACGACGCCGCCCGTGGCGTGGTGATCGTCGACGAGGCCTATCAGGAGTTCGCGCCGCGCGATGCCCCGTCTGCACTGACTCTGCTGGAGGGCCGGCCGCGGCTGGCGGTCTCCCGCACCATGAGCAAGGCCTTCGCCTTCGCCGGTGCCCGCGTCGGCTACCTCGCCGCCGACCCCGCGTTCATCGACGCGCTGCGTCTGGTGCGCCTGCCCTACCACCTGAGCGCCCTGACGCAGGCGGCGGCCGTCGCCGCGCTCCGCAATGCCGACGTCATGCTCGGGATGGTGCAGGAGATCGTGGAGCAGCGCGACCGGATCACGGCCACGCTGGAGGCCCTCGGCTACACGCCCCACCTCTCGTGGTCCAACTTCGTGCTGTTCGGCGGCGTCGCGGACCCGCAGGCCACCTGGCAGCAGCTCTACGATCGCGGCGTGCTCGTCCGTGACGTCGGCATCCCCGGTCACCTGCGGGTGAGTGCCGGTACGGAGGCGGAGACCACGGCGTTCCTGGACGCCCTGGCCTCGATAGGATCGGCATCATGACCATCCCCGCGCCCACCGCACGCACCGCGAGCCGCGTGCGCAGCACGTCGGAGTCCACCGTCGAGGTCGAGCTCAACCTGGACGGTACCGGCGCGAGCCGCATCGACACCTCGGTGCCGTTCTTCGACCACATGCTCACGGCGTTCGCGAAGCACTCGCTGACGGATCTCACCGTGCGGGCGTCCGGCGACACCCACATCGACGCGCACCACACCGTGGAAGACGTCTCGATCGTGCTCGGTCAGGCGATCCTCGCCGCGCTCGGGGACAAGTCCGGCATCTCCCGCTACGGCGACGCCCTCGTCCCCCTGGACGAGGCGCTCGCGCAGGCGGTCGTCGACATCTCCGGTCGCCCGTACCTCGTGCACGAGGGTGAACCCGCGGGCTTCGAGCACCACCTGATCGGCGGGCACTTCACCGGATCGCTCGTCCGGCACGTCTTCGAAGCCATCACCTTCAACGCCGCCCTCACCGTGCACGTCCGGGTCCTGGGCGGGCGCGACCCGCACCACATCGCCGAGGCCGAGTTCAAGGCGTTCGCGCGGGCGTTCCGTCAGGCGAAGGCGCTGGATCCCCTCGTCGACGGCATCCCGTCCACCAAGGGAGCCTTGTGAGCGCCGCGCCCCGGGTCGCCGTCTTCGACTACGAATCCGGCAACGTCCACTCCGCGGTCAAGGCGCTCGTCGCCGCGGGAGCCGACGCCGTCCTCACGCGCGACCGCACCGAGGCGCTCGAGGCCGACGGGTTCGTCGTGCCCGGCGTCGGAGCCTTCCAGGCCGTGCGGGACGCCCTGCAGGCTCACGGCGGTGACGAGATCATCGGCCGTCGTCTCGCGGGCGGTCGACCGGTGCTGGGTATCTGCGTCGGCATGCAGGTGCTCTTCGAGCACGGCGTCGAGCGCGGGCACGACGCCGCGGGCCTCGGCGAGTGGCCGGGCGCCGTGACGGAGCTCAACGCCCCTGTCCTGCCGCACATGGGCTGGAACACCGTGGAACCGGGGGAGGACACCGTCCTGTTCCGCGGGATCGAGCAGGAGCGCTTCTACTTCGTGCACTCCTATGCGGCGCAGTCCTGGGAGCTCGATGTGATCCCGCCGTTCCCCCAGCCCGTGCTCACCTGGGCGACCTACGGCGGTCCCTTCCTCGCGGCCGTGGAGAACGGCCCGCTCTCGGCGACGCAGTTCCACCCCGAGAAGTCCGGAGACGCCGGCATCCAGCTGCTCCGGAACTGGGTGCAGAGCCTCTGATCCGGGGCCGCGTCGGCGCCGGGCGTCATGCGGTTTGTCCCGCGCCCCGCGGCGGACTACCCTCGTCTCTCGTGCCCTCTCGGGCCGCAGACCCACCCGAACCAAGGACCCCATGAACGACTTCGCGCAGTCCCCCTCGCTCACGCTCCTCCCCGCGGTCGACGTCGCCGGCGGCAAGGCGGTCCGTCTGACCCAGGGGGAGGCGGGCACGGAGACGAGCTACGGCGACCCGCTCGACGCCGCGGGGGAGTGGGTCTCGCAGGGGGCCTCCTGGATCCACCTCGTCGACCTCGACGCGGCGTTCGGACGCGGCAGCAACGCCCCGATCCTGCGCAAGGTCATCAAGCAGTTCAAGAACGTCAACGTCGAGCTCTCCGGCGGCATCCGGGACGACGCGAGCCTGGAGGCGGCTCTGGAGAGCGGCGCCGCCCGCATCAACCTCGGCACCGCCGCCCTGGAGAACCCGGAGTGGGCCGCCGACGTGATCAGCCGCTTCGGCGAGGCGATCGCCGTCGGCCTCGACGTGCGCGGCACGACGCTCGCGGCGCGGGGCTGGACGAAGGAGGGCGGCGACCTCTGGGAGGTGCTCGAGCGCCTCGAGGACGCCGGCTGCAGCCGCTACGTCGTCACCGACGTGACCAAGGACGGTACGCTGCGCGGTCCGAACCTGGAGCTCCTGCGCGAGGTCACCTCGCGCACCCCGAAGCCGGTCGTCGCGTCGGGCGGCATCTCGAACCTCGACGACATCGCCGCCCTGCGCGACCTCGTGCCGCTGGGCGTCGAGGGCGCCATCGTCGGCAAGGCCCTGTACGCGGGCGCCTTCACGCTGGCGGAGGCCCTGGATGTCGCCGGAGACTGACCCCCACGCCTGCGGGCCGGAGTCGCACAACCGGGCCGACTCGGCCGGGGTCCCCTGGGAGGGGCGCAGCTTCGAGTCGAATCCGCACGCCGCGGACGACGGCTCGGCGGACCCTGCTCTTCTCGCCGCCCTGCTCCGCTTCCGCGCGGGGGAGGGGAGTCAGACGGAGGTCGTCGACGCGTTCCGCTCCGCGCGGGTGCTCATCCCGCTGATCGCCGAGAAGGGTGAGGAGGGTGTGGCCCCCAGCGGCCTCGCGGTGGACAAGACGCAGGAGCTGTCGATCGTCACCGTCGCCGCACCGGACGGGCGCCGCGTCCAGCCGGTGTTCTCGTCGGTCGAGACGATGCAGCGCTGGGACCCGTCGGCGCGACCCATCCCTGTCGAGGCCGTCCGCGCCGCGCTGGCCGCATCGTCGGAGGACACCGACCTCATCGTGCTCGACCCGACCTCGGACACGGAGTTCGTGATCCGGCGACCCGCCGTCTGGGCCGTGGCGCAGGGGCACGCGTGGGAACCGAGCTTCCTCTCGCCGGAGGTGGTCACCGCGCTCCGGGAGAGCATCGCCCATGAACTCGCCGTGATCGACGTCGCGGTCGCGCCCGGTGACCCGGATGCGCGGCTGCGCGGGCCGGAGCTCATCGTGGTGCTGGAGCTCGTCGACGGCCTGGAGCGCGAGGTCCTGGATGCGGTGCTCGCGCGCCTCGCCCAGCGGTGGGCGGCGGATGACCGCATCGCCGTCCTCGCCGACTCGCTGACGGTCAAGCTCCGCCGCAGCGTCTGAGGGGGCGCCGACCGGATCAGGTGACGGGGCCGGTCCACTTCTCGCCGGGGCCCTTGCCGATCGGGTCCGGGATGGTCGAGGCCTCGCGGAAGGCGAGCTGCAGCGAACGGAGGCCGTCACGCAACGAGCGGGCGTGCATGTCGCTGATCTCGGGGGCGCCGGCGGTGATGAGTCCCGCCAGCGCGTTGATGAGCTTGCGCGCCTCGTCCAGGTCGAGCTGAGCCGCGGCCTCCGGGTCGTCCGCCAGGCCGAGCTTGACGGCGGCAGCACTCATGAGGTGCACGGCGGCGGTGGTGATCACCTCGACGGCCGGGACGTCGGCGATGTCGCGGACGGCCGAGGAGGCCGCTTCTTCCTGCCGAGCCCATCGCTCCTCGCGCTCGCGGGCCGCCTCGTCCGATGCCTGGTTCGTCACTTCGCCTTGCTTTCTGTTAGACTTTGGCGGGCTCCGGAGCGTCATGCTCCGGAACGAAAGAGGATTCACTTCCCACCCGCGCTTGCCGTTCCAGGCTACCGGGTCTTGCGCTCCGCCGGCTCCGCTCGTCACGAGGGGGCCGGTAGACAGGGTGCGGAGCCGGCGTCTGAGAGCCGGCGGGTGGGGGACGACTCCGATTTCGCCCGAGATGCAGACAGCATCACGGTGGCCGAATCACATCGTCTAAGGAGCTCCGCATCAGCGATCCCCGTACCAATGAGCGCATCCGCGTCCCCGAGGTCCGCCTCGTCGGCCCCGCGGGTGAGCAGATCGGCGTTGTCCGCATCGAGGCAGCGCTGCGTCTCGCACAGGAAGCCGATCTCGACCTCGTCGAGGTCGCCCCGAACTCGAAGCCGCCCGTCGTCAAGATCATGGACTACGGCAAGTTCAAGTACGAGGCCGCGCAGAAGGAAAAGGAAGCGCGTCGCAACCAGGCGAACACGATCCTCAAGGAAGTCCGCTTCCGTCTGAAGATCGAGGCGCACGACTACACGACGAAGCTCAAGCGCGCCGAGGGCTTCCTCAAGGCCGGTGACAAGGTCAAGGCCATGATCCTCTTCCGCGGTCGCGAGCAGTCGCGTCCCGAGCAGGGTGTGCGTCTGCTGCGCAAGTTCGCCGAGGACGTCGCCGAGTTCGGCACCGTCGAGTCGAACCCGACCATCGACGGCCGCAACATGGTCATGGTCGTCGCGCCGCACAAGAGCAAGTCCGAGGCGAAGCAGGAGCAGAACGCCGTGCGCGCCGCGAACAAGCAGGCCGCGCGCGATGCGAAGAACGACGCGGACGCTTCCGCGGACGCCCCGGCGGAGTAGATCCGCCCCCAGAACTCCCGCACCGCGGGTTGACACCGTCGCCTGAGAAGGCGCCATACGAAGGAAGAGAAGATGCCGAAGCAGAAGACCCACTCGGGTGCTAAGAAGCGCTTCAAGATCACCGGCAGCGGCAAGCTGAAGAAGCAGCAGGCCGGGATGCGCCACAACCTCGAGCACAAGTCGAGCCGTCGCACCCGCCGTCTGAACCAGGACCAGGTGCTCGCGAAGGCGGACTTCAAGGTCGCGAAGAAGCTTCTCGGTCGCTGACGCGCCGAACGCACGATAGGAACACAGGAAAATGGCAAGAGTCAAGCGGGCGGTCAACGCCCACAAGAAGCGTCGGGTCATCCTCGAGCGCGCCTCCGGCTACCGCGGTCAGCGTTCGCGCCTCTACCGGAAGGCCAAGGAGCAGGTCATCCACTCCCTGGTCTACTCGTACCGGGACCGTCGCAAGCGCAAGGGCGACTTCCGTCGTCTCTGGATCCAGCGCATCAACGCCGCTGCCCGCCAGAACGGCATGACGTACAACCGCTTCATCCAGGGCCTCAACCTCGCGGGTGTCACGGTCGACCGTCGTATGCTCGCCGACCTCGCGGTGAACGATGCCGCGACGTTCACGACGCTGGTCGAGACGGCGAAGAAGGCTCTGCCCTCCGACGTCAACGCGCCGAAGTCGGTCGCGTAAGCATCTCGCTTCCGAACGGGCGTCTTCCTCCGGGAAGGCGCCCGTTCCGCGTATCCGGGCGGTGGCGGGCTGACCGTAGACTGAGTCCGTGCTGGAGAACCCCCGTTCCCCCCGAGTCCGTGCCGTCGCCAAGCTGACCAAGCGCAGCGCGCGTACCGCGACCGGGCTGTTCCTGTTGGAAGGTCCGCAGTCCGTCCGTGAGGCGCTGACGTACCGTCCGGAGGCGATCATCGAGCTGTTCGCGACCCCCCACGGGTGGGAGAGGCACGCGGACATCCGTGCCGCGGCGGCGGAGGCGGACGTCGAGGCCGAGTACGTGAGCGAGGACGTGCTCAACGCGATGGCCGACACGGTGACGCCGCAGGGGCTGGTCGCCGTCGTCCGGCAGACGCCGACCTCCGTGCGCGACATCTTCGATGCCGCACCGCGTCTGGTCGCCATCTGCGAGGAGGTGCGCGACCCCGGCAACCTCGGCACCATCATCCGGGCCGCCGACGCCGCCGGCGCCGACGCCGTCGTGCTCACGGGCCGCACGGTCGATCCTTACAACCCCAAGGTCGTGCGGGCGACGACGGGCTCGCTCTTCCACCTTCCGGTCTCCGTGGGTGGGGACCTCGACGAGGTCGTGCGACGTGCGCACGATGCGGGCCTGCAGATCCTCGCGGCCGACGTGAAGGGGGATGACCTCCTCGCAGCCCGCGCCGACGGTGTGCTCGGCGAGCCGACCGCCTGGCTGTTCGGCAATGAGGCGCGCGGACTCGAGGACGATGCGCTGACACGGGCCGACCGGGTCCTGCGGCTGCCGATCTTCGGACGTGCGGAGTCGCTCAACCTGGCCACCGCGGCGAGCGTGTGCCTGTACGAGAGCGCGTTCGCCCAACGCGCCGCCGCCACCGGCTGACCGGCGACGGACGGAACGCAGGATGCGGATTCTCATCGTCGAGGACGACGAGCGGGTGGCGGGGGCCTTGCAGGCCTTCCTCGCGCGCTCGGGCTATGCCACCGTGCACGCCGCCGACGGGGCGACCGCGCTGGAGCACCTCGACGCCGACACCGAGGTGGTGCTGCTGGACCTCGGGCTGCCGGACGTCGACGGGATCGACCTCTGCCGTCGCATCCGGGGGCGGTCCGACGTCCCGATCGTGATCGTCACCGCGCGCAACCAGGTCGCCGAGCGCATCAAGGGGCTGCGGGCCGGGGCCGATGACTTCGTGGTGAAGCCGTACGACGTGCACGAACTCCTGGCGCGGATCGAGGCGGTCACCCGGCGATCACGGCCGCTGCGCACGGAACCGGATACCCGGGTGCTGCTGCACGACGGGGCGGTGCAGATCGACCTCGTGGCGCGGGAGGTGCAGGTCGGCGGGGTGCCGCTGGCGCTCACCCGCAAGGAGTTCGACATCGTGGGCGTGCTCGCCCGGTATCCGGGTGTGGCGGTGCCGAAGGAGCGCCTCATCCGCGAGGTCTGGAACACCGATTGGCGCGGCTTCGGCCACTCGCTCGAGGTGCACGTGGCGGCCATCCGGAAGAAGAGCGGGGACCGCGCGTTCATCGAGACGGTGCGCGGCGTCGGCTATCGGCTCGCGGGGTCCTGAGGCGTGCGCCGCCGCCTGACCGTGGTCTTCCTCGTGCCGTTGATCGTCGTGCTCGTCGCGCTGGGCGGCGTGACCGGGTGGAGCGCGGCGCGCAGCGTCCAGCAGTCGTTCTACGCGGAGCAGCTCGGCGACCTCGGCTACTTCGCGACGAGCGCCAGGCAGGCGCTCCGCTCCGGGAGCCCGGCGGTGATGGACGCCGAAGTCCGCCGCTTCCAGGAGGTGTACGGGATCGAGGTGACCGTGTTCGATCTCACCGGCAGCCCGTGGGCGGCGGGGGATCACGGCGACACGGTCCTGTCGGAGGAGGACGCGCAGCGGGTGCGGCTGGCGCTCTCCGGACGCCGCGCCGAACAGCCGACCTCCTCCGCATGGGTCGTGTCCGACGCGGCGCTCGTGGAGCCGGTGTTCGACGACGGCGACGTGATCGGCGCCGTGCTCGTGAGCGGAGGAACGGAGACGCCGCAGACCGTCATACTGCGCCAGACGCTCGTGCTCGGCGTGATCGTCGTGCTGCTCAGCGCGCTCGGCATCCTCCTGGTCGCCGGGCTCGCGCGCTGGGTGCTCTCCCCGGTGCGCCGCCTCGACGAGACGATGGCGGCGATCGAGCGGGGGGAGATGGACGCCCGGGTGGCCGAGGGCACCGGGCCGCCCGAGCTGCGGCGCATGACGCGGGTGTTCAACGGCATGGCCGATGAGATCGAGCGCGTCATGACCCGGCAGCAGGAGTTCGCGCTGAACGCCTCGCACGAGCTGCGGAATCCGCTCAACGCGCTGCTGCTGCGCGTCGAGCACCTCGCGACGGGTCTGGGACGCGAGTGGGACCACGACGTCGAGGAGACGAGGGAGGAGGGCCGGCGGATGACCCGCATCCTGGAGACCCTCCTCGGACTCGCCCGCGGCGGTCGCACCGACTCCACGATGTCCGCGGTCGATCTGGCCGCTGTCGCAGCCCGCCGGGTGGAGGCCTGGCAGGAGGTGGCGGCGCAGCGGGCCATCGGGCTGCGCCCCACGGGGGAGCCGTCGGTCATGACGATCACCGACCGCACCATCGTGGAGAGCGCGCTCGATGCCGCGATCGACAACGCGGTGAAGTACTCGCCGGAGGGCTCGTCCATCGAGGTCGGCGCGCGGCGCGTGGGCGGCGAATGCCACCTCACCGTGCGCGACCACGGCCCTGGTCTGTCTCCGGAGGACGCCTCGTCGGCGGCGGACCGCTTCTGGCGGAGCGCGGACAGCGGCGACATGCCGGGGACCGGGCTCGGGCTCGCGATCGCGACCGACCTCCTCGCGACGGTCGGGGGCGAGCTGCGGGTGCGCGGCGCCGATGGCGGCGGGCTCCTCGTGGCCCTCGTTCTCCCCGCGGAGGCGGCGGCATGAGCGGGCGGGGACGGCGTGTCATGGCCGGGATGCTCGCGCTCGTGACGGCGGTCGCGTTGAGCGCCTGCAGTCCGCGTTCCGAGGGATGGACGGACACCGTCGCCGTGATCGCCGCGGGCAGCCCCACCGGGGTCTACCACGACTACGGCAGTCGCCTGGCGGCCGAGCTGTCGCGCGAGCTGGACGTCGACCTCACGGCGGAGGAGACCGCCGGATCGGTCGACAACCTGCTGCGGGTGAGTGCGGGGGAGGCGCTCCTTGGCTTCGCGCAGGGCGATGCGGCGGCCGACGCCGTGGCCGGGACGGGAGCCTTCGCCGAGCCACTGGACGTGCAGGCGGTCGCCCGCCTGTACGACGAGTATCTGCAGATCGTCGTGCGCGACGACTCGGCCCTCGACGACCTCGCGGACCTCGCCGGGGGGACGATCTCCCTCGGGGCCGAGAACTCGGGGGTGAACGTGATCGCGACCCGGGTGCTGCACGCCGCCGGCGTGGCCGCGGATACGATCGACGATCCGCAGCTCGACCTCGGCGGGTCCATCGCCGCCATGGAGCGCGGGGAGATCGACGGCTTCTTCTGGGTGGGCGGACTGCCGACGCCCGGCATCACCGATCTGGCCGAGACCGTCGACGTCCGTCTGCTCCCGGTCGAGCAGGACTGGGTCAATGCGGTCAACGAGCGGTACTCCCATGCGTATCGGCCCGCCGACGTGCCCGCGGGCACCTACGGCCTCGATGCCTCCGTGATGACGTTGGCGGTGCCGAACTACCTCGTCACCGCCGGAAGCACCCCGCCCGGCGTCGTCCATGATCTCGTCGCGGGCCTGTTCGCGGCGCGCACCACGTTGGCCGCCGACGTCCCGGCGGCAGCGTTGCTGGACCGGCGGTCCGCGATCTTCACCGGGCCGGTGCCCCTGCACCCCGGTGCGGAGGAGTACTACCGCGGCCTGCGCCGGTGACGGGCGCCCCCTCAAGAAATCCTCAAGATCCCTGACAGGCGTCGGCGCGCTCTGCCAAGGTGAGGTCGATCGCACACGATCGGACACCTGCTGCCTGCTGTCGCTGGGAGCGTGGCAGCAGGGCGATCCCGCGGCCCGAGGGGGCGGGCCGTGGGGCGCCCCTGCGAGGATGCATTGGCGCTGCGATCAGGTGATTACGAACGTGTAAACCTCACCGTGGTGCCTGGAACCGCGCGCATCGCGTGGCTAGTTTGGAGAAATGATGACCTCTGAAACCCCGCTCGTCGTCGTCGAGAACGTCCAGAAGCACTACGGCGAGTTCCAGGCGCTCAGCGACATCGACCTGACCGTCAACGCGGGGGAGGTCGTCGTCGTGATCGGCCCCTCCGGCTCGGGCAAGTCGACGCTCTGCCGCACGATCAACCGCCTGGAGACCATCACCAGCGGCTCCATCCGCATCGACGGCAAGGAGCTGCCCGCGGAGGGCAAGGCTCTCGCGCACCTGCGGGCCGACGTCGGCATGGTCTTCCAGTCCTTCAACCTCTTCGCGCACCTCACGATCCTCGAGAACGTGACGCTCGGCCCGATCAAGGTCCGTGGCCTGAAGAAGTCCGACGCCGAGGCCGAGGCGATGATGCTCCTCAAGCGGGTCGGCGTCGCGCAGCAGGCGAACAAGCTCCCTGCGCAGCTCTCCGGCGGCCAGCAGCAGCGCGTCGCGATCGCACGGGCCCTGGCCATGCAGCCGAAGGTCATGCTCTTCGACGAGCCCACGAGCGCGCTCGACCCCGAGATGATCAACGAGGTCCTCGACGTCATGGTCGAGCTCGCCCAGGAGGGCATGACCATGATCGTCGTCACCCACGAGATGGGCTTCGCCCGCAAGGCGGCCGACCGCGTCGTCTTCATGGCGGACGGCCGGATCGTCGAGGAGGCCACGCCCGAGGAGTTCTTCACGAACCCGAAGAGCGACCGCGCCAAGGACTTCCTCTCGAAGCTCCTCACGCACTGACTTCCCAGACCCAGCACCCACAGCACAGCACACGAAGGAGACGCACATGCGACGCACACGGACACTGGCCGGATTCGGGATCGCCACGGTGGCGCTGCTCGCGCTCACGGCCTGCAACAGCGGCACGCCGTCGAGCACCGGCACGTCGGGCAGCGACGAGGGCGACGCCTCGAGCAGCACGCCCTGGACCATCGAGGAGGATGTCACGATCGAGGGGAGCCCCACGTTCGACCGCATCTCCTCGTCGGGCACCGTCAAGGTGGGCGTCAAGGAGGACCAGCCCGGTCTCGGCTACCTCGACCCGGTGACGAACGAGCGCACCGGCTTCGACGTCGACATCGCCCGCTGGATGGCGGCATCCCTCGGTGTCGACCCGGAGAAGATCGAGTTCCAGGCGATCGCCTCCGCGAACCGCGAGCAGGCCATCGTCAACGGCGACATCGACTACTACGTCGGCACCTACTCGATCACGGACAAGCGCAAGGAGCAGATCGCCTTCGCCGGTCCCTACTTCGTCACCGGCCAGGGCCTCCTCGTCGCGGCCGACAGTGACATCGCGAGCGTCGACGACCTCGACTCCTCCACGACGGTCTGCTCGGCGACGGGTTCGACGCCGATCCAGAACATCAAGGAGAACTACCCCGAGGTGAAGACGAAGGAGTACGACACGTACTCCAAGTGCGTCGAGGACCTCAAGAACGGCCAGGTCGACGCCGTCACGACCGACGAGGCGATCCTCATCGGCTACGCGGCCCAGGACCCCGACAACCTCAAGGTCGTCGGCGAGCCGTTCAGCGAGGAGCGCTACGGCATCGGTGTGGCGAAGGGCGACGACGCGCTCGTCGAGTACTTCAACACCCAGCTCACCGACGGTGGTGACATCTGGCAGCAGATCTTCGACAACAACCTCGGCGCCTCCGGTGTGAAGGCCGAGCAGCCCGAGGTCGACCCGGTCGGTTGATCTCGCGGGGGCGGTCGGTCCGACCGGCCGCCCCCGTCCTCCTCGGCGTCGACCTGACGCGGAAACGAACCGAAAGGCACAGCAGTGGGAGTGATCTCGGACCACCTCGACCTCTGGGGTGAAGCGCTGTGGGGAACCATCGCGCTGTTCCTCGGCGGTGGCCTCATCGCCGTGGTGCTCGGACTCATCGTCGGAGCGGCCCGCGTGTCCCCGGTCCCGATCGCGCGCGGCGTCGGCGCCGTGTACGTGAACTGGATCCGGAACACCCCGCTCACGCTGGTGATGTTCTTCTTCGCGTTCTGCCTTCCGATCCTGCTCGGGGAGCGGGTCAACTCCCTGCTGCTCGCCACGATCGCGCTCGGCATCTACACGGCCACCTACGTCGCTGAGGCGATCCGCGCCGGCATCAACACGGTGCCGGTCGGACAGGCGGAGGCGGCACGGGCCATCGGCCTCAACTTCGGCCAGGTCATGCGCTTCGTCGTGCTGCCCCAGGCCACGCGGTCCGTGGTCCCGCCGCTCATGAGCGTGCTCATCGCCCTCATGAAGAACACCACGGTGGCCGCCGGCTTCTCGGTGGTCAACCTCGGCACGATCCGAGCGGCACTCAGCGAGCGGGGCGAGAACGCCCTCGTCGTGCTGCTCTGGGTCATGGTCATCTTCGTCGTGCTCGTGCTGCTCCTGAGCTGGGTGCAGCGCGTACTCGAGAACAAGTGGAGGATCGCGCGATGAGTTCCGTCCTGTTCGACGTCCCCGGGCCTCGCGCCGTCGCCCGCAACCGGATCATCGGCGCCGTCACGATCCTCGTCGTCCTCGCCGTGCTCGGCTGGGTGGTCTGGCGCCTGTACGCCACCGGCCAGTTCTCCGCGGAGAAGTGGAACATCTTCACGTACTCGGCGGTCTGGGTGCGCTTCGGGGAGGGGCTGCTCAGCACGCTCTCCGCCTTCGCGGTCGCCGGTGTCGGTTCGATCGTGCTGGGCTTCGTCCTCGGCATCGGCCGCCTCTCCGAGCACGCCTGGGTGCGGGAACCGGTGCGGTGGATCATCGAGATCATGCGGGCGATCCCCGTCCTGATCCTCATGATGCTCCTGTACTACGGCCTCCCGGTGATCGGTATCCGGATGCCCCCGTACTACGCGGTCGTCATCGCGCTCATCGTCTACAACGGCTCCGTGCTGGCGGAGGTGCTCCGCGCCGGGATCGAGTCGCTGCCGCGCGGGCAGAAGGAAGCCGGCTACGCGATCGGCCTGCGCAAGACCGGGGTCATGTACTTCATCCTGATCCCGCAGGCCGTCCGGGCGATGATGCCCGTGATCATCGCGCAGCTCGTGGTGGCACTGAAGGACACCGCGCTCGGCTTCATCATCACGTACCAGGAGCTGCTCTACGTCATCAACCAGATCGGCAACCAGGCGCCCTACGGGTCGCCGCTGATCCCCGCCGCGATCGTCGGCGGCTCGATGTACGTCGCGGTCTGTCTGGTGCTCTCCTACGTCGCCTACCGCCTGCAGCGCCGCGCCAAGCGCTCGGCCAAGGCCGGTCCCGTGGAGCCGGACCCCCGCCAGCACGACGGCGAGACGAACACGTCGCTCATCGTGATGCAGCGGGGTCTCGGTAAGCACGACAGCAACAACTCCGGCGGACTGGCGGTGTGAGCCACGACCGGCGCGGGACGCCTGTCCCGCGCCGGTAGACTCGACTCCCGTGTCAGAGTCTCCGGAAATCACCCCCGAAGCGGTCGAAGCCGCTGTCGCCGACGCCCTCGCGGCGATCGAGGCGGCCGCCGACACCGCCGCGCTGAAAGCCGCCCGTGCGGCGCACGTCGCGGAGGGATCGCCGCTCGCGGTCCTGAACGCCTCGATGCGCCAGGTCGCCCCCGAGAACAAGGCCGCGTTCGGCAAGCTCGTCGGTCAGGGCCGCGGTCGTGTGAACCAGGCGCTCGCGGCGAAGGAGGCCGAGCTGGCCGCCGCCGAGGTCGCCGCGCGTCTGGAGGCCGAGCGCGTCGACATCACCGCCGTCCCGTCGCGGACGCGCGTGGGCGCCCGCCACCCGCTGGCCCTCCTGCAGGACCACGTCGAGGACATCTTCGTCGGCATGGGGTGGGAGATCGCGGAGGGGCCGGAGCTCGAGCACGAGTGGTTCAACTTCGACGCCCTGAACTTCGACGTCGATCACCCCGCCCGTCAGGAGCAGGACACCTTCTACGTCGACCCGACGTCGCGCCACCTCGTCATGCGTACGCACACGAGCCCCGTGCAGGTGCGGTCGATGCTCGACCGCGAGGTCCCGATCTACGTGCTGTGCCCGGGCCGCGTGTACCGCACCGACGAGTTCGACGCCACGCACCTCCCGGTCTTCACGCAGTTCGAGGGCCTGGTCGTCGACAAGGGCATCACGATGGCGCACCTCAAAGGCACGCTCGACCACTTCGCGAAGCAGCTCTTCGGTCCGGAGGCCAAGACCCGCTTCCGCACGAACTACTTCCCCTTCACCGAGCCCTCCGCCGAGCTCGACCTGTGGCACCCGACCTTCAAGGGTGGCGCGCGCTGGATCGAGTGGGGCGGCTGCGGCATGGTCAACCCGAACGTGCTGCGCGCGGCCGGGATCGACCCGGAGGTGTACAGCGGCTTCGCGTTCGGCATGGGCATCGAGCGGGGCCTGATGTTCCGCAGCGATGTGCAGGACATGCGCGACATGGCCGAGGGTGATGTCCGTTTCAGCGAGCAGTTCGGGATGGTGGTGTGATGCGCGTCCCGCTTTCGTGGCTGCGTGAGTACGTCGATCTGGCAGCGGATGCCACGCCCGAGGACGTCCTCGCGGCACTGGTGACCGTCGGCTTCGAAGAGGAGGACGTGCACCGGTTCGACATCACGGGTCCCGTGGTGGTCGGCCAGGTCGTCTCCCTCGAGCCGGAACCCCAGTCGAACGGCAAGACGATCAACTGGTGCCAGGTGGACGTCGGCCCCGAGCACGGCGGCGTCCGTGGGATCGTCTGCGGCGCGCACAACTTCGTCGTCGGAGACAAGGTCGTCGTGACCCTGCCCGGCGCTGTCCTCCCCGGCCCGTTCCCCATCGCCGCCCGCAAGACCTACGGCCACGTGTCCGACGGCATGATCGCCTCGGCGCGCGAGCTGGGGCTCGGCGACGAGCACAACGGCATCGTCGTGCTGAGCGACCTCGGCATCGATGCGCCCGTGGGCACGGACGCGATCGCGCTGCTGGGCCTCGACGACGTCGCGGTGGAGATCAATGTCACGCCGGACCGCGGCTACGCGTTCTCGGTGCGCGGTGTCGCCCGTGAGTACTCCCACGCCACGGGGGCGGCGTTCCGCGACCCGGCCGAGCGTGACTTCGCCGAGCTGCAGCCCGGCTCCGGACACACCGCCGTGGTGGACGACCAGGCGCCGGTGCGGGGCAAGGTCGGCGCGAGCGAGTTCGTCACCCGGGTCGTGCGCGACGTCGATCCGTCGCGGCCGACTCCGCCGTGGATGATCGCGCGCCTCAGCCTCGCCGGCATGCGGTCGCTGGGTGTGCTCATCGACATCACGAACTACGTCATGCTCGAGCTCGGGCAGCCGCTGCACGGCTACGACCTGGACAAGCTCACGGGCGGCATCACCGTCCGGCGCGCGACGCCGGGGGAGAAGATGACCACGCTCGACGGCGTGGAGCGGAAGCTGCACGTCGAAGACCTCCTCATCACCGACGACTCCGGTCCCATCGGCCTCGCCGGCGTCATGGGCGGCGGCACCACCGAGATGAGCGACACCACGCGGAACGTCCTCATCGAGGCGGCGACCTTCGACGCGACGACCATCGCCCGCACGGCCCGTCGGCACAAGCTCCCGAGCGAGGCGTCCAAGCGCTTCGAGCGCGGCGTCGACCCGCTGATCCCCTTCGTCGCGGCCCGGCGTGCAGCCGACCTCATGGTCGAGCTCGCCGGCGGCACGCTCACGGAGGAGGGCGGAGCGCTCTTCGCCGAGGTCTTCGTCGCCGAGATCGAGCTCCCGCGCGGCTTCGTGCAGGGGCTGATCGGCGTCGACTACACCGACGACGAGATCACCGGCGCGCTGACGACGATCGGGGCCGAGGTCAGCCCTTCGACAGGCTCAGGGACCCAGGCCGAAGGCTCAGGGACCCAGGGTGACTCCGGGTGGACGGTCATCCCGCCGACCTGGCGCCCCGACCTCACCGACAAGTGGACACTCGCCGAGGAGGTCGCCCGCATCCACGGGCTCGACCGCATCCCCTCCGTGCTGCCGACGCCGCCGTCCGGCCGCGGTCTCACGGCACATCAGCAGGGGCGTCGCCGCGTGGTGAACGCTCTCGCCGCCGCAGGATTCGTCGAGACCCCGGCGTTCCCGTTCACGACCGAGGCGCAGAACGATCTGCACGGCTCCGCGTCCGGTGAGCACCTGCCCAGCATCCGCCTCGCGAACCCGCTCGACGGGCAGGTGCCGTTCCTGCGGCGCTCGCTCATCCCCGGTCTGCTGCAGACCGCGCACCGCAACATCTCGCGCGGGCTCACCGACCTCGCGCTGTTCGAGACGGGCGCCGTGTTCGTCCCGGAGCCGGGCGTGGAGTACGGCACCGCCGAGGTCCCGCCGCTCGGCGTCCGGCCGTCGGATGAGGTACTCGCCGCGCTCGACGCCTCCATCCCGCCGCAGGAGCGCCACGTCGCGGTGCTGCTGACCGGCAACGTGTCGCCGCGCCAGCCGGGTCGTGCCGCCGAGGCCGCCGGGCTCGTCGAGGCGCTCGACGCGGTCCGCGTGATCGGGGCCGCGGCGGGCATCGAGATCGACGTCGTGCAGACGCAGCGCGCCGCGCTCCACCCCGGACGCACCGGTGCGCTCGTCGCCGCCGGCGAGGAGGTCGGCTACGTCGGCGAGCTGCATCCCGCCGTCGCCGAGGAGGCTGACCTGCCGGGTCGCGCCACCGTGCTGGAGCTGGACCTCGACCGGCTGCTCACGCTCGCCGGAGGACGCATCGTGGCGGCATCGCTCTCCACGTTCCCGGCCGCGACGCAGGACGTCTCGTTCACACTCCCGGCCGAGGTGCCGGCGGGCGAGGTCCGCGCGGCTCTCGCGGAGGGCGCGGGTGCCCTGCTGGAGTCCGTCCGGCTCGTGGACGACTACCGCGGCGAGGGTGTGCCCGAGGGATCGAAGTCGCTGACGTTCGCCCTGCGCTTCCGCGCCGACGACCGCACGCTGACCGCCGCGGAGGCCTCCGCGGCGAAGATGGCGGGCGTCGCCGTGGCCGCGGAGCGCTTCGGCGCCGCCCTCCGCGACTGACCGCGATGCCGCGCGGCTTCCTCGGGAGGCCGCGCGGCATCAGGCGCTCGCGCGGCATCAGGCGACAGCAGTGCCGGTGGCCTGTGCTTGCGTGATGGCCTGTGCTCGCGTGGTGGGCTGCGCTCGCGTGACGCCTGTACTCGCGTGACGGCCTGTCCTGCCGCTCCGCTCTGAGCGGAGGCCCTTCCCCCGAGTCGTCGATCCTGATGACATGGGCACATGACGGATGTTCTGATCCTCGGGGGAACCGGATGGCTGTCGGGGCGCATCGCCGCGCATGCGCTCGGGGCGGGGGCGACCGTGACCTGCCTGGCCCGCGGCGGACGCCCGGCGCCGCCGGGAGCGACCCTCGTTCTCGCGGACCGCGATGAGGAGGCCGCCTACGACGTCGTGTCGCGCACGGACTGGGACCACGTCGTCGACGTCTCCTCCCGCGCCGATCATGTCTCCGGGGCGGTCCGTGCGCTCGGCGACCGTGCCGCTCGGTGGACGTACATCTCGTCGATGTCGGTGTACCGCGACGACGAGACGGTCGGGACCGACGAGTCGGCATCGCGGCACCCGGCGGCGCAGGCCGGTGAGGACGACGACTACGCGCGACAGAAGGTCGCGGCGGAGGATGCCGTGCAGGAGGGCGTCGGCGATCGCGCACTCCTCGTCCGGCCCGGCCTCATCGTCGGCGACGGCGACCCGAGCGATCGCTTCGGCTACTGGGCGGCGGCGTTCCTCCGGGCCCTGGATGAGCCGGTGCTGCTTCCACCGCTCGAAGGGCGCACGACGCAGGTCATCGACGTCGAGGACGTCGCCGCGTTCGTCGTGTCCGCCACCGTCACCGGTGCCGTGAACGCGATCGGCGACGTGCGCGACCTGGAGGACGTGCTCCGGACGGTGCGCGCGGCCACGGGGCACGCCGGGTCGGTCGTCGTCGGCACGGAGGAGCGCCTCGTCGCCGAAGGCGTCGCGTACTGGGCGGGGCCGCGCTCGCTGCCGCTGTGGCTGCCGCCCGACATGCGCGGATTCATGACCCGCTCGAATGCGCGGTACCGGCGCAGCGGGGGCCCGCTCCGCCCCCTCGACGAGACGGCGGAGCATGTCGTAGCGGACGAGCGCGAACGGGGCGTGGACCGGGAGCGCCGCGCCGGACTCACGCGGACGGAGGAGCGGGCGCTGCTCGACGCCCTCGCTCGCTAGACTGCGAGGCAGTGACACGGGGTGCCGCATCCGCGGCTGAGATCACACCCGTCGAACCTGATCTAGTTCGTACTAGCGAAGGGATGTCGCCGATGAGCGATCCTGTGCGTCCGCAATCCGTCCTCGACCTCGCCGTCACGGCGGGAAGGCTGCGGGAGGAGGTCCGGGCCACGCCGCCGTTGACGCACTGCATCACGAACGCCGTCGTGACGGGGTTCACCGCCAACGTGCTGCTGGCGCTCGGGGCGTCACCGGCCATGGTCGACATCGTCGGCGAGGCCGAGCCGTTCGCCGCTGCCGCGTCGGGGCTTCTCATCAACCTCGGGACGCCGACCCCGGAGCAGCGGGAGGCGAGCAGGGAGGCCGTGGTGGGAGCGCTCGCCGCCGGCACGCCGTGGGTGCTCGATCCCGTTGCGATCGGCGCCCTCCCGGTGCGGACGGCGCTCGCGCACGAGCTCGCCGCGCTGCGCCCCACCGCCATCCGCGGCAACGCGTCGGAGATCCTCGCGCTGGCCGGACACAGCAGTGGCGGCCGCGGTGTCGACGCGACGGACGGGACCGAGGCGGCGGCTGCGGCGGCCCGCGAGCTCGCCCACCGGTACGGTTCCGTGGTCGCCGTCTCGGGCCCGGTCGACCTCCTCACCGACGGGGAGCGGGTGATCCGCATCGCCAACGGGCATGACCTCCTCACACGGGTGACCGGCGGCGGGTGTGCCCTGGGCGCGGTGATGGCGGCGTTCCTCGGGGTGGCCCGTGGCTCCGCGACAGATGCGCTGACGGCGGTGGCCGCGGCGACCCTCGTCTACACGGTCGCAGCCGAGCAGGCGGCGGAGATCTCCCGCGGACCGGGCAGCTTCGCCGTCGCACTGCTCGACGCCCTGTCCGCCGTGACCCCGGCGGATCTCCGCGCCCGCGCCCGCGTCGAGGAGGAGGCCCGATGACCGTCGACCTGTCCCTGTACCTCGTCACCGATCGGTCGCTGTGCGGCGCTCGCGGGGTGGTCGCGACCGTCCGCGAAGCGGTGGCCGGCGGTGTCCGCATCGTGCAGCTGCGCGACAAGAAGGCGACGGACGAGGAGACCGTCGAGCAGCTCCTCGCCCTGTCCGCGGCCATCGACGGTCGCGCGCTGCTCGTCGTGAACGATCGCCTCGATGCGGCCGTCGAGGCCCGTCGTCGCGGTGCCAGGGTGGACGGGGTGCACCTCGGCCAGGCGGATGCCTCGGTGCTCCGCGCGCGCGAGCTTCTCGGCCCGGAGGCGTTGATCGGGCTCACGGCGAACACCTCCGCGCACCTCGACGAGGTCGCCGCCCTGCCGCCGGGCACGGTGGACTACCTCGGGGTCGGCGTCATCCGCCCCACGCGCACGAAGCCCGACCATCCGGTGCCGCTCGGCGTCGACGGCTTCGCCGCATTCGTCGCGCGCAGTCCGCTGCCGTGCGTCGCGATCGGTGGGGTGGACCTGGAGGACGCGGCGGCGTTGCGTGAGGCCGGCGCGTCCGGGATCGCGGTGGTCTCGGCGCTGTGCGCGGCAGAGGACCCCCGGGCCGCCGCCGCGGCCTTCCGGCGACACTGGTTCGCACGGGCGGTGCCGCACGTGCTCAGCATCGCCGGCAGCGATCCGTCCGGAGGTGCGGGCATCCAGGCCGATCTCAAGGCGATCGCCGCGAACGGGGGCTACGGCATGGCAGCCCTCACAGCCCTGACCGCGCAGAACACGCAGGGCGTCCGCGCCGTGCATGTCCCTCCCGCGGAGTTCCTGCGGGCGCAGCTCGACGCTGTCGCCGACGACATCCGCATCGACGCCGTGAAGATCGGCATGCTCGCGGACGGGGAGGTGATCCGCACGGTCGCCGCCTGGCTCCGGACGACGCAGCCCCCGATCGTCGTGCTGGACCCCGTCATGATCGCCACCTCGGGAGACCGACTGCTCGATCCCGACGCAGAGCGCGAGCTGCGGGGCCTGCTCTCCCTGGCGACCGTGGTCACCCCGAACCTCGCCGAACTCGCCGTCCTCGCGGGGCGCGAGGTGGCGGGCTGGGCGGACGCGCTCGCCGCGGCGCAGGAGCTGTCGGCCGATACGGGGACCGCGGTGCTGGTGAAGGGCGGGCATCTGCCCGGGGACGAGGCACCGGACGCCCTGATCGACACGGCAGCCGGTACGCACGTGGAGTTCCCCGGGGCGCGCATCATGACGGAGAACACCCACGGCACCGGCTGCTCGCTGTCCGCGGCTCTGGCCACACGACTGGCGCGGGGCGACGATCCCGCGACCGCGGTCCGCGCCGCGCGCGCCTGGTTGCGGGAGTCCCTCCGCGCGGCGGACGACCTGGAGATCGGGCGAGGACACGGCCCGATCCATCCCTTCGCGGGACTCTGGGCACGCGGCGGGGTCGAGACCCGGTCGACGCCGGAGGAGGTGGCCGTGGCCTGGTGGGATGAGACTGCCGCGATCCGCCGCGACATCGATGCGCTGCCCTTTGTGCGTGCGCTCGCCGACGGGACGCTCGACCGCGATGCCTTCGTCTTCTACCTCGCGCAGGACGCCCTGTACCTTCGCGAGTACGCCAGGGTGCTCGCGGAGGCGTCGCGCCTCGCCCCGACCCCCGACGAGCAGGCGTTCTGGGCCGAGGCCGCGCACGGTGCGATCCGCGGAGAGCTGGAGCTGCACGCGTCGTGGCTGACACCGGAGACCGGGGTGAGCGGCGCCACCTTCGCCACCGAGCCGGCCCCGGCGACGATCGCCTACCTCGACCATCTGCGCGCGGTCGCGTTCGGCGGCGACTACGCCGCGCTGATCGCGGCAGTGCTGCCGTGCTTCTGGCTCTACACCGACCTGGGGGAGCGACTCCATGCCGGGGCGTTCGGCGCGGCGCCCCGCGACCCCGGGCATCCCTACGCGTCGTGGCTCGCGACCTACGCGGATCCGGCCTTCGCGGAGGCCACGCGGCAGGCCGTCGCGCATGTCGCCGCTGCGGCCGCGAGGACCGACGACATCGGCCGGGAACGGATGCGGCGCGCCTTCCTCACCTCGAGCGCACACGAACGCGCCTTCTTCGCCGCACCGGTCGCGCGCGCTGTCGTGTGACGCCCGGGATTTGCGGTGCCGGACGCGCCCGCGCTATCGTCGCCGCATGCCTTCGGTCGCCACCGCTCCTTCGACGCTCGTCCCGAGCGTCATCGCCGTGCGCCGACGTCGCGGCCGCCGATTCTAGGCGACCCCGCCCTTCTGCCTGCGTCCGCGCGGCGGTCGAGTGCCGGTGTCGCCGCCTCCGGCCCCGCCCCCGGTCCCGAGATCGTCGAGGACCCGACCGTTAAGGTAGAAGCATGACGTATTCCGTCGCCGTCTCCGGCGCCTCCGGCTACGCAGGCGGCGAGATCCTGCGCCTCCTGGCCGCACACCCCGACGTCGAGATCCGCACCGTCACGGCGCACTCGAACGCCGGACAGCCCCTCGTCGCCCATCAGCCGCACCTCCGCTCGCTCGCCCACCTCACGCTGCAGGACACCACGCCGGAGATCCTCGCCGGACACGACATCGTGTTCCTCGCCCTCCCGCACGGCCAGTCCGGACAGTACACGGACGCCCTCGGCGACACCCCGCTCGTGATCGACGCGGGGGCCGACCACCGGCTCACCTCCTCGACGGAGTGGGACGCCTTCTACGGCGGGGCGTTCCACGAGCCCTGGACGTACGGCGTGCCCGAGCTCGTCGTCGGAGGGGGCAAGCAGCGCGAGGCGCTCCGCGGCGCGACCCGGATCGCCGCACCCGGCTGCAACGCCTCCACGGTGAGCCTCAGCCTCGCCCCCGGTGTCGCGGCCGGCGTGATCGACCCGGGCGACATCGTCTCCGTCCTGGCCGTCGGCCCGTCCGGGGCGGGCAAGAGCCTGAAGACGAACCTCCTCGCCTCCGAGATCCTCGGCTCCGCGAACCCGTATGCGGTGGGCGGCACGCACCGCCACATCCCGGAGATCCGACAGGCGCTCGCCGCCGCCCGCCCTTCGACAGGCTCAGGCCCCTCGACAGGCTCAGGCCCTTCGACAGGCTCAGGGACCCAGGACATCCGGATCTCCTTCACCCCGGTCCTCGTGCCGATGTCGCGCGGCATCCTCGCCACCTCCACGGCGCCGATCGTCGACGGCGTGAGCGACGCCGAGATCCGCCAGGCGTGGGAGAGCGCCTACGGCGACGAGACCTTCGTGCAGCTGCTCCCGGAGGGCAGCTTCCCGCGCACCGCCGACGTGCTCGGGGCGAACACGGCCCTCCTCGGTCTCGCGATCGACCGCGCCGCGAACCGCGTGACGGTGGTCACCGCCGTCGACAACCTCGTCAAGGGCACCGCCGGAGCTGCCGTCCAGTCCATGAACATCGCGCTGGGGCTTCCCGAGACCCGCGCCCTCTCAGTGAACGGAGTCGCCCCGTGAGCGTCACCGCCCCCGCAGGATTCGAGGCGGCCGGAGTCGCCGCCGGACTCAAGTCCACCGGCAAGCCCGATGTCGCCGTCGTCGTCAACCGCGGCCCCCGGAAGGTCGGGGCCGCCGTCTTCACGAGCAACCGCGCCAAGGCCAACCCCATCATCTGGTCCCAGCAGGCCGTCGCGGACCGCGTGGTCGAGGCCGTCGTCCTCAACTCCGGCGGGGCGAACTGCTTCACCGGCAGCTTCGGGTTCCAGACGACCCACCAGACCGCGGAGAAGGCGGCCGAGATGCTCGGCATCAGCGCGGGCGACGTGCTCGTCTGCTCCACGGGGCTCATCGGGACGGGCGACGAGGTCTTCCGCGAGAAGGTCCTCGCAGGCACCGCGCAGGCGATCACCGAGCTGAGCTCGGACGGCGGGGAGAGCGCCGCGCACGCCATCATGACCACGGACACGGTTGCGAAGACCGCTGTGGTGACCCGCGACGGCTGGACGATCGGCGGCATGGCGAAGGGCGCGGGCATGCTCGCCCCGGGTCTGGCGACGATGCTCGTGGTGCTCACCACCGACGCCGTGCTCGAACCGCTCCAGGCCGACGAGGCGCTGCGTCGGGCGACGGGACGCACGTTCGACCGCCTCGACTCGGACGGCTGCATGTCGACCAACGACCAGGTGACGCTGCTCGCCAACGGCGCCTCCGAGGTCGCCCCCGATCTCGACGACTTCGCCGAGGCGCTCACCACGCTCTGCCAGGAGCTCGCGGTCAAGCTGCAGGGCGACGCGGAGGGCGCGAGCCACGACATCACGATCGAGGTGCAGCACGCCGTCTCCGAGCAGGATGCCGTCGAGGTCGGCCGCTCGGTGGCCCGCAACAGCCTGTTCAAGGCCGCCATCTTCGGCAACGACCCGAACTGGGGACGCGTGCTCGCGGCGATCGGCACCACGGCCGCGCAGTTCGACCCGTACGACGTCGACGTGTGGATGAACGGCGTCCGCGTGTGCACCGCCGGTGGCCCGGACCGCCCGCGCGAGGAGGTCGACCTGACGCCGCGAGCGACGCACCTGATGATCGACCTCAAGGTCGGGGAGGCCACCGCCACGGTCCTCACGAACGACCTCACCCACGACTACGTGCACGAGAACAGCGCCTACGCCTCATGACCGACATCCAGGACACCACGCCGGACATCGCGGCCCAGAAGGCGACCACCCTCATCGAGTCGCTGCCGTGGCTGAGGAAGTTCCGCGACCAGATCGTCGTCGTCAAGTACGGCGGCAACGCGATGGTCTCGGACGAGCTGCAAGAAGCCTTCGCTCAGGACATCGCGTACCTCCGCTACGTCGGCGTGCAGCCGGTGGTCGTGCACGGCGGTGGGCCGCAGATCTCCGACATGCTCCAGCGCCTGGAGATCCCCAGCGAGTTCAAGGGCGGATATCGCGTCACCAACACCGAGGCCATCGGCGTCGTGCGGATGGTGCTCACGGGCCAGGTGAACCCGCAGCTCGTGTCGAAGATCAACTCGCACGGCCCCATCGCCACCGGCCTCAGCGGTGAGGACGCCGGGCTCTTCGGCGGCCGCCGCCGCGGTGTCATGATCGACGGCGAGGAGGTGGACCTCGGCCGCGTGGGCGACGTGGTCCAGGTCGACCCGACGCCGGTGCTCGATCATCTCGCCGCAGGGCGGATCCCGGTCGTGTCGAGCATCGCGCCCGACCTCGACCACCCGGGGCAGTCGCTCAACGTCAACGCGGATGCCGCGGCTGCTGCGCTCGCCGTGGCCCTCGGTGCGCGCAAGCTCGTCATCCTCACCGACGTGCCGGGGCTGTACGCCGACTGGCCCAACCGGGACTCGCTCGTGTCGCATCTGACGTCGGGCGCTCTCGTGGAGATGCTGCCGCGCCTGGAATCGGGCATGATCCCGAAAATGCGCGCATGCCTCGATGCGGTCGAGGGTGGCGTCGACGCGGCCGCGATCATCGACGGACGGGTCCCGCACTCGGTGCTCGTCGAACTGTTCACCAGCAAGGGAATCGGGACCGAAGTGGTCCTGGGAGAGAAAGGGGCGACGGCATGACCGTCTGGCAGGACGACGCGGCACGTGATCTCGTGCTCAACGCGGGGGAGCGCCTCGCGCTGCTGACCCGCGGTGAGGGCTCGTACCTGTGGGACGCCGAAGACCGACGCTACCTCGACTTCCTCGCCGGCATCGCGGTGACCTCGCTCGGGCACGCGCACCCGGTGTTCGTCGATGCGGTGTCGCGGCAGGCCGCCACCCTCGCGCACGTCTCCAACTACTTCGCGACCCCACCGCAGCTCGCGCTCGCGGCCCGGCTCAAGCGCCTCGCCGGCGCGGGGATCGACGGTCGGGTCTTCTTCTCGAACTCGGGTGCCGAGGCCAACGAGGCCGCGTTCAAGCTCGCCCGTCTGCACGGCGGCGCGGAGCGTCCCCGCATCCTGGCGCTGGAGAACGGCTTCCACGGCCGCACGATGGGCTCGCTCGCGCTCACGGCCAAGGAGTCCATGCGCGCGCCGTTCGCTCCGATGCCCGGAGGGGTCGAGCACATCCCGGCCACGATCGATGCGCTGGAGGCCGCGATGGATGACCGGGTCGCCGCCGTCATCGTGGAGCCGATCCAGGGTGAGGCCGGCGTCGTCGAGCTCCCCGAGGGCTACCTCGCCGCCGCGCGCTCGCTGACCCTCGCACACGGAGCCCTGCTCATCGTCGACGAGATCCAGACAGGGGCAGGACGGACCGGCGCCTGGTTCGGGTTCAGCCACGAGGGCATCACGCCCGACGCCATCACGCTCGCGAAGGGCATCGGCGGCGGGTTCCCGATCGGCGCCCTCGTCACCTACGGCGCCGCGAGTGCCCTGTTCACGCCCGGCTCGCACGGCTCCACCTTCGGCGGGAACCCGCTCGCGACGGCCGTGGCGGACGCGGTGCTGGCCGAGATCGAGCGCGCCGACCTCGTCGACAACGCCGCGCGCCGCGGAGCCGAGCTGCGGGAGATCATCCTGGGCATCGACTCCCCGCTGATCGAGGGCGTCCGCGGCCGCGGACTCCTCGTCGGCGTCGCGCTCACCCAGCCCGTGGCGGGTGCGGTGGTCGCCGCCGCCCAGGACCGCGGTCTCATCGTCAACGCCGCCAACCCCGAGACCGTGCGCGTCGCGCCGGCACTCACCATCGGCGACGCGGAGCTGGCGGAGTTCCGCGAGCTGTTCACCGCCGCTCTCTCCGACGTCCACTCCTCCGCCACCGGAAAGGTCCCCGCATGACCCGCCACCTGCTGCGCGACGACGATCTGACGCCCGCCGAGCAGGCGGAGATCCTCGATCTCGCCCTCGAGCTCAAGAAGGACCGCTGGGCGGACAAGAGCCTCGCCGGCCCGCAGACCGTCGCCGTGATCTTCGACAAGTCGTCCACCCGGACGCGCGTCTCGTTCGCCGTGGGCATCGCCGACCTCGGCGGCACCCCGCTCATCATCTCCACCGCGAGCAGCCAGCTCGGCGGGAAGGAGACGCCGTCCGACACGGCGCGCGTCCTCGAGCGCCAGGTCGCCGCGATCGTGTGGCGCACGTACGCGCAATCGGGCTTGGAAGAGATGGCCGCCGGCACGCGGGTCCCCGTGGTCAACGCGCTGTCCGACGACTTCCACCCGTGCCAGCTCCTCGCCGACCTGCTGACGATCCGCGAGCACAAGGGCGATCTGAAGGGCCTCACGCTGACGTTCTTCGGCGACGGCCAGAGCAACATGGCGCACTCCTACGCGCTCGCCGGCGTCACGGCGGGCATGCACGTGCGCATCGCGTCGCCGGAGGACTACGCGCCGCGCGCCGACGTGATCGAGGCGGCCGACCGCCGCGCCGGGGAGACCGGCGGATCGATCACGCTCTTCACCGATCCGGTCGAGGCGGCCGCGGGCGCTGACGTCGTCGTCACCGACACCTGGGTGTCGATGGGTAAGGAGGAGGAGAAGCTCGCGCGGATCCGCGACCTCGGCGGCTACAAGGTCACGCCGGAGACGATGGAGCTCGCGCACGACGACGCGATCTTCATCCACTGCCTCCCCGCCGACCGCGGCTACGAGGTCGACTCCGCCGTCATCGACGGTCCGCAGAGCGTGGTCTGGGACGAGGCGGAGAACCGTCTGCACGCCCAGAAGGCCCTGCTGGTCTGGCTCCTCGGGAAGAAGGACGCGTGATGGCCGGCTCGCACGAAGGCACCAACGAGGGCGCGCTCTGGGGCGCGCGGTTCGCCACCGGTCCGTCGCCGGAGCTCGTCGAGCTGAGCCGTTCGACGCACTTCGACTGGATCCTCGCGCCGTACGACATCGCGGGTTCCCACGCGCATGCCACGGCGCTGGCCGCGGCGGGGTACCTCGAACCGGATGAGGCCGCCCGCATGCACGAAGGCCTCGACGCCGTGGCGCGCAAGGTCGCCGACGGCACCCTGCAGCCGCTGCCCACCGACGAGGACGTGCACGGTGCGCTCGAGCAGGCGCTGATCGCCGAGCTCGGTCCGGAGCTGGGCGGACGCCTCCGCGCCGGACGCAGCCGGAACGACCAGATCGCCACTCTCGTGCGGATGTACCTGATCGATCACGCCCGGGTGATCGCCCGTGACCTGCTGCGCGTGATCGATGCGCTCGTGGCGCAGGCCGAGGCACACCCCGACGCGATCCTGCCCGGACGCACGCACCTTCAGCACGCGCAGCCGGTGCTGCTCGCCCATCACCTCCAGGCTCACGCGTGGCCGCTGGTGCGCGAGCTCGAACGTCTCGTCGACTGGCGCCGGCGTGCCGGTGTCTCGCCGTACGGCGGGGGAGCGCTGGCGGGATCGACGCTGGGCCTCGACCCCGCTCTCGTGGCGACGGAGCTCGGTCTCGACCGGCCGGCGGAGAACTCCCTCGACGGGACCGCCGCGCGGGACGTCGTCGCGGAGTTCGCGTTCATCGCGGCGATGACGGGCGTCGACCTCTCCCGACTCTCCGAGGAGATCATCCTCTGGAACACCCGCGAGTTCGGCTTCGTCACCCTCGACGACGGCTACTCCACCGGATCCAGCATCATGCCGCAGAAGAAGAACCCGGACATCGCCGAGCTCGCGCGCGGCAAGTCCGGGCGTCTCATCGGCAACCTGTCCGGCCTGCTGGCGACGCTCAAGGGCCTGCCGCTCGCCTACAACCGCGATCTGCAGGAGGACAAGGAGCCGGTCTTCGACTCCGTGCAGACGCTCGAGGTCGTGCTGCCGGCGTTCGCGGGGATGGTCGCGACGCTGCGCTTCCACACGGAGCGCATGGCCGAGCTCGCCCCCCAGGGGTTCTCGCTGGCGACCGACGTCGCCGAGTGGCTGGTGAAGCGGCGGGTGCCGTTCCGCGATGCCCACGAGATCTCCGGAGCACTCGTGCGCGCCTGCGAGGAACAGGGGATCGGGCTGGAGGACGCCTCCGACGAGCTGCTGCGGTCGGTGTCGCCCCACCTCGTCCCCGCGGTGCGCGAGGTGCTCACGATCGAGGGATCCGTCGCGTCGCGCACGGGCGTCGGCGGCACCGCGCCCGAGCGGGTGGCCGAGCAGCGCGCGGATCTCGTCGCCCGCGCGCAGGCCGCCGCGCACGCGCTCGGCCTGTAGTCGTTCCGGCGGCGACCGCGCCTCAGTGCAGGTCGCCGTCGGCGGCCGAGCGCTCCCACCGGGTGAACCGGACGGTCAGGCCCGCCCGGGTGGGTGCTGCGAGGAACGGTCCTGCGGAGACGGCCGTGTCACCGGCGAAGGGAGCCACCCTGACGAGTCGCCACGGTCCGTCGTCCGCGCGGGCCCGCACGATCATCGCGTCTTCCCAGCGGCTGACCCGGACGGTGATCTCGCTCTCGCGCCAGTCGTCGACGTAGCCGACCGACCAGTCCGAGCGGCCGGCGGTCACGACGGCGCCCAGGCCGAGGTGGCCGTCGGCGAACTCGACTCCCGCCTTGATCCAGTGCTCGTCATCGGCGCGGACGAAGAGGCCCGCCTGGTCGAACTGCCCCTCCCACGGCGCGCGGAAGGCGACCTCGATCGCTTCACCGACCTCCAGCGGGGCGAGCAGTGCATGCTCGGAGTCGTGCACGAAGCCGTACGCGGTGTGACGCCAGGCATCGCTGCCCTCGATCGCGGTGGCGTCGAGATGCCCGTCGATGCGCGTCAGCGCGGGGGCGTGGGTCCAGGTGCCATCGGTCCAGTCGATGATGCGTGAATCAGGCATATTTCCTATCTATAGCCATATGAGGCATAAACCTCGGATATTCGTGTTACGGTTATCCCATGGTCATCGCCGTGATCGCCGACATCGTGGGTTCCCGAGAGCTCGGGGACCGGAGCGCCGCACAGCGTGCACTCGACGAGACCATCGCGCAGGTCGAACGCGACCGTCCGCTGGCGGTCCAGCCGCTCACGCCCACGGTAGGGGACGAGCAGCAGGGCGTCTACCGCGAGCTTCCCGACGCGCTCCTCTCCCTCCTCATGGTCCAGCTCCGGCTCCCTGAGGGCCTCGCGTTCCGCTTCGGCGTCGGCATCGGCGAGGTCCGACCGGTGGCGTCTGTGCACGGTGAGCTGGCCGACGGCCCTGGGTGGTATGCGGCGCGCGCCGCGATCGAGACCGTGCACGCCCGCGAACAGCGCGCCGTGCCGCGCACGCGCACCTGGATTGTCGGAGCCCCGGGCCAGGATGAGGTCATGGAGACCGTGATCGCCGCGTCCAACGCGTATGTCCTCGCGCGCGACGAGCTCGTCGGGGCGATGAGCACGCGCGAGCGCCACCTCACGTACGGGCGCCTGGTCGGCCGGTCCCAGCAGGAGCTCGCCGCCCAGGAGGGCATCTCCCAGCCGAGCGTGTCCAAATCGCTGCGGAGCGCGGGAGCCGCCGCTGTCATCGAGGGTGTGGCCGCGCTCCGGGGGGAGACCGCATGATCCTCGCGGGCTTCGTCCTCCTGGCCATCGGCGCGACCGACCTCGTCCGCCAGTTCGTGCCTCGGCGGTGGGTCGGCTACGTCGTGGCCGCGGCTGTGGTCCTCCTCCTCGGCATCGGCGGAGACGCGCTGCTGCCGGCCCTCCTCGGACTCGGTGCCGGAGCGCTGTGGGCCTGGAGCATGCCGGACGAGGGGCCGTCCCGTGCCGGGTTCTGGCCGGCCGTCGCGCTGGCGGCCCTCAGCATCGGCGCCGTGGTCTGGGGCGGATCGAGGAATGCCGCCGGTCTCATCGGCGAGCTCTGGACGCTCCGCTCGCAGTTCGGCGAGGTGCCGTTCGATCTGGCCGTGCTCGCTCTCGGCGCCGGTGTCTTCCTGCTCGAATCCGCCAACCTCGTCGTCCGCGCGGCTCTGGACGGCGAGCACACCTGGCGCCCCGCGGAGGTGGCGGAGCCGGTGCCTCCGGTCATCGCATCCGCACCGACCGACCAGCCTGCGGCCGATGCCCCTGCGGTGTCCGCCGTGATCCCCGCCGATCCGCGCCACGGCTTCAAGGGCGGGCGGCTCATCGGCCCGCTCGAACGCGTCCTCGTGATGATCCTCACCCTGGCCGTGGCGTACCCCGTGCTCGCGGCCATGCTCGCCGCCAAGGGCATCGTCCGCTTCCCGGAGATCTCCCGCGACGGGGAGACCGGGGCCCGCGCGGAGTACTTCCTCGTCGGCAGCCTCGTGAGCTGGGTCATCGGCCTCGGCGCCGCGTTCCTCGTGTGGTGGGCCGCGCACAGCTGACACCCCTCCGCGCGACGCAGCGGGGCGGTCGTCCGCTGCTAGCCTGGAGCGCGTGTCAACTCCCGCTCTGACGACCGCGCCGCAGGCGATCGACCCCACGTTCGAGAACGTGTGGGACGAGATCGTGTGGCGTGGCCTCGTCCACGTGTCCACCGACCAGGAGGCGCTACGCGCCCTGCTCGCGGGAGATCCCGTCACGTATTACTGCGGCTTCGACCCGACGGCGCCCAGCCTGCACCTCGGGCACCTCGTCCAGCTGCTCCTGCTCCGCCGCCTCCAGCTCGCCGGGCACAAGCCGCTCGGTCTCGTCGGTGGGTCCACCGGTCTGATCGGCGACCCCCGGCCCACCGCGGAGCGCACGCTCAACACCCGCGAGACGGTGGCGGAATGGGTCGACCGTCTGCGCGGACAGGTCGAGCGCTACCTCAGCTTCGAAGGGGACAACGCCGCCCGCATGGTGAACAACCTCGACTGGACGGCGCCGCTCTCCGCGATCGATTTCCTCCGCGAGATCGGCAAGCACTACCGCGTCGGCACCATGCTGAAGAAGGACGCGGTGGCCGCACGCCTGAACTCCGACGCCGGGATCAGCTACACCGAGTTCAGCTACCAGATCCTCCAGGGGCTCGACTTCCTCGAGCTCTACCGGCAGTACGACTGCGTGCTGCAGACGGGCGGCTCCGATCAGTGGGGCAACCTCACCAGCGGCACCGACCTCATCCACCGGGTCGAAGGGACGTCCGTCCACGCGATCGGCACCCCGCTGATCACCAACAGCGACGGCACCAAGTTCGGCAAGAGCGAGGGCAACGCGATCTGGATCGACGCGGAGCTCACGAGCCCGTACGCGTTCTACCAGTTCTGGCTCAGCACGGCGGATGCCGACGTGATCGAGCGCCTCAAGGTGTTCACGTTCCTGACCAGGGCCGAGATCGAGGAGTACGCGGAGCTCGTGGCGACCGAGCCGTTCCGCCGTGCCGCCCAGAAGCGCCTCGCGCTCGAGGTCGTCGCGACGGTGCACGGCGTCGAGGCGACGGCGGCCGTGATCGCGGCGTCCGAGGCGCTGTTCGGGCAGGGCGACCTGACGACTCTCGACCCGGCGACCTTGCGCACGGCGCTCGACGAGCTTCCGCATGCGACGGTCGCAGCCGGAACTCCGGTCGTCGACGCCCTCGTCGCCACCGGTCTCGTGTCGAGCCTGTCGGAGGCGCGCCGCGCCATCGCGCAGGGCGGCGTCTCCCTCGATGGGGAGCGGGTGGAGGACGACTCCGCGACCGTGCAGGGCACCCTGCCCGGCGGTGTCTCGGTGCTGCGTCGCGGGAAGAAGACCCTCGCCGGCGTCTTCCTGGGCTGACCCCGGCCTCGTATGCCGTTCACTCCGAGCCACGCGATCGTCGCGCTGCCGTTCGTGCGCACGCCGCTCGTCCCCGCGGCGATCGCGATCGGAGCGATGACGCCGGACATCTCGCTGTTCCTGCGCAACGTCGGCCTCAACTACGGCTTCCTGCACGATCCGGTCAACCTCGTGTGGACGACGCTGCTCGCTCTCGGGCTGTTCCTCCTCTGGCGCGTCCTGCTGCGCCCGGCGACCCTGGAACTGCTGCCGGGATGGGTGTCCGTGCGACTACCCGCCGGCTGGGGGGTGACCGGATACCGGGCGGCGATCGAGGCGCTGAGTCGCGATGACCGCCCGCGGTACGCGGGCTGGCGACCGCTGTATCCGTTCCTGCTCGTGTTCTCGACGATGCTGGGCGTGCTCTCGCATATCCTCTGGGATGCGTTCACGCACGACTCGCGGTGGGGCGTGGATCTGCTGCCCGCGCTCGCGGACTCCTGGGGTCCCTTCGACGGCTACAAGTGGCTCCAGTACGGCTCGAGTGCCCTCGGCCTGCTGGGCCTGGCGATCTGGGCTGCACTGCGGCTGCGCCGCGCGACGCCTCGAGCGGACGCGCGCCGAGTCCTTCCGACGTTCATGCGGGTCGCGTGGTGGCTCTCGCTGCCGGTGATCCTCGTGATCGCGTGGGTCGGCGGTCTGCTCGCGTTCGGACCGCTGTCCGCCGAGTTCACGGTGCAGCATCTCGCATATCGGGTGCTGCCGCCCGCCTGCGCGGTGTGGGGCGTGCTGACCCTGGTCCTCTGCGTCGTCCTGGCGGTGCGGCGGCCGCGCGCTGCGGTCTGATCCCGCGCCTCACCAGTGCGGCGCGTCCGTGCCCCACCCGTGCGGGGCATCGAACGCCAGGCCGGGGAGTGCCGGGGCGGCCGTCACGATCGTTTCCCCGTCGACGTCGAAGCGGGCCAGGTGACCGGATGCGTCCACCTCGGGGAGCGCCGACGCGCGGGGCGTCCGCGGCATCCCGAGCAAATCGGCGGCGATCCGACGCAAGGAGGTCCGCACGACTCGCGAGTGCCCGTCGCGGTGGCGGAGCAGTTGCGTGAGGGCGGCGGCGAGGAGGTAGCCGGCGCTGTGGTCCAATGCCTGAGCCGGAAGAGCGCCCGGCCGACCGCCGTCGCCCTCGATCAGTGCGATGCCGCTCTCCGCCTGGACCAGGCTGTCGAAGCCGGCGCGCTCGGGGTGAGACGTGCCCCAGGCGCTGAGCTGGGCGACGAGCAGGCCCGGATACCGTGCGGCGAGCGCGTCGGGGGAGAGGCCCAGGCGCTCCAGGGCCGCAGGACGATAGCCGAGCACGACGGCATCCGCGGTCTCCAGGAGGTCGTGCAGCGCAGCGCCTCGGGCATCGAGCAGCGCGGTGCGCTTGCCGTGACCGGTGTCGAGATGCTGCCACGGAAGCTCGGGGAGGTGCGGCGGGTCGATGCGGAGCACGTCCGCGCCGAGGAGCGCGAGGGTCCGGGTGCACACCGGACCGGCGATCACCCGCGTGAGGTCGAGGACGCGGACGCCGGCGAGGGGAGCCTGCCCCGCCGCACCGGGCGACGGGAGACGTCGGTCCTTCCCCCGTCGTCGGCCGATCGCCTCCGTGATCGCGACGTCCACGACGGGCGTCCGCCGCAGAGCCTCATCGGCCGCGCGGTCCTCAGGGCGGACGGCCACGGCGAGACCTCCGGCTTCGGAGATCCGGCGGACGGCCTCCGCGGTGTGCAGCGTCTCCAGCGTGCGGGCCACGGCCTCCGCTCCTGCCCTGTCGTCCAGGTCCAGCGCGGTGCGAAGCGCGCGCGCGTGGTGCGGGTAGTTGCCGTGTGTCCGGACCCATCCATCCGCGCTCGCCCAGAACCCGGAGAGGGGCGCCCACACGGGAGGGGGAGTGCCGCCCACCTCCAGATACCTGTCGCTCCGGTAGGCGACGGCGACGCGGACGGGGTCGACGCGCGTGAGATCGATACCCGCGGCGAGGGCCACTGCTGCGACGCTGACGAGAGCGAGATCGCCGGTCGCCGTGCGCGACGAGAGCGGGACGCCCCCGAGGGCACGGAGGCCCGAGTCCGTCGGGGCCTGCGACGCGTCCCCGCCCGCCTCGATCACGACGCGGGCGAGCAGCTCAGCGGCGGAGGTGGGACGACCGGAGACCATGGCGAGATGCTACTCCCGGCCGCGAAGTGGCCGGAAACCCTGGCTGATCCGGGGGAATCAGGCGCATGAGGGCCTGCGACACGCCCGGGGGAGTGCGCCCGATTTGCCAGACCCCCGGAATCCACGTAACTTATTACTTGTTCGCCCCACAGGGAAGCGGAGAAGCCCAGAGCTTCACCCCCCTCAAGCGGAGAACCACTCCCGATCCTCTCTCACTTGAGAGATCAGACGCTTGCGTCTAGGATGGGAGATCCACCCCTTCTGCGGCTGTCACCGGCTGCGCAGCGGATCCGAGATCCGCACGGCGCGCCGATTTGACAAGCGGGTCGGGATGGC